>NZ_JAFLRF010000035.1 GCF_017315705.1 Trinickia mobilis | reverse complement strand
TGAACCATGACGTGCCAAACTTCGGCAGCGCGCTACGCGTAGTGCTGAACAGTCAGCCACCCGAGTTCCTACGCACGTTGCTGGATGCCGGCGTTGATGCCAATACAACGACCGAAGCCGGCACCCCAATAATATTTTTCGTAACAAAGGAAAGAACCTTTGAATCGCTCAAGCTGCTGATTGCCCGTGGCGCGAATGTAGACAAGCGAGATCCATTGCGCAATACTCCACTTTACGAAGCTTTAATGAACAACGGTCTGGATCAAATTGATTATCTCCTTGATCATGGAGCGCATCCAAATACCTACAACATCAATGGCGTGTCGTTCCCGGTTGTGCTTTCAGACGAGATTGAGACGAACGCCTCCGTGCCGAATTCAGTCGCATACAAAAAACTGATCGAAATCCGCGACCGCATCATCAAGATGGGCGTCAAATGGCCACCCGAATCGCCGGAACAAATCCGCGCCCGCTGGGGCGCCAACGCGCCGAAACGATTGGATGACAGCCAGCGCCCGCTCTAACAGGAAGCTCGGCATCGAACTCGCGTTGCTGCGAGTCCGATGCCGTCCGCCACTCCCCCGCGAATCGCTATGACAAAGCGCCTAGCCCGCAACGCCCAATAGCAAGCCGCTCCTTCGCCTCGTCATACTCGCGCTTCAGACGCGCGACGAGCTC
Organism: Trinickia mobilis; assembly: GCF_017315705.1. Classification (GTDB taxonomy): domain Bacteria; phylum Pseudomonadota; class Gammaproteobacteria; order Burkholderiales; family Burkholderiaceae; genus Trinickia_A; species Trinickia_A mobilis. Next base: position 64,433 of record NZ_JAFLRF010000035.1, on the reverse strand, counting down.
ATCGACCGTCGGAATGTCGTTCATCAAGCCGACCCCCTGCCCCGCACCCCAAATATCCTTCCACGCCCTCGCCTTGTCGCCCGCGAAGTTCATCTTCGACTTGTCGGACTCGGGCAGCGCGTCCGGATCGAGCCCGGCGTTCGCGATGCTCTCGCGGATGTAGTTGCCGTGCACGCCGGTAAAGAGGTTCGTGTAGATGATGTCGGAGGCGTTCGAATTGATGATCGCCTGCTTGTAGCCTTCGACCGCGTGCGCCTCGCGCGTCGCGATGAAGCGCGTGCCCATGTAGGCGAGGTCGGCGCCCATCGCCTGCGCGGCGAGGATCGAGCCGCCGTTGGCGATGGCGCCCGACAGCACGATCGGGCCGTCGAAGATGCGCCGCACTTCGCCGACGAGCGCAAACGGCGAGGTCGTCCCCGCGTGCCCGCCAGCGCCCGCGGCGACGAGAATCAGGCCGTCGACGCCCGCTTCGAGCGCCTTCTGCGCGTGGCGGATGTTGATGACGTCGTGCAGCACGATGCCGCCGTAGCTGTGCACGGCGTCGATGATTTCCTTGGCCGGCGCGCGCAGGCTCGTGATGAAGATCGGCACCTTGCGCTCGACGCACACGCGCACGTCGTGTTCGAGGCGCGCATTCGATTGATGGACGATCTGGTTCACCGCAATCGGGCCGATGGCGGCGCCCGGGTTCGCCGCCTTGTGCACGGCGAGCTGTTCCTGAATCTGCGTGAGCCACTCGTCGAGCAATTCGGCCGGGCGGGCGTTCAGCGCCGGGAACGAACCGACAATCCCCGCCTTGCACTGCGCAAGCACGAGTTCCGGATAGCTGACGATGAACATCGGCGAAGCGACGACGGGCAGCGCAAGATTTTGCAGGGCGGCGGGCAAGGCCATGACGCAGTCTCCTTTAGGGGCGCCGGCACGCTCGGGGGGGTGCTCGGCGATATGAGTGTAGCGATGCGGGGCGGACGACGCAGCCGGCCGGATGGCATAAGAAGAAAGCCGCAGAAAGCTTTTGGAAAGCTGTCGGCCACATGCCTGCCGCTGCGCCGCAATGAAATTGAACGGTCGTTCGATTATAGGGGAATTTGGACGGCGTGCGACGCAGTTGCATCTTGGAGTGAGTGCTCTGTTTCTACGCTTTCGTGCCCTATCGAACGACGCGTCGTCACGAGCCGCTCATAAAATATGCAGCGCCTACTACGACAATCGAGGGGACGACATGGGCTTTCCGGAATTCGCGCCGTTTCACGTGGACGTTGCAGGTGTCGACATCTTCGGGGTCAAAGGCGGTTCGGGGCCGCCGCTGTTGTTGCTGCACGGTCATCCGCAGACGCACATGATCTGGCATCGCTGCGCGCCGCAGCTCGCGCAGCATTTCACGGTGATCGCAACCGATCTGCGCGGCTACGGCGCGTCGGCCAAGCCGGCGAGCGACGCGGCGCACGTGCCCTACTCGAAGCGCGCGATGGCGGCTGACCAGGTCGCCGTGATGCGCCATTTCGGCTTCGACTCGTTTCTTGTCTGCGCGCACGATCGCGGCGCGCGTGTCGCGCACCGGATGGCGCTCGATTATCCGGACGCCGTCGAGCGCCTGATGCTGCTCGATATCGCGCCGACGCTCGCGATGTACGAGGGCACGGACCGGACGTTCGCGACGAAGTACTTCCACTGGTTTTTCCTGATCCAGCCGGAGCCGCTGCCCGAAAAGCTGATCGGCGCGGACCCCGACGTCTACGTCGAGCGCGTGATGGGGAGCCGCCATGCGGGCTTGAAGCCGTTCGCGCCCGACGCGTTGCAGGCCTATCGCGACGCGCTGCGCCAGCCCGGGGCCGTGCATGCGATGTGCGAGGATTACCGCGCGTCGGCGACGATCGATCTCGTGCACGACCGCGCTGACGAGGAGTGCGGGCACAAGATCGGCTGCCCGCTGCGCGTGCTGTGGGGCGAGGAGGGCGTGATCGAGCTCTGCTTCAATACGCTCGCCGAATGGCGGCACGTGGCGCGCGATGTCAGCGGCCGGGCGCTGCCGTGCGGGCACTACATCCCCGAAGAGGCGCCCGATGAGCTCGTCGCGGAGATGCTGTCGTTCTTCGAGGCGAACGAGCCGGCGGAAAGCTAGCGTTTGCTGCGTCCGCGCGTGGACGGCGCGGGCGAGGGTGTCGGCGAGGGCGCCGACACCCCGGTTGCTGCGTGCTCGGCCGTTGCCGTTTGCGGCGGCTTCAGCGGCGGCAGGCGGCGCGGCACCGGCGTCGACTTGATGATCGCCGTGCTCGTTTCGGCGCGCTCCGTCACCTTCGACAAAATCTCGTCGAGCTGCTCGATCGAGCGCAGCACCAGGCGGCAGACGAAGCAATCGTCGCCCGTCACCTTGTCGCATTCGACGAATTCGGGAATGCGGCGGATCACTTCCTCGACCAGATGCAACTGTCCCGGCAGCGGCTTCACGCGCACGATCGCCTGCAGCGTGAGCCGAGCGCGTGCGGGTCGATCTGCACGGTGAAGCGCTCGATGACGCCGAGCGTTTCGAGCCGCCGCAGCCGTTCTGCGGTGCTCGGCGCCGACAACCCGACCTGGCGGGCCAGTTCGCTTACCGCCATGCGCGAATCTTCGGCGAGCGCCGAAAGCAGCTCGCAGTCGGTTTCGTCGAGTGCGGCGGGCGCCGCCGCGGTGTAAAGGCGTTTTGGCATTTTCACCTTCGATAATTAGCCGGCGTTGCGTCGTTGCCTTAGTTTAGTCATGTATTGGGGCGATCGAAAGCTCTACACTCCGTGTCATCGAGGTTCGACCGGGAAAGAGAAACCGCCGTGGCAACCCAGGAAATCCGGCGCGGCGCCGCCGAAATGACCGCCGCCATGCTGATGTCGGGCACGATCGGCTGGCTCGTCGTCTCGTCGCAGCAATCGTCCATCAATGTGGTGTTCTTTCGCTGCGTGTTCGGTGCGGCGACGCTCTTCGTCATCTGCCTCGCGCTCGGGCTGATACGGCGCGAGTTTTTCTCGTGGCGCGTGCTCGGGCTCGTCGCGCTCGCGGGCGCAGCGATCGTCGGCAACTGGCTCTTGCTGTTCGCGGCGTATTCGCGGGCGTCGATCTCGATGGCGACGGCCGTCTACAACACGCAGCCGTTCATGCTCGTCGCGCTGGGCGCGATCGTGTTTCGCGAGCGCGTCACGGCTTCGACGATCGCGTGGCTCGTCGTGGCGTTCGTCGGGCTCGTGTTCGTCGTGCGCGTCGAGCCCGCAGTGCTCGCGATACCGGGCGAGTATCTCGAAGGCGTGGCGCTCGCGCTCGGCGCGGCCTTCCTCTACGCGATCTCGTCGATCGTCACCAAGCGCCTGAAGGGCACGCCGCCGCATCTGATCGCGCTGATCCAGGTCGTGCTCGGCGCGCTGATGCTCGCGCCGCTCGTGCACTTCGACGCGCTGCCGGCCGCGCCCGCGCACTGGCTTCAGCTCGCGACGCTCGGCGTCGTCCATACCGGCGTCATGTACGTGCTGCTGTACGGCGCGATTCAGAAGCTGCCCACGGCGATGACGGGCGCGCTGTCGTTCATCTATCCGATCGTCGCGATCATCGTCGACCGCGTAGCATTCGGGCAGTCGCTCGCGTGGATTCAAGCAGCAGGCGCCGTGCTGATTCTGCTCGCGGCGGCTGGCGTGAATCTCGGCTGGCGCATCGTGCCGCAGCGGCGGCTGTCGTCGACGTAGCAGGATGCCGGCAAGTTGATTGGGATGCCGAATTAATTTGCTGCGAAGTTCTTGCGCCCGGACAGAGCGTTTCGTCGCCGATTCGTACGCTCTGCCGCTGCTGGCCGCACGTCTGGCAAGCTCGCGAAGCGCAGACAAAAGACGCCGGCCGACAAGATGTCAGCAGTCTGTAGGGAAATTACCGATGCGATTCGAGTGAGCCGGCCAGTATCATGGGTGTGGACGCTGATCACGTCACAAAATTCCGCCGCACGCCATCTCAGGCGCGCGGCTTTCTTTTTTTGTCGGCCGGAATTGATGCTTCAGCACGGACTCCGGCCCCGTGCAACGCGTGCGGTATTTTTTGCGGCGTGGCGCGCCCGGCAAGGTCAGCTCGTCTTCGCGTTCGGCATCACGAGAATGGTCGCACGGCCCAGCAGCACGATCTCGCCGCGCTGATTGACTACGGTGCCTTCGAGCGTCACGAGGTCGCCGTTCAGGCTCGGCTTCCAGTAAGCGTCGACGACGCGCCACGAGAGCGTCAGCGTATCCCCCGCCCGCACCGCTTTCTTCAGCTTGATATCGAATTCGAGGCCGAGCGACTGCGCGTAGCCCGAAAAGTGCGTGGCGACCAGTGCCATGAAATGCGCGGTCGGCTGCGTGCCCGATGCAATGATCCCGCCGAACCGGCTTTGCGCGGCGAACGCATCGTCGTGATGCAGCGGGTTCTGGTCGTTGACGAGCGTCGCAAACGATTTGATCGATTCCACCGGCAGCGCGAGCGTGCTGCTGCACGTCTCGCCGATCCGCACGACGCGTGCCGGCTCGTTCATGGCGCTGCCGCCTTGCGCTTTTCCATCAGCGACGCATGACGCAGATCGAGTTCAGCCCATATGGCGCGCTTGCCGTCGTCGTCAAGCTTCGACCACGCGCGGATCTCGTCGATCGTGCGCAGGCAGCCGTCGCACCATTGCGTGTCGGGATTCATCCGGCACACGTCGATGCACGGCGACGGCACGCCCGGCGCCCGCGGCGCGTCCTGCGCTTGGGTGGCTTCGGAGGTCGTCACGCTTTGCGCAGCGCCGCGTCGGCCACCGGCGCGCCCTTCAATTTCGGTAAAAGCTTCATCGGACATAGGGAAAGTTTTTCGTCGCTGGGTGAATGACGGAGCGTCGAGCGCTCACGAGCACGCTGCCTGGCTGCGCGCTTTCGCGAGCAATGCCTTGCCGGCGCGCGATACATTGGCGCGGCCGATCGACGTCGAAATGAAGTCGCCGATCGCGACCACCTGATCGAGATCGATGCCGGTCTCGATGCCGAGGCCGTTCATCAGGTACAGCACGTCCTCGGTCGCGACGTTGCCGGTCGCGCCCTTCGCATACGGACAGCCGCCCAGCCCCGCCACCGACGCGTGAAAGATCTCGATGCCTTCGAGGAGCGCCGCGTAGATGTTCGCGAGCGCCTGCCCGTAGGTGTCGTGGAAGTGGCCCGAAAGCCGTTCGCGCGGGAACGACCGGGTCACGGCGCCGAACACCTCGCGCGTGCGCTTCGGCGTGCCGACGCCGATCGTATCGGCGATATCGATCTCGTCGCAGCCGAGCGCGGCAAAGCGCTCGACGACATCCACCACCGATGCTACCGGCACTTCGCCCTGATACGGGCAGCCGAGCGCGCACGACACGCTGCCGCGCACGCGCACGCCGTGCTCCTTCGCCGCCGCGACGACCGGCTCGAAACGCGCGATGCTGTCCGCGATGCTGCAATTGATGTTCTTCTGCGAGAACGCTTCGCTCGCCGCGCCGAAGATCACGATCTCGTCCGCCCGCGCGGCGAGCGCGCCTTCGAAGCCTTTCAGGTTCGGCGTCAGCACTGAGTAGATCGTGCCTGCGCGGCGTTCGATGCCGCTCATCACCTCGGCGCCGTCGGCCATCTGCGGCACCCACTTGGGCGACACGAACGACGCGGCCTCGACGTTCCTGAAGCCCGCCGCGGCCAACCGGTTGACGAGTTCGATCTTGACCGCCGTCGACACGAATTCCTTTTCGTTTTGCAGCCCGTCGCGCGGGCCGACTTCGACGATCTTCACTGCGCTGGGGATGGACATGGTTGTCTCCTGGATGTTGTTTGCGCGCGCGGTCAGTATCCGCGCGCTAAGTCGACAATGCCGCTGATCGCTTCGCCGCGTTCGAGCGCTTCGATCTTTTGCGCTACCTGTTGCACGCTTTCTTCGCGCAGCGTCTCGGCTGAGCTGTGCGGTGTGATCGTAATGCGCGGCTCGTTCCAGAACGGATGATCCGCGCTGAGCGGCTCCTTGCGGAACACGTCGAGCGTCGCGGCCGCGATCCGGCCGTCCTTCAATGCATCGAGCAAATCCTCTTCGACCAGATGTTCGCCGCGCGCGACGTTCACGAGATACGCGCCGCGCGCGAGCTTCGCAAACGTGCGGCGATTCAGCACGCCGTGCGTATCCGGCGTGCTCGGCAGCAGATTCACGAGCACCTTCACGCCGTCGAGAAACGCATCCAGCTGACCTGCGCCTGCATAAGTTGCGACACCGCCGATGTTTTTTTCGCTGCGGCTGTAGCCGCGCACCGGCAGACCGAACGACGTGAGCGTCTTCGCAACATGCGTGCCGAGCACGCCGAGACCGAGCACGCCGACGGTGAACGTCCTGCGCGGATGCGGCTCGAGCACGTGCCAGCGGCGCTCGGCCTGCAGCCGTTCGTACTCGTCGAAGCGGCGCATATAGCGCAGCACGGCGTACGTGACGTATTCGGCCATTTGCGCGGCCATGCCGGTGTCTTCGAGGCGCACGAGCGCGGCTTCGCGGGGCAGCGTGCCGGGCTGCGCGTGTTCGAGCGCAAGGATCGCATCGACGCCTGCACCGAGATTGAACACGGCGCGCAAGCCCGCGCGGCGAGCAAATAGTTCACGCGGAGGACGCCAGACGATCGCGTAATCGGCAGGGGCGGTGTCGCCCGGCTTCCATTCGCGCAAGTCGGCCCGCGGCAGCGCCTGCGCCAGATCGTGCAGCCATGCGGACGCGTCGCTATGCGGCGTGTAGAACAGAATCTTCATATCGTTTGAAATATAGGCCGCCTTTGCTTGGCGAACGGCCGGCCGATTTAAGAACAGGCTTCATTCTACTTTTTCAGCCGCGCCGGTGCGCGCGAGCTGGTGCAGCGCCCTGGGAGCGCGTTCGTGAATCTCGGCGACGCGGGGCGTATCAACGTCGCGGCGGGTTTCGGGCCCTGGCCGCGCGCGAAGTACTCCGTGGATACGCTCGTGGTCAGCGTACCTTTAAGAATCGGCAGTCGACGGCTTCAACTCTGGAGAGCTAAAAAATGAAAGTCAACGCATTGCGCATATCGAGCAATAAAAGCGAACTGGACATCGACGTCATTCATGCCTTTCTCCGCGATCATGCTGCGTGGTCCAAGGGTATTCCAAGGGAAACCGTCGAGCGCGCGATCGAGGGCTCGCTCTGCTTCGGAGCTTATCTAGGCAAGCGCCAGATCGGCTTTGCTCGCGTCGTGACCGACATGGCCACATTCGGCTATCTCTGCGACGTATTCGTTCTGCCAGAATACCGCGCGCACGGCTATGCGGCTGCGGTGATGCGTCACATCTTTGGCTCCGATCTGCTCAAGGGACTGCGCAGGATCGTCCTCGTCACGTCGGATGCGCACGGTGTCTATCGGCCGCATGGTTTCAACGGGCTCACTCATCCCGAGTGGTACATGGAACTGCATCGGCCGGACGTTTATGCGCCGTCCGGCTCTTAACTTCGGACTCTAACTGCGGTCAGAGGTGAACGCACAAGATCGGACATTCTGATAAGACAATATGATTTTTCGTGGAGTGCAGATCGGTTAGTCCGGCTTGCCTGCGGTCGAGCCGTGGCCCGCACGATTTCGAACGTTCGCGCTGACGGTCGGACTCACGGCTGGGCTGCCGTTCGCTGCCGACAGTTGAGCATTGGCTGCCGGCGTGGCGATCGATGATGCCGAGTCATCGTCCGGGCCGCAACCCAATAGTGTATCCCGCTCCGTAACCGAAGCTACCTATGGCCAAACTTACTCAAGCAGAGATCGCCCAACGCGTGCCAGTGTGGTACGCAATGTCCGAGCTATATACCTGAGCGGCAAAAGAACAAAAGTAATAGAGCCGGAACTGAATCGGCTAAAGGCTGTACTCGGCGAACCGTGAGCGGCCTGTGCTTTGCCGTGGCCCAATGCAAAAGAGCGCTCGACAGCGAGCGCTCTTCCCGATTAGCTGTAGCGCAGCAAAACTACGCTTAGTTCGCAGCCTGCGCGCGCTCACACGTCTGCGCCGCTTCCACCGGCATCTGCTGCGCGGCCTCGGCGCGCATGCCGAGCCGTGCGAGCAGCTTGCGGTCTTTCTCCGCCTGGGGGTTGCTGGTCGTCAGCAGTTGATCGCCATAGAAAATCGAATTGGCACCCGCCAGGAAGCACAGCGCCTGCATCCCGTCGTCGAGCTGCTGGCGGCCCGCCGACAGACGCACCATCGCCTTCGGCATCGTGATGCGCGCGATTGCGATCGTGCGAACGAACTCGAGCGGATCGAGCGGTTCGGTATTTTCGAGCGGCGTGCCTTCGATGGCCACGAGGTTGTTGATCGGCACCGACTCCGGATACGGGCTCATGTTCGCGAGCTGAGCGATCAAGCCGGCGCGCTCGCGGCGCGTCTCGCCCATGCCGATGATCCCGCCGCAGCACACGTTGATGCCCGCGTCGCGCACGCGCTCGAGCGTGTCGAGGCGGTCCTGGTATGTGCGCGTCGAAATGATCTGGCCGTAGAACTCGGGCGACGTGTCGAGGTTGTGGTTGTAGTAGTCGAGCCCGGCGCCGGCCAGCCGCTTGGCCTGCGCGTCTTCCAGCATGCCCAGCGTCATGCAGGTTTCGAGGCCCATTTCCTTCACGCCGCGAACCATCGCGGTGAGCGGCTCCATATGGCGTTCCTTCGGATTGCGCCAGGCCGCGCCCATGCAGAAGCGCGTCGCGCCGTTGGCCTTCGCGGCGCGCGCGGCTTCGAGCACGGCATCCACGTCCATGAGTTTTTCCGCCTTCAGGCCCGTATCGTGATGCGCGGACTGCGAGCAGTAGCCGCAATCCTCTTCGCAGCCGCCGGTCTTGATCGACAGCAATGTCGAGAGCTGCACGGCGTTCGCATCGAAATGCTCGCGGTGCACCTGCTGCGCGCGCAACAGCAGATCATTGAACGGCAGTTCGTACAGCGCGGCGACATCGGCCACGCGCCAGCGCGCCGGCGCGCCGCCGGCATTCGCTGCGGGGATGGCGGTGGCGCTCGCGGTCTCGGCGGCAGGTTGGAACTGAGTCATGTCGTCAATCCTTGTAGGCAAAGAGTCGAAGGGGTTCAGCGCTGCAGGGTGCGCAGCGTCTGCAATAGCTTGGCGGTGCCGATGCAGTCGGCTGCGGCATCGGCAATGGCGTCGGGGGCGGTCATCGCGAGATACGGCACGACGCCGAGAAGCGGGGCGCGGAGCTCGCGTTCGAGCCAGGCGCGAATCGTGTCGATGTTCTCGTCGGCGAAGCGCATCGCCGGATCGACGCGATTGGCGACCCAGCCCGCCATGCGCAGGCCGCGTGACGCAATCGCTTCGGCGGTGAGCAACGCATGGCTGATGCAGCCGAGCCGCATGCCGACGACGAGCACGACGGGCAGGTTCAGTGCGAGCGCGAGGTCGGCGGTGTCGTGCTTATCGTCAAGCGGCACGCGAAAACCGCCGACACCTTCGACAACGACGATATCCGCTTGTTTGAGCGCTTGCGCGTGACAGTCGACGATGCGCGATATCTCCAGCGCGACGCCTTCTTGCGCCGCGACGATATGCGGTGCGGCGGGCGCTTTCAGCAGATACGGCGTGCGGATCCCGGGCGGCAGCAGCACGCTGGCGGCGGCGTCGAGCTGATCGGCGTCTTCATTGCGCCATTGCCCGTCGTGCTCGTACGCGCCGGCGGCGATTGGCTTCATCGCGGCGGCGCGCAAGCCCTCGCGCGTGAAGCCGCGCAGAAGCGCGCACGAAACCAGGGTCTTGCCGATTTCGGTGTCGGTGCCGGTGACGAAAAGCGAAAGCGGCGCGCTCATGTTGCCTCGCGCGAAAGAAAGTGAGCGTGGGGGTGATTCATGACTTCACCTCGCCGAGTTGCGCTAGCGCGGTCTCGAGGCGCGCGAGATCGTCGTGCGAGTGTGCCGCCGAGAGCGAAACGCGCAAACGCGACGTGCCCGCCGGAACGGTAGGCGGACGAATCGCGGGCACCCACAGGCCTGCTTCGTCGAGACGCGCGGCAACCGCCAGCGCAGCCTCGTTCGACCCGATGATGAGCGGCTGCACCGCGGTGTGCGAATCGACCGGCTGCCAGCGCGTTGCTTTGAGCATCGCGCGCGTGCGCTCGATGAGCGTCGCGAGGTGGGCGCGCCGCGCGTCGCCTTCCTCGCCTGCGATGATCTTGATGCTCGCGGACACCGCATGCGCAACCGCCGGCGGCGAGGCCGTCGTGAAGATGTACGGCCGCGCGCGCTGCAAGAGCCACTCGATCACCGTCTCGTGCGCAATGACGCACGCGCCCGCGACGCCCGCTGCCTTGCCGAGCGTGCAGATGTAGACGAGATGCGGCGAGCGCAGCGCGGCGGCGGAAAGCGCGCCGCGGCCTTGCGGGCCGAGCACGCCAAAGCCGTGCGCATCGTCGACGACGAGCCACGCGCCATGCCGTTCCGCGAGCGCGAGCAGTGCGGCGAGCGGCGCGACGTCGCCATCCATGCTGAATACCGTGTCGGTGACGATCACTTTCACGCCGGCGCCGGACGCTTCGAGCATCGCGGCCAGCGCTTCGGCGTCGTTATGCGGATAGATCTGCACGTCGGCGCGCGACAGCCGCGCACCGTCGATCAGCGAGGCGTGATTGAGCGCGTCGGAGAAGAGCGTGGTGCCGCGGCCCGCGAGCGCGGTGAGCGTCGCGAGATTCGCCATGTAGCCGGTGGAAAACGATAGCCCGCGCGGCGCATCGGCGAAGCCGCCCGCGAATTCGGCGAGGTCGTCCTCGAGCTGCACGTGCGCGCGCGAATGGCCGCCGAGCAGGTGCGAGCCGCCGCTGCCCGCGCCATAGCGCGCGGCGCCCTCGGCCAGCGCGGCAGCCAGCGCGGGGTGACCGGCGAGGCCAAGATAGTCGTTGCTCGCAAAGCCGACGATGTCGCGCCCGTCGACGTTCATATGCGCGCCGCACGGCGTCTCGGCGATGCGCCGGCGGCGGCGCAGGCCGCGCGCGTCGAGATCGGCGAGCCCTTCCTTGAGCGTGTCGAGGATGAACATCAGTGCGCCTCCGTCAGCGTCGCTTCGAAGGTTTCGCGCGTGCGTGCGGCGAGCAGTGCGATTTCTTCGGTGTCCAGAATATATGGCGGCATCAGGTAGACCGTCGCACCGATCGGGCGCAGCAGCAATTCCTTGGCGAGCGCTTTTTCGAAGAAGCGGCGCGAGAAGGTCTGGGCGGCACTCGCTTCGAGCACGGCATCGAACGCGAAGATCGTGCCGCATTGGCGGAAGTTGCGCGCGCGCTCGTGCGTCGCGAGCGGTTTCAGCGCCTCGCACAGGTGCGCTGATTTTTTCGCGTTCTCGGCGAGCACGTTGTCGCTGGCGAACAGATCGAGCGTCGCAAGCGCCGCGCGGCATGCAAGGGGATTGCCGGTGTACGAGTGAGAATGCAGGAAGCCGCGGGTCGTGTCGTCGTCGTAGAACGCCGCGAAGATTTCATCGCGCGAGAGCACGATCGACAGCGGCAAGTACCCGCCGCTGATGCCCTTCGACAAGCACAGGAAGTCGGGCCACACGCCCGCCTGCTCGCTCGCGAAGAACGTGCCGGTGCGCCCCGCACCGACGGCGATTTCGTCGGCGATCAGGTGCACGCCGTATTGATCGCACAGCGCGCGCAGCCCCGCGACATACGAGGCATCGTGCATCGCCATGCCCGTTGCGCATTGGACGAGCGGCTCGACGATCACCGCGGCGATCTGCGTCGCGCGCGCTTCGAAGAGCGCGCGTACGCTTTCGAGCGCGCGCCGTGCGACGTCGGCGGCGCTTTCGCCATCGCGCGCGTTGCGCGCATCGGGCGAGGCTACGACATGCGCGTGGCGGATCAGCGGGTCGTATGCGTCCTTGAACAGCGCGACATCGGTCACGCCGAGCGCGCCGATCGTCTCGCCGTGATAGCTGTTCGCTACGCAGACGAATTCGCGCTTCTCGCTCCTGCCGTGATTGCGCCAGTAGTGAAAGCTCATCTTCAGCGCGATTTCGACGGCCGATGCGCCGTCCGACGCGAAGAACGCATGGCCGAGCGTGTTCTGCGTGAGTTGCGCGAGCCGCTCCGCAAGTTCGATCGCGGGCTCGTGCGTGCAGCCGGCGAGCATGGCGTGTTCGAGCGTATCGAGCTGGGCTTTGAGCGCGTCGTTGATGCGCGGATTCGCGTGCCCGAACAGATTGACCCACCACGAGCTGATCGCGTCGAGATAACGGTGCCCCGCACGGTCGTAGAGCCATGCGCCGCTGCCTCGCGCAACGGGGATGAGCGGCAGCCGCTCATGGTGCTTCATCTGCGTGCACGGGTGCCACACGGCTTTGAGGCTACGTGCGACCCAGTCTTCGGTTGCTGGTGCTTTCAAAAACCACTCCGTAGCATGAACGTTCGTCGATGCGCGTCCCTCGTGGCGGCACGCGTTCATGCAAAAACAGATGACAGGTAGCCCGATTGCGCATCGACACGCAGAAAACGATGAGCGTCTCGCTGCCAATCGGAAAAACGGCACTGAGAGTAACGCGTTCTGCGCGCCGATGCACTAAGCGATGCAGTCCATGCCTACCTGTCCCGTCGACGAGCTAAGCGGCTGTTAAACGCAGCTCGCGGCGTTTCGCATCAAATCGGGAAAATTCGATGCCGTTGACGACGGCAAAGCCGTGCGATTCTTCGGACGAAATTCAGCCGTGGCAGACCGGCTGCTGCGTGTTTTCGTCTGCGTATTGTGGCGAGCGGTGGGTTTGAAGCGCGGCCGCGCTAAGCGCGCGGCGAACCGCCGATCATTAGCGGCTTGCGAGCGCGTGGCTCTCGCGATCGTCCGCGGCGGGCGCGTCAGCCGTCGCTTGCGCGGTCGCTGCAGGCGTGGCCCCATGCCCGTCTTTCCACACCACCGCATCGTTGACCGCATAAAGATGGCACGTGCCCGCGCCTTCCTTTTCGCAGTTCTGGATGGCGAGCGCCATCGGGTTGTCGCCGCCTTCGGCCCACGACCACGCGCCCGAATCGGACACGGCGAACGCACGCGTCGGATACTGCTTGAGGAAATTCTGGTAGCCGGCACGGCCCGAGGCATCGAGGAACGGTACGGCGCTCACGGCATCGAGCGCCGCATAGCCGGACGCCTTCGGCATCGATGGTTCGTCGACGCGGTACTGGATGCTGGTCGGCATGCCAATGTGCGCAAGGAACGCCTCGACGGACGGCCACCAGATGCTCACGCCATCGCGATCGACGACGAGCCGATGCGCGTCGTTCTTGTAGTCGCCGAAGTCGACCATCTGCGCGTGCGCGCCATGCGCGACGTAGGCCGCGTACATCTTCGCGGCGAGTGACGGCGTCCATACCGAATCGTTGTCGCCGTAGAGCCACAGCGACGGCACTTGCGTATTCTGGCCGTACGTTTCGAACGCTTGCGTGAGGTTGTTCTGCCAGCCGCTGCAGGCATCTTGGCGCAAGCCGCCCGAGAAATTGATCAGGCCGCGCACGCCGGGCGCCGCGTTGACGCCGTAAGCCATTGTCGTGAGGCCGCCGTGCGACGAACCGGCGACGACGACGTGCTGCGCGTCGACATACGGTTGCTTCGACATGTAGGCGACCGTCGCGGCGACATCGTCGGCCTGCGCGACGCCGTTGCGTTCGACATCGCAGCCGGCCTGCTGATACGTGCCGCCCGAGCCGGCGAAGCCCTCGCGATTAGGCGCTACGACGAGATAGCCGCGCCGCACGAATTCGCGCGCGAACGCGATCGGCCGGCTGCGCGCCTGATCGCGCGGATCGCCCGGGATCTTGCCGTGGTTGAACACGACCATCGGAAAGGGGCCGGATCCATTCGGCTTGAAGATCGTGGTCTCCAGCGTGACGGAGCCGGAGGCGTCGACGGGAATGCGGATGATCTGCTCGTTCAGATCGGCGGCGACGTTCGGCTGATAAGCGTCGTGGTACTCAAGATTTGGGACGTGGGCTTTGGAAAGCGGCCCGGCAGCAGCGATGTTCGCGATTGCGAGCGGATCGGCCTGAGCGACGGACAGCGCGCACGCTGCCATGCATCCGGTCAACATGTTCTTCAAACTCATTCGCTACACCTGCCTGCTATGAAGTGATTCCTGAATAGCGCGCTGCTTTCAACGCGCCGGACTAAAAAAGACATCCGGGCGAAGCCTATCGAACGACTTTAGAAAGCGCACTGCAAGGAGGGCGATGCTGGCGCGCATCACATTTCGCGGCAAACGTGATGCGGCAAAACGTGAGGTCATCCTAGCGCGACAATTTTTCGTTGTGCAATGCAGGAGAACCCCGACCTTTCGGGCGGGTTGAACAATGCGAGGCGGTCTACTTAGGGTCTACTTAGGGAAAAACCTAGGCGGCGTTCGTTCGAGTCCCTTATTTGCCGCCTGGCGATCGTTGGGTACAACCAACAATGCGGAATAGCAGTCTCAGCGTTCGCTTACATCGCCGTCGACATAGCGCCAGCGCGAATCGGCGCCGCGCACGAAACGGCTCACTTCGTGCAGCCGCTGCGCACGTCCGCCGACTTTGTATCGTGCGACGAATTCGACGATCGCGTGGGTGTCGTCGAGTGTCTCGAAACGTTTGACTTGCAGGCCGAGCCAGCGAGGTGCGTCGGGGGCGGCCGTGTCGATCTCAAGATCCGCGGGGCAGGTCGCCGGGTCCCAGGTTGCACGGAGGTAGTCGGCATCGCCGAGCACGTACGCGCTGTAGCGCGAGCGCATCAATTCGAGCGCGGTGGGCGCGGCCTCGCCGCCGTCAACGAAGCGTCCGCAGCAGTCGGCAAAGCGCGGCGCCTTTGCGGCAGCAGCCTTGCCCGGCGCCGCGCCGCCGCAAGGACATTCAAGCGGACATTCAAGCGGGCGGGCGGCTGGGGGCGCCGTCGATGCGCGATTCCTCATGCGTGGTTGTCGTTTTCAGTTGAGACCGCGTGCGATCAGGATCTTTTGGATATCGCTCGTGCCCTCGTAAATCTGGCACACGCGCACGTCGCGATAGATGCGCTCGACGGGGAAGTCGCTCAGGTAGCCGTAGCCGCCGTGCACTTGCAGCGCCGCCGAGCAAATGCGCTCGGCCGCCTCGGACGCGAAGAGCTTCGCCATCGCCGCTTCGGTGAGACAGGGCTTGCCAGCATCCTTCAACGCCGCCGCGTGCCAGATCAACTGGCGGGCGGCTTCGAGCTGCGTCGCCATGTCGGCGAGGCGGAACTGCACGGCCTGATGCGCAAAAAGCGGCTGACCGAAGCTCTCGCGTTCCTTCGCGTAGGCGAGCGCCGCTTCGAACGCCGCGCGCGCCATGCCGACGCTTTGCGCCGCGATGCCGATGCGTCCGCCTTCGAGACCCGACAGCGCGATCTTGTAGCCCTCGCCCTCCGTGCCGATCAGATTCGCTGCCGGCACGCGGCAATCCTCGAACACGATCTGCGCGGTGTCCGACGAATGCTGCCCGAGCTTGTCCTCGACGCGCGCGACGAGGTAGCCGGGCGTGTTCGTCGGCACGATGAACGCGCTGATGCCGCGCTTGCCCGCGGCTTTGTCGGTGACGGCCATCACGATCGCGACGTCGCCGTTCTTGCCGCTCGTGATGAACTGCTTGACGCCGTTGAGCACGTACTGGCCGCCGTCGCGGGTCGCGGCGGTGCGCAGCGCCGAAGCGTCGGACCCCGCTTGCGGTTCGGTCAGGCAGAACGCGCCGAGCATCTCGCCGCGCGCGAGCGGCGTGAGCCAGTCGCGTTTCTGCGCGTCGTTGCCGTAGGCGAGCAGAATGCTGCAGACGGGGCAGTTGTTGACCGAGATCGCCGTCGACGTGCCGCCGTCGCCCGCCGCGATCTCTTCGAGGATCACGGCGAGCGCGAGCGCATCGAGGCCTGCGCCGCCATACGCCTCAGGCACGAGCACGCCGTATGCGCCGAGCTCGGCGAGCTGACGGTGCACGTCCTTGGGGAACGTGCGGTCGCGGTCCCACTGCGCGGCGTTGGGCGTTATCGCCTCGCGCACGAACGTGCGCACGGCATCGCGGATCATCTGATGATCTTGATCTAGTACCATGCTGCCTCCTGCCGGGCCGCCCCAAAGGAGGCAGCCGCCCCCTCGGGGGGCAGCGAACGAATGTGAGCGTGGGGGCCGTTCATCCCTTTGCCTCCTGCCGGGCCTTACCAGTCGATGGCGATGCCGTCGTATTGAAAGAAGCGGCCGTTGAACGACGCGTGCGCGGCGGCGGCTTGCGCGAGCACTTCGCGCATGCCCGCCACGCTGCGCTCGGGATCGATCGCCGCTTGCGCACCGCCCATGTCGGTGCGGACCCAGCCGGGATGCAGCGCGACGCAGGTCGCGCGGCGCGTCTGCAGCGAGGCGATCTTCACCGCGTCGTTGAGCGCCGCCTTGCTCGCGCGATAGAGCCAGCCCGTCGTGCCCGTCCCCTCGCTGATGCTGCCCATCTTGCTCGACAGCACCGCGAGCACCCCTTGCGCCTCTTCGACGAGCGGCAGGAGGATCGGCATCAACTGCATCGGGCCGCGGACGTTGGTCGCCATCACGTAGTCGAAATCCTCCGCCGTGATCGTCTCGACGCCTTCGGTGCGCGGACCGTACACGCCGGACACGATGACCGCGGCATTGAGCCGTTCGCCGTCGAGCTTCCGGCCGAACGCGGCGATGTCCTCGGGCTCGGTGATATCGAGCGAGAACGTCTCGCAGCCGAGCTCGGCGAGAGCGTCGAGCGCGCCGTCATCGCGCGCCGTGGCGAGCACGCGCCAGCCGGCGCGCTGGTATTGACGCGCGAACTCGCGGCCGATGCCGCGCGATGCGCCTACGATCAGTGCTGTCTTCATTCTTTACTCCCTCTCGCGGTTGTGACCCATCGCCGAATGGTACGACGATGGGTCTGCGAGCGTCGTCAGACGAGCTCGATGCCCATCGCCGTCGCTTCGCCGCCGCCGATGCACAGGCTCGCGACGCCGCGTTTCCCGCCGCGCGCCCTCAACGCGCCGATCAGCGTGACGAGAATGCGCGCGCCTGAAGCGCCGATCGGGTGGCCGAGCGCACATGCGCCGCCGTTCACGTTGACCTTCTCGTGCGGCAGGTTGTGCTCCTTCATCGCGGCCATCGCGACGACGGCGAACGCTTCGTTGATCTCGTAGAGATCGACGTCGCCCGCGCGCCAGCCGTTCTTGTCGAACAGCTTCTTGATCGCGCCGATCGGGGCCGTCGTGAACTTCGCGGGCTCCTGCGCGAACGTCGAGTGGCCGACGACGCGCGCAAGCGGCGTGACGCCCAAGCGTGCGGCCGTCGATTCGCGCATCATCACGAGCGCGGCGGCGCCGTCGGAGATCGACGACGAGTTCGCCGCCGTCACCGTGCCGGTCTTGCTGAACGCGGGCTTGAGCGTCGGGATCTTGTCGAGGTTCGCCTTGAACGGCTGCTCGTCGCGCGCGATCGTCACTTCGCCCTTGCGGCTTTCGACTTTCACCGCTGCGATTTCCCAGGCGAACGACCCGTCTTCGTTCGCGCGTTTCGCGCGCGTCAGCGATTCGATCGCGAACGCATCCTGCGCGGCGCGCGTGAAGTCGAACGATGCGGCGCATTCCTCCGCGAACGTGCCCATCAGACGACCCTTGTCGTACGCGTCTTCGAGACCGTCGCAGAACATGTGATCGATCACCTGGCCGTGGCCCATGCGCATGCCGGCGCGCGCTTTCGGCAGCAGATAGGGCGCGTTCGACATGCTCTCCATGCCGCCCGCGACCATCACGTCGACGCTGCCCGCGGCCAGCATGTCGTGCGCGAACATCGCCGCGCGCATGCCGGAGCCGCACATCTTGTTGACCGTCGTGCAGCCCGTCGCAAGCGGCAGGCCGGCGCCGAGCGCCGCTTGCCGCGCGGGTGCCTGGCCGAGACCCGCGGGCAGCACGCAGCCCATCAGCACTTCGTCGATCTGCTCGGGCTCGAGGCCGGCGCGCTCGAACGCGGCCGCGATCGCGACCGAGCCCAGTTGCGGCGACGTGAGCGCGGCGAAGTCGCCCTGAAACGCGGCCATCGGCGTGCGCGCCGCTGCCGCGATGACGATCGGATCTTGGTTACCGCGAGTTGCATCAGTCATGTTTCAACTCCTTGATTACGCCATTGACGATCGCCTGGACGTCGCCGAGTTGGGCGGCGTCGGCAGCGACCACATCGTTTTGCGCCAAGCGTGCGCTTTTCGCCGACAGCGCGGCGACGCAGCGCTGATAGGTGGCGTCGAGCTGGTCCGGGTCGGAAATCGTCATGCCGAGATTGCGCACGCGGCCGTCGTGTACGCCGTAGGCCCAGCCGTGCACGGCGAGCGGCTGACTGCGCGCCCACGCGTCGTTGACGATCGTCGTGCGGCACACGTTGACGACCTGTTCGATTGCGTTCAATTCGACGAGGCGCCGGTGACGCGCTTCGCCCATCGGCCACTCGTCGAGCAGCGCAGCGTGTTTCGCGCGCACGTCCTGAATGTGATGGAGCCAGTTGTCGGCGAGCCCGACGCGCCGGTTGTGGAGCGCCGCGCCGACGCCCGAGCAGCCATAGTGGCCGACCACCATGATGTGCTTCACCTTCAGCAGATCGACGGCGAACTGGATCACCGACAGGCAGTTCAAGTCCGTATGCACGACCACGTTCGCGATGTTGCGGTGGACGAACACCTCGCCCGGCGGCAGGCCGATGATCTGGTTCGCCGGCACGCGCGAATCGGAGCAGCCGATCCACAGGTATTCGGGCGTTTGCTGGTCCGCGAGGCGCGAGAAGTACTCCGGGTCCTCGGCGAGCATGCGCTCCACCCAGGCTTCGTTATTGGCGAACAACGGGTCGAGCGGATTGTTTTTGATACTCATGGTGCGTGTCCAGGTTCGTGGAATTGGACCGGTAACGGGTCAGTCGGACGCGCTGAGCGCGGCTGGTTTTCGCGCCTTTCACGCGGCGCGCGCATTGCCTCCGTGATCTTCGGAGGCGTCATTCGAATCCGTAAAGCGTTCGGGGTAGCGCACGCAGAACCGGATGCTCTGGTCATACGGAAAGAAATCGGGCAACTCGCCCTTGAGCAGATGATCCTTGTGCCGCTGCCATAGCGCCGGATTGAAGAAATCCGCGTGATGACGCATGAAGTGCTTGCGCACCGAAGGGTCGCCGAGCAGGAACGTGCCGTACGTCTCCGGAAAGATGTCATGCGGCCCCACGGCGTACCACGGCTCGGCGGACATCTCTTCTTCCTCGTTGCGCGGCGCCGGCACGTGCCGCACGTTGCAGTCGGTCAGGTACTCGATTTCGTCGTAGTCGTAGAACACGACGCGCCCGTGCCGCGTCACGCCGAAGTTCTTGTACAGCATGTCGCCGGGGAAGATGTTCGCTTGGATCAGTTCCTTCACCGCGTCGCCGTATTCCTTGATCGCGTGCTCCACGTCCGCTTCGCTGCCGTTTTGCAGGAACAGATTGAGCGGCACCATCCGGCGCTCGATGTACACGTGGCGGATCACGAGGTTGTCGCCCTCGTATTCGATCATCGACCGCGCCTCTTTTTCGAGCTCACGAATCAATGCCTCGTCGAGACGCGAGACCGGCAGCGCGACGCTCGAATATTCGAGCGTGTCGGCCATGCGGCCCAAGCGGTCGTGCCGTTTGACGAGCAGGTACTTCTCCTGGATCTTCTCGCGTGTCGTATCTTTCGGCGGCGGGAACGTGTCTTTGATCAGCTTGAACACATACGGGAACGACGGCAGGGTGAAGACGATCATCACGAGCCCCTTGATGCCGGGCGCGATGATGAACGGGTCGCTCGAATGCGACAGGTGATGGAGCAAGTCGCGATAGAACAGATTCTTGCCCTGCTTTTGCAGCCCCACCGACGTATAGATTTCCGCCCTCGGCTTGCCCGGCATGATCGTGCCGAGAAACTCGACGTAGGCCGAGGGCACTTCCATGTCGACGAGAAAGTACGAGTGCGAGAAGCTGAAGATGATCAGCAGTTGCTCGCGCTTGAGCAGCACCGTATCGAGCGCGAGCACGCCGGGCTTCACGTGACGGATCGGCACCGCGAACGGCAGCACGAGTTCGCCGTTGATGATGCGCCCGACGATGTACGCCGCCTTGTTGCGGAAGAACAGCGACGACAGCACGTGCATCTGGAAGTTGGCCGCTTCGGTGAACGTGCCGAACGCTTCGTGAATCGACTGCATCGCGCACTCGACGTCGCGCGTCAGATTCTCGAACGGCGGCTCGAGCTGGAAGTTCGTGACGATGCGCTCGAGCGTGGCGGCGAGGCCGTCCTTGCCGGGGTAATAGGCGCGGAACGTCGGCTTCGCGGCGGGCTCGTCGTTTTCGAGGTACTCGGTCGAAATGACCGGGCGCACGAAGATGAAATCGTTGTTGAAATACGAGCGATGCAGGATCTTGCAGCAGACCGAATTGAAGAACGTCTCCGCGCATTCGGGCTGATGGTGGTTCGTCAGAAGCCCGATGTAGTGCAGCTTGATCTGCTGCCAGACTTCGTCGTCGATGTTCTCGGCGTCGAATTCGTCTTCTAGCCGGACGACACATTCCTTCACGCGGTCGTCGTATGACGCGATGCGGTCGCGCGCGAGCTTTTGCAAGCCATGCCAATCGCCTGCTTCGAACAGCGTCTTCGCATGGATCGCCGCGTCACGGAAGATACGGTAGTGACGGTCGAATCCTTCGAGCATCGTCTGCGCGACGTCGAAGCCGATTTGCGACGAGAGCAATTTCGGAAAGTGATTCATGTCTGCCGTCCATCCGTCCAGACTCGTGAAAACGCTTGCCATTGTATCGTCGGCAGCGGGCCGTCAAGCGCCTTCGCGCCTGATGGACAGGCTTTGCCGTGCGATGCGTTAGCGTGCGTTCGGCGCCGTTCGGATCATCTCCTTGCAATGCTGCGGTTATGCGTTCGATCCTGCTGCGAAATATTTTTTTGCCGGGTTGTGCTGAGTACGTGGTTAGCGCGATGGGCCGTGTTCACGGTTGGCGGCGCCAGAGCCGGGTTATGCCTTGACGCGCTTGCCCGCCGTTTGCGCGGCTTGCGCCACGCCGCTCTCCTCCAGCATCGCGCGGCACTGCGCTTCGTATTGCGCCAAATCTTCGAGCGTCGCGTTCAGATCTTCGAGCTGACGTTCAAGCACGTCGCGATGCTCGGCGATCGTCGCGAGAAAGGCATGGAGCTGGGGTACGGTATCGGTCGGCGATTCGTACAGGTTCAGCAAGTCGCGAATCTCCGACAGCGTGAAGCCGAGCCGCTTGCCGCGCAGCGTGAGCTTCAGGCGCGTGCGGTCGCGTCCCGAATAGACCCGCCGCAGACCGCTCGAACCTTCGCGGCTCGGCGCGAGCAGGCCCTGGTCTTCGTAGAAGCGGATCGCGCGGGGCGTCACGTCGAATTCGCGGGCGAGTTCCGTGATCGTGTATTGCTGCTGGGTCATGGCATTGGCGACGTTCGCTTGCGCGCTGCGGGCGGCCGGTTCGGCAAGAACTGCGACGGCGGCCGCGCGCAGACGCGGATTGGAGATAGAATCGACGTTTACGTTATCGTCAACTCAGATAAAGCGCAACTGGCTGCCGGTGCGGGCGGCTGTGCGCGATTCCAGCGAGACCCCCCGATGAATGCGCTCGAACACGAACTCGACTATCCGTTTGCCGACACGCTGCCCGAGCCGGGCCACAAGCTGGAGGTGGCGCCGGGCGTCTTCTGGCTGCGCATGCCGCTGCCGTTCGCGCTGGACCATATCAACCTCTGGTTGCTGCGCGATGAAATCGACGGACAAAAGGGCTGGACCGTCATCGATTGCGGGATTGCGGACGAGACGATCAAGAAGCACTGGGAGCACGTGTTCGAGACCGGGCTCGACGGCTTGCCGGTATTGCGCGTGATCGTCACGCATTGCCACCCGGATCATCTGGGACTCGCGAACTGGATTTGCGAAGGCGGCGAGCGCGGGCGCTGGAGCGTGCGGTTGTGGATGGCGCTCGGCGAGTACATGCTCGGACGCGTGATGGCGGCGGGCGATGGGTCGAACGCGGGCGGGGAAGGGGCCGCGCGGCACTTCGCACGGCACGGGCTCGCGGATCAGGATGCGATCGAGAAGCTGCGCAATCGCCGCAGCTACTATTCGAACCTCGTGCCATCGATGCCCGCGCGATATCGGCGGATGCGGGAAGGCGATAGGGCGGCGATCGGCGGCAAGGCGTGGCGCGTCGTGACCGGCTTTGGTCATTCGCCTGAGCATTGCGCGCTGCATTGCGAGGCGGACGGCGTGCTGATTTCCGGCGATATGGTGCTGCCGCGGATTTCGACGAATGTGTCCGTGTTCGATATCGAGCCGGAAGGCAATCCGCTTGCGCTGTATTTGGAATCGCTCGGGCGCTATGAGGCGATGCCTTCAGGCACGCTTGTTTTGCCGTCGCACGGGAAGCCGTTTCGCGGCCTGCACACGCGGATCACGCAGTTGCGTGAGCATCATGATGCGCGGCTTGCCGAAGTGCGCAAGGCGTGCGAGGAGCAACCGCGGAGCGCAGCCGATATCGTGCCGCTCATGTTCAAGCGCCAGCTCGATATTCATCAGATGACATTCGCGATGGGCGAGGCCCTCGCGCATTTGCATCTGCTTTGGCTCGAGGGGGAGCTCAGGCGCGAGATCGGAGCGGATGGGGTGATTCGGTTTGGCGTTGTGCGGTAACGTTTTGGTCCAGTCAACCATCATCAATCATCGGGTGAACGTCGATCGAGACCGATCGTTCTTTCACCCCGCCACTGCGTAAAGTGAAACCGCTTCCACCTCGTTTCCCCTGACTCAAGTCCCCCCTCCTTGCTCCCGTCAAATACCTCAGATTGTCCCGGCCTCCGCGTACGCAGTCGCCACATCCATCTGAAGTATTCAAAGGAGTCCCATGAACATCCGCCGCAAGCTTCAAGTTTTTTCGTTGATCACGATCGTCTCGATGGCAGGCGGCATGCTCGTCACCGCGACGGGTCTGCGCATCGCGATGAAAGCGGAGGACGCGTCTCACGCGAGAGAGAAGGAAGTGCAAGGCATCACCGAGATCAAGGCGAGCGCGCTGTCGACGATCCAGCTCGATCCGACGTCGGACGACACCAAGAAAATCTTCGCCGACGCCGAGCGCAACATCGGCACTTGGTCCACGACATTAGGCTCGATGTTCGCGATGCCCGAGCACGCCGAAAAATTCCGTTCGCTGATCGCCAAGTGGAACGCCTACGATCAGAAGTCGCACCAACTGTTCGACCTCGCGACGCACGACGTCAAAGCCGCCAACGATCAAACCACGGCGCTCTATCACTCCGATTTCCAGCCCTTCCAGGCCGACCTCGAACAGATGGCGGGCGAATTCAACCAGCTTGCCGCTGAAGAAAACGACCACGCGCACGCCGTCGTCGATCAGCTCTTCGTGACCGTGATCGCCGTCATGCTGCTTGGCATGGCGATCGTCTGCACGATGATCTTCTTTCTCGCCCGCTCGCTCAATCGCGGCATCTCGGGGCTGCAGCACGCGATCGTGCAAGTGAGCGGCACGCGCGACTTCACGCTGCATGCCCCCGTTCTCGACGCCGATGAAATCGGGCAGACCGCCGAGGCGTTCAACACGCTCGTCGAGGGCGTGGCCGCTGCGCTGCGGGAAGTGCTCGCCGCCTCGGAATCGGTAGGCGCGGCGACCAAGGAGATCGCGGCCGGCAACGCCGATCTGTCGTCGCGCACGGAAGCGCAGGCCGCGTCGCTCGAAGAGAGCGCGGCGAGCATGGAGCAGCTGACCGCCACCGTCGCACAGAACGCGGAGAACGCGAAGGCCGCGAGTGCGCTCGCGGGCACCGCATCGGGGGTCGCGGAGAACGCGCATCGCGTCGTCGAATCGATGGTCGAGACGATGGGGAAAATCAGCGACAACTCCTCGCGCATCGCCGAGATCACGACGCTCATCGAAGGCATCGCGTTTCAGACCAACATCCTCGCGCTGAACGCCGCGGTCGAAGCGGCGCGCGCCGGAGACCAGGGCCGGGGCTTCGCGGTCGTGGCGGGCGAGGTGCGCAGCCTCGCGCAGCGTTCGTCGAGCGCGGCCAAGGAGATCAAGGATCTGATCGACCTGTCGGTGAGCACGATCGCGACGGGCGAAGGGCAGGCCGCGCACGTGCGCGAAACGATGGCCGAGATCCACAGCGAGACGACCAAGGTGTCGGACGTCATCGGCGAAATCTCGGCGGCGTCTCACGAGCAAAGCCGCGGCATCACGCAGGTCAATCAGGCGGTGAGCCACATGGACGAGGTTACGCAGCAGAATGCGGCGCTCGTCGAAGAGCTTTCGGCGGCGGCGCAATCGATGGCCTCGCAGATGAACGCGCTGCGCGAGGCGGTGACCGTGTTCAAGGTCGATGGGGCCGCCATGACGGATTTCGGCGGCGCACGCTCATCGAGAACAAAGCGAGCGCACCGTGCCGATGCGCTTCGTCACGCACCGGAACCGGAGCCGGCGTAACGGTGTGAGCGGGCCTTGCTTCGAGCCGCGATGCTCGACGCCCGCGCGGCGCCGCGCATCAAACCGTAAGGCTGCGCAAGGAATTTGCGCTAAAGAGATCGCTTGGGGCGTCCGTTAGCAGGGGTACGACACTCTGACCTGAGCACTATGAACGACACCGCCGCACTGTCTTTGATCGCACTGACTTCCTATCTCGGCCGTCAGCCCATCTTGAATCGTCACGGCGCGCTGGTCGCATACGAGCTGCTGTTTCGCTCCGACAAGGACATCCGCTCGGTGGACCCCACGCGCGCGACCGCCGACGTCGTGATCGGCGCGCTCTGCGAGCAAGGCGTCGATCGCGCGCTGGGCGGTCATGTCGGTTTTGTGAACGCCGGGCGCGACTGGCTGATGAGCGACATGCTGAACGTGCTGCCGCCCGAGCAGTTCGTGATCGAAATCCTCGAATCGGTCGATTACGACGAGCGTCTGGCCGAGCGCGTCGGCGCGCTGAAAGAGGCCGGTTATCGCTTTGCAATCGACGATGTCAGCGAGAAGACGCAACGGCGCGGCCGCACCTTCGTCGAGGCCGACTTCGTGAAGGTCGACGTGCAGTTGTGGGAGCCGAACGCGCTCGTGCGCTTCGTTTCCTCGATGCACGGCGCGGGCAAGCAGGTCGTCGCGGAGAAAGTCGAGACGCCTGCGCAATATTTCACGACCTACGAGGCCGGTTGCGACTATTTCCAGGGGTTCTACTTCGCGCATCCGCAGGTGCTGGCGACGCGCAAGATTCCGCCCCAGCGGCAAAGCCTCGTGAAGCTCATGGTGCTGCTGAACATGGAGCCGTCCGTCGCGGACCTCGAAGAGGAGGTCAAGCACAACCCGACGCTGACGATGCACTTGCTGCGCTTCGTGAACTCGGCGTCGTTCGGGAGGACGGAGCGCGTCGCTTCCGTGCGCGACGCGATCGCCTTCGTCGGCACGTCGTGGCTCAACCGCTGGGCGCTGCTCACGCTCTATGCGGACGGCGGCACGACCTCGCGCGCATCGAACGCGCTCGTGCAGCTGGTCGGCACGCGGGCGCGCTTCATGGAGCTGGCGGCGAAGCGCCTCCGCGAGGGCGACGACGCCTTCGCCGACGCCGCGTTCATGACCGGCATGTTCTCGCTGCTGCATTTCGTGCTCGACCGCAGCGCCGCCGATCTTGCGGGCGAACTGCGCATCGCCGAGCCGGTGGCCGAGGCGCTGCAAGGCGGCCCCGGCACGCTGCAGGCGTTGCTCCGCTGCGCGGAGGCCATCGAAGCGCCCGAAGACGAAGCCGAGCTCGAGCATGTGTGCGGCGAGCTTGCGCCGCTTAGTCCCGCGCTGGTCCGGCTCTTGTTTGCCGCTGCCGGGAACTGGATGGCGGAGTACGCGGTGTTCTAATCGCCCGCGTCCGCCTGCCGCGCTCGTGCGAGCAATAGTGCCTGCTCTTTCGTATTGCGCGTCATCGCGGCGGCGCGCTCGAATTCGGCGCGAGCCTCATCCATCCTGCCGAGCTTGAGAAGCAGATCGCCGCGCACGCTCGGCAGCCAGTGATAGTTCGCGAGCGTCGGCTCGGCGGTGAGCGCATCGACGATCTCGAGCCCCGCCGCGGGGCCGAACGCCATGCTGAGCGCGACGGCCCGGTTCAGTTCGACGACCGGCGACGGGCTGATCTGCGCGAGCGCGTCGTAGAGCGCGACGATCTGCGCCCAATCGGTCTCCTCGGCGCTGCGGGCGTGCGCGTGACAGGCCGCGAGCGCGGCCTGCAGCGCGTATGGCCCGAGCGCGCCGTCGAGCGAGCGTGCGCGCTCGAGCGCGGCGAGTCCGCGCCGGATCAGGAGCGGGTCCCAGCGCGAGCGGTCCTGATCGGCGAGCAGCACGGGCTGGCCCTCGGCGTCCACGCGCGCGTGCGTGCGCGACGCCTGGATCTCCATCAGCGCGACGAGGCCGTGCGCTTCGCCTTCGTCGTGCGCGAGTTCGGCGAGGATGCGTCCGACGCGCAACGCTTCGTCGCACAGCGCGGGGCGCATCCAGTCGTCGCCCGCGGTGGCCGAGTAGCCTTCGTTGAAGATCAAATAGATCACTTCGAGCACGGACGCGAGGCGCGCCGCGCGCGCTTCCTTCTGCGGCACTTCGAACGGCACGCCCGCCGCGCGCAGCGTGCGCTTCGCGCGCACGATCCGCTGCGCGATCGTCGGCTCGGGGACGAGGAATGCGCGCGCGATTTCGTCGGTCGTCAGGCCGCCGATGAGGCGCAGCGTGAGCGCGACCCGCGCGTCGGTCGACAGCACCGGGTGGCACGCCGTGAAGATGAGCCGCAAGAGGTCGTCGCCGATGTCGTCCGCGCGCGCCGCGTCGAGCGAATCGACGAAGTCCGGCACGATGTGCGTCTCCAGCGCATCGAGTTCGCGGCCGAGTTCTTCGTGCTTGCGCGCGTGCAGCGCGTCGAGCCTGAGCTTGTCGAGCGCACGGTTCTTGGCCGTCGACATGAGCCAGGCGCCCGGGTTGTCCGGCACGCCTTCCGTGGGCCAATGCTCGAGCGCGGCGACGAACGCGTCCTGTGCGATTTCCTCGGCGAGTCCCACGTCGCGCACCACGCGCGCCACGTGCGCGATCACGCGCGACGACTCGATCCGCCAGACCGCTTCGATCGTTTTTTGCGCCGTCGCCAGGGTCATCGTGCGCCTCGCTTTGTCACGCCGTTCGCGTGCACGTTACGCATCGCGCCGCGAGGCTTCGAGATCGCGGAATCGCTCGACCGCGTCGCTCGGCTCGAAATCATCGAGCTCGAACAGCTGTCGCACTTCGATCTCGCCGTCGGCCATCTCGCCGAACGGCGCCGGAAAGCGCCGCGCCCATTCCATCGCTTCTTCGCGCGAGCGCACCTGGATCAGCGTATAGCCCGCGATCAGCTCCTTCGTTTCCGCGAAGGGGCCGTCGACGATCGTGCGCTTGCCGCCCGAATAGCGGACGCGCCAGCCTGTCGAACTCGGCTGCAGGCCCGTGGCGTCGAGCAGCACGCCGGCCTTCGCCAGTTCTTCGTGATAGGTCGTCATCGCGGCGATCAACGCGTCTTCCGGCATCGCGCCGGATTCGCTCATCTGATTCGCTCTCACCATGATCATGAATCGCATTGCAATCCCCTTTTGTGTTGAGTGGGCGGGAAGGGCGGGCAGGGCGGTTATCGCGCTCCTGTCTACACGACGAACCATGCGCGGGCGGATCGACATTTGCAGCGGAGAATAAGGGAAAACACTTGGTTTGCCGGGCTGATTCGCTCAGACGCAGCCGCCGACGGCCTCACTCGTAGCAAGGCGCGATTTTGCGGACTTCCACAGTGCACCAGTGCGCGGCCGGGCACTCGGCTGCGATCGCAACGGCTTCGTCGAGGCTCTCGCAATCGAGCAGGAAAAAGCCGCCGATCATTTCCTTCGCTTCGGCGAACGGCCCGTCGACGAGCCGGCGCTCGCCTTCGCGCACCTGCACGCGTACGGCCTCCGAGGCCGAGGCAAGCGATTCGACGGCGCGCAGCACGCCGCGCGCCTTGAGGCTTTCGCCGAAACGCGACATGGCGTCGTAGAGGGCGCGTCCGTCTTCGACGGTGCGGTGGTTCCGCTGATCTGACGGCTCGACGATTAGCAGCAGGTAGCGCATGACGTCTCCATTGGGGGTTGGGACGCCGCACGGCGCCGGTGGAATCGTCTCAGAATAGTGCAGGCTGGCCGCGCCTGCCATTTTCTGCTCAAGACCGAAGCGGCCGAGCGCCCGCTTGTTCCGTCAAGCGGATCGCAACGACTGGGCGCCGGTGATCGCTCACGTGCGCGCTGCGCTCGACGAGTTCGCGGGCTCGGCCGAGCGCGGCTGAAACTCAATCGCTTACTGCAGCGACACCGCCGCAAAGTTCTGGCGCCCAAACGGGCTCACCTGATAGCCGCTCACGTTCGCACGGGTGATCGCGGCAGCGGTCGGATAGCCGAGTGGAATCCACAGCGCTTGATCGTGGATGATCTGCTGTGCGTCCTGGTACGACTTCACGCGCTTGGCCTGATCGGGAGTCGATTTGCCGTCGGCAATCAGCTTGTCCAGGCGCGGATCGCAATAGCGCGCGAAGTTGATGCCCGAGCTCACCGCGTTGCAGCTGAAAAGCGGCGACAGGTAATTGTCCGGATCGCCGTTGTCGCCCGCCCAGCCCATGAAAAGCAGGTCGTGCCGGCCTTGCTTCGCTTGCTTGATGAGCTCGCCCCACTCGATCACCTTCACGTCGGCCTTCACGCCGATCTTCGCCAAGTCCGCCTGCAGCAGCTCGGCGCCCGCCTTCGGACTGGGGTTCAGCACGCTGCCGTTCGGCCGCACCCAGATCGTCGTCGTGAAGCCGTTCGGATAGCCGGCGTCGGCGAGCAGCTTCTTCGCCTTGGCCGGATCGTACGGATACGCGGCAATCGACTTGTCGTAGCTCCACGTATTCGGCGGATACGGGTTGTTGGCCGGCAGCGCGGTGTTGTCGAACACGACCTTCAGATAGGTGCTGCGGTCGAACGCCATGTTCAGCGCCTGGCGCACCTTCGCGTTATCGAGCGGTTTCTTCTGCGTGTTAAGCGCGACGAACGCGGTCATGAACGCGGGCGTCTGCACGACTTTGAGCGACTTGTCGTTCTTCGCATCGGCGACGTCCTGCGGCTTCGGCGACAGCGCGATCTGGCATTCGCCCGCCTTCACCTTCTGCGCGCGCACGGACGGATCGGGCGTGATCGCGTAGATCAGCTTGTCGACCTTCGGCTTGGCGCCCCAGTATGCGGGGTTCACATCGAAGCGGATGATCGCGTCCTTCGTATAGCGCTTGAGCACGAACGGGCCGGTGCCGACCGGCTTCGCGTTCAAGTCGGCTTGCTTGCCGGCCTTCGCCAGTTGATCGGCGTACTCGGCCGAATAGATCGACGCGAAGCCCATCGTCAGGATCGGCACGAACGTCGCGTTCGGCTCGGTCAGCTCGAACTTCACGGTGCTGTCGTCGACTTTCGACACCGACTTGATCAGCTTGGTCAGCCCCATCGATTGCGCGTGCGGAAAGCCGCTCGGGCCCGCGATCTTGTGCCACGGGTTGGTGTCGTCGAGCATCCGGCTGAACGTGAAGACGACATCGTCGGCGTTGAGCGCACGGGTCGGCTTGAAGTAGTCGGCGGTCTGGAACTGCACGTTCGGGCGCAGATGGAACGTGTAGGTGAGGCCGTCGGCGCTCACGTCCCAGCGGTCGGCGAGCGCGGGCACGACTTTCTTCTGCTGCTCGTCGTAGGAGACGAGCGAGTTGAAGATGACGTCCGCCGACGCGTTCGTCGTGACGAGCGAGTTGTACTGGACGACATCGAAGCCGTCCGGGCTCGCTTCGGTGCAGACGGTGAGCGGCTTGGCGAGCGCCGCGAGCGGCGCGGCGAGAAGCGTTGTGCCGAGCGCGGCGGCAAGCAGAGTGAAGCCGGGTTTGAAGCTGAAGCGCATGTAATCTCCCTGGCAAGCGTGGTGATGCAGTTCGTTCAAGTTCTGATTTGGCGCGTCGTTCGCGCCCAGGTGCAGGGGCGTCCGATCGAGCGGTGCGGCATGCGGGCCGCTTTATTCTGATCTGTTTCGAGCCGCCGCGCAGCGCGTCAGCCCGCCGCGCGCGCTATCTGCGTCAAATAATCGATCCCGGCGATCGCCCGCGATCCGTACCACGACACCCTTTCCCCGTCGATCAGATCCACCGTCTTGCCGGCGAGGCGCGGGTCGGCGGCCAGCGCGTTGCGGTGCGCGGCTGTGAAACGATACGGCTCGCTCGACAGCAGCACGCGCTCGACATTCGCAAGCCACGGCGCGTCGAAATCGAACGACGGGTAGCGGGCCGCGCCCGTTGCGCCGCCCCTGACCGCAGGCCACGTGTGCCAGTTGACGAGCCGCAGCATCGCCGAGATATAGGTGTCGCGCGCGACGGTCATCCACGGGTCGCGCCAGATCACGTAAAGCACGCGCCGCTCCGGCCACGCTTCCAGCGCGAGCGTGCGCAGACGCGCTTCGAGCGTATCGGCGAGGCGCTGGGCGGCGTCCCGGCAATCGAAGATCGCGCCGAGGAGCGCGTAGAGCACAACGTTGTCGCGTGGCGTGAGCGGATGGGTGACGACGATGTTCGGCACGAACGCGCGCAGTCGGTCGACCGTGGCTGGTTCGTTTTCGTCGATATTGACGATCACATGCGTCGGTTTCAGCGCGCGAACCGCGTCGATCTTCACCGCTTTCGTGGCGCCTACCTTCGGCACTGCGCGCACGCGCTCGCGCGGATGAATGCAAAACCCGGTGCGCCCGACGATCTGCTGCTCCAGGCCGAGCGCGAACAGCAGCTCGGTGATGCTCGGCACGAGCGAGACGATGCGCGCGTTCGCGCCTGCGGGGGCGTGCGCGACTCCGGCGGCATCGACGGCAGGCGCAGCACGCATCGCGCTACTCCGCGGTGTCCGCGGCGTCCGCCGCCCGTGGCTTGCGCGGCGCCTTTTCGAGCGCGCGGTCGTAGATCCAGCGCGGCAGGATGTGCAGCAGGAGTGCGGCGACGCGCATCTGCCACGGGAAGATTGCAAAGCGCGTCTTGCGCGCGATCGCATCGGCGGTTCTCGCGGCGAAGCGGTCGGCGTCCATCAGAAACGGCATCGGATACGGATTGTGCTCGGTCATCGGTGTACGGATGTAGCCGGGCGCGATCGTGACGACCGCCACACCGTGCGGGCGCATTTCGACGCGCAGCGATTCGAGGTACTTGAACGCCGCCGCCTTCGACGCGCTATAGGCGCCGGACCCGGGCAGCCCGCGCACGCCCGCCACGCTCGCCACGCCGACGAGTGTCCCGCGCCGCGCTTTGCGCATCTGCGCCGCGAACGGCTCGAACGTCGCGACCATGCCGAAGTAGTTGACGTCCATCACTTCGCGAAACGCGTCGAGGTCGCCGTGCCCGGTGATGACGCCTTTGCTGATCCCCGCATTGGCGATCACGATGTCGGGCAAGCCGTGCTGGGAGATGAACTGGGAAGCCGCGTCGGCGAGCGCGCCAGCGTCGCGCACGTCGGCGGGATAGATCGAGACGGAAAGCTGGGGGAAGCGTTGTGCGAAATCGGCGAGCCTGTCGCGGCGGCGTGCGACGAGGCCGAGAATCGCGCCGCGCCGCGCGTATTCGGCGGCGAGCGCGAGGCCGATGCCGCTCGAGGCGCCGGTGATGAACACTTTCAACGTTGAGTTCACGCCGCCGCCCTCGGGGCCATCACATCTTCTTCGCGCGGATTTGCGAGACGAGGTAGTCGAGCACCTGGATCGTGCCGGGCAGGCTGTTCGTCACGGACGGGCCGGTTTCGTACTTGCCTTGGACGGCGATCGTCGGCACGCCGTCGATCTTGTAGTCTTCGAGCAGCTGCTTGACGCGCTGCATCGAGCTTTGGGTCGAAAACGAGTTATACGCGTCCATGAACTTCTTCGGATCGACGCCCTTTGTCGCCAGGAATTTGGCTTGGTCTTCCGGCGTCAGCAGATAGTTCTTTTTGACGTGGATCTCGTTGAACACGGCGGGCGTCAGCTGTTGCGCGAGGCCGAGCGAATCGAGCGCGTAGTAAAGCTTCGAGTGGGGGATGAAGTCGTCGCGGAACGCCACCGGCACGCGCTTGAAGACGACATCCGGGCCTTGCTTCTTGATCCACGCTTCGAGGTAGGGGTCGAATTCGTTGCAGTGCGGGCAGCCGTACCAGAAAAATTCGGTGACTTCGATCTTGCCGGCCGGCACGTCGACGGGCTGCGCCGCCGCGAGCACGGTGTAATCCTTGCCGGCGACGGGCGCTGCCGGCGTCGCCTGGACGACGCCCGCGGCGAGGCCCAGTGAGAGAAAAAGGATACTGATCAGTTTTTTCATGTTGGTCCGTAAGTGCGAGTGATCGTGAACTGCCGCGTGCCTGTTGCGCGCTGATGCGCCCGGTTTGCGGCGATAACGGCTGCCAAATTCAGACTTTCGCCACGCGCCATTGGTTCAGCGGCGCGCGGCGCGTGAACCTTCCGGTTACTGCTTCGTAAAACGGATGACGGCGGTGTCGACGCCTGCGTCGGAGAGCCGCTGGCGAGCCGAATTCATGTCGTCGAACTTCGAGAACGGCCCGATGCGCACGCGGAAGTACGTAACGCCGCCGGCGTCGCGCTGCGACACTTTCGATTCGAACCCTTGGAACGCGAGGCGTGCGCGCTGCTGCTCGGCGTCCGCTTCGGTCTTGTACGCGCCCACTTGCAGGAAGTAGCCGGTGTTCACTTCGTTGTTCGCGGTCGCGGTGGGCGAGCCGGGCTTGGCGGCCGGTGCCGCCGGTCCGGCGCCTTGCGTTGCGGTGCCCGGCGGCGTGGCGCGTGCGGTCGCGACCGGTGCGCTCGCCGACTGCGGCTTCTTCGCTTGCTCCGTGGCGCCGCTGCCTCCCGTGGACGGCTGCGGCCCGACGGCGACGCCGTTATTCGCCGGCGGAACCTGAATGATCTCCGGCTCCTCGAGCATGCCTGACGATTGCGTCTGATTGTTCGACTGGCCCGGCGCGGTATTGGGCGGCGCGGGCTGGGCCGCTTGCGGCACCGGCTGGCCCGGCGTCTTGCCTTGCAGCGCGCGGTTCGGATCGTACTGAGCTCCGCTTGCCGCGCCGGTATCGGAGGCGGCGGGCGGTGCGACCTTCGAGACAAACGGCGTCGGCGCACGCGTGATGTACAGCGCGACGACCACCGCAATCGCGAGCCCGACGATCAGGCCCAGCACAATGCCGAGAAACGTGCCCCCGGACTGCTTCGACTGCTTTGACGTGCTGCGGCTTGACGAACTGCGGCTGGGTTTTGCCATCGTATGAATCACCTGCGAAAAGAAATCGGGACGACCGCCGATTATAACGACGGTCTATCGCACATTATGGCGAGGACGATCACATCTTGACCGGAGCGGACACGCCGATTGCCGCAAGACCGTTCTCGAGCACCTGACGCGTCGCCGCGAGCAGCGCGAGGCGCGCTTCGCGCACGTCCGGCTCGTCGACGAGAACGCGCTCGGCATTGTAGAACGAGTGAAATTCGCCCGCGAGGTCGCGCAGGTAGAACGCGATTGCGTGCGGCGCGAGTTCGTCTGCCGCATGCGTGAGCGTGTCCGGATACTCGGCGAGCTTTTGCAGGAGCGCCATGGCGCGCTCGCTCGTGAGCGGCGAGACGCCGACTTGCGGCAAGGCCGCTGCGTCGCTGCCGTAGCGCGACTTCGCTTCGGCGAGCACCGAGCAGATCCGCGCGTGCGCGTACTGCACGTAGTACACCGGGTTCTCGTCGTTCTGCTTGAGCGCGAGGTCGATGTCGAATACGAACTCGGTGTCGGCCTTGCGCGAGATCAGGAAGAAGCGCACGGCGTCGCGCCCGCGTGTGATCGTCGCTTCGTCGATCAGGTCCGGCGCCGTTTCCGAGCCCGGCGCCGCGCCGCCCGACCATTCGATCAGGTCGCGCACCGTCACGTAGCTGCCCGCGCGCTTCGAGATCTTCACTTCCTGGCCGTCGCGCATCACGGTGACCATCTTATGCAGCACGTAGTCGGGGTAGCCCTTCGGAATGCCGATGCCGACCGCCTGCAGGCCCGCGCGCACCCGCGCGATCGTGCCGTGGTGGTCCGAGCCCTGGATGTTGATGACCTTGGTGAAGCCGCGCTCCCACTTCGTCACGTGATAGGCGACGTCCGGCAGGAAGTACGTGTAGGTGCCGTCGGACTTGCGCATCACGCGGTCTTTGTCGTCGCCGTCGTCGCTGGTGCGCAGCCACAGCGCGCCTTCCTGCTCGAAGGTCTTGCCGGACGCGATCAGCGCCTCGACCGTCTTCTCGACGCGGCCGTCCTTGTACAGCGACGACTCGAGGTAGTACCGGTCGAACTTCACGCCCAACGCCTGCAGGTCCATATCCTGCTCGTGACGCAGGTAGGCGACTGCGAATTCGCGGATCGCGTCCAGGTCCTCGGGATCGCGCGCGCCCGTGACCGGCGCGCCGTCCTTCGCGGCAACCGTTGCGCCGTTCAGGTAGTCCTGCGCGATGTCGGCGATGTATTCGCCGTTGTAGGCCGCTTCGGGCCAGCCGGCGTCGCCGGGCTTGAGTCCGCGGGCGCGCGCTTGAGTCGAGACGGCGAGGTTCTGGATCTGCACGCCGGCGTCGTTGTAGTAGAACTCGCGGTGCACGTCGCAGCCCTGGCTCTCCATGACGTTCGCGAGCGAGTCGCCGAGCACGGCCTGGCGGCCGTGCCCGAGGTGGAGCGGCCCGGTCGGGTTCGCCGACACGAACTCGAGCAGCACGTGCTTGCCGGCATCGCGCGTGGAGCGGCCGAACGCGCGGCCCTCGGCGAACACGGCGCCGACCGCCGCCTGCTTCGCGGCGGGCGTCAGGCGCAGGTTGATGAAGCCCGGCCCGGCGATTTCGGCGGCTTCGATCAAGCCCTTCGCGCCGGGTTGCGCGAGGAGGGCGTCGACGATCTGCTGCGCGAGCTGGCGCGGGTTCGCCTTGAGCGGCTTCGCGAGCTGCATCGCGACGTTGCAGGCGACGTCGCCGTGCGCGGCCGCTTTCGGGCGTTCGAGCGTAATCGAGGGGGCGACGAAGGCGGCTTCGGTCGAACCTTGTACCTGGGTTGCGGCCTGCTTCACGCTGTCGGCGAGCAGGGTTTCGAGAGTGTGTTTTTGTGCGGGCAGCATGCGGGTCCGTTGAAGTCGAGTGAGGGGTCCGGTCGGGCGGACCTGAGCGCGGCGGCGTCGGATCGGATGCGCGTTCGACGCGCGAAGAGCCGATCCGGTTCTATGTAAGCGCTGAACGCGGGCGCTCGCGCCTCGCGTTGCCGGCCACCGGCCTGCAACAGCGAGTGGTAGCGCGCTTTTTTCGAGCTAGGCAGATTTTAGCAGGTGCTAATATGTCCAAATAGCGCGACGGCCGCACCTGCCGGCCGGTGCGCGCCCCGTCCAGCGGGGCGCGAGGCGGGTTTGACGGTCTGCCGTCATGTGAGTCGATCAAAACGAAAAAAGGGAGTTGATTATGCTGGTCACCTTTAAATGTCGCGCGGCGCCGGACGTCGTGATGCTGGAGAATCTCGCGCAGTACCTGGTCGGCATCGTCGGCAAGCAGCTCGGCAAGCGCGGGGTCATCACGTACGAGGAAATGGGGACGGCCATCTCGAAGCTCGAATCGGCGATCGTTACTGATAAGAAGGAGCGCCAGGAGCACGAAGGCCATTTCCACGAGGGTGAAGACGGGCACGAGCATCACGAACTGCCCATCGGGCTCGCGCAGCGGTCGTTTCCGTTCCTCGACATGCTCCGTGCCGCGCAGCGGGAAAACGTCGACGTGCTGTGGGGCGTTTGACGCGGGCCGGGCGCCGCCGTTTTCAGCGGCTGCTTGGGGCCTGGTCGATCGAGCGGTACCGCCTCCGTGGCAGGTGAACGAGAAAGAGCCCGCTGAAAGCGGGCTCTTTCGTTTCCGAGACCTGGCGATATCTCGACGCGCCGCAGCGCACCATCGTCGTTATTGGCTGGCGCCTTGCGGTGCGGCCGTCTCGGAGCTGGCGGCTTTCTTCTTCATCTTCTTCGGCTTCTTGTGATGCTCTTCCTTCGGGGCCGAATAGGAGCTCGTCGCACTCGCTTCAGACGCCCCGCCCTGAGCCCAAACAACTGACGATCCCCCCACCAGCGACAGCGCAATACCCAGCAACGTCAGCTTCTTCATACGATTTTCTCCGCAACGATTGAAGGAAAGGCCGAAGGACGCGCGACGCAGCGGCGTCCCCGGCTTCAGGTGCTACCGTCCGCTAGTTTAGAAAGGTGAAAAAAAGCTTGCCGAAAATCTTCGTAATAACAAAAACGGACCGTTGACGTATAGCCACGGCCTTTTTGGCGGGCATCGGCCCGCCCGCCGTGCCTTACAGCAAAGGCGCCAGGGCCCGTTCGGCGTCGGCCGTCGAGAGCGCCATCCTCCGCGCGTAGTCTTCAAGCTGGTCGCGGCCGATCTTGCCCACCGAGAAATACGTGCTGTCCGGATGCGCGAGGTGGAAGCCCGACACGCTTGCCGCCGGCAGCATCGCGAGCGACTCGGTCACGCTCATGCCGATTTCGTCTGCCTGCAGCACGGCGAACATGTCGCGCTTGACGAGGTGATCGGGGCAGGCCGGGTAGCCCGGCGCCGGGCGGATGCCGGAGTACTTTTCGGCGATCAGCGCGTCGCTGTCGAGCGTTTCGCCGGCGGCGTAGCCCCACAGGTCGCGCCGCACGCGTGCATGCATCGCCTCGGCGAACGCTTCGGCGAAGCGGTCGGCCAGCGCCTTCAGCATGATCGAGCTGTAGTCGTCGAGGTCGGCTTCGAACTGCTTTTCCTTCGCATCGACGCCGATGCCCGCCGTCACCGCGAACATGCCGATGTAGTCGGCGACGCCCGATTCCTTCGGCGCGATGAAGTCGGCGAGCGACCGGTTCGGCCGCATCACGCCGTCCACGACCGGACGCACGCTCTGCTGGCGCAGGTTGCGCCACGTGAGCGCGACTTCGGAGCGGGTGTCGTCGGTGTAGATCTCGATGTCGTCGTCGTTGACGGTGTTCGCCGGCAACAGCGCGATCACGCCGTTTGCCGTGAGCCAGCGGCCTTGGATCAGGCGCGCAAGCATCGACTTCGCATCCGAGAAGACGCGCCGCGCCGATTCGCCGACGATCTCGTCGTTCAGGATCGCCGGGTAGGGGCCGGCCAAGTCCCAGGTCTGGAAGAACGGACCCCAGTCGATATAGTTCGCGAGCTCGTTCAGGTCGTAGTTTTTGAAAACGCGGCGGCCGATGAACTTCGGCTTGACCGCCCGGTAGTTCGCCCAATCGATCCTCGCCTTGTTCGCGCGCGCTGCGGCGAGCGTGACCATCGGCTGCGCCTTCTTGTTCGCGTGCTGGTGGCGGATGCGGTCGTAGTCGGCCTTGAGCTCGTCGAGATACTTCGCGGCGCCCTGGTCGGACAAGAGGCTCGACGCGACCGACACCGAACGCGACGCATCCGGCACGTACACCACCGGACCTTCGTAGTTCGGCGCGATCTTGACGGCGGTGTGGACGCGCGAGGTGGTCGCGCCGCCGATCAAAAGCGGGATCTTCTTCACGCGGAAGTAGTCGTCACGCTGCATTTCGGAGGCCACGTAGGCCATTTCCTCGAGGCTCGGCGTGATGAGCCCCGACAGCCCGATGATGTCCGCGCCTTCGACCTTCGCCTTCGCGAGGATATCGTTGCACGGGACCATGACGCCCATGTTGACGACTTCGAAGTTGTTGCACTGGAGCACCACCGACACGATGTTCTTGCCGATGTCGTGCACGTCGCCCTTCACGGTGGCGATGACGATCTTGCCCTTCGCGCGCACCTCGCCGCCCGCCGCGGCGAGCTGCTTCTTCTCTTCTTCAATGAACGGAATCAGGTGCGCGACGGCCTGCTTCATCACGCGCGCGGACTTCACGACTTGCGGCAGGAACATCTTGCCCTGCCCGAACAGATCGCCGACGACGTTCATGCCGTCCATGAGCGGCCCTTCGATCACGTTGATCGGCCGGCCGCCATCCGCGGCGATCTTCGCGCGCGCTTCCTCGGTATCGTCGACGATGAAGTTCGTGATGCCGTGCACGAGCGCATGCGCAAGACGCTTCTCGACCGGCTGGTTGCGCCACTCGAGGTTTTCTTCCTTCTTCGCGGCGCCGGTCTTGAACTTGTCGGCGATTTCGAGGAGACGATCGGTTGCGTCGTCGCGGCGGTTCAGGATCACGTCCTCGACGCGCTCGCGCAACTCGGGGTCGAGCTCCGCGTAGACGCCCAGCTGGCCCGCGTTGACGATGCCCATGTCCATCCCCGCCTGGATCGCGTAGTAGAGGAACACGGTGTGGATCGCTTCGCGCACCGGGTCGTTGCCGCGAAACGAGAACGACACGTTCGACACGCCGCCGCTCACCTTCGCGTACGGCAGGTTCTGCTTGATCCAACGGGTCGCTTCGATGAAGTCGACCGCGTAGTTGTTGTGCTCTTCGATGCCGGTCGCAACGGCGAAGATGTTCGGATCGAAGATGATGTCCTCGGGCGGAAAGCCGACTTCGTTCACGAGGAAGTCGTAAGAGCGCTTGCAGATTTGGGTCTTGCGCGCGAACGTATCGGCCTGGCCTTGCTCGTCGAACGCCATCACGACGGCTGCGGCGCCATAGCGGCGGATGAGGTTCGCGTGATGCCGAAAGGCGTCCTCGCCTTCCTTGAGCGAAATCGAGTTGACGATCGCCTTGCCCTGCACGCACTTCAAGCCCGCTTCGATCACCTCCCACTTCGACGAGTCGATCATGATCGGCACGCGCGCGATGTCCGGCTCGGACGCGATCAGATTCATGAAGCGCACCATCGCCGCTTTCGAATCGAGCATCGCTTCGTCCATGTTGACGTCGATGACCTGCGCGCCGTTCTCGACCTGCTGGCGCGCGACGGCAAGCGCTTCGTCGAACTGGCCGTTGAGGATCATGCGCGCGAACGCCTTCGAGCCGGTCACGTTCGTGCGTTCGCCGACGTTGATGAAGAGCGTTCCTGAAGTGACGTTGAACGGCTCGAGGCCGGACAGGCGCATCGGGTGATCGGTCATGGCGAGTGCGGTGTTAGAAGGAGAAGGGGTTTCGTGTGGCGCCGGACGGTTCGGATTCGGCTTGGACTCAAGTGGCTTGGACTCAAGTGACGCTGACGACGCTCAAGCCACGTCGCGATACTGGCTCGGCCATTTGCGCGGCTTCACTTCGGCGAGCGCGCGGGCAATGGCGGCGATGTGCTCCGGCGTCGTGCCGCAGCAGCCGCCCGCGACGTTCACGAGGCCTGCCTGCGCGAATTCCTTGAGCAAGCCGGAGGTGACGTCAGGCGTTTCGTCGAAGCCGGTGTCGCTCATCGGGTTCGGCAAGCCGGCGTTCGGATAGCACGACACGTATGCGTCGCAGAGCTTCGACAATTCCGCGATGTACGGCCGCATCAGCGCCGCGCCGAGCGCGCAGTTCAGGCCGAACATGAGCGGCTTCGCGTGACGCAGCGAATTCCAGAACGCTTCGACTGTCTGCCCCGACAGAATGCGGCCCGATGCGTCGGTAACGGTGCCCGAGATCATGATCGGCAGCCGCTCGCCGGTGTCTTCGAAGAGCTCGTCCAAAGCGAACAGCGCGGCCTTGGCGTTGAGCGTGTCGAAGATCGTCTCGACGAGGAACAAGTCGGCGCCGCCGTCGAGCAAGCCCTTCGCCTGCTCGTAGTACGCTGCGCGCAATTCGTCGAAGGTGATGTTGCGCGCGCCGGGGTCGTTGACGTCGGGCGAGATGCTCGCCGTCTTCGGCGTCGGCCCGATCGCGCCCGCGACGAAGCGCGGTTTATCGGGCGTCGAATACTTGTCGCAGGCGGCGCGCGCGAGCTTCGCGGACTCGACGTTCATTTCGGCCGCGAGCGATTCCATCCCGTAGTCGGCCTGCGCGACGGTGCTCGCGCCGAAGGTGTTGGTCTCGATGATGTCCGCGCCCGCCGCGAGATACTGCTCGTGAATCTCGCTGACGATCTGCGGCTGCGTGAGCGACAGCAGTTCGTTGTTGCCCTTGATGTCGCGCGAATAGTCCTTGAAGCGCTCGCCGCGATAGCTGGCTTCGTCGAGCTTGTGGCGCTGGATCATCGTGCCCATCGCACCATCGAGAATCAGGATGCGCGTTTCGAGCAGCGCGGGCAGCGCAGCGCCGCGCGTGTAGTGCGTCGCGCGCCGGACGGCAGCGGTGGAGACGGGCTGGTTCATATCAAACGAGGGCTTGCGCCGGCATGTACGGGAAGTGTGCCATTGTAGCGGTTGCGGGCCGTGCCGGCTGAGGAGGGGCGACAGCCAAAGCGCTAACTCGGGTCGACCGCTTTGCATGGGACCGGAGTAAGTGCTGAAGCACTAACTCGGGTCGATCGCCTTGCATGGGACCGGAGTAAGTGCTGAAGCACTAACTCCGGTCGACAAAGAAAAACCCCGTCCGGCAAGGAACGGGGTTCCGGTTGCGGCCGCCATGCTTGGCCGCCTGAGTGAGCCTGAGTGAGGTGCCTGCGCGCGGTACCTTAGTGAAGCACCACAGGCTGGTTCATCAGACTATCGAACTGCCCCAGAAACTCATCGACTTCATCAAGCGACGGCTCTTCCTCGATCAAACGTTGGACATGCTCGCGAAAGCGAGCGGCCATTGCGCCTTCGATAAAAATTTCCCGCTGCGTGTTCTTGTCGACGATCTCGTAGCCACCCGCCTTCATCGCGAGGTGGCCGTCTTGCGGCGGAAATTCGACGACGCAGTAGTTCGGGCTGTTGTAGATCATTTGCATGGCGACACTCCTTATTCCGGTTGGCTCCTGGCCTTTCTGCCGCCTACATGGAGCAGGTAGTGTGGAATTTCAAGGGGTGGGCCCGGCGCGACTTTGCAAATTTTTCCGGGCCTGCAGGTTAGACCGGGGTGTTGCGAATCGTTCGTGGCCTTGCGGCAAAAGAGCTCAGTCGGCGTTCGGCGCTTGCGGCGCTTGGGGTCGGCCGAGTCAGGCGCCGGCGCGATCAGGGCTTGTCGTGGGTAAACGCCTCACCGCTGTTAGCGGAGGTGCCAGCGCTGACCGTACTGTTCGCATCTTCCGTGCCTTGGGCGCCGGCGGTGGCGGACGCGGCGAGCTTGCCGCGCCACAGAAGCTCGAACTGCGTGCCGTTCGGTTCCGTTTGCAGGATGCGCACCGGCAGCCAGCCGAGCGACGGCGCGAGCCACACGTCGATGCGCCGCTTGTCGCCGTCCTGGCGCGGCAGGCGCATGAAGTGGCGGGCAGCGACGAAGCCGTCGCGGGTGCGGACCGTTTCGTCTCCGATCGTCTCGATCGGCCAGATCTGTCCGCTGTCGTTATCCGCCACGTAGAACTGGCGGGTGACGCCTGGCCGGTACGTGTCCGGGTCGCCGCGCACGAGGCTCGCGAGCTGCATCACGACGCTGAAGCGGTCCTGCGCGCCGTCGGGGAGCGCAAGTGCGGCCGGCGTCTTCGTGAACGCGATTTGCTTCGTCGTGTGATTGAAGATCGTCACGTCTTCGGGACGGCGGCCGCGTTTTTCGATGTATTGCTCCGGCGCGAGACCGAAGGCGTCGATACGGCCATGGCTCGAGTAGGAGAACGTGCCGACGAACGGCAGCGGCACCGATACCACCATTTCGTAGCTCTGGCCGTCGCTCGACCAGTGGATCGTGCCCGGCTGATTCTGCACGCCGTTATAGAACGTGTCGTAGTTCAGGTCGCCCGACGGCGGGACGGAGAATTTGAGGCCCGGGGCCGGCTGTGCGGCTACGGCGTCGCTTGGGCGGGCGTCGCTGGCTGCCGTGCCGCCGGCAGCGGTGCCGCCGGCAGCGCTGCCGGCCGCGGGGGCGCTTGCCGCGGCGGCCTCCGATGCGGCCACTGTCGTCGCTGTTTGGGGCGCCGCCTGGGGATGGATCGCGCTCAGCACATGCTCGTCCGCTGCGCGCGGCTTGCTCGCGTGCGCAGCGGGCGCCGGATGCAGCGCCGCGCTCGCGGGTTTGCGCTCGATGCGCTGCGGTGTCAGCAGCGCGGCTTGAATGGGGGCGCGCGTCTCATCGGTCGATGTGAACGTGTCGCGATGGCGCTCGAACCACACTCCCGCGACCCAGTGCATCGCGAGCACCGCGACGAGCACCGCGGCCCAGCGCCAGCCGCGCGGCGACGGCGCGCGAGGCTCGCGCGCAGCGACGGTAGCGGGCTTGGTGAGGGTGGTCGACATGAAAACCGGCAGTTTTTACAAAAATGGGTCGAAACGTTAGGGCGCCCGATGGTTCGGCGCGTGAACAGGCTGCTAGGTCAGCGCGGCGTGAACGTAGAAGGAGAGCGAACGGTTTCGACTGCGAGCGAAATGACGATGTTCCGCTCGCGCAAAACTTGCACCCGCACCCAGCGCTGGAGCGCGCGTCGACCGAGCCGTCTCCGGCAACCGCCCAGCGGCGCGCTCGGGGCTACCGTGGCGTCGGACTATACCCGAGTTCATACGAGAGCTTCTTCGCGCAAGCGCGCAGCTCCACGGCGATTTCACCCTCCCAACGGATATCGAACACGCCTTCGTGTCCGAGCGCGATCAGCCCGAGCGCGAGTTCGCCCTCGGCATCGAACACCGGCACGCAGAACGCGTGAATCGTCGGCAGCAGCATGCCTTCGACGCGCGCGCCCTCGTGCTCGCGCACTTCGGCGAGCGCGCGCTCGACCTGCTCGGCCGTGCGCGGCCCGTTGCCATACGCCGAACGCCGGGAATCGGCGAGTTCGCGCTCGATCAGCGCGTCGGTCTTGCTGCGCGGCAGATACGCGGCGAAGAGGAGCCCGGTCGCGGAACCGAGCAGCGGCATCACGTCGCCGAGCTTCAGCGACGCCTTGGCCGGATGGCTCGATTCGGTCCAATGCACGACGGTCGGCCCCTGGTTGCCCCACACCGCGATGCCCAAGGTCTGGTCGAGCCGCTCGCGCAGGTCGGCGAGCGCAAGGCGCGCGAGCTTCACGCCATCGACGCGCGCGAGACGCGCAAGCCCCATCTGCAGCGCGAACCCGCCCAGCTCGTAGCGGCCCGACACGGGGTCTTGCGCGACCACGCCAAGCC
Organism: Trinickia mobilis; assembly: GCF_017315705.1. Classification (GTDB taxonomy): domain Bacteria; phylum Pseudomonadota; class Gammaproteobacteria; order Burkholderiales; family Burkholderiaceae; genus Trinickia_A; species Trinickia_A mobilis. The sequence continues at coordinate 21,217 of NZ_JAFLRF010000035.1, read as the reverse complement.
GCTGGAAGCTCACCAGATACCGGTGCGCCTTCGCCGGGCTCATCCCGGCGCGCTGCGCGAGATCGCGCAGCATCATGGCGCGCGGCTCGTGAGTGAGCACCTCGAGCAGGCGAAAGCCGACTTCGATCGATTGAATCCCCGAGCGGACTTTTTCCTCGCCGGTGTCGTCGGCCGATTCGATGAGGTCGTCGTCGGCCGGATCGGCCGCGGTGGGGGGATCGAGCGAGGCTTTGGCGGTGCCGAAGCGGTCGGAGGCGGACATGAGCGAGGCGCACAGGCGCGGAAGTGAAGCGGTGCAAGGCCGACTGCGCGCGGGCGTCGTACGAACATCGTACCCATCGTACGAATCGCCGATGCGGCTTTGGCCTCGCGGATTCACCATCGTAAAATAGATTCCCTCTATCGTCACTACAACTGCCCCAATCCTCCTATGAAACTTGCCACGCTGAAGGACGGCTCGCGCGACGGCCAACTGATCGTCGTCTCCCGTGACCTGCGCACTGCCGCCGTTGCCGACGCGATCGCACCGACGCTGCAGCGCGCGCTCGACGACTGGCCGTTCTACGCGCCGCAACTCCACGATCTGTACGACGCGCTGAACCAGGGCCGCGCGCGCCACACGTTCTCGTTCGACGCGAAGGACTGCATGGCGCCGCTGCCGCGTGCATTCCAATGGGCCGACGGCTCCGCCTACGTGAACCATGTCGAGCTCGTGCGGCGCGCGCGCGGCGCCGAGATGCCGCCCGAATTCTGGACCGATCCGCTGATGTACCAGGGTGGCAGCGATGATTTCATCGGGCCGAAGGACGACATCGTCTGCGCATCCGAGGCGTTCGGCATCGATTTCGAAGCGGAAGTCGCGGCGATCACGTCCGACGTGCCGATGGGCGCGACGCCCGACCAGGCGCTAAAGGGCGTGCGGCTGCTCATGCTCGCGAACGACGTGTCGCTGCGCCACCTGATCCCGGCCGAGCTTGCCAAGGGCTTCGGCTTCTTCCAGAGCAAGCCGGCGACGTCGTTTTCGCCGGTCGCCGTCACGCCCGACGAACTCGGCGAGCATTGGCGCGAAGGACGCGTGCACCGCCCGATGATCGTCCACTGGAACGACAAGAAAGTCGGCCAGCCGGATGCCGGCGTCGACATGGTGTTTCACTTCGGCCAATTGATCGCGCACGCGGCGAAGACGCGCAACCTGCGCGCCGGATCGATCGTCGGCTCGGGCACGGTCTCGAACCAGGACGCCAAGCGCGGCTACTGCTGCATCGCCGAGAAGCGCTGCGTCGAGACGATCGAGCACGGCGCGCCGCAGACCGAGTTCATGAAGTACGGCGACACCGTGAAGATCGAGATGTTCGACGAGGCGGGCAAGTCGATTTTCGGTTCGATCGAGCAATCGGTCGCGCCGCTCGACGGCGCAAGTTAAGCGAAGCGGACGCGCTGCCGCCGAGGCGGCAGCGGTGCGCGCAAAGCCGTAGCGGGCGGCATCGGGCGCCGGGTTTCGCCCGATGCCGCATCGAGGGCGCTTCGCTACACTTGGGCGCCTATCGCAATGCCAAGCATTTCCAAGCCGTTCCACGCAATAACAACGACGAAAAGGAGACTGGGATGCAGCGATTCCCCTCGGTAGCGCCGTGCCTTTCACGCTTTGCCATTCGATGCGCCGCCGCCGCTGCGGCGTTCGCGCCCGCGCTGGCGCTCGCGCAGGTCAAGATCGGCCTCGTGCTGTCGCTGACCGGGCCCGCCGCGTCGCTCGGCATTCCGGCGCGCGATACCGCCCTGATGCTGCCGCGCGAAATCGCCGGGCAGAAAGTCGAATACGTCGTGCTCGACGACGCCTCCGACACCACGCAAGCCGTTCAGGACACGCAGAAGCTGATCTCTGAGCAGCACGTCGACGCAATCATTGGTTCGTCGACGACGCCCAACACGCTCGCGATGCTCGATACGGTCGCAAGCGGCGAGACGCCTGCGATCTCGCTCGCCTCGTCGGCGAAGATCATCGAGCCCGTCGACGCGAAGCGCCACTGGATGTTCAAGACGCCGCAAACCGACGCGATGATGGCCTCGGCAATCGCCGAGCACGCGAGCAACCACGGCGTGAAGACGATCGCCTACATCGGCCAGGCCGACGCGCTCGGCGAGACGTTCTACGCCGAAGTCGCGAAGTTCGCGCAGATCCATCACATCGAGATCGTCGCGAGCGAGCGCTTCAGCCGCACCGATCCGAGCGTGACGGGGCAGGTGCTCAAGATCATGGCGGCGAAGCCCGACGCGGTCGTCGTCGGCGCGGCCGGCACACCTGCCGCGCTGCCGCCGAAGACGCTCGTCGAGCGCGGCTACAAGGGCAAGATCTATCACAACCACGGCGTCGGCAATAACGACTTCCTGCGCGTGTGCGGCGCCGACTGCAACGGCACGTTCCTGCCCGCGAGCCCCGTGCTTGTCGCTGCGCAATTGCCGAACGACCACCCGGCCAAGCGCGTCGCGCTCGGCTACATCGCGCGTTTTGAAGCGCAGCACGGCGCGGGCAGCGTGTCGGCGTTCGGCGCGTACGCCTGGGATGCGGGGATGCTGCTCGCCGGCGCCATACCGGTCGCGCTGAAGCGCGGCGCGCCCGGCACGCCGGCGTTCCGCCACGCGCTGCGCGATGCGCTCGAAGCGACGCACGGGCTCGCCGACACGAACGGCGTCGTCGACATGAGCGCGACCGATCACCTCGGGCTCGATCAGCGCGCCCGCGTGATGGTCGAGATCGTCGGCGGCAAGTGGGTGTATCAAGCGCGCTGAGCGTCGCACCGCGCCCCTTTCGACACGCGCAGGCAAATCTCATCGACATTCGATTAACGCCTACCATGAATTCATCGACACCCGGGCGCAGCGCCCCGCAGGACACGGCCATGAACGACGCTACCTTCTATGCCCACTACAAGTCATTGCGCCTGCGCCGGCATCCGCACGGCATCCTCGAAATCGTGATGAGCGGCGAGGGCGCGAACAAGAGCAACCTCGCCACCGCCGACGAGCAGATGCACCGCGAGCTGGCCGACATCTGGCGCGACGTCGACCGCGATCCCGAGACGCGCGTCGCCGTGATCCGCGGCGAGGGCAAGGGTTTCTCGGCGGGCGGCGATCTGCACCTCGTCGAGCAAATGGCGACGCACTTCGACGTGCGCGCGCGCGTCTGGCGCGAGGCGCGCGATCTCGTCTACAACGTGATCAATTGCGGCAAGCCGATCGTGTCGGCGATGCACGGGCCGGCGGTCGGCGCGGGGCTCGTCGCCGGGCTGCTCGCCGACATTTCGATCGCGGCGAAAAGCGCGCGCATCATCGACGGCCACACGCGCTTGGGCGTCGCGGCCGGCGATCACGCGGCGATCGTCTGGCCGCTTCTGTGCGGGATGGCGAAGGCGAAGTACTACTTGATGCTGTGCGAGCCGGTGAGCGGCGAGGAAGCGGAGCGCATCGGCCTCGTGTCGCTCGCGGTCGACGACAACGATTTGCTGCCGAAGGCGTTCGAAGTCGCGACCAAGCTCGCGAACGGCTCGCAGACCGCGATCCGCTGGACCAAGTACGCGCTGAACAACTGGCTGCGCATGGCGGGGCCGTCGTTCGACACGTCGCTCGCGCTCGAATTCATGGGCTTTTCGGGGCCGGACGTGCACGAAGGCGTGCGTTCGCTGCGCGAGCGGCGCGCGCCGGATTTTCCGGGCGGCGATCCGTTCTGAGGCCGGCGCAGTTGCCGCCGGAGCGGCGCGCACAAGGTATGATCGATTGAACCTGGACTGCCTGGTTTTCGATTGAGTCAAACGGAGAAACGCAAATGACCAATACCGCCGGCGCGACGCCGCCTTTTCCCGGCTTCCCGGGTTTTCCGCCTGCCGAGATGCTCGACCAGATGTGGGACATGATGCGTCTCACGCCGTTCGGGTCGGCGTTTCCAGGCATGCAGCCGGGCGCCGCGAGGGGGCTCGGGCCGTCGCTGTCCGTGATGTCGGACATGATGAGTCCGCTCATGAGCGTCGAGGAGCTCGACAAGCGCATCACCGATATGCGCGCGGTCGAGCAGTGGCTCAAGCTCAATCTGAACATGCTGCAGTCCGCGATCCAGGGGCTCGAGGTGCAGCGCGCGACGCTCGCGACGCTGCGCGCGTTCGGCTCGTTCGCGCAGGCGTCGATGGAGCAGGCGGCTCAGGGTGCGCAAGGGGCGGCGGCGAAGGCGGCCGAGGAGACCGCGTCTTGGGCACGGCCGGCCGCGGCGGCGCCGAATGCACAGCCCGATGCGGCTGCGAACCGCGCGGCACTGCCGAAAGACGAGCCCGCGGCGGACAGTGCGCCCAGTGCGGCGCCGTTCGATCCGTCCGTCTGGTGGAATCTGCTGCAAACGCAGTTCAACCAGTTGGCGCAGTTCGCGATGGCGCAGCCGGGCGCGGCGCCCGGCGCCGAGCACGCGGAAGCATCGGACGTGGCCGAGTTCGCGAAGGATGCCGAGCAGGAAGCGCAGGCTGCCGCGAAGGCGGCTACCGGCAAGACAACGGGCGAGTCCGAAAAGACGGCAGCGCCCAAGCGGCCTGCGGCGAAACGCGCTGCGCCCAAGTCCGCCGCCAAGGCGGCGGGCTCGCCGAACGACGACAAATAAGCGCGGGAATACTCACATGATGCGCGCCGGCGCCAGCCTTTCGATCGTTGCATCGTGCGGCTCGCGCTCGTCCTGATGGGCGGCGGCGCGCGCGCTGCTTACCAGGTCGGTGCGCTCAAGGCGCTCGCCGAAATCGGCCGCGGCGTCGATCCGGCACGCCGCGCGACGCCGTTCACCATCATCTGCGGCACGTCGGCTGGCGCGATCAACGCAACGTCGATCGCCAGTCACGCCGACGATTTCAAGCACGGCGCCGATCGCCTGATCGAGTTCTGGTCGAACATCCGCGCGCACCAGGTGTATCGCACCGATTGGCCCGGCGTCGCCGCGGCCGGTGCGCGCTGGCTCGCGGCGATGAGTTTCGGCTGGGCCGTGCGCCGCTCGCCGCGCGCGCTTTTCGACAATGCGCCGCTCACGCATCTGCTGCGCGGGGCGCTCAGCTTCCATCGCATCGAGCAGATGCTCGACACGCGCGCGCTGCACGCGCTGTCGATCACCGCGCTCAGCTATTCCACCGGCCGGCATCTGACCTTCTACCAAGCGGACGAGCCGATTCACTCATGGCGGCGCGCGCAGCGCACGGCGCGCATGGTCGCGCTCGATTCGGCGCATCTTTTGGCGTCGTCGGCGATTCCGTTCATCTTTCCGGCGGTGCCGCTCGAACTCGACGGGCGGACCGAATTTTTCGGCGACGGCTCGATCCGCCAGGTCGCACCGCTCTCGCCGGCGATCCACTTCGGCGCGGACCGCATCGTCGTGCTCGGCGCGGCCGCGCCGCGGCCCGAAGTGCCGGCGGCGGCCGGCGTCGAAAGCGGCTACCCGTCGCTCGCGCAGATCGGACAGCAGGTGCTCGCGAGCGTCTTTCTCGACTCGATCGGCGCAGACATCGAGCGTATCGAGCACATCAACGGCATGGTCCGGCACCTGCCGCACCAGGTGGAGCCGGAAAGCGGCTGGCGTCACGTCGACGTGCTCGCGATCGCGCCGTCCGAGCGGATCGAGCTGATCGCGGCGCGCCATTTGAAGCGGCTGCCGCTGACGGTGCGCGGCCTCTTGGGCGCGGTCGGCGGCAATCGCGCGGCGGGCGCGGCGTTTGCGAGCTATCTGCTGTTCGAGTCCGAGTTTGCGCGCGAACTGATCGAACTCGGCTACCGGGATGCGCTCGCCTGCCGGGGGCAGCTGGTGCAGTGGATCGAGACGGCGGAGCACGCGGGCAGAAACGGCGACCGCCGAAGCGAACCCTGACTTAACGGCCGACAGCCGCGCCTGGCACGCCTCTGCGCCTTCTGGCGCAAGGCCGGCGTGCTATCATTGTGAAAGCTCTGGGCCCGTTGGCGTGAAGTGTGGAAACACCCGGAATCAGCCACTTCTGGCGGCCCGTCGCGCCGTCGTTCAACGGTCGCCGCTAGGCTCCCACTGCTTGGCTCCCACGGTACGCAGCCGGCAACGCAAAACCGGCGCTATCACAAGTACAAGGCATTCCGCACCGTGATCCGTGCCTGTCTGCACGAAGTGTCCGCTTCTTGCAACGAGGGCAAAGCTTCGCGGAAGCTTCTTCGGACATCGTGCGTCCGACGGCTCGATTACCGCGTAAAATTGAAATCTTGGCTGCAATGGCGGGTGGATTGGTACGTTTGCAGCAACAGTTAAGCGTTAAGAACAGGCGTCACAATGTGCAGAACAGGGGTGGGACGATGAACACCATGCTTTATCCGGAACTTTACAAATCGCTCGAGTCCGTCCGATGGGACATGGAGAAAGACATTCCCTGGGACAAGTTCGACGCGTCGCTCCTGACCGACGAGCAGGCGCAGACCATCAAGATGAACGCGATCACCGAGTGGTCCGCGTTGCCCGCAACGGAAATGTTCCTGCGCGACAATCATCACGACAGCGATTTTTCGGCGTTCATGAGCGTGTGGTTCTTCGAAGAGCAGAAGCATTCGCTCGTGCTGATGGAGTACCTGCGCCGCTTCAAGCCCGAGCTGGCGCCGACCGAAGCGGAACTGCATGCGGTGCGCTTCGAGTTCGATCCGGCGCCGCCGCTCGAAACGCTGATGCTGCACTTCTGCGGCGAAATCCGCCTCAACCACTGGTACCGCCGTGCCGCCGAATGGCACACCGAGCCGGTCATCAAGCACATCTACGAAACGATCTCGCGCGATGAAGCGCGGCATGGCGGCGCGTACCTGCGCTACATGAAGAAGGCGATGAGCAATTTCGGCGACGTCGCGCGCGCGGCGTTCGCGAAGATCGGCGTGCTGATGGCGTCGGCGCGCCGCACCGAAAAGCCGCTGCACCCCACGAATCTGCATGTGAACCAGTCGCTGTTCCCGCGCGATACGATCCAGTCGCGCCTGCCCGATCCCGAGTGGCTCGAGCGCTGGCTCGACGAGCAGATCCGCTTCGACGACGGCTGGGAGAAGAAGGTGGTCGAGCGCATTCTGCACAACCTGTCGCTGCTGTTCGAGCGCACGTTCACGACCGCGCAGGAACTGAACCGCTATCGCAAGGAAGTCACGGCGCGTCTGCAAGCCGAGCAAGGTTCGGCGCACCAGCCCGCGTGATATTTCCGAGTAAAAAGCCCGCCACTTTCGAGCGCAAGCTCATTGCGCGTGAAGCGCTCGTCCAGCTTCGCCCTTCGCTCAAAGGGCCCGTCGTCTTCACGAACGGCGTCTTCGACATCCTGCATCGCGGTCACGTCACCTACCTGGCGGACGCCAAGGCGCTGGGCGCATGCCTGATCGTCGGCGTGAACAGCGATGCGTCGGTGCGGATGCTGGGCAAGGGCGACGATCGGCCGATCAATCACGAGGACGACCGCATGGCGCTGCTTGCCGCGCTGGAAAGCGTCGACTGGGTAGTGCGATTCGACGAGAAGACGCCGGTCGATCTGATCGAGGCCGTGCGCCCCGACGTTCTCGTGAAGGGCGGCGACTACGACATGGACACGCTGCCGGAATCCGCGCTCGTGCGCGGCTGGGGCGGCAAGGCGCTTGCCATCCCGTTCGAACACGAGCGTTCGACGACGGCCTTGCTCAAGAAAGTTCGGACGTTCGGCAACTAGGGCCTGTTATTAGCGGGAACAGGCCCTACGCGTTATTGCCCGAGCGTCGACGCCTGAACGCGCGCAACGGGCGCCGGGCCGCCGACCACGGCCTGATCCGTCGCATCGGCCGTCGATACCGGCTGCACGGTCAGCCAGTCGGGATGAATCTGCCGGTTCAGATGACTCGGCTCGCGCTCGCCGGAAGCGGGCAGCGCGCCGAGCAAGCCGCTCGCGAACACGAACGCGAGCAGGTTGGCGAGAAAGAGAATGGCGACCAGCCAGCGCAGCATTGTTGGGCTCTCCATCAAATAAGTGAGACTTTCATCGGCTCGGCGCGACACGCCGAGCCTCGCTTGTCGCGCGAAGCCGCCAGGCGCCGGCTCAGGCTTCGTCGCCCGCCGCCGCGATCAGCGCGAGGCCGGCCAGCACGAGCCCGTCATGCCGCGTATGCGGCACGGAAAGCGCCGGCGCGACTTCCTCGGCGGCGCCGCCGCCCAGCACGAGCCGCACCGGCGCGTTCCACGCGTCGCTCGATTCGCGCCACGCGCGTTCGATCAATCCCGCCTGCGCGAGCAGGCACCCCGCCGATAAAGCGTGCGGCGTGTCGGTCGCGAACCACTCGCGCGCGCCGTTGCCGTCGATCAGGCGGCGTGCCGACGCAGCGGAGAGCGTTGGCAGCTGCGCCGTGTGCTCGCCGAGCGAATGCATCATCAGCGACCAGCCCGGCGCGATCAGGCCGCCTGCGAAGAGGCCGTCCGCTCGCAAGGCTTCGAGCGTCGTCGCGGTGCCGAGCGTGGCGATCAGCAGGTGCTCGCCGGGAAACGCCGCGCGCGCGCCGATCATCCCGGCCCAGCGGTCGCTGCCAAGCCGCGCGGGTTCGGGGTAGCTGTTCGTCACGCCGCATTGCTGCTTGGCCGAGCGGATCGTCGTGCGCGGCAGACGAGGCCAATGCAGGTCGATCAGCGCCGCGAGCCGGGCGGCGACGGCATCGCCGGCAACGTTCGAGATCCACGCGCTGCCCGGCGCCGGCACCGACGACCAGGCGGGCTCGTCGGCGAGCGCCGCAACGGCTGTGGCCGGCTCGTGCGCGAAGACGCCGCTTTGCAGCAGCGCGCCGTTCGCATCGGCGAGCGCCCACTTGACCCGGCTGTTGCCCGCGTCGATCAGCAGGAACGGTGCGCCGCTTACCTCAGTACGTGCCGGGCCGCCCCGAGCGTACTGAGACGCCCCCTCGCGCCCCGATGGAAGTCCCGCGCCCCGTAGGAAGTCCCCCGCCCCGTAGGAAGTCCCCCGCCCCGTAGGAAGTCCCCTTGGGGGATTGGGGGATTGGGGGATTGGGGGAGCGGGCAGCGAACGTGTCGATCCGGAGTTGGCGCTTTTAGCGCTTACTCCGGTCCCATGCAAAGCCAGAGAGCGTGGGGGGTGTTTCATCTAGGTGTTCTCCGCGAGGCGCAGCGAGACGTCGCCGGTCGCGATCGGCCGCACGCCGTCTGCGGTGTCGAGCAGGAGCTGGCCTAGTGCGTCGACGCCGCGCGCGATGCCGCGCGCCACTTCGGCGCCGTGTTCGAGCAGCACGACCTCGCGGCCCGCGTACGCGTGATACCCCGACCAGCGCTCGGCGAACGGCGCGAATCCCTCTGACGAAAAGCGTGCGAGCGCGCCGTCGAGCGCGTTGAGCACGGCAATGAACGTATCCGTGAGATTGGCGCCGGACCACGCTTGGGAGAGCGCCGCGGGCCGTGTCGCGCGCGCCTGCGCCGCGACGCCGGCCTGCTGCGCTTCGACCTGCGCGGCGAGCGCTTCGGCGCCTTGCACGTTGATGCCCGCGCCGATCACGACGGCGCTCGCTTCCGGCGTGTTCCACGCGGTTTCGATCAGGATGCCGGCGAGCTTGCCGCCGTCGAGCAAGACATCATTCGGCCATTTCAGCGCGACATTCGCCTCGCCCGCGAGCGGCAGCGTGCGCAATCCGTCGACGAGCGCCGTGCCGACGGCGAGGCTCAATCCCGCAAGCCCTTCGAGCGGCCGAGGCAGCACGCAGCCGAGCGAGAGCATCAGCGCGTTGCCCGGTTCGCCGAACCACGAGCGTCCTTGGCGTCCGCGTCCGGCGGTCTGGCGGTACGCGACGCGCACGGCCGGGACGTGCAGGGCGAATGCGTCGCGCGAAAGGCCCTTCAGTTCCGACATCAAATCGGCATTGGTCGAGCCGGTTTCGTCGACGATCTCGATCGTCCACTTGCGCACGGCGGGTGCGAAGCGCTCGGCGGCGCGCCGGCGGTCGATGCGCCGGGCGCCGTTGGCCCCGGCGGACGCGCCGCCCGAAGCAAAAAGGGAGTGGGTGTCGTTCATGAAGCGTATTGTAGCGACAGGGTGCGACCTGACGGACCAACGACAGCGGGTTCGCTACAATGGCCTCTGTCCCTTTTCGCATCGATGCCCGATCCTTGAACTTCGATACCCCACCTGGCCTGCGAGTCGATGCCGGCGGTGCAGGCAAGATCATCCGGCTGTCCGGGCAGTGGACGGCACTTGCCCTCGCGCGCGATCGCGACCGCGGCACGGGCGCCATGGCGCGCCTGCGCGCGCAGCGCGAGCCGGCGCGCGGCCAATGGGATTTGCTGGCGATCGAACGGATGGATCACGTGGGCGGTCAGGCGCTGTGGAGCGTCTGGGGGCGCAAGCTGCCGGAGCGCATCGAGCTCACCGATACGCAGCGCGACATCTTCGAGCGCATCGCCTTGCTCGACAGCCAGCGCGAGGAGGCGGAGCCGGTCGAGCGCACCGACCCGGTCACGCGCCTGGGGCTGTCGATCTTCGCGTTCTTCGAGCACTTGCAGGGCGGCGTCGAGATGTTCGGCCGCGTCGTGCTCGACTTGATCTCGGTGGTGAAGAAGCCCAAGACGATGCCGTGGACGGAGATCTCCGCGAACGTCTACAGCACCGGCGCGCAGGCGCTGCCGATCACCGCGCTCGTCGCGTTCCTGATCGGCATCGTGCTCTCCTACTTGTCCGCGCAGCAATTGCGCCTCTTCGGCGCGAACCAGTACATCGTCAACATCCTCGGGCTGTCGGTGATCCGCGAGCTGGGGCCGGTGCTCTCGGCGATTCTCGTCGCAGGGCGTTCGGGCTCGGCGATCACCGCGCAGATCGGCGTGATGCGCGTCACCGAAGAGCTCGACGCGATGCGCGTGATGGGCATCCCGCACGGCCTGCGCATCATCCTGCCGCGCGTGATCGCACTCGGCCTGGCGATGCCGCTCCTCGTCATGTGGACCAACATCGTCGCCCTCCTGGGCGGCGCGCTCGCCGCGAAGCTCGTGCTCGGCATCGACATGTCGTACTTCGCGCGTGCGCTGCCCGGCGTGGTGCCGATCGCGAACCTGGGGATCGGGCTCGGCAAGGGCGTCGCGTTCGGCATGCTGATCGCGATCGTCGCGTGCCACTTCGGCTTTCGCATCAAGGCGAACTCGCAGAGCCTCGGCGAAGGCACGACGACCTCGGTCGTCACGTCCATCACGGTCGTGATCCTCGCCGACGCCGTGTTTGCGATTCTCTTTCAGAACGTGGGACTCGGATGACCGCACCGCTCGCCCCCGCCGTTCGCAACCAGCCGCCGCCGGAGATCGCCGAGCCGGTGATCGAAGTGCGCGACCTGACCAAGCGCTACGGCCGCAACATCATTCACGAGAACCTGAATTTCGACGTTCGGCGCGGCGAGATCGTGTCGATCGTCGGCGGCTCGGGGTCGGGCAAGACGACGCTCGTGCGCCAGATCCTCGGCCTCGAGCGGCCGACTTCCGGCACCATCAGGGTATTCGGCGAGGACACCGCGAAGATCGATCCGGAGGAGGCGCATGTGATGCGCAGCCGCTCCGGCATGCTGTTTCAGCAGGGCGCGCTGTTCTCGTCGCTCTCGGTGTTCGACAACGTCGCGCAGCCGATCCGCGAGCTCGGCAAGGTGCCGGCCGGGCTGCTCCGCGACATCGTCATGCTCAAGCTGGAAATGGTCGGGCTGCCGTGCAAGCACGCATCGAAGATGCCGGCGGCGCTCTCGGGCGGGATGATCAAGCGCGTCGGCATTGCGCGCGCGCTTGCGCTCGAACCGGAGCTGCTGTTTCTCGACGAGCCGACCGCCGGGCTCGATCCGCGCGCGTCCGACGAGTTCGTCGAGCTGATCGCGACGCTGCATCGCGCGCTTGGACTGACGGTCGTCATGGTCACGCACGATCTCGACACGATGGTCGCGCTGTCGAGCCGGGTCGCCGTGATCGCCGATCGCAAGGTGCTCGTGGCGGCGCCTGTCGAAGAGGCGGCCAACGTCGACCATCCGTTTATCAAGGAATACTTTCTCGGCCTGCGCGGCCGGCGCGCACTGCAGGCGCTGCCGCCCGAGCGCCGCGCGAAGCTGCCGCCGGCGGCGCTCGAGCCCGCGTCGGCGGAAGTGCCGCTGTGAGCGGCTCGCGTGCCGCCTGGTTTGCCGATCATAGCGAGAGCCGTCACCAAGTACGCCGAAACCGCAATACTGCAGGATTGAGCGAAGCCGCCTGCAAGGGAACCCGCGAATGGAAAACAAATCACATGCGTTCTGGGCTGGGCTCTTCACGATCGGATTGGCGATCGCGATAGCGCTGACCGTGTTCTGGTTCAACATCGACCGCTCGGTGCGAATCCCGTATGACCTGATCGCGCGCACGAACGTGACCGGCCTCTTTACCGATGCCGCCGTCCGCTATCGCGGGCTCGACGTCGGCAAGGTGCAGTCGATCCACTTCGATCGCGAGCACCCCGGGCAGATCGTGATCCGCATCCTCGTCGACAAGACCGCGCCGATCACGCACTCCACGTACGGCAGCCTCGGTTTCCAAGGCGTCACGGGCATCGCCTTCGTGCAGCTCGAAGACACCGGGCGCAATCTGACGCCGTTTCCCTCGTCGGCGAAGAACGTCGCTCAGATACCGATGCGTCCGGGTCTGCTCGACCAGTTGCAGGAGCGCGGCGACGTGGTGATGCGCGAACTCGAAAGTGTCGCAAAGCGTGCGGACAATATGATGTCCGACGATATGCGCGACCAGTTGAAGGCGACGCTCGCAAGCGTGCAAGGCGCGGCCGACAACGTGTCGACGCTCGCCAAGGCGGCCGCTCCGGTCGCGTCGAAACTGCCGGGTACGCTCGATCAGCTCGACAGCACGCTCGCGTCGACCAACGCGCTGATCCAGCAAGTGAACGGCCACAACGGGCCGCTCGTGACGAACCTGAACAAGATCGGCGACGCGGCGGATCGCGCGGGTGCTGCGCTCTCGGCGATGGATGCTTCGCTGCAGGACATGACGGCGCGCGTGAACTACGAGACGCTGCCGCGCGTCGACGCGTTGACCACCGATGTCGGCAGCGCCGTGCGCTCGGTCGATCGCGCGGCGGACCTGTTCAGCACGAGCCCGCGCAGCGTGCTGTTCGGCGCACCCGCTGCGGCGCCCGGCCCGGGCGAGCCCGGCTTCGCCTGGCCGAAGGCAGACGCTGCCGCCCATTGACCGAATTTGAGAATCCAAGTCAGGAACACTGCAATGTCACGCTCGACTGACCGATCATTTTTTTTCCCCCCGCAGCTGATCGGCGCGTTTGCGACGATCGTGCTCACGGCCGGCATGCTTGCCGGCTGCGCGCTCGGCACGCCCGCTGCCGTGGCGAACATCCGCTACGATCTCGGCCCCGCCAATCCGGCGACATCGCCCGGACCGCTGCCGCCGTTCAAGGTGCTCGACGTGAGCGCGCCGCAGACCCTCAACAGCGACGGCCTCATCTATCGCCTGAGCTACGCCGACAGCCAGCGCACCGCAACCTACGCGACCAGCCATTGGACGATGCCGCCCGCGCAGTTGCTCACGCAGCGCCTGCGCGCGGCGCTGTCGTCGCACGGCACGGTGCTCACGGGCGGCGACGGCGTGCACGCGCCGGTGCTGAAGGTCGATCTCGACGAGTTCGAGCAGGTCTTCGACGGCGAATCGGAAAGCCACGGCGCGCTCACTGCGCGCGCGACGCTGATGCTCGACGGCAAGGTGCTCGGCCAGCGCACGTTCGTCGCGCGCGCACCCTCGAGCACGCCGGATGCCGCTGGCGGCGCGCGCGCACTTGCCGCCGCGAGCGACGATTTCGTCTCGCAACTCGTCGTGTGGCTCGGCATGACGCCGATCGTCGCGGTGAAGTGATCGGCGGCAGGGCCGCTAGCTGCGCCTGAACGGTCTCGCGCAGAGCGGCGTCGCGCCGCGCTCGCTATAATCGCCCGGACCCTCCTCAACTTTTCGCCGATGCGTCGATTTGCAGCGTCTTGAAGCGGCGCCGTGCCTGCGGGCATGGCGCAAGCGCCAAGCCCGGCCGACGTTTCTCCACACCTCCGACACCATGGATTCCTTCTACAAGTACCACGTGTTCTTCTGCCTGAATCAGCGCGAACCGGGCTCCGAGCGGCCGAGCTGCGCGAACTGCAACGCCCAGGCGATGCAGGAATACGCGAAGAAGCGCGTGAAGCAACTGGGCTTGGCCGGCCCCGGCCAGGTCCGAATCAACAAGTCAGGCTGCCTGGATCGCTGCGAGGAAGGGCCGACCGTCGTCGTGTATCCGGAAGGCACCTGGTACACCTATGTCGACGAAGCCGATATCGACGAGATCGTCGACTCGCATCTGGCTAACGGCAAGGTCGTCGAGCGCTTGTTGATCGACCGCTGATCGATCGGCTTTCAATCGACCGCTGCCTGACCTTTCGCGACCTCACGCGGCACACCCGCCGCGCAACGCAATGAATATCCACACGCAAAAATTCCTGATCGACGGGCCCGTCGGCAAGATCGAAGTGGCGCTCGACGTGCCCGACGCCGTGCGCGACGAAGGCGCCGCGCCGCGCGGCATCGCGCTCGTCGCGCATCCGCATCCGCTCTTCGGCGGCTCGATGGACAACAAGGTCGCGCAGACACTCGCGCGCACGTTCGTGCAGCTCGACTACGCGACGTACCGCTCGAATTTCCGCGGCGTCGGGCAAACGCAAGGGGAGCACGACAACGGCCACGGCGAGCGCGACGATCTGCTCGCGGTCATCGACTACATGCGCGCGCAGCCGGGGCAAGCCGATCTGCCCCTCGTGCTCGCGGGCTTTTCGTTTGGCACGTTCGTGCTGTCGCATGTCGCGAAGGCGCTCGCCGAGGCGGGCAAGGAGATCGAGCGGATGGTGTTCGTCGGCACGGCCGCGAGCCGCTGGGAGGTCGCGACGGTGCCCGAGAACACGCTCGTGATTCACGGCGAGACCGACGACACCGTGCCGATCGCGTCGGTCTACGACTGGGCGCGGCCGCAGGAATTGCCAGTGGTCGTGATCCCGGGCGCCGAGCATTTTCTCCATCGCAAGCTGCACATCCTCAAGCGCATCGTCATCGAAGCCTGGCGCTGATTTGTATTTTCCGGCATACAGGTACGCATAAAACGCAAAAACGCCACAACGCGGCGCGTATAATGGGCGCAATTTTTTGCGCGAGTGCCGCCGTTCGATGTGACCCCGAGAGCGTGAAGAGCGGGTCGCGGTGAAGCGCTCGTGACCGCTCTTCCAAACGGCGCGCGCTCCGGCGTGCATTGCTCACTACCGCCCGAATCGATCCTATGCGTTTTTCCTCCTCCGGCCTCTCGTCCGTCGCCACGTCTTTCGTCCCTCAATCCATCAGCCGTGCCGTCTCTCTCGGCGTCTTGCTGCCCGCCACGCTCGTTGCAAGCACCGCGTTCGCGCAGGTGCCGCCGCCGGGCGTGAACGCGCGCTCGTGGGTGCTCGTCGATGCGACCAGCAACCAGGTGCTCGCCTCGGGCAATCCCGATGAGCGCGTCGAGCCGGCGTCGCTCACCAAGCTGATGACCGCGTACCTCGTCTTCGAAGCGCTGCAGACGAGGAAGATTTCGATGGATCAAGTGGTGACGCCGAGCGAAGCGGTGCGCCGCGTGGGCACCGACGAATCGCGCATGTTCATCGAAGCGAACAAGCCGGTGACGGTGCATGACCTCGTCTACGGCATGATCATCCAGTCGGGCAACGACGCGGCGATCGCGCTCGCCGAACTCGTGGGCGGCAGCGAGGCGCAGTTCGTCAACATGATGAACACCGAAGCGCAGCGCCTCGGCATGAAGGGCACGCACTACGCCGACGTGAACGGCATGCCCGACCAGAGTCACTACACGACGGCGGCGGACCTTGCGACGCTGTCGACGCACCTGATCCGCGACTTCCCCGACTACTACAGCATCTTCTCGGTCAAGGAATTCACGTACAACAAGATCAAGCAGCCGAACCGCAATCGTCTGCTATGGATCGATCCGACCGTCGACGGCTTGAAGACCGGCCACACGCAAGCAGCCGGCTACTGCTTGATCGCGACGGCTAAGCGTCCGCTGCCGGGCTCGCCCGATGCGAACCGCCGCCTCGTCACCGTGATGATGGGCGAGCAGAAGGAACACGACCGCGTGCAGGACAGCATGAAGATGCTGAACTACGGCTATAGCGCGTACGACACCGTGCGCTTGTACAAGGCGAACCAGGTCGTGCAGACGCCGCGCATCTATAAGGGCGCCGCCGATACGGTGCAGGTCGGCGTGAAGGGCGACCAGTACATCACCGTGCCGCGCGGCATGGGCGACAAGGTGAAGCCGCAGGTCACGCTCGCCGAGCCGCTCGTCGCGCCGCTCGCCAATGGCCAGCAGGTCGGCACGGTGCAGCTCGTCGCAGACGGCAAGTCGCTCGCGCAATTCCCGGTCGTCGCGCTGCAGGCGGTGCCGCAGGCGGGCGTCGTCGGCCGCATCTGGGATTCGCTGCTGTTGATGATCAACAAGAAGAAGTCGTAAAGCTTTCAGGACCATGACCGAACCGACACTGGACCCCGTCGTCTATTTGAACGGCGAACTGGTGCCGCTGTCCGAAGCACGCATTCCGGTGCTCGACCGCGGCTTCATCTTCGGCGACGGCATTTACGAAGTCGTGCCGCTCTACGCGGGCGAGCACGGCCTCACGCCGTTTCGCTTCGCGTCGCACCTCGCGCGACTCTCGCGCAGCCTCGCGAAAGTCGGCATCGAGAATCCTTTCGACGACGACGGCTGGCGCGCGCTGCTCGCGCGCGTGGTCGCGGCGAACTACCCCGAGCACGGCGCCGCCGCGGATTCCCGTGCCGGCGGCCACGCGCTTGCGTATATTCAAGTTACGCGCGGCGTCGCGAAACGCGGGCACGCGTTTCCGGCGGGGATCCGGCCGACAGTGTTCATGATGGTCAATCCGATGCGTCTGCCGGACGACGCGGTGCGCGCACGCGGCGTGCGCTGCGTAAGCGCGGAGGACCGGCGCTGGCTGCACTGCGACATCAAGTCGGTATCGCTGCTCGGCAATGTGCTGATGGCCGAGCACGCAGCGCGCAACGATGCGTTCGAGACCATTCAATTGCGCGACGGGATGCTCACCGAGGCGTCGTCGGCGAACGTCTGGGTGGTGAAGGGCGGCGAGCTGTTCGCGCCGTGCCGCGATCACAAGATCCTCGAAGGCATCCGCTACGGGCTGATCGAGGAGCTGGCGCGTGAATGCGGTATCGGCTTCACCGCACGCGACGTAACGGAAGCGGAGCTGCGCGCCGCCGACGAGATCCTGATCAGCTCGGCAACGAAGGAAGTGTTGCCCGTGACCGACCTGGATGGCGTGCCGGTCGGCAACGGCAAGCCGGGCCCGGTGTACGCGGCCCTATATGCAGCGTATCAGCGCGCAAAGGCGCGCGAGGCGCAGATCGAAAGTGCACGTGCCTGTTATTAGCGAGAACAGGCACGAAGCTGCACGGAGAGAAAGATGAGCCCGGTCAACGAATCGCTGTTTGAGTTTCCTTGCGACTTTCCCATCAAGGTGATGGGAAAGTCGCACCCCGATTTCGCCGACACGATCGTGACGGTGATCCGCCAGTTCGATAGCGAGTTCGACGCCGCGCGCATCGAGACGCGGCCGTCATCCGGCGGCAATTACATCGGGCTGACCGTGACGGTGCGGGCGTTGAGCCGCGAGCATCTCGACGATATCTACCGGGCGCTGACCGGGCACCCGATGGTCAAGGTGGTGCTGTAGGGCGACGGGCTATTGCCCTGCCGTTCTCAGCACCGCCGCCGCCCCGTCCCTTCCTGCAGCGCAGGCGCGGCCGTAAAGCGCCTGAAACCGCTCGACCTCCTCGAACAGCCAGTCCCTGAATGCCCGCACGCGCACGGTTTCCAGCAACCGCGGCGGGCACACGAAGTAGTAGGCCCAGGGGCTGGGCCCCTCGATATTGAACAAGCGCACGAGCCGCCCCGCGGCAATCTCCTGCATCGCGATCGAGCGCCGCACGAGCGCGATGCCCTGGCCGTCGATCGCCGCTTGCAGCAGGTTCGACGAATCCTGGTACAGCACGCCGCGCTTCGGCTCCGACGCGCTTTCCAGGCCGGCCGCGGCGAACCACGGGCGCCATAGCTCGTCGTCCGAGCGCAGGAGCGCGTACTTTGCCATGTCGGCGGGTGTCGCCGGCAATCGTCCGCCGTTGTAGGCCGGCGAGCAAACCGGGAAGAACACCTCGTCGAGCAGCGGCTCGACGTGCAGCCCCTCGTATTTGCCGAAGCCGAAGCGGACGGCCGCATCGACGTCGTCGCGCGCGAAATCGGCCAGCGCATTGGTCGACAGCAATTCGAGGTCGATTTCGGGGTACTGCTCGATGAAGCGGCCGATGCGCGGCGTGATCCACCTCGCCGCAAACGACGTCAGGATCGACACCACCAGCCGCCGCTCGCGGTCGCCGGCGCGCACCGAGCGGGTGGCTTCTGCCAGCGCCATCAGCGCTGCGCGCACTTCCTTCGCATAGCGGCAGCCGACTTCGGTGAGCCGCACGCGCTTGCCGTCGCGTTCGAACAGCGCAATGCCGAGTTCGGCCTCGAGCGCGCGGATCTGGTGACTGACCGCGCCATGCGTGACGAACAGCTCGTCTGCCGCGCGCGTGAAGCTCTCGTGGCGCGCCGCCGCCTCGAACGCCTTGATCGCATTGAGCGCAGGAAGTTGTCGAAGGTCCATTGCTAATTTTTCTCACAACGACGTGAAAATTGATCGTTTGGGGGAATCCCTTGCTGCATTTACGATTCTACTCACGAACCAGCACTTTGACGGAGCGGATCATGCAAGAAATTTCCTCAAGCATTACGTTCGAAATCAACCCTGGCGAAACCGTGCCGATGATGGTCATGAAGAGCACGCGGCTCACGGTGCAGGGCGCGAGCATGTGGGTGACGCGCAGCAACGACACCGAGGACTATTGGCTCGAGCCGGGCGATTGCCTGCGTCTGCGCCGCGGGGAGCGGCTCTGGCTCAGCGCGGAAGGGACCCAGCCGGCGTCTGTCGCTTTTTGGGTCGCGCCCCGGCCGAAGGACGGCCTGCGCCATTGGCTCGCTGACGTCGGCGCCCGCCTGGGCCTGCGCATCGGTAGCGGCTGGCGGACCGTCTGACACGGTGGCCGGAGAATTCGACTGATGATTGCGCCCCGGCGGGGCGCGCACGATTTCGGTAAACTACCGCGATCATGTGTGCCACGCCGGTTTCCCCGCTTTCCCGTTCTTCCGACTTGCCTGCCGCCGATCCGCTAGGGGCGGTGGTGCCCGGATGGCCGCCCCCCGCGAACACGGCTGATGCGCTCGCCATCCTTCTGCGCCGGCGCGGTCTCGAACCCTACCAGACGAGCTTCGACGCGATGCGCGCGTTCACCGACGCCCGCACCGACGACACCCGCGACGAAATCTGGCTCGTCGAGCACCCTCCCGTTTTCACGCTAGGCCAGGCGGGCGATCCGGCCCACCTGCTCGCGGCCGATGCCGGCATTCCGCTCGTGAAGGTCGACCGCGGCGGGCAGATCACCTACCACGGCCCCGGCCAGGTGGTCGCGTATCTGCTCTTGAACTTGCGCCGCCGCAAGCTCATGGTGCGCGAGCTGGTCACGAAGATCGAGGAGGCCGTGATCGAAACCCTCGCGGCGTATAATCTGGCGGGCGCCCGCAAGGCAGGCGCTCCCGGCATCTACGTGGCACCGGGGCCGCAGGCCGGCGTTCACGAGGGCGCGAAGATCGCGGCGCTCGGCCTCAAAATCCGCAACGGTTGCAGCTATCACGGTGTGAGCCTGAACGTGAAGATGGATCTGCAGCCGTTCCTTGCGATCAATCCGTGCGGCTACGTGGGACTCGAAACGGTCGACATGGCGACGCTAGGCGTCGCCGCCGGCTGGGACGACGTGGCCAGGACGCTCGCGGCTCGTTTGGCCGCCAACCTCGACGGCGCTCCCGCGCACCGCTCTCAACCGCACGCCGGCACTGCCGCCGTCCGACTGGATCAATCGAATGACTGACGTTACCGCGAACTCCGCCGAATCTGCCGCCAACGCCTCCAACGCCGCGCCGGCCGTCTACGACGCGACCGCCAAGCAAAAGGCCCAGGCCAAGACTGCGCGCATTCCGATCAAGATCGTGCCGATCGAAAAACTGAAGAAGCCCGATTGGATTCGCGTGAAAGCCGCTACCGGCAACTCGCGCTTCTACGAGATCAAGCAGATCCTTCGCGAACACAACCTGCATACGGTGTGCGAGGAAGCGAGCTGCCCGAACATCGGCGAATGCTTCGGCAAGGGCACGGCGACGTTCATGATCATGGGCGACAAGTGCACGCGGCGCTGCCCGTTCTGCGACGTGGGCCACGGCCGTCCCGATCCGCTCGACGCCGACGAGCCGGCCAATCTCGCGCGCACCATTGCCGCGCTCAAGCTCAAGTACGTGGTGATCACGAGCGTCGATCGCGACGATCTGCGCGACGGCGGCGCGGGACACTTCGTCGAATGTATCCGGCAGGTGCGCGAGCAGTCGCCCGAAACGCGCATCGAAATCCTCACGCCGGACTTCCGCGGCCGCCTCGACCGTGCGCTGGCGATCCTGAACGCCGCGCCGCCCGACGTGATGAACCACAACCTCGAAACGGTGCCGCGTCTGTACAAGGAAGCGCGCCCCGGTTCGGACTATGCGCACTCGCTCAAGCTCCTGAAGGACTTCAAGGCGCTGCATCCCGATGTCGCGACGAAGTCGGGCCTGATGGTCGGCCTGGGTGAAACCGAGGAAGAGATCCTGCAGGTGATGCGCGATCTGCGCGCGCACGACGTCGACATGCTCACGATCGGCCAATACCTGCAGCCGTCCGAGCACCACCTGCCGGTGCGCGCGTACGTGCATCCGGACACGTTCAAGATGTACGAAGAAGAGGCGTACAAGATGGGCTTCACGCACGCGGCCGTCGGCGCGATGGTGCGTTCGAGCTATCACGCCGATCTGCAGGCGCACGGCGTGGGCGTCGTGTAAGCACGGCGCGCTTCGTGGCTGTCAAAAAGAATCGGGCGGCTTCGGCCCCAGCCCTTCACTTGGCGTGTTGATGAAGGTGCTGTAGTTCTCTAAGATGCCCCGTGAGTCATGGACTTCCGGGGCATCGT
>NZ_JAFLRF010000034.1 GCF_017315705.1 Trinickia mobilis | reverse complement strand
GGTCTCGCATGGGCAACAGGTGGGCGCGGCCGCCGATTGGACGCGCGAGGCGTCGGCGGGCGTCCGGGGAGAGGTGCAGGTCTGACATGGCCCCCCCGCTCATCGGATGCAACGGCGGCCACTCAGGGCGCGGTCATCGCTCCCGCAAGGTTGGACGCTGGCAAGAGCCGGGCGAATCGTGAATCGAGGGGCGATTTGTGAGGTGGCGCCGCACGGTGCCTGCATGTCTCGTTCTCCATGTTCTGATCGATGAGAGAACGCAACATAACCAGCCCGATGACTGGCGAGATATAGGAATAGTCCGAAATGCGGAAAGTGTTAAGCGCCAGCGCTGTCCACCGGCACGTGAGCCTGGAGGGTCGATTTTCGACGCGCATCCGAGCTACCATTGCAGCTTTCGCTGCCCGAAAGCCCCCAGGCTCGCGCCCGGCATTCCGACCCGATTTCGCTCCGCACTTGAATTCGCGACCGCCATCCCCACTTGAGCGCTCGGTTCGCGCCGCGGCCCGCGGGCATCGACCTGCCGCCGCATCCGGCTCGCCCGCCCTGGCGAGCCCCAGGCGTCCGACTCGCACGACACACCATCCACGAAAGAGGAAACCCCGACCATGGCCCAAGAAACCATGAGCTTCCAGGCAGAAGTGAAGCAGCTTCTGCAACTGATGATCCATTCGCTCTACAGCAACAAGGAAATCTTCCTGCGCGAACTGGTCTCGAACGCGTCGGACGCCGCCGATAAGCTCCGCTTCGAAGCGATCGCCGACAGCACCCTCTTCGAAAACGATCCGAACCTGCGCATCCGCGTGTCGTACGACAAGGCCGCGCGCACCCTCACCATCGACGACAACGGCATCGGCATGAGCCGCGAGGAAACGATCTCGCACCTCGGCACGATCGCGCGCTCGGGCACCAAGGAGTTCTTCTCGAAGCTCTCCGGCGACCAGCAGAAGGATGCCGCGCTGATCGGCCAGTTCGGCGTCGGTTTCTATTCGGGCTTCATCGTCGCGGACAAGATCGCCGTCGAAACGCGCCGCGCCGGGCTGCCGGCTTCGGAAGGCGTGCGCTGGGTCAGCGCGGGCGAGGGCGACTTCGCCGTCGAGACGATCGAGCGCGCCCAACGCGGCACGACGATCACGCTGCACCTGCGCGAAGGCGAGGACGAGCTGCTGTCGACGTATCGCCTGAAGTCGATCATCCAGAAGTACTCGGACCACGTCGCGCTGCCGATCCTGATGAAGAAGGAAGAGTGGGACCAGGAACAGGGCGAGATGGTCACGAAGGACGAGGACGAGACCGTCAACCAGGCGAGCGCGCTGTGGACGCGCGCGAAGAACGACATCACTGAAGAGCAGTACAAGCAGTTCTATCAGCACCTGTCGCACGATCACCAGGACCCGCTGACCTGGACGCACAACCGCGTCGAAGGCCGCAGCGAGTACACGCAGCTTCTCTACGTGCCCGCGCACGCGCCGTTCGACCTGTGGAACCGCGATCATCGCGCGGGCCTGAAGCTCTACGTGAAGCGCGTCTTCATCATGGACGACGCCGAGCAATTGCTGCCGACGTATCTTCGCTTCATCAAGGGCGTGGTCGATTCGAGCGATCTGCCGCTCAACGTCTCGCGCGAAATCCTGCAGGAAAGCCGCGACGTGAAGGCGATCCGCGAAGGCGTGACAAAGCGCGCGCTGTCGATGCTCGAAGAGCTCGCGAATGCCGAAACCGATGAGGGCCGTGCGCAGTACGCGGGCTTCTGGCAGGAATTCGGCCAGGTGCTCAAGGAAGGTCTCGGCGAGGACTTCGCGAATCGCGAGCGCATCGCCAAGCTCGCGCGCTTCGCGTCGACGCACCACGACACGTCCGAGCAAAACGTCTCGCTCGCCGACTACGTCGCGCGCATGAAGCCCGAGCAAAGCAAGCTCTACTACGTGACCGCCGATACCTGGCAGGCCGCGAAGAACAGCCCGCATCTCGAAGTGTTCCGCAAGAAGGGCGTCGAAGTGCTGCTTCTGACGGACCGCGTCGACGAATGGGCGCTCTCGTACTTCACGGAGTTCGACGGCAAGCCGCTCGCGAGCGTCGCGCGCGGCGACCTCGATCTCGGCGCGCTGAACGACGAGGAAAAGAAGGCACAGGACGCAGTCGGCGAAACGATGAAGCCGCTCATCGAGAAGATGAAGGAGGCGCTCAAGGACAAAGCGAAGGACGTGCGCCTCACGTTCCGCCTGACCGATTCGCCGTCGTGCCTCGTCGCCGACGACGGCGAGATGAGCGGCTACCTGCAGCGGATGCTGAAGGCCGCGGGCCAGAATGCGCCAGAGTTCCATCCGATCCTCGAAGTGAACCCGGAGCACGCGCTGGTGAAGGCGCTTTCGGTCGATAGCGCGAACTTCGACGACTGGTGCCATCTGCTGTTCGATCAGGCACTCTTGGCCGAAGGCGGCTCGCTCGAGGATCCCGCGAGCTTCGTCAAGCGCACCAACGCGCTGCTGCTGTCGCGCTGATGAGCGCGACGCGCGTTCGCTTCGATGCGGCCGGCGCTCGCTGGCGCGCCGTGCCGCGGCCCGGCTTCACAGCCGCTCAGAAGGACTGGCTCACGCGCGGCGGCTCGCTGACCGCGCATCTGCGCACGCTCGGCAAGGTCGCCGTGCGCGTGACGCGCGAAGCGGTCGATCGAGCATGGCGCGACGAAGCCGCGGCGCTCGGCATGGCGGCGCGCGCGCCGGTCTGGGCGCGGGAAGTCGTGCTCGAAGTGGACGGCGTGCCGTTCGTCGCCGCGCACAGCATCGCGCCGCTGGCTGCGAGCCACGGCGTGTGGCAGGCGATGCGGCGGCTGCGCACGCGGCCGCTCGCCGAGCTGTTGTACAGCGACAGCAGCGTCGCGCGTTCGGCGCTGATGAGCGCGCGGCTCACGCAGCGCGAACCGCTTGCGGTGCTCGCGGCGCGCGAGATCGCGGGGCCGGCGCCGCACGCGCTCTGCGCGCGGCGCTCCGTGTTCGAGCGGCATGGCGAGCCGCTGATGGTCACCGAATGCATGTTGCCCGCGCTGTGGGCGCATCTTGACGCGCGGGCGCGTCGCGAGGGCCGGGCGGGCGCGGCGGCGGCCCATCACGCGCACGCGTCGCATGCGCGCGAGTCGGCGGGTCCGCTCGATCATCTCGCGTCGCGCGCGCACGGCGCGCACGCGCCGAACGCTGCATGACGCTCAAGCGCTGCTTCCCGCCGGTGGTGGATCGAAACACCCGGGTGCTGGTGCTCGGCAGCCTGCCCGGAGAAGTTTCGCTCGCCCACAACCAGTACTACGCGCACAAGCAAAATCGCTTCTGGCATTTGGTCGGCGACGTCATCGACGAGGACTTGCCGGCGTTGGCCTATGCCGAGCGGCTGCAAACGCTGCTTGCGCATCGCATTGGCCTGTGGGACGTCGTTGCCCAGGCGCGCCGAGAAGGCAGCCTCGATAGCCGGATCCGCGATCTTGCGGCCAATGACGTCGCGGCGCTCGTGGCCGCGCTGCCGAATCTTGCGGTTGTCGCATTCAACGGCGGTACGGCGGCGAAGATTGGTACGCGGGCGCTGGCGGGAAGCCATACATCGCTCAATCTCATCCGATTGCCGTCGAGCAGCCCGGCTTATGTGGCGGTGCCTTATGCTGAGAAGCTACGTGCGTGGGAGGCATTACGGAAGTGGCTGGCGTAGCACCTCAGGCAGCAGCAATTACGTCTTTGGCGTGCCCGGCGGCGTAGGAATGAGCGTCTGACCCACGACATGATCGTAAGTCTGACCTGCAAGAATCTGTATTGACATTGTGGATACACCGGCGCATATTTTTATGTATGCCCAAGATCCGCTCTTCGTCTTCAGAAAGGTTGGAATCTGCGACCGCTGCGGTTGCGGAGCGCGCCCGCGTATCTGAAGCGAAGGACAGTATCAATCTGCGCATCGATGCACGTACCCGTCAGCTCGTTGACGAAGCGGCTGCAATTCTCGGAAAGACTCGCACTGAATTCATGGTCGAAAGTGCTCGGCGGCAGGCGATTGACGTACTGCTCGACCAACGGCTCTTCATGCTCGACCCTGAGCTGTACGATGCGTTCATGCACACGCTTGATAATCCTCCGGCACCAGGACCGAAGCTGCGGTCGTTGCTGCGTCGAACTCCAGCATGGGGGAAATAGCGCGTTTGCCGGGACAGCCTGCACCACAACTCTCGGCCCCTGTTCCCTTGAGTGCCGAGCACGACCTGACAGCGTTCGACTGCGGTCAGCCAATTCTGAATGACTGGCTGCAGCAGCGCGCCCTTAAAAACGAAAGCCGATTTGCGCGCACGTATGTCGTTTGCGAAGGCAACCGCGTTGTTGCCTATTGCTGTATCTCGGCTGGTGCAGTCGAGCGTTCGACCGCACCGAGCAAGGTCCGGCGTAATGCGCCAGACGCAATTCCAGTCTCCGTTATCGGTAGACTTGCGGTCAGCCGCGACCACGCGGGCAAAGGGCTTGGCGCCGATCTCCTTTCCGATGCCCTGCGCCGCATTGCGATTGCTTCACAGAGCATCGGCATCGGCATCGGCGCGGTGCTCGTTCATGCCAAGGACTCCGCCGCAAGGCGTTTCTATTTGAAGTACGCCGAATTTATCGAGTATCCAATCGACAGCCGGACCTTGTTTCTTCCCATAGAAACCGTAATTGCGGCGTTCGGCTAAGTTCGGGGTGAATTGCAATGGGCGAAGCCAAAAGAAAAAGAGCGCGGGCAACAGAATTGCCATCGTGCAGGTAGATCATCCAGTCGGGGCCAATCGCCGTTCATCTCTCGAACTAACACATTTCCTCGCCGAGGATTTTAACGGTGTCATTCACTGGGCTCGCGACACGGATACATTTGAATCTAACCTCAAGTCATTCATCCGACTCGATCTTGACACTATCAGTCCACCGGAAATTCCGGAAGGTTGGAAACCGGAGATTACTATCTTGGCAGCAAATGGGTAACGGTAGACAAGGCCTGCGAAAAAGGTTGTGCCGTCAGGCAAGAAGCGCGTAGCGACGGCGGCCAAGAAAGCGGCCGTCAAACGTAAGCCACCTCTAGCTAAATCCGCACAGCAGAAGCCCAAGCGGACGTTTCCTCACTACTCTATTGAGGACGCGCGGAAGGTGCCCGATGTAATCAAGCAGTACAACATGGGTAATCCATGGGCGCCAAAAGATATTGCACAGGCGCTTGGCGTTGGCACTGGCAACAACTATTTCTATCTGACACAGAGCGCATCTAATCACTCCGGCCGCTGTCAAGGCAAACTTCAACGCGCGAACCGCAAAAAAAGCAGGCAGCGAAGTCATCCCGTCCACGATCGTGAACGATGCCGAAACTTGGAAGAATCGGGAAACAGAGCGGTCGTACTTGAAGATATTGCGCGAATCAAAATAGTGGCTCGCCGGACTGTGGCGTACGGTTTGGGAATTGCGCGGCTGCTTGCGGGCCGATGACCGGCTCTAAGCCCGCTAACCCTGCAGCCGCGGCACGGCTTTCAGATTGCGCAACGCCAACACCGTCAGCGTCCCGGTGACGATCGCCGCGAACAGATAGAGCCCGCGCGGACCGACGAGCGCCATGGCCGCCGACGCGAGCGTCGGCCCGGCGCTCGCGCCGAGCGAAAAGATCAGCAGCAACGCCGAGCTGACCGCGATGCGCTGATCGGAGGGCGTGCAATCGTTCACGTACGAAATGACGACGCCGTAAAGCGAAAACACCACGGTGACATAGAGGTAATCGATCGCCTCCACGAGCGCCCCTCTTTGCAGCACGAACAGCAGCACGCAGCACGCGGCGGTCAGTGTCGAGATCGCGGCGATCACGGCGCGGCGGTCGACGAGGTCCGCCAAGCGTGCCACGGGCCATTGCGGCAGCAGGGCGGCGAGCAGCGCAAAACCCATGAAGTGGGACACGTCGCCCACCGAATAGTCGAGCCGGCGCATGAAGATCGGCTGCATCGTATAGAAGCTGCTGTTGAGCAGCCCGGCCGCGAGGCAGCCGAACACGCCGAGCGGCGCCCAGCGGTACACGGTTGCAAGCCCGGACAGCCCGCGCGCGAGCTTCGACGCGCCGTGCTGCGCGGCGGCTTCGCCGGAGGCGGGAGCGGGAGCATGAGCGGGCGCATGAACGGACCCCTGAGCCGGCGCGCCGCCCGCCAGCGCGACCGGTATCAGCGACGCCGAGAACAGTGCGCTGACGATGCTGAACAGCTCGAACCCCGCCGGGTCGGCCAGGCCGATCAGAAACTGCCCGATGCCGACTCCCAGATAGTTCGTGATCAGATAGGCCGAGAACACCCGGCCGCGGTGCGCGTTGCTCGCGACCTGGTGCAGCCAGCTTTCGATCACCGTGAAGATGCCGACGAGGCTGAAGCCCATGACGAAACGCAGCGCGACCCAGACCGGCGCGGCGCTCCAAACGGCAAAGCCGAGCGCGCAGCAGGCGGAGAAGGCCGCGAACGCGACGAACGCGCGATGGTGCCCGACGCGCCGGATCAGGCCGCCGCCCCACAGCGCGCCGACCATGAAGCCCGCGTAGTACGCAGATTGGACGACGCCGACCACGAGCGCAGGCGCCTGCTGCCCGATCAGGCGCAACGAGATCAGCGTGCTCAAGAGGCCATTGCCGGTGATGAGGATCGCGTAGCCGAACAGCAGGATGGCCGTGGCTTGCAGGCTGTGGCGCGGCGTTTCGCGGCCGGCCGGAGCGGGCGGCACGGGCGGCAAGGATGGCGTCAGCGTGGCGCCCGACAGCGGCGTAAGCGCAGGCAGCTTCGGTTCGAAAGGATCGGCGGTGGACGCCGCCGCGGGCGGCTCGTGACTGGAGAGCGGGGATAGCCCGGTCACCTCGCGGGTCCACGGTTCATTGGCCGATTTCATGGTGGGTGTCGGTGCTGCGTGCTGGTGGTGGATGCGGTCTCGCGCGGGTCCGGCGTCGCCGCGGTCTATGTTGGAGCAATTCGAACACTTCGTGCAACGGGCTCAATTGACTCAATTGATGCGGCCCGCGCGCGCCGGCTGCGGCCGCCATTCGGCCCGCCTTGCGCAATCCGGTTGAAACCGGGTGGGAGTTCGCCATGCGGCCTCCGGGTCCGGCCAATGCTATCCTCTCGTTCGCTCAAAATTTGCGCCTCTGGCACGATATCCCGACATGACTGAATTGATCAAACGCGCTTCGGCCGAAGCGCGCGCCTTCCGCAAGTCTCAGCGCGACGACGGCGTCCCGTCGAAGCAGAAAATCTCGCGCTCGAAAGGCACCCAAGGCGCCAAAGGCATGAAGAAGCGCCGCGCCTACGGCGCAGATTTCGACGACGCACCGCTCATCGAAGCGCCGCGCAAGCCGCGTTTCGCGCCCGTGACGTTCTCGGAGGAGGGCGGCGTGCGCTACCTGCACTTCGGAACCGAGTGGGTGCAAGGCGCGATGCGCATCAAGAAGCCGCATCACATCGAGCTCGAATACGCGCAGCAGATGATGGCGTGGCTGCTGTTCCTCGAAACGCCGAAGCGCGTCGTGCAGCTCGGCCTCGGCGCCGCGGCGCTCACCAAGTTCGCGCACCGCTTCCTGAAGCGCGCGCAGGTCGAGGCGGTCGAGCTGAACCCGGCTGTCGTCGTTGCGGCGCGCACGATGTTCGAGCTGTCTCACGACGACGCTCGCCTGACCGTCCATGAAACCGACGCGTGGGACTTCGTCAACGACCGCGCGAACCACGGCACGATCGGCGTGCTGCAGATCGATCTCTACGACGCGACGGCGCGCGGCCCGGTGCACGACACCATCGCGTTTTACCGCGCGGTTCGCGCGTGTATTGCCGATGCCGGCGTCGTCACGATCAATCTGTTCGGCGACCATCCGAGCTTCGTGCGCAACATGAAGCACTTGAATGCGGCGTTCGACAACCGCGTGATCGCGCTTCCCGAAGTGCACGAGGGCAACCGCGTTGCGCTCGCGTTCTCCGGTCCCGCGCTCGACGTGCCCTTCGCCACGCTGCAGCAGCGCGCGAAGCTGATCGAAGAGAAGCTCGGCTTGCCGGCGCGCGAATGGGTCAAGGGCCTCGAGGCGTCGCTCGGCGGCAAGCGCGCTCGTTTTGCGATCTGAAACAATCCATTTCGGCAATTCCGCTTGACAGGTCCGTCCCGCCCCGGGTTGGCCCCGCTTGACCGGGCGTGTCGGGCTCTTATACTCTTGCGAGGCTTTCGGGGAGCCCGTGGGCTGCCCGGATGCGGGCGCTCGCCAGTCACGACACGGGCCACAACTTCAATAAAGTACAAAGGAGACGTCATGGCTCAAGACGCCGACGCCAACCGCGCCGCCAAACGCTGGCTCTGGCTGCTGGTATTGCCCTGGATCGCGATGATCTGGGTGCCGTCCTACAACAAGATCGACCCGCAGCTCTGGGGCTTTCCTTTCTTCTATTGGTATCAACTGCTGTGGGTGCTGATTAGCGCGGTCATCACGGCGCTCGTCTACTTCAAGACCAAGACGCGTTCGACGAAGCGCTCGCAAGGAGGCGCACGATGAACGCCACCGCAACCTTTGTCTTCGTCCTGTTCTTTATCGGCGTCACGATTCTCGGCTTCATCGCGGCGCACTGGCGGCGCGGCGACCTCGCGCACCTGGAAGAGTGGGGCCTCGGCGGCCGCCGCTTCGGCACGGTCGTCACATGGTTCCTCTTGGGCGGCGACCTGTACACCGCCTATACGTTCGTTGCCGTGCCGGCGCTCGTGTTCGGCGCGGGCGCGACGGGCTTCTTCGCGGTGCCCTATACGATCCTGATCTATCCGTTCGCGTTCGTGGTGTTCCCGAAGCTGTGGAGCGTCGCGAAGCGCCAGGGCTATGTGACCTCGGCCGACTTCGTCAGCGCCCGCTACGGCAGCCGCATGCTCGCGCTCGCGGTCGCCGTGACGGGCATCGTCGCGACGATGCCGTACATTGCGCTGCAGCTCGTCGGCATCGAAGTGGTGATCGGCGGCCTCGGCTTCGATACGTCGGGCTTCGTCGGCGACCTGCCGCTCATCATCGCGTTCGCGATTCTCGCCGCGTATACGTACACGTCGGGCTTGCGCGCGCCGGCGATGATCGCGATCGTCAAGGACCTGCTGATCTACATCACGATCGCCGCCGCGATCATCGTGATTCCCGCGCAGATGGGCGGCTTCGGCCATATCTTCAGCACGTTGCCGCCTGCGAAGCTGCTCCTGAAGGCGCCTGACACGACGAGCCTGAACGGCTACAGCGCGTACGCGACGCTCGCGGTCGGCTCCGCGCTCGCGCTCTTCCTGTATCCGCACTCGATCACGGCGATCCTGTCGTCGTCGTCGGGCAACACGATCCGCCGCAACATGGCGATGCTGCCGGCGTACTCGCTCGTGCTCGGCGTGCTCGCGCTGCTCGGCTACATGGCGCTCGCGTCGGGCGTGAAGGACATGCCGGAGTTCGCGCCGTACTTCAAGGCCTTCGGCCCGAACTTCGCGGTGCCGGCGCTGTTCCTGCACTACTTTCCGTCGTGGTTCGTCGGCGTCGCGTTCGCGGCGATCGGCATCGGCGCGCTGGTGCCGGCGGCGATCATGTCGATTGCGGCGGCGAATCTGTACACGCGCAACATCCATCGCGAGTTCGTGAACCGCAATATGTCGCACGAGCAGGAGACCAACGTCGCGAAGCTCGTGTCGCTGATCGTGAAGGTGGGGGCGGTGGCGTTCATTCTCGGCCTGCCGCTCACGTACGCGATTCAGCTGCAGCTGCTCGGCGGGATCTGGATCATTCAGACGCTGCCTGCGATCGTGCTCGGCCTCTATACGCGCAAGCTCGACCACCGGGGTCTTCTCATCGGCTGGGCGGCCGGCATTGCCCTGGGCACGTGGATGGCGGCATCGCTTGGCCTGAAGAGCTCGATCTATACGATCCATCTCGGCGGCGTGGCGATTCCGGGCTACGCGGCGCTGTGGTCGCTGGCCGTCAATCTGGTCGTGGCGATCGTCGTCAGCGTGATCGTGCGGGCGGTGGGGATGAAGTCGGCCGAGGATCGCACGCGCCCCGAGGACTATCTGGACGCCGTCGAAACCTGACCGGCCGTTGGGGCGGCGTTGCGCTGGGTCAAGACCGGCGCGGCCCGATCCCTTCGGTTTAACGGCGATAACAAGCCCGTAACGATCGTTGCGGGCTTTTTTCTTGCGCGCGAGATATGCTCATGTCTCGAATTCGCCCCGCATCCACTCTGAACGCGAGCCTTTCATGGCTTCTACCGAGCCGGACCATCTAGCCGTTGCCCGCAACCGCTTCGCGCGCATGTGGCGCTCGCTCACGTCGCCGTACTACCGGTTCAAGCACGCGCGGATGCTTCACAGCATCCGTGTCGGCCTGGCGATGCTCGTGTCGATCCTGCTCACGACCGGCGTCGATTTTCCGCACGGCATCTGGGCGTCGGTCACGGTGCTGGTCGTGATCGGCGGCCTGCAGCATTCGGGCAATATCCGCAAGAAAGCGGCCGAGCGCGCGCTCGGCACCCTGCTCGGCGCGCTCATCGGTCTCTTGGTGCTGATTCAGTTGCACTTCATCGGCTCGCTGCCGCTCACTTACGTGCTGATGTCGGTGGTGGCCGCGATCTGCGGCTACTTCGCGCTCGGCAGCCAGGCCTATGTCGCGCTCCTGACTGCGATCACGATGTGCATCGTCGCGGGCCACGGCGACAACACCATCGACACCGGCCTGTGGCGCACGCTCAACGTGCTGATCGGCATTGCGGTAGCGCTGGCGTTTTCGTTCGCGCTGCCGCTCTATGCGACCTACTCGTGGCGCTACCTGCTCGCGCGCAATCTGCGCGAGTGCGCGCATGTGTTCGGACGCATCGCAAGGGGCGAGCCGTTCGATCCCGAGCAACAGGTCGCGACGTTCGCGGCGCTCGGCGAGCGGCTCGTGAAGGGGCGCGCACTGATGCCGTCGGTGGCGAAGGAAATCGGCGTGTCGATCAAGCGGCTCGAAGCGATTCAGCGTGCGCATCGATCGCTCTTGAGCGCGCTCGAGCTGATGGCGACGGGCTCGCTCGCGCATGCTAACGCCGCGGAGCGCGCCGAATTCGCCCGCCGCTGCGGCGCCGAGGCGCGGGAGGTGCGCTTGGGACTGCTATCGATGTCGCGCGCGTTGCGCTTTGGCTCGTATACCCGTCTGCTCGCGCCGGTGTGCCCTTGGCAACCGGGCGAATCGAAGTGCGTGGCGCCGGACGATTTGCGCGCCGATCTGCAAGGGCCCTATTGGTTGTGCCATCGGTTCGCCGAGCAAGTCGAACATATGCGGGCATTGCTGCTGGAACTCGAGCCGCACTGGAATATCGAGCGGAACTCGCAAGTGCCGCGCGAAGTATAAGGGCCTGCTCGCGCGAGCAGGCCCTGACGGCAAGACGCGCCGCGCGGGCAGCGTGAATCGAGACCGTCCGCGCGGCGGAAAAGGCGGGGTTTATTGCTGCGGACGTTCGACGTTCACCATCCACGGAATGCCGAACTTGTCGGTGACCATGCCGAAGCCGAGCGCCCAGAACGTCGCCTGCCACGGCATGCCGATCGAGCCGCCGTCCGCGAGGCCGTTGAACAGCTTCTCGCCCGCGGCGACATCGTCTGCCGCAATGGAAAGGCTGAAGCCCGCGTGCGTCGCCGGTTTCGACATATCGCCGTCACTGCCCATCACGATGCTCGAACCGATCTTGAACGACGCGTGCATGATCTTATCCGCGGCCTCGGGAGCGGGCGGCGGCATATCCTTGGGTCCTTCACTAAAGCGCATCTTGAACAGCACTTCGGCGCCGAGCTTGTTTTGATAGAACGCCAGCGCCTCTTCGCAGCGTCCGTAGAACGTCAAATAAGGCTGGACTTGCATCGCTACCTCCTTTGTCTGCTTCTCGGGGATCGACCGCGGCGCGCGGGGTGTGCGCCGCGGCTTGCAGCATCAGCGCAGCGCGTCGATCAGCTTTTCGAGCTTCACGGCGTCCGCTGCAAATGCACGAATACCTTCAGCGAGTTTTTCGGTGGCCATGGCGTCGTCGTTGACCTGGAAGCGGAACGACGGTTCGTCGACGGCGACGCGCTCGATCGACTCGCTCTTCCCGGCTTCCAGCGACAGCTTGCGCTCGACTTGGGCCGTGCTGTCCTGCAGCTTTTGCAGCAGGTCGGGGCTGATCGTCAGCAGGTCGCAGCCCGCGAGCTCGACGATCTGGCTCGTCGTGCGGAAGCTCGCGCCCATCACTTCGGTCTTGTAGCCGAACTTCTTGTAGTAAGCGTAGATGCGGCGCACCGACAGCACGCCCGGATCGTTCGCGCCGCCGTTCTTCACTTCGTCCCACTCGGCGCCGGCGCTCTTCTTGTACCAGTCGTAGATGCGGCCGACGAACGGCGAGATCAGTTGCGCGCCGGCCTCGGCGCACGCAACCGCTTGGGCGAGCGAGAAGAGCAGCGTCATGTTGCATTTGACGCCTTCCTTTTGCAGCGCTTCGGCCGCGCGGATGCCTTCCCAGGTCGACGCGAGCTTGATCAGCACGCGCTCGCGGCCGATGCCCGCTTTCTCGTAGAGCTTGATGAGCTCGTGCGCTTTGTCGATCGAGCCCTTCGCGTCGAACGACAGGCGCGCATCGACTTCGGTCGACACGCGGCCCGGGATGATTTTGAGGATTTCGGTGCCGAACGCGATCAGCAGGTGATCGATGACCTCGCGAGCCGGCTTGCTCGCGTGATCGCGCACGGTTTTTTCGAGCAGCGGCTTGTAGTCGTCCTTTTGGACGGCCTTCAGGACCAGCGACGGGTTGGTCGTCGCGTCTTGCGGCTTGTATTGGGCGATTTGCTGGAAGTCGCCGGTGTCGGCGACCACAGTCGTGTACTGCTTCAGTTGATCGAGTGCGGTTGTCATGGCGGATCTTCCAGGCGCGCGAGCGCGGTTGTGCAGAGAAGGGCGTATCCCGCTATTTTATTGCGGATCGAATGACTCGGTTCTGACAATTGCGAAGGGGACGCCGGGAGCGGGCCTGCTGCAGCGCCGAGCCGCGTTGCGGTTGCGGCGCGCGTGGCCGTTTTCGGCGCTTCCCTGTCGTATCAGCCACGCCGCGCGTTCAGCACGACCTGCGTGACGACGCCCGCGACCAACCCCCAGAACGCCGAGCCGATCGACAGCAGCGTCAGGCCCGACGCCGTGACCATGAACGTGACGAGCGCGGCCTCGCGCTGCTTGAGGTCGTGCATGGCGTTGGTCAGGCCGCCCATGATCGAGCCGAACAGCGCGAGCGCCGCCACCGACACGACGAGCGCCTTCGGCAGCGCAGCGAACAACGCCGCGATCGTCGCGCCGAAGATGCCCGCGATCAGATAGAACGTGCCGCACCAGAGCGCGGCCGTATAGCGCTTCGTGCGGTCTTCGTGCGCTTCGGGGCCGGTGCAGATGGCGGCGGTGATCGCAGCAAGATTGATGCCGTGCGAGCCGAACGGCGCGAGCGCGAGCGACGCCATGCCGGTCGTGGCGATCAGCGGCGCGGAGGGCGGGGTGTAGCCGTCGGCGCGCAGCACGGCGATGCCCGGCACGTTCTGCGACGCCATCGCGACGACGAAGAGCGGAATGCCGATGCTGATCGCCGCGGCGAGCGAGAAGCTCGGCATCGTGAACACGGGCTTCGCGAGCGCGACGTGAAAATGGCTGAAGTCGACGAGACCGAGCGCGGCTGCGGCGGCCGTGCCGACGATCAGCACCGTCACGATCGCATAGCGCGGCGCCGCGCGCTTCATCACGAGATACGCGGCGAACATCGTGAGCACGAGCGCCGTCTGGTACTGCGCGGCGCGAAAGATCTCGATGCCGATCTCGAACAGGATGCCCGCGAGCAGCGCGGCGGCGATGCCGGCGGGAATCTTCTTCATCAACGCGTCGAACCAGCCGGTGAGCCCGACGACCGTGAGCAGCACCGCGCAGACGATGAACGCGCCGATCGCCTCGGGATACGCGACATGCGGCAGCGAAGCAACCAAGAGCGCCGCGCCGGGTGTCGACCAGGCGATGACGATCGGCGCGCGGTAGCGCAGCGAGAGGCCGATGGTCGTGAGCGCCATGCCGATCGACAGCGCCCAAATCCACGAGGAAATTTGCGCATCGGTCAGATGCGCCGCGCGGCCGGCCTGGAACATGAGCACGAGCGAGCTCGTATAGCCCGTCATCATGGCGACGAAGCCGGCGACGACCGCATGCAGCGAAGTATCGGCAAAGGGCCGCAGCGCGCCGCTGCGCGATGCGGGCGACGGAGAGAACTCAGGTGTCGAGGGCGGATTCATGCGTCATAGGCCGGGAGCGGGGAGCGCTCAGGCGTGATGGTCGTTGGGTTGTCGAGGGGTTGCCGACGGCTACTTGCTCAGCGTGCGCATCGCGCTTTCGAGCCCGGCGAGCGTGATCGGATACATCCGCCCGCCGAGCACCTGGCGAATCGCCGACACCGATTGCCGGTACTCCCACAAGCCTTCCGGCTCGGGATTGAGCCACGCGTGATGCGGGAACTGATCGGCGAGGCGCCGCAGCCACACGGCGCCCGCCTCGGCGTTGTTGTATTCGACCGAGCCGCCCGGCTGCAGCACTTCGTAGGGGCTCATCGTCGCGTCGCCGACGAAGATCAGCTTGTAGTCGGGCGTGAATTTGTGCAGGACGTCCCAGGTCGGCGCGCGCTCCGCGTGTCGCCGGCGGTTGTTCTTCCACAGAAAGTCGTACACGCAATTGTGGAAGTAGTAGAACTCGAGGTGCTTGAACTCCGCCTTGGCTGCCGAGAACAGCTCTTCGGTGCGCTTGATGTGATCGTCCATCGAGCCGCCGACGTCGAGCAGCATCAGCACCTTCACGTTGTTGTGCCGCTCGGGAACCATCTTGATGTTGAGCCAGCCCGCGTTCGCGGCGGTGCTGCGGATCGTGTCGGGCAAATCGAGTTCTTCGGCTGCGCCTTCGCGCGCGAAACGGCGCAGCCTTCTGAGCGCGACCTTGATGTTGCGCGTGCCGATCTCGACCTGGTCGTCGTAGTCCTTGTAGGCGCGCGCTTCCCACACTTTCACCGCGGTGCGGTTGCCGGCCGACTCGCCGCCGATCCGGATTCCTTCCGGGTTGTAGCCGCCGTTGCCGAACGGCGACGTGCCGCCCGTGCCGATCCACTTGTTGCCGCCTTCGTGGCGGCCCTTTTGCTCGTCAAAGCGTTCTTTCAGGCGTTCCAATAGCTTGTCGAGGCCGCCCAGTGCTTCGACCTGCGCTTTCTCCTCAGGCGTGAATTCGCGCTCCAGCTTCTTCTTGAGCCAGTCGAGCGGTACGTCGAACGCGAGCGCCGCCGTGCTTTCGACGCCGTGAAAATACGCGCTGAACGCCTGGTCGAACTTGTCGAAATACTGTTCGTCCTTCACGAGCGTCATGCGCGACAGATAGTAGAACGCGTCGAGCGACGGTGCGATCACCTGCGCCTTGAGCGCTTCGATCAGCGTGAGGTACTCCTTGACCGAGACCGGCAGCTTCGCGGCGCGCAGCGAATAGAAGAAGTCGATCAGCATGCGGTTTCCTTCGCGGTTTCGGTCTATCGGGCGGAGTCAGCGTGGCAACGGCGATTTGCGATCAACGGTTATGGCGATTCATGAAGATGAGCCGCTCGAAGAGGTTCACGTCCTGCTCGTTCTTCAAGAGCGCGCCGTGCAGCGGCGGAATGATCTGCTTCTGGTCGGGCGAGCGCAGCGCTTCGGGCGGGATGTCTTCGGCGAGCAGGAGCTTGAGCCAATCGAGCAGCTCCGAGGTCGAAGGCTTCTTCTTCAGCCCCGACACGTTGCGCAATTCGAAGAAGCTCGCGAGTGCCGCGGACAGCAGTTCCTGCTTGATGCCGGGATAGTGGACCTCGACGATCTGCTGCATCGTCGCCGGTTCGGGGAACGTGATGTAGTGGAAGAAGCAGCGGCGCAGGAACGCGTCGGGCAGCTCCTTCTCGTTGTTCGACGTGATGATGACGAGCGGCCGGTGCTTCGCGCGCACGAGCTCGCGCGTCTCGTACACGTAGAACTCCATGCGGTCGAGCTCGCGCAGCAAGTCGTTCGGGAATTCGATGTCGGCCTTGTCGATTTCGTCGATGAGGAGCACCGTCTGCTGGTCCGATTCGAACGACTGCCACAGCACGCCCTTCACGATGTAGTTGGCGATGTCCTTCACGCGCTCGTCGCCGAGCTGCGAATCGCGCAGCCGCGACACGGCGTCGTATTCGTAGAGGCCCTGTTGCGCCTTCGTCGTCGACTTGATGTGCCACTGCAGAAGCGGCATGTCGAGCGCGGCCGCGACTTCCTCGGCGAGCATGGTTTTGCCCGTGCCCGGCTCGCCCTTGATGAGGAGCGGGCGTTTCAGCGTCATCGCGGCGTTGACCGCGAGCTTGAGGTCGTCGGTGGCGACGTATTGCGAGGAGCCTTCGAAACGCATGTCGGATGCTCTTTCAAAAAAATCCCAGTATAAGTCAGAAGCCCTTTTGTCTCCTCGGCGGCCGGCGTATCGTGTCGGGCCCGGTATCCGTGTCGATGTCAGATCCGGCGCGAGGTCGGGAGGGCCGCACGGAACGACCCTGGGGAGGCCCCCGGGCGTCGCCTCGGCCGCGCGCTGTGTAGGCGGACCGCAAGGGAGTGCGGCTGGTGGACGCACCGCGCGGCGGCGCGGTACAATTGGGCCGATTTTTTTGGCCTGCGTGGCAACCCTATAAGTAGAACGGCGCGGGCCGTTGCCTTTTTGGGCGCCTGTTTCCCCTCAAGCTAGGTTACAAGAGCTATGAACAAACTCGTCGGCAAACACGTTGTGATCGCAGCGCTGGCGGCGCTCGCGGGCTTCGCGGTGAGCGCGCAGGCAGCCGATGTCGTCGGCAACGCGAAGGCGGGCCGGGGCAAGGTTGCGATGTGCATCGGCTGCCACGGCATTCCCGGCTATCGCACGGCGTTCCCGGAGGTCTACCGGGTACCGATCCTCGGCGGCCAGAACCAGCAATACCTCGAAAACGCACTGCACGCCTATAAGAAGGGCGACCGCCATTTCGACACGATGCACGCGATCGCGTCCTCGCTCTCGGACCAGGACATCGCCGATATCGCCGCCTACTACGCAGCGCAGACGCCCACCTCGAAAGACAATCCCGACAAGTGATGAAGGCGCGTTGCCGCAGGCATTCGAACCGTCACTGAGCTATCAAATTTCGCGGGATAGGAGAATTCATGAACAAGCCTAATCAGGCACTCCGCACGGTGTTCAAGGCTGCGAGCGCAGCGGCCGTGCTCGGCGCTCTCGTCGGGTTCAATCCGGCTTTCGCCGCCGATGCCGGCAACGGCAAGGTGCTCGCCGACGCCCACAACTGCGCGGCATGCCACGGCGTGAACCTCAACAAGCCGGTGAGCCCGGAGTATCCGAAGCTCGCGGGCCAGCACGCGGACTATATCTTCTTCGCGCTGCGCCAGTATCAGATGGGCACGGGCAACCCGCGCTTCGGCCGCAACAACGCGATCATGGCCGCGCAGGTGCAGAGCCTGTCGCAAAGCGACATGAAGGATATTGCCGCATACATCGAGTCGCTCAACGGCGATCTGGTCGAGAAGAAGTAAGGCGCCAGGTTCCGGCAGCCGGTCGATTCGGCATCAAAACACCCCGCATCGTGCGGGGTGTTTTGTTTGTGTCGGCCGGAGTTAGTGCTTTAGCACTTACTCCGGCCCCATGCACAGCGGTCGGCCGGAGTTAGTGCTTTAGCACTTACTCCGGCCCCATGCACAGCGGTCGGCCGGAGTGAGTGCTTCAGCACTGTCAGTCGCGCGAGGCGCGCCGTTCGATGCGTGCGAGATACGCGTCCGAATCGGGCGGCACGTTGTTGCGCTGGGCATCCCAGATCGTCTCGCCGAGGCATTCCATGATCGCGTGCTGCGCGTCGTGGGTCGAGCCGAGGCGCGCTGCAAGACGCTCGTGCGCCGCGCGGATGCCGGGCGGCTGGTCGATCGAAAGCTGCTCGCTGATCGCGAGGTGCATCGACAGATGCAGGAACGGATTGGTCTGGCCGCGCTCCGGCGAATAGTCCGCGGCGGCGCCCGATCCTTCCGTATCCGCCAACGCTTCGTGGTATTCGGGGTGCTCGACGATCCAGTCAGCGGCAATCGCCTCTAGCGGCGTGAGAATCTCGCCCGCGCGCTGCTTGCGCCAGGTGTCGATGAAAAAGCGTCGGACTTCGTCGCGGCTTGGGTTGAACATCGTGTGAGTGCGTCTTCGGTGGGGGCGGGGAGGCGCCGGATGAGCAAGCCGGCATTTTACGCTGGGCAGCTTTTGGGCGCTGCGCGCGCCCCGGATTGTCGCAACCCCTGCTACCCTCCGCTACTGAGCGGACCGGCCGGGCCGAGCTTGTTGAGCGCTGCAGCACCCGGCTAGAATCGCGCGGTTGCGTTTCCTCGATTCCCATTCAACGATGACTTCCCACCCTCACCCCCATGCCGAAACCGTACGCGGCGCGGCATTTGTCGCGCTGTCGGCGATCGCGTTCGGCGCAATGGCAATTTTCGGACGCTACGCCTACGCGGGCGGCGCCGACGTGCTCGGCCTCCTCATCGTGCGTTTCGCGATCGCCGGCGGCGTGCTGGCGTTCATCGCCGTCAGGCGCGGTGTCGTCTGGCCGCGCGGCCGCGCTGTCTGGCCGATCGTCGGGTTGGGCGGGATCGGCTACGTCGGGCAGTCGCTCAGCTACTTCACGGCGCTGGAGCATGCCCAGGCGAGCCTCGTCGCGCTGCTGCTGTATCTGTACCCGGCGTTCGTCACGCTGCT
The DNA here is from genome assembly GCF_017315705.1 of Trinickia mobilis. Classification (GTDB taxonomy): domain Bacteria; phylum Pseudomonadota; class Gammaproteobacteria; order Burkholderiales; family Burkholderiaceae; genus Trinickia_A; species Trinickia_A mobilis. Next base: position 49,245 of record NZ_JAFLRF010000034.1, on the reverse strand, counting down.
TGCAGCGTGGTGGCTTGGGGAGCGCCTGACCAAAGTGAAAGTGGCGGCGCTGGTGCTGTGCGTTGCGGGATCGGCGGTGATGGTCGGCGGCGGCCATGGCGATCCGCTCGGGATCGCGCTGGCGCTTGCCGCCGCGGTGATCTATTCGCTCTATATCGTGATCGGGGCGCGCTTTACGCGCGGTGTCGATCCGCTCGCGACGTCGGCCATCGTGTGCTTATCGGCGACGGCGGTGCTGGCGGCGCTTTGCGTGGCGCGCACGCTGGCCGGCGCGCCGCCGCATCTGCCGGACGCGCCCGGCGGCTGGGCTGCGGCGCTCGCGATCGCGCTGATTTCGACGGTCGCCGCGCTGCTCTGCTTCTTCGCGGGACTCCAAAGGCTGGGGGCGGCGCGCACGTCGATGCTGTCGACGCTCGAGCCGGTCGTGACCGTCTTGCTCGCCGCGATCACGCTCGGCGAGGCGCTGACGCCGCTCCAATGGGCGGGCGGCGCGTCGATTCTGATTGCGGTGTTGTGGCTCGTGCGCACCGGCGGCGGGGCGCACGACGAGGCAGTGGCGCTCGAAGTCAATCAATAGCGGGCGCGCATTTCAGGCGGCGCCTTTGCGCCCGCCCGCGGCTTTGAATGCAGCGCGCCGCTCACATCTCCGGCGGCGGCGTCTTCGGCTTGAACTCGCACAGCGGTTCGATCACGCAATGCCAGCATTCGGGGCGGCGTGCCTTGCACACGTAGCGCCCATGCAAAATCAGCCAGTGGTGCGCGTCGTGGCGGAATTCGGCGGGTGTGAACTTCTCGAGCGCCGCTTCGACCGCGCGCACGTCCTTGCCGGGCGCGAGGCCCGTGCGGTTCGCGACGCGGAAGATGTGCGTATCGACGGCGATCGTCGGATGGCCGAACGCGGTGTTGAGCACGACGTTCGCCGTCTTGCGGCCGACGCCCGGCAGCCCTTCCAGCGCTTCGCGATCCGTTGGCACCTCGCCGCCGTACTGGTCGAGCAGGATGCGGCACGTCGCGATCACGTTCTTCGCCTTGGTCCGGTAAAGCCCGATCGTCTTGATGTAGTCGGCGACGCCGGCTTCGCCGAGCTCGAAGACCTTCTGCGCCGTGTTCGCGACCGGGAACATCCGGCGCATCGCCTTGTTCACGGACACGTCCGTCGCCTGCGCCGACAGCATCACCGCAATCAGCAGTTCGAACGGCGTCGTGTATTCGAGCTCGGTGCTCGGGTGCGGGTTGAGGCTTTGCAGCGTCTCATAGATTGCGCGGCGTTTGTTCGCGTTCATGCGGTCGGTTTCAGCGCTTGGTGGCGTCTTGGGCGGGCGCGGCGGCGTCGTCGGGCGCCGGGTTCTCGCCGGCGCCTGTCGGCGCGATGCCGAGCCGGCGGCGACGTGCTTCAGCCGCGTCGATCTGGGCCTGGACGTCGGCGCTGACGGCATCTACGTTCTTCGGCCCCTGGCCTTGTGCCGCCAGTTCTCCCTTCTTCTTGCGCGCGCGTTCGAGCGCGGCCTGGATGATCGCGCGCTTCTTGGCTTGCTCGTCGTCCGCGGCTGGCGCACTCGATGCAGGAGCGCTGGCGCCAGCGGCGGCGGTGTGGCTCGCCGCCCGGCGCGCCGCAGCGCGCGCTTCGGCCGCTTCGCGCTCGCGCGCAAGACGCGCCAGATGGCGGTCGTGCCGCGTGCGCGCGGCGTCGGCCTGCGGTTGCGTCCACGCGTCCCAGCCAGTGGCGGCGCCGGTGACGGGCACCATCGCGATGCAGTCGACCGGGCAGGGCGCGACGCACAGATCGCAGCCCGTGCAAAGCTCGGCAACGATCGTATGCATTTGCTTCGGGGCCCCGACGATTGCATCGACCGGACACGCCTGCATGCAAAGCGTGCAGCCGATGCAAAGTTGCTCGTCGATGACGGCGAGCGGCCGCGGCCGTTCGATGCCGTTGGCCGGGTTCAGCGCGATGACGGGCTTGCCGAGCAGCGCGGCGAGCCGCGCCACGCCTTCCTCGCCGCCCGGCGGACATTGGTTGTAGCCGGCCTCGCCGCTGGCGATGGCCTCGGCATACGGGCGGCAGCCGGCATAACCGCACTTCGTGCATTGCGTTTGGGGCAGCAGATCTTCGATGCGGTCTGCGAGGGTCTGGGGATAGGTCACGGTGAGGACGTCTGGGGCGGCCGGCGGCGCTGGCCGCCGCGCTTGTAGTCTTGTTCGCAGCCAGGCAGCGAGCGTTTGAAGCCGGTGCCGGCGGTGCGTGGCTCGCGCCTCGTTTTTTTCGCTCGGTTTTGCCGCTTAGGCGCACGCTGCGCGGGTTAAGCCAAAGGCTGCATTATCGCCGATTTCCCCGATTGCCATTGACAATCCATGTGCCATAATCGAAGCGCTTTTTCGCACGACCGCAGGAGGGAGTCTCCCAATAACGGCGCGAGCGTCACGAATAGCCGGTGCATGGCCATGGAGGACCGGCGGCGCGCTTCCGGTAACGCGGTTCAAGAAGCCATTTGCCACCATGAATCAGCCGAAAATCAAAAGAGATCCTGAAGGCACACGGCGCCGAATCCTGCTTGCGGCGGCCGAAGAGTTTGCGAATGGTGGGTTGTTCGGCGCGCGCGTCGATCAGATCGCCCGCCGTGCCGAAACGAACGAGCGCATGCTCTACTACTACTTCGGCAGTAAGGAACAGCTTTTTACCGCGGTGCTCGAGTACGTGTTCAGCGCGCTCACGGAAGCAGAGCGGGCGCTCGATTTGAACGGCATAGCGCCGGTCGAAGCGATCACGCGGCTGGCCCACTTCGTTTGGGACTACTATCGCGACCACCCCGATCTGCTGCGGCTCGTGAACAACGAAAACCTGCATGAGGCGCGCTACATTCACAAGTCGACCCGCATCCGCGAAATGATTTCGCCGATCGTCGCAACGCTCTCGGCCATTCTCGATCGCGGCCAGCGGGCGGGGCTCTTTCGCGCGAACGTCGACCCGCTGCGTTTTTACGTGGTGCTGTCGGGGCTTGGCTACTACATCGTGTCGAACCGCTTCACGCTGGCAGCAACGCTGGGGCGCGATTTCAGCGCACCCGCGGAGCGCAGCGAGATCGTCCAGATGAACACCGAGCTGCTGCTGGCGTACTTGATGCGGCGCTGAGCCCTCGGGCCGGAGCCGCTCTCATCTCGCCGTTCGCTTTGACTGATTCACGCGTGCGCGGGCCGCGTGAGTCCGTGCACGCGTTTTGCTGGCTGGAACATGAAAAAGGGCGCATCGCGAACGATGCGCCCTTTGCGTTTGTGCGCCCAGCATGGGCGCACTCCTGCGGGTGCCAGCCGAGCTTACGCTTCGACGGCAGCTCGCTCGGTCTTCGGTTCCTTGTTGTGCGCGAGGATGAAGTCGCGCAATTGCGGATAGATGATCGTGCGCCAGCGGCGCCCGGAGAAGATGCCGTAGTGGCCGCACTTTTCGGCCGTGAAGTGGCGCTTGTTCTTCGCGGGAATGCCGCTGCACAGATCTTGCGCGGCGCGCGTCTGACCGTCGCCGGAGATGTCGTCGAGCTCGCCTTCGATCGTGAAGAGCGCGGTCTTCTTGATATCCTGCGGACGCACCGATTCGCCCTTGATCATCCACGTGCCCTCGGCGAGCCGGAACTCCTGGAACACGATGCGGATCGTGTCCAGATAGTATTCGGCGGCCATGTCGAGCACCGCGTTGTATTCGTCGTAGAAGCGCCGGTGTGCTTCGGCATCCTCTTCATCGCCGCGCAAGAGGCTCTGGTAGAAATCCCAGTGCGATGCTGCGTGCCGTTCCGGATTCATCGCGACGAACCCCGTGTGCTGCAGGAAGCCCGGGTACACGTGCCGGCCGACGCCCGGATAGTTCGACGGCACGATATGAATCACGTTGTTTTCGAACCACTCGTACGAGTGCTGGACCGCCAGCGAGTTGACCGACGTCGGGCTCATACGCGCGTCGATCGGGCCGCCCATCATCGTCATCGTGCGCGGGGTGTCTTCGCCGCGGCTCGCCAGAAGCGAGATCGCCGCGAGCACCGGCACCGTCGGCTGGCAGACCGAGATCACGTGCAGGTTCTTCGCGCCGATGTGGCGGATGAATTCCTGAATGTAGGCGACGTAGTCGTCGAGATGGAAGTCGCCGTCTTCGAGCGGCACCATGCGCGCGTCGATCCAGTCGGTGATGTAGACCTTGTGGTCCTGCAGCAGCGTGCGCACCGTGTCGCGCAAGAGCGTGGAGTGGTGGCCGGAAAGCGGCGCGCACACCAGCACGACGGGTTCGTCCTTCAGTTGCGACACTGCGCCGCTATCGTCCGCGAAACGCTTGAAGCGCAGAAGACGGCAGAACGGCTTTTCGATGATCGTCTGCTCGACGATCGGGATGTTGTGGCCGTCTTTGACGATTTGATGAATGTTGAATTCGGGCTTTTCGTAATCCTTGCCGAGCCGGTACAACAGTTCGTAGGCGGCCGACAGGCGCGTCGCGCCGGGCACGTAGGCGAGCGGGCTCGCCGGGTTCGCAAACGACTTCGACGCTGCTTGGGCCCAGGCCGTCATGGGGCTCAGCAGCGCGCGTTGGAATTCGTGAATCTGGTAAAGCATGGTGGGAGGCTCCCGCGTGTGGGGACGGTTCACGTGGGGCGGCGCGTGGCGTCGCGGCGTACCGTGTTAACTCATTGTTTCTAGGCCGGTCAAACGAGTCGATGATATAGGACAACACCCAATTGTGCAACGCAGCAATTTCGAGATTTCGAAAGTATTTTCCCGTATTTAGAATCGCGCTACGCTTGCCGATCCGGTCTGTTTACATTCACCTTGCGGTGCGGCGCCGTGTGTCGCTGTGCGCCGCACCAATTAGACCGCCGGCGGGCTCTTTAAATCACTCACGCATTGCTTTTGGCCGCGTTTTCCTTTTGCGTGCCGTTCTGCGCAGGGTGGCCCGTCGCGCGAGTCATCTCCTGCTCGTGCCGCATCAGGTTCAAGCCGGTATGCACGAGCGCCACGTGCGAGAACGCTTGCGGGAAATTGCCGACGAGCCGCTGTGTCGCCGGATCGTATTCCTCCGATAGAAGCCCGACGTCGTTGGCGAGCGACAGCAAGCGTTCGAAGAGCGCGTGCGCGTCGTCGAGACGCCCTTGCAGGGCGAGGTTGTCGACCATCCAGAAGCTGCACGCGAGGAATGTGCCTTCGCCGGGCGGCAGGCCGTCGTCGACGTCGCCGGTGTGATAGCGCAGGACGAAACCGTCGCGCATCAGGTTCTTCTCGATCGCGTCGACGGTGCCCGCGATGCGCGGATCGGCTGGCGGCAAAAAACCCAACAGCGGCATGAGCAAGGTGGAGGCGTCGAGATTGTCGCCGCCGTATGCCTGCACGAACGCGTTGAGCTTCGGGTTCCAGGCCTTCGCGCAGACGTCGGCGTGAATCTGCTCGCCCAGCGCGCGCCAGTGCTCGATGGGTGCCGGCAGGCCGAATTTTTCCGCCGAGCGGATCGCGCGATCGAAGGCCACCCACGCCATCACCTTCGAGAACGTGAAATGCCGGCGGCCGCCGCGCACTTCCCAAATGCCTTCGTCGGGCTCGCGCCAGATCGTCTCGAGATGGTCGAGCATGGCGCATTGCACGGACCATACCGTCTCGTCCGTGTGCAAGCCGCCGACGCGCGCGAGATGCAGCGCGTTCATCACTTCGCCATACACGTCGAGCTGCAGTTGGCCGACGGCGTTGTTGCCGATGCGCACCGGCTTCGCGCCCTGGTAGCCGGGCAGCCAGTCGATCTCCGATTCGGGCAGGCGGCGCTCGCCGGCCAGGCCATACATGATCTGCACTTGCGACGGCGCGCCCGCCATGACGCGGCCGAGCCAGGCACGCCATGCGCGCGCTTCGTCGTAGTAGCCGCCGCGCATCATCGCGAGCAGCGTGATGGTGGCGTCACGCAGCCAGCAGTAGCGGTAGTCCCAGTTGCGCGTGCCGCCGAGGTGCTCGGGCAGCGACGTGGTCGGCGCCGCGACGATGCCGCCGGTCGGCTCGTAGGCGAGCGCTTTGAGCGTGATCAGCGAGCGGCGGATCGGGGCGGCGTAGCGGCCCGCCACCTTGCAGCGCGACGACCAGTCGCGCCAATGGTTTTCGGTGCGCGCGAGCGACGTATGCGGATCGCGCCCAGGCGGGGTGCGCAAGTGCGACGGCGCATACGCGAGCGTGAACGGCACGCGCTCGCCCTCGGACACCGTAAATTCGGCGACCGTGCGCAAGTTTTCGCCGCGCAATTCGACCGGGGTGCGCAGCACGACCGTGTCCGGCCCGACGATCGCCTTGATGCCGTTATCGCGCGACAGCCTCGTGACCCACGGCACCGAAAAGCCGTAGTCGAAACGCAGCACCAGCTCCATTTGCATGCGCACGGTGCCGCGCCTGCCGACCACGATGCGCGCGAGTTCGGACCAGCCGTTGCCGGGCGGCATGAAGTCGACGATGGTCACCGCGCCCTCGTCCGTCTCGTAGTCGGTCTCGAGGATCAGCGTCTCGCCGCGATAGCGGCGCGTGATCTTCGGCGTGCCCTCGATTGCCGGCGCGATCAGCCAGCGGCCGTGCTCGGGCGTGCCGAGCAGCGCGGCGAAACAAGCGCCGGAATCGAAGCGCGGCCAGCAGAGCCAGTCGACCGAGCCGTCGCGGGAGATCAGCGCGGCGGTATGGCCGTCGCCGACGAGTGCGTAGTCTTCAATGGGAGCGGGCATCGGCAAAAATCGGGCAAAAAGTGCTGAAACGTGACCCGGGCAGCAGACTGACGGTAAAAAATGGTCAAAGACGGCATGAAGACAGCAAAAAGCAAGTGGCAACCGGCAGATAACGGCAAAAAGAGTGCATCTTTCGTTGCCATGGCAGAACCGGCATCGCTACAATCGAACTTCAAACTATTCAGGCCAACGCACGGCATTCGTCGCGACGCCATGCGAATGCGGCCTTCAACACGCTCGTGTATTGCACCCTTTGCGAGGATAGACGCCATGCTGAATCCGTCGAAAGTCGATTGCATCACGATTCTCTCCGCCGCCAGCGAGCTTGGCGACGGCGCATTTCTGCCTCTCGAGCATCACCGGCTTGGACTGACCCGCAACGGCATGGACACGGCCGCTGCATTTCTCATCGAACGCGCGTGCTTTACGCGTCACCGCCGCGAAGACGACGGCCATTATGCGGTGGGCGGCCTCTCGTTGCAGGGGCGGCTGCGTCTCGATCAATTCGTGAATGGTTGACGGCGCGCCGATCGAGCCTGCGTGGCGCGGTAATTAGCCGAGGTCGAAACGGCCGGCATGCTTGCCGGCCGCATGCGCTCGTCATAAGTGGTGCGGTCCGCCCGCGCCGAAGAGCCCGATCACGCCGATGATGATCAAATACAGCGCGACGATGTAGTTCAAGAGGCGCGGCATCGCCAGAATCATGATGCCGGCGATCAGTGCGACGAGCGGGCCCAGGCTCAGTGTGATGTTCATGACGCCCCCTTGGGGGGTAGCAAACGTAAGTGAGCGCTGGGGTCGTTCATTTCGGCTCCTTAAGTGGGTGGCGTCAGTGCGCTTGCGCTCGATCCGGCAAGCGGTCAGTGGCGTGAGCGGCGCGGCACGAGCTGGTCTGCCACCTTGGCCGGCCTATCTCAGCAGTAAAAGCGCAGCAATAAAAACGGACCCGCACGACAAAGCATTCGCACGGGCCCGAAGCTGCCGCACCACGGGGGGCGGGGGCGGCAGGGAACGAAATCGGCGATTCGGCGATCTCTTGCTTCAAGCGAGCGATGGTGTTCGATGTTCCTGCAATCGGCCCGCCTGCTTTCAAGCAACGCTTATGCCTAAGCGGGCCGCTGCGGTGCGCACATCGAGCCGTTCGATGAGCGGCATACGGCCGCACGGTTTCGTAACGATGCGCCGCGCTCGCCGCCACGTATCGAACCGGCGTTGCGACGATGACTAACTCTTGCAATCGTCGCGCACGATTTACGCGCGGAGCGTGCTCGGAACAAGTCATAAGATGAAAACGGCGCTCGCCAGAATCGGCTTCGCGACGACGCTCGCGGTGTCGGCCGCGGCGCCGCCGGCTCGTGGTTCGCCGCCGGGTGCGAGCGCATCATGCGCGTGGCGACCGAAGGCACCTGGGATCTGTACATCACCGGATACGGCTGGCATATCGGCGGCTACACGGGCGAGAGCAAGGCGGCGCTCAACGCCGACTCCTGGGGCGCGGGCGCCGGCAAGCATTGGACCGACGAGGACGGCAACGAAGACATCCTGTTCGCGTTCGTGTTTCGCGATTCGCACGACCATCCGGAGCCGATCGGCGGCTATGCGCGGCAGTGGTACACGCCGTCTGTGCCCGGCGGCTTGTCGCTCGGCGGCGGCTTCGCGGGGTTGACCGCGCGCGACGTAGGGGCACCGCGCTTAGCATTTTTTGCGGCGGCCGGTACGCCAGATTGACACCGCGGGCGGCTCGGCTTGGGCGATAGGAGATGAATAACCTAGAATCGAAAGCGCATGCCCTGTCCGTCTGCCGGCTAGCACTGCCGTGCCCGGCAAGGCTGAGCGGCATACGGCTTGCACGAAACATGAAAAAGTGCGGAGTGCGCACTTTTTGCGGGGGCGTAGTGCTCACATACAACACAATATTGGCAAAAGCGGTATAGACTCCCTCACCGCAACGCCTGAAGCATCATTGTTGCACCGAGTACCAGTAGTCACAGTTCGTCCAGCGGTCCCCTAGTGTTCCTGTGCGACTTCCATACGGGATCGTCGCCAACTATGAAAAAAGGAGAATGTGAATGAAGGCTATTCAGGCAATCAAGCTGGCAAGCGGCGCGCTTCTCGTCGCGGTTTCCGTCAGCGCTTGGGCGCAGGCGAGCGACACCGGCATGGCCTCGGCACCGGCCATGTCGTCGATGAAGGCAGAGCACAAGGCTGACCGCATGCTGAGCCGCAAGGTTCGCGGTGCGCTGGCAAAGGCGAAGGGCGTCACTGCCGCCAACATCGAAGTTAAGGCGAGGAGCGGGGCGGTGATTCTTGAAGGCTCGGTGCCGGACCAGTCGCAGGTCGATAAGGCCACGCAGGTCGCGCAGGGTGTCGCTGGCGTGACGTCGGTCAAGAACGCCTTGACCGTGAAGGCAGAGGGCCAGTAATCCTGGTCCGCAGCGAGGCCCCCTTAGTTAGCGAGGGGGCCTCGCTTTTTCTGCCGCTTTTGCCGTTTTTGCTCAACTCCCCCCGCCGTTTTCGCTTCCCGCTTATTCCGCCGGTCCCGGCGCCAGCACTTCGCGGCTGCCGTTGATGCCCATCGACGACACCAGTCCCGCCGCCTCCATCTGCTCGACGAGCCGCGCTGCGCGGTTATAGCCGATGCGCAACTGACGCTGCACCGACGAGATAGACGCCCGCCGCGTCCGCACGACGAACGCCACGGCTTCGTCGTAGAGCGGATCGGCTTCGGGGTCGGGCGCGTCGCCGAACAGGTCCTGCGCGGCGCCTTCGCTCGCCGGGCCGTCGAGAATGCCTTCCTCGTACTGCGGCTCGCCGAACTGTTTCAAATGCTCGACGATCCGATGCACTTCCTCGTCCGCGACGAACGCGCCGTGTACGCGCTGCGGGTAGCCGGTGCCCGGCGGCAGGAACAGCATGTCACCCTGGCCGAGCAGCGACTCGGCGCCCATCTGATCGAGGATGGTGCGCGAATCGATCTTCGACGACACCTGGAAAGCGACACGGGTCGGTATGTTCGCCTTGATGAGACCGGTGATCACGTCGACCGAGGGACGCTGCGTCGCGAGAATCAGATGGATGCCGGCGGCGCGCGCCTTCTGCGCGAGCCGCGCGATCAACTCCTCGATCTTCTTGCCGGCGACCATCATCAAGTCGGCCAGCTCGTCGATCACGACGACGATGAGCGGCAGCGTCGACAGCGGCTCGGGCGCGTCGGGCGTGAGCGAGAACGGATTGGTCAGCTTCTTCTCGGCGCGCTCGGCGTCGCGCACCTTCTGGTTGAAGCTCGCAAGATTGCGCACGCCGACCGCCGACATCAGCTTGTAACGCTTCTCCATCTCGCCGACGCACCAGTTGAGCGCGTTGGCCGCGAGCTTCATGTCGGTGACGACCGGTGCGAGCAGATGCGGAATGCCCTCGTAGACGGAGAGCTCGAGCATTTTCGGATCGATCATGATGAGGCGCACGTCCTCGGGCGTCGCCTTGTAGAGCAGCGACACGATCATCGCGTTGATCGCAACCGACTTGCCCGAACCGGTCGTGCCGGCAACGAGCATGTGCGGCGCCTTGGCGAGATCGGTGACGACCGGATGACCGATGATGTCCTTGCCCATCGCGAGCGTCAGCTGCGACGTGGAGTTCTGATAGGCGCCCGCTTCGAGGATCTCCGATAGGCGGATCGTCTGCCGCCTTGCGTTCGGCAATTCGAGGCCCATGCAGGTCTTGCCGGGGATCGTCTCGACCACGCGGATCGACGTGAGGCCGAGCCCGCGCGAGAGGTCCTTCATGAGGCCGACGATCTGGCTGCCGCGCACGCCGAGAGCGGGCTCGACTTCGAAGCGCGTGATGACCGGACCGGCCGAGGCGCCGACCACCGTGACCGGCACTTTGAATTCCTGCAGCCGCTGCTCGATCAGCTGGCCGGTTTCGGCGAGGCGCTCTTCGGGGATCGGCTCGACGTCGCCGGCCGCGTGTTCGAGCAGATCGAGCGACGGCAGCTCGACCGACGATGCCTTCGGCGCGTGGAATTCGAATTCGGTCGGCGCGTGGCCGCGCAGGGCAGGGCGCGGGGCGGGCACCTCGGACGTGTCTGAAGCGGCGGGCGGGGCGATCTCGGCACGCTCGGTTACGGCGGTAGCGGGCCCGGGCAGCGATGCACCCGGGAAACGGACCACGTTCGACGGCGCGGCGTCGTTGGCAGCCGGAGCGGGCACGGGTGGCGTGTCGGGTGCGGCGCTCACACCACCTTCTTCGGCGGCGTCTGCTGCTTGGGCCAGTCCGCTTGCGATCGGTGTCACGGCAGGTTCTTCAGCCTGCAAGACCTCCGTGGCGTGAGCCGCTTCTGTCGATTGCGCATGGGCTTCAACCTGGGCGCCGAGCACAGGTGCGACGGCGGCGGAGGCTGGGTTCGCCACGACCGGCTCATCGGCAACGGCATGCGCACACGCCGTCGCAGCCGGTTCGCCGCCCGGCGCCGGGGGCGCATCGCCGGACGCCGCCCCGGCCATCGCGCTGCCGCGGCGCGCGAGACTCGCGCCGGCAAGCGTCGTCCAGCGCGCGGCGTTTTCTTCGATCGCGCGCAGCGTCTCCTGCACGCTGGCGGACGGCGCCGGCGGCGCCGCTTTGGGATCGTCCGGCTGGCGAGACGCCGTGACCGGGTAGCGGCGAGGCACCGGGCGCGGTGCCGCCGACGCCGGGCGGGGCGCGACGGGCGGACGCGGCGGCGCGTATTGCCGCGTCGCCTCGGCGGCTTTCGATGCGGTCGATCCAAGTGTGACGGGGCGCGTATTCGGCGCGCTTATCGGCATACGCGGCGCGCTGTTTCCGGTCGCGCCGAAGCCGGCGGCGAAATCGCCGAGGGGTGCGCTCGTGCTGGCCGCGGCCGCCGGCCCCATCGCCGCGATTGCGCGTCTGCCGATCAGCGCATCGGCGCCCGGCACGTCGGCGCCCGGCGCACCCGCACTTGCGGACGAGGCCGCGCTCGCCGCAGCCCCCACCGGATCGCGCAGCCGGCCGGCCGGCGCGGCGGGTTCTGCCGGCGTGCTCTCGAAGGCCCCGCTGCCGCCGCCGTGCGAGACTGCCGGGGGACGCCAGACGGTCGGCCGCGCGTAACGGCCGCCTTGCTTCGGCGCCATCGGATTCACGCTCGCGACAGAAGCGCCCGGCGCTTCGGCGGCGCGCCGGCCGCGCGGTTTGCCGTCGCGCTTTTGCCCGTCGAGCGGCAAGCCGAGTCCGAACGCGACGTTGGCCCAGCGCAGCACGCCGGTCCAGCGAAAGCCGATGAGCCACGGCACGCTCACGAACATGAGCGCGAACATCACGAGCGGCGTGCCGATGCGGCCGAACAGATGGCGGAAGCCTGCCGCGAGGGCGTGGCCGAGCCCGTCGGTGCCGCTCGAAACGAGGCTTGCCTCGATCGTGCAGCTCGCGAGCAGCACGCACGCGAAGCCGAGCCACAGGCGAATCGTGCCCGGACCGCGCAGCCCGCCGCCGCCCGGCAGCGCGGACTTTGCGAGACGCCAGAAAAGAGGAAGGAACCAGACGGCGGAGACGCCGAACCAGCCGAGAACTACCGTATGCAGCATGCTAGAGCCAGAGACTGACGAAGGACGGACACGCGTTTCTCGCGCAACCCGCCGAGTTTAACCGGTGAAGCGAGGCGCTTCTAAGACAGGGGCCGGCCGGCCGGGTGCCCGAAAGATCCGTGCAAGGCGCGCCGCGGCCACGCCCGGCGAACGGCTGCACGCGTCCGAGGCGTGCAGGCTTCGCGACGGAACATGGCGTCGGCCGGGCGCTGCGATCATTGGCCGCGAGGATGCGAAAAGATCAGCGTGTCGCCGCTTTCGAGCACGATCTGCAATTGCTGCGGCGGCTTCATTTGCACGCCCGATTTCGCGACGTGCGCGAGGCCGTCGAGATACGCGCGCTCCAGATCCCCTGCCGCGGATGGACACGCCTTGCGCGTGCTCGCGAGCGGGCCGAACGACAAGCCGCCGTTCTTGAGCGTATAGCTGCCCATATAGCGGTTGCAGCCCGAAAAGCCGCTTACGCGGCGCTGGCCGCCGGCAGTCGAGAAATCGAGCGTGAGCGCTTCGCCGTCCGTGCCGTTGTCGGCTTGCGGCAGGGCGCGCGTGGTGCCGTCGGCATGCTTCCACTCGGCCAATTGCCAGTTCGTGTCGTCGAGCAGTTGCGTGGCCGCGGGGTTGAACGGGTCGCTCGGCGGCGCGGACGAATCGGGGTGCGTCGGTATCGCGCAGGCAGCGACGAGCGTGGCGACGGTCAACGCGCTCGCCGACATCCTGGCGCGCGCAAAAACGGTTGCGCGTCGCGGCGCGATCGACTGATTCGGCATGGCCTCGTTCCTCTTCAAGCTGGCGAAGGCGTAAGGGTAACGCACTCCGCGGCCGCTGCGTTGCGCAGTCTGCCGTTCCGTCGCGCGGGTCCGGAGTGTTAACATCGCGCATTCATCGCTTCATCTCCATCGCTACCTCGGGAATTCTCATGCAGATCGGTCAACGCATCGGCACGCCGCTGTCGAAATCGGCCACGCGCGTCATGCTGCTCGGCGCGGGCGAGCTGGGCAAGGAAGTCGTCATCGCGCTGCAGCGGCTCGGCGTCGAAGTGATCGCCGTCGATCGCTATCCGAACGCGCCCGGCCATCAGGTCGCGCATCGCGCGCACGTCATCGACATGACGGACCGCAGCGCGCTCGTCGATCTCGTCAAAGCGGAGAAGCCGCATCTGATCGTGCCGGAAATCGAAGCGATCGCCACCGATGCGCTCGCCGAGATCGAAGCCGCCGGCCTCGCCGAAGTCATCCCCACCGCGCGCGCGACCCAGCTCACGATGAATCGCGAAGGCATCCGGCGCCTTGCCGCCGAAGAGCTTGGGCTCGCCACGTCGCCCTATGCGTTCGCGCAGTCGCTCGGCGAACTGAAGGCGGCGGTCGCGCCGATCGGCTATCCGTGCGTCGTGAAGCCGGTGATGTCGTCGTCGGGCAAGGGGCAGTCGGTGCTCAAGGGCGATGCCGACGTCGAGCCCGCGTGGCGGTACGCGATGGCAGGCGGCCGCGTGAACCACGGGCGCGTGATCGTCGAGGGCTTCATCGACTTCGACTACGAGATCACCCAGCTCACCGTGCGCGCGATCGATCCCGCAAACGGCAATACGGAGACGTACTTCTGCGAGCCGGTTGGCCATGTGCAAGTGGCGGGCGACTACGTCGAATCGTGGCAGCCGCAGCCGATGAGCGCCGTCGCGCTCGAACGTTCGCGCGACATCGCGCACAAGGTGACGGCGGCGCTCGGCGGCCGCGGGCTGTTCGGCGTCGAGCTGTTCGTGCGCGGCGACGACGTGTGGTTCTCGGAAGTGAGCCCGCGTCCGCACGACACCGGGCTCGTCACGCTGTGCTCGCAGCGCTTTTCCGAGTTCGAGCTGCATGCGCGCGCGATTCTCGGCCTGCCGGTGGACACGTCGCTCTCCGCGCCGGGTGCTTCGGCCGTGATCTACGGCGGCCTCGAAGAAGCGGGCATCGCGTTCGAGGGCGTGCGTGAAGCGCTCGCGGTGCCGTTCACCGACCTGCGCCTCTTCGGCAAGCCGGAAAGCTTCAAGAAGCGCCGCATGGGCGTCGCGCTCGCGACGGGCAACGATATCGAAGCGGCGCGCGAACGCGCGAAGGCCGCGGCGGCCAAGGTGCGGCCGGTATCGGCGGGCTGACGGTCCGATCGGCGCCCGCAGGCTCGCGGCGTCCGGCGCGAAATATCGGGCCGAGAGCTACACCGGGTGGACCAAAGGGCTGCAGGCCGGTCTCTATGACGAGATGGCGGGCGCGAATGCGCCGCCCATCCTCGCCGGCTGCGTGACGCTGCGCTGAAGCCGCAAGCGCGGCGCTTCGGCGTGAGCGTCCCGCTTTCCCGCAGCTCGTGCGCCGCTCGCTGCGCGACCCGCCCCAATCCCCTAGAATCAAACTTCGCTTCCGCCGTATTCGGCCAACTCCCGGCCGCTTAGGCGGGCGCGCTTCTCCTATCGATGGGCCGTGAACGGCCGGCGTGCGTTGCCTCGCGGCGCACGCGCGGCGTCTTCGTCCGGCGCGGCGGATCAGCGCGGCGTCGACGGTTCGTTCCATGGCCCGCTGGCGCGGGGCAGGGCCCTGCGCGTCGTCCCAAGCGAGGCCGCTCATGAAAGCATCGGATCTATTCGTCAAGGCGCTGGAAGCCGAAAACGTCGAGTACGTGTTCGGGATTCCCGGTGAAGAAAACCTCGATCTGCTCGAGTCGCTGCGCCGCTCGAGAATCAAGCTCGTGCTGACGCGCCACGAACAGGCGGCGGGCTTCATGGCGGCAACATACGGGCGCCTGACCGGCCGCACGGGCGTTTGCCTGTCGACGCTCGGGCCCGGCGCCACCAACTTCGTCACGGCCGCCGCGTACGCGCAGCTGGGCGGCATGCCGATGCTGATGGTCACGGGCCAAAAGCCGATCAAGTCGAGCAAGCAGGGGCACTTTCAGATCGTCGACGTCGTGCGGATGATGGAGCCGCTGACGAAATACACGCGGCAGATCGTCTCGATCGGCAATATTCCGGCGACCGTGCGCGAGGCGTTCCGGCGCGCGGAGGACGAGCGCCCCGGCGCCGTGCACCTCGAATTGCCCGAGGACGTCGCGCACGAAGAGGGCGACGGCAAGCCGATTCCGAAGAGCTACAGCCGCCGCCCGGTCGCCGAGGACAAGGCGGTGGAGCGCGCGGTCGCGGCGATCGTCGCCGCCAAGCGGCCGCTCCTGATGGTGGGCGCGGGCGGCAACCGCACGACGACGCGCACCGTGCTCGGCGAATTCGTCGACCAGATCGGCATCCCGTTCTTCACGACGCAGATGGGCAAGGGCGTCATCGACGAATCGCATCCGCTGTGGCTCGGCAACGCCACGCTCTCGGACGGCGACTTCGTCCACCGCGCGATCGACCACGCCGACTGCATCATCAACGTCGGCCACGATGTGATCGAGAAGCCGCCGTTCTTCATGCGCAGCGCCGATGCCGGCGACAAGACCGTGATTCATGTGAACTTTCTCGGCGCGCAGGTCGACCCGGTCTATTTCCCGCAGATCGAGGTGGTCGGCGATATCGCGAACGCGGTCTGGCAGATGAAGGAAAGCCTGAAACAGAAGCGCGAAGCGGCCAAATGGGACTTTTCGCGCTTCATGGACATCAAGGCGCACTTCGACGCGCATCTCGCGAAAGGCCAGCACGACGAGCGCTTCCCGCTCTACCCGGTGCGGATCGTCCACGACGTGCAGGAGGAGATGTCCGGGGACGGCATCATTTGTCTGGACAACGGCATGTACAAGATCTGGTTCGCGCGCTACTACCGCGCGCACGAGCCGAATGCGCTGTTGCTCGACAACGCGCTCGCGTCGATGGGGGCGGGGCTGCCGTCGGCGATCGCGACCAAGATCGTCCACCCGGCGCGCAAGGTGATGGCGATCTGCGGCGACGGCGGCTTCATGATGAATTCGCAGGAACTGGAGACGGCGGTGCGTCTCAAGCTCGATCTCGTGATCCTGGTCGTGCGCGACGACGCGTTCGGGATGATCCGCTGGAAGCAGGAAAACATGAATTTCCCCGACTACGGCATGACGCTTGCGAACCCCGACTTTGTCGCGTACGCGCAGAGCTACGGCGCACAAGGGCACCGCGTGGAATCGGCGGACGCGTTCGCGCCCCTGATCCGCGAGTGCTTCGCGACGCCGGGCGTGCACCTGGTCGACGTGCCGATCGACTACTCCGACAACGAGCGGGTCCTCAACCGCGAAATCAAGCGCTTGAGCGCCGCTTTGGCGATTTGAGGCCAGTCTGCGGCCGAGCCATCACGACGCGTGGCCACGCTGAGTTACGCTCAGTCACGCGCATCGCACCAAGGAGAACGTGTCATGTTGCAGAAGACTTACCCGTACTACCTCGCGAACCGGCCCGTCGAGGCCAATACGGATCTCGAGGTCACCGATAAATTCACCGGCGAAGTCGCGACCCGCGTCGCGATGGCGGATGCCAAGGCCATCGACGAAGCGATCGGCCGCGCGGTCAGCGCGCAGCACGCGCTGCGCGAATTCCCGCCGTACGCGCGCCAGGCGGTGCTCGAGCACTGCGTGAAGCGCTTTCGCGAGCGCTTCGACGAGCTGGCGATGGCGCTATGCATCGAGGCCGGCAAGCCGATCAACGACTCGAAAGGCGAAGTGACGCGCCTGATCGATACGTTCAAGGTGGCGTCCGAGGAAGCGGTCCGCATCGACGGCGAGATCATCAATCTGGAGATTTCGCCGCGCGCGCGCGGCTATCACGGCTACGCGAAGCGCGTGCCGATCGGGCCGTGCTCGTTCATCTCGCCGTTCAACTTCCCGCTGAACCTCGCCGCCCACAAGGTCGCGCCCGCGATCGCGGCCGGCTGCCCGTTCGTGCTGAAGCCCGCGAGCCGCACGCCGATCGGCGCGCTGATCATGGGCGAGGTCCTCGCACAGACCGATCTGCCGGAAGGCGCGTTCTCGATCCTGCCCGCGCATCGCGACGGCGCGGACCTCTTCACGACCGACGAGCGCTTCAAGCTGCTGTCCTTCACCGGGTCGCCCGCGGTCGGCTGGGAGCTCAAGAAGAAGGCCGGCAAGAAGAAGGTGATTCTGGAGCTGGGCGGCAACGCGGCGGCGATCGTCGACGGCGATCAGCACGACCGGCTCGACTACGTGGTAGAGCGCCTCGCGTTCGGTGCGTTCTATCAGTCGGGGCAGAGCTGCATCGGCGTGCAGCGGATTCTCGCGCACGTCGACATCTACGACGCGCTGCGCGAAAAGCTGATCGCGAAAACGAAGTCGCTCAAGATGGGCGACCCGAAAGACCCGCAGACTTTCGTCGGACCGATGATCTCGGAATCCGAGTCGAACCGGCTCGCCGGATGGATGGAGCAGGCCGTGCTCGCGGGCGCGAAGATCGTCGCGGGCGGCAAGGTGGACGGCGCGATGTTCGAAGCGACGCTCCTCGAAGGCGTGCATCGCGATCAGGACCTGTACCGCAAGGAAGCGTTCGGGCCGGTCGCCGTCATCGAGAAGTTCAGCGATTTCGATCAGGCGCTGCTGACGGTCAACGACAGCGACTTCGGCCTGCAGGCAGGCGTGTTCACCGATTCGCTCGCGCACGCGCACCGCGCGTGGGACGTGCTGGATGTGGGCGGCGTCGTGATCAACGACGTGCCGTCGTTCCGCGTCGACAACATGCCGTATGGCGGGGTCAAGGATTCGGGCCTCGGGCGCGAGGGCATCCGCTACGCGATCGAGGACATGACCGAGCTGCGCCTCATGGTGATGCGCGAGCTGCGCTGAGCGCTGTCACGCCGTTGCCGTCTGCGGCGGCTACGCTGGTGAGCATTTTGTGCCGCTCACGCGAGCGTCGGCGGGCGCGAGCGGTGCGGTGCTACAATACCGGCCTTTCCGGCGGGGTTCCGCGCTGCGGACGTCCGCCGGCTGGAGCCGGCCACACGTTCGGTCGAATTGCTTGGTGCCCGTCCGGTTGGTCCGGGCGAGCCGTCAGGGCCGATTGCACGATATGGCTTGAGTCTGCGGCGCCTATGTATCGAGCGCCTGACGTGTCCCGATGAGTTCGAGGTTGCTCGGCGTTGATTGTCGACGCCGCATCGGGAGTGCATCGAGCAGCCGTCGCTCCACCTTCATTCCGATGCCTTCGAGCGGCTGTGGCCGCTGCCGTCCGCGCTTCACCGACACGACGCCCCACGGCGCATTTTTAGCGAAAGCCACCATGTCCGATCCTGCTGTCACGCCTGTCCAACCGACCTTCGATCAGTTCGGCTTCGCCGCCGACATCCTGAAAGCCGTCGCGGAGCAGGGCTACACGACGCCCACGCCGATCCAGGCGCAGGCGATTCCGGTCGTGCTGTCCGGCCGCGACGTGATGGGCGCCGCGCAGACCGGCACCGGCAAGACGGCGAGCTTCTCGCTGCCGATCATCCAGCGGCTGCTGCCGCAGGCGAGCACGAGCGCATCGCCGG
This sequence comes from Trinickia mobilis, assembly GCF_017315705.1. GTDB lineage: Bacteria > Pseudomonadota > Gammaproteobacteria > Burkholderiales > Burkholderiaceae > Trinickia_A > Trinickia_A mobilis. The sequence continues at coordinate 30,483 of NZ_JAFLRF010000034.1, read as the reverse complement.
CCCGCCACCCGGTCCGCGCGCTGATCCTCACGCCGACGCGCGAACTCGCCGACCAGGTCGCCGCGAATGTGCAGTCGTACGCGAAGCACACGCCGCTGCGCAGTGCGGTGGTGTTCGGCGGAGTCGACATGAATCCGCAATCGGCCGAGCTGCGGCGCGGCGTCGAAATCCTGATCGCGACGCCGGGCCGCCTGCTCGACCACGTTCAGCAGAAGACCGCGAATCTCGGCCAGGTGCAGATCCTGGTGCTCGACGAGGCCGACCGCATGCTCGACATGGGGTTCCTGCCCGACTTGCAGCGCATCCTGAACCTGCTGCCGAAGGAGCGCCAGACGCTGCTCTTCTCCGCGACGTTCTCGGGCGAAATCAAGAAGCTCGCGTCGACTTACCTGCGCAATCCGCAGACGATCGAAGTCGCGCGCAGCAATTCGACGGCCGCCAACGTGACGCAGATCGTCTACGAGGTGGCCGAAGGCGACAAGCAGCCCGCGGTCGTGCAGTTGATCCGCGAGCGCGGCTTGAAGCAGGTGCTCGTGTTCTGCAACAGCAAGATCGGCGCAGGACGCCTCGCTCGCCAGCTCGAACGCGACGGCGTGGTGGCGACGGCCATTCACGGCGACAAGTCGCAGCTCGAGCGGATGCAGGCGCTCGACGCGTTCAAGCGCGGCGAGATTGAGGCTTTGGTTGCGACCGACGTCGCGGCTCGCGGGCTCGATATCGCCGAACTGCCGGCCGTCATCAATTTCGATTTGCCGTTCAACGCCGAAGACTACGTGCACCGGATCGGCCGCACGGGCCGGGCAGGGGCGTCGGGCGATGCGCTGTCGCTGTGCAGCCCGAACGAGCGCAAGCAGCTCGCCGACATCGAGAAGCTGATCAAGCGGCCGCTCGACGTCGAGCGGCTGGCCGTCGATGCGCCGGTGCGCCACCTCCGCGAAGAGCGGGGCCGCCGCGATCGCGACGACCGTGAGGAGCGTTCCAGCCGCCGCCGCACGGGGACCTTCGAGCGCACGCACCATCGGCATGCGCCCATCGACGATTTCTTCCTGAAGCCTTACGAGCCGTCGCCGTCCGCGCTGAAGCGCGATGACGCGCCGGCGCCGGAGCCGGTCGGCAAGCCGGCGGCGAAGCAGCCGCTCGCGGCATTGCTGGGCGGCTTTGGGATGCCGCGGAAGACGACGTCGTCGTGATAGCCCGGGCGTGGCGGCTCGCCGTTAGGAAAGCCGCCCGACGAACCCGGCGAAGCACTAGCTGGCTGGGCAATCGCTGAAGGCCGAACGGCCGATCACAACGCTCGCGCAATTTAGTCCGTTTCTTGCGCTTCGACGAAGCGTTTCGCCCAGAGCGCCGTGGCTTGCGCGTAGAAGGCATCGCGTGAGGCCCGGGTGGGCGCGCCGAGTTCGAGCCCAAGGTGGCGCGCCGCAATGCCGAGCATGGGCAGCGGATCGCCCGCATCGAGCGCCGCCGCGCCGGTCTGCTTGCTGAGCTTTTCCCCTTCCTCGTCGACTACCACCGGCACGTGCAGATAGGCCGGTGTCGCCACGCCAAGGCAGCGCTGCAAATAAATCTGACGCGCGGTCGAATCGAGCAGGTCCGCGCCGCGCACCACGTGCGTGATACCGCTATCGGCATCGTCGACGACGACCGCCAACTGATACGCCCATTGCCCATCCGCACGCTTCAAGACGAAATCGCCGACGTCCGTCGCGAGATTTTGCGTTTGCGCGTGCTGCCAGCGATCGTCGAGCGTGACGATCGCCGCATCGCCGTCGGGCACGCGCAGGCGCCATGCGCGCGCGGGTTTGCCGTTCAGGCCGTGACGGCACGTGCCGGGGTAGGCGAGCGTCGTGTTGCGCGCGTGCGCGTTGAGTAGCGAGTCGGCGATTTCCTTGCGCGTGCACCCGCATGGGTAGACGAAGCCCGCTCGATCGAGCGCGTCAAACGCTTGCCGGTAGCGCGCGGTGCGCGTGCTTTGCCAGATGGGCGGTTCGTCGGCACGCATGCCGAAGCGCTCCAGCATGGCGAGGATGTCTTCCGCCGCACCGGGCACGTTGCGCGGACCGTCGATATCCTCGATCCGCACGAGCCAAGCGCCGCGATGCGCGCGCGCATCGAGATAACTCGCCAATGCACCGACGAGCGAGCCGAAGTGCAGCGGCCCGGTAGGCGACGGCGCGAAGCGGCCGCGATAGGGCATTGACCCGGTCATCAAGCCGCGCGCGCGGCGTCCTTCCGCGGATGGCACGCGGGGCACGTCTTGCCCGGCGCGTAGAGCGGCGACTTCTGCGCCTCGGGCGTGACGACCGCGCGGCAGCTGAAGCATTGCTCGGTGGCAGTCGGTTCGAGCTGCGGATTGAGCGCGGTGCGGTAGTCGAACACGAAGCATTCGCCGTGATAGTGGGCGCCGCCGACTTCCTCGAAGTATTTGAGAATGCCGCCTTCGAGCTGGTAGACGTTCTCGACGCCGACCTCCTTCATGTGAATCGCGGCCTTCTCGCAGCGAATCCCGCCGGTGCAGAACGACACGACGGTCTTGCCTTCGAGGTCTGCGCGGTTCTTCTCGATCACTTCCGGAAACTCGCTGAACTTCGTGATGCGGTAGTCGAGCGCGTGATCGAAGGTGCCGACGTCGACTTCGAACGCGTTGCGCGTATCGAGCATCACGACGGGGCGGCCTTCGTCGTCGTGGCCGCGGTCGAGCCAGGCCTTGAGCGTGGGAGCGTCGACGGACGGCGCACGGCCCAGTTCGGGCTTGATCGCCGGTTTGTTCATCGTGATGATTTCGCGCTTGATCTTGACGAGCATGCGCTTGAACGGCTGCGTTTCCGACACGCTTTCCTTGAACTGCAGGTCGGCGAATTTGCCCTCGAAAAGCGGATCGCGGCGAAGGTAGCCGATGAATTCGCGGGCAGCTTCCGGCGTGCCGGCGATGAAGAGATTGATGCCTTCGGGCGCAAGCAGGATCGTGCCCCGCAGCCCTAGCGCCACGCACTTTTCGGTGACGAGCGGACGCCATTCCGGGATGGCGTCGAGCGTGGCGAATTGGTAGGCGGCGAGATTGACGATGCTCATGATGGTCCGGCGGTAAAAGCAAATAGCGGCTGCGGTGGCGCGGCGTGCGCGAGGTCTTGGCAGGCGAGGCGGCGGCGCGGCAGCGCTAGTGGCGAAAACCCGTATTATCCCGCAAACGGCCGATCGGCCCGCAATAGGCCGGATGGCCAAACGCCGCTGATCGATTCCCTCTTTTTGCCGCGCGCCGATGCGCTGCGGCGAGCCTTGTCCGAACGGCCAACGCAGCGTTTTCCGCGCGAACGCGTGAAGGGGCGGATGTACAATAGCGCCCATGTCAGATCCCCGCTTTGTCCATCTCCGCGTCCACTCCGAGTTCTCGATCGCCGACGGCATCGTTCGCCTTGACGACATCGTCAAAGCCGCCGCCGACGACGGCCAGGGCGCACTCGCATTGACCGATCTCGGCAACGCGTTCGGCCTCGTCCGTTTCTACAAGGAAGCCCGCGACAAGGGGGTCAAACCCATTGCCGGCTGCGATGTCTGGATCACCAATCCCGACGATCGCGACAAGCCATCGCGTTTGCTCTTGCTCGTCAAGGACCGCCGCGGCTACCTCAACTTGTGCGAACTGCTCACGAAGGCATGGCTCACGAACCAGTATCGCGGGCGCGCGGAGGTCGAGGGCGAGTGGCTCGAATCCGGTCTTGAGCAAGGCCTGCTCGCGATTTCCGGGGCGCAGCAGGGCGACATCGGTCTTGCGCTTGCCGCCGGCAACGAGGAAGCGGCGAAGCGTTGCGCACAGCGCTGGGCCAAGCGCTTTCCGAGCGCGTTCTATATCGAGCTGCAACGCTGCGGCCAGCCCGGCGGCGAGGCCTATGTGCAGCAGGCGGTCGCGCTTGCCGCGGCGCTCAAGCTACCCGTGGCGGCCACGCACCCGACGCAGTTCATGACGCCCGACGACTTCACCGCGCACGAAGCGCGCGTGTGCATTTCGGAAGGCGACATCCTCGCGAATCCGCGTCGTCAGAAACGCTTCACGACCGAGCAGTTTTTTCGCACGCAGGAAGAAATGGCCGCGCTCTTCGCGGACATTCCCTCCGCGCTCGCGAACACGGTCGAAATCGCGAAGCGCTGCAACCTGACGCTCGAACTCGGCAAGCCGAAGCTGCCGCTTTTTCCGACGCCCGACGGCATGTCGCTCGACGACTACCTCGTGCAGCTGTCGAAGGAAGGCCTCGAAAAGCGTCTCGAGCAGCTGTATCCGAACCAGGCGGAACGCGACCAGCAGCGCAATACGTACTGCCAGCGTCTCGATTTCGAGTGCGGCACGATCATCAAGATGGGCTTTCCGGGCTACTTCCTGATCGTGGCGGACTTCATCAACTGGGCGAAGAACAACGGCGTGCCGGTCGGCCCGGGACGGGGTTCGGGCGCGGGTTCGCTCGTCGCGTACGCGCTCGGCATCACCGATCTCGACCCGCTGCGCTACAACCTGCTGTTCGAACGCTTCCTGAATCCGGAGCGCGTGTCGATGCCCGACTTCGATATCGATTTCTGCCAGGAAGGGCGCGATCGCGTCATCCAGTACGTGAAGGGCAAGTACGGCGCCGATGCGGTCTCGCAGATCGCAACGTTCGGCACGATGGCTGCCAAAGCGGCGGTGCGCGATATCGGCCGCGTGCTCGATCTCGGCTACATGTTCACCGATGGCGTCGCGAAGCTGATTCCGTTCAAGCCCGGCAAGCACGTGACGATTGCCGACGCGATGAAGGAAGAGCCGCTCTTGCAGGAGCGCAACGACAACGAAGACGAAGTGCGGCAGCTTCTCGAGCTGGCACAGCGCGTCGAAGGTCTCACGCGTAACGTCGGCATGCATGCGGGCGGGGTGCTGATTGCACCGGGCAAGCTCACCGATTTCTGCCCGCTCTATACGCAAGGCGACGACGGCGGCGTCGTCAGCCAGTACGACAAGGACGACGTCGAAGCGGTCGGCCTCGTGAAGTTCGACTTTCTGGGCCTGACCACGCTCACGATTCTCGATTGGGCCGAGCGCTACATCCGCCGGCTCGATCCGTCGAAGGAGGATTGGTCGCTCGCCCAAGTGCCGCTCGACGACCCCGCATCGTTCTCGATCCTCAAGAAAGCGAATACGGTCGCCGTGTTCCAGCTGGAAAGCCGCGGCATGCAAGGCATGCTGAAGGACGCCCAGCCCGACCGCTTCGAGGACATCATCGCGCTTGTGGCGCTGTATCGTCCGGGCCCGATGGACCTGATCCCGAGCTTCTGTGCGCGTAAGCACGGGCGCGAGGTGGTCGAGTATCCGGATCCGCGCGTCGAACCTGTCCTGAAGGAGACCTACGGCATCATGGTCTATCAGGAGCAGGTGATGCAGATGGCGCAGATCATCGGCTGCTATTCGCTCGGCGGCGCCGACTTGCTGCGCCGCGCGATGGGCAAGAAAAAGCCCGAGGAAATGGCGAAGCATCGCGAGCTGTTCCGCGAAGGCGCCGCGAAGAACGGCCTCACCGGCGAGAAGGCCGACGAAATCTTCGACTTGATGGAGAAGTTTGCGGGCTACGGCTTCAACAAGTCGCATGCTGCGGCCTATGCGCTGCTCGCTTACTACACCGCGTGGCTGAAAGCGCACCATCCGGCCGAGTTCATGGCAGCCAACATGAGCTTGGCGATGGACGACACCGACAAGGTCAAGATCCTGTTCGAAGATTGCCTGACGAACGGGATGGTCATGCTGCCGCCTGACATCAACCGCTCGGCGTACCGTTTCGAGCCGGTCGCCGAAGCCGACGGCAAGCGCTCGCGCACGATCCGCTACGGGCTCGGCGCGGTGAAGGGCAGCGGCCAGAACGCGATCGAAGAAATTCTGCGGGCGCGCGAAGAGGGGCCGTTCCAGGATCTGTTCGATTTCTGTGCGCGCATCGACCGGCGCGTCGTCAACCGCCGCACGGTCGAAGCGCTGATCCGCGCGGGTGCGTTCGATACGCTCCATGACAACCGCGCGCAACTGATCGCCTCGGTCCCGCTCGCGATGGAGGCCGCCGATCAGGCGAGCGCGAACGCGATGCAGGCGGGCTTGTTCGACATGGGCGATGCGCCGTCGCAAGGGCACGAGCTCGTCGCCGAACCCGCATGGCACGAGAAGAAAAAGCTGCAGGAAGAAAAGAGTGCGCTGGGCTTTTATCTGTCCGGCCACCTGTTCGATGCCTACCAGGACGAAGTGCGCCGCTTCGTGCGCCAGAAGCTCGGCGAGCTTAAGGAAGGGCGCGACAAGCTGGTCGCCGGCATCATCTCGTCGCTGCGCACGCAGATGACTCAGCGCGGCAAGATGCTGATCGTGCTGATCGACGATGGCACAGGACAGTGCGAAGTCACGGTCTTCAACGAGCAGTTCGAGGCGCACAAGGCGCTTTTCAAGGAAGACGAGTTGCTGGTCGTCCAAGGCCAAGCGCGCAACGATGCGTTCACAGGCGGCATCCGGTTCACCGTCGATACCGTGATGGATCTCGAGCGCGCGCGCAGCCGCTACGCGCAGGCGGTCAAGGTGCAGATGAACGGCAACGCGGACGCGCTCGCACTGCGCCGCGTACTCGAAGCGCATTGCGCGGGGCCGGCTGTGGCGGCCGAACCGGCTGCGGCCTCCGCGTCGGCCCGGCCTGCGCGAGGCGGCCCGGCGGGCCGTGGCGGCTCCGGCGGAGACGGCCGGCAGCGCGCGCCCGTCAATATTCCGAATGGCCTTGCCGTGCAGATCGTTTATCGCAGCGATCACGCCGAGGGCGAAGTGCGGCTCGGCGACGAGTGGCGCGTGAAGCCGACCGACGAATTGTTGGCGGCGTTGCGCGGCGAGTTTGAGGGAAGCGCGATCGAGATCGTTTATTGAGTCCCCGAACGTGGCTGCATTATTTTCGTCCTCCCGTCCGCCCCGCAGCATTCTCGTCGTTTGCACTCGCCGCATCGGCGACGTGCTGCTCACCACGCCGTTCGTCCGGTCGCTGAAGGCGCGTTGGCCCGATACTCCGGTCGACATGCTGGTGTTTCGCGGCACGGAAGGGATACTCGAACACAATCCGGACGTGCGGCGCGTGATTCTCGTCGCGCAGCGCGCACGGCTCTCCGAGCGTCTTGCCGATGCCGCGCGCCTCTGGCGCCGCTACGATCTCGCGTGCGCAGCCGTCAGTTCGGACCGGCCGCGCTTCTATACGTGGTTCGCGGGCAAGAAGCGCATCGGGCTCGTCGATCCCAACCGCGTGACGCTGCTGACCCGGTTCATGCTGCACGGCATCGCGATCAATTATCACGAGTCGGTCCATACCGTGAACAGCAGCCTGGCGCTGACGCCGCTCTTGGGCATCGAGCCGCAAGCGCAAGTCGTCGCGCCCGGTATCGGTGACGACCCCGCGCGCCGCGCGCAGTTCGACGCGCGCATTCACACGCCGCCCGCCGTGCTGCCGGGACAGCCTTATGTCGTGCTGCATCCGTACCCGATGTTTGCGTACAAGCGCTGGCATATCGAGGGCTGGGTCGAGCTGATCGGCTGGCTGCGCTCGAAGGGATTTGCCATCGCATTGAGCGGCGGCCCGGCTGCGGCCGAGCGGGAGTACGCGGAGCGCGTGGCCGCCGCGGCCGGCGGTCCGGTGCTGAACATGGCGGGGCAATTGTCGCTCGGCGAAAGCGCGGAAATGATCCGGGGCGCCGAGCTTTACGTCGGGCCCGACACGGGCGCGACACATGTCGCGGCAGCCACCGGCACGCCGACGATCGCGCTCTTCGGCCCGTCCGATCCGGTCCGTTGGGGCCCATGGCCGTGCGGCTGGCCGGCCGGCGTCGATCCTTGGCCTTTGGTCGGATCAGGGCGCCATGCGAACGTCTATCTGCTGCAAGGCGAGGGCGATTGCGTGCCTTGCAAGGGTGAAGGGTGTGAGCGCCATGTCGAGAGTTTCAGCGAGTGTCTGACGACGCTCAGTGCGCGGCGCGTCATTGGGGCCGCCGCGGAAATGCTCGGCTTGCCCAATCCGCCGCTCGAAGCCGCTCAAACGTCGCAAGCCGCCGAGGCGGTCGTCGATACGTCGTTGCTTGGCCGGCCGCGCGGCAAGTAACGCAGCGTCGCTACGCCTGCCGCGTCGCCGGCGCAGCGTTTTGCGTGGCGGGCACCGCGCTGGGAGCGCGATACCCGCAGCCAAGCAGAATGCCGGCGAGCAGTACCAGCAAGTGCCCTTCCGCGAAGTCCAGGAGCAGCGAGTTCGCCAGGCAGCTGATGGCGAAAGCCGCGAGCCAGCCGAGCAGCAATTGCCGGGAGCGCGGATCCAATGCGGTTGCGCTGCGACCGATCTGCACGAGCAGATTGATGAAGAGCGCCACCCCGATTGCGCCGAGTTGCACGGCCATCAGCAGATATTCGTTGTGCGGATTTTGCGTGAGCAGTCCTTGCGCGTCCGTCTTGCCGGCAGACAATTTCGCGAATTCGACGCCGAGGCCGCCCGCGCCATAGCCGATCACCGGCCGTGCGCGAATGAGCTCAAAGCTTTTGCGGTACCACTCGAGCCGCAGCCCGGTGGACGTGACGGCGTCGGTCTGCCGGTATTCCTTCACTTCGTTGGCGACCTGCAACAGGCGGTCGCCCTTGATCGTGGAAGCGACGCCCACCAGCATCCCGGCCGCGGCGATCACGGCGCAGACGTAGAGCGCCGCGCGCGTCGGCGATTCTTCATGCTTGCGCCAGGCGAGGCGCAGCGCCGTGTAAAGCATGAAAATCAACGCGATGATTTGCCCGGTGCGTCCCTGCAGCATCACGAAAACGTTGACGAGCGTGAGCGCCGCGATGGCGGCGAACAGGATGCGCGCGCGGGCGTTGCGCGTCGTCATCGCGAGATCGATGGCCTGATGAAACAGCAGGGCGCCGAAGAGGCCCGCTGCGATATGGTTCTTGAACACCCACGCGCGCGAGAGCGGCAGATCCGTGGCGTGCGCGGGCCCGATCGCGGTCAGGCCCAGGTAGTTCGTCGTCGACAGCAGCAGGATGATGCAGAGCGTCACGAACCAGCTCCAGCGCACGATGCCCGCCCAATTGGAGTCCTTGAACGCGATGACAGCGAGCGGCAGCAGCAGCAATTTCGAGTACTTGCCGATCCACGACCAAGCCTCTTGATGCGGCGCGATGGTATAGGAGACGCTCGCCATGAGCGCCGCGAGCAGCAGCAGCGCGGAAACGGCCGCGCCGTGGCGCAGCAGCGAGGGCAGATTGCGCCGGAATTCCGGCGCGCTCAGCAGCGCGAGCGCGAAGAGCGCGCAGGCGATGTTGGTATACGCCGTCGAGACGGGCACCATGCACAAGGCGGCGACCGCGAAGACGCGCGCAGCCGTCAAGCGGTGCGAAGCGTTTTGCATGACTGTAGACATTGACGATCGGTGGGGCAAAGCGTGGTTTGAAGCATCGCCTCGCGTGGCGAGAGGCGGCGCACCCCGATTTTTGGGCGACGCTGCGGTCCGGAAAACAGACAAGTATACGCTAGGCGGCCGCGCCATCTCATTACACGTATCGAAAAGCTGGCCCTTTGACGGCAACGCCGCGCCGCAAGCACTAACCGAATGCTCGCTTGATGCGCGACTTCAGCAGCGCGCGCTTGAGCCGGCCGGTTTGCTCCGGCTCGGCCACGTCGAGCCGCTGATCGACCGGCTGTCCGCGGCGCAGGTAGTAACGGTCGAAGGTCGCCTGCGTCATGCCCCACTTGTTCAGGAACTGGCGGCGGCCGTCGTTTTTGACGATCTTGCCGGTGCTTTTCTGCTGGAAGTGATAGACGAGGCTATCGCCGACCCCAAGGAAGACGCGGCAGCCGGCGTCCCACAGCTTCATCGAGAAATCGTTGTCGCTGCTCATCCCCGGGCTCAGCTCGCTGCTATAGCCGCCCACCTTGTGCCACCAGTCGCGGTGCACGAGGGTCGGCGGCCAGGTGGCGCCGCGCCAGTGGGCGCGCGCGAGCTGCGGCGCGGCGGCGATCAGGTCGGCGGCGCGGAAAGTCTCTGCGTCGCGCCCGAAGTCGCGCACCACGACGCACGGATTGCCTGTATCGACCGGTTCGATCATCGTGCCCGACAGCAAGAACAGGTCAGACGGCATCTGCCCGATGCGGCGCGCGAGCGCATCGTCCCAGCCGGGGCAGCAGTACATGTCGTCGTTCATATAGACGACGTAGTCGCGCGTGGCGCGCGCCGCCGCGATGTTCACCGCGTGGCAGATGCCGATATTGGCGGGCGAAGCCGTATGTTCGATGCCTTGTTCGCGCACCCAGGCGAGCGTGCCGTCCGAGCCGTCATTGACGTGGACGACGACCTGATGCTCGTGCGTCGAGTTTTGCCGGATGCTCTGGACGACCCATTGCAGATAGGGGAGGTTGTTCCAAGTCGGGATGATGATTGAGAACATCGAAATCGGGTGTCCGTTGTCGGGGGGCTGCAAGGCATCGGGGCGTCCGGGCGCTAAGGCGCTAAGGCGCTAAGCCGCCGGAAAAAACAGGCTGAATTGTACCGCCGGCCTGGGCGCCGGCGTGGCCGGCTCGCTTGAGGCGATCAGGCGCGCTCGTCGCTTGGCGCCGCCAAATCGAGCTTCAAGAACCGGTAGTAGACCGTCTCCGCATTGAAGACGGCGATCATAAACCCCGCGCGGCCGTCCAGAAAGCCGCGCCGCAGCAGGTAGGTGCGGACGAACGCCCACGCGCCGCGCCCGAGCGCCTTGCCGAAGCCGCCGCGCTGGCCCGCCGTGCGGCGCTGGCGGGCGCCGGCGCTCGAATAGGCGTCGAGCTTGCGCAGCACGGTCTCGAAGTCTTCGTACGAGTAGTGCATCAGCTTGCCGTCGAGGCGCGCGGCAGGTGTTTCGAACACGAGGCGCTCGTGCACGAGATCGTCGGAGAAGCGCGCCACGCCGCGCTTGAAGAGACGCGGCACCCAGTCGGGGTACCAGCCGCTGTGGCGCACCCATTGGCCGCAGAAACTGGAGAGCCGGTCGAGCGCGTAGACTTCGGCGCCGGGCGCGCGGATCGCGGCGAGGATCGACGCGGCCAGCTCCGGCGAGACGACTTCGTCGGTGTCTATCGAGAGAATCCAGTCCGTCGACAGGGCCGCCACCGCGCGGTTCTTTTGCGTCCCGAAGCCGGGCCAGTCGGGCGCGGCGATCACGCGGGCGCCGTGCGCGCGGGCGATCGCTTCCGTATCGTCGGTACTGCCGCCGTCGACGACGACGACTTCGTCGGCAAACGACAGCGCCGCGAGGCATTGCGCGAGCCGCGCCGCCGCGTTGTGCGCGATGAGGGCGACGCCGAGGGTGGGGGCGGCGCTGGGAGCGGTGGTCGTTGACTGCACGTCGGGATTGGGCCGAATCGGTTTTGTGTGAGCGCGAGTATACCGGGCGGCCAGCCCAGGCGGATCGCGCAGGCTGGCCGCCGTGCGCCGGGGGATGAAGGGCGGGGCGGCTATAATGCTTCGATTTTTCGCACTGTCCGAATACCCCCGCGACATGGGAGTAAGAGGGACTTAAAGGGAGTTCCTTGGAAACCCAATCCACTCTGAGAAAACCCGCCGACGCGGAGCGCGCGTCGACGTCCGTCGTGATGAAGCGCCTTTGGCCGTACCTCAAGCCGCTCATCGGGATGCTGCTGCTCGGCATCTTTTCGATGGCCGTCAGCGCTGCGACCGACGCCGGGATTCCCGCGCTCCTGAAGCCGCTGCTCGACCACGGCTTCGGCGAGAACGCGAGCAAGCACTCGGTGTGGTTCGTGCCGATCGCGGTGATCGGCCTCGCGCTCGTGCGCAGCGTGTCGTCGTATGCGTCCAATTACCTGCTGCAGTACGTGTCGAACCGCATCCTGCTGCAAATGCGCCTCGACATGTTCAACCGCATGATCCATACGAGCGCGTCGTTCTTCCAGCGCGAAACGGCGAGCACGATCATCAACGCGATCGTGTTCGAGGTGAACCAGATCCTGAACGTGCTGATCAGCGTGCTGATCACGCTCGTGCGCGATTCGCTCACCGTCGTCTTTCTGCTCGGCTACCTGTTCTATCTGAACTGGCGCCTCACGCTGATCGTCGCAGTGATCCTGCCCGGCATCGGCTGGATCACGAGCAAGATCAGCCGTCGTCTACGGCGGCTCGGCCGCGAGCATCAGTCGCTGACCAACGAGCTGTCGTACATCGTCGAGGAGACGGTGGGCGGCTACAAGGTCGTGAAGGTGCACAACGGCGAGAACTACGAGATTCGCCGCTTCTCGGCGATGAGCAAGCGCCTGCGCGGCTACCAGATGCGCATGACCGTGGCGGGCGGCCTCGCGCAGCCGCTCACGCAGTTCCTCGCGTCGATCGCGCTTGCGATCGTCATCACGGTCGCGGTCGTGCAATCGGCGCACGATCAGACGACGGTCGGCGGCTTCGTCGCGTTCGTCACCTCGATGTTGCTGATCATTTCGCCGCTCAAGCACCTGATCGACGTCAACCAGCCGCTGCAGCGCGGGATGACCGCATGCGAGCTGATTTTCGGCCTGATCGACGAGCCGACGGAGCCCGCCGGCGGCGACCGCAAGCTCGAGCACGCGCGCGGCGACATCGAGTTCCGCGACGTGTCGTTCACCTACGGCGCGGTCGATCGTCCGACGCTCGATCGCGTGTCGTTCTCCGTGAAACCCGGCGAGATGATCGCGCTGGCGGGACCGTCGGGCAGCGGCAAGACGACGCTCGTCAATCTGCTGCCGCGATTCTTCACGCCGACGGGCGGGCAGATTCTCATCGACGGCGTGCCGATCGACGAATACGGCGTGCACGACCTGCGCAGCCAGATGGCGATGGTGAGTCAGGACGTCGTGCTGTTCAACGACACGATCGGCGCCAATGTCGCGTACGGCCAGACACCGGACCGCGAGCGCGTCGAAGCCGCGCTGCGGGCGGCGAATCTCGCCGATGCGGTGGCCGCGATGCCCCAGGGCATCGATACGCTGATCGGCGGCAACGGCATGCGCCTGTCGGGCGGACAGCGGCAGCGTCTCGCGATCGCGCGCGCGATCTATAAAGATGCGCCGATTCTGATTCTCGACGAGGCGACCTCGGCGCTGGATTCGGAGTCGGAGCGTCACGTGCAAGCGGCGCTCGAAACGCTGATGAAGGGGCGCACGACGCTCGTCATCGCACACCGTCTGTCGACGATCGAGCGCGCGAACCGCATCCTCGTCATGGAAAGCGGGCGCATCGCCGAGCAGGGCAGCCACGACGAGCTGTTGCAGCAGGATGGGCTGTACGCGCACCTGCATCGCATTCAGTACCAGCAGCAGGCGGCATAGCGCGTTCGATGCGGCGGCCCCATGCGGAGCACCGACTCGGGCCCCATGCAAAGCGGCCGGCTAGACACCCCCCGTCACGAGAGGCAGCACCGTCAGATCGGAATGCGTCCCATCGACGATGCTGCGCCCCACATGGACGCCTTCATACAACGCGTCGGCCGCGCTCTTGAACGACTCTTCGCCGTCCGCATGAAACGGCACCGAATGGCCGGGCAGTTTCGGGTCGGCACCCGGGTGGCAGACGAAGCCGATGTAGGTATACCGGTCGCCGGGCTGCGGCGCCTGATTCTCTGGCTGGCCCTTCACAAACGGGGCCACATGGATCTCGAATCCTTCGTATTCTTCCATTTGCCACTGCGCTTGTTCGTCGGACATGCTCGTCTCCGTTCAAGCTGTTCACCGTGGGGTACGCACCGCCAAGCGGGCGTCTGCGCGTTGCGCGCCTGACGCGCAAGCGGGAGCGCGGCAATCAGTGCCGATGCCGCATCCGGTCCCAGAGCCGATGCGCGTCCAGCCGCGAGAGCAGCCGTTCCCTGTGATGTTCGCGCCGGTAGTGCGAGGTCACGAGGATCGCGGCCACGATCAGCACGATCAGACCGACTACTGTGCTCACCATCGATTCAGCCATGGCAGCCTCCTTCGAAGTCACCTGCATACAAAAATTCTAGGTGATCCTCGCGGGTAGCAAAGGGGGGGCGGAGCGGGGGGAAGCGGCGCCGAATTGCCACGCCTATCGTCTGACAGAAAAAATATGCCGTTACGCAAGTCACAATTCGTACTCGAACGGCGGGCGGCCCGTGCTTATCTAAACAACACAACGACTAGGAGAACGACCATGGGCAGAATTCTGATCGCTGTTGCGCTTCTCGGCGGACTGTCCGGCTGCGTCGTGGCGCCTCCGCCGGGCTATGCCTATGCGCCGGGCTACTACTACCCGGGCTATTACTATGGGCCGTCGGTCAGCGTGGGCGTGGGCTTCGGCGGCGGCTGTTGCTGGCATGGGGGCTGGCACCACTGACGCCGATTCGAGTAACCAAATGTAAAAGCGGCGCTGCCCGATGGGCAGCGCCGCGAGCATCACGTATCCAGATAAGCGACCTCGCCGTGCAGCTCGGTGTCGAGCCCGCGCTGCGCAGCCTCTGCGCCGACCTTCACGCGCGTCACGCGATCGATCAGCCACAGCATGCCCCAGGTGAACACGAATGCCCAGATGCCGGACACGATCACCGCGACACATTGCTTGAGGAAGAAGTCGGTGCCGCCGAGCAAGAGGCCGTCGGCGCCGTTCGCATTCCATGCCTTCGACGCGAACACGCCGAGCAGGATCGTGCCGGTCAAGCCGCCCACGCCGTGGACGCCCCAGACATCGAGCGCATCGTCGAGGCCCAGCTTGTTCTTCAGCGCGACCGCGTAATAGCAGATGAGCCCGGCGGCCACGCCGATGATGGCGGCCGTATCGAGCGAGACGTAGCCCGCGGCCGGCGTGATCGTCGCGAGACCCGCAACCGATCCGGTCAGGAGCCCGACGAACTTCGGCTGACGCGCGTTCAGCCATTCGATCAAGAGCCACGTGACGGCCGCAAACGACGCGGCGACGTCGGTGTTGAGGAACGACGACGCGGTCACCGCGTCGATGCGCAACTCGGACCCCGCGTTGAACCCGTACCAGCCGAACCAGAGCAGCCCCGTGCCGAGGGCGATCAGCGGCACGTTGTGAGGCTTGTGCTCGACGCTATGACGGCGCCCCACATAGAGCACCGAAGCGAGCGCCGCGAAGCCGGCCGTGTTGTGCACGACGATGCCGCCGGCGTAATCGAGCACGCCCCACTTCGCGAGCAGGCCTTCCGGACTCCAAACCATATGCACGAACGGGAAGTACACGAGCACGAGCCAGCCGGTAAGGAATAGAAAGTACGCCTTGAACGTCACGCGGTTCGTGAAGGCGCCGGTGATCAACGCAGGCGTGATGATCGCGAACATCATCTGATACGCGACATGGACGACGAGCGGAATGCCGGCGTCGTTGCCCTGGAACATCGTCTGCAGCGTGATGCCGCGCAGGAACGCGTAGTAGGTCGGATCGCCGACGATCCCGTGCCACGTCGGGCCGAAGCACATCGAGTAGCCGAACGCGAACCAGAGCACGGTCGTCCAGGCGAGCGAGATGAAACTCTGCATCATGATCGCGAGCACGTTCTTGCGCTCGACGAGGCCGCCATAGAAGAACGCGAGCCCTGGCGTCATCAGCATGACCAGGCTCGCGCACAGCAGCATGAATGCGGTATTGCCGACGTTGATCGGCATCGAAGCGGGTAGCACGGCTCGTCTCCTTAGTTCGTGGGGTGACGAAAAATATGCCGTGGAGCGAGGGGGCGCAATACGCCGCGCGTCTATAGTCGGATTCAGCGCTTGGGTATGGGGCCCGTGCTGCCGGGCGGAGTGCGCGCGGACAGCGGGTAAACGTGGAGTCGGAAGCATTCGATCGATAGGGTCCGCGCCGCCATGCGCGCATACGGCAAATCGAATGAATGAATCAAGCCATTCAAAGCCGGCCGGCCTCTGCCAGCCAATGGCCATGACCACGTCAGCGTCTTGCCCGCGCCCTGCGAAAGGCGGGGGACGCGAACGCTACATCAGAACGATGTCGTACTGCTCCTGACTCAAATTCGACTCGACCTGCAACGACACCGGCTTGCCGATGAAATCCATCAGCATGGCGAGATGCTGCGATTCCTCGTCGAGAAACAGATCGATCACCTGCTGCGAAGCGACCACGCGAAACTCGCGCGGATTGAACTGCCGCGACTCGCGCAGGATTTCGCGCAGCACGTCGTAGCAAACGGTGCGCGCGGTCTTGACTTGCCCCTTGCCCTGGCAAACCGGACACGGCTCGCACAGCACGTGCGCGAGCGATTCGCGCGTGCGCTTGCGTGTCATCTCGACCAGCCCGAGCTGCGAGAACCCGTTCACCGTCACCCGCGTGCGATCGCGCGACAGCGCCTTCTTCAGTTCCCCGAGCACGGCATCGCGATGCTCGGCGTTCTCCATGTCGATGAAGTCGATGATGATGATGCCGCCCAGATTGCGCAGCCGCAGTTGCCGCGCGATCGTATGCGCGGCTTCCAGGTTGGTCTTGAAGATCGTGTCGTCGAAGTTGCGCGCGCCGACGTAGCCGCCCGTGTTGACGTCGATTGCCGTCATCGCCTCGGTCTGGTCGATCATCAGGTAGCCGCCCGATTTCAGATCGACGCGCCGCGACAGCGCACGCTGAATCTCGGCCTCGATGTTGTACAGATCGAAGAGCGGCCGCTCGCCGGTGTAGTGGTGGAGCTTCGAGCTGACGGCCGGCGTGAATTCCGCCGCAAACTCGGCGAGCATCTGATGCGTCTCGCGCGAATCGACCTGGATGCGCGTCGTCTCGTCGTTGACGAAGTCGCGCAGCACGCGCTGCGACAGGTTCAAGTCTTGATAGAGCAGGCTCGTCGGCGGCAGGCGCTGCGCTTGTGCGACGATCGTCGCCCAGGTCTTGCGCAGGTAGGCGACGTCGGCCGCGAGTTCTTCGCTCGTGGCGTCTTCCGCGATCGTGCGCACGATGTAGCCGCCTTTCTCGTCGACGGGCAGCACGGCCGTCAGGCGCGCGCGGATCGCTTCGCGCTCCGTTTCGCTCTCGATCTTCTGCGAGATGCCGATATGCGGCTCCTGCGGCAGATAGACGAGCGTGCGGCCCGCGATGCTGACCTGCGTCGAGAGGCGCGCGCCCTTCGTGCCGATCGGGTCTTTGACGACCTGCACCATCAGCGTCTGTCCTTCGAAGACGATCTTCTCGATCGGCTGGTGCGGCGCCTGAGCCTGCGATTCGCCGGCGATGCGCGGATGCCAGATATCGGCGACGTGCAGGAACGCAGCGCGCTCGAGCCCGATATCGATGAACGCGGACTGCATGCCGGGCAGCACGCGCACGACCTTGCCGAGATACACATTGCCGACGCGCCCGCGCGCGGCCGTGCGCTCGACATGAAGCTCCTGCACGGCGCCTTGCTGGACCAACGCGACGCGCGTTTCTTGCGGAGTGACGTTGATCAGAATCTCTTCGTTCATGTCTGTTAGAAGTCCACGCGAGCCGTGCGCAGCAATGCGGCGGTCTCAAAAAGGGGCAGACCCATAATACCTGAATAGGACCCGTCGATACGCTCGATGAATTCGGCGGCGCGGCCTTGAATCCCATAGGCGCCGGCCTTGCCGAGCGGCTCGCCGCTCTCGGCGTAGCGCTGCAGCGCAGCGAGCGGAGCGGCGGCGAAGCGCACCGTCGAGCGCGACAGCGCGGGCGGCAGCAGTTCGCCCATGGCATCGATCACGGCGAGCGCGGTCAGCACCTCGTGCTCGCGGCCCGCGAGCTGCGACAGCATCGCGACCGCATGCTCGACGTCGCCGGGCTTGCCGAGGATCGCGCCGTCGATCGTGACGGTCGTGTCCGCAACCAAAATCGGCGCAGCGGGATGGCTGCCCGCGACGAGCCGTGCGCGCGCCGCCTCGGCCTTCGCGACGCACACGCGCAGCACGTAGTGATCTGCCGCTTCGCCGTCTTGCTCCGCTTCGAGCGCTTCCGCGTCTTCATCGGGGCGGGGCAGCAGCAGCTCGAAGCGCACGTTGAGCTGCGAGAGCAGTTCCTGGCGGCGCGGGCTTTGCGACGCGAGATAGACGAAGGGATGGCGTGGAAGAGGGGAGTCGTCTTGCGGCATGTATCGTTCTCGTAGGACGCACCGTGGCGCGTCTGGCGCGATGCCGGGTGATCAGTTGTGGCATCGCCGGCGAGAACGGCGCGTCAGGCGCGGTGGTAGGGGTGATTCTGCGTGATGCTCCACGCGCGGTAAAGCTGTTCGGCGAGCAGCACGCGCACCATGCCGTGCGGCAGCGTGAGGCTCGACACGCGCAGCATCAGTTCGGCGCGCGCTTTCACTTGGCTGTCGAGGCCGTCCGCGCCGCCGATCACAAATGCGACGTCGCGTCCGTCCTGCTGCCAGCCGGGCAGCGCGTCGGCGAGCTGCATCGTGGTCCAGTCGCGGCCGCGCTCGTCGAGCGCGACGAGGCGCGCGTTTTTCGGCAGGACGGCTTCGATGCGCTGACGTTCGGCCGCCATCACGCTCTCGGCGGAGCGGCCCGACGAGCGCTGCTCGGGCTTGATCTCGCGCAGTTCGATGCGCAGCTCGGGCGGCATGCGCTTTGCATATTCGTCGAAGCCGGTCGAGATCCAGTCGGGCATCTTGTGACCGACCGCGAGGATATGCAGCTTCATGACTCAGCGGCGGCGGGCGGGCGCCTTGCGGGCCGGCTTCGCGGCGGGGGCCTCGTCGTCGTCGTCATCGTCGAGCGGTTCGCTCGCCCGCGCGCCGCCGAACGCGCTCGTATTCGCGAGCTTCACGCGCACGGGCTTGTCGCCCCAGATTTCTTCGAGGTTGTAGTACTGGCGCAGCGCCGGCTGCAGGATATGCACGACCGCGTCGCCGCAATCGACGAGCACCCATTCGCCGATGTCCTCGCCTTCGGTGCTGATGATGTCGCCGCCGGCTTCCTTCACTTTCTCGCGCACGCTGGAGGCGAGCGCCTTGGTCTGCCGGTTCGACGTGCCGCTCGCGACGATCACGCGATCGAACAGCTCCGTCAGGTGGCTGGTGTTGAACACCTTGATGTCTTGCGCCTTGATGTCTTCGAGCCCGTCGACGATCGCGCGTTGCAGTTTGCGGATATCCATAAATTACCGGTGGTACAGATGATGTTGAAGAATATAGTCCGAGACCGCGTCGGGGACCATGTCGGTGAGGCGGCCCGCGGCGGCGGCTTTCGTCTGTTGCGCGAGGCGGTCGCGCAACTGGTGGCGGATGTCGGTGGCCGAGACGTCGAGCGCCAGCACCGTATCGATCAGCAGATGGCCGCTCGGCGTGCCTTGGAGCACGTCGGCGCTCGCCTCGCGCGCCGCCAGTTCGCCGCGCAATGCGGGCGACGCCGACGCAAGATCGAAGCCAGGGCGCGTCGCCGCGCAGATATGCGCGAAATCGAAGAGGCGCCGCCACTGGTGCCACTTGTCGAGATGCACGAGCTGGTCGGCGCCGATCAAAAGCGACAGCGACACGCCGGCGCCTTCGCGCGCGCGCCAGCGCTCGAGCGTCTCGACGGTGTAGGTCGGGCCTTGGTGCTCGATTTCGTCGGTCGCGACGCTGACGGCCACGCCGGGCAGCACGAGCGATGCCGACGCCGCGCGCGTCATCGCGAGCCGGTGCTCGGCGGGGGAGACGCCGGCCTTCTGATAGGGCTGGCCGGCGGGCAACAGCACCAGCTCGGTCAGCCGCAGCACGTCGGCGAACCGGCGCGCGAGCGCGAGGTGGCCGTTGTGGATCGGATCGAAGGTGCCGCCGAGCAGGCCGATGCGCCTCGGCAACTGCGGCAGCGGCGCGAGCGGGTCAGCGGCGGAAAAGCGGGCTTTCGGATTCAGATGACAGTCCTTTGCGTATTAGCGAGCGCGGCGGTGCGGCGGACATGAGGCATGCCGCCTCGCGCGGTGCGCGTCATAGCCAGTCGCGCGGCTTGAGGAAATCGCTGCAGAGGCGCGCCTCCGGCGTGCCCGGCTCGGGCCGCCAGTCGTAGCGCCAGTTCGCGACGGGCGGCATCGACATCAGGATCGACTCGGTGCGGCCGCCGCTTTGCAGCCCGAAGTGCGTCCCGCGGTCGAAGACGAGGTTGAATTCGACGTAGCGGCCGCGCCGGTAGGCCTGGAACGACCGCTCCGCTTCGCCGTACGGCGTCGCACGGCGTTTTTCGACGATCGGCAGGTAGGCGGCGAGGAACGCGTCGCCGACGCGCTTCACCATCTCGAACGAGCGGTCAAAGCCGAGCTCGGCGAAGTCGTCGAAGAAAATGCCGCCGATGCCGCGCGTCTCGTTGCGGTGCTTCAGGAAGAAGTATTCGTCGCACCAGCGCTTGAAGCGCGGGTACAGGTCCGCGCCGAACGGTTCGAGCGCGTCGCGGCAGGTGCGGTGGAAATGCTGGGCGTCTTCTTCGTAGCCGTAGCAGGGCGTGAGGTCCATGCCGCCGCCGAACCAGAAGATCGGCGCCTCGCCTTCCTTCGTCGCCATCAGGAGGCGCACGTTCATGTGCACGGTCGGGCAGTGCGGGTTGCGCGGATGCATCACGAGCGACACGCCCATCGCCTCGAAGCCGCGCCCCGCGAGCTGCGGGCGTGCCGCGCTCGCCGAGCCGGGCAGGGCGTCGCCCGCGACGTCGGAAAAGCCGACGCCGCCGCGCTCGAACAGCTCGCCGCCTTCGAGAATGCGCGTCACGCCGCCGCCGCGCAGCTTCTCGCCGGAGCCGCGCTGCCAGGTGTCGGTGGCGAACGGGGTGCCGTCGAGGGCGCCGAGCGCGTCGGCGATGTGCGTCTGCAGGCCTTGGAAGTAGGCGCGGACGCCCTCTACGTCGTAAGTCGGATCGGTCATGGAAACAACGCGCGCGGGCTGCCGCGGCGCGGACAATAAAAGAGTACTGCCGGGAATTCTAGCGAATGCCCGGCAGTTCGATGCGTGGCGCCCGCCAAACGAGGCGCCCGAGGCCCGGCGCGCTGCTGTGTTGCCGGCACCGCTTGCCGCTCTCAAGGAAATCGCCGGGCCGCCCCAAGATTTCCCGCCCCGCGGCCCAAGGCCACTTCCTTCGGGGCGCAGGAAGTCCCCTTGGGGGATTGCCCCCCTCGGGGGGCCTGGCGCGAAGCGCCAGGTTTGGGGGCGCTCAATGTTTGCGGCCGATCGCGCGATGGCCGATGTCGCGGCGGTACTGCATGCCGTCGAACGAGATCTGGTTGACCGTCTCGTAGACGACCGATTGCGCGCCGCGCACCGAATCCGACAGGCCGACCACGCACAGCACGCGGCCGCCCGAGGTCAGCAGCTTGCCGTCGGTGAGCGTCGTGCCGGCGTGGAACGTCACCGCTTCTTCGGTCTCGGCCGGAATACCGTTGATGCGGTCGCCTTTCCTCGGCGTTTCGGGGTAGTTGTGCGCGGCGAGCACGACGCCGAGCGCCGTGCGGCGGTCCCAGGTCAGCTCGACGGTATCGAGCGTGCCCGCGATCGCCTGCTCGATCACCTTCGAGAAGTCGCCCTTCAGGCGCGCCATGATCGGCTGTGTTTCCGGGTCGCCCATGCGGCAGTTGAATTCGAGCGTCTTCGGGTTGCCTTGCGCGTCGATCATCAGGCCGGCGTAGAGGAAGCCGGTGTAGCGGATGCCGTCGCTTTCCATGCCGCGCACGGTCGGCAGAATGATTTCGCGCATCACGCGCGCATGCAGCTGCGGCGTGACGATCGGCGCGGGCGAGTAGGCGCCCATGCCGCCGGTGTTCGGACCCTGGTCGCCGTCGAGCAGCCGCTTGTGGTCCTGGCTCGATGCGAGCGGCAGCACATGCTTGCCGTCGACCATCACGATGAAGCTCGCTTCCTCGCCTTCCAGGAACGCCTCGATCACGACGCGCGCGCCCGCATCGCCGAGCTTGTTGTCGGCGAGCATCATGTCGACGGCGGCGTGCGCTTCTTCGAGCGTCTGCGCCACGACGACGCCCTTGCCCGCGGCGAGGCCGTCGGCCTTGATGACGATCGGCGCGCCCTTTTGCTCGAGGTACGCGTGGGCGGCGGCGAGCTCGGAGAACGTCTCGTATTCGGCCGTCGGAATGCCGTGGCGCTTCATGAACGCCTTCGCGAAGTCCTTCGAGCTTTCGAGCTGAGCGGCTTCCCGGGTCGGCCCGAAGATCTTGAGGCCGCGCTGGCGGAACAGGTTGACGATGCCGGCCGCGAGCGGCGCTTCCGGACCGACCACGGTGAACGCGACTTGCTCCTTCTCGACGAAATCGGCGAGCGCTTCGGGCTCGGTGATATCGACGTTGAGAAGGCGCTCATCCTGCGCGGTGCCGCCATTGCCGGGCGCGACGTAGACGAGCTGAGCCCGCGGCGCTTGCGCGAGCTTCCAGGCGAGCGCATGTTCGCGACCGCCGGAACCGACGACGAGTAACTTCATGGGATTCCCCGAAGGCTAACAAACCGTGACGGCAGGCGAATCCCGCCGGCCGTTGTAACTTTCGCGAGGCGCGCGGCCCCCGATCGGGCGCCGCGCCCCCGGCACATCATGCTTCGGCGATGGAGGCGTTCGTATACACCTCCTGCACGTCATCCAGGTTTTCGAGCGCGTCGAGCAGTTTTTGCATCTTCACGGCGTCTTCGCCGGTGAACTCGACTTCCGTCTGCGGCTTCATCGTGACTTCGGCGAGTTCCGCCTTGAAGCCCGCCGCTTCGAGCGCTTCCTTTACCTTCGTGAAATCGTTCGGCGGCGCCAGCACTTCGATGCTGCCGTCGTCGTTCGTGATGACGTCGTTGGCGCCGGCTTCGAGCGCGGCTTCCATCAGTGCGTCTTCGGGCGTGCCCGGTGCGAACAGGAACTGGCCGACGTGATCGAACAGGAACGCGACCGAGCCGTCGGTGCCCATGTTGCCGCCGTACTTCGAGAACGCGTGACGCACCTCGGCGACCGTGCGCGTGCGGTTGTCGGTCATCGTGTCGACGATGACCGCCGCACCGCCGATGCCGTAGCCTTCGTAGCGGATTTCTTCGTAGTTCGCGCCATCGACGCCGCCGACGCCGCGCTGGATCGCGCGGCTGATGTTGTCCTTCGGCATGTTGGCGTCGTACGCCTTGTCTACTGCGAGGCGCAGACGCGGGTTCGAATCGATCTCGCCGCCGCCCATGCGGGCCGCGACTTGGATTTCCTTGATCAGACGAGTCCAGATCTTGCCGCGCTTGGCGTCGGCGGCGGCTTTCTTATGCTTGATGTTGGCCCATTTGGAATGACCAGCCATACCTTTCTCCGTCGCGCGCGCGTGTGACGCGCACGCATGATGCGTGTTGTTCGTTGCGAATTGGCGATTGATTGCGGCTTCGGGCGGCGAGTTGCGCGAGCGGCATGGGGCCGCTTTTTGACCATGAAAGGCAATTCGAGCCGCTCGACGAGCGGAACGCGATTTTAACATGCCGCAGGGGGCGCGAAAGCGCCCGCCGGCGGCGGCTTTCGTCAGTTCTTCGTCCCGAACAGCCGGTCGCCCGCGTCGCCCAGGCCCGGCACGATATACGCGTGCTCGTTCAGGTGCGAATCGAGCGAGGCGACGAAGAGCTTCACGTCCGGATGCGCGTCCTGAAACACCTTGACGCCTTCGGGCGCCGCGACGAGCGCCAGAAACGAGATGTTCTCGCCGGGCACGTTGCGGCGCTTGAGAACGTCGACCGCGTGCACGGCCGAATAGCCGGTCGCGACCATCGGGTCGCACAGGATGAAGATCCGGTCTTCGAGGTCCGGCAGCCGCACCAGATACTCGACCGGCCGGTGGTCTTCCGCCCGGTATACGCCGATATGCCCGACGCGCGCCGACGGAATCAGCTCCAGGAGCCCGTCCGACATGCCGACCCCCGCGCGCAGCACGGGCACGATCGCGAGCTTCTTGCCGGCGATCACCGGCGCGTCGATCTCGACGAGCGGGGTCGCGACGCGCTTGGTCGTGATCGGCAGATTGCGCGTGATCTCATAGCCCATGAGGAGTGTGATCTCGCGCAGGAGCTCGCGGAACGTGCGCGTGGAAGTGTCCTTGTCGCGCATATGGGTGAGCTTGTGCTGGATCAGCGGGTGATCGAGGATGAAGAGATTCGGAAAGCGGCTGTCTTGTTTCATGGCAGGTGCGCACAAGCGGCTAGAGGGGGCGGGGAATCGTATCGGCGGCGGCGCTTGGGCCGAGCGAGACGGCCGGATGACGCCGGATGACGCCGAATAACGAATTACGCCCGCAAGTTTACCGAAAGATCAGCGGATCAAGGCGCGCAAAGTCATGCCCGACGCGAAAAGACGCCGCTGCGGGCAAATCCGCCGCGGCGAAAGCGGGTATGGCGGGTACGGCGGGTATGGCGGGCATGGCGGGCATGGCGGGCATAGCGGGGCTGACGCACAGCAGCGCGATAGGGATTCTTCTAGAATCGAGAATCTTCGCTATCCGGCACCTGGCCGGCACCACCGCGACGAACGACGAGAGAAAAGGAAATCCGACATGGACATGGGAATCGCAGGACGGACCGCGCTCGTATGCGCGGCCAGCAAGGGCCTCGGGCGGGGCTGCGCGGAAGCGCTCGCGGCCGAGGGCGTGAAGCTCGTGATCTGCGCGCGCACGGTGGAAACGCTGGAAGCGACCGCCGCCGGCATCCGCGCGAAGACAGGCGCCGACGTGACGGCAATCGCCTGCGACGTCACGACCCCCGAGGGCCGCGCCGCGGTGCTTGCGGCGTGTCCGCAGCCGGACATCCTCGTCAACAACGCGGGCGGCCCGCCGCCGGGCGACTTCCGCAATTTCACGCACGACGACTGGATCAACGCGCTGGAAGCGAACATGCTGGCGCCGATCGCGCTGATCCAGGCGACCATCGACGGGATGATCGAGCGCGGGTTCGGCCGCGTCGTCAATATCACGAGCTCGGCGGTGAAGGCGCCGATCGACGTGCTGGGCCTGTCGAACGGCGCGCGCTCGGGGCTCACGGGGTTCGTCGCGGGCGTCGCGCGCAAGGTGGCCGTGCACAACGTCACGATCAACAACCTGCTGCCGGGCCTCTTCGATACCGACCGCATCGCGGCGACGTTCGACGCCCAGGCGAAGGCGGGCAACGTTACCGTCGACGAGGCGCGCCGCCAGCGCATAAAAAGCATCCCTGCCGGGCGCTTCGGCACGCGCGACGAATTCGGCGCGGCCTGCGCGTTCCTGTGCAGCGTCCACGCGAGCTACATCACCGGCCAAAACTGGCTGATCGACGGCGGCGCTTATCCGGGCACGTTCTAAACGCATCCACGACAGTCTGCTCAGTACCGAGCAAAGGACCCCTCTCATGACCCCACGCGTTGCGCTGATCGCGCACGACCACAAGAAAGACGACATCGTCGCGCTGGCCGGCGAATATGCCGAAACGCTCGGCCGCTGCAAGCTCGTAGCGACCGGCACGACCGGCGCGCGCATCGCGGCGGCGCACGGGCTGACGGTGGAGCGCATGCTGTCGGGGCCGCACGGCGGCGATTTGCAGATCGGCGCGCAATTGGCCGAGGGCCGTGTCGACGTGGTGATTTTCTTGCGCGACCCGATGACGCCGCAGCCGCACGAGCCCGACATCAACGCGCTCGTGCGCGCGTGCGACGTGCGCAACGTGCCGTGCGCGACCAATATCGCGACCGCGCGGATGCTTCTCGATACCTTGGCTCGTCGTATGAGCCAGCAGGTCTGACAGCGGATTTTCTCAGTTCAAGAACCAGGAGACGGCGATGGTCAAGGCGATTCGATTCGACA
Organism: Trinickia mobilis; assembly: GCF_017315705.1. Classification (GTDB taxonomy): domain Bacteria; phylum Pseudomonadota; class Gammaproteobacteria; order Burkholderiales; family Burkholderiaceae; genus Trinickia_A; species Trinickia_A mobilis. Next base: position 4,746 of record NZ_JAFLRF010000034.1, on the reverse strand, counting down.
AAACGGGCGGCCCGGAAGTCATGAAGTGGGTCGACGTCGACGTGGGCGAGCCGGGCAACGGCGAAGTCCGCGTCAAGCAGCACGCGGTGGGTCTCAACTACATCGATATTTATTTCCGCACCGGGAATTATCCGCTGCCGCTGCCCGCGGGTCTCGGCATGGAGGCGGCGGGCGACGTGGTGGCGGTCGGGCCCGGCGTGGAGGGCTTGAGGGCGGGGGACCGTGTCGCCTACGTGGCGCGTCCGCCGGGCGCCTATGCGCAGGAGCGCGTGCTGCCCGCGGCGGTGCTCGTCAAGCTGCCGGGCTCGCTCGGCTATGACGAAGCCGCTTCCGCGATGCTGCAAGGTCTCACCGCACAGTATCTGCTGCGCCGGACCTACCGCGTGAAGGCCGGCGACACGATCCTGATCCAGGCGGCCGCCGGCGGCGTCGGCCTCTTCGTGTGCCAATGGGCGAAGGCGCTCGGCGCGACGGTGATCGGCACGGTCGGCTCCGACGAGAAGGCCGAGCTTGCCAAGTCGCACGGCTGCGATCACCCGATCGTCTATACGCGCGAGAACTTCACGAAGCGCGTGAAGGAGATCACGAACGGCGCGGGCGTGCCGGTCGTCTACGACTCGATCGGCAAGGATACGTTCGAAGGCTCGCTCGACTGCCTCGCGCCGCTCGGCCTCTTCGTGAGCTTCGGCAACGCGTCGGGTCCGCTGCCGCTGATCGACTCGTCCGAGTTCGCGGGCCGCGGCTCGCTCTTTTTCACGCGCCCGACGCTCTTTACCTATATCGCGAAACGCAACGACTACGACGCGATGGCAGCCGAGCTGTTCGACGTGATCGGCTCGGGCAAGGTCAAGACCATGATTCGCCAGCGCTACCCGCTCGCGGAAGTGGCGCAGGCGCACGTCGATCTCGAAGCCCGCCGCACCACCGGCTCGACGATCCTCGTGCCGTAGCGGCTTTTCCGCACTGCAGCAGTCCCGCAAAGGCAGGCGGCGCAATGCGCCGCCTGTTTTCGTTTACGCCTTTTTTACATCCCCCCGGTGACCTTTGACCCGTCCTTTACGCCGGAAGGCTTAACGTTCCGGTTGTCCAAAATCCGTAAATGGAGAACACAAAATGGATGTGGTGTACGTCGGCGGTCTGGTGCTTTTTGCGGCGCTGACCTTTGCATTGATTGCCGGCTGCGACAAGCTGTTCCAGTCGCGGCGCGGCCAAGGGGAACGGCCATGACCTGGATGCTCTGGTTGGCGGGGGCGGCCACGGCGCTCTTGTTCGTCTATCTCGTTTACGCACTGCTGTACGCGGAGGATATTGAATGAACGCGAACAATATCCTGCAATCGGCGCTGTTCATCGTCGTCCTGATCGGGTGTGCGGTACCGGTTTCAAAGTACATCACGCACGTCATGGACGGCACCTCGCGCGTCGTGCGCTTCGGCGGTCCGCTCGAGCGGCTGCTGTACCGGATCGCTGGGGTCGATCCGCAAGCCGAGATGGGCTGGAAGCACTACGCGATCGTGACGATCGCCTTCAATGTGCTCGGCACCGTGTTCCTCTATCTGCTGTTGCGCGTGCAGGCCTTCCTGCCGGGCAACCCGCAGCAGTTCAGCGCGATGACGGTCGACGGCGCGTTCAATACGGCAGTCAGCTTCGCGACCAACACGAACTGGCAGGACTACACGCCTGAACAAGCGGTCAGCTATCTGACGCAGATGCTCGGCCTCACCGTGCAGAACTTCTTGTCGGCGGCCACCGGCATCGTCGTCGTGATCGCGCTGATCCGCGGCTTTGCGCGCCATACGACGAAGACGATCGGCAACTTCTGGGTCGACATCACGCGCATCACGCTGTACGTGCTGATCCCGATGGCCGCGATCGTCGGCGCGCTCCTGATGAGCCAGGGCGTGATCCAGAACTTCAAGGCCTATGAGGACGTGCCGGTCCTGCAAGAGACCACCTACAGCGCGCCGAAGACCGACGCGCAGGGCAACCCGGTCAAGGATGCGAAGGGCAACCCGGTGATGGTCGACACGAAGGTCGAGAAGCAGACCATCGCGATGGGCCCCGTGGCGTCGCAGGAAGCGATCAAGATGCTCGGCACCAACGGTGGCGGCTTCTTCAACGCGAACTCGGCGCATCCGTATGAAAACCCGACGCCGTTCTCGAACTTTCTGCAGATCTTCTCGATGCTGATCATCCCGGCCGCGCTGGCTCTCGTGTTCGGCAACATGATCCTGGATCGCAAGCAGGGCGTCGCTGTTCTCGCGGTGATGACGATCGCGTTCGCGGTCTGCGTGGTGGGCGAGATCAGTTCCGAGCAGGCGGGCAATCCGCTCTTCACGACGCTGAACGTCGACCAGTCGGCGAGCGCGCTGCAAGCCGGCGGCAACATGGAAGGCAAGGAAACGCGCTTCGGCATCGCGCAGTCCGGCATCTTCACGGTCGCGACGACAGCGGCTTCGTGCGGTGCCATAGACAACACGCACGATTCGCTGACGCCGCTCGGCGGCCTGATTCCGATGCTCCTGATCCAGCTCGGCGAAGTGATCTTCGGCGGGGTCGGTTCCGGCATGTACGGGATGCTCGTGTTCGCGCTGCTCGCCGTGTTCGTCGCGGGCCTGATGATCGGCCGCACGCCCGAATACGTCGGCAAGAAGATCGAGTCGTACGAGATGAAGATGGTGTCGATCGTGATTCTGTTGACGCCGCTCCTGGTGCTCGTGCTCACGTCGATCGCGGTGCTCACCGATGCGGGCAAGGCCGGTATCGCGAACCCCGGTCCACATGGATTCTCGGAAATCCTCTACGCGTTCAGCTCGGCTGCGAACAACAACGGCAGCGCGTTTGCCGGCCTGTCCGTCAACACGCCGTTCTACAACTGGCTGACGGGTATCGCGATGTGGTTCGGCCGCTTCGGTTCGATCGTGCCGGTGCTGGCTATCGCGGGCTCGCTCGCAGCGAAGAAGAAGATCGCGGTGACGGGCGGCACGATGCCCACGCACGGTCCGCTCTTCGTGGTGCTGCTGCTCGGTACGGTTCTGCTCGTCGGCGCGCTGACTTATGTGCCTGCGCTGGCGCTCGGCCCGGGTGTCGAACATCTGCTGATGATTTCGGGTCACTGATTCCGGGTCACAAAGAAAAGAGCATTAGAGGATTCCAATGACTCAACATTCTGCAACGCGGTCCATGTTCGATCCGGCGCTTCTGAAGCCGGCGATCGTGGACTCATTCAAGAAACTGACGCCGCGTCACCAACTGCGCAATCCGGTGATGTTTTGCGTGTACGTCGGGAGCGTCCTGACCACGATCCTCTGGATCGCTGCGCTCATGGGCCAGGCGGAAGCGCCCGCGGGCTTCATCCTCGCCATCGCGCTGTGGCTGTGGTTCACCGTGCTGTTCGCGAACTTCGCCGAAGCGCTGGCCGAAGGCCGCTCGAAGGCGCAGGCCGCTTCGCTGAGGAGCGCGAAGCGCGACGTGATGGCGAAGAAGCTCAACGAGCCGCATCCGAAGTCGCCGATCCGCATTACGACGGCCACCGAGCTGCGCAAGGGCGACGTCGTGCTCGTCGAAGCGGGCGACACGATTCCGGCCGACGGCGAAGTGGTGGACGGTGTCGCGTCGGTCGACGAATCGGCGATCACGGGCGAATCCGCGCCGGTGATCCGCGAATCGGGCGGCGATTTCTCGTCGGTGACGGGCGGCACGCGCGTGCTGTCGGACTGGATCGTCGTGAAAGTCACGGCGAATCCGGGCGAGGCGTTCCTCGACCGCATGATCGCGATGGTCGAAGGCGCGAAGCGCCAGAAGACGCCGAATGAAATCGCGCTGACGATCCTGCTGGTCGCGCTGACGATCGTGCTCTTGCTCGCAACTGCCACGCTCTTGCCGTTCTCGATCTTCTCCGTGGAAGCGGTGAAGGCCGGCCACGTGGTGACGATCACGGCGCTCGTCGCGCTGCTCGTGTGCCTGATTCCGACGACGATCGGCGGCTTGCTGTCGGCGATCGGCGTGGCGGGCATGAGCCGCATGATGCAGGCGAACGTGATCGCCACCTCGGGCCGCGCCGTCGAAGCCGCAGGCGACGTCGACGTGCTCCTGCTCGACAAGACCGGCACGATCACGCTCGGCAATCGGCAGGCGTCGACGTTCATTCCGGCACCGGGCGTGACCGAAGAAGCATTGGCCGACTCGGCACAACTGTCGTCGCTCGCCGACGAAACGCCGGAGGGCCGCAGCATCGTCGTGCTCGCGAAGGAACGCTTCAACATTCGCCAGCGCGACATGGCTGCGCTGCACGCGGCGTTCATCGGCTTTTCGGCGCAGACCCGCATGAGCGGCGTCGACCTGTCCCCCAACGGGACTTCCGCCGGGGCGCCGAATCGCGAGATCCGCAAGGGCGCGGCCGATGCGATCAAGAAATATGTCGAAGCCAATGGCGGCCGCTATCCGAGCGAAGTGTCGAGCGCAGTGGACGACGTCGCGCGTCGCGGCAGCACGCCGCTCGTAGTCGCGGACAAGGGCGAAGGCGCGGCACGCGTGCTCGGCGTGATCGAGCTGAAGGACATCGTCAAGGGCGGCATCAAAGAGCGCTTCGCCGAGCTGCGCAAGATGGGCATCAAGACCGTGATGGTGACCGGCGACAACCGTCTCACCGCCGCGGCGATTGCAGCCGAGGCGGGCGTCGACGACTTCCTCGCGGAAGCCACGCCGGAAGCCAAGCTGACGACGATCCGCGCACACCAGGCCGAAG
>NZ_JAFLRF010000033.1 GCF_017315705.1 Trinickia mobilis | reverse complement strand
GCCGGTCGTGCCCCTCGCGCCGGTCGTGCCCCCCGTGCCGGGCGCCGGCGGCGCCGGGACGCACGAACCGGCGGCGCCGCCCGCCGCCCACGCCACGGTCGAGGCCGGCGATGCGCAGGCCGACGATGCGCTCGCCGACGCGCTTCGCGAGCATTTCCGGCAAGTCACGGGTATGCCGATCGCGGCCCGGCAAAACTTCTTCGACGCCGGCGCCTCGTCGCTGATGCTCGTGCAGCTTCACGTCCGTCTTCAGCAAGCCGGCCACGACAGGCTGGCCGTCACCGACCTGTTCGCCCATCCGTCGCCGCTGGCGCTGGCGGCGCGGCTCGCCGGCTCAGACGCGCCGGTCCGGACCGGCGCCCCGGACGCGGTGCGCCTAGCCCGTCTCGACGAACGGCGCGCACGCCTCGCACGACGTAAAGGGACATCGTCATGACGCGCTATCTCCCGTACTGGTGCTGCTACTTGCACCAAGGCATGGTGACGGCGCTGATGCTGCACGGCGTGGCCGGCTATTTCCGGCACGCCGGGCTCGACCTCGCCCAGTTGAGCTGGCTGTGGCTCGCCATGCTGCCGTGGGCCGCCCGGTTTCTCTGGGCGCCCTGGGGCGAGCGCCACGCGCTGCCGTTGCGCGGCAATCGCTATCTGGGCAGCCTGGTGCTGCTGCAACTCGGCATGGCCGCGCTGATCGCGGGCATCGGCACGCTGTCGCCGGCGCATTCGATCGGCGTCATCGTCCTCGCGCTGATGCTGCTCGCGTGCTTGTCGGCGAGCCACGACCTCTATGCCGACGGTATCGCGCTCTGCACGACTGACGAGCACAATCGCCCGTTCGCCAACGCGGCGCAAGTCGGCGGCAGCTACTTCGGCATCGTCTTCGGTTCGTTCGCGTTCCTGACGATCGCGCAGCGCGCAGGCTGGCAGTACGGCTTTTTCACGGTCTCGGGCCTGTCGGTCGCGCTGCTGGCGCCGCTCCGGCTCGTGCGCCCGACGCCGGCGACAGCCGGCGGCGCGCGCGTGCGCCTCGAATGGCGCGGCCTGCGCGAACTGTGGCCCGCGCTGGCATTGACGGCGATCTACTACCTCGCGATGCGGGGCGTGCTGGCGCTGCAAACCGCGCTGCTCGTCGACCAGGGTCTGAGCCTGACCGGGCTCGGCGTGGCGACGACGGTCTATAGCACCGCCGCAAGCGGCGTCGGCATCGTGCTCGGCTCGCTGCTCGCCCGACGGCTTGGCGGATTGCGCTGCCTGCGGCCGGTCATGCTGCTGCACGCGGCCGTGGTTTCGTCGCTCGCGCTCGGCTACCCGCGCTTCGGCTTGCCCGAGTGGCTCGTCGCCCTCGGGATCGCCAACGTGGCCGCCGCCATCGGCTTCGTCACGCTTTACAACGTGCTGATGGGACAGGTCCGCGCGCATCAGCCGGCCTCCGACTACGCCCTGTTTCAGTCCGCCGACGCAGCGATCTCGATGGCCGTCGCCTTCACCGCGCTGCGCGCCGCGCAGGTGAGCGGCTATCGCCCGGTGCTGGCCGTGCTCGCAGCGACGGCACTCGCGGCGCTCGTGCCCGCCGCGCGGCTTTGCCGCCGGCTGCCGCACGGCGCGGGCCGCGCCCCGCAACCTTCTCTCGCCACATCGGCCCCCGCCGCACACGCCTCCGAGGTGACCCATGGATAGCCCCGCATCGCACGCTTTACCCGCCGACTCCGCCGACGCCATCGAATCGCTCATCGCACGCCACTATCCGGACTGCGAGCCGATCGCCGTCGTCGGCCTGGCCTGCCGCTTCCCCGAAGCCGGCGATAGCGAGGCGTTCTGGCGCAACCTCGTCGAAGGCCGCGATTGCGCGCGCCGCTTCACGCGGCAAGCGCTGCTCGACGCCGGCCTCGACGCCGCCATGCTCGACGCGCCGAACTTCGTCAATGCCGGCGCCGTGCTCGACGACGCCGACGCCTTCGACGCCGCCCTGTTCGGCTACTCGCGCCAGGAGGCCGAGTTGCTGGACCCGCAGCAGCGCCTGTTCCTGCAAACCGTCTGGCACTCGCTCGAGCACGCCGGCTACGCGCCGCGCGAGGTGCCGCACAAGACCGGCGTGTTCGGCGCCGCGCGCATCAGCACCTATCCGGGACGCGAGCCGGTGCGCGTGACCGAGGTGGGACGCGTGTCGGGCCTGCAGTCGCTGATGGGCAACGACAAGGACTACCTGGCGACGCGCGCCGCCTACAAGCTCAACCTGCGCGGCCCCGCGCTCACGGTGCAGACGGCCTGCTCGAGCTCGCTCGTCGCCGTGCACATGGCCTGCGAAAGCCTGCGCGCAGGGGACTGCGAGATGGCGGTGGCGGGCGGCGTGGCGGTGTCGTTTCCGCAGCAGGCCGGCTACCTCCATCAGCCGGGCATGATCTTCTCGCCGGACGGCCGTTGCCGCCCGTTCGACGCCGACGCCGGCGGCACCTTCATCGGCAACGGCGTCGGCGTGGTGGCGCTGCGCCGGCTGGCCGACGCGCTTGCCGACGGCGACCCGGTCGTGGCGGTGCTGCGCGGCAGCGCGCTCAACAACGACGGCAGCCAGAAGGTGGGCTATACGGCGCCTTCCGTGGCCGGCCAGCGCGACGCGATCCGCGAGGCGATGCGGCTCGCCGGCGTGCGAGCGGACGAAATCGGCCTGATCGAGGCGCACGGCACCGGGACGCCGCTCGGCGACCCGATCGAAGTCGAGGCCCTGAACGACGTGTTCCGCGACGCTTGCACCGAACATCCCGGCCTGCGCTGCGCGCTCGGCTCCGTCAAAAGCAATCTGGGCCATCTCGACACGGCCGCCGGCATCGCGAGCCTCATCAAGGCCGTGCTGGCGGTCGAGCGCGGCGCGATCCCGCCCAGCCTGCATTTTCGCCGCGCCAATCCCGCGCTCGGCCTCGAGCGCGGGCCGTTCTACGTGCCCACGGCGACCGAGGCGTGGACGGCCTCGGTGCGAACCGCCGGCGTCTCGTCGTTCGGTATCGGCGGCACGAACTGTCATCTGATCGTCGCTTCGTTACCCGAAGCATTGCGAGCGCGTTCGGGCACGAGCGGGCAAGTCCGGCAGGAAGACAGCGTCTTGCTCCCGAGTGCGGCGAGTGCGGCGAGCGCGGCGAGCGCGCAGGCCCGGCCCGACGACGGCGTTTTGCTCTTGAGCGCCGCGAGCGTGCCAGCCCTGCGGCGGCTGGCCGGCGCGTACGCCGAAGCGTTGACGCATGCGCGCCCTTCGGATCTTGCGCATACGGCGCTGCACGGCCGCCAGCTGGACCTCGAATTCCGGCTCGCGGCGCCGCTCGACGACGAAACGGGCGCGGCGCTTGCCGCCTATGCGGCGGGCGTCGACGACGTGCTCGTCCATTGCGGCAGCGGCCCAGCCGGCAAGGTGGCGTGGCTCTTCACGGGACAAGGCGCTCACTGGCCCGGCATGGGACGCTCGCTCTACGCGCATTCCGCCGCCTTCGCCGCCTGCCTGGATCGCTGCTTGGCCGCCTGCGGCCAGGCGTTCGAGCCCTTGCTGCGGGACGCGATGCTCGGCGAGCGCGCCGGCCTGCTCGAGCGCATGGAGTATGCGCAGCCGGCCATCGTGGCCTTCGAGCTCGCGACGGCCGCGCACTGGGAGGCGCTCGGGCACCGGCCCGACCTCGTGCTCGGCCATTCGGTCGGCGAGTACGCCGCCGCCGTGGTCGCCGGGCACTACAGCCCCGAGGCGATCATGCCGCTCGTGCGTCTGCGCGGCGAGCTGATGCAGCGCTGCAACGACGACGGCGCCGGCGCGATGCTGGCCGCCTTCGCCGACGATGCGACGCTGCTGCCGATCGCCGCGCGGCACGGGCTCGACCTCGCCGCCATGAACGGTGAGCGCCATCTCGTGTTTTCCGGCGCGCAGGCGGCCGTCGATGCCTTCGCGGCCGAGCTTGCGCACCGGGAGATTCGCCACCACCGCCTGGCGGTAGGCGGCGCGGCGCACTCGGCGCGGCTCGATCCGATCCTCGACGAATACGGTCAGGCGGCCTCACGGCTCGTCGCCGGGCCCGCCCGTCTGCCGCTGATCTCGACGCTCGCCGGCGAGACGATCGACGCCGGCGCACTGAACGCGCCCGGCTACTGGCGCCGGCATATGCGCGAGCCCGTGCGCTACCGGCAGGCGCTGCACTGCGCTCTGACGCTCGAGGCCCGCGTCTTCCTGGAGCTCGGGCCGGATGCGCCGCTCACGGGCATCGGCCAGCGCGACGCGCCGCGGGCCGCGCACTGGATCGCGAGCGCGCGGCGCGGCCAGCCGGCGCTCGCGCAACTGCGGCAAGCGGCTGCGCGTCTGTTCGCGGCGGGTGTCGCGCTGCCCTGGCGCGAGGTGCTGCCGTCGCACGGACGCAAGCTGCACGCGCCGCTCTATCCGTTCGACGAGGCGCGCTACTGGCGCGAGGCCGCCCCCGCGGCGCAGACGAGCGGCGCGCCGGCAAGCGCCCCGCAGGCAGCCGATGAAGCGCTCGCGAGCGGGCGCCGGGTCGCCGCGAGCGCCGCAGCCAGGCTGGATCTGCCGCGGCTGCAGGCGCTCTACGACTGCGTCGCGCAACTGCACGCCGTCTATGTCGACGAACTGGTGCGGCGCTCGGCCGGCGCGAGCTTCGAACACGGCGCAAGCGCGCTCGACATCCTGCGCGGCGGCCGCCTGCTGCCGCGTCACCGGCAACTGCTGACGCGGCTCCTGAACGCGTGCGCGGAAGACGGGTACTACCGCCGCGACGGCGACCGCTATGCGCCGGCGCGAGCCGTACCGCACGAACGGCGCGCCGGGTTGCTGGCGGAACTGCGCAGCTACTGCGAGGGATTCGACGTGATCGCCGACACCGTCGAGCGTGCGGGCGAGCGCCTTCACGCGATGATGAGCGGCCAGGTCGAGCCCGTCGCGGTGATCTTCCCGGAGGGCGCATCGGGCGGCGTCGAGGTGCTCTATCAGGATTTCAGCTTCGGCCGCTACTTCAACGAGATCGCCGCCGGCGTGGCGGCGGGCATCGTGCGCGAACGCGCGCGAGCGGGGAGGCGGCGCGCGCCGTTGCGCATCCTCGAAGTCGGCGGCGGCACGGGCGGCACCACGGCGTGGCTGCTGCCGCAACTGGCCGCGGGGCTCGCGGATGAGCCCGGGCTGCGCTACGACTTCACCGACATCTCCGCGCTCTTCACCCGCCGCGCCCAGCAGAAGTTCGCCGCCTACGGCTTCGTCGACTACCGCGAGTTCGATTTGCAGAAGAGCGCGGCCGCCCAAGGTTTCGAAGCGGGCGCCTACGACCTCGTCGTCGCCGCAAACGTGATCCACGCGACGCAGCATGTCGGCCGCACGCTCGCCGGCCTGCGCGCGCTGCTCAAACCGGGCGGCCGGCTGCTGATGCGCGAGATCACGCGGCCGATGCGGCTCTTCGACTTCGTGTTCGGCCCGCTCGTGCTGCCGCTCCACGACGAAGCCGCGCGCGGCGGCGAGCTGTTCCTGTCCGTCGAGCGCTGGGAGGCGCAATGCCGCGCGGCGGGTTTCGAGCACGTCGATTGGCTGCCCGAGGACGGCACGGCGACGGCCCGGATCAGCGAGCATGTCCTGCTCGCCCGCGTGCCGGGCCGCGCCGCCGCGAGTGCGTTGCTGCCGTGGAGCGGGGCGGCCGGCGACGTCCTGCTCGGCCAGCCGCTGACCGGCGACGGCTGCTATGTGGCCGACTGGTCCGACTGCGTCGGCGACGCTGCGCGCTGGGGCGAACGTCTCGCCGAGGCTTGCGCCGAATTGTCCCGCCGCCACGGCAGCGGCCGGCCCATCGCGTTGCCGGAAGCGCCGGTGCCCGCAGGCCCGCTTTCACTCGTGCGATTGCGCTATCAAGGCGGCCCGTTCGGCAAGGCGCGCGTCCTCGTCGAGGGCCGCGACGGCGGCGGCGCGTGGCGTCTCTTGACCGTCGCCGGCGAGCGCGCTGCGCACGACGGTCTGCCGGCGCCGAGCGAGGCGGCCGGCACGCACTACGAGTGGGTCTGGCGGCCTGCCGGTGACGCTGCGGGCCGGCCTGCGGTGCCCCTTGGCGGCTTTGCGCTCGCCGGTGCGCCCGAAGCGGCGGCGCGCGCGCTCGAAGCAGCCGGTGTCGCGCTCTCGCCGCAGGCCGGACGGCTTCTGCTCGTCCTCGATCCGGCCGACGATGCGCCGTTGGTGCTCGCCGAAGCGCTGCTCGATGCGCTGCGCGACCCTGCGCGCCGCCCGCTCGTCGTCGTCACGCGCGCCGCATGGGCCGTTCGCGCGGACGAGCCGGTCATCGCCGCGCAGCGCGCGATCTGGGGCATGCTGCGCGTGGCCGCGACGGAGACGCCCGAGCACCCCGTCGCGGCGCTCGATCTCGCCGCGAATGCCGATTGGCGCGAGCTGCCGGCGGCGCTCGCCGCGCTCGGCGCACTTGGCTCGAGCGACGCGGCCGATGCCGGCGCGCGATGGAAGGCGATCCGCGACGGCCAAGCCTACGCGCCCCATCTGGCCGCGCAAGACTACGTCGCGCCCGCCCTGCCGGCACCCAGCCTCGCCGGCGACGGCTGGCATCTCGTTACCGGCGCGTTCGGCGGCCTCGGCCGCATCAGCGTGCAATGGCTCGCCCGACAGGGCGCACGCCGCATCGCGCTGCTTGCGCCGCGCGCGCCCGCCGACTGGCCGGCGTTCCGGCAGGCGTTGAACGAGCGCTATGGCTGCGACCTGCTGTGGCTGTCTGTCGACGTGGCCGATCTTTCCCGGCTGCATGCCGCGCTGCGGCAGTTGGACGAAGACGGCGGCGTTGCCGGGGCGATCCATGCGGCCGGCGTGCTGGACGATGCGCCGCTTGCCGCGCTCGACGCCGCACGCTTGCAAACCGTGCTCGCCGTGAAGGCCGACGCGGCGCGCGCGTTGCGCGACTGGCTGCAGCTGCACCATGGCCGCTACTTGCTGCTCTATTCGTCGTCGGCCGCGGCGCTCGGCGCGCCCGGCCAGGGCGCGCACGCGCTGGCGAGCGCGTACCTGGACGGCCTCGCGCAAGCACACGAAGCCGTATCGGCGCCGGCCACCGTCACAGTCGCATGGGGCGCCTGGGGCGAGGCGGGACGCGCCGCCGCGCCCGAGCTGAAGGCCAAGCTCGCCGCCGCCGGCATGGGCGTCCTCTCGACCGCCGAAGGCCTGTGGCACCTCGAGCAGGCCGTCATGCGCGGCGCTCCGTACCGCCTCGCCATGCGCGTCATGCCCGAGCGGCTCGACGCGGCGCGGCGCGCACTGCTGCAAGCTGCGCCCGAATCCGACCCATCCGCCGCTCCGGCTTCGCCGCAGCCCCCCGCACACCGCCAAGCTCCGGCGCCTGCGGCGCCCCCCGTCCTGAGCGGCAACCCGGAGACGGACCACACCGCCCTCACCGCCTGGCTCGGCGCGCGCATCGCCGCTCAGCTGAGACTCGACGATCCTGCCCGGCTGACCGCGCGCCGCGACCTGCTCGAACTCGGCCTCGACTCGCTGCTCTTTCTCGAGTTGAGCGGCGATATCGAGCGCCAGCTCGGCGTGCGCCTCGATGCCGAGCGCGCCTACCGCGACCTGACCGTCGACGGCCTTGCCCGCCTGATCGCCGAACTTGCCCCGCGAGCCGTGGCGCGGGAGGCGGCCATGCTCGCGCACGACGCCGCCAACCGCCACGAGCCGTTTCCGCTGACGCCGATCCAGCACGCCTACTGGCTCGGCCGGACCGGCATGATCGAGTACGGCGGCGTCGCCTGCCACGTACTGTTCGAGTGGGACAAGCAGCACGGCGAGCTGAATCTCGAGCGCTTCGAGCGGGCCTGGAACGCGCTCGTGCGACGTCACGACATGCTGCGCATGGTGGTCGGCGCGGATGGCCGCCAGCGCATTCTCGAGCACGTGCCCGAGTACCGCGTGGCGCGCCACGATCTGCGCGCGCTGCCGCCGGAGGCACGTGAGCGCGCGCTTGCGGAGACGCGCGAGGCGCTGTCCCGCCGCGTGCTGCCGGCGGAGCGCTGGCCGCTCTTCGAGCTCATCGCGAGCGAGATCGACGCGCACCGCTACCGGCTGCACATGAACCTCGACTTGCTGCTGTTCGACGTGCAGAGCTTCAAGGTCATGATGGACGACCTCGCCCAGGCCTACCGCGGCGACCCGCTCGAGCCGCTCGGCATCACCTTCCGCGACTATGTGATGGCCGAAGAAGCGCAGCGCGACGAGCCGTCGTGGCGCGAGGCGTGGCGCTACTGGCACGACGCGCTGCCGCACTTGCCGCCGGCACCGCGCCTGCCGCTCGCGGCGCGCGAGCCGAGCGGGCCGCCGCGCTTTACGACGCATCAGGCGCGTCTGCCGCGCGCCGCCTGGGATGCGCTCAAGCGCACCTGGCGCGAATGGGGCGCGACGCCGTCGGCGGCGCTCCTCGCCTTGTTCGCGCACACGCTCGCGCAGTGGAGCCGGCACCCGGGCTTCACCGTCAACCTCACGTTCTTCAACCGGCGCCCGTGCCATCCGCAGGTGCCGCAATTGATCGGCGACTTCACGTCGGTGCTGCTGATCGACTTCGACCTCGGCCGTCCTCAAACGCTGCGCGACACCATCGACGCCACCCAGCAGCGCCTCTGGCAACGCCTCGCGGCGAGCCGCGTGAACGGCGTCGAAGTGATCCGCGAGCTGGGACGGGGCCAGCCGGGCGGACGGCAACCGCTGATGCCGGTCGTGTTCACGAGCGTGCTCGGCCTGTCGCTCGACGGTCAAAGCATCGATCAGGCGATGACGAGCCTCCTCGGCGACCCGGTCCACGTTTTCACGCAGACGCCGCAGGTCTGGCTCGACCATCAAGTCATGGAGATCGACGGCGAGCTCGTGTTCAGCTGGTACTGCATGGACGGCGTACTCGCCGACGGCGTGGCGAAGGCGATGTTCGACGACTACCGGGCGCTGTTGCAAAGCGTCGCGGCGGACCCCGCGCGAATGGCTCAGCCGGGCTTCGTGCTCGCGCGCGACGACGGCTCGCCCGCGCCAATCGAGCGCCGTCCGTGGCCTGCGGCCGTCGATGGCGTCAACCTCGATCTGCGCGCAATCGAGGACGCATTGCGCACCCATCCCGCGGTGCGCTGGGCGCAAGCGCTCCCGGATCCGGACGGCCGCACGCTGAGCGTGACGATCGTCGCGGCCGACGGCGCGCCGGGCGGCGCATCGAGCGCCGATTCGGCCTCGCCCGGACGGCTCGAACTCGACCCCGCCGCATGGCCGGCATTGAGCGCCGCCGAACAGGAGGAATTCGACGCCGCCTGGCGCTGGCTCGCAGCCCGCGCGCTGCAAGGGATCGCCGGCACCTTGCTGGGCCGGGACCTGTTCGCCCGCGCCGAGGACCGTCACACGCTCGACGAGGTCCAGGCGCGTCTTGGCGCGCTGCCCAAGTATCGAAGGCTGATTCGCCAATGGCTCTCGATGCTGGTCGACCACGGCTGGCTCGAGCGCGACGGTGCGGCATTCGTTTGCCGGCGCGCGCTCGGCGCCGTGCCGGCGCCCGAGCCCGCCGCGCTGCCCGAAGCCGCCTGGAGCCGCACGCTCGGCGCGTATCTCGACGCCTGCATTGCGCGGCACGGCGCGCTGCTGGACGGCACGCAGTCACCGCTCGCCCTGCTCTTGGGAGACGATGAGCGCATCGTGTCGAGCCTCTACGCCGACAATCCCGTGATGCGCCTGCTCAACGCCTGCGCGGCGCCGGTCGCCGAGGCGCTGAGCCGCGGCGCGACGGACTATCGCGTGCTCGAAGTGGGCGCGGGCATCGGGGCGACGACGGCGCAACTGCTGCCCGCGCTCGACGGGCGTCTCGCGAGCTATCGCTTCACGGACGTCTCGACGCTGTTCCTCGAGCATGCGCGAAAGCGTTTCGCCGGCTGCCCGCGGCTCGAATACGCGCTGCTGGACATCAACCAGCCCGTCGAATTCGACGCCCACCCCGATAGCGGCTACGACCTGATCGTCGCGGCCAACGTCATGCACGACGCGCGTCACGTGACGCAGTCGCTGCGGCGCCTTGGCCGGCTGCTGAAACCCGGCGGCCGGCTGCTGCTGATCGAGGCCACCGAGCGCGACAGCGCGCTGCAATTGGCGAGCGTCGGCTTCATCGAGGCCCTGAACGGCTATCACGACATCCGCACCGCCGACGACAAGCCGATGCTCGATCTGCCGATGTGGCGCGACGCGCTGTCGGAGGCCGGGTTTGCGACCGAACTGGTCTGGCCGCAGGAGGAACGCACATCGTTGCGCCAGCACCTGATCCTCGCTCGGGCCGAGCGCGTCGCGCGGCTGGACCTGGGCGAGATCGAGCGCCATTTGCGCGCGCCGTCCCGCGTGCTGCCGCCGTTGCGACTGCGCCAGCGCGAGCGGATTCCGCTGGACGGAGAACACGAGGCGCCGCCCGTCGACGTCGCCGAGCGCACGGCCGGGGAGGACGCTCGGCCCGCGCAAGCCAAGCAGTGCGCCCTGGAAGCACGCGTCGCCGAAATCTGGCAGGCGTTGCTTTCGCAGCCGGTCGAGGGCGGCAGCGACTTCTTCCAGAGCGGCGGCGACAGCCTGATCGCGACCCGCATGATCGCGCAATTGAACCGCCAGGGCGTAGCCGGCGCGAGCCTGCAAAACCTGTTCGCCCACCCGACGCTCGCCGCGTTCTGCGCCACGCTCGACGCCGCAGCGACAGCCGGCGACGGCAACCCCGTGCTGCTCGCGAAGGGGCGCGACGCGGCGCGATTCTTCCTGTTCCACGCGTCCGACGGCGAACTGGGCGCCTACCTGCCGCTCGCGCGGCAGCTGGACGCCGAGGTCTACGGACTGCAAGCGGAGGCCACGTCTCCCGCTGCGAGCCTCGAAGCGCTCGCGCAACGCCATGTCGCCGCGCTGCGCGCTCGCCAGGCGCACGGCCCGTACACGCTCGTCGGCTGGTCCTACGGCGCCTTCGTCGCCGCTGAGGCCGCGCGTCTGCTCCACGAACAGCGTGAAGCGGTCGCGCTTGTCCTGCTCGACCCGGTCTGCCGCGACGACTTCCGGACGACCGGCCTCGCCGGGCTGCTGCGCCTCCTAGCGCATGGCCGGGTCGAAGTGCCGCTGCCAGCCGGGTTCGACGCGCTCACGCCCGACGAGCAGATCGCCTGCTTCATGCGCAACGCCGCGGCCGCGGGACTGCTCGGCACGGAGCCGGGCCTGCCGCAGGCCCGGGCCTGGCTCGCCCGCATCGAGCGCTTGCTGTCGCTCGTCGTGCGGCACCCCGCCCCGGCGCCATTGCCGATTCCGTGCCTGTGGATCGGCGCGAGCCGCCGCCCGGCGCACTGGCAGCCGGCCGAACGCGACTGGCGACAGTGGGCCCGGCACGCCGAACGCCACACGCTCGAGGCCGATCACTGGCAACTCGTCATGGATGACCCCACGGCCCAGCGCGCAGCGACGCTGCTCAAGCGCTGGCGGCAACACGCAGACGTCAAGGAGACCGCATGACATCCCCCCTCGGGAACAATCGACGAAACAACCGGCGCGTGCTCGTCGCCGGCGCGAAATTCGGCGAGCTGTATCTCAACGCGTTCATGCGAGCGCAAGACGGCCTCGAACTGGCCGGCCTGCTCGCGAACGGCAGCGCGCGCTCGCAACAGTTGGCCCACGCGTTCGGCATCCCGCTTTACACGTC
The DNA here is from genome assembly GCF_017315705.1 of Trinickia mobilis. Taxonomy (GTDB): domain Bacteria; phylum Pseudomonadota; class Gammaproteobacteria; order Burkholderiales; family Burkholderiaceae; genus Trinickia_A; species Trinickia_A mobilis. The sequence goes on along the minus strand of NZ_JAFLRF010000033.1, from coordinate 59,036 downwards.
GCCGGAACAGGTCCCCGGAGACACCGACATCGTCTGCGTGGTGGTGCGCTCGTCCGTGGCCGGCGGCGCCGGCACGGCACTGGCCGAGACGTTCCTGCAGCGCGGCATGCACGTCGTCCAGGAGCACCCGCTGCATCCCGACGACGTCATGCGCCTGCAAGCGCTCGCCGTGCGGCAGGGGCTCGCCTACTGGGTCAACAGCTTCTACGCGCATACGCCGGCAGGCCTGAGCTGGATCGAATGCGCGCGGCGGGTGCGGCGAGTCCTCGACGGTGCGGCGCCCTGCTTCGCCCACGCCATGACGAGCCGTCAGTTGCTGTATTCGTCGCTGGACCTGCTCTCGCAGGCGTATGGCGCGACGGGCGCCGAGCTCGACCAGGCGGAAATCGCCGCACTCGACGACGACGATCCCGCCTTCCAGACGCTGCGTCTGCGGCTTGCGCGATCGAACGCCGCGCTTCGCCTGCAAACTTACGTCGACCCGCTCGACCCCGACTTGCACAGCCTGGCGATGCATCACATGGCGGTCGGCTGGCCGTCGGGGTATCTGTCGCTGCAGGCAAGCTACGGGCCGGTGCTGTGGAGCCCGGCGCTCCACGACCCGCGGCATCGCACCGCACCGGACAGCATGTATCGGCGCGTTGCCGCCGCCGACGCCGGCACCGGAGACGCCTGGTTCGCACAGCCGACGGCGCTGACCCTGCACGCGGCGGCGCCCGACTGGCAAAGCGCGCTCGAAGTGGACGGCCCGGCCGGCGTCGCGCACGTGCTGCAAGCCCTGCGCCGCCACCTCGACGGGGGCGCGACGCCCTCCGGCTTCGGCACCGCCTATCAGTCGGCCCTCGCGCGCCTCTGGCAACGGACGCTGCGCTGCGCCGGAGCCGCCGCGGAACGCGAGCTCGCGCCGCCGCGCGCCATCGCCGCGCACGAACTGCTCGGCGCGCGCCGCGAGGAGACGGCCGCATGATGCCCGCGCCCGTCATGCTGCGTCCTTGCGTGCCAGCCACGCAGCCAACGCCTCATCTCGTGATCTGTCCGTTCGCCGGTGCGAGCAGCGGCGCCTTCCGAACCTGGCACGGGCTCGACGGGCTGGGCGTCGCGGTCTCGCTGGCCGTCTACCCGGGCCGCGACCACCGCATGCGCGAACCCTGCGCCGAGCGGATCGATGCACTCGCCGCACCGCTCGCCGAAGAGATCGCGGCGCTCGACGAAGCGCAACGCCGCTCGCTCGTGCTCGCCGGGCACAGCATGGGCGCGCAAGTGGCGTTCGAGACCTGCCTGCTGCTCGAGCAGCGCGGCTGCCCTCCGGCCGGACTCGTGCTATCGGGCTGCCACGCGCCGCACCTGCGTTCGCGGCGCCTCCTGAGCCACCTCGACGACCGCTCCTTTGTCGAGCAATTGAACGAGATCGGCGGCATGAGCCCGGAGTTGCTGGCCGACCCCGCGTTGCTCGCTTTTTTTCTGCCGCTCCTGCGTGCCGACTTCCGCGCCACCGAGGGTTACCGGCGCGAACGCGCCGCCGGGCATGCGCGCGTTCGCACGCCGTCGCTGCTCGTCCACGGCAGTGACGACGACGAGGCGTGGCCCGAGGAAGTCGACGCGTGGCGAATCTGGCTGCACGAAGCCGGCGACCCGGCCGCGCTCGCCGGCGACCACTTTTATGTGACGCGCCGCCCACGCGCGTTCGTCGGCGCGGTGCTGCGCCGCTTCGAGGCCCTCCTCGCTTCCTGCTGACCCCGTCTTCGGAGAACTTCATGAATACGCATCCGCATCCTTCCCTCGACACCTGCGCCGACGGCCGCGACCCGCTCGCGCCCTTGCTCGGCGAGTGTCCGCGGCGCTGGGCGGCGGCATACGCCGAGCGCACGGCGCTCGTCGCCGGCCGCGAGCGGCTTTCGTACGCAGGGCTCGAGGCGCGCGTCGAGCGTCTCGCGCTCGGCCTCGACCGCCTCGGCATCCGTAAGGGCGACCGCGCCATGCTGCAACTGTCCAACGGCATGGGCTTCGTCACGGCGTTCTTTGCGCTGCTGCGCATCGGCGCCGTTCCCGTGCTCGCCATGCCGGCGCAGCGCGCGCACGACATCGACGCGCTTTGCCGCATCGCCGAGCCGGTGGCCTACTTCATCGCCGAGCGCAGCCAGGGGAACGACTGCCGGTCGCTCGCTCGCGAGATCGCCGCGGCCCATCCGTCGCTGCGGCACGTGATCGTGGACGGCGATCCGGGCGATCACGCCGGCCAGGCCGTCACACTCGACGCCCTCGAAGCGAACGTTGCGCGCAGCGCAGAACCGGCGGCATGGCCGGCGCCCACGCCTCGCGAGACGGCGCTGCTCCTGCTCTCGGGCGGCACCACCGGTACGCCCAAGCTGATCCCGCGCACGCACGGCGACTACGCCTACAACGCCGCCGCTTCCGCGAAGCTCTGCGGCCTTGGCGCCGATAGCGTCTATCTGGCGGTGCTGCCCGTCGCTCACAACTTCACGCTCGCGTGTCCCGGCGTGCTCGGCACGCTCGCCTGCGGCGGCACCGTCGTGCTCTCCGGCACAGCGAGCTGCGACGAAGTCATGCCGCTCATCGAGCGCGAGCGCGTCACGCACACGGCGCTCGTGCCGCCGCTCGCGCAGCTTTGGGTGCAGGCCCGCGATTGGGAGACGAGCGACCTCTCGAGCCTGCGCGTCGTGCAAGTCGGCGGAGCGCGGCTCGACCCCGCGCTCGCGAAGGCGCTGACCGAACGGCTCGGGTGCCGCCTGCAACAAGTGTTCGGCATGGCCGAGGGCCTGCTCTGCTTCACGCGGCTCGACGACCCGCCCGAGACGGTCTTCCATACCCAAGGCAGGCCGCTGTCGCCTGACGACGAAATCCGCATCGTCGACGAACACCAGCGCGACGTGCCGGCCGGCGCCGCCGGCGAGCTGCTGACGCGCGGCCCCTGCACGATCCGTGGCTATTACCTCGCGCCCGAGCACGACGCCCGGAGCTTCACCGCCGACGGCTTCTATCGCACCGGCGATCTGGTGCGGCTGACCCCGGAGGGCAACCTGATCGTGGAAGGCCGCCTCAAGGAACAGATCAACCGTTGCGGCGAGAAGATCTCCGCTGCCGAAATCGAGTCGCTGCTCGTCGAAGTGCCGGGCGTGCGGGACGCGGTCGTGGTGGCCGTGCCGGACGCGGTGCTCGGCGAGCGTATCTGCGCGTTCGTGCTGCCCGAGCCCCATGGCGAGGCGCCCGGCGCCGCCGCGCTGAACGCGGCATTGAGCGCGCGCGGGCTCAGCGACTTCAAGCGCCCCGGCCAGTTCGAAACGATCGGCCAATGGCCGCTCACGCCGGTGGGCAAGATCGACAAGCCGCGGCTCGCCGCCCTCGCGAAGGAGCGCCGCGCCGCCATGGCGCCGGATGCCGCCGCGCCGGCATCCGGGCCGGCCTCCGTACCCGCATCTGCGCCGGCCAGACGCCGCTACGCCGAAACGCGCGTCCCGGTTGCGAGCCCGCCAATGGAGTTGGCCTCACGGCTCGCGCGGGTAGTCAAAGCCAAGCGCTACACCGTCTACGAGTGCCGCGGCGAATGGAGCATCGGGCTCGACGCCGCCCTGGACCTCACCATGGACCGCGACGGCACGATCCGCCGCAGCGACGGCGCGGCGGCGGGCGCCGATCTTGCCGCCGCGCTCGACGCTCTGCCGTTCGAAGGCTGGCGCCTGTATGGCCGCGCCGCTTTCGAGCTGGCCTACCTGACGCACGGGCTCGAAGCGCCCGCCGCGGGCGAGCCGCTGTTGCGGCTCTTCGTGCCGCAAAGCGAGATTCGCCTGCGCGAGAACGTCGCGCTGATCCGCAGCCTGGACGCGGCCGCGCTCGGCCCGCTGGCGGAGCTTGTCGCGACGCAGGACGCCGCGCCCGCCCCCGCCCCGGGCGAGCCGCTTGCCGCCACGGACCACGCAGGCGCGCAGGCTGCCTATGAGGCCAAGGTCGCCTCGGCTGTCGGCGAGATGCGCGACGAGACGTACCAGAAGGTCATCCTGTCGCGTGCCGTCGAGGCGCCGCTCTCGCTCGACATGCCGCTCAGCTTTCTCGAAGGCCGCCGGGTCAATACGCCGGCACGCTCGTTCCTGCTGCGCGACGGCAACTTCCAGGCCTATGGCTTCAGCCCGGAGACCGTCGTCGAGGTCGACTCGCTCGGCTTCGTCAGCACGCAGCCGCTGGCCGGCACCCGCGCGCTGACGGGCGACGCGGCCGAGGACGAGCGCCTGCGGCGCGAGCTGCTGCAAGACGCGAAGGAAATCGCCGAGCACGCGGTGTCGGTGCAGCTGGCGATGCAGGAAATGTCCGCCGTCTGCGAAGCGGGCTCGGTGAACGTCAGCGAATTCATGACGGTGCGGGCGCGCGGCACCGTGCAGCATCTCGCCTCGCGCGTCACAGGGCGGCTCGCTGCCGGACGCCGTGCGTGGGACGCCTTCGTCTCCCTGTTCCCCGCCGTGACGGCCTCCGGCATCCCGAAACGGGAAGCGCTCGAAAGCATCCGCCGCCACGAGAGCGGCCCGCGCGGCCTCTATAGCGGCTGCGTGATGATCGTCGACAGCGGCGGCGCCCTCGACGCCGCGCTGGTGCTGCGTTCCGTCTACCGCAACGGTGCGCGCTGCTGGCTCCAGGCCGGCGCCGGACTCGTGCCGCTCTCGGCCCCGCGGCGCGAGTGGACCGAGACCTGCGAGAAGCTCGCGAGCGTCGCGCGGCACCTGCGCGCCGCGCCCCGCGCGTCTCGCGCGGAGGCGGCGTCATGAACGGCGAACGCCGGTCCGTCGTGCTCTCCGGCATCCCCGAAACGATGCTGTGGACGCTGTATAACCGGGCCTGCGAGGCGCAACGCCCGCGCCCGCTCCTCGTCGACCCGGAGGCGATACGCATCTTCCGCTCCATCGAGTACGACTACGCGCGCCGCTTCGGCACGGCCGACAGGTCGCATGCCGTGCGCTCGCGCGTGTTCGACGACGTGCTCAAGCCTTGGCTCGCCAGGCATCCGGAGGGCGTCGTGATCGAACTCGGCTGCGGCCTCGAAACGCAGTTTCAGCGTTGCGACAACGGCCGGGTGCGGTGGGTCTGCGTCGACGTGCCGGAGGCCATCGCCGTTCGCGAGCGCTTCCTGCCCGAGAGCGAGCGCTGCCGATACGTGCGCAAGAGCGTGCTGGACCTGTCGTGGATGACGGAGGTCGACCATTTCGCGGCAGCGCAGCCGGAAGGCCGGACGCCGCCTGCCGGCCCCGTGTTCGTCACGGCTCAAGGGTTGTTCATGTATCTGCGGGAGGCCGAGGTGAAAACCGTGATCGGCGCGATTGCCGGGCACTTCCGGCAAGCCGAGCTCCTGTTCGACGCGATTCCTCACTGGTACTCGCGCAAGACGCTGCGGGGTCTTCAAAAGACGCTCGACTACCGCGTGCCGCCCATGCCGTGGAGCATCAACCGCGACGAAATCGAACGGCTGCGCGACTGGGGCCCCCATGTCGCCGCCGTCGAAGCCGTACCGTGGAACTATTTCAGCGGCTTCGGCTGGACGCTGCTGCGTGCGGCGATGCGTCTGCCCGGTCTTCGCAACGCGGCGCCGAGCGCAGTGCGCATCCAAAGCCGCAGGGCCTGAACAGGCACGACTGGATTGACCGTCGACTTGACGGCAGACGGCGGGTGGGCGTCGATATCGAAGCGCGCGATGCAGCCCGTGTCTGGTGCTCGCTGGCTTCAGCCGTGTTCGCCCCGCCTGGTCGCACGAAACGGCTTCGTGAAGCATGGGTTGACGCAGCAAGCTCAGGCGGAGGGTTCCTCGACCCAGTCGATATCGCCGCACAGCACGCACATCTGCGAGCCCACGCGCGTCGCCATCGACAGCGTCACGCACGGCATCGCCTCGTTGATCGACAGATAAGGCCGCGTGACATGCACGCGCTCGGGCGCATTGATCGCGTCGCGGAAATAGGGCCGGCGCAGCCAGTTCGCGCCTTGCGCGTCGGCGAGCGGCAAGAAGCCCGTTTCCCTGGCGGCGCGGTCGGCGCGCAGCACGACGTTGCGCCCCGCCTGCCGGCCGTTCGAATCCAGCAGGAAGCAGCGCGCGGCGTGATCGAGCGCGAGGAAATTCCAGCACACCTCTTCGAGCGGCTCGCCCGCCGCCAGCCGCTCGGCCGCGCGCTCGAAGGCGCGCACATACGGCTGGAGGCGGCTCGCATTGGCCCGCTCGCGCGCCTCGGCCTGCGCACGGTAGCGCTCGGTCAGCTCGCCGATGCAGGCTGCCGCCTGCGTGCCGTCCGCGGGCCCGGGGTTCGGTCTGCCGAAGAAAAAACCCTGCACGAAATCCGCGTCGCAGCCGAGCGCGAGTTGCGCCTCGTGCTCGGTCTCGATCCCTTCGATCAGCACCAGCTTGCCCGCCTCGTGCAGGAGCGCAACGAGGCCGGGCAGGATCGCCGCCATGTCCGTGCGGTGCGCGGCGTGCGAAAGCATGATGCGGTCGAGCTTCACCATATCGGGATTCAACTGCCAGATCCGCTCGATGTTCGAGTGGCCCGCGCCGAAATCGTCGAGCGCGATCAGGAAGCCTTCTTCGCGAAAACGGCGCACGCCTTCGGCGAGCTTTTCGAGGTCGTCGGCGCGTTGCTCGAGCACTTCGAGCACGACCCGGCGCGGCGACAGGTCGAGGCGCTTCAGGTTCGCGAGCAGCGCCGCCGCATGATACGGATCGGTCAGCGCCTCGGGATGGACGTTGAGGAACAGCCACTCGCGCTCCGCGCCGAGCATCTTGAAGTTCTCGAGATGCAGCGCCTGTGCGAGCCGGTCGACGAGATGCAGCTCGCCGTGCCGCGCCGCCTCGCCGAACACGTCGAGCGCCGGCACGACGCGGTCGAGCGCATCGTGCGCGCGCAGCAGCGCCTCGTAGCCGACCGCGCGCATGTGCGACACGCTGAAGATCGGCTGAAACACGCTGGTGAGCGTCAAGTCGTCGTGCCGCACGGCGTAGCGCTGCAGCCCCGACGTGACGCTCAATTCGAACCCGGGCGGCAGCGCCGGGACGGGCTTTCTCTCCTGCAGCGCAGTCACCATGTCGGCCTCGGCGCATAGGCAAAGCAAGAACGGAAGACGGATGTCGTCATCGACGGCCTCTGAATTTTCTCAATGTAGTCTCAGGGCACGTTAAAGCAAGGTCCATGCGCACGGCGGCGGACGCCGGCGCGGCGGTCCATCGTGTGGATCAAATGCCATGCACGGTCTGTGGCGCCGTGCGCCAGCTTGCCCGCACCGCCATGGTGCAAACCGCACCGGCCGCGCGGCTTGCGGCTGCGCCGTAGCGGTGCAGCCCGGCCGTCGCAGTGGAAGGCGGCGCAAGCCCGGACGAGGCTGTCTGCGGCACCTGAAGCCACTACCGCAACTACCGCCACAACTGCAGTTACGCCACCGGCCCGCGCACGGCCTCCCGCCGGAGAATCGCGTAGAGGATGATGGCGCCGAAGGTCGCCGTCCCGATCCCGCCGAGCGCGAAGCCACCGAGCTTCAGCGAAAAGTCGCCCGCACCGACCACGAGCGTCACCGCCGCGACGATCAGATTGCGGTTGTCCGAGAAATCGACCTTGTTGACCACCCAGATCCGCGCGCCGGTCACGGCGATCAGCCCGAACACGACGATCGACACGCCGCCCAGCACCGGCCCCGGAATCGTCTGGATCACCGCGCCGAACTTCGGCGAGAACCCGAGCAGGATCGCGATCACCGCCGCCACGACGAACACCAGCGTCGAGTAGATCTTGGTGACGGCCATCACGCCGATGTTCTCCGCGTAGGTCGTCACGCCCGTGCCGCCCGCGAAGCCCGAGACGACGGTCGCGAGCCCGTCGCCGATGAAGGCCCGGCCGATGTACGGATCGAGGTTTTGCCCCGTCATCGCGCTCACCGCCTTGATATGCCCGAGGTTCTCGGCGACGAGGATCACCGCGATCGGCGCGAGGAGCGCCATCGCGTGCGGGTCGAAGGCCGGCGCCATGAAATGCGGCAGCCCGAACCACGCGGCGTTCGCGACGATCGAAAAATCGACCGGCTTGCCGAGCCCCATCCCGTTCGTGACGATCGCGTAGATCACATAGGCGATCAACAGGCCGACCAGTATCAGGAGCCGCTGGAGCATGCCGCGCGCGAACACTGCGACGCCGCCGACGCACAGCACCGTCACGAGCGCCATCCACGAGTCGAACGTGGACCCGCTCACGCCCTTGACGGCGATCGGCGCGAGATTCAGGCCGATCACGGCGACGATCGAGCCGGTCACGGCGGGCGGCATCAAGGCCTCGATCCACTTCGTGCCGACCGCCGACACGATCAGCCCGATGATCGCGTACACCACGCCGCAGGCGAGGATCCCGCCGAGCGCCACCGGGATGTTCGGGTTCGGCCCGTGCCCGGCGTAGGCGGTCACCGCGATGACGAGCCCGATGAACGAGAAGCTCGAGCCCAGATAGCTCGGCACCCGCCCGCCTACGAGCACGAAAAAGAGCAGCGTCCCGATCCCCGACATGAAGATGCAGAGGTTCGGATCGAAGCCCATGAGGAGCGGCGCCAGCACGGTCGAGCCGAACATCGCGACGACGTGCTGCACGCCCATCGCGAGCATCTGCGGCCATGGCAGGCGTTCGTCCGTATTGACGACGCGGCCTTCGACGGCGCGCGGCTGCTCGCGCCAGCGCGGGAAATAGGAATTGGCCATTGCGGGGGTTCTCCTCTTGCTCTAGGCGGCGTGGAAGCGCCGGGCGTGGATACGCCGGGCGTCGGTGCGCCGGGCGCGGGGCGTCCGACGCTCGATGCGGCGCGGGTATTGGAATCACGCGCGAGTTTAAGGAGCGCCACCGGCGCTGACAAGCGAATCAGAAAGGCGCGCAATCGGCGAGCGCCTGCCGTTCGCCTTGCAGCGCGCCCGCGCGGCGCCGCTCGTGCCGGCCGAGATCGAACACCGCGACGGCCATGTTCGCGGCGGCGAGATCGGTGTCGAGCTTGTGCTTGTTCGCTTCCTCCATCCAATAGAGGCCGTCCATGTGGCGGCTGCCGATGTCGTCCGCGATCTGGTGCATCGACGCGAGGCTTGCCAACCCGGCCGCCCCCACGAGCACGCCAAAGCCGATGACGACGCCGAACGCGCCCAGCAGCCTTCTCAGGACAGTCGATTGGTCGATCCATTTCATTTCGCCATCCTTATCACGCAATTGAAGTCAGGCGCGCATGCCGCGGTGTCTCCCGCCGCTCCGGAACGCGCTCAACTTGCGTTTGCGGCACTCGCTATCCGCTCTTGATGCGTCGGATATTGGGCATAAGGCCAGGCGAATAGTGGTTCAAACGAAACGATCGAGCGTGCCATTTTCCGGCGACGCTTATCGTTTTATAAATAGCGGACGACATATCGAGACCATCGACCGGTGGCGGCCTAAACATCTCGAAATCGAATACGGGAAGAAAAGCGATTTTTAGGCGTTATCTCATTCTTGCGGACGCTTGACCTGCCTACACTCAAGACCTGCATGTCTGTTTGGGCCATGCAGCGAGTGTTGCAATCCTCCGTTGCCGCTCAAGCCGCCAGCTTGAGCGGCTTTTTTTGTTCGGAAGGCAGTCGCCACGCTCGGCGTGAAAACACGATCTATCGAAACACCGTAGTACGCGTGCGAAATGCCTCAGGTCGCCTTGATCTCCTCGGACACGCCATAGAGCTCGTAGTCGGAACGAATACCGAGCTTGCGAAAGGCCGCGTGCTTTTGTGCGCTGATCGTCTTCGGGCTGCGCGAAAACTTGCTCGCGATATCCGAGATCGTCATGCCCGCGAGACAACAGCGCAGCACCTCGTATTCGCGCGGACTCAGCAGAAGCTTGGCGCTCGGCGGCGCCCCGCTCGCATCGCCGCTTGCATCGCCATGCCCGATGCACGCGCCGGCCGGCGCTTCAGGCCGGCTCGCCCGCCTCGGGGAAAGAGGGGCTGCGTCCGTTCCCAATAGCGAATTGAAGTAGGTGCCGCCCGCGTGCACCTTGCGAATCGCGCGAACGAGGTCGCGCAAGCTCTCGTCCTTGCCGAAAAAGCCACGCGCGCCGGCGCGGGCCGTCAGGGCGACGGTCATCGGCGCATTGAAAGCCGACGACACCAGGATCCGGCAATCCGCAAAGCGCGACCGGATCATCTGAATGAGGTTCAGGCCATCGATTTCGTCCGGGCCGAGCGAGTAATCGAGCACGAGCACGTCGACTCGATTCTTCGGCAGCCAATCAAGCAGCTCGCGCGAATGCGCAAAGCTGGCGACCACCGCAATATCGTGCTGCTCGGCAAGATGAGCCTGGATGCCAAGCCTGACGACGGCATGATCGTCCAGAATGGCGACGCGTATCGGCGTCCGGTTTCCGTTCAATTTGCACTCCAACCTTTGTGCGCGGGCCGCGGATCGCTTATTGCTCCGCCCGGAACAGCAGGGCGGCCGCAGGCGCTGCCGACTCGTCGGCGACGTCGATCGCCACCCGCATGAACGACAGCTTCGACGACATCGCATCGAGCCACAGGGCCGCGAGCCGCGGCAGCACGTGCTGCTCGATGAAGCCGATCAGGACGCGCGCGCCCGTCTCCTGCACGAGGCAACGGCCAACGATGTAGTCGACGACGCGGCAGTCGTACGAGAGCTCGACGCCTTGCTGCTCCGCCATGCGCTCGACGACGCGATCGAGATGCAGGCGCACGATCCGGGCCAGCGACTGCTGCGCGAGCGGCTGGTACGGCACGACCGACACGCGTCCGAGGAACGCCGCCGGGAACGCCTTCAGCAATGCCGGCGTGAGCGCGGTCCGCAGGCCTTCCAGGTCCGGCGCCAGGTCTTCGTCGGCGCACAGGCTCGCGGTCAGATCCGAACCGGCATTGCTTGTCAGCAGGATGGTCGTGTTGCGGAAGTCGATATAGCGGCCATCGCCGTCTTCCATATAGCCCTTGTCGAAGACCTGGAAGAACATTTCGTGGACGTCGCGGTGCGCCTTCTCGACCTCGTCGAGCAGCACCACCGAATACGGCCGCCGGCGCACCGCTTCGGTCAGCACGCCGCCTTCGCCGTAACCGACATAACCCGGCGGCGCGCCCTTGAGACCCGACACCGTGTGCGCCTCCTGATACTCGCTCATGTTGATCGTGATCAGGTTCTGCTCGCCGCCGTACAGCGCCTCGGCCAGCGCCAGCGCCGTCTCGGTCTTGCCCACGCCCGACGGACCCGCCAGCAGGAACACGCCGAGCGGCTTCTTCGGATCGGTCAGGCCGGCACGCGCGGTCTGCACGCGCTCGCAGATCTGCCGGATCGCTTCCGACTGGCCGATCACGCGCGCTTCCAGCGTCGCCGGCAGCGAACGGACCGCAAGCACTTCGTCGGTCACCATCCGGCCGACCGGAATGCCGGTCCAGTCCGACACGATTTCCGCGACGATCGCTTCGCCCACTTCCGGGAACACCAGCGGCGCATCGCCTTGCAGGTCCGCCAGCGCGCGCTCGAGCGCGCGCAGCGCGTCGAGGGACGGTTGCGCCGGAACTTCGCCTTCCTCTTCAGCTTCGGCGCAAGCGGCCTCGCGCGCGCTCAAAAGCGCTTGGGCCGCTTCGGCCTGCGCGCGCCAGCGCGCTTCGATCGCGTGCTCTTCGGTCTCGAGCGCCTCGATGCGTGCGCGAACCGGCGCGAGCGTCTTGCCGTCGAGGCCGATGCGCGCTTCCTTCTCCAGCAGCGCCAATTCGAGGCGGGCAGACTGCAGGCGCTGCCGCACATCCTGCAACTCGCGCGGCGGCGCAAATTGAGACAGCGCGACGCGCGCACACGCGGTGTCGAGCAAGCTGATCGCCTTGTCCGGCAGCTGGCGCGACGGGATGTAGCGATGCGACAGCGTCACCGCAGCGCGAATCGCTTCATCCAGCACGGCGACGCCATGGTGTTTCGAGAACGTTTGCGTGAGGCCGCGCACCATGTCGATGGCGGCTGCCTCCTCGGGCTCGCCCACTTGCAGGACCTGGAAACGGCGCGTGAGCGCGGGATCTTTCTCGATATGACGCTTGTACTCGGCCCAAGTCGTCGCGCCGACGGTGCGGATCGTGCCGCGCGCCAGGGCCGGCTTGAGCAGGTTCGCCGCGTCGCCGGTGCCGGCCTGGCCGCCGGCGCCGATCAGCGTATGGATTTCGTCGACGAACAGAATGACCGGCACCGGCGACTTCGCCGCCGCCTCCAGCACGGACTTCAGGCGCGCCTCGAACTCCCCCTTCATGCTTGCGCCCGCGAGCAGGCCGCCGACGTCGAGGCTCAGCAGCCGCACGCCGGCCAGCTTCGGCGGCACGTCGCCGCTCGCGATCGCGAGCGCCAGCCCCTCGACCACGGCCGTCTTGCCGACCCCGGCCTCGCCGGTCAGGAGCGGATTGTTCTGCCGGCGGCGCAGCAGGACGTCGATCATCGTGCGAATCTCGAGCTCGCGGCCGACGACCGGGTCGATCTCGCCGGCGCGTGCGCGCGCCGTCAGGTCCGCGCAGAACTGCTCGAGCGCCGAGCCGCCCTTGGCCGGCGCGGCCATGGCGTGGGACGCCTCGCCCGGCACCCCCGATGCAAAGCCGTTGTGGCCGTAGGGCGCGTCCTCGGCCTCGGGCGAACCGCCGATCCATGCCGGCAGCGCCTCGTGCAAGCCGTCGACAGGAATCTTTCCGAACGCAACCGAAATGGACAGCAGCACGCGGCGCAGCTCGGGCGTTTCCACGAGTGCGGCAACGAGCCACGCGCTGCGAATGCGGCCGTCGTCGAAGGCGAGCGCCGAGAGCACCCAGGCGCGCTCGATCGCCGTCTCGATATGGTGGGAGAAATCGCTGATGGAACTCGCGCCGGCCGGCAATGCGCAAAGCGCGCGGGTCATGTCTTGATCGAGCCCCGCGCGGTCGATTCCGCAATGCCGGACAATGCGATGCAGGTCGCTGTCAGGAAGCTGCATCAATTGGTGGAGCCAATGAACGAGCTCGACATACGGGTTGCCGCGCAATTTCGAGAATGTCGTGGCCGACTCGATGCTCTTGAATAGCGTGGCTCCGAGCTTGCCGAACAGGGCCTGGCGTGAAATGGTCATAGGACGCTCGATAAACAATTTAATTGGCTTGACTCATCGACTCATCTTATGAACTGCCAAGCAATTTATAAGGCAGTGAAAAGACGCAAAGAGCTCAGATGAGCCCCAACGATAGCGCAGCGGCGCTGCCCCATCTTTAGGACAATTCCGATATCTCCTCGTCACACTGAGAAGTAGCATCCCATCGAGACGGACTCCGGCGCGTGCACTTCCTGCTCGGCTATTTTTCGTCACGCGCATTCCCGCACGCAGCCTCGCCGGCATGCGTCCTTTCCTCAAGATCATCAAGAGAGTTGTCGAACCATGACCGGCTACTATGCGCGGTGGAATATCGCCCCAAATGATGCAAGCGATCTCGAAACGTACGTCCGGCCGGTTCAGTTCGACGGCGACGAAACGGACCCGCTCGCCGCGCTGAGCGCGGAGTATCAGCAGGCGCTCTTGCATCGCACGCGCGGCTCCGCCCACGAGCTGAAAAACGTGTCGACAGAAAACGCACCGGTCATCGCGCCGCCAGACGACCCGTTCATGGACGCGCCGGAACGCTACGGCGAGGGCTCGCTGCTCGAAGACCTGCTCGGCAACGGCCGCAACATCGATGCCGTCCTGGAAAGCCTGGACCCGTTCGGCGGCGGCCAAGTCTTCGAAGCGGACGAGCATCACGAGATTCTCGCGCTCCTCGCGCCCGGCAATGCGCCCAGCCAGCGCTTCCCGCAACCGGCCATGCTGGCTCGCCAAGAACATCACCTGATTAGCGTGGACAGCCATATTCCGATGGTCGACTTCACCCAATACGACGAACAGGACTCCGAAGATGAAAAGCGACGCCGAGCTGCCCGCATCGGGCATGCCTAAGCTTCACGACCTGCTGCAAACACAGGCCTACGGCGACCTCAAGGCCCGCGCGGCCGAAACCGTCCGCAAGCAGCCCGCCAATGCGCGCGAGCGCTGGCTGCTGTTCCAACTGCTGTGCCTCGACGGCGCATGGGCGCGCGCGCTCAAGCAACTGCAGACGTGGGCATCGCTGGAGCCGCAGGGCGAAGCCAAGGCTCAGTTGCATCGCGGTCTGATCCAGAGTGAGATGTTCCGCGCGGAAGTCTTCGCGGGCACGCGCACGCCGGGTTCCATCGATCCGCATCCCGCCTGGGTCGAGACGCTGCTGCAAGCGAATGCGAAGCTCGGCGAGGGCAAGCTGGCCGAGGCCGACGCCCTGCGCGAAGCCGCGCTGAACGAAGCGCCGGCGACGCGCGGCGAAAGCGCGCAAATGGGCGCATTCGAGTGGCTCGCCGAGAGCGACAGCCGGCTCGGCCCGATCTGCGAAATGGCGGTCGCGGGCGGCTACCGCTGGATTCCGTTCGACGAAATGAAGTCGCTGACGCTGACGCCGGCCGCCACGCTGACCGATCTGGTCTGGCGCCCGGTCACCGCGATCCTGCGCAACGCGACGGTCCTGCGCGGCTATCTGCCGACCCGCTATCCCGGCTCCGAAATCGGCCCGATGCCGATCAAGCTCGGGCGCGAAACGACCTGGACCGACGTTGGCAACACCGGCGTGATCGCGCTGGGCCAAAAGACCTGGAGCACGGATCAGGGCGACTTCGGCCTCCTCGAAATCGGCCACTGCCGGTTCATCCGCGAGGACGAAGCGACGCCGGCAACCGAGAGCGGCGATGCGGCAGCCTGAGACCTGGCACAAGCAGGCCTACTTGCCGTCGCTGCTCGACCGCCTGCTGGACGATGAGCCGCAGCGCAAGAGCGAGCGCCCAGATGCGTATGCCCCCGATCACGAGGGCATGCGCCGCATCGTCCAGCGCGACTTGAGCCTGCTGCTCAACACGACCAATCTCGACGACGAGATCGACATGTCCAGCCACCCGGCCGCTGCGGCCTCGGTCGTCAACTACGGCATTCCCGCGCTGTCGGGCAGTTATCTCACCGATCGCAACTGGGAATCGATCGAGAAGCTGATCCGTCTCGCGATCACGCGCTTCGAGCCGCGGTTGATCCCCGAATCGCTTCGGATTCGTCCGGTCAACGGCAAAGAGCCGATGCGATACAACAAGCTCACGTTCGAGATTCACGGGCTGATGCAGTGGTCGCCCTACCCGCTCGAATTCCGCATCCAGAGCATGTTCGACGTCGAGATGGACAAAGTCACGCTCGAGCCGGGCTCACGCAAGCAGAACTGAAATGAAATGAAACCACTCGCACGCTCTCTTCGTTCGCTGTCGGCCGGAGTTAGCGCTTTAGCGCTTACTCCGGTCCCATGCAAAGCGCCCCCCAAGGGGGTGCCGGTACGTTTGCGGCGGCCCGGCAGGTACTGACATGGATCCCAAATTCCTCGATTACTACAGTCGCGAGTTGACCTACATGCGGGAGATGGCCGGCGAGTTCGCCGAGCAGCACCCGAAGATCGCGCGCCGCCTGGGCATGCAAGGCATCGAAGTGGCCGACCCGTACGTCGAGCGGCTGATCGAGGCTTTCTGCTTCATGTCGGCGCGAACCCAGCTCAAGCTCGACGCCGAATTTCCGCGCTTCACCGAGCGGCTGCTGGAGGTCGTCTACCCGAACTACGTCGCGCCCACGCCGTCGATCGCCGTCGCGCAACTGCGGCCGAGCCTGCGCGAAGGCGACTTCAGCAAGGGCTTCACGGTGCCGCGCCACAGCATGCTGCGCTCCGCGATTCCCGCAGGCGAGCAAACCGCTTGCGAGTTTCGCAGCGGCCAGGACGTGACGCTGTGGCCGATCGAGATCGTCGAAGCCAAGCTCACGGCCGTCCCGCCCGATATTCCCGATACCGAGCGCTATCTGCTGCCGCACATGCCGATGCGCGGCGCGCTGCGGCTGCGCTTGCGCACGGTCGGCGAGGTGAAGTTCAACCAGATGACCGGGTTCGAGCGCCTGCCGGTCTACATCGGCGGTGACGAACGCATCGCCTCGCATCTGTTCGAGCTGATCCACGCGGGCAGCGTGGCGTCGGTGGTGCGCGCCTACGGCGCGGCCCGCGGCGAAGGCCACGTGGTCGCCAAGACGCCCGTCGATTTCGAAGGCCTGCAATCGAATCAAGGCTTGCTGCCGCTGCCGTGGAACGCTTTTCACGGGCACAACCTGCTGCAAGAGTATTTCGCGTGCCGCCAGCGCTTCTACTTCTTCGCGCTGACGCAGCTCGCGCCCGGGCTTTCGCGCATCGACGGCAAGGAAGCCGAAATCGTGCTGCTCCTCAACCGCCTGCCGGAAGCGCTCAGCACGCACGTCGACGCGTCGCGTTTCCTGCTGTTCTGCACGCCGGTCGTCAACCTGTTCCCGAAGCGGACCGACCGCGTCGAAGTCAACCGCGCCCTGACCGAATTCCACCTGCTCGCCGATCGCACCCGGCCGCTCGACTACGAGATCTTCTCGGTCTCGCGCGTGTTCGGCCAGAAGGCCGAGACGTCCGCGGAAATCACCTTCAATCCGCTCTACCAGACCTTGCACAGCGACGTCGGCAATCACGGCCGCTATTTCTCGATCCGGCGCGAGCAGCGCGCGCTGTCGGCCAATGCGCGCAAATACGGCACCCGCACGCCGTACGTCGGCACCGAGGTGTACGTCTCGCTGGTCGATCAAGCCGAAGCGCCGTACCCCGACGACATGCGCTACCTCTCGGTCGAAGCCTGGGTGACCAACCGCGACTTGCCGCGCGTGATTCCGCGCAACGGCATGACCGATCTCATCATGTCGGATTCGGTGCCGATCGACGGCGTGCGGCTCGTGCATCCGCCGAGCGCGCCGCGGCCGCCCTATGCGGCAGGCGAAACGGCGTGGCGGCTGATTCGCCAGCTGAGCTTCAATTACATGCCGCTTGCCGAGCTCGATCACGGCGACGGCGGCCAGGCGCTGCGCAACATGCTGCGCCTGTTCGTCTCGTCCGGCGAGCGCGAGCAGACCGCGCAGATCGACTCGCTCGTCGGCGCGCGGACCGAGCCCGTGGTGCGGCGCCTGCCCGGCCACGGGCTGCTCGTCTACGGGCGCGGCGTGCGCTGCGAACTGACCGTCGACGAAACCGGCTTCTCCGGCATCAGCCCTTACCTGTTCGGTCTGGTGCTCGAGCACTATCTGGCCCGGCACGTTTCCATCAACGTGTTCACCGAGACCGAACTTCACTCGATGCAGCGCGGCCTCATCACACGTTGGCAGCCGCGCATGGGCGGACGCGGAGCGGTGTAAGGATGGACGCTCCGAACATGACCGCGCCGGAACACGGGCCGCACCTCGGCCCGGAAGCGCTGGAGGCCTGGTTCAATCAGCGCACGCCATGGCAAGCCGGCTTTTTGAGCCTATTGCGGGCCATCACCGCGCGCGATAAACAGATGCCGTTGCCGGGCACCGCGCGCCTGCCTCGGGAAGAGCCGTTCCGTATCGGCCAGCAGCCGTCCCTGGCATTCGCGCCGCGCGAGATCGCCTCGCTTGCGACGCGCGACGGCCGCCTGGACATCAAGCTGTTCGGGCTGGGGCTTTGGGGTCCGCAAGGACCGCTGCCGCTGCATATGACCGAGGTGGCCTACAGCCGCACGGAAGGCCATCAGGACCCCACGCTCGTCCACTTCAGCGACCTCTTTCATCATCGCGCGCTGTCGCTGTTCTACCGCGCGTGGGCATCGTCGCAAGCGACGGCATCGCTCGACCGGCCGGGCGACGAGACGTTCTCGTTCTACGTCGGGAGCCTGATCGGCATCGAGCCGCGAGAGGCCCGGCACTCTCCGCTGCCCACGCACGCACGCTTCAGCGCAGCCGCGCATCTGGTGCGCGAGGCGCGCAATCCGGACGGTCTCGCCGCGGCGCTGTCGCAGTACTTCGGCGTGCCGATGACGGTCGAGGAATTCGTCTCTCACTGGATGCCGGTCGAACCGGCGGAGCATACGAAGATCGGCATCCCGGGGCCGCCCGCCATCTTGGGCGAAGGCGCGCTGCTCGGCGAAATGATCCCCGACCGGCAGCACAAATTCCGGCTCGTGGTCGGGCCGCTCGATCTCGACCCATACCTGCGCCTCACGCCGCACGGCGAGGATCTGCCCATCTTCGTGGAATGGGTGCGGGCCTTCGTCGGCCACGAGTACGACTGGGAAGTGAAGCTGCTCGTCAAGCCGCGTGCCGCGCCGCCCGCGCGCGCCGACGCCTCGCAACGGCTCGGCTATTCCACTTGGCTGGGCGAATCGATGGACGATCTGCCGGTAGTCGGCATGGTCTTCGAACCCGAACAGTACAGCGACTGACTCCAACGCTCTCTTATATGAACGCAAAAACGCCTGCCGGCATGCTGCGCTACGCGGACCTGCTCGAACCCATTTCGGCCGGCGAGCCCTGCGGCCCCGACCTCGAGTACGACGCGGCTTTCGTGATGCTGCAAGCCGCGGTCGCGCCGAAAGCCGGAGCGCAATACGGCGACTTTGTCGACGTCCCGCAGGCGGCCAACTGGGCCGAGATCGAGCGCGATTGTCGCTCGCTGTTGTTGCGCACGAAGGATATTCGGCTCGCCGTGATTTTGCTGCGATGCCGGACTCGTCAAAGCGGCGCAGCGGGGCTGCGCGACGGTCTTGCGCTTCTCAAGACCATGCTCGAACGCTACGGTGAGGCGTTGTATCCGCTGCCCGTATTTGAAGGCAAGCGTGATCCGGTCATGTATTCCAACGCGATCGCCGCGCTGGCCGATCCGGACGGCGCCCTCGCCGACGTGCGCGATATCGCGATGCCGAAGGCGTCTGGTTTGCAATTGCAGTTGCGCGATATCGAGAAGTCGTTTGCCGTGCCGCGGCAGAAAGATGCGCTTGCGCAGGAATCGGTCAGCCGCTTGCTCAAGGAACTGTGGGGGCGGCGGGATACGGTGACGGCAGCGCTCGTCGAGGCGCAGCAACTGCTCAAAGAGACAACTGACTGGTGCCAACAGACGCTCGATGCCGATGCGCCGGATCTTGGCATGCTAATCAAGCTACTGCAGCCGTTTGGCCAGGTTCAAGCGGAGGGTGGCGGCATGGCTGCGGTGCCTGCCCCGGCCCCGGCCCCGGCCCCGGCCCCTGTGGCAGCAAAGCCGGCAACCGAAACCGCCGGGGACGCGCCAGCGGCGGCAGCCGCCGCCTCGAGCGCCTCGAGCGCCGCGGATGCGCCAGCTTCCGCGCCCATCGCCGCCTATGAGGCACCGACACAGCCCGTCGCCCCCGAGCCCGAGCGCATGGACCGCTGGAGCGCGCTCGCGAAAATCCAGGAGACACGCATGTGGTTCGAGCAAAACGAGCCGAGCAGCCCGGTCGTCGTGCTGCTTCGGCAATCGGAGCGTATGGTCGGGAAGCGTTTTTCAGAACTTGCTCATATCATTCCGGCCGATTTGCTCGCCAAATGGGATGAGGTCGACGTTTGAGGTCGGTCTGCTGCGCCTGCACAGGCGTCTTCCATCAATTTCAATCCGGATTTCCAAGCACCTTCATGATTAAACGCTTCGGTACGTTCAAAAGCGTCGCCACGTGCGCCGTTCTCGCCGGTGTCGCGCTCTCGAACACCGCGTTCGCCGCTTGCAGTCAATTGAGCGCCACTCAGGTGCAGGCCATCCAAAAAGGAATGGTCGACAACTTGGAGAGTCGAGCAGCAACTCAATTGTACGAGTTCAATGTAAGCCTGCCGGCGACGGCGGACATCGACCCCGATCTGGCGATCGGCGGAACGATTGCCACAGCGGAATCTCCGCAAATCGGTGTCCGCACCTACATCATGGTCTGTATCAATGGCGGCGAATTGGCTTGGACTTTCACGTCTGCCAATAGGTCTGCAACAGTAGACGGCGCCTATGAAACAGGCGTTCCAGGCGTTGGAGTCAAAGTCTCTTATGTAAACACCGGGGACCCCAGCCTGCTGGAATTCACGACTAAAGTGAATCCCACGGGCCTACCTGGTCAGGAATACTTCATCGGCCTTGGCGCACGCGGAAAGATAGTGTTTCAGTTTGTCAAAACCGGACCGATCGCCAGCGAAGCGACGGTGACGTTGCCATCGCTCGCTAGAGCCACAGCAACTTCTCCGGTCGTGACCATATCAGGCAGCGGCAGCATGAAAGTTAAGGTGCTACCCAAATGTGCCGTCAACGCCAACACGCTGGACATCGATTTCGGCACGTTCGGTCCGCGCGACGTCTCGACCACAAGCGGCCCCACCCGGCCCGTCAACTTCAATTTGACTTGCTCGGGCCCAACCCCGCCGGCGTCGATCACCGCGACACTGGCCGCTACGCCCGACACGACCAATCGGAAGCTGATCAAGAACTCGGACACGGGGGCCCAAAACCTGGGCATCCAGCTGAAGGAGACATCATCGGGAAAGATGCTCGTTCCCAACGACATCACCAGTGCGATCGTGCACCTGCCCGGCGGCGCGAAGCAGGATGCCTTTGCACTCGAGGCAACGGTCCTTCGCACCGGCACAGCCGCACCGACCACCGGCAAGATCGACGCTACGGCGACGATCACGTTGTCGATTCTCTAATCGCACCACGCGCGGCCAACTCATGAGCAGCGCATCTGACCACGCGATGGAAGACACAATTTTCGTCCAGATGGCCAGCTACCGCGACTCCCAGCTGGTACCGACTCTCGTCGATCTGATCCGGCAATCGACGAGACCGGAACTGCTGCGCATCGTCGTCTGCTGGCAGCACGCTCAGCAAGAGACACTCGCGGAATTCTGGCGCCGCGGGTTTGGTGCTTGGCACTGTAAAACCGTGGGCGATTGGCAGATTCATTCGATGAGGTACGGCGAGGCAAAGCTCGAGTTGATCGACGTGCCCCATTTAAAAACGCAGGGGGCATGCTGGGCGCGCAATCTGATCCAACAGCATTACCGCGGCGAACGATACATGCTGCAGCTCGACTCGCACCATCGCTTCGTTCCTGAATGGGACCGCCAGTTGATCGAGATGCTGAATTCGCTCCGCCCGGTGAGTCAGCGCCCCGTACTGACCACGTATCTCCCGCCGTTCGATCCGGAAAACGACCCCGACGCGCGTAAAGCCTACCCGACCATCATGAGGTTTAGCCGCTTCAGCCCGGAAGGCGCGGTGTTTTTCAGGACCGCCCCCCTCGATGAATGGGAAACGTGCGAACGCCCCATACCCGCCAGGTTCTATAGCGCACACTTCGCATTCGCCGAAGGGCACTTTGCCGAAGTCGTCCCACACGATCCTTTCTTATTCTTCCATGGCGAGGAAATTTCCATAGCGGCACGCGCATTCACTCACGGCTACGATCTTTACCACCCGCATCGACTGATCGCCTGGCACGAGTACCAGCGAAAATATCGCCCGAAAATGTGGAACGACCACACGCCCCAAGCGAAAGAAAGCGGCGACATTTCGGAGGACTGGGTAGAGCGCAACGATCGCTCGCATCGTCGCAATCGCGCGCTATTTGGCATGAGCCACGATGTTGAACCGGGGGTCGAACTCGGCAAGTATGGCCTCGGTTCCGAACGAACGCTGACTCAATACGAACGCTATGCGGGTATCAGCTTTGAGCATCGCGGCGTACAGCAGCGCACGCTTGATCGCGTGCCGCCCGTTTTGAACGCGCCGATTGCCGATTCGGAAGCTGCTTGGAAAGCATCCCTGCTGCGCTCCAACGACATTCGAGTGTGTGTGTACCTGCCGGCGCTCGACCAAAGCGCAATCGAACCAAGCGAGCTTGGCGTATTGGAATCAGCGTCATCCGGCGTCGCCACCCTATACGATCAAAACGATACGGCGCTGCACACCAAATCGTTGGATTCCGGCGCGCTTGCCGAGCACGCAAAAGACAGTTGGCTTGATTTTAATGTTGTCTTCGAAGGCGAACTAGAGAAAATTCCAGCCCGCCTCACTGTCGATCTCTTCGATGATGCCGGCCACTTGCTGGCTCGGGTCAAGCAGACAATCGAAACCTGACGCATTCGCCCCCACGTCGGCGAAGCGCACCGGGGTGGCGCCTCCAAGCGGATTGCTCCATGTCAGTGGATTCGGCGCGTAGCGATACGGACTCACGCCGCCCGGGCTCATACGATCCGGGCTGATATAACGCCCGGCATCCGGATCGTAAAATCGCCGGCCGTTGTAGTGGAGCGCCGTTTCTTCGTCGATAGATTGGCCGGCAAACCGAAGCGGCTGATAGACCTGCTTGCCGCCGCCCCACTCCTGCGCGAACAGCGTGCCCCAGGCCTGATAGCGTCCGCGCCAGACCAATTTGCCGGCATCGTCGGTCAACGCCACGGCCGTGCCCGCGGGGTCGACGTGATAGTGATACACCCGCGTGTCGTTCAGCTCGCCGCTTTCGGGACGCGACTGATCCATGCACGCCAACGGCGCATATCCGAGCGAATCGCCCGCGGTCGGCCGATACAGGTACGTCCGCACCGTTCCCGAACGCAGCTCTTGCAGCAGGCGGTTGCCTTGCCAGACATATCGCGTGCTATCGGCCCCCGTCCGTGTGAGCGGCCCGTTCGCCGGCGACGCTTCGACGCGTTTCTCGATGCGCCGCCCCAACGCATCGTATCGATAGCGGATGGTCCGTCCTTTACGGCGCACTGCGATGACGCGCCCTTCCGCATCCCAATCGAGTGACAACGCATGATCGCGGCCACTCTTCCGGACGACCTGTCCCCACGCGTCGTATTCGTAGCGGGACCCGCGGCACTCTTTTATGCGGTGATTGGAATAGACGGCCGGAAACCCATTCCCGGCGGGGGGATCGAGCAAGTTGCACGCGGCATCCCACGTGAAATATTCGATGCCCAACTGGTCCGAAACACGGCGCAGCAAGCAGCCGCGTTTGTCGTAGTCGTAGTAAGTCTGGCCGGAAGCCGGGCCATTCGTCTGGACCACGACATCGGACGCGCTATAGCTCACATCCCGCCATAGCTGCATATCGTCGCCGGTCGGCTTGCCGCGGCCGGAATCGTCGAGGGCGGAAGCGGAGCGCCACCATGCAGGCCAGCCCAGTTCCGTATAGCCGGTGTTGGTATGCAGCGCGCCTTGCGTGCGCACGGTTTCGCGGCGCATCGCGTCATACCAGAATTGAGCAATGGGACGCTCGCGTATCTCGATCAAACCGACCGTCCCGTTGTCATAGCGCCGCATCCGCACGACCTGCCCCTGCGGCAACGTCACCGCGGCCAGGGCGCCCGAATCGTCGTAGGCATAGCGCAGCTCGCCATTGATGCCATGTTCCGCAATCAGCCGGTCGCCGGGATCGTATTCGAAGCGGATTTCATCGGACGTCATGCCGAGCCGCTCCCCTTCCTTCGTGGGCGTGCGGTTGATCTGCTCCAGCTTGCCTCGCGCCGAATAGCGATAGACATAGTGATTGTGCTGCGTATCGCGCCGCGCCAAACGGCCCATCACGTCGTACGCAAACGTTTCATGGCGCTCGTGCGGCCCGGCCCTGGTCGTCGTGCGCCGGATCTGGGCAGACTCCGTGTAGTTGAACGCGCGGATCACGCCGTCCGCGTCCGTAATGGACACGCAGCCCATCGCGCCCCACTCGAGCGTCCGCACGGCGCCGTTAGCGCTTTCGATACGGATCGGCCGGCCATGCGCGTCGTAGCGATAGGCCGTGAGGTGCCCCTCCTCATCGACGGCGCGCACCACGTTGCCGCGCCGGTCGCGGTGCCAATGCCGGCTTTGGCCGCTCGCGCCGACGAACGACGTTCTCTGGCCCGCGGCGTTCCAGACATGGCGCTCATGCCGGCCATCCGGCCGAGTCACGGTCAGCGGGTGCCCGAGCGCGTCGCATTCGATGCGCGTGACCGCGCCCGACGGGTCGGCGACAGCAGCGATGTTTCCGTTGATATCGTAGTCGTACTGAGTGGCGTTCCCGTCTGCATCGATGCGCCGGGTCACTTGTCCACGCGCGTTGTGCTCCAGCGTGGTCACCGCACCGCCGGCATCCGTACACCGCGAGGGCAAGCCGTCCTCGCCATATTCGACGTTCGTGGCTTCCCCCCAAGGAGCCTGGCGCTTGATGGGATCGAGAGCCTCGTTGCGATGCCAGGTCCAGGTGCGCTTGTCCGACCTGGTGACGACCACCGGCTGGCGCGAAGCGAACGCGTACACCGTGGTGCTCGTCTGACCCATCGGGTCGATTTCCTGCACGACTCGCCCGAGCGAATCGTAGGTAAGGCGAACCACGCCGCCATTCGGCAACCCAAGCGTATTCGGCGCTCCCGTCTCGTCATAGTCGAACGTATAGCGGCGTCCGTCGAAATCCGAGAACGCGACGACATGGCCTTGCGCGTCGCACTGCCAATAGGCCGAATTGCCGAAGACGTCAGTGGCTTGGCTGGAGCGGTTCTCGGCGCTATACGAACAGCGCTCGCGCGCGCCCTCGGAGGTGAATCGCTCGATGACGCGCGCGACGCCGTCCACCGTTTGCCACACGTAACGCGCGGCCATCCCGAGCGGGCCCGCCTCTTCGACGATACGTCCGTCGCGGTAAGCGAACCGGCGGACGGTTTCGCCGAGCCGGTTGCGAACCTCTGCGAGCTCGCCGTTCTCGTTGTAGCCGTATTCGGCGAGCATCCCCGTCGGCCCGCCGGCCACGCATTCGATCGCGCCAAGGCGAGTGCCCGTCACGGGGTCGTAGTGCATCCTCAGCTCGTGTCCGCACGTGCCGCGCATGCGCAGCAAGCGGCCTTCCGCATCCCAGATGCACCCGATGCGCTGCTTGTGCAGATCCTCGATGTATTTCAGCCTTGCGACACCGTTGGGGTCGAATTCGCCGAATACGCGATAGCGCGGCGTCCGATCGGCGACGACCATGCGGCCGTCGGGCAGACAAGCAATATGCAACTGTTCGGATAAGACGATGACTTGCGAGCCGGGCTCGGGCAGCGGCACCGTGAGGAGCCGGCCGTATTCGTCGGCATAGGTAAGCTGGCCGCCGGCCTGGCGCAGCGTGATCTCCCAACCGGTTCGCCAGCCGGCGCCCAGCACGCCGGCCGTCCGCACCGCACTCGAGTAGCAGCGCGACCATTCGAGCGGCAAACGGCCGCGCAACGCGAAGTCGGCTTCACGGGCCGGCGGACAGATCTTGCTGCCGGTGACCATGTCGACGGAGCCGCACAGCACGCCGGATAGCGCGCGACGCACGCCGTAGCGATCCGCGATGTCGCCCAGCCGCAGGCAGATGTCACCCGGCCGCGCCGCGTTCACGGACGGCAGCACCATCACCGGCAACTTGGCCAGCACACCGCCCAATCCACCGATTCCACTCACTTCATCGTCCTCGCGATCAGCCTTCGATGCTCACGTCCGGCGAGCCGGCGACTACCTCTGCGCCGCATCCTGTCGAACCGCCGATGATGGCAGCCGGGAATCCGTTGACGAACACGGTGCTCGCACCGGAGCTCACCGAGCCTCCTCCGTGAATGGAGCAGACGGTGGCGCTCCCGTTGGCGTAACCGGCCGGTTTGCCGTTGATAAAGACATCTCCAGAACCACTGACAATCGATCCGCCGTGTGCGATCGAATCGCCTAGCCTTCCTGCCTTTGGCATGACAAATACTCCTTTTTTGGAAAAAACGAGGGGTGCGTGCATCGGGGTGCATGAAGCGTTCCGATGCACGCGCTCTCTAGTCATTCCTTAAATCTCCGACTCTGTCGGCGGCGGCGGCGGTGGCGGCGGCTCCGTCGGCGGTGGCTCCGTCGGCGGCGGCTCTGTCGGAGGTGGCTCCGTCGGCGGCGGCTCCGTCGGCGGCGGCTCTGTCGGCGGCGGCTCCGTCGGCGGCGGCTCCGTCGGCGGCGGCTCCGTCAGCGGCGGGAACTTCGTCGACTCCGTCGGCTTCGGCGGCAACGGTCCACTCCGCATGGAACCCATCCGCATCGTGACCATCGGGAGCAGAGCCCCAAAGCCAAATCCAAATCCGTCGCCCGAATCCGAATCACCCGGATTCAAGTCCAGCGGCGAACCCTGAACGATGACCTTGTCAGCCCCCTCGACTTTGACCTTCTTGCCGATCAGCTTGATCGTCCCGTCGGACTTCATCGTCAGCGATGCATCGCCGCACACGATGGAGAAGTCCTTGCCCACCGATATCGCGTAAGCGCCGCCGACATTCATGGCGGCAGCGCCCCCCACGGAGACAGACTGCGCACCGCCAACGGTATACGCAGCAGCGCCGCCGACGTTGCAGGCAAGCAAGCCGCCGACGTTGAGGCCGTAGGCCAGCCCCACGCCCAGCGAGAAGTCGAAGCCAACGGTATGCGATTCGCAATGCTTCGTCAGGCGGTTCATGTCCTTCTCCGCCTGCATCATGAATTCTTCCTGGCCCGCCTTGTCTTCGAAGCGGAAGCCGTTGTAGTTCTCGCGGCCGCCGGTCACCGTACGGCTCATGAAACCGCTTTGCGTCGCGTTCTTGGGCAGATCCCAAGGCGGCCGCGTGGTGTTGTTGTAGAGACTGCCGGTGATCAGCGGCCGATCCGGATCGCCCCCCCAGAAGTCGACGATGACTTCCTGGCCGATCCGCGGAATATAGATGCCGCCGAAGTTGGAACCGGCCCAAGCCTGGCTGACGCGCACCCAGCACGAGTCCGTTTCGTCCTCCTGAGCATAGCGGTCCCACAGGAAGCGAACTTTCACGCGCCCGAATTCATCGGTCCACAATTCCTCGCCGGCAGGTCCGACCACGATCGCGGACTGCGGCCCGTTGACAAGCGGCTTGGACGTCACTCGCGGCGGCCGGAATACTTCGGCCGTCGGCTGGACTTCAAACTTGGTATCGCAGTCGTACTGGTAGCCGCTGCCGGACTCCTGCGCGATCTCGACCAAGGTGAGTTTCGACGAGATGACGAGATATTCCCGGTTGGCGTCCGTGTGGTCGTAGTGGCTCAGCACGAACGTCTGTCCGCAGCCGAGCCCGCGCACGTTCCCCTCGCCGTGAGCACGCGTGCCGGGCGCACGCAGTTCTTCCATGCGCGTGCGGGCGACCCGTTCGCCATGCTTGCTGTCGGCGAAGTTGCCCGGCCATTCGAAGCGCTCTTGCGTGTTCCAGCTCGTTTCACGCGGCTGCTGGTTGACCGCGCTCAAATCGGCGCCGGGACGGATGAAATCGTAGTCGCTCGTCAGATAGCATCCCGGACGAATCGCTTCGTACGTGTTGAACGCGCTGATGTATTCGGCATCGCTCTTGCCGTTTTGCGGTTGATAGGCGATCGTCTGATACGCCTCGCTGTCCGATTTGCGGTGCGCGCCGATGTGGTCGCACAGCACCAGCCGGTGCTTGCCCTCGGAGTGCTCGAAGAACCAGTAGATCCCCCACTCTTCCATCAAGCGCTGGATGAAGCCGTAGTCCGTTTCGCCGTACTGCACCTGGAACGCGCGCGGCTCGTTGCGCTCGCTGTCACCCTTCACCGCATACTTGGCGACATCCAGACGCTTTTCCACGGGATACGGATAGTCCTTCAGCACCTCGTCGATGATGTCGATGACGGTCTTATCCTGGAAGATCTTGTAGTCGGTCGTCAGCGTGGCGAGCCACAGCCACGGGCGCAGCTCCACGCTGTACACGTGGTAGCGCGCTTCCTTGCGCAAGTACCCCGCCTTGACGACGAGGCCGCTGATCTCCCGCTTGCCGGCGCCGACGCCGCCGAGCACGCCCTCGCCCATGCCTTCGAGCTGAATCGTGACGGTCATTTCCTTGCCGAGCAGCGCCTTCAGATCCAGATTGGCACTGGACGAAAGCGGGACGTGGTAGTCGTCCGGCGTACGCAGCTGCAGCGTGTACGAGTAGTCGATCCGGCTCAGCATCTCCCCGCCGCTCATCGACAAGAACTGAAGGGCAGGCTGACCGATCAGCTGCGGCATGGCCGCGCTCGAGACCGTTACGATGCGGTCCTTTGAAACAATTCTTTTTAAAGGATTATTTGACATGCACTCCTCTCGATCCTACGCATCGCAAACCATTTCCTTGTGCCGGGCTTCCCAGCGCCGGTCTTCGCATCGACAACGCTTGCGCGATCCGCCATGCCGGCGGCCCCGCGCGAACCTCAGCCTCCCGCCGCGCTGCCGGGGCAACGGAAGCCCTTGAGCAGATTGCTCGACAGCGGATTGGCCTGACCGCTGGACACCAGTTCGAGCACGGCGTGACGATCGTCGAAATTGAAATCCACCGACATGCGGCTCGACGATGCCGTCCCGGTCACCCGGCCGCGGTCCGTCAAGCGGAACAGCGCCCACGGGCCTTCCGCCATGAGAGTCGAGGTATCGGGCCGAACACGCGGATTAGCGGTGATGCCCGCCATCGCCCCGCCGCGCGGACCGGGCCACGTCACCGGGAACACCGTCACCGGGCCGTGCGCGTACCGCGCGCCCTGCCCATCGATATCGAGCGCCAGCTCCGTGATCTCCGGGTCCATCGACACCACCTTCACGCCCGTCTTCCAGGCCATGCGATTGGCGCCGGGGTCGCGGAAAAACGCTTGGCGAATCGCCGCGGCGCGCTCGAACGGCTCCAGGCTCGGACCTTTGATCGGCGGCATTCCCGGGCTCACCGGCTTGTAGCGCCACGGCCGGATGCTCGCGTCGACCTGGCTTGCGAGCGTCTTCTGGAAGAAGTCGTCGAGCAAGCCGCCAGCGGCGAAGACGCGTTCGAAATCGTCGATATCGACCTCCTGCGCGCTGTCGGCAAACGGGTACTTGCCCTCGACCATACGGCGGCATGGATCGCCGACGCTCGAATCCACCTGCATCGCGAGCAGCGCCCCGACGCCCTGATCGACCTTGCGCATCGATTGCGACGCGATGCCGGCCAGCACTGCGCGGAACGGCGCCGGCAGCTTCTCGGCTTCCATCTGCAGCGAGGTGCCGATATCCGCCGCGGGCGGCATGCTGTTGGTCGACAGCGCGTTGCCGGCCACCATCAGCCGCGCGTACTGCTCGTTGATCAGGCCGATGATGGCGTCGAGCTGCATGGCGCCGCCGCTCGCGGACCCCACCTTGTCCATTGCCGGGCCACGGCCCGTGTCGGCCTGGCCGGTCACGACTTCGCGCAACGCGGCGAAGCGGTTGTCGACTAATTCCTTCTCCATCTTTTGCTGCGCGAGCTGCCCGATCGTCGCGGTGGCCGCGTTGAGCGAGCTCGCCGCGCGGGCCGCCTGCGAGCGCTTGGCGAGGGCGGACATCGCCGCGTCGCCAAGCGACGGATCGTCGCCGCCGCTGGCGGCCGACAGCGACGTCTCGTGCACGGCCGTGCGCGCGAGCCGCGCGAGCGGCGAATCGGGCGCTGCCAGCGTGCGCAGCGTCTGCAGGTCGAGCGCAAGCGTGCCGTCGGAATCGGCGGCCACCGGGCGGATGTCCGCCAGAAACTGCTGCCAATAGTTGCCGTAGTCGGTCAGGTACTGGCGTCGAATTTCGTTTGCGAGCTGCTCCTTGCCCGTGCGCAACGCCCCGCCCTGCGCGGCGCCGTCCACCTGCGCGCTCAGGCCGGTCCGGCCCATCACCCATGCATCCTGGCTTTGCGCCTGCGCGAGGAACTCGGGCAGGCGCTGATTAAAAACCTCGTGATACCCCTCGTACGTATAGAGTCCGGGCACGCCGCCCCCGAGCGGCGAGCCGGCCGACAAGGCGAACACCGCCCCCGCCTGCGGCCCGGCCGCTCGCACCAGCGTGACGTTCTCCGGGGCGTCCTTCGCCATCTCAGCAGTGGCGCGTTCGTAGAGCCGCCCCGGCACCGGGTTGCGACCGAGAAAATCTCGCGCGCGCTGCACCAGATCGGCGTTCTGCGAGGCGCGCGGCGTCACCGGCTTGCCGTCTGCGAACAGCGCATCCAGATGCGCCGCCATGATGTTGCGATCGCCCATGGAAGCGGCGCTATCGAATTTCTCCCAATCCTGCAGCACCCAGGCCTTGATCGCCTTCGCGTCGTAGTGAGCGTTGTCGAAGAGCATCAGGTAGATCGTCAGCGTGCGATAGACGCTATCCGCATCGCCCATGCTCAATTGCGCACCCAACACGGCTTCGAGACGGCTGGCGATCTGCGGCAGCAACATCTGGTTCAGCAAGTTGCCGTAGGTCGTGCTCGACACACCCGCGACGCCGGGCGCCGTGTACAAGCCATAGCGATACGCACCACCGGGGCTGTCCAGGTTCAAGTGACGGAACTGCGGCAGATCGTGCGACGCCGAGAGCACCGCCGCCATGGCGCCGGCTTGCGGCGTCTTGCGGAACGTCTTCACTTGCGAATCCAGCGTATCGGTCTTCTTGCCGATCGCGGCCAAATACTCGCGATTGTTGTCGAAGCTCACTATCAGCGAGCCGATCAGCCACACGGCGACGGCGATAGACAGCACATGCCCGACGACGCGCAGCGTCCGGAAGCGCAACTCCCAGCGCAGGTTCGGCCGCACCAGATGCCCTTCGGCAAAAATGACGCGCTGGAACAGGTTGCGCAGGAAGTAGCCGCGATATCCGGTCGGCGCGTTGCTCGACGCGGCATCGGCGGCGGCCGCCGCGTCGCCCGTCGACCCGGCCAGACCGCGCCGCAAACGCTGGAGCAGCGTGGTCCGGTCGGCCGGAACGACTCTGTGGGTCTGCGCAGCGCTGCTGAAATACACGCCGCGCAGCGTGCTCTTCAACTGCGTGTCGTCGTACTTGGAATCGAGAAAGGCCAGACCGATCAGCTCGACCAGTTGCGATGCCAGGCTGCGGAATTCGCCCGGCAACGCGTAGAGCTTCTTGCGCCGGTCAGCCTCGTACTCTTCTTGCAGGCGAACGTTGATGCCGTCCTCGAGCCGCTGCTCGAGCAGCGTCATTTCGCCCAAGCAGCGCTGACGCAAATCCTCACGGTCGTTTGGTTCGCCATCGTCCTGGTAGGCCAACGTGAAGCCCAGAATCTGCGCGCGGCCTTCCGCCGTCAGCGACTGGAAATACTCCGGGAAGCCGGGCAGCAGATCGAGCTTGGTGACGAGCACGTACACCGGGAACCGGATGCCGAGCTGCTGCCGCAACTCGCCAAGGCGCGCGCGCATCGCAGCTGCGAGCGCCGTACGCTCCGTCGGCGACTTGCGCAGCAGTTCCTCGACGGAGACCGTCAGCAGCGCGCCGTTGATCGGCGCGCGCGGACGGCGCTTGCGCAGCGCCGCCAGGAATCCCTGCCATTCGGCCGCATTCGCCTTGGCGGACTCGCCGTCCTTTGCGGTATCGGCCGTCGCGCCGTCCTGCACGGTATAGCGTCCGGCCGTGTCGATCAGGACCGCTTCGTTGGTGAACCACCAGTCGCAATTGGCCGTTTCGACGCGACGCTTGATCGACGACGCGCTCATCTGATCGGCTTCGGGAAAATTCAGCCCCGAGTTCAGGATCATCGTCGTCTTGCCCGCGCCCGACGAGCCGATCACCATGTACCACGGCAATTCGTACAAGTAGCGCTGGCTTTGCAGCAGACGGCGCAACATCGTCGAACTGTTGCGCATGCGCTTGAGCTTGTCGACGGCCTTCGCGACCACCGAATTGACGACACGGATTTCGTTGCGCGCGACGACTTCAGGCTTGGACTTGCCGGCAAACGGATTGAGGATGCGCTGCAAGAATGCATCGCTGCTGCGCATGGCTTGCCACAAACGGTACAGCCCATAAGCGGCGTAACCGGCGACCAGCACCGAAATCAGCAGCACGCGCGTCCAGATCGGCTCGAACGGGTGCGCTTCGCCGAACGCCAGCAGCGGACCGAGGTGCCAGAACGCCAGCGATGCCACGGCGGCCCAAACCGGGCTCAGCGGCAATCTCAGCAGCCACAGCAGCAGCAGCGCCAGCAGCACGGCGATCACGATCACGCGCGCGGACACGCTCTCCAGCGGGCGGGACTCGCCGAACGCCAGCAACGGGCCGATGAACCAGACGGCTGCGGCGGCCAGGATGATCGCCACGAATATCAGCGTCTGGCGCGAAAAAACAAATCTAAAGAAGCGATTCACATCGGACATGTCAGGCCTTCCCGTTATTGCGTGACCCGAATTTCCACGCGTCGATTGCGGGAGCGGTCTTCCGCGGTGCCGTTGCCGGCAACAGGCTGCGTATCCCCCTTGCCGATCGATTGGATGCGATCAGCCGGCGTTCCGTACTGCTTCAAGACCTGTGCGACAAACGCCGCGCGCTTTTCGGACAGCACCTGATTATCAGGAAACGCCTTCGTGCGAATCGGCTGGCTGTCCGTATGGCCGATCACCACGACTTCGCCGCCAACCCGCGCGATTTCTCGCGCCACCTTCGCGAGAATCGGGTCCATCTCCTGACGAACCCGAGCCTGCCCCGGCACGAACATGGAGTCGCCCTTGAAGACCACACTGCTATGGCGGTCGTCCTCGTCGACGGTCACCAGGCCGCGCGCGATCTCGTTCTTCAAGAGAACGGAGAGACGCAAGCGCTGGGCAGGCGGCAAAGGTGCGGGAGGCGCAAGCTTGCTGATCGCGAGAATGCGTGCCTCGAGCCCATTGCCTTGCGTCAGCAGCTGATACTTGTACCAGGCAAATATCGCAAAGATGGTCAACACGGCCACGCTGGCCGTCGCCCAGACGGGCACGCTGCGGAGCAGGCGCATCTTGCCCGGCTCGACGCCGCGCCAATGCGGCGACAGCTCGAGCTGCACCGTATCGCGCGCGCCGCTGATGAGCGTCAATAGACGCTGACGGATCTGTTCGAGGTGGCGGCGGCCATCCACCACGACGCTATAGCGCCCCTCGAAGCCCAAGCCGAGGATGCGGTACATGACTTCGAGCACGTCGACATACGCTTGCGGATCGGTCGCCATGCGGCCGATCAGCAGGAAGAACTTCTCGCCGCCGTCGACTTCCCCCTCGAACGTAATCAACAGGCTCTTGACGGCCCACACACCGCCGCCGCCCCAGCGCGTGCGGTTCGCCGCCTCGTCGAGCGCGGTGCACAGGCTATAGCGCACGGCCGCCATGTGCTTCCACGGCAGGTTCGCCTTGTCGCACAGCTTCTGGAACGCGACGACCTCGCGCACGAGCAGCGCGCGCAAGCTCGCGATCGCCGCTTGCGAGTCGAGCGAGGCCGGCATGTCGGCGAGCATCCGCAACAACGGCTGCGCGGCTTCTTGCACAGGGTTCTGAGCGGCCAGCACGTTCTCGAGACGGGTCTGGAAATCCTCGGGCGGATCGAAGGCGCCGAGGTCGGCGACCGGCTCCCGCTCGAAGCCGGCGCCCGCCAGGCTTCGCCCGGGCTGGAACGCCGCTGCGCCGCCGCGGTTCATGCCCGATTCATCGGAACCGTTCAAGAAATCGAAGGCGCGATCGTCGAACGCGTTGGTATTCATTTTTGCCGCACTCCCCACAGTTCAAGCTTGAGCTCGGGGAAGTGGCCCGCGATGTGCATGGCCAAGCCGCCTTGCTGCGCGATCTGCTCCCAGAACGGACCCGAGCGCGACAGTTCGAAATAGATGAAACCCGAGTTGAACGGAATCTGCCGCGGCGGCACCGGCAGCGGCGTCATCGTGAGCCCCGGCAAATGCGAGCGGATGAGTTCCGGCAACCGCTGCGGCTGGCTGATCTTGGTCTGCGCGGCGAATTGCTGCTGCAGCACGTCCGGCGACATCTGCGCGCCCACGGCGAGCACCAGGCTCGAGTAGCCCGCGAGCTCGTTCGGCAGCACGCTGGCCGTGCGAATGCCGTGCGCCTGCTCCGTGAGCGGAATCGGCTGCGCGCCGCGAATCAGCACTTGGTTGAGCAGGAAATGAATCTCGTCGACGAGCGGCTTGATGCTGCCGTACAACTGCGCGTGGTCGTATCCGGGCGCCGCGAGCGGCCGGCGGGTTTGCGGACGCACGAACGTCGAAAGCTCGCCGGCCAGCATCGCGAGTTCGCGATACAGGTCCACCGGAGAGGTTTCGTCGATGCTGCAAATGTGGTCGAGCAGCGGCTCGTACCGGTTCAGCACCTGCAGCAGCAGGTAGTCGGCGACTTCTGCGGCCGCTCCGGCCTTGCCGTCGCCGCCGGACAAGCGTGCTGCGAGCGCATCGGCGCGCAGCTTGGCGAGGCCGTGCAACTGCAACGCCCATTCGCGCAATAACGGGTTCGCGCCGTAGCCGGTGACAGGGGGAATGTGGTCGGAGCTATGCAGCGACACGGCGCCGTCCGCATGCAGCGCCTTCACGCGCGTCAACGCGATCCCAATCCACGACTGCGTGAGCTCCTTCTCGGGCATCAAGCGCAAGCGCAGATTCGACAGCTGAACGGGCTTCAGCCCTTGGCCGATCGCATTGCTGTCGCGCAGCTCCTCGTCAAAAGCCATATAACGCGCGAGCGAGCCGCTTTGCTCGACGAACGCGGTTTCCTCCATGTTCGGCAGGCGCAGCGGGACGGCCAGATAGATCACTTGATCCTGGTGCTCAGGCGCGATCGTCAGCGGCTGCGGCGGCGGGGTGTGTCCGGGGACGTCGAACGGGGTACCGTCGGGAAAAATCCCGGACCCGCTCTTGAAAACAAGCTTGCCGAACGACAACGACCCCTGGTCGATTTCGTATTGGCCGAACCCCCAGAAGAAGGGACTCAGGGCCGCACTGCGCTTATGTGCGAAATACTCGAAGTAACGCTCCTGCTGCTGAAATAACTGCGGGCGCAGGAACAGCCCCTCACTCCAAACGACCTTGTTATACCAACTCATTGCAATGACTCCGGCTCGGTAATCGATACAGTTCGCTGATCGAGACGTATCGTCAGCTTCTGCTTCTTATCTGGAATGGCCGCGCTGTACCACGAGGCATCCGGGGCCGTCGGCAAGCGGAAAACATCGCGCCAGACCGATTTGCCAAGCTCCCGATAACCCGCCAGCACGCCGATGGCCGTAGTGGCCGGATTGGACTTGCGGCGTATTTCGCGCCGATCTCCAGGGCGCAAGATGAATTCGTCGACGGCAAGCACGTCATCGCCCAGCGCCTTCTTGCCGTCGTTTTGCAGCGTAAAAAAATCTGCGCTCTCGAATGCCGTGGCCGACTTCAATTCGTACACCCGGACCATGATGGGCGCGGCCCGCCCCCAATCGTCCGGATTGACATTCGCACTCGCGACAACCTGCACCTGCAGGTCGGTTTGCGCTTTGACCGTCGGGCTGCCGCTGCTGCACGCGGTCAGACACAGGCCCATTCCGCCGATGGCAAGCCAACCGGAGAAACCGCGCCCGGCCGCGAATCGAGAAAGAAAGTTCAGAACCATCGGAGTGAGTCAAGGTTGTCGCGATCATCGTGGTCAGGCGATGTGCTGACCACATTGCCCCTGGCATGCGAGGCACTGTGGTCAGCAGCCCGGAAAACCTCGCCGAGCGTCGGCGAGGTCACGATCTGGGAAGACCGGTTATGCCACTTAGGCCGTGTTCTTCTTGATGTCGAACGTTGCCGTGATTGCGCCGCCGCTGCCGCCTTGTGCGTTCTGGACCACATATTCCTGCTTCATGCGGGAGAACGACAGACGGACGGTTTCCGACGGACGCGATTCGCTGTCGCTGACGCCGGACGGCGTGACTTGCGTCACCAGCACGTCGCCCATCGTGAACTTGAGGTACTCGAGCGGGTTGCCGCCGGCCTTGCGCACCACCAGCTTGGCTTCGTCGATGTGCTTGCCGGTCAGGCAGTACTGCGTCAGATTCGGGGTTGCGCGATCGATGTAGTGAACGAACTCCAGATCGTCGACGGTCGCACGACCGGCGCCGCCGCCCGAACCGGCGTGCATGTTCGACTGCTGCGAGACGTTCCATCCCCAGCTCAGAACTTCGATTTCGCCCTTGTGCGTGGCGTCTTCCGATTCACCGTCAATGCCGTTGATCTTGATGAAGATGTCTTGCGCCATGGATTGGCTCCTTAGTGCCTGGTTAGATTTACGTTGCTTCCACAAAAGTCAGGAATTTTTTGTGAGCGCCTGCCCATCGCTCATCCGGACAGAAACACCGGCGTTTCAATGCCCATGACGCAGCCTTGCTCGACCCTAGTCCGGTCGAGCGTTACCACCCCGCTTCCGCGGCATGCTGCGGGCCAAGGTGGGTGCAGGCTATGGGCTCGAAGCGATGGTGATCAGGAGGCACCCCGAAGCGATGCTTCATCGGATGCCTCCTGCTGCACAGGGTGGGTGGCGCGGCGCTTAAGCGGCTTCCTTCACCGACGGCAGTTTGGCGACGAGACGCAGCGACACCGTGAGGCCTTCCAGCTGGAAGTGCGGGCGCAGGAAGAACTTGGCCTGGTAGTAGCCGGGATTGCCTTCCACGTCCTCGACGACCACTTCAGCGGCCGCCAGCGGACGACGCGCCTTCGTTTCCTGCGACGAGTTCGCGGGATCGGCGTCGACGTAGTTCATGACCCATTCGTTGAGCCATTGCTGCATGTCTTCGCGTTCCTTGAACGAACCGATCTTGTCGCGCACGATGCACTTCAGGTAGTGCGCGAAACGCGAGCACGCGAAGAGGTACGGCAGACGCGCCGACAGGTTGGCGTTGGCCGTTGCATCCGCGTCGTAGTACTCCGTCGCCTTTTGCAGCGACTGCGCGCCGATGAAGGCTGCGTAGTCGGTGTTCTTGCGGTGGATCAGCGGAATGAAGCCGTTCTTCGCGAGTTCCGCTTCGCGACGATCGGAAATGGCGATTTCGGTCGGGCACTTCATGTCGACGCCGCCGTCGTCGGTCGGGAACGTGTGGCACGGCAGGTTTTCGACCACGCCGCCGCTCTCCACGCCGCGAATCAGCGTGCACCAGCCGTAGTGCTTGAACGAACGGTTGATGTTCACGGCCATCGCGTACGCCGCGTTCGACCAGACGTATTTGCGGTGATCCGAGCCGTCCGTCGCTTCTTCGAAGTTGAATTCGTCGACCGGATTGGTCTTCACGCCATACGGCAGACGCGACAGGAAGCGCGGCATCGCCAGACCGATATAGCGCGCGTCTTCCGAATTACGCAGCGAGTTCCACGGCGCATATTCGAGGTTCTGCGTGAAGATCTTGGTCAGGTCGCGCGGGTTCGCGAGTTCTTGCCACGAATCCATTTGCAGCACCGACGGCGCCGCGCCCGTGATGAACGGTGCGTGTGCGGCCGCGGCGACCTTGGCGATCGAGCCGAGCAGGTCGACATCGGGCGGGGTGTGGTCGAAATAGTAGTCGGCAACGAGGCAGCCGTACGGCTCGCCGCCCAGTTGACCATATTCCTCTTCGTAGATCTGCTTGAAGAACGGGCTTTGATCCCAGGCCACGCCCTTGTAGCGCTTCATCGTGCGGCGGAGATCTTCTTTCGTCACGTCCAAGAAGCGGATCTTCAGCTTTTCGTCCGTTTCGGTGTTCGTGACGAGGTGATGCAGGCCGCGCCATGCGCTTTCCAGTTGCTGGAAATCCTCGTGATGCAGGATCAGGTTGATCTGCTCGGAAAGCTTGCGGTCGATTTCGCCAATGATGGCTTCGATATTCTTATAAGCATCGTCGGACACCGTGACCGACGTCATGAGAGCCTGTTCGGCCAGCGTCTTGACGGCGCTTTCCACTGCTTCGCGCGCGCGCTCGGTTTTCGGCTTGAATTCGCGCGACAGCAGCGCATTGAAATCGGATTGTGCAGCTGCGCTCGATGTCTCTTGAACTCGAGCCTGTGATGAACGTTCAGCCATGTTTTCCCCAACACTATTAGGCAATATTTGCTTTTCGCCTTAATTCGCGAAATTCACTCGTTGCTCGCCGATTCATCGACCGGTCTCGCTTGCGAGGGCTTCGGCGCCTTTGCGAGCGCATTCAGCAACGCCGGGTCCTTCAAGACTTTGCTGACGAGGCTTTCCGCACCGGACTTGCCGTCCATGTACGTCTGGAGGTTCGCAAGCTGCGTGCGCGCGTCCAGCAATTGCGCGAGCGCGTCGACCTTCTTCGCGATTGCCGCGGGCGAGAAGTCGTCCATGCTTTCGAACGTGATATCGACCATCAACTGACCTTCGTTCGTCAGCGTATTGGGCACCGAGAACGCCACGCGGGGCTTCATTGCCTTCATGCGCTCATCGAAGTTGTCGATGTCGATGTTGAAGAACCTGCGATCGCCGACAGAGGGAAGCGGCTCGAGCGGCTTACCCGACAGATCCGCCAAAACGCCCATCACAAAAGGCAGCTCTACCTTTTTTTCCGAACCATAGATTTCGACGTCGTATTCGATCTGTACGCGAGGAGCGCGATTGCGCGCAATGAACTTCTGCGAACTATTGGATGCTGACATGTGTACTCCGGCCTGATGTCGTGCGAAAAAGTATTTAAAAAACGGCGCTTCAAGACAGCTGCATAAAAACAGAATCGCAACCGGTTGGATCGTATGTCGGAAAGTTTTTGCGGAATATAGGACAATTCCTAAACACCAGTCCATTCGCGATCCTAAATATTTAAAAAGGCCGATGTGCGTCACGATTCACCCACTCTCAAGACGCCGGAACGAGGACTGGCGCCCTGAGACATCGGGGCGTCAGCGGGAATTTACTTCCGGAACCAGGGTGATTTCGACACGCCGATTCCGCGCACGACCGGCAACATCTTGATTGCTGGCCAGCGGACGCGTGTCGCCATAGCCCTGAATCGCAATACGCGTAACCGGCAACGACGATTCCGCAACGAACCAGTCGCGAATAGCCTTCGCGCGCGCCTCGGACAGCTTAAAATTCGCATCGCTCGAACCGATATTGTCTGTGTGGCCCGCGATCAGAATTCGCTTATCCGGGTTAGACAGTATCAGCTCGAGTGCGTCTTGCAACTTCTGAGATGCGCCGGCCTTGAGCGAAGTCTTTCCGCTGTCGAAAAGCGAGAGGCTATCCAGCGTCAACACGACGGGCGGTGGCCGATAGGCGGCGATCGCGCGCTCCAGGGCGGGCTGCAGCGCACCGCCCCGATGGAGTCCCCATCCGAGGCTCACAGGTATGCCGCCCTTCGCGTATTGCTGCACTTCGGCATAGTCGCCGCGGAGCATGCGGAGCATTTCACGCTTGTCGTTGAACTGCTCGTCGGCGGTGTCCCAGTAGATCTTCAGGTCGCCGGCAATGCGCTCGACCATCTGGCTGTTCTTCCAGCCAGATGCAGCAAACGACACGGCAAGCACGACCGCCATCGCGGCGACGGCATGCTGGACCGTATGGCGCGACGCAATCTGGCGATACGCCTTCGTCCGCACGACCTGCATGGGAATGACTTCGGGCAGCGGCAAAGGCTCCGCGGCCAGCGCGGCCACGGGCGGCTGCAAGCCGGTCTTGCGCACTAGCCAACGCGTCCACGCGCCCGCACGCGTGGGCGTGTATCCGATGTCGGCCAGCAGAAGCCCGTGCAACGCGAAAGGCGCGGTATTGGCCAAAGCAGCCAGGGAAGATAGCAGCGCCGCATCTTCCAGCCAGTCCAGCACCGATTGCCCCAATGCGTCCCGGGTCATGCGCCCCGCTTGCGCGGGCGTCGGCGAGGCCTGATCGAGTTGCCGCCGGATCATTTGCACGCGCTGCCGGGCGTTATCCATGCTGGGCGATGTGATCGTCATGTCGATCACATCGCCGAACCACACCGGCTTCGCCAGCTTGGCGTCGCGTGCGCCGAGACACGCAAAGATAGCGAGATAGCACGGCAAGACGCACGCGCGATAGCGAGACGTTTCCTCCAGCGCGCGCCGCCATTGCGTGAATTCGCGGCGCATGACGGCATCGTCGGGATTGCCCTCGGGAACGACCGGCATCAATGCGGCATCCGGAAAGCGGCCGTGAGATTCCTTGACCCTGGCCATCGTCGCAGCCAGCTCGTCCGGCGTTTTGACGAGCAGCCAGACCGCACGGCCATCCCGGCGCAGGGTCGCTTCCTGGGCGCCGCGGAGAAATGCCGCAGCCGCGTAAGGCCCCACCACCAGGACGACCGGCAGTTCCCGCATCGCGCTCAGTTGAACGTCCGTCGACAGATGGCGAAGCCGCTGTTGCCGATAGACAGACAGTCCGATGATGCCGAGTCCGACCACAAGCACCATGCCGAAAACGAGGACCCAGTACGGCTGCACCGCAAGCGGCAAAAAGAGCCAAGTCAGGCCGGCCGCGAGAATGGCAACCCATGTCAGCGGCGCACGAAGATGATTTGGGATATTCATGAACGCCCTTGCGAGAGAGAACCGAGGTGCTCGGGCAACGGCTCAGGCAAGCGGGCGACCGAGCGATCCAGGTGAGAGTCGAGCAGCAGCCACAGCACGGCAGCGCCCGCCACGGCGAAAATCGCGCCCCACGTCGGCAGGCGCCGGCGCGTATCGCCTTGATCACGCACCACCGCTGCCGCCGTCTCGGCCAAGGTCTGCATCGGCTCAGGATCTTCCAGGCGCCCCATCTTGTTCAGCGCCGCCGACACGCGTTGACGATAGGACTCACGCTCGGCTTGCCCGCCTTTGAAGCCAAGCTCGAGCACGAGCCGATACATCTCCAGCGACGCCGGCGTCAATGGTTCGCCCAGCAGCAGCACATCGATACGCTCGCAGACGATCTCGGCGCCATCTTGCGTGTCGTGAAAGCGTACCTGCAACGACTCGCGCGACCAGTCGCCGCGCTGCGCCGCGGGCAGCGCGCCCAACGTCACGTCGTCGAGCAACGTGCATTGCGCGAGGCTGACTTCGTCGATTTCCGCGTCGAGATATCCGGCATCGCGCATGGCCTGCTGAAGGCCGTCGACGAGCGCAATGCAGCGTGCGCGCCAGGAATGGACGGCCGGAATCTGCGCGCCGCCGGTAAGCAGCGCGACGTGCAATGCGGTATCGCGCAGGAGCGCGCGCAGCGAGGTGGCGGGTGAATCGAGCATCGTTCTTTAGCGGGTTCCGTTGTATCTGCCGATTGAAGTCAGTCGGCCTCCAGGACGTACGTCACGAAGGTTTGCACGGCGCCGGCAGTCGCCGCACCAGTCGAGTAGTAAGAGGCAATGAAATTCATCGGAATCGTCGTGTTCGCCGACGTAATAGGCACGGTTTTCATCGTGCTGCGGTCGCCGACCTTGATCGCGGTGCCATCCATATTTTTCAGCGCTACTTGCACATTGCTTGCCGATGTCTCGCCAGCCACGCTTTGTACGATCAAATTGCCCGTGTTCGCGTCTGTTGTCGCGCCGCTTTGGAAATACGCACGCACCCTGCTCAATCCGCCGTCGCATTGAACCGGGATGGTGAATACGGTCGCGCCAGCCGTATTGCCGGACGTGGCCAACGAACGGGTATTGACTGTCGGAAGGGTCACGGAGATGTTTGCCGAGCCCACCACCGTGCAGGTGGCCGCCACGTAGCTCCCCTTGAAACGGAGCTCGACCGATGGCGACGCCTCGGCATGTGCACTTGCACCAGCCAATATGGCAACGCTGGCCGCCAGCGTGATAGCGAAGCCCGCAACTCGCGCGCCGACTCGACCGCCTGCAAAATTCTCCATGTCGCGCCCCTCAGCGGATTCGATCGCTTGCTCGATCATGATTTTCATAGGTATCCGGGCGATGACTTCGATCAATGGACGGGATTCGTCTCAACCCCATCGGACTCGACCGGATGCGTCTCGACCGCCTCGGACGCATGGTCCGATGCTTGTTGCGACAAAGGCGCCCACATCAGCGACGAATCGCAGTGCAACTTCACACGCGCGACGATGTTCAACTTGCCATCGGCGGATCTTTC
This sequence comes from Trinickia mobilis, assembly GCF_017315705.1. Taxonomy (GTDB): domain Bacteria; phylum Pseudomonadota; class Gammaproteobacteria; order Burkholderiales; family Burkholderiaceae; genus Trinickia_A; species Trinickia_A mobilis. The sequence continues at coordinate 17,276 of NZ_JAFLRF010000033.1, read as the reverse complement.
TTCCGGTGGAATGGAGTACGGCATCACGCATGCGTCATTCGGGCCGGCGCCCCACTTGGCCCGCAGCTTGCCATTGCCCTCGATGCCGCGAAGATAAGCCATCCCCCCTTGACCGACCATGCCCACCGACTTTCCTGATGCGTCGATGAGATCGGCCCCCATCGGCAGCGACTTGCCGTAAGCGTCCTCCACTTCGGCGAAGGTCGGCCGTCCCTGCACGGTCGCCAGCTTCACGAACACAAGCGAATCCGCTCGCGGAACGACTTCCTCGCTCGTGTTCCCCAATTCGACGTCGAGCGGCACATTTTGCGGATCGAGCGCGACGCTGTTGACGCGATACGGCGTAAGCTGCGGAATCACGGCATAACCATTGCGATCGATCGTCGCGCCTTGACCGTTGATGATCGTGCCGCCCTTCGCTCCCTTCGCCTCGACCAAGGCGAATGCCTGACCGAGAGGCGGCGTAAGCGTCACGCCGCCCTGGTGGGCCACGATCCCGCCGTTGACGTTCAGCGATGCCTGACGCCCTTGATTGCCGACGGACGCGTTGCCGTAATACGTGCCGAACGGCGCGCGGTACGTGCCATAGCCGCCCATTTGGACAGTCTTGTCATCCCCGCTGACCATGCGCGACGCGTTGATGCCGTAGGTGATCGGCGTGACGCCGTCGGTATTCCCGACCGCGCTCGCCTGGATCTGGCTGACACCGCCCGAACCGCGCGACACGTTGACCGTCACGGCGTCGAACATACTGTGTTTGTTCGAGTCCGTCCGACCGAGCGGTATGGTGAGGTTCAGCCCGACTTGCGTATTGGTACCCGAGTTCACAACGCGATTGCGCTGCGCATACAGCGTATAGGACACGCGCTTGAACGTGCTGCTGAAGCCGGCCTGGTATTGCAGATCGTTACCTCGCGAGCCGTCCCAATAATCCTGGGTGCTACCCGAAACATAGACGAAACGGCTTCCGCCAAGCGGTTGGCTGATGTTCAGCTGCAGGCGATTGCGCGTACGGAAGTCGAGCAGGTTGTTGTTCTGCGCTGCCGACTGGTTACGCGCATAGACCGCGTCGCGCAAACTATAGAAGCGCGAGGTCGAATATCGGTACGCAGCAAGCGCGAAATTCGTGTTGAAGCCCGGGACTGTCTTGCTGTAGCTGATGCGGCCGCTATAGCCGGTCCCGCCCGCGCCGGCGGGCAATCGGGTATTTGCAAACGTCACGTCGAATGCAAACGCACCCAGATGGGTATTGAGCGCGACGCCGACAAGCGCGGCCCCGTAGCCCTCGGACGCTTGCACTCCCGAATACGCCGTCAATAGGTTGGTGAGACCGCGCTGGTACACCGCCTGCGCAACCCACGGCTGCGCGCCCAGCGACCCGTCACGATAGACGCCCGTACTGACGTTGTAGCGCGAAATGCCCGGCCGCAGCAGTTGAGGGGCCGCTGCGAACGGCAAGAGGTAACGCCGCTCGCGGCCGTCCGACTCCGTCACCGTGACCTCGAGATCACCGCCATAGCCCGTCGCCGGCAAATCGGGGATTTCGAACGGCCCAGGAGAAACGCTGGTTTCGTAAACGACGATGCCGTTCTGGCGCACCTTCACGCGTGCGTTCGTGTCCGCCACGCCACGCACAACGGGTGCGTACGAACGCACGGAGTCCGGCAGCATGCGGTCGTCGCTCGAGAGCTGGACGCCGCGGATGTTGAAGGAATCGAAAACGTCACCGCTTGTCGAGCTGTCGCCGAGCGTCAGTTGGCCCTTCAGTGCCGTGATGTCGTGCTGCGCGTACAGTTGCACGCTTTGCCAGTGGACACCCGACCCGCTATTCTGCCAACTTGCATTGGACCATTGATGAAAGCGCCAGCCGCCCACGTTGAGCCCGCTCTGCAAGCTGAGATAAGCACTGCTCAGATCTTGGCCGGAATTCACATGGCTCGTATAGGTCGATAGACTGTACTGCACCAAACCCGCAGTAATGCCACTGTCCCAACGCGACGGATCGACGTATCCGCTCGGCACCTTACGCAGCTCCAGCTGCGGCACCGTAAGATCGAGCTGCAAATCGGCGGTATTGAAATTGACCGCCGTCCCGGGCACGGCTTGTGCAAAAGGAATGCAAATCGACGGGGACGGTTCCGCAATGTCATTCTTTCCCTCCGCTTTGAGCCGTTGAATCACGCGCTCAACATCGACTCCCATACGCTCGAGATTCGAAAGCGTAAAGCATGGGGCCGCGATGTCCGAGCCCGGTACCTCCAGAAATTGAACGTCGTAACGCCCCTTCGCCTGCCCATTGACGGACAGGTCGACTGGGTAGCGTCCAGGCAAGACAGGATTGCCGCGCGTATAACGCGACAGATCTGCCACATCGCCGCTAAAGAACGCCGGATTGAAATCGACTTCTTGGGGAACGGAGGATTGTGGAGGCGCTTCTGGCGCGGCGGCGTCTTTCGGTGCCGCCGTTCCGGCAATGTCCGCCGGCTGCGAGGAAGGCAAAGCGAGTGCGGGCGGCACCGCCGGCACTGCATCACCGCAGTCCCCCGCGCCGTTCTCGCGAGAAACGGCTGGCCCGCATTCCGTAGCCGATACGTCGGCGCTGAACGCCCAACCGCCCGACGCTACGACCGCCGCCCATGCCAGCGGATGGTAGCGCAAAGGCCCTCGCACGCCACGTTGCACCTTTGCCGATCTTTTGTTGCTTTCCACTCAAAGCACCCCGTCACCGGCTTACTGAACTTGCTTTATCTTTTCTGCGTCGTCAACTTGAACCGCGTCGCTTGCCTTCTCGGCGCTGCCCGCTTGAATTGCACCACCAACCTTCGTGGAAGAGCCGTTCGCTTGAGCCGAGCCGCCAACCTGAGCGGAGGTCTTGGATTCCGCTCCAAAGTCGCTGAGAACGGAAAAAGACACGGTCGCCGGAACCTTTGCGTCGAGCGCGCCCGCTACCGGCTTCAGATCGACACGACCAAATGGCGGCGCCATTTCGGGCACCAGTTCGATCGCCTTGCCGCCGGCCTCCAACGATGCGCTATTCAACGAGATGTAGTAAGGCGACGGGTTTTCCACGCGCAAGACACGCTCGCCTTTGTCGTTTGAAGCGAATTGCCAAGTGAGCTGGGAACGATATGCGGTTGGGTCGTCGGTCAGCGACGCCGGACGATAGAACATCTTGATGCGAGTTCGAAACGCAATCTGTATCAAATTTCGGTCATCCGAATTCGCAGGCTTCGGGGGAATCTCGAGCACATTCAGCCAGTAGACCGACTCACGATCTGTCGGCAGGTCTGCGCCAGTGAACATGATCCGCAGCGATTGCCCCTTGTTCGGCTCGACGCGAAATACCGACGGCATCAGCAAGAACGGCACGCGAATCTCGCTGGGCGCAGCGCCAGGGTGACCGTCGTCGATCCAGGCCTGAACCAATACAGGCGTTTTGTCGACGTTGCTGAGACGCACGTTGACCTCTCGTGCTTTGGCCGGGTAAATCACGCGCGTGCCGGTAATGACGATGGCCGCATGCGCTGCGGATGCCATCACACTACAAACCAATACAGCTGCCGCAAATACACGGCACTTCCAGGAACGCATGCTGAATTTCTCCGATCCGTCAAGCATTCGGGCTGCCCCGGCTACAGCGAGGAGCAGCCCAACAGCATATTGAATTAGTATTGCTTAGTTATATGCCATCGTGTACTTGACGTACGTTCTAACATTACCAGCCGAAGCCGCGCCGGTGGAATAGTAGCGAGCACCATATGTCAACGTGGCGCCGCGCGCCGTGCCGGTACCCTTAACAGCGAAGAACGCCGGATTCACGCCGGCAGTAATCGCAGCTCCATTTTCGTTCAACAATTGCAAGTTGACATTCTTTGCCGCCGTCGCATCCTTAGGGTCAGTATCTCTCGGCGCAAACAGATTGCTATAAGTGCCCGCAGCGGCACCGCTCGCGCTTCCATCCATATTGTCCGGTTCGAAATTTGCCCGCGCATTGTTAATGGACGCATCGCAGTTCGTGACCGACAGATTGAAATACGTAGCGCCGGCGGTATTGTTAGCTGACGCCAGCGACGAAGTATTGACGGTCGGCAGCGTCACCGATTTGTTCTCGTCACCCGTAGCGATTGAGCAGGTGTTGGCTTGCAACAGGCCCATGAACTGGACCGTGCCCTGGCCCGCATCAACCGGAGTGGGGCGGCTCTGCGCAAACGCTGCCGGTGTAGCGAACACGCCGGCCAGCGCGGCGATCAGCGAAAGCTTTTTAAGTTTGGCTTGCAATTGCAATCTCCTCGGTGTTAAAGAGGCATGACTTGAGAGTGATCGCGCTTGACCTCACCTGTTGGAAGTCGATTGTCGGCAGACGAGCCGCAGGTCGCCCTGACTTCAGGCAACATGCGCGCACCGCCGCGATTTCCGTAAGTTAAGTGCGAGCGCGAGACAGAGGCAGCGAGCGACACACCCACGGCCTGGAAAGAGCTACGGACGCTTCGGTTGCAGCTTCCGTAGCCTGAAGGAAGGTTACCGAGCGGGAACACCCAGTGAAATAAGAATTTGCTTAAACTCGCTAAACCATTTAACTTGCCGCCTCTTCATTCAGAGGCACATGGCGCACGGGCCATCTTAAAAATCGCGCGGCTTATCTCAAACTGGTCTTTAAGACTTCTTATCGCCCGGCTAAAATTAGGATGCCTATCAAATACACCGAAATAGATAGCCAACGGACCACTTGACAAGGCTGCGAGAATAGTTGCCCGGTACGGTTCCCGGCAGCCGGCTCTCGGCTACCGTCCCCGCCGGTAATGAACATGCGCCGGCACCAGCAGCGACTCCGGCTTGCCCGCCCCTTCAAGCATGCCGATCACGCGCTCCAGGCTTTGCGCCGCGAGCTGCTGGCTATCCTGCACGATGGCGTCGATGGAGAGCGGCAGGCAGTCGAGCAATTGATGATCGTCGAAGGTCATCAGCCGGCCGGGCGCCAGGCCGAGCTTGTGCGCTTGGTTGATGAACGCGAGCACGCCTTCCAGCAGCGTGATGGAGCCCGCGAACAGCACTTCCGGATAGCGCCCGTGCGAGGCGAACCAGGCCTCCATCAGCGCATGCCCCGACTCGCGCTGGTAGTCGCGCTGGAACACCCAGTCGTCGCGCTCCGTCAAGCCGTGGGCCGCCAGCGCCTGGCGATAGCCCGCCAGCCGGTCGCGGCTCGCGGAGAGCTCCGGCTGGCCGCCGAAGTACACCACCTCGCGCGCGCCCTGCGCGAGCGCGTCGCCGATCAGCGTCGCGACGGTTTCGGTGGCGTCGGTCACCACGTAGGGGATATCGCTGTCTTCGACGCGCCGGTCGGCGAACACGAGCGGCAGCCGCTTGACCCACTTCTGATAGCGGTTCGCCTCCGCTGTGCAGGGCACCACGATCATGCCGTCCACCTGGTGAGAGACCAGATGGGCGATGCCTTCGGTTTCCCGTGCCGGGTCTTCGTCGCTCGTCACGACGACCAGTTGATAGCCGTATTCGTCCCGGCACAGCGTTTCCATCGCTTGCGCGAGCGCCGCGTGCGCGGAGTTGGTGAGATCGGGGATGACGAGGCCGATGGTGTTGCTGCGCCGCGAGCGCAGCGCGCGGGCCGATTGCGACGGCGTGAAGTGATGTTCCTTCGCCACCTGCAGCACACGTTCGACAGTGGCCGCCGAAATCCGGTAGCGTTCGGCGTAACCGTTGAGCACCATGCTCGCCGTCGTGCGCGAGACTTTCGCGAGGCGGGCAATGTCGTCGATGGTCAGGCGCTCGAACTGGGTCACGCTGGCGTTTCCTCTGGGCAAACTGGCGATGTCAGCGCCAAATAGTACTACGCCAGCGTGGCGCGCAAAATAATCGCGCAGCCGCTTTACGGCTTGTAGAGGTTGAGCGGAACCGGGATGAACTTGTCGACCGGCTGGCCGTCGACGAGCTTCTTCGCCGTCTGCACGCCGTATTGGCCGATCAGCTCCGGCTGCTGCTGCACGGTGGCCGCCATGCTGCCGGCCTTGACGGCAGCCACGGCGTCGTCGGTGGCGTCGAAGCCGACCACGATCACGTTTTTCAGCCCCGCTGCCTGGATCGCCTTGACCGCGCCGAGCGCCATCTCGTCGTTCTGGGCGAACACGCCCTGGATGTCCTTGTTGCCCTGGATGATGTTCTCCATCACCGACAGGCCCTTCGCGCGGTCGAAGTCGGCCGGCTGCTTGGTCACGACCTTCACGCCGCTGTCGGCGGCGATGGCCGTGTCGAAGCCTGCGCCGCGCTCGCGTGCGGCGGACGAGCCGGGAATGCCCTGCAGTTCGACCACGCTGCCCTTGCCGCCGAGCTTCTGGAGCATGAAATCGGCGGCCATCTTGCCGCCTGCCGTGTTGTCCGACGCGATGTGCGAGCTGACGTCCGCGCCGCTCACGCTGCGGTCGAGCGACACCACCTTGATGCCCTTGTCGGTCGCTTCCTTCACGACATTGGCCACGGCCGACGAATCGGTCGGGTTGATCAGGATGACGTTGACTTTCTTCTGGATCAGGTCCTCGACGCTTGCCTGCTGCTTGGCCGGATCGTTTTGCGCATCGACCGTGATGAGCGTGATGCCGTCTTTCTTCGCTTCGTCTTCGGCGCCCTTCTTGAGCGAGACGAAGAACGGATTGTTGAGCGTCGAAATCGACAGGCCCACGGTCGCCGCGGCGCCGGCCGTGCTGCCCGATGCCTGATCGCCGGCGGCTGCGGCCGTGCTGTCCGGGCCCTGCTTCGAGCACGCGGCGATGACGAGCACCAGCAAGCTGGCGACGAGCGGCGAAATGATTCGTTTCATGTGTGATCTCCTGTTCATGTCCATCGAGTAGTGAGTGGCTTTATCGCGTTCGTACTGCCCGGCGGGGCCGGTCCTGCGGTGCTGCGTGGTTCGAGCGCCTGCGGTGTTGACGGTTGCCCGGCGCTTGCCTCTTACTTCTTGTTCGCGCGATCGATCAGCACGGCCAGCAGAATCACGCCGCCCTTCACGACCTGCTGATAGAAGGACGAGACGTCCAGCAGATTCAGTCCGTTGTTCAGCACGCCGATCAGGAGCGCGCCGACGAGCGTGCCGAAGATCCAGCCGCGGCCTCCGGTCAGGCTCGTGCCGCCGAGCACCACCGCGGCGATCGCGTCGAGTTCGTAGCCGGTGCCGGCAGTCGGTTGCGCGGAATTGAGGCGCGAGGTGAGCACCACGCCCGCAAGCGCCGCCATCACGCCGGAAATCGAGTACACCCAAAGCTGGACGCGATCGACCTTGACGCCGGAAAGCCGCGCCGAGTCGGCGTTGCCGCCCGTCGCGTAGACATGGCGGCCGAACACGGTTTTGCGCAACACGAACCAGAAGACGCAGAACATGATCAGCATCAGCACGACGGGAATCGGGATCAGGCGCGCGACGTAGCCGCCGCCGAGCATCGAGAAGAAGTCGCTGTTGAAGTTGCTGATCGGGCTGCCGTCGGAGACCACCAGCGCGAGGCCGCGCAGCACCGTCATCGAGCCGAGCGTGGCGATGAACGGCGCAACTTTGCCCTTGCTGATCACGAGTCCGTTGACGAGGCCCATCAGGCCGCCGGCGGCGATGCCGAGCGACGTCGCGAGCATCGGCGGCATGCCCGTCTGCATCAGGCTCGCGATCATCACCGACGACAGCGCGAGGATCGAGCCCACCGACAAATCGATGCCCCCGAGCAGGATCACGAGCGTCATGCCGAAGCCGATCAGCGCATTGATCGACGCCTGGCGCATCACGTTGAGCAGGTTGCCGACCGTGAGGAAGTCGGCGCTCGTCAACGACAAGCCGACCGCCACGATCACGAGCGCGATGAAAGGCCCGAGCTTTTGCAGCGTGGCTTTGTTACTGGGTGTCAGGATGGATTGCACGGTCTCGGTACTCGCTATTGGCGGGAGCGGCCGCCGGTTGGATGAACGATGGCGCCGCCACGGACATGCGATTCACGCCGCGGCCGTCGCGGCTTGCGCCGGCGTGCCGCCCGTGGCGGCGGTCATGATCGATTCCTGGGTGGCGCCGGCGGCGGCGAAAATGCCGTTCTGCCGGCCCTGATGCATGACGAGTATGCGGTCGCTCATCGCCAGCACTTCCGGCAATTCCGACGACACCATCACGATCGCCGCGCCCAGCGCCGCGAGCCGGTTGATGATGTGGTAGATCTCGGCCTTGCCGCCCACGTCCACGCCGCGCGTCGGTTCGTCGAGCAGCAGGACCTTCGGCGGTTCAGCGAGCCACTTGGCGAACACCACCTTCTGCTGATTGCCGCCGGAGAGCGCCTTGACGTCTAGTTCGGCGTCGCGCGTGCGAATGCGCAATTGCTTGATCAGCTCGGCGACGGCCGCGCGTTCCGCAGAATCGCTGACGACGCCAAGCCGCGCGTAGCGGCTCAGGCGAACGAGCGTAGCGTTCTCGCGCACCGACATGCCGAGCACGAGGCCCTGGCTCTTGCGGTCTTCGGTGACGAAGCCGATCCCGGCGCCGATCGCACCGGAGGGCTCGCGGATGTCGAGCGTGCGGCCATCGAGCGTGATTTGCCCCGCCGTCTTGCGGCTCGCGCCGAATATCGCCTTGAGGATTTCGCTGCGGCCGGCGCCCATCAGGCCCGCGACGCCGAGCACTTCCCCCGCGCGGACTTCGAATGAAATGCCGGAGATGCGGCCGTCGTCGGCGAGGTTCGACACTTTGAAGCGCACCTCGCCCGGCGTGCTGTCGCGGCGCGGAAAGCGCGCGCCGATTTCGCGGCCCACCATGAGACGCACCACCTCTTCGAAATGCGTTTCCCGGATCGCCCGCTCGCCGACGAACTTGCCGTCGCGCAGCACGCTCAGCTTGTCGCAGATGTCGAAGATCTCTTCCATCCGATGCGACACGTAGACGATCGCCACGTCCCGCGCCTTCAGGTCGCGCATGATCTTGAAGAGCGTCTCGATCTCGCGGCCGGTGAGCGCGGCGGTCGGTTCGTCCATGACCAGCACGTGCGCGTCGAGCGACAGCGCCTTCGCGATTTCGACCATCTGTTGCTGGCCGATCGACAGCCGCCCGGCCTCCATCTGCGGATCGATGCGCGCGGCGCCGAGCATGTCGAGCCACTTCTGCGCCTCTTTGCGCATCGCGCCCGTATCGACCACGCCGAAACGGCGCGGCTCGCGGCCGAGGAACAGGTTTTCCATCACCGTCAGCTGCGCAATCAGGTTCAGTTCCTGATGGATGATGGCGATGCCGAGACGCTCGGCGTCGACCGTATTGCGAATCTGCACGGCTTTGCCGTCGATCGCGATCTGGCCGGCGTCGGCCTGGTAGACGCCGGCGAGGATCTTCATCAGCGTCGACTTGCCCGCGCCGTTCTCGCCCATCAGCGCGTGGATCTCGCCGGCGCCGATGTTGAAGTCGACGTCGTCGAGCACGCGCACCGGGCCGAACGCCTTGCAGATGCCGCGCAGCGTGACTTGCATGTCGCGCCCCTTACCCTTAGAAAATAACGCCCGAATGCAGGATCACATTCGCGTACGGGCTGCACTCGCCGGTGCGGATCACCGCTTTGGCCTGCTTGCAGAGGCGCTTGAAATCGTCATGCGCGACGTATTCGATGCCGACGCCCGTCCTCGCGAATTGCCCGGCGCGGCCCGCAACGGCGGCGTTCTGCGTGAGGCTTTCGCTGGCAAACACCGCGCGCTCGACTTTGAAATCGGCGAGCACGGTATCGAGCACGTCTAAGAAGCCCGGCGTGCCGATCTTCAGCGAAACGTCGATGCATTCGACGCCATCGGGAATCGGCAGGCCGCAGTCGGCGATCACGAGGCTGTCGGTATGGCCCATGCCGGCGAGGACGCGCGCGATGTCGCGATTCAGGTGTCCGAGTTTTTTCATATGTCGCGATTCAGGTGGCCGAGTTTTTTCATGATGCCTCCCGCCGGGCCGCCCCAAGGGAGGCATCCGCCCCCTCGGGGGGAGCTTTGCATGGGACCGGAGTAAGCGCTAAAGCGCTAACTCCGGCCGACAGCGAACGATAGTGAGCGTGGGGGTAGTTCATCCTTGCGTCTCGAGGAACTGTTCGAGTTCGGAGAGCGTCGGCATGCCGCCTTGCGCGCCCGCGCGCGTGACCGACAGCGCGCCGGCCGCGTTCGCGCGGCGCATCGCTTCCGCGACGCCCCTATGCCAGAACGCCGCGAGCGCGCCGTTGAACGTATCGCCGGCGCCGGTCGTATCGACCGCCTCCACTGCAAAGCCCGGCTGATGCTGAAGGTCGCCGTCGTCCGTCGTGTAGTACGCGCCGTCCTTGCCGTGCGTCATCGCAATGCGGCCCGGCATGCGCTGCAGCACGGTCTTCCAATCGGTGCCGTGCGTCTGCAGCGCGGTCGCGAGTTCGTGTTCGTTCGGCGTGAAGAGCGTGGTCAGTTCGAGCAGTTCGCCGGGGAGCGGGACGGCGGGCGCCGGGTTCAGGAAAAACGGCTTGCCGTATGCGTGCGCGACGCGCGCGGCGTGGCGCACGGTCGCGAGCGGCACTTCGAGTTGGGCCAGCACGACGTCGGCATCGTGGAACGCCTGTTCGGCCCGGTCGACATCCGCCGGCGACAGGTCGTGATTCGCGCCCGGCACCACGACGATCGCGTTGTCGCCTGCGGACACGGTAATCGCCGCGATCCCCGTCGCTTCGCGCCGGGTGCAAACCCAGCGCGTATCGACGCCCTCGCGCGCGAGCATCGCCTTCATCTGCTCGCCGAACCCATCGGCGCCGACGCAGCCGATCAGGGTGACCTCGGCGCCAAGACGCGCCGCCGCCACGGCCTGGTTCGCGCCCTTGCCGCCCGGGTACTGCGCAAAGCGCTTGCCGAACAGCGTCTCGCCGAGGCGCGGAAACGTATCGGTTTCCGTCACCAGATCCATGTTGATGCTGCCCACCACCACCACGCGTGCCATCGCAGCCTCCCTGAGCGCCTCGACGCCGTACTTGCTGCGGCATCGTTATTCTCTCGGCTAAAACGTAATCAGCTTGACGCAGATTTATACCAGAGCCGGCTGGCGCAGGGAAGTGGCACTAGGGAATTACCTAGCTGAGATTTCAGCCGCCTGGACGGCCCGATTCTGAGATTTAAGCCAGCGCTTTCCGCCCTCCTGCAGCGAAGGACGGAAAAACCCAATCAAATCAACGGCGCGTACGACACGGCGCAAGGCTTTGCCGCATGGCATGCCCCTTGCAACGTCTTCGCCGACAAAACTGAGGAGACATGCGTGCCTAGCCCTTCGTCCGCCACCCCTGCGCCGGCCCAATCGGCGCTATCGGCTCCGCGAGCCGACACTCATCAGAAATTCTGGCCGGAAGGCTGGTGGAAGCTGATGGAATACCGGATCGGGATCATCCCGCTGCCGGTCTATGTGATGCTGCTCCTGCTGATCGGCGGCTTCACGATTTCCGGCAAAGTGCCGGGCGAAATTTCGATGGCGATCGCCGTGCTCGCGTTCTTCGGCTTCACGTGCGCGGAGTTGGGCAAGCGCCTGCCGCTCGTGCGCCATATCGGCGCAGCGGCGATCTTCGCCACCTTCATTCCGTCGGCGCTCACCTACTACCACTGGCTGCCGAAGCCGATTCTGTCGCTGACGACGGAGTTCACCAAGCAGACGAACTTCCTATATCTGTTCATCGCGTCGATCATCGTCGGCAGCATTCTCGGCATGGACCGGCGCGTGCTGATCCGCGGCTTCATCAAGATCTTCGTGCCGCTCGCTGCCGGCACGATTGCCGCGATGGCCGTCGGGACCGCCGTGGGCACCGCGCTCGGCCTCGGCATGCGTCACACGTTCCTCTATGTCGTCGCGCCGATCATGGCGGGCGGCGTCGGCGAAGGCGCGATTCCGCTGTCGGTCGGGTATGCGGAGATCCTGCATCTGCCGCAGGGCGAGATGTTCGCGGCAGTGCTGCCGCCCGTGATGCTCGGCAGCCTCACCGCGATCGTGCTGTCCGGCGCGCTCGACATGCTCGGCAAACGCCTGCCGCACCTCACGGGCCAGGGCCGCTTGCAAGCCGGCGAGCACGACGACTTGGATACCGCGAAAGAAGCGATCACGGGCCATGTCGACGTCGCCCATATCGCCGCCGCGGGCATCACCGCGATCACGCTATACCTGCTCGGCCTCATGTGCCGCAACCTGTTCGGCCTGCCGGCGCCGGTCGCGATGCTGTTCATCGCGGTGTTGGTGAAGCTCGCGCGTGCGGTGTCGCCGCAGCTGCAGGAGGGGGCGTTCGTCGTCTACAAGTTCTTCTCGAGCGCCGTGACTTACCCGCTCCTGTTCGCGATCGGCGTCGCGATGACGCCGTGGGACAAGCTCATCGCCGCATTCACGTTCGCCAACGTGATCACGATCGTCGTCACCGTCGCGACGCTGATGGGCACCGGCTTCATCGTCGGGCGCCTCTTGAAGATGTATCCGATCGACACGGCGATCGTGAACGCCTGCCACAGCGGCCAGGGCGGCACGGGCGACGTCGCGATCCTCACCGCCGCGAACCGCATGCAGTTGATGCCGTTCGCGCAGATCGCGACGCGCATCGGCGGCGCGATCGTGGTCACGCTGACGCTGATCGTGCTCGCGCATGCCGGATGATTCGGCACTGCCCCGAGCGCCTTTTCGGAGCCTCGCGCCGGTTCGGCAAGCTGTACGGCACATCGGCGATTTGCCAAAATGAGCCGACGTCAAACGCCGGCGGGGCATCGATGAGGTCGTTCGCGCGCATCGAAGTGCGGGGCATTCCCCTGTGGGGATGGGCAGCGGCGGCCGTGCTGTATCTCGTTGCAGCGGGGCTCGCCGTCGAATTGGCGTGGCAGCGGTCGATCGATTCGATCGCCGAGGTCGGCAGCCATCGGCTCGATCTCTACGCCGCTGCGCTCAAAAGCGAGTTGGGGCGCTACGAGACGGTGCCCGGCATCGTCGCGCGGCAGGACAGCGTGCGTGCGCTCTTGCGCACCCAGTCCGGCACGGCGCGCGACGCGCTCTTGCCGGCCGTGAACCCGTATCTCGAAGCGGTGAACGGCGATACCGGCGGCGTCGCGGTCGACGTAATCGACCTGCAAGGCGAGGTGATCGCCGCGAGCAACTGGAACCGGCCGCTCTCGTTCATCGGCACCAACGTTTCCTATCGCCCCTACTTTCAGGACGCGCTCGCGCGCGGCTCGGGGCGCTTTTTCGGCATCGGCACGAACACGGGGATGCCCGGACTTTACTTCGCGAGCGCCGTGCTCGACGCCGGCAAGCCGATCGGCGCGGTGGCGGTGAAGGTCAGCGTCGACGCGCTCGAATCGGCGTGGCGCTCGCCCGGCGAGGCCGCGATGGTGGTCGACGGCAACGGCGTGATCGTGATCTCCACGGTGCCCGCGTGGAAGTTCACGGCGCTCACGCCGATCACGCCGGACCGGCAGCGGCAGATCGAAGCGTCCCAGCAATACGCGGGCCGCGCCGTACCGCTGTTGCCGCATCGGCGGCTCGCCGGCTGGGACGCGTCGGCGCGCTTCGTCCGCTATCCCGACTGGACGCGGCCCGGCCGCGACAAGCGCTTTCTCGAACTGTCGCGGTCCGCGCCGCAGGACGGCGACTCGATCAGGGTGCTGCTCGACGTCGAGCCCGCGATGCGCCAGCAACGCACGGCCTTCGCATTCGTCACCGCGCTCTTCATGATCGCCGGGCTGTACGCGCTGTACGCGATCCAGCGCCGCCGCGCGATCGCCGAAAAGCTCAAGGGGCAGGACGCGCTGCGCCTCGCGAACGATCACCTCGAAGCGACCGTCGAGGCGCGCACCGCGCAGCTGACGGCGGCCAATGTCGGAATGCAGCGCGAGATCGCGGAGCGCACGCGCACCGAACAGGAACTCGTGCACGCGGGCAAGCTCGCGGTGCTCGGGCAGATGGCGGCGGGTCTCACGCACGAGCTGAATCAGCCGCTTGGCGCGATCCGCACGCTGTCGGACAATGCGCGCTCGTTTATCGAGCGCGATCAGCACGCGCTGGCGATCGCGAATCTCGAGCGCATCTCGAAGCTCGTCGACGGGATGGCGGTGCTGACGAGCGAATTGAAGACGTTCGCGCGCAAATCCGATGTCCAGCGGGTCGCGGTATCGCTCGACGACGCCGTCGCGCACGCGCTCCTGCTCTACGAATCGCGGATGCGCGCGGACGAGGTGCAGGTCGACGTCCGCATTCCGGCCGGCACGACGGTCTGCGCCGAGCCGAGCCAATTGCAGCAGGTGCTCGTCAACCTGCTCGGCAACGCGCTCGACGCAGTCGCTTCAGAGCCGCAGCGCCACATCGCGATCGAAGCGCACCAGGCCGATCAGCCCGGCCGCGTGCTGTTCTCGATCGCCGACAGCGGCGCGGGCATCGCGCCCGACGTCCTTGCGCATCTGTTCGAGCCGTTCGTCACGACCAAGCCGCGCGGACGCGGTTTGGGGCTTGGCCTTGCGATCACGTCGCGGCTCGTGCTCGGCTTCGGCGCCCGCATCTCGGCCTCGAACCGGCCCGACGGCGGCGCGCAGTTCACGATCGAATTCATGAGCATGACGGAAACAGGGGGGGTCGATGGATGACGAAATCAGCGTGATAGTGGTCGAAGACGACGAGAACGTGCGGGTCGGCGTCGAGCAGGCGATTGCGCTTGCGGGCTTTCCGGTGCGTGCGTATGCGTCGGCGGCCGCGGCGCTTGCCGAAGCGGCGCCGGGCGCGCCGATCGTGGTCGTGTCCGACGTCCGCATGCCGGAAATCGACGGCCTCCAGCTGCTCGAACGCGTGCTCAAAGCCGACGCGCAGATCCCCGTCGTACTGATCAGCGGACACGCGGACATTTCGACCGCGGTCGGGGCGATGCACGTCGGCGCGTACGACTTCATCGAAAAGCCGTTTTCCTCCGAACTCATCGCGAGCCGCGTTGCGCGCGCCGTGGAAAAGCGGCGCCTCACGCTCGAAGTCCAGGGCCTGCGCGACGCGCTGCGCAACTGGCGCGGCATCGAGGCGGCGGTGCTCGGCAAGTCGCCCGCCATCGCCGAGCTGCGCAAGAAGATCCTGCGGCTCGCGGATACGTCGGTGTCGGTGCTGATCACGGGCGAAACCGGCACCGGCAAGGAGCTGATCGCGCGCGGCCTGCACGAGTTCGGCAACCGTCGCGACCATCATTTCGTCGCGCTCAATTGCGGCGGGCTCCCGGAGCCGCTCTTCGAGAGCGAGCTCTTCGGGCACGAGCCCGGCGCGTTCACGGGCGCCGTAAAAAGCCGTGTCGGCAAAGTCGAATGGGCGCACGGCGGCACGCTCTTTCTCGACGAAATCGAAACCATGCCCGTGCCGCTGCAAATCAAGCTGCTGCGCGTGCTGCAGGAGCGGCAGATCGAGCGGCTCGGCGCGAACGAGCCGATTGCGGTCGACTGCCGGGTGGTGGCGGCGTCGAAGGCGGATCTCGCCGGGCTCGCGAAGGACGGGCGCTTCCGCGCGGACTTGCTCTACCGGCTGAACGTCGCGCAACTCGAGCTGCCGCCGCTGCGCGAACGCCGCGAGGACGTGCCGCTCCTCTTCGAGCACTTCGTGCTGGCCGCCGCACGCCGCTTCGGGCAGACCGCGCCGATCGTCTCGGCAGCGCAAGTCTCCGAGCTCATGGCGCATCAGTGGCCGGGCAACGTGCGGGAGTTGCAGAACGTCGCCGACCGCTTCGTGCTCGGTCTTGCCGGCGACACGCTCGTGCCCGGCGAAGGCCGCGCGGCTCCCGCCGGCACGCTCGCCGAACAGCTCGCGCACTTCGAATTCGTGCTGATCGAGGAGATGCTGCGCCGCCATCACGGCAACGTCAGCGACGCGAGCGCCGCGCTCGGCATGCCGAAGAAGACGCTCTATCACAAGATGCGGCAGTTCAAGCTCGCCGCGGGCGAGGGGGCGGCGGGGGTGGAGTAGTCCTGCGCGCCGCTTGCGCTTGCGCCGTCCAGAGAATAGCGGCATTGATCTTCGCTAACGCCGGACGGCCGGCTCGCCGTGATAAGGCTTTCTTCACCAATCGATACCTTGCTCAAAACCGAACACGGCCGCAAACGATCGCAACGCATCAATGCGCCTGCATGGCCGTCTGCTCTTCCTGCGCGATGAACTCGGCCGCTATGCGGTTGTACGCCCCCGGCAACGCCGCATGTGTCTCACCCGCATTGAAGAGCTGGCCGCTATGCACGACGCCCTTGTATTCAATGTAGACACCTTGCTTGGCCCCTCCGTCGAGGTAACGGTAGCCTCCCAACGTGCGGATCGTTCCGCCGTTGGCCGCCTGGGCGGCTTCGAGCGACGGCCAACCGCTACCCATCCACGACAAGCGGAACCACAGGTGTGTCGTCAAGACGTTCTCTGAAACCTGAAATATCCTGGCTCCCTTCGGCATCGGCGCGGTACCGCTCGCCAGCAGAATCGACAACCCGTTCGTCGCGGAACCCGAGTCCTTTGAAATCACAGCGCCAACCGCTTGCCCGGATACGTCGACGGGCGTCAGCGTGACGTCGTACAGCGGCGACGGAAGACCCTCCATGCCAAGTTGATAGCCTTGCGGCATCCGCTTGAAGATGCGGGAGCTCGAGCCCATGTTGGTATACGCCGAGCTGGTCGACTCCACGGCGCCATCCGCCGCGATGTATACCTGAATCATCATCGACTGTCCAAATTCGCCGGCGACGACCGTATCCCTCGGCTTGAAATTCTCATCCGTCTCGCCGGACACGGAATATTCGGTGCGCCCTGCCGCGGTCGGCCGCCCTGTCGTCGGATCCATGACTGCGTCGAACTGGAAATAGCCTTCGCCCACACCGGTCAAAAAGACGCTGTCAAAAAAGCTCTGCGAGTTGATCGAGGAACTCGCATCGACGATCGTGGCGGACGTGATGTCGCGTCCGCCGCCGCAGCCCGCGACCAACGCTGCTGCGAGCAACGCCGTCACAATCGACGACGCACGCCAACCCCATGGTTTGTTGTTCTTGGACATCTAGTTTTCCTCCTTGATGAGTGCGCGCCGACGCCCTCGCGTCGGCGGGAACGACGACGCGAGAGCGTCAGAATTGGGCTGTCAACTGGAATCCGAACGTCATGCGCGCGGTGTCGAATCCCGATGGTTGGTAGACCGGCGTGCCGGCGAACAGGTCATACGCATACGCGCCGAATCGCGTGCCGACGCTGCCCTTCACGCCGATCGCCGCGCCCGCCAGTTGCGTGCCGACCAGCGCGACCAGTTGCGGGC
>NZ_JAFLRF010000032.1:62073-70921 GCF_017315705.1 Trinickia mobilis | reverse complement strand
GCTCGCCGGCGTCGCCGATCACATTCGCCGTTTCTGGGAGCCGCGCATGCGGCGTGCGATCCTCGCGGCGCTCGATTCGGCAAACAGAGAGGCGTTGTGCCCGATCGTGCGAGAGGCGCTTGCAAGTCACCGTATCGAGTTGGCGCCCGCACGAGCGTAGCAGCGCAAGAGAGCAGCCGCGCGAATGGTCACCGCAACACGACGCGCGACCGCGTCTTGCGGCTGGAAGCCTTCGCAACGCACAAGCTGAAATGAAGCTTCGTTTCAGTTCGACAGCATTCATCACATTGGAACAAGGAGCGGCAGATGAAGATCTGTGTTTATGGCGCCGGTGCGATCGGTGCGTACCTTGGTGCGCAACTCGCATCTGCTGGCGCCGACGTGAGTTTCGTGGCGCGCGGCCCCCACCTCGTCGCGATGCAGAAAAACGGCGTACGCTTGCAGATCGACGGCGGCGAACGCGTCGTCAAGGTGCGTTGCGCGTCGGATCCGCGCGAGCTCGGCCCGCAGGATTATGTAATCGTTGCGCTGAAAGCGCATTCGGTGCCGGGCGTGGTTGACCTGATGCGGCCTTTACTGGGACCCGACACGGCGATTGTCACGGCAATCAACGGCATTCCCTATTGGTACTTCTACAAGCATGGCGGTGAATTCGCCGGCACCAGGCTCGGCAGCGTCGACCCGGGCGGCAAGCAGTGGGACGTGCTTGGACCGGAACGTGCGATCGGCTGCGTGGTGTACCCGGCAGCCGAAATCGTTGAACCCGGCGTGATTCGCCACGTATACGGCAAGAAATTCCCTATCGGCGAGCCCAGCGGCGAACGTACCGATCGAATTCTGAAACTGCACGACATCATGAATGCGGCGAGTCTGGATGCGCCCATCCGCGACACTATCCGTGACGAAATCTGGCTGAAGCTGTGGGGCAACCTTTGCTTCAATCCGATCAGCGCATTGACCCATGCGACGCTCGACGTCATTACGAGCAACCCCGCGACGCGAGCCGTGTCCAAGACCATGATGCTGGAAGCCAAGGCGATCGCCGATCGCTTCGGCGTGCATTTCCGTGTCGACGTTGAAAGGCGTATCGAGGGCGCAGGTGCGGTCGGCGCTCACAAGACGTCCATGTTGCAGGACCTCGAAGCCAACCGCCCGATGGAGATCGACCCGCTTCTTACCGTTGTCCAGGAAATGGGTCGGCTCGTCGGAGAGGCGACGCCGACGATCGATACGGTGCTGGCGCTGATCAAGCTCCGCGAACGGATTGCGCAGCAGCCGCAACTGCCGATTTCCGGTTCGACGCAGGAAATTTCCAGCGTTTCCTAAGTACAAGGGGGAGATACGCTCCCCTCTTGACCTTGTCCATCGCGGCGGACAAGGTCGCCGCGTCCGTTGTCACGAGGCAAGGGGAGGCGGGAGCGGCGTCTGCCGATGTGCCTTCAGCGGCCCGTCCGTGTCCCTCTAGGACGCGTTTGCCGCGTGGCTGGCGTCTGCACCTCTGTCGGCGAATAGCGCCCAGACCGCGTCCGCATTCGGCCTCAGCGAACGGTTCCGGCGACGCACGAGCATCGCAGTCACTGTCACTTCGGGGAGAAGCGGGCGCGCGACGAGACGCTCGGTCAGCGCCGGCCAATGTGCGTCGATGGGCAGTACCCCGACGCCGATCCCCAGTTCGATCATCCGCAGCACGGCGGCAACATGACCCAGTTCCTGGACGGGACGACCCTGCATGCGATGCGCGCTCAATGCACGCTCGACTGCCAGCCGTATGCCCGCATCGGGGCTGAGCGTCACGAGCGGCACGTTGCTGAGCGCGTTCCACATGAGCCTGGTGCATTGCGCAAGCAGATGGGCTTCGGGCAGCACGGCGCACAGCGGCGTCGAAAAAAGCACCTGTGCATGAAGTGCGTCAGTTCGCAGTGCATCGGCGTCCGAAACGATGCCGAAATCGACCTCGCCGCGTTCGACGCTTGCCAGGACCGTGGATTGCGGCTGATCCTTCACCATGACGATCAAATTGGGAAACATCGCGGCGCAGCGCGCAAGACGCTCCGGCACCCAGCTCGACGACAGCGCCGGGTTGCTCGCAATGACCACGACGCCAGTCTGACCGTCATGGGCGGTGCGCTCCTCGCGCAACACCAGTTCGAATTCATCGAGCAGGCGGCCGATTCGCCGCTCGAGACTCGCGCCGGCCGCGGTCAGTTCTACCTGGCGGGTCGTGCGGTCGAAGAGTTTCAGTTCGACGGCCTCTTCGAGTTCGCGTACGCAGCGGCTCACGGCTGACTGCGTCAAATCGAATTCGCGCGCCGCGCGCGTAAAGTTCCGATGGCGCGCAACGGCAACGAAAACCTTCAGCTGATGTAACGTGACGTTCATGACGCGGCTGGATGGAGGCTATTCACTCATCTGCGCCAGCCAACGAACTCAGTGGCGAAGCGTCGATATCGTGGTTGTGCCGCGCATCGTTGCTGGATTCGATCCAGCGAGCGCGAATCGGCGCGAGGATGAGCTTCGCCGAGATGCCGGCCGCGATCGTGATCACCGCCGCGGTGACGAACACCGCATTCCAGCCGCCCGACGCGGACAACACCGACGCCAGCGGCACGAGCAGGGAAGCGGTACCTTTAGCGGTGTACAGCGTGCCTGCATTCGCAGCCGCATACTTGCCGCCGAACGTGTCCGCGCAGATTGCGGGGAAAATCGAAAAGACCTCGCCCCAGAACAGGAAAATCAGCGCCGCGAACGTCATGAACGCATAGGGGTTGGTGCCGTATTGCATGAGCCCGAGCAATGCAAGTCCTTCGCCGATGAAGATCAGGAACATCGTGTTTTCACGGCCGATCTTGTCCGAAAGGAATCCGCAAAGCGGCCGGGTAAAGCCATTGCAGATGTTGTCGATCGACAGCGTCGCCGTCAGCAGCGGCAAGGTCATGCCGAACAGCGTCATCGGCATTTTTGCGAGCCCCCAGTCTTTTGCAATCGGACCGATCTGCGCCGTTGCCATCAGGCCACCGGCAGCCACCGCCACAAAGGAAACGTAGATCACCCAGAAGACCGGCGCCTTGATCATTTGCCCTGGTGTGTAGTCCACCTTTGTCACAGCGAATTTCTTTTTGGCCGCCACTGCCTGACGTGCCGCAGGCTTTTTCAGCAGCATGGCAAGCACGAACATGCAGCCGCCCTGAAAGATGCCGAAAAAGAGAAAGGCCTGCTCATAGCCAGAGCGTGCAATCATGTTGGCGATCGGGATCACGGTGACAGCGGCTCCGGCGCCGAACCCGGCCGCCGTCAAGCCGGCTGCAAGGCCGCGCCGGTCCGGAAACCATTTCAGCGCACTGCCGACGCAGGTGCCGTACACGCTGCCTGCACCGATACCCGCGATGACCGCGGCGACATAGAGCTGCGGCAACGCGGTCGCGTACGAATAGATGACCCATGCCAGACCGGCGCAGATTGCGCCGCCGGCCACGACCGGACGCGGGCCGAATCTGTCGACCAGCCAGCCCTCGACTGGCACGAGCCAGGTTTCCGTCAGGATGAAGATGGTGAACGCGAGCTGAATGGATGCTTCGCCCCAATGATGCCGTGCATTCATTGGTGCTACGAAAAGCGTCCACGCGTATTGCAGATTGGCCACCAGCGCCATGCACAGCATGCCAATGATGAGTTGACACCACCGGTTCGCCCAAAAGGCGGGCGCCGGTGCGCGCTGTGGGATGTCGTTCATTTACGTTGTCTCCGCTATCTATTTAAAAGTAGGCGGCCCAGATCGCTGTCTGGATGCATTTCGCCTTAAAGTCATGCCCGGATAAAACCGCCTCCGGAAATATCGAAAGTGCGCACGGCTGCAACGGTCTCTCCCATACAGACCCATGCTAGGGTCGATGCTGAATTACCGATAATTAAAGTTTGTTACCATGAGGATTCATATTCGCTTATACATCGGTCATGACGATGAGAAACGCGACACTTCGCCAGCTAAAGGTGTTTGAGACGGTGGCCCGTCACCTGAGCTTCTCGCGTGCTGCGGAGGAACTTCATTTGACCCAGCCCGCTGTCTCCACTCAGGTCCGGCAGCTCGAAGAACATGCGGGTCTGCCGCTCTTCGAACAACTTGGCAAGAAGATCTACCTGACGGCCGCAGGCACTGAAATGCTTCACTACAGCCGCGCGATCATCCAGCAGTTCCACGAAGTGGACGAAGCGATGAGCCAGCTGAAGGGGGTGTCAGGCGGCAAGCTGAACGTCGCCGTCATCAGTGCAGGCGACTATTTCTTCCCGCGCCTGCTCGCCGAATTCGCGCACCGTTACTCGGGCGTCGTGCTCAATTTGGCGGTGCACAACCGTGAGGAATTGCTGCATCAGCTTGCGACCAACCAGACCGATCTCGCGGTGATGGTTCGTCCGCCGCGCGACACGGATGCCGTCTGGGAGCCGATTGCGCCGCATCCGTATGTGATCGTCGCGGCGCCAAGCCATCCGCTTGCGAACAGGCGGAACATCACGATGAGCGAGTTGGAAGACGAAGCGTTCGTGGTGCGCGAGCGCGGGTCCGACACCTGGAACTCGATGGAGGAAGGATTCGCCGGACGGCTCACCAATCTCAAGATAGCAATGGAGATCAAGAGCACCGAGACGATCAAGCAGGCGGTTATCGCCGGCATGGGGATCGCATTCTTGTCCGCGCATACGATCAACCTCGAACTGCAGGTGGGCAACCTCGTCGTACTCGATGTCGAGGGCTTTCCCGTAATGCTCAATTGGTACGTCGTGCATCGCAAGAACAAGCGCCTGCCGCCTGTTGCTCTGGCCTTCAAGCACTTCCTGATGGAAGAGGGCGCGCAGCTCATCGAAAAGATCACGC
The DNA here is from genome assembly GCF_017315705.1 of Trinickia mobilis. Classification (GTDB taxonomy): domain Bacteria; phylum Pseudomonadota; class Gammaproteobacteria; order Burkholderiales; family Burkholderiaceae; genus Trinickia_A; species Trinickia_A mobilis. The sequence continues at coordinate 66,054 of NZ_JAFLRF010000032.1, read as the reverse complement.
GCGTGATGGAACTGAGCGTACACAAGCACTAGTCAATGACGCATCGTGCGGTATCTCCGAGGGTGCCGTATACCGAACCAGGAAGCGGAGAACATCGTGAACAGCAGTCAAAGTCACTGCTGAAAGGCGGCGTCGTCGCGTGTGCGAGAGGCCGTGACGCGTTCATATGGGAACGCGCGGAAAGCGCGGCGTGGGGGCGACCGACCGGTTCGCGGTCGGAGGTCAGGTCGTCAAGTCAATCGAGAAAGTCGCAATTCGCGTCGACGAACGCCGCGAGATCGAGCGAATGCTGGCGCACGAGTTTCTCGGCCAGTTCGGTGTCGCGCTGCTCGAGCGCTTCGATGATTCGCAGATGGTCGACGATCGAGCGCGACGCGCGATCGCTCTGCGAAATCGTCATACGCCGGATGGCGCGCACGTGGATGAAGATGTTCTTGATCGTTTCGAGAATGATCTGCGACTTCGACAACTCGACAATTGCCTGATGGAACGCGATATTCGCGTCCGAATATTCGGCGATGTGCTCGGCCGGCGTCGCGTCGCGGAAATGGTCGAACATGCGGCGCAGCTTCGCGATTTCGTCGTCGGTCGCGTGCAGTGTTGCAAGGCGCGCCGCCATGCTTTCGAGCGCCGCCCACATCTGGATCATTTCGACGATTTCACGCTTGGTCTTGCGCACGATGTAAATGCCGCGGCGCGGCACCATGCGCAAGAAACCCTCCTGTTCGAGCAGCGTCATGGCTTCGCGCACCGGCGTGCGGCTTACTCCGAGCGTCTCGCTTAGAACGCGCTCGTCAAGGCGAATCTCTTCGCGCGACCGGTAAATGTCGGCGTCGGCAATCGCCTGGCGCAGCATCGCGTAGGCTTGATCGCGCAGGCTGCCACTTGGATAGATAGGTTGCAGCGCCAGCGTGAATGGAGCGGCCACTGCTTCAGTTTGAAGTTCCGACGACATCGATCGACTTTGATTGAACATGCACGCGATACGGTAAAGCCGGCGAGGCCGGGCGACTGTCCTCAGCCGCTGCGCCCAGGCCGGCAAAGCGGCCGTGCCGCCCCGCGACCTCCGCGACGGATTGCGGAATCGATTGAGTCAACAGAATAGTAGCGGCCGAACCCAGCCCCACAACAGCAACGGCCAGCAGCGCCAGCGAGACATATTCCACTTGTAACCCCGAATGACTGAATGATGATGCGGCGGAATGACATGCTGCGTCGCCGCAAAGGTCAATATTCGGTATTCAATATATCACAAACTTCTTCTTCGACACTAGCACCCCCGTGATTTCAATGCAGATTACGACGATAGACGATAGCGCGGTCTAGGCGCGACAGGGGTTAGCGGTCGATTCCTCATATTATATTGAATAAGATCAAATACTTGCTGTTTGGTCTTTAGGTGCTGCTTGAGAGGCGGTCTGGCGGGGCTTCTGCCACTGTCAGATGGCTCTGAGGGGCGACGGGGGCGCATTGGCGGCGCTTGCTTCCATCTCGACACGAACGCGCGCGAATGGGTTCTGTCGCAGTAAGGGCGGTGCGCCGAGAGTCAACGATATGCTAAGGAATGCTTATTTAAGCGCCGCGTAGAACCGCTCGGCGGGAGTCTGGCCGCTACCGCTGTTTTGCATCTGCCGCTTCACAATCATGTGCATGAGCTCGAAAGCGTCCAGCAGAATGCGGACACAACAGTCTTGAACCCGAGCATCGGCCGCGGACGGCGCTTGTTCGACTTCTCAAAGTAGCGCTGGGCGCAGCCTTGTCACGATGGGCACGCATCAGGGTCGACCGCCTGCCCGGCCGTGTCGACGGCGCGATACACATGTCTGGGCGCCGATTCAGCGCCCAGGCGTCAAACCGCTTACCGGAGAGGCTAGTGGGTCGAAAACACCGAAATGCCCCCGTTCGGGAATTGTCCCGCGCCGGCCTGGAACGGCACATACACCTGTCCGAGCGCACTGTCGATGGCAACAGAGTGGGCGCCGGTGCCCACGGGAATCATAAAAAGCAGCTGCCGCGACGCTCCGTCGACTACTCCCATCTGCGGGTCAAATCCCGAAGAAGCCGCCGTGCCGCCTGTCACGTAGTGTCGGGCCGGTAGGAAGTAGCGGTTGGAAGCCGGATCGTAATTGACCTGGTCCACTCCGCCAAACGGCAAGGTGATGTGGATTGCGCCGGTTGCACGATCCATGATCAGCGTGATGAGGGGGTTCCCGGCCGGCGGATCGCATCCAACGAGCACGTCGTTATTTGGGCCCAGTACGATTCCGGCTGGTCCGCACTTCCCAAGCGGAAACGACTTGCTAACAGAAGGACTTCCAGCTGCCGCAGAACTTGCGGTGATGACATCAAGTTGGCCATTGGGGTTGGCGGATGTCCCGTCATTGTTCATCAAAAAGCTCTTCGTGACCGGATCGTACACGCACGCTTCGAGTCCGGACGAACCGTTGAAAACAAGCTTCGCCACCGGCGTTTGGGTCAGCGTTGAAATGAAAGTGGCGAACGGCGGAGAGTCTCCGGGACTCGTGAACAACACAAGATGATCGTCAGGATCGTAGCAACCTTCATCAACCCGTGAACCGGAATTGCTGATGACGATCGTGTTGACCGTCTTTTGCGCAGCCGTATCGATCACTTTGATCGAGTCGACGTCGCCGACGTAGATCGTGTTCGTGCCCGTGATCCCCACAATCCCATCCGGTCCGGACTCGTCCGTTGTGGCGCCAGCGCCGGTGAACGGCCCAGGAATTTGCGCGATCAATGTGTTCGATTTAGTGTCCACTACATCGATGGCTTTGTTGTTCCGGTCGGTAAGATAGTACTTGCCGGCCTCGACGTAACCAATGTCGAAACTGAATGGCGGGCTCGAGGCATTCGGCACAGCAATGTTGGTCAGTAGTTTCGGCGGAGTCGGTGCGGCGCTAGGGTCATCTCCAGATCCCCCTCCGCAACCGGCCAAAGCCGCCGCGAGCAGTAAGACGGTCATCAAGCGGTTTTGCATCGAATTGTCTCCTTTCGTTTTAACGACCGAACCGCAGAACAACAAGATCGGCCTGGACACTAAAATTCACTCGTTAGATCTGTTGATCGACACCAGTCGACCCGGTGGCCCGGAGGAGCACCGTCGCGACCACGTGCCGGTTGGCGGCAGTTGGCCAAGGATCTACCGTGATTTGATAAGGAATACTTCTCAATTGGGATGCCGCAGTCTTCGCTGTGCCCGCACTGGAGCCATAGACTGGCTGCATGGGGCATACAATGGACGCATGGCGAAAAATCCGAAAGTAAATCTTATTTATGATCTACATTCGCTTTGCGCTATATATTGATCAGTCAACGAAATATCTATTATCCGCGTCAAGGATCATATTGCTGCCGGACAAGCGAGTGATGACGAAGCGTGATGCGAGGACGATGACAGCCGAAGCGCAAGGCGAATTGAGAATGCGCGTGGTGAACGCGGTGGTGACGTCGCGGAAACGTCCGCCGGATGCTCCCGCGTGTCCGGCGCGCTTCGATCACGGTGATGCTCAGTGTCAGTTCTTGAACTGCATCAACGGTTCGCGTGCGAATACCTCGGCAATCCAGTCCGCAAACACGCGGATCCGGCGCGGCAGGTGCCGGTTCGGCGAATAGAGAATCGATATCGGCCGCGGCGTCGATGGATAGTCGACGAGGATTTCGCGCAGCGCACCTGTCGCCAGATACGGCCCGAGTGTGTAGCGTGGGCCCTTCACGATGCCCAGTCCGTGCAGCCCGCATGTCACGTAGGCATCCGCATCGTTGACGGCGATCGTGCCTTTCATCTCGATCAGCTCGGTTTTACCGTCGATCACGAAGTCCCAGCCGCGCACCCGCCCCGTGTTGCTCGACACGTAATTGACGCCGACGTGATGGCGGAGCGCATCCGGCGTCTTCGGCTCGCCGTGCTGCGCGAGGTACGCAGGCGCGGCGCACGTGACGCGCGCCATATTGCCGATGCGC
>NZ_JAFLRF010000032.1:0-62063 GCF_017315705.1 Trinickia mobilis | reverse complement strand
CCCGAGTCCTCGAGCTCGCCCACGCGGATCACGCAGTCGACGCCTTCCTCGACGATATCGACCTGCCGGTCGGTCAAACCCATCTCGATCCCGATGTCCGGATACCTCGCGAAGAATTCCGGCAGCGCCGGAATGACAGTCGTTCGAGCTATCACCGCCGGCAGGTTCACTTTGAGCTTGCCCTTCGGGTTTAGCTTTGCATTCGAGAGTTCGCTCTCCATGTCGTCGACCTCGGCAAGCACGCTCAGGCATCGCTGGTAGTACATTTCGCCGTCTTCGGAAATGCTGATACTGCGCGTCGTTCGATTCAGGAGTCGGGTGCCGAGATGCGTTTCGAGCGCCTGAACGAGCCGAGAGACGCTCGGCACCGGCAGTTGCAGCGACTCGGCCGCCTTGACGAAACTGCCGGCCTCGACCACGCGCGCAAAGACTTTCATCGCAACGAAGCGGTCCATGATGTTTTCCCCTTGTCCTGTCGTTCGGCGCCGTCGGCTTGCCCGGATTCGACACGAAAATGAGAATAGACCCTATCATTTCCTCGCCACGCTCGCTACGGAAGCGCTGGAAAACCTTGCGTGCATTCCCGGGGGCCAGTCTTGCCAGGTCATCGGCAATCCTTTACGTCGGGCGAACCTGACAGCCCGGCCAAGCTCCGTTGAAATCGATGATCGCGCCGGTAAGGAAGCGGGCTTGGGTGGTCGCGAGGAACCGTATTACCTCGCCGATCTCGTCAGGGCGGCCTAATCGCTGGGCCGGCACGGTTGCCTCGACGTAGGCACGGCCGACCGGATCATCGATGAAGGTGGCACGGGGATAGTACGCTTCGCTGTATAGAAAATTCGGGGCGATCGCGTTGACGGCAATCTCGTGGGGAGCGAGTTCGACCGCCAGGGATCGCACCATGGCGTTCGCCGCCGCTCTCGCAGAGTCGGGGATTGCGCCACCCGGAATTGGGGCATGCGTGCGGCACGAAGTGATCACGATGACGTTGCCCCGTCCCTGCGCTTTCAGATAGGGAATCGCGGCCTGCAACATGGCGAATGGCTCAACGACGAGTACCTCGAACGTATTGCGCAGATCCTCGAGCGAGGCTTTCTCTGACGCAGTTTGTACGGCGGGAACGTGGTCGTTGCTCACGATCGTGTCGAGCCTGCCGGCAACGTTCAGGACGGCGCCCGGCAATCCGGCCGGACTTTCGGCGCGAACATACTCCGCGTATGGATGCAACCGCAGGAACTGTTCGAGGATGGCCTGATCGCTGAATTGCCGGTCGTGAACGAGGACACGAAATCCGGCTTCGCCAAGAGCATCCACTGCTGGAGGCCCCGCATAGCCGGTAGCGTTTGTAACGAGTGCTGCAGGCGTAGAACTTGTGGACATCGGTTTCTCCCAAGGGGTGGCAAGTCAACTCAAGGCGCGGCCGGAAGATCGCGGCCTAGCTTATTCAATGTAAGGCGATCGGGCCGAAAGTTCAGGCCTGCATCTCTTGCACTTTTTTCAATGCAGCGATATCGCGCACGGCACGCACGGAGAATCCAAGTTTTTCGTACACGCGAGCGGCGCCGCTGTTCCCGTCCTTGACGTGAAGAAAGGCCGTATCGCCGCGTTCGACGATCTGCTTCGTGAGCGAGGCGACAAGGACATTGGCATAACCTTTTCCCCGATGATCCGGGTGCGTGCAGACGCCGCTGACTTCCGTGAACCCGTCAAGGCGAACGCGTTCGCCCGCCATCGCAATGAGGGAGGCGTTCTCGTCGAAGATGCCGAGATAGCGCCCGATCGTCACCGTGCGCTCCTCCATCGGTCCGGGCTGCGTCAGGCGTGCCAGGTTCACCATCGCAGCGCCATCGGACAGACAGAGTTCCCTCATCATAGGCGCCGCCGTACCGCTGCTCGGTGCGCGGAAACTCTTGCGCGTGCAGATCATCTGCAGAAACGGATAGCACCACTCGGTTTCCCAGCCGTCCGGCACCGACTCGCTCCTGATGCCGGACAGCCCGATCCTTTCGCCAACCTCCACGATATCGGCAAGTGCTGCCCACGACTCGGTGGTCAGAGGATTTTCGAGTGCTGCCAATGGCGAAATGTCTCGCTGATAGCGCCTCGCTCGACCATCGCCGATGCCGAAATGCCTTTGAGGTCCTGTGAGTGCTTGCCATACTGGATTGTCTAAGAGGTGCATAGTTGTTGTCTCGCAAATTTGCGGAGGACCGACTGCCGCAGCGTCTTGATACGGCCGTATTCTGGTTGCGCTCGGACTTTCGATGAAAGAGGCTGTTTGACCGCCCGTCGGGATTCGTCCAGAAACGCTTTCGCTGGCCGTCGATTGGGATGTGCGCGCGACGGTTTGGGCTGTTGAAAGATCAAACGTCCGCGCGGAACATTTTCGCTGAAGTTCGGGGATGCCGTTAGCGGGGCATATGCTCAACTTCCTGGTATCGGGGGCAATGCCTGGATTGCTGGCCGTGTCATTTCTGATTCCAAGGTTGGGACATTGGTTTCGTCGGCACTTAGAGAGTCGTCAAACTCTAAATCCGGACTCGCCTCCGATCCACGTACAGAGGAGACGATCTTGCTGAACGCGCAAAACGTCGTTCGCTTTCTATTGCAGTGTTCGCCACAAGGGCGGATCGTCTAAACTACAGAATCAACGGACACGGCCATTCCCGCACCGCCACCCCGCCATGGCGCACCTCTTCTTCGCTGCTTCGATTCAGCGGCATATCGCAACGCCCGAGCGCGAGATCGACGCGCGCACGCTCGGCGAAGCGCTCGAGGCCGTCTTCGCCGCACAACCTCGACTGCGCGGCTACATCGTTGACGATCAGGGCTCGCTGCGGCGGCATCTCGCCGTGTTTGTCGACGGCCGGCCGGTGCGTGACCGACAACATCTTTCCGATGCGCTCGGGGAGGAAAGCCGGGTTTACGTCGTACAGGCGCTGTCGAGCGGATAAGGAGACACTCGATATGAGCGATCGATTGCTTGTCGCAACCCGCAAGGGGCTGTTCGTTCTGCAAGCCGACGGCGAGGGCGGCTGGAGGCTTGGTGAGCCGTATTTCGCCGGCGAGCCGGTGAGCATGGTGCTGCCTGATCCGCGCGACGGATCGCTGTATGCCGCGCTCAATCTCGGCCACTTCGGCGTGAAGCTGCATCGCCGGCGCGCGGGCATGGAGGATTGGGAAGAGTGCGCGGTTCCCGTCTATCCGCCGCAGCCCGCCGACGAGACGCGTACCGGCGGCGGCGCGAACGCGAGCACGAACGCGAGTGCAGACACCAGCGCGGACAATGCGAGCGCCGCCGCGCCCAGCCCGCCGCACCCTCCCTGGACGCTTCAGCAAATCTGGTCGCTCGAAACCGGCGGCCCGGACGAGCCGGGTGTCTTGTGGGCCGGCACGATTCCCGGCGGGCTCTTCCGTTCCGACGATGGCGGCGACACCTGGGTGCTCAACCGTGCGCTGTGGGATCGCCCGGAGCGCCGCGAATGGTTCGGCGGCGGCTACGACGCGCCGGGCATCCATTCCGTGATGGTCGATCCGCGCGACAGCCGGCACGTGACGATCGGCGTGTCGTGCGGCGGCGTCTGGCAAACCGCCGACGGCGGCGCGGCCTGGCGCGTGAGTGCCGAGGGCATGGAGGCCGACTACATGCCGCCGGAGCGGCGCGGCGATGCCAACGTGCAAGACCCGCACCGCGTCGTGCAATGCGCGGCAAACCCGGACGCGCTGTGGACGCAGCACCACTGCGCGATCTTCCGCTCGACCGACGGCGCGGCGCACTGGCAGCGGATCGAAGCGCAGCCATCGAGCTTCGGCTTCGCGGTTGCCGTGCATCCGCGCGAGCCGGACACCGCATGGTTCGTGCCCGCCGTGAAGGACCAGTGCCGGATCCCGGTGGACGGCCAGTTCGTCGTCACGCGCACACGCGACGGCGGCCGCACGTTCGAGCGTTTCTCGAACGGCTTGCCGCCTGCACCGGCGTATGACCTCGTGTATCGGCACGGGCTCGCTGTAGATGACTCCGGCACGCGCCTCGCGTTGGGGTCGACCACTGGCGCACTATGGACGTCCGACGACGGCGGCGAAAGCTGGCGTTTGATTTCAGCGCATTTGCCGCCGGTTTATTGTGTTCGGTTCGGATGAGGGCACGTCAGGACTGCTAACGATCAAGACCTCCGGCGTCGAGCGTGCGCGCATCGATCGTCTTGATCGCGCTTTCGCAAGCAGGGGCTCCCGTCTTCAGATGGACCACGAGATCATAAGTTGTGGAAGGGCGCGTCAGCATCAGGCATGTGGCGTCTCTCTCCGTCACACGGGTGGCGTGCCAGATGTTCGGCCGCATGCAAAGACCTTTGCCGACTGGAATTTCGAACGCGCGCAGCGAATTCAAGTCCGGCTCGCCATCTTCCAACGAGGTCGCGACGATATGGATGACGGGTGCCGTCAGCGGGACGATGGCCTGCTGCGTCAGGCGATGCGTCTCGAGCGACGTGATGTTTTCGTCACGATTCCGGTAAGCGACCCAGAGAATTTCCGTTTCACCTGACGTGCCGGTGTCGAACAGATGTTCACGCCAGAAATCCGAGGGTGGGCTGACGAACGACGGCGCGTCACCGTCGGTGCAGACGGGCTTGCCGAGCATCCAGCCATAAGGTTCACAGCGATTCGCATCGAGGGGTTCTACCGTAATGGAAAGTGCGGTCGGCATATCGGGATACTTGTGTGGATGACGGGACGGATCAGACGCACGAGTCAGCGTCGGTCGGCGGGAACAGTGCGAACTCAGGCCCATGCTTCAGGCTGAAGTCGAGCACGATGTTGAGCGCGAGCCGTGTGATGGACTCGGCAAGCAGGCTGTCGGGCGTACGTCGGAACGCGGCGACAAGCGGCAACGCGGGTACCCGGTGCGTCACTTGCAGCAGCTGCAGTTGACCTGCTTCGAGTTCGCGCATGACGAATGCAGGAGGCAGCACGGCAATGCCGAATCCGTCCATCACGAGCCGGATGATGGCTGCCACCGACGACAGGCAGTTGATTTGCACCTGGACATCTCCGCTGGCAGCGAACAACCCCGTCAGAAACTCGTGCGGCGGCGAATGACGCGCAAAGCTGATCACGGGGTAGGCGGCCAGCTCGGTCTCCGTCAACGCCTGTGCGGACAGATTGAGCGCCGGGCTTGCCATCCAGCGCATCGGAAAACTGCCGAGCGGGACATTCGTCATGTCCGAACCGGCGACGCTCGTCGTCTGAAAAGACACATCGATGTGGCCGCTCGTCAGTTGAGTGGACAGATTGGCGGACGTGTCGCTGGTCAGCTCGATCACGAGATTCGGATAGTCCTCCCGGATGTGCTTGAGAAGATCCGGCAACCACGTATGAACGATCGATTCGATCGCGCCCAGCCGCAGCAACCCCGAAACGTTCGAGCGATCGCCGACGCTCGCGAGCATCGCCTGATTCAGCTTCAGCATCTGCTCGGCAAAGGACAATGCCTTCGTGCCCTCCTGCGTGAGCGTCGCTTCCTTGGGACCGCGTTCGAAGAGGCGCACGCCGAGTTCCTGCTCCAGCGCCGAAATGCGGCTGGAAATCGCCGCTTGCGTCGCGTGCAGGCGCTCTGCCGTCAGACGAAAGCTGCGCAGTCGTGCCAGCCAGACAAACGTTTCCAGAAAGCGCAAGTTCATACAGAACTCTGACAAGGCAAGCAGGAATGGCTCAGTGTAGCGTCCCGTCCCGTCCCGCGTGACAAGAAAATTTTTCTCCGCGCGACAACTTTAATTTGTTGGACACGGGCGCGCCGCGAGCCAAAACTTCGCAACGAATGCCGATGCCGCGTAGGGAATCGGCGCTTTGGTGGTCAAGCGAAAGGACGTTGCGATGAATAAAGTGACATGCGAAATCGAAGGCGGTCTACCGATGGAAGTGACGGCGAGCCGGCTCGTGATTGCGGGCTGGGCCGGCCGGGAGAGCGCCGAGGTCGAGCATCATATCCGCGAACTTGAAGCGCTCGGCGTGCGCAGGCCGTCGACCGTGCCGTGCTTCTATGAGGTCGCGCCTGCGTTGCTGACGACGTCGGACAGCATCGAAGTGATCGGCGAGCATTCGTCGGGTGAAGTCGAAGTCGTGCTGATACAGACGGAAGCGGCGGGTTTGCTGGTCGGCATCGGCTCCGATCACACGGACCGCAAGGTCGAAGGCTACGACGTTGCCGTGTCGAAACAGATGTGCGCGAAGCCCATCGGGCGGACGCTCTGGCGTTATGCGGAGGTGGCGGCGCATTGGGATGCGTTGATCGCGCGCAGCTGGCGCATCGATTCGAATGGCGCGCGCGTTCTCTATCAGGAGGGCACGCTTGCGCGGCTGATGCATCCGGAGCCGTTGATCCGGCGCGCGTTCGGCGCAGCTTCGATGATTCCGGAAACGGTGCTCTTTTGCGGCACGCAGCCCGTGCTCGGCTCGCTGATGTCCGCGCGCGCGTACGAACTGGAGCTGCACGATCCCGTCCTCGGGCGCAGCCTCCGGCACCGCTATTCGGTCGACGCGCTCGCGCATGCGGAGTGACGGCAATGCGCACTATCCGTCAATCAGGCAAGGCGCTCGCAACGAGGACCGTATCGGCGGGGGAATTGCTCGACGCCAGCCTCGAGGCCATCGATGCCGACTTCGCGCGAGGGGGGGCGGCCTATACGCATGTCGACCGGTCGGCGGCGCGCGAGGCGGCCGCGAGCAGCGACGCATTCCGCGATCGCGGTTATGTGCCTTCCGCGCTGGCAGGCGTGCCGATTTCCGTGAAAGACCTGTTCGACATCAAGGACCAGGTGACGACGGCGGGCTCGCGGATCTTGCGCGACGCCGCGCCCGCGGTTCGCGACGCGGCTGCGATCGCGCGTCTGCGCGAGGCGGGGGCCGTGTTCGCCGGCCGCACGAACATGAGTGAGTTCGCGTTCTCCGGCCTGGGCTTGAATCCGCACTTCGGAACGCCGGCGAATCCTATCGACCCGGCCCTTGTGGCGGGCGGTTCGAGCTCCGGAGCGGCGACCTCCGTCGCGCTCGGACATGTTGTCGCGGCGCTCGGCACCGACACGGGCGGTTCGGTCCGCATTCCCGCCGCATTTTGCGGGCTGGTCGGCTTCAAGCCGACCGCGCGGCGCGTGCCGCTTGACGGCATTGTGCCGCTGTCGGCGTCGTTCGATTCGATCGGGCCCATCGCGCGAAGCGTCGACTGTTGCGCGCTCATCGACGGTGTCATTTCAGGGCAGTCGCTCGATACGGTGCCGCGCGCGCTCGCAGCATTGCGGTTCGGCGTCACGTCGGACTATGTATCGGACGATCTGGACGAGACCGTGAGCACGGCGTTCAACCGGACGCTCGGCATGCTGAGGCGCGCGGGCGCGTCGGTCGAGAGCTTCGCGTTCCCCGAGCTGCACGAGGTTGCCGGTCGTTTCCCGCTCGCGGGCATCACCGCGGCGCAGGCGTGGGCGTGGCATCGCGAGCACGTCGCGCGCCGTGCCGATAGTTACGACCCGCGCGTGCTCAAGCGGCTGCGTGTCGGGGAAGCGCGCAGCGCGGCCGACTATATCCATCTGCTTGCCGCACGCGAGCGCTTCGTGCGCGACGCAAGAGCCAGGCTCGCAAGATTCGATGCATGGCTGATGCCGACAGTCGCGATCGTGCCGCCCGCGATTGCCGAAATCGAACATGACGACGGGGCTTTTTTTGCTGCGAACGCGAAGGTGCTGCGCAATCCCAGCATCGTGAACTTCATGGACGGTTGCGCGGTGACGCTCCCTTGCCATCGCGAAGACGAACTGCCTGTCGGCCTGTCGATCTGCGGACCGGCGCTCGCCGACGCGTCGATTCTTGCCGTGGCGCGCAGCGTCGAAGCGTTGTTGCAGGCGAGCGCGTTCGCCGTGCCGGCATAAGGTTTGTTTATCGCCGGCAAAAAGAATTTGTCGTTGGACGCGCATTTACGGCGAACGAATACTGGCTTTCAGGCGCAGCGATATCGACAGCGCGCCCTTTCAACCTTCATTACCGAAGTGAGGCAGCTCGTGAATCCTACTTTCCGCTCTTTTCGCTCGATAGCCGGCGTCGTTGCACTGGCCGCCATTCAGACGTCTGTGTATGCTGCCGACGGTTCTCCTGCCGTGGTGCTGATCGGTCACGCCGCGCCGCTCACCGGCCAGCTCGCCAACATGGGCAAGGATAGCGAGAATGCGGCGCGTCTTGCCATCGACGAAATCAACAGCCGGCACCCGGTTATCGGCGGCAAGCCGGTGCGCCTGCAACTGGACTCGCAGGACGATGCCGCTGACCCGCGCACGGGGACCCAGGTCGCTCAGAAACTGGTCGACGAAGGCGTGGTGGCCGTGGTTGGCGACATCAATTCCGGCGTGTCGATTCCTGCATCGCGCATCTATAGCGAAGCACACGTGGCGCAGATTTCCCAGGGTTCGACGAACCCCGCATTCACTCAGCAGGGCTACAAGACGACGTTTCGCGTGGTCGCGACCGACGCATTGCAGGGACCGGCCCTCGCGCGCTACGCGCTTAACTCGTTGCACGCGAAACGTTTTGCCGTGGTCGACGATTCGACGGCTTACGGGCAAGGGCTTGCCGACGAATTCGTGAAGGCTGCGACGGCGCACGGCGGCACCATCGTCACGCGCGAAGCGACCAACGACAAGGCAACCGACTTCCGCGCGATTCTCACGAAGATCAAGGGGTTGCGGCCCGACGTGATCATGTACGGCGGTTCGGATGCGACGGCCGGGCCGCTTGTGAAGCAGGCTGCGAACCTTGGCATTACCGCAAGCGTGCTCGGGGGCGACGGCGCATGCACGGACAAGATGGTGAGCCTTGCCGGCGACGCAATCGACAACGTCGTGTGTTCCGAAGCAGGACTTGCGCTCTCGAAGATGCCGAAAGGGCAAGAATTCGAGCGACGCTATACCGCTCGCTACAAGGTACCGATCGATGCGTATGCACCGTTCGCCTACGACGCTGTCTACGTGATCTACGACGCGATGAAGCGTGCCGATTCGACCGAGCGCGCCAACGTCCTGGCTGCGATGCCCGGCACGCAGTACGACGGTGTGATTGGAAGAATCGCGTTCGATTCGCACGGCGATTTGAAAGACGCCGCCATCACGATTTACCAGTTCAAGGACAAGAAGAAAACGGTGATGGACGTTATCAGAATGTAGGACAGCGCCTGAGACCGGCACCTTGTCGAGCGCGGTCTCGATTCGTCGAGCGGGCCGGCTTAGGCTTGTTGTTGGTCTGTGCGCGCCTAGGGCCTGTTATTAGCGTGAACAGGCCCTAGTGTCCTAGTGCGAATGCGCGGGCACCTCTGCGCCGCGGCAGCCCACCAGGAAATCGAAGTCGCAGCCTTCGTCGGCTTGCAGCACGTGCTCGACGTAGAGCTGTCCGTAGCCGCTCGTTTCGCTTGGCTTGCGCGCTTGCGCTTGCTTCCAGCCGGCGAGGCGTGCACTCATTTCCTCGTCGCCGATGTCGATGTGCAAGCGCCCCGCTTCGCAGTCGAGCTCGATCCAGTCGCCGTCGCGCACCACCGCGAGCGGGCCGCCCGCGCGCGCTTCGGGCGCCACGTGCAGCACCACCGTGCCGTATGCAGTGCCGCTCATGCGCGCGTCGGACACGCGCACCATGTCGGTCACGCCTTGCGCCAGCAGCTTCGGCGGCAGCCCCATGTTGCCCACCTCGGCCATGCCCGGATATCCCTTAGGCCCGCAGTTCTTCATCACGAGCACGGAGTTCGCGTCGACCTCGAGCTCCGGGTCGGCGATGCGCTCCTTGTAGTCGTCGAAGTTCTCGAACACCACGGCACGCCCGCGATGCGTCAGTAGCGAAGGCGTTGCCGCCGACGGCTTCAGCACCGCCCCGTTCGGCGCGAGATTGCCTCTTAGGACGCACAGGCCGCCGTCCGGCACGAGCGGTTTTTCCAGCGGCCGGATCACCTCGTCGTTGTAGATCGGCGCTTCTTTGCTGTTCTCCCAGAGCGTGTGGCCGTTGGCGGTCAACGCATCCGGATGCGGCAGCAGTCCCGCCTCGCCGAGCCGCCGCAGCACCGCAGGCAAACCGCCCGCGTAATAAAACTCCTCCATCAGAAAGCGCCCCGAAGGCTGCAAGTCGACGAGCGTCGGCGTGCCGCGTCCGATGCGCGTCCAGTCGTCCAATTGCAGCGCGACGCCGATGCGCCCCGCGATCGCCTTCAAGTGAATCGCCGCGTTGGTCGAGCCGCCGATCGCCGCGTTCACGCGGATCGCGTTCTCGAACGCCCCGCGCGTGAGCAGCTTCGAGAGCCGCAGATCCTCCCGCGCCATCTCGACGATGCGCATCCCCGACAAATGCGCGAGCACGTAGCGGCGCGAGTCGACCGCCGGAATCGCCGCGTTGTGCGGCAGCGTGACGCCGAGCGCCTCGGCCATGCAGGCCATCGTAGAGGCGGTGCCCATCGTGTTGCAGGTGCCCGCCGAGCGCGACATGCCGGCCTCTGCCGACATGAACTCGTGCAGCGTGATCTTGCCCGCCTTCACCTGCTCGCTGAGCTGCCACACCACCGTGCCCGAGCCGATGTCGCGCCCCTGGTGCTTGCCGTTGAGCATGGGCCCGCCCGACACCGCGATCGCGGGCACGTCGCAACTGGCCGCGCCCATCAGGAGCGCGGGCGTGGTCTTGTCGCAACCGACCAACAGCACGACCGCATCGATCGGATTGCCGCGGATCGACTCCTCGACGTCCATGCTCGCGAGATTGCGCGTGAACATCGCGGTCGGGCGCAGGTTCGATTCGCCGTTCGAGAACACCGGGAATTCGACCGGAAAGCCCCCGGCTTCGTACACGCCGCGCTTCACGTGCTCGGCGAGCTGGCGAAAGTGCGCATTGCACGGCGTGAGCTCGGACCACGTATTGCAGATGCCGATGATCGGGCGGCCGTCGAACGCGTGATCGGGGATGCCCTGGTTCTTCATCCAGCTGCGATACATGAAGCCGTTCTTGTCGGCGTTGCCGAACCATTGGGCGGAGCGGAGCTTGCGTTGTTTGTTGGTCATCTTGGAGAGGCTGTCAATCTTTTAATGGTAATACTAAATCGGACGGTTCAAAATCGAGGCACGCGCCTAAAAGCCAAACTTCTAGAGAGGCGGCTGAATGCACCCTGCGCAAGAATATTGGGAAAATCTGCGGAAGTATCACGTGATTGCGATAAGGTCGCATAGTAATAGCATTGCTATTAGGCGTGGTGATCTGGGGAAAACGCCAATCGATACCGGCCGAGTCGACAAATATAGTATGTCTATTTGGCGTCGCAGGCATGTCGACCATGCGAGCCCGTACGCAGATCAACCGCCTATCAGGAGCAAGCACCGTGACCCCCTTTGCCCGCCCGTTCTCGGGTGTCTTTCCCGTCGCGCCCACGCCCTTTACCGATTCGGGCGAACTCGATCTGGACGGTCAGCGGCGCGTGATCGACTGCATGGTCGATCAAGGCGTGGACGGCATCTGCATCCTTGCGAACTACTCCGAGCAATTCGTCCTGACCGACGCCGAGCGCGACACGCTCGTGGATCTGTGCCTCGAGCAGACGGCGGGGCGCGTGCCGGTGATGGTGACGTGCAGCCACTTCAGCACGGCCATCGCGAGCACGCGGGCCACACGCGCGGAGGCCGCGGGCGCGAGCCTCGTCATGCTGATGCCGCCTTATCACGGCGCTGCGTTGCGCGCAGACGAGCAATCGATGTTCGATCATTTCGCGCGCGTGGCCGAGGCGGCCGGCGTGCCGGTCATGGTGCAAGACGCGCCGCTTTCCGGCGTGACGCTCTCCGTGCCGTTTCTCGCGCGGCTCGCCCGCGAATTGCCGCTCGTGCGCTACTTCAAAATCGAAGTGCCGCAAGCCGCGGCGAAGCTGCGCGCGTTGATCGCGGCGGGCGGCGACGCGATCGAAGGTCCGTTCGACGGCGAAGAGGCCATCACGCTGCTGCCCGATCTCGACGCGGGCGCGACGGGCACGATGCCGAGCGCGCTGCTGCCCGACCTGATTCGCCCCGTGTTCGACGCGCATCGCGCAGGCGAACGCGATAAGGCGCGCGCGGGCTACGCGCGCATTCTCCCGCTCATCAACTATGAAAACCGCCAATGCGGCTTGCGCGCGGCGAAGACCGTCATGAAAGAGGGCGGCGTGATCAAGAGCGATGCCGTGCGGCATCCGCTCGAAGCGCTCGCGCCGGCCACGCGCGCCGAACTGCTCGAGCTGGCACGCGAGGCGAATCCGCTCGCGCTGCGCTGGGGCTGCTGATGAGGACCCCCACGCTCACTTCGTTCGCTGCCCCCCGAGGGGGCCGTCAGTCCGCTTGGGGCGGCCCGGCGCGTACTGACATGAAAAAGATTTCGCTGGGACTCGTCGGTGTCGGCAAGATCGCGCGCGATCAGCACCTGCCCGCAATCGCCGTGCACGAGGGCTTCGAATTGGTCGCCTGCGCGAGCCGGAACGCGCAGGTCGAGGGCGCGCGCAACTACACGACCATCGAAGCGATGCTCGCCGCCGAGCCGGAACTCGAAGCCGTATCGCTGTGCGCGCCGCCGCAGGTGCGTTTCGCGCAGGCTCGCGCGGCGTTGAAGGCCGGCCTGCACGTCATGCTCGAAAAGCCGCCGGGCGCGAGCCTCAACGAAGTCGAAGTCCTGCGGGCCCACGCGCTTGCCGCCGGCCGCACGCTCTTCGCGAGCTGGCATTCGCGTCACGCTCCCGCCGTCGAAGTGGCGCGCGCGTGGCTTGCGGCACGCGAGATCCGTTCGGTCGACGTGCGCTGGAAGGAAGACGTGCGTCGCTGGCACCCCGGGCAGGCCTGGATCTGGGAGCCGGGCGGCCTGGGCGTGTTCGATCCGGGCATCAACGCGCTTTCGATCGCGACGCGCATCTTGCCGCGCGAGATCGTCCTCACGGAAGCATCGCTTTTCACGCCGGCCAACCTGCAGACGCCGATCGCCGCCGACCTCAAGTTCGTCGACGAAGAAGGCGTGCCGGTCCGCGCGGGCTTCGATTGGCGGCACGGCCCGCGCGAGCAGTGGGAAATCGAAGTGCGGACGGACCGCGGTACGCTCTTGATCGTCGCGGGCGGCAAGCATCTCGAGATCGGCGGGGTGCCGGTCGAGATCGGTCCCGAGCGCGAATACCCCGCACTTTACGACCACTGGCGGCAATTGATCGAACGCGGCGAGAGCGATGTCGACGTGCGGCCGCTTCGGCTCGTCGCCGACGCCTTCATGCTCGGCCGCAAATACGAAGTCGAGCCGTTCGTCGAATGAATCGAATGGTTAGGATTCCGTTGGATAACGCATTAACCACACGCGGCCGCTAAGGACCATATTCGGTCTGGCGATCTCCGGCGAGATGAAGCGGCGCGGCTGGAACCCCGATGAAGTGGGCGCCGTTCGCATCATCGACTACGAACTGCCGAAGACGCAGGCCACGCCCGATCAATTGATCAAGCTGACTTTGCCGCAGTGAGTGCAGTGCGCGGATCAACACGGTTCAACATGCCGGCGTACCGCAACGAATGAGAGGAACCATGCAACAACCTCAAGCCCTATCGCAGCGCGGCGCGGGTGTAGTCGAGCGAGTCGCTTTGGAATGCAAATCGATCGTTTTGATGGCCATTTTCTGGCGCTCCGCTCGCTGCTGGGCGGCGGCTGGCGTCGATTGCCTGGGAGAATCGCGAAAGGTGAGGGAATTCGGGAGCCGCGTCTCGCAACGCTTTCGATTGGCACCGGAGACCGAAATTCGCCGCGTTTTCAGGCGGAAAAGCAGGTCCGGCCAATCGATATCCTTCGCCGCGCGGTACGTAAGGTGAGAGTTTTCGGGAGTATTCCGAGAGGGCGGTTTCTGCAATCCGATAACGGGATGGCTGGATTCGAACACTGTCCCAACGCAGTGCGCTGTCGTTATGCGGCTCTTTGGATTTTGATGGATGTGTTGACGCGCACGCTGAACACAGCACGCTTAGAGCGCGCCGTATTCAGCGTGCGCCGACGGCACCGCGAAGCAATGAAATCGCGCAACGGGTGCAACGATCTCATCGGCCTGCCGTTCTAGGCTACTGCGCCGCCGCGAGCTTCACACCAGGACGCAACCCTTGCGAACTCTCTTGCTGCCCCTTGCGCTGATCGGACACCTGCTCGATGCCCTTTTTCGTGACTTCTTCGAGGAAGGTCAAGCGGGCGCGATAGTAATCCGCGTGCATTTGTGCGTCGAGAACGCGCTGCTCGGCCTGAAACAGTTCCATGCGCAATTCGTTCAACGCTCGTTCCGCCTGTTTCTCGGGAGTCGGTGCGTGATTTGAAGCCCAGTTTGCGATCCACCGCAGCATGATGAAGCCCTCCTGTACGCAGATGCTCTTGCTCTGATGTGAAAACGGTTTCCTGCCGCATTCGCTCAGCAACCGGTCCGGAACATCAGCTCGATTAAGGCTAACAAAATCTAGACTTTGCTTGTGTGACTTTCACCACATGTTGCGAAACCGACGCACCGCTGAATTTACTTATTGGATTTGTCGCGGCCGTTATGCAAGATCGTCTGGAGTGGGGTATCTGCATTGTTTTATAGGCGATTGTCAGGTCAAGCAATAACCCGGTTGACACTAATTGACGACTGCCGATAAACGACTTTCGATTTTTGAAATTTTGTGGGCCTTCGTTATCGATGCGCGGCAGAAATTTCAAAGATGAACGTGCGCAGATAACCGCATTGTTCATAGATGCACCGTGCCGGCGCAATGCGGCTGCCCATATACCGGCTGAGCACGTAACCAGCGTAAGGTGAGGCTTTTCGGGAGCGCGCAGCATTGGCGCTCACGGTGAGTTCGGGTCGCACGGTGCTCGCACCTTACCTGTGCTCGACGCTGATCAACCGCGCGTCGAGCCGCCTCGCCAGGCCGGCTCCGCCTTCGCGCATCACGGCATCGTGATTCCATTGGAACACGGGTCTTGCCAACGGCGCCAATGCATTCATCCACGCGCGGGTGGTCCGCACACGCCAGTCGTAGCGAATCACGCTGATGCCGCGGTCCGTCGAGAAGCGCCAGCAACCGGTGCCTTCCACATCGCCGCTCGCTTCGCCTTCGAGCGCGACAAGCGGCTCGATGCGCGTCACGCGCATATCGAACACGAGCCGGTACGGCAGGCGGCCTTTCCACGTATAGCGTTGGATCGCGCCGACGCCTTCGCCGGAACCCGTTTCGATCTCGGCCACACCTTCGACGTTCTTCCACCACTCGGGCCAGTGCGCCGAGTCGTGGATCGCCGCCCATACGGCGGCCACCGGCGCGTCGATGCGCCAGATCGTGATGAACTGAAATTCGGCCACGCGCATAGGGTCTCCGGTTCCAGGGCTTGTTATTAGCGCCCCCAGACCTGGCGTTCCGGCGCGCTCAGGGCAATTGCCACCAGCCCGGCAAGAGGCGGCGGACTTCGGGGCGCCGGTAGCGATCGTCGATCAGATGCACGACGCCCGTATCGTCTTCGGTGCGAATCACGCGCCCCGCGGCCTGCACGACTTTCTGCAGCCCGGGATACAGGTACACGTAATCGTAGCCGTTGCCGAACTTCGCCTCCATCGTGCGGCGCATCTGTTCGTTGACGGCGTTCAGCTGCGGCAAGCCGAGCGTGGCGATGAACGCGCCGATCAACTGCTTGCCGACGAGATCGACCCCTTCGGAAAACGCGCCCCCCAGCACGGCGAAGCCGATGCCGCAGCGCGTAGCGCGAAAGCGGGCGAGGAATGCGTCGCGTGCGGCTTCGTCCATGCCGGGCGCCTGCGTCCAGATCGGGAGCATGGGATGGCGCTCGCGCAGCAACGCCGCGACGCGCTCGAGATAGTCGAAGCTGCTCAGAAAGCCGAGGTAGTTGCCGGGCTGCGCGGCGTATTGCTGCGCGATCAGCTCGACGATCGGCGCGAGCGAACGTTCGCGGTCGCGCCAGCGCGTCGAGACGTGCGCGGCCACATGCACTCTCAGTTGGTGCGCGCGAAACGGCCCGTCGACTTCGAGCCAGTTCGTCGCTTCCGGCAAGCCGAGCGTGTCGAGGTAGAAGTGCGACGGGCTCAGCGTGCCGGAGAACATCACCGTCGTGTGCGCGGCGGCATGGCGCGGTGCGAGGTACGGCGCCGGAATCACGTTGCGCACGCACAGCGTCGAAGCGGTTTGAGCACGCGCATCGCGTGGGTGCTCGTCGCGCGTCACGTCGAAGATCGAGTGCTCGCCGAACTGCTCGGCGAGCGCGACGAAATGCATGGCGTCGAAGAAAACGCGCAGCAGCGTGTCGTCGATCGAAAGCGGCGTTTCGACGACCTGATCCGTCACCGCGCCGATCAGGTTCTGTGCCGCCGAAAGCAGCCGCGCGGGCACTTCCGCATGCACCTGGTACGCGCCGGTCTGCGTGCGGTTCACCGCGTTCCACTCGCGCTGCAGCCGGTCGAGCGGTTTTTTCAGCGCGACGGGCGCGGTCTTGCGCGCCGCGCGAAAGTCGCTTTGCTCGAGCGCTGCCGTGTACATCTTGCGCGCGCGGTCGAGCAGGTTGTGCGCCTCGTCGACCAGCACCGCGACGCGCCACTGATTCAGCCGCGTGAGCGCGAAGAGCAGCGCACTGCTGTCGTAGAAGTAGTTGTAATCGCCGACGACGACGTCGGTCCAGCGCGCGAGTTCCTGCGCGAGGTAGTACGGGCAGACGTCGTGTGCGAGCGCCGCAGCACGCACTGCCTCGCGATCGAGCCGCGGGCCGGCGAGCGCGGCGCTGCGTGCGCGGTGAAGACGGTCGTAGAAGCCGCGCGCAAGCGGGCACGAATCGCCGTGGCAGGCGTTGTCCGGGTGCTCGCAGGCTTTGTCGCGCGCAACCAGCTCCAGCGTGCGCAATGGCAGCGCCGCGCCGGCGCTCGTGTGCAGCGTATCGATGGCTTCGAGCGCCAGCGCGCGGCCCGGGGTCTTTGCGGTCAGGAAGAAGATTCGCTCGACGCGATCCTCGCCGCATGCCTTCAGCACCGGAAAGATCGTCGCGAGCGTCTTGCCGATGCCGGTGGGCGCCTGCGCCATCAAGGTCTGCCCGTCGCGCGCGGCGCGGTAGACCGCGACCGCCAGTTCGCGCTGGCCGCAGCGAAAGCGTTCGTGCGGAAACTTGAGCGCGCTCAGCGCCGCGTTGCGTGCGTCGCGGTGGGCCGCTTCCTGCGCGGCCCAATCGAGAAAGCGCTCGCATTGTTCGACGAAAAACGATTCCAGCGATGCCGCGTCATGTGTTTGCGTCAGCACCGTTTCTTTCTGGCTGCCGATATCGAAGTACACGAGCGCGATGCCAAGCTGCGGGAGCTCACGCGTCTGACAAAGCAGATGCCCGTAGACGAGCGCCTGCGCCCAATGCAGCGCGCGATGATTGGCCGGCATCGCATCGAGATCGCCGCGATAGGTTTTCACTTCTTCGAGCCGGTTGAGCGCGGCGTCGTAGCCGTCGGCGCGTCCTCGCACTGTCAGATCGCGATACGTGCCGGTGAGCGCGATCTCCGCTTCGTAGCCGCTCGCCCGGCGCGCGGCGACGGTTGCGTGACCGGCGATGCCTTCGAGTGCGGTGGGGGCGGGCGTGAAGCGCAGGTCGAGATCGCCGCGTTTGGCCGTGAATTCGCAGAGTGCGCGCACCGCGACGACGTAGGTCACGATGCCTCCCGCCGGGCCGCCCCAAGGGAGGCATCCGCCCCCTCGGGGGGCAGCGAACGACAGTGAGCGTGGGGGCCGTTCGTCATCTCCCGCCGGGCCGCCCCAAGGGAGGCATCCGCCCCCTCGGGGGGCAGCGAACGACAGTGAGCGTGGGGGCCGTTCGTCATCTCCCGCCGGGCCGCCCCGGCGGCCTCGGTCCAGCGCACGTCGAGCACGCGCGCCGGCATGCCGTGCCGGACGCAATACTGAAGCCAGCGGATCTGATTGTCCTGCAGGCGGTCGCCCGGGCCTTTCACTTCGATCAGCTCGTAGCGCCGCTCGGCCGGCCAGAAGCGGATCAGGTCGGGCAAGCCCGAACGGTTGCTGCGAATGTCGCCGAGCAGCCGTTCGAACCAGAGCTTCAGATGCGCGGCGGGCAGGCAATCGAGCGCCTGTGCAACGAGTTCGGGCGTCAGCACGTCCCAGAACACGAACGGCGATTGCACGCCGGCTTTGCTCTCGAGATGGCGCAGGATCGTTTCGCGATACATGCCGTCATCGAGCTGGGCCAGACAGCGGCCGAACGGCTCGGCGCGGCGCGCGCGGAAATCGGGCGCGTGCAGATCGGCGGGGCTGCGCTGGAACGGGTGGAAGAACGCGCCGGGGATGGCCGCGAACACCGGCTCCCAGCACAGCAGGCCGAACAGTGAGTTGATGAGCGCGTTCTCGACGTAGTGAACGGGCGCTTCAATGGAGCTGAGCGCATCGCGCGCGGCGTACTCCACGGTTATCGGCGCAGCGGGCCGTGCGAGTTCGATGCTGCTGCGCTCGACGGGCCGCACGGCCGCGGCGCGCGTAACCGGCTTCCCCGTGTGGCGCTGCAGCCTCGGCAGCATTCGCGCTATACGCTGGCTTTCCTCTTCGCTCTCCGGCGCGGCGGCCGATTGCAACGCGAGCGTCAGCGCATCGTCGAAACGGCCGCAGCGCTCCAGCACCCGCATGCGCCGATGACGCGCACCGGGCCACGCGCAGCAAGCGAAGACGCTCAGCGCGGCGTCCCAGTCTTGCCGCCGCTCGGCGTGCTGGCCGATGCGGAACAGCAGCTTCGCGCGGCGTGTTTCCAGCCACGCGTTGTCGATATCGACGGCAAGGACGGCGGCGACCAGCGCCTCGACCGGTTCGCCGACGGCTGCCGCGTCGAGCGCTTCGCGGCAGGCGTGCAGCGCGAGATAGGCGTCGATGTCCGCGCGCCGCTGAAACGCCCGCGACGACAGCGAGAACGGCACGCTTTCGTACTTGAACACGCCAAGATCCGCGAGCACGAACTCGGACCAGTCCTGATGCAGGTTGCCGAAGAACATGAGCCTCAGCCGATCGCAAAGCGGCGCGATCGTGACGCGGAACACCGGATCGGCGCATGGCGCGCCCCAGGCGGCGTAGCTGCGCGCGCCATCATGGATGGTCCGCAGCGCGTCGAGCAGATCCGATTTGCGAGCCTGCTTGCCGAGCGCGGTGGAGGGAAACATTTGCAGCACTTCAGGCCGCGTCGCGAGCGCGAACAATTCATCGAGCGTGAGCAGCGGCTCGGAGTCGAGCCAGCCAAGCTCGATGAGCGGCTGTGCGGCGGCCAGCGGGCAACCGATCTCCTCGTACGACAGCCGGCTGGCCCGAAACAGCGTGCCCTTGCGCATCAGCATCCGCACCAGCAGCGCGCGCGCACCTTGCGGCAACGCGGCGAACGCCTCGAAAAACGCGCGCTCACCGGTGCTGAACAGGTCGCCATAACGTTCGGCGACCCACGCGAGGGCGCGCTCGAAGTTCAGCAAGTAGTAGGGAACGTCGGTCGGCACGGGGAGTCACGGGGCTGTATATTTATACAGGGGTGATAGCAAACTGGGCGGTGCGAAACGTCAGGTGAGTGTTTTCGGGAGCCGATGTTCCTGGTGACGAGCCTCGTTAAAAGTTGTTCGGATATTCGCCGCCTGTATAAAACAAAAGTAAAAACCAAGGAATGAGATCGCGTGCGAAACGTTAAATCGAAGCGTCGAGATAAATGCGATTGCTTTGCGTTTGCAAAACCACATTGGTCTTTCAATCATATTTTTCCGTTGTGCTTCTGAAAGCCTTGAGCCTTGTGCGGCAAGGCTTCGAAGGCCATTGAAGGACGCCTTGAAAATATATTTGTTCTGCTTAGCGAATCATGTTGACTCGCGATTATCCCGGCGCCTAGAATTTAAGTATCTTCACAAAAGGGGCCTCTGCCTTGGACAGTTGTAGTTGTCGACCTTCGAACAGTTTCGCTGCCTGACCGGCAGAACGTCTGCGCTCCCGTATTTCAGCCACCGTTCTGCCAGCAGGCGGGCGGTGCGCGCCGTAGCAACATTCCCCGTGCACCCTGATTAGCGCCATCTGGACGCGGCGTCTGCGCGCGTCCGCATGGCACCGCGCCGCGATCGCCGAATCGCGGCGTTCGTGCGCGCTCGTGCGATTCGTTCGCAGGCGAGCGCGTGGATAAACACGCGTGCAGCAGACGCGTACCCAAACCGTAAAGGAGCCGAAATGCCGGACAGTGACAGTTATCCCATACGCCGCTCAACACGACTTTTGTCATTCACCGTGAAAAGCGAGTAGACCTCTGCCGCCGCGCTCATGACGGGCCCGGTCTCCGTGTCTGCTGGCTTTCCGCACAACGCGTCAAGCCAGACGCACGGAGCAACACCATGAACTTCGGTCTACTTCTAGCAAACCTGCCGCACGTCGAAGAATCGCGTGCCAAATACGACGCGATGCTGTCGTTGCAACCCTGTGAATCGCACCGGCTCGCCGCTTTCTGGCGCAGCCTCAAAGCGCTCATTTCGTAAGCACTGCGCCCGTTCCGCCATACGTAAGCGACGGTGTCGTTCGACGACTCACGCCCCTACGTATGGCAGGTTGCGCACTTTGGCTCCGTCAACCCGTCATCAGGGAAGAAAACAAAATGTCCACGCCAACCGATCTCTCACCACGCGGTGCCGTGCTGGAACGCAGCGCGGTTCTCGACGACGCCCATCTGGGCGACATCCAGGGCGCGCTCGGCACGATCGCACGCCACGACGTCGCGCCGCGCACCAACTGGTGGGCGCGTCTTCGAACGCTGCTCGCCATCCTCGGCCCAGGCCTCATCGTGATGGTGGGCGACAACGATGCAGGCGCCTTCGGCACCTACACGCAGGCCGGCCAGAACTACGGCACGACGCTGCTATGGACGATGCTGCTGCTGGTGCCGGTCCTCTTCGTGAACCAGGAAATGGTGCTGCGGCTCGGCGCGGTGTCGGGTGTCGGGCACGCGCGTCTCATCTTCGAGCGCTTCGGCAAGTTCTGGGGCGCGTTCAGTGTCATCGACCTCTTCATCCTCAACGCGCTGACGATCGTGACCGAGTTCATCGGCATCACCTTCGTGCTCGACTTCTTCGGCGTGTCCAAGATTGCAGGCGTGTGCATCGCAGCCGCGCTCACGATGGCAGCTGTCAGTACCGGCAACTTCAGGCGATTTGAACGCTTTGCGGTGTTCCTGTGCATGCTGAGCTTGCTGCTCGTGCCGGTGCTCGTGTCGATTCATCCGCCCGTTGGCCAGATGACGCGCGATTTCTTCATCCCGAACTGGCCCGCGCACTCGAAGCTCTCCGATGTGATGCTGCTCGTCATCGGCATCGTCGGCACGACGGTGGCGCCGTGGCAGCTGTTCTTCCAGCAGAGCTATGTGGTCGACAAGCGCATCACGCCGCGCTTCATGAAGTACGAGAAGGCCGACTTGTGGATCGGCATCGTCTTCGTGCTGATCGGCGCGGTCGCCATGATTGCGTTCTGCGCGCAGCTCTATGCCGCCAAGCCCGAGTTCGGCAACTTCACGGACGCGGGCGGCATCATCGCCGGCCTCGAGAAATACGCGGGCCGCACGTCGGCGGTGCTCTTTGCGATCGCCCTGTTCGACGCGGCCATCATCGGCGCGGCGGCGGTATCGCTCGCAACCGCTTACGCCATCGGCGACGTATTCAAGATTCGCCATTCGCTCCATCGCAGCGTGACCGACGCGAAGGGTTTCTATCTCGTGTATTTCGGCATCGTCGCCGCCGCAGCCGCCATCGTGCTGATTCCCGGCAGCCCGCTCGGCCTCTTGACCGAAGCGGTGCAGACGCTCGCCGGCGTGCTGCTGCCGAGCGCCACCGTGTTCCTGCTCCTGCTGTGCAACGACCGTGCCGTGCTCGGTCCGTGGGTCAACTCGAAAAAGCTGAACCTGTTCACGGGCGCCGTCATTTCGGTGCTGGTGATGCTGTCCATTATCTTGACAGCTTCGGTGATGTACCCCGACATGACGGGGGAAACGATACTCGAGCTGCTCGGCGGCGGGACCTTGCTGGCCGTCGTCGGCTATGCGGTGACGGTCGGCCTGCGTAAGCTGCGCCGCGAACCGGCGGACGGCGCCGATGCAGCGCAAGCCTCCTGGCCGAAAGACGCGCGCGATACGTGGCGCATGCCGCCCCTCGACGAGCTGCCGCCGCCGAATCTCACGCTCGCCAAGCGCGTCTGGATGGGCGTATTGCGGGGCTATCTGCTGATTGCCGTCGCGCTCGTCATCGTGAAGGTGGTGCAAATGACGCTTATGAAATAGCGGCGGCATCGTGCAGTTTGCAGGCGCCGGCCGTTAAGGCGCGTGCGACGTACGCCCGCCCGCCCCATTCGCGGGCGTGCGTACCAGCCGAAAAGGTGGGCAACGTGAGCCGAATTCGATCTCTTTCGGCACGCGCCTTCCGGCTTGCGGGGCGACGCACTCGCAGCCGGCTGACGCGCGTTCGCCGGAGCTTGCGTGACAAGCCGCTCAGCCGTCTGGAGTGGACGCTGCTCTTCCTGTGGGCTTGCATGTTGACATCGATTGTCTGGGTATCGCTGCTTATCGGGTTGATCCGCGCGCTTCAGGAAGCACCGTGACGCTTCAGCCGAACAGGGGCGACGCAGGCATGCAGTACTCGAAAACAACATTCATTTCACACCCATAAGTAAAAGGGCTTGTGCGAAACCGATAGATAGGAGCCACGGCCATGAATCGCTTGCATTTCCATCACTGGGCGGCACTGGTGCCGCTCTTCCTCGGGGCATTGATACTGTTTGTCACGCTGACGTCCATCAACCAGGCTTGCCTGGCACCCGCGGCCGATGACCTGCGCCCCACGTCCGGCGCAATGGCCAAAAACGGCGAGACGAACAGCAAGCCTTCCCACTGCCTCGTCTACGGAAAATATTGCCTCGGCGATACGCTCCGCGGCCGGTAGTGTCGAAAGCATCGAGCGCGTTACCAAGGGGATGTCCGCGCGAAACGGAGGCCGCGCGAACATTCCCGAACCGCCCATCGCGCAGCGGCGCGGATCAGCGCCTGCGCTCCGGCCCGGCGCGCAGCGCAAGCGCCAGTCCGAGCAGAATCGCGCTCATGCCCGCCATCCCCGACGGCAGCAACCGATTGCCGAGAAACAAGTAGTCCATCAACGCGGTCACGATGGGCACGAGATAGAAGAGACTCGTCACGTTGACCAGATTGCCGCCTCGCACGAGGCGATAGAACAGCAGTTGCGCGAAGACCGAGATCACGACGCCCAGCCACAGCAGCGGCACGAGCACGCTCACGCTCGGCTTGAATGCGAGCGGCTCGAACGGCGCAAACGACATGCACAGCACCAGGCTCACCGCGTTTTGCAGCGGCAGGACGTCGATCGGCGCCTGTTTCAAGCCCTTTTGGAAAATCGCGCCGAACGTCATGCACGCGAGCGCGGCCAGCGCGAACAGCACGCCGCCTGCCGGCAGCCGCACGGCATCGGCGCCGCGAAAGACGACGAGCGCAAGGCCGCCTAGCGCGACGCAGAGGCCGGCGATGCGCGCCGCCGAGTAACGGCGCTCGACGAGCAGCAGCGTGAGAATCGGCTGCACGCCGAGGATCGTCGCGAGCACGCCCGGCGTAAGACCGCGCGCGAGCGAGAGCAGATAGCAGATCGAGTAGCCGCCTGTCAGCAATGCGCCGGTGCCGGCGACTTGCAGCCGCGTGCCGGGGGCGGGAAGCCAGCGCCGCCGCCATACGCCGAAAAGCGCCAGCACCGACGACGCAAGCGCGAAACGCAGCACCAGAAACGCGAACGCGCTCGCGTGCTGCACGCCCACTTCCGCGAAGATCGCGCCGCTGCTCCAAAGCAAGACGAACAGCGAGGTCGCGCCATAGGCCGCAAATGCGGCTCGTAAAGAAGTCATGAGTTGTCACCTGTCAGGAAAACGCGGACTCCGGCGAACTCGAACGACGCGCGCGTGCCAGCGCGGCTGTGTATCACGCGCAGTTGCACTTCTTCGAGTTGCGGGAGACTTTCGGGGCGGCCGGAGAAGCTCAGCCGAGAGCCGTCGAACACGGCGGCGGCGCAGTGCCGGCGCCGACGAGGCTCGGAGGGGACGCGACAGGTGGAGGAGAAGCGGCGAGACCGCAAGCGCGCGCGCCGCCGACGACGTTCAGATCGCGGCGGCTACCCGCAGAGCAAGGGCGCGCAAGGTTCGTCATGAGAGAAGAATTGAATTCGGCGACGGCGAAAAAAGCCTGTGGCGAGGTTACGCGTTATGAGCGAGTCGCGCAACCGCTGCAGTGCCCGCACATTTTCGCCCCGTCTTGCCGCGCTGAAGCGCCGGCGTCTTTGCGTCACAATACCTGCTGACTTTGCGAGCGCCATTCGCTTCGCGCGCCAACCGACGCACGCGATTTCAACGGCGAATATCCCCGGCGCAAACGACTGTCCGCGCAAATCGGACGCTGGCCGCTAGCCATTCGGAGCCAAGATGCAAAACGATACCGCCTATTCAAAGACTGCGCCGACACGCGCAGAAGTCGACGCGCTCGCCGGCGCGACAGTTCTCGAATTCGGCACCGATTGGTGCGGCTATTGCCAAGGCGCGCAGCCTGCGATCAGGCAGGCGCTCGCCAAGTTCGCGCACGCGCGTCATCTGAAGATCGAAGACGGCCCGGGCCGGCCCCTGGGACGCTCGTTCAAGGTCAAGCTCTGGCCCACGCTGATCTTCCTGCGCGACGGCGCGGAAGTGGCGCGCGTGGTGCGTCCTTCGGACATCGCCGCGATCGACGACGGCATCGCGGCGCTCGGATAACCGCCCGCATAACTTCGCGCGCCGTCAACGCACGCACGGCCGAGTCCGATTTCTTTCCGGCAACCCCACATCGCAGGAGGACGAATGGAACGACCCGATTTCATCCGGCACTGGACAGCGCTCGAGGGCGAAGACAACAAGCACTATCCGGGCGATACCGAGCTGCAGGGCATCGGCGCGCCGCTCGCCAGCAAGCTCGGGCTGACGCGCATCGGCATTCACCACGTGCGGCTCTTGCCGGGGCGCCGGACGTCGTACCCGCATGCGGAAAGCGCGGAAGAAGAGTTCGCGTTCGTGATCGAAGGTGCGCCGGACGTGTGGATCGACGGTCATCTGCATCGCCTCGCGCCCGGCGATTCGGTTGCATTTCCGGCGGGCACCGGTATCTGCCACACGTTTCTCAACAACACGGATCAAGAGGTCCGGCTGCTCGTGATCGGCGAAAGGCCGAAGGACGAAAACCGCATCCGCTATCCGATGAACGAAGCGTATGAGGCGACGCGCGAGGATCGCTGGGTCGATTGGCCGGCGCGTCCGATGGGGCCGCACGACGGCAGGCCGGCGCGCAAATCGTCGTAGGAGCGCATCGATAAAACGACGCCGGGCGTTCGTCGCGAACGCCCGGCGGTACTTCACGGTGTTGCCAAGCGCGGCTCAGCCGCGCTGGTTGCGGCAATTAATGGCGGCCGAAGTAGATCGAACCCGGGCCGTCGACCTGCGCATGGGCGCCCGATTGCGACGACGAATCCCTCACGCCGCCGAAGGCGACGTTCGCCGCGTTGTCGCGTTGTTCGACAGCGAGGGTTTGCACGCTCTGGCCGCGTTGGGCAGCCGGTGCGCCGTCTTGCGGCTTGTAGAACGGTGCCGGGCCATAGCCGCTCGCGAACGCGGGGGCGGCGATCGAGGCGGACACGGCGACGAGCAGGGCGGCGAGCAGCTTGGTCTTCATGACGGACTCCAATGATCGTTACGACTTCAGTTTCGGGATGACGCTGCGGTCGCGAGGGTGGATGCGCAACGTCGATGGGAGCCAGTGTATACACGTACTATGGATTTATTGTATTAATAGCTTGAAATGACTATTAGGTGGATTCGAATAATCCGGAAAGCCCCGCCGGACGGGGCTTTCAGGGTCGCCGGGCGTCTGTCGGCGGCGAAAAAATAAAGGGGGGCAAATTAGCTTTCTGAACGGAGATGCCCATGTCCATCGGCAGACCGATTACGCGTCTTCTTGCGCTTTGCGGATGGCTGACGTGCGCGCTGTGCGGCACGGCAGGCGCACAGGGCGCCGATGCCGTTCCCGGCTATCACCGCGCTGACGATCGAAGCGGCCAATACGTCGTGCCCGGCCTGACGTGGCAGAGCGCGTCGCGCCTGCATCGCGATGCGGGCTTCGACGGCAGGGTCGACGGCCATGTCTACGCGCAACCCCTCTATTGGCGGCCGCCCGGCTCCGCGAACGGGCTTTTGATCGTCGCGACGGAGGCAAACGTCGTCGATGCGCTCGATGCCGTGACCGGCCGCGCCGTCTGGCGGACCGTCCTCGGCACGCCGGCGCCGCGCTCCGCGCTGCCGTGCGGAAACATCGATCCGCTCGGCATTACGGGGACGCCGGTGATCGATCCGGCAACTGGCGCGCTGTATCTCGACGCCCTGGTGGTTCGCCAAAACGGGTTGGCGCACCTCGTGTACGGATTGTCGTTACGGGACGGATCGGTGCTGCCGGGCTGGCCGGTCGACGTGGCAGCGGGCCTGCAAGCGCGCGGCATGTCGTTTACGGCGGACGTGCAGAACCAGCGCGGCGCGCTGATGCTCGCCGAGGGCCGGCTCTTCGTGCCCTACGGCGGCCATTGGGGCGACTGCGGCGATTACCACGGCTGGGTCGTGGGCCTGCGGCTCGACAAGCCAGGCGTGTCCGGCGCCTGGCAAACGCGGGCGAGCAAAGGCGGCATCTGGGCGCCGGGCGGCATCGCCGCGTCGGACGGCTCGCTCTTCGTCTCGACCGGCAACACCGAGGGCACCTCGACTTGGGGCGACGGCGAAGCGGTCATCCGCCTCGCGCCCGATTTGCATCGCCCCGCGAGCACGCGCGACGCGTTCGCGCCGCGCGACTGGCTCGAACTCGACGAGCGCGATCTCGACCTCGGCGGCGCGAACCCGATGCCGGTCGAGTTGCACGGCCGGCGGCTGATCGTCGCGCTGGGCAAGGACGGCAAGGCGTATCTGCTCGACCGCGAGAACCTGGGCGGCATTGGCGGCGCGCTCGATGTCCAGCAGGTCGCGCGCAGGCCGATCCGCACCGGGCCGGCATCGTTCGCGGCGCAGGATGGCGTTTTCGTCGTGTACCAGGGCGACGGCGCCGCCTGCCCTGGCGGCGCGAGAATTGACGGCTTGATCGCGCTCAAAGTCGG
Source organism: Trinickia mobilis (assembly GCF_017315705.1). Taxonomy (GTDB): domain Bacteria; phylum Pseudomonadota; class Gammaproteobacteria; order Burkholderiales; family Burkholderiaceae; genus Trinickia_A; species Trinickia_A mobilis. The sequence goes on along the minus strand of NZ_JAFLRF010000032.1, from coordinate 34,807 downwards.
CGCGGCGGCTCGCGGCGGGATCAGCACCGCGTGGTGCGCGGCGGTGGACGGCGCGGGCAGTCCGATCACGACGACCAGCGACGGCAGCGCCGACCGCATCGCGTGGATCGCGGGCGCCGAGGGCGACGACCGCCTGCATGGATTTCGCGCGGACAACGGCCAACCCGTGTTCACGGGCGGCGGCGCGGACGGGCGCATGCCGGGGCTGCGGCATTTCGTGACTGCGATGGCGGCGGAGCGAAGGCTCTATGTGGCGGGGGACGGCAGGGTTTATGCGTTCAGCGTGGGGCCTTAAATGGACGCGGCAATGAAACGGTCGCCAAGTAGCGAGCCTTCGGCTTGGCTTCCCGATATTTCCTTCGAATTGCCGGCAACTTACGCGGCGTGAGACTTCAGCGCTTTTTTCACACATTGCGATGTCTTGTTACCGTCCCGCCCCACGGCAACCCAACCCCTTGACAATCTATCTATGAGTAGATATAGTTCGGCACATGGAAACGACAACGACAGTGCGCGAACAGATCCTCGAGCATGCAATCACGCTCATCATGCTGCATGGTTACAACGGTTTTAGCTACCGTGATCTGTCCAACCTGGTCGGAGTGAAGACCTCGAGCATCCATTACTACTTTCCGTCGAAAGACGATCTGGTGCTGGAAGCGGTCAACGAGTACAGCAAAGACGTATTCAATGCCCTGCACGCCATCGACGCTTCGTTTCCTGCCGATGTCAAGCTCAGCAAGTACACGAAGTTGTTTGGCAGGGTCCTCGGTGACGGCAATCAGATCTGCCTGTGCGGCATGCTCGCTGCCGATATCGAGTCGCTGCCGGACACCATCCGGCGAGCCGTGCAGGCGTTTTTCAAGGCCAACGAAAGCTGGCTTGCGAAGGTTCTGGCACAAGGCGCGCAGGAACGTACGCTGGCAGTGAACGGCAAACCGGAAAACGCGGCGCGTGCGCTGTTTGCAGCGTTTCAGGGCAGTGTGCTGACGAGCCGGTTGTTTCACACGAAGTCTCGACTCGAAGATGTAGAGGCTTCAATGAGGATTGCGCGGTAAAGCAGTCAAAACGAGGTGGCTGGCCACCTCTTTGTTTGGTTCACATATCTATCTGTGAGTAGATAGATATGTGAGGGATGTGAAATAGAAGGCGGTATTTATTTTCCCGCTTATCTATCTAGTAGTAGATAAATTGCCATTGGCAAATCAGTCTTTTTAAAGGAGCTTCATCATGTCGATCGAAAAAGTCCTCTACCGCGCCCATGCTCACGCCACGGGCGGTCGTGACGGCCGTGCCGTCGTCCCCGCAGGCAATCTCGACTTCAAGCTGACCACGCCCAAAGAGCTGGGCGGCGCGGGCGGCGAAGGCGCCAATCCCGAGCAGTTGTTTGCCGCTGGCTATAGCGCCTGTTTTCTCGGGGCGATGAAGTTCGTGGCCGCGCGCGACAAGATCGCCATCCCCGCGGATGTCTCGATTGACGGCAGCGTCGGCATCGGCTTGATTCCGAACGGCTTCGGCATCGAGGTCGAACTGAAGATCTCCCTGCCCGGCATGGCGCGCGAAGCGGCGCAGGCCCTGGTCGAGAAGGCACATATCGTCTGCCCGTACTCGAACGCGACCCGCGGCAACGTCGACGTCACCCTGACGATCGTTTAACCCCACGTCAGTCATTCATCTTGAACCGGAAGAAGACATGAAGACTTTCAAGCCCCTGCTCCTCGCCGCCGCGCTCGCAGCCAGCACCACCGTCGCGCTCGCGGCGAGCTCGGTGGCACCCGCCACGCCCGATCGGGTGACGAGTCAGTTCCTCCATGCGCTGAACGGCGGCACGGGACCGGCAATCAACACCTTGCCCCCGGCGCAAGCGCGCCAGGTGCTGATCGACGCGCAGAACAGCGTGAAGGTCGACCTGTCCGGCATTGACGTGTCGAACAAGACCATCGAGCAGGACGGCATCACCGTGCCGATCACGATCGTGCGGCCGCAAGGCGCAACGGGTACGCTGCCGGTCTTCATGTTCTTCCACGGCGGCGGCTGGATCCTTGGTGACTTCCAGACCCATGAGCGGCTGGTGCGTGACCTCGTCGTGCAATCCGGGGCAGCGGCGGTGTTCGTCAATTACACGCCGTCGCCCGAAGCGCACTATCCGGTGGCGATCAACCAGGCGTACGCGGCCACCAAATGGGCCGCTGCACATGGCAATGAGATCGGTGTGGACGGCAGCCGCCTCGCGGTGGTGGGCAACAGCGTCGGCGGCAACATGGCCGCGGTCGTTGCCCTCATGGCGAAGAACAAGCAAGGCCCGGCGATCCGCTTTCAAGGTCTGATGTGGCCGGTGACGGACAACGATCTCAGCGACGGCTCGTACAACGCCTATCCGGAAGGCCACTTCCTGACGCGTCCGATGATGAAGTGGTTCTGGGATGCTTATACAAAGGATCCGAAGCAGCGTAACGAGATTTACGCCTCGCCGTTGCGTGCTTCAGTGGATCAGTTGAAAGGTCTGCCGCCAGCGCTGATTCAGGTGGCACAGCTCGACGTGCTGCGCGATGAAGGCGAGGCCTACGGCCGCAAACTCGATGCCGCGGGCAATGAAGTCACCACGACCCGCTACAACGGCACGATCCACGACTTCGGCTTGCTCAACGCGCTCGCCGAAGACGCGCTGACCAAAGCTGCAACCAAGCAGCTTGCCGACCAGTTGCAAGCGCGTTTGAAGTAGGCCTCGCAGCCTGACCGCGGCGCATTCGCGCAACTGCCGTGCGCCGCGGCTATTCTGCGCCCGCTCCGGCGGGCCAATCAATGGCTGCTGGTGGTTCGTCCGGTCTCGCCCGTTCACTATCGCATTCCTGGGCTCAGGAAGCGCAAGGCGAGGCCAACTTACCGCCCCACCCGAAACTCAATCCGCCGATTCCTGGCCCGCCCATCAGCCGTGTTGTTCGACGCCCAATTCGCCGGTGTCGAGATGCTGCCTACTTCGATCTGATCGACCACGCTCGCCGCGCCATAGGTATCGCGTAGACGCTGGAGCACGGCATCGCGCGCCGCTTCGTCCGGCACTTTGCTGGTCTCGACCACTTGCCCTGGCGTGGCATTGGCTGCGAGCGCCGTGCGATGAATCGTCAATTAAGGTGAGTCTTTTCGGGAGCCTCCGGCCTTACGCTCGCGGCCTTGCCGCACTCGCTTGCTGGACGGGCGTTTGCGGGGGGGCGGTAAAGCGCCGTTCGCGATCAAAGGTGAGCGTTTTCGGGAGTGCGCGTTCGGCTGCGCATGGCACCGGTCGATCGATTGGCGCGCCCGCGCCGCGTGCGTCGAGGCCGTCATCCGCGATCGAACCACAGCGCATGACAGCCGCAAAGCCCGAATAGCCGCCGACTTTCGCAGCGCCAAACGGGTTGACCGCAAATGTCTCCGAACATGCGCGATGGAATCCGCCCGCGATGGCTGGCGTGGCGCGTTTAATTCGATCCACGGATTTGCGCATTTTTACGATGTTGCCGAACGAAGCGCTAACATCGTGTTGCGAAACCTTAGCGTTTCGATATACGCTTTGGCACCGGAAAGTGCCGCAAACTAATCCGGCGCGCATAATGTGTAAATCGGCGCGATTGCAGTTTCAGATTGTCTATCTATTTGCGGGGATCATGAGGGCGCTGGCGTGCTGCAATGCAGTGGCGCCAAAAGAACGCCTCGGTAATCTTCGCTAAGAACGTCCAACGGCAGGGTGCGCCGGATCCCCGGGTCTCGCTCGGCGCCAGCGTGCACCGCAGCCGCTAGTGTCTTGATTCGCATTAAGGGATCGGCAACGCTGTTTAGCCACGTGTCGAGTATGATTCGGCTCTATTCCTCTGGAGCCGGCGCGCTCCCGCATCAACCGTATCGGAATCATCGATGGAACAACTCAATGGCGAAGCCCGCGACCGGCTCATTCGTTGGCTGCGACGCCGAATGGAAGAATATGGCATTACCGAAGAGGCGCTCGCGGCGTCCGTGCTGGCCGACCGCCAGGCGGAGCGCGAAGTGCTGTACCGGGATGCCTATGGAAATACCTGGGACGGTCACGGCGATTTGCCCGACTGGCTGCGCCGCGCCGTGGCGGCCGGGCAGCATGTAGAACATTTTCGAATCGGAAGTTAGAAAACCCTCGCGCTTTCGAGGGTTCGATTCGAACGCCCGGATTGCGCATTCAAGCGGTGCAGCCGGAATGTTCTGAACAATCCGCATCGCCGCCGCAGGTTCAGCGGCAACCGTTCTGGTCTTTTTTGTTTCCTGTTTTGTTTGCGGTGTCGTTTGTACGGCAGCGCGCAAAGGCGCTTTTCAGGCGTTGTCTTCCGCGCACGGCCAATAGTTCTCGAATACGCATTCGGCGACCGGCATTCTCTGTGCCCAGCGCTCCATTTCGAGCATCGGCTTTTGATAGAACTGCTCCACGTGCCCGAGGCAGAGAATGGCCACCGGCTTCGCGCCGGCCGGCATCTTCAGCAAACTGCGCACTTCATCGACATCGAATAGGGACACCCATCCCATGCCGAGTCCTTCCGCGCGCGCCGCGAGCCACATGTTCTGAATCGCGCAGGCGACCGATGCGAGGTCCATCTCGGGCATCGTGCGCCGTCCGAAGACGTGCTTTTCGCGGCCGTCCATCAGCGCCATCACGAGCAGTTCGCCGCAGTCGCGCATGCCTTCGACCTTGAGCTTCATGAATTCGTCGTGCCGCTCGCCGAGTGCTTCGGCGGTCTTCACGCGTTCGCGCTCCACCGCGGCACGCAACGCCGCGCGCAGATTCTCGTCCGTTACGCGCAGGATGCGCCACGGTTGCATGAAGCCGACGCTCGGCGCGTGATGCGCCGCGTCGATGAGACGCCGCAGCACGGCCGCATCGACCGGCTCGCGCACGAAATGCCGCATGTCGCGCCGTTCGTAAATGGCGCGGTAGACAGCGGCTCGTTCCAATTCGTCAAATTGCATCGCCATGAAATAGTGCGGCCGCGAAGGCCGGGTTCGAGGGCCAATAGCCGTGCATATACGTTGCGACGATCGAGCCTGAGCGAAACACGGCTTCGCCAGGCGCGCCCGAATGCGGATGCACGGCGGCAAGCACCGGCGCGAGCGGCGTGCTGACACGCGAATAGTGGAACGTGTGCCCCGTCATCGCGCCGTGCAAGCCGTTCAATTGCTGCATGCCGAGCGCCGACAGACGCGTTTGCAGCGCGGCCTGCCCGGGCACGAGGCCCAGCATCGGCGTCGTCGTGCCCGCGCTGTCCGTCAGTGCATCGAGCAGATACAGCATGCCGCCGCATTCCGCGTAGATCGGCTTGGCGGATGCCGCGTGCGCGCGAATCGCATCGGCACTGCGAGTGTGACGGGCAAGCGCCGGCGCGTGCAACTCGGGATAACCACCCGGTAGATACAGCGCATCGCTCGCATCGGGCAGCGGCTCGTCGGCGAGCGGGGAGAAATAGCGCACGCGTGCGCCGAGCGCTTCGAGCAGCCGGATGTTGGCCGGATAGATGAACGAGAACGCGGCGTCGCGCGCGACCGCGATTTGCATGCCGTCCAGGAGGCGCGGCAAGGGCGCCGGGGCCTGCGGCTCGGCGAATTCGACCGGCGGGGGCAATTCGGCGAGCGGGGTCGAGGCGAGCGCGTCCGCGGCGCGTTCGAGCCGCGCATCGAGGTCGCCGATTTCGCCCGCTGTGTGCAAGCCGAGATGCCGCTCGGGCAATTCGATCTCACCGGCGCTCGCGATATAGCCGAGCCATCGCATCCCTTGCGGCACCGCTTCTTCAAGCATGCGCGCGTGGCGTTCCGAGCCGACGCGATTGGCGAACACCCCGAAAAACGGCACCTGTGGCCGGAAATTCGCGAGGCCGAAGGCGATCGCGCCGAACGTCTGCGCCATCGCCTTCGCCCCGATCACCGCGGCCACCGGCACGCCGAGCGTGGCCGCGAGATCCGCGCTCGACGGCGTGCCGTCGTAAAGACCCATCACGCCTTCGATCAGAATCAAATCCGCTTCGCGCGCGGCCTCTGCGAGCAATTGCCGGCACGCGCTTTCGCCGACCATCCACAAGTCGAGCGATTCGACCGGCGCGCCGCTTGCGCGCGCGAGAATCATCGGGTCCAGAAAATCGGGGCCGGTCTTGAAAACGCGCACGCGCCGCCCTTGCCGCCGATGGAGCCGCGCAAGCCCCGCGGTGATCGTGGTCTTGCCTTGGCCCGATGCAGGTGCGCTGATGAGCAGCGCAGGACACGCAGACATCGTTCAGAACTCCACGCCGCGCTGCGCCTTCACGTGCTGCTCGCGATAGGGGTGCTTGACGAGCCGCATTTCAGTGACGAGATCGGCTGCCTCGACCAGCGCGTCGGGCGCATGCCGCCCCGTCACGACGACGTGCAGCATCCCGGGCCGCGACGTGAGCACGCCGAGCACTTCGTCGAGCGGCAGGTACTCGTACTTCAGCACCGTATTGAGCTCGTCGAGGATCACCATCTGGTATTCGCCGCTTTCGATCATCTTGCACGCCGCATCCCAGCCTTTGCGTGCGGTGGCGACGTCGGCGTCGCGATTCTGCGTATTCCACGTGTAGCCGTCGCCCATCGTGACGAAGTCGCAATTCGGCAGGTTGCCGAGGAAATCGCGCTCCGACGTGTGCAGCGCGCCCTTGATGAATTGCACGACGCCAAGCCGCATGCCGTGCCCGAGCACGCGCACGGCCATGCCGAACGCGGCCGTGCTCTTGCCCTTGCCGGTGCCGGTATTGACGATCAAAAGGCCCTTTTCGACGGTGGCGGCGGCCTGCTTTTTCTCGTGGCCTTCGCGGCGGCGCTGGGTCATGCGTTGGTGCGATTCGGGATCGGTTTTCATGGAGTGTCCTGGTCGTGTGGTTCGAGCGTAGCGCGCGGCGCGTTCGATGCCGGCGCATTTGAGCAATGATCAAGCGGCGTCGCCGGTCGAGGTGGCGACGGCTACCGTCACCCCGCCGTGCACGGTCTTGCCGACGACGAGACGCCCGCCCTGCGCCGCGAGCAGCGCGCACGGCTCGCAGACGCCGTCGACGCCGAGATGCGCACGCGCCGCGGGCGAAGGCGTGAGCGTGGGCATCGCGGCCAGCCCCGCGATTTGCGCGCGCGTGAAGGCCACGAGCGGCAGACGGTGCCGGGCGCAAAACGCGACGAGTCCCGGCTCTTGCGCCTTCGTATCGATCGTCGCGACGGCGCGGACCTCGTCGAGCGAATGCGCGCCGAGCGCAGCGCGGACGGCGGCGTCGATCTGTTCGGCCGACGCGAGGCGCCGGCAGCCGATGCCAAGCGTGAGCGGCTTTTGCGATTGCATCAGAGGTGGCGGTGACGAGCAATACGGGAATGAACGCCCGGGACGGTGCGGGAAAGGTGCCGAAAATCGCGCGCATACGATAGCACAAGGCAAATCTTTAATATCGCTTACATCGCCTTGACGGTGCGTGATGGCGCGCCTACACTCGCACGCACTTTGGTGCTCGTGTGCGCGTTCATCGCGCACGCAGTTAAACGGGAAACAGGGCGCAAGGCCGCTTCGGCCGAGCCAACCTGTGCTGCCCCCGCAACGGTAAGCGAAGGCATCGCTCAACGCGATGCAGAGCCGTCTTCGATGTGCGTACGCAAGGCCGTGCCCACATTAGCCACTGCGCGAGAAATGCCTCGTGCGGGAAGGTGAAGCGGCGCTTTCGCCAGCCCGGATACCGGCCAAGGCAAGGGGTTGGCGCCGCGGGGATGCGGCGCGACTGCCACGAACCGCACCGCGCTTTTCCGTTAGTGCCACGATGTCGTGACGATGCTCCGCACGCCGGGCAATCGCCGGTGCTGTTCGTGTTGGCAATCCATGTGTTTGTCGACCGTTCATCAAGGAGCAATCGTGCTCAAGTCTGTTCCCCAGTTGTTCAACGACAGCCCGGCCGAACTGCGCGGCAAGATCGTCGGGATCTACATGCTGTTGATTGCGTTCAATATCGGCGCGTGGATCTGGGCCTTCGCGGCCTTTCACGGCCGGCCGGTGCTGCTCGGCACGGCGCTCCTCGCCTATACGTTCGGCTTGCGCCATGCGGTCGATGCGGACCATATCGCGGCGATCGACAACGTCACGCGCAAGTTGCTGCAGGAAAAGCGCAATCCGCTCGGGGTCGGCTTCTTCTTTTCGCTCGGGCATTCGACGGTGGTGATCGCGATGACGGTCGTGGTGGCGTTGACCACGGCGTCGCTCTCGAACCACTTTTCCGAGTTGAAAGACATTGGCGGCGTGATCAGCACTTGCGCCTCCGCTTTCTTCCTCTTTGTGCTCGCAGCGGCGAACCTCGTCGTGCTGCGAGCCGTCTATCGCACGTTCCGCGCCGTGCAGCGCGGCGAGCCGCTCGTCGAGGAGGATCTCGATCTGCTGCTCGGCAGCCGCGGGTTGCTTGCCCGCCTCTTCCGGCCGTTGTTCAAGCTCGCTTCGCGAAGCTGGCACATGTACCCGATCGGCTTCCTGTTCGGGCTCGGCTTCGACACGGCCACCGAGATCGCACTGTTCGGCATTTCCGCGACGCAAGTCTCGAGCGGCATGTCGTTCTGGCCGGTGCTGGTGCTGCCGGTCCTGTTCACCGCGGGCATGTCGCTCGTCGATACCACCGACGGCATCATGATGATGGGCGCCTACAAGTGGGCGTTCGTGCGTCCGATCCGCAAGATCTACTACAACATGACGATTACATTCGTGTCGGTGCTGGTGGCAGTGCTGATCGGCGGTATCGAATCGCTGGCCTTGATCGCCGATAAGCTCGAATTGAAGGGGGCGTTCTGGGATTTCGTCGGCATGCTGTCCGACCATTTCGGCATGCTCGGCTATCTCGTCATCGGTCTTTTCTTCCTGAGCTGGATCGTGTCCGCGCTCGTGTATCGCTTGAAGCGCTACGACGAGATCGAAGTCACGCTATCCACCTGAACACCTGAACTGGAGTCGGCTGAATGCAAACGCGCAAAATTCCCGTGACCGTCGTCACGGGCTTTCTCGGCAGCGGCAAGACCACGTTGCTGCGGCACATCCTCAAACACGCGGACGGCAAGCGCATTGCCGTGATCGTCAACGAGTTCGGCGAGCTCGGCATCGACGGCGAGATCCTCAAGGGCTGCGGCATCGGCTGCGATGCTGAAGGCAACGAACAAGCCGGGCAGCTCTATGAGCTTGCGAACGGATGCCTGTGCTGCACCGTGCAGGAAGAATTTTTTCCGGTCATGGAAGAACTCGTCGAGCGGCGTGGCGGCATCGATCACGTGCTGATCGAAACGTCCGGCCTCGCGTTGCCGAAGCCGCTCGTGCAGGCGTTCAACTGGCCGTCGATCAAGAACAGCTTTACCGTCGATGCGGTCGTGACGGTGGTCGACGGTCCCGCCGCCGCGAGCGGGCAGTTCGCGGAGAATCCGCAAGCCGTCGACGCGCAGCGCCTGGCCGATCCGAATCTCGATCACGAATCGCCGCTGCACGAACTCTTTGCCGATCAGCTTTCCGCTGCGGATCTCGTCATCCTCAACAAGACCGATTTGCTCGACAGCGCGCGTCACGAAGCCGTCGTCGCTGCGATTCGCGAAGAGATTCCGCCGCAAGTGAAGATCGTGCCCGCGCAAATGGGGCAGCTCGACGTGCATGGGTTGCTTGGGCTTGCGTCGGCGTCGGAAGAAACGATTCACTTGCGTCACGACCATCACGGTTCCGCGGACGACGCCGACCACCATCACGACGAGTTCGATTCGGTCGTCGTGGCAGGCGAGACGCGTTCGCGCGAGGCCGCGGTCGCCGCGCTGCAAAGGCTCGTCGAGCAGCACACGATCTATCGCGTGAAGGGTTTCGCGGCGCTGCCCGGCGCGCCGATGCGTCTTGTCGTGCAGGGCGTGGGCCGGCGCTTCGACAGCTATTTCGACCGCCGCTGGCAGGACGGCGAGGCCACGGCGAGCCGCTTCGTGCTGATCGGCGAGGATCTCGATCAGCCGGCGTTGCAGCGCGCGTTCAGCGCAGCGCTCGCAGCCGAGGCGCAACAGGCGCAACCGCCGCAACAGGCGTAACGCTGCCGCAACAGGAAACGTCATGCACTTGCTGCGCACCACGCCGGGCGGTTTCGTCGACGACACGGCCGGCGTCATCCGCATCGATCAGCGGCCCGCCGACATCGTCGTGCTCAGTTCGGCCGACACGACGCTGTCGCTTTTGGCGAGCGTGTTTCCGCGCTTGGGCGAGGGCTTTCCGAGCGTGCGGCTCGCGAACGTGACGTTCCTGCGGCAGCCGGCGTCGGTGGATTTCTACATTGACGACGTGCTGAAGCATGCGCGCGTCGTGGTGGTCGATCATCTTGGCGGCGAGGCTTACTGGCCGTACGGGATCGAGCAGGTGGTCGCCCTCGCCGAGCGCAACGGGCAGTTGCTCGCGATGTTCTCCGGCGATTTGCAGGAGGACCCGAACCTGCTCGCCAAGAGCACGGCGGACGCCGCGTTCTGCCACGAGCTATGGCGCTACTTGCGCGAGGGCGGCGCGCAGAACGCGGAGGCGTTCCTGCGCTGCATCGCGTACCGAGGGCTCGGATGGGGTGAGGAGCCGCCGCCGCCGCGTCCGCTGCCCGCGGTCGCGCTCTATCACCCTGCTCACGATCTGGCGACGATCGAGCATTGGCAGGCCGATTGGCGCGCGTTCGCGCCGGTCGTTGCGGTGCTGTTTTACAAGGCGCATTTGCAAGCCGCGAATACGGCGGTGTTCGACGCGCTCTTGAAAGCGCTTGCCGACGAGGGGATGAACCCGCTGCCGATCGCGATCACGTCGCTCAAGGATGCGTTAAGCCGCGACGTGGTCCAACAGTTGTGCGCGCAACAGGATGCCGTGCTCGTATTGAACACGACGGCGTTCGCGGCGTCGGCGATCGACGATCCCGAACCGCTCGCGCTCGCCGGCGACGCTCCCGTCATGCAGGTGATCCTGAGCGGCGGCAATCGCGACGATTGGCTCAAGGACAACCACGGCCTGAACTCGCGCGATATCGCGATGCATGTCGCGCTGCCGGAAGTCGACGGGCGCATCATCACGCGCGCGATCAGCTTCAAGGGGCTGGCGTACCGGTGCCCGCATACGGAAGTCGATGTCGTGCGCTATCAGCCGGACCTGGAGCGGATCGCGTTTGTCGCGGAGTTGAGCCGGCGCTGGTGCCGGCTAAGGCGCACCGATAACGCCGACAAGAAGCTCGCGTTGATCCTCGCGAACTATCCGGTCAGTGAAGGGCGGATCGGCAACGGCGTGGGTCTCGATACGCCGGCGTCGGTCGTGAACATTCTCGCGATGCTGCGCGACGAAGGGTATCGCGTCGCGGACTTGCCGGCCGATGGCGAGGCGCTGATGCGCACCCTTACGCAGGGCGTGACGAACGATCCCGCGGTTCGCGACGCGCGGCCGGCGCTGCAAAGCCTTGCGCTCGACGACTATCTGCGGTACTTCCAGCAGCTTCCCGCCGAGGCGCGCGATGCGTTGAACGCGCGCTGGGGGCGTCCCGAGCAAGACCCGACGATCCGCCACGGCCGCTTCATGATCGCGGGCTGGCGCTGCGGACAGGTGTTCGTCGGCATTCAACCGGCGCGCACGCGCGCCGAAGGCGACTACGCGAGCTATCACGACGCGGAACTCGTGCCGCCGCACGCGTACCTTGCGTTCTATTTCTGGCTGCGGCACCGGTTCGGCATCGATGCGGTGGTCCATGTCGGCAAGCACGGCAACCTCGAATGGCTGCCGGGCAAGAGCGTCGCGTTGAGCGCTGCATGCTGGCCCGATCTCGTGCTCGGCCCGATGCCGCACCTCTATCCGTTCATCGTCAACGATCCCGGCGAAGGCAGCCAGGCGAAGCGCCGCGCGCAGGCGGTCATCATCGATCATCTGATGCCGCCGCTCACGCGCGCCGAGAACTACGGCCCGCTGCAGGACCTCGAACGGCAAGTCGACGAATACTACGAAGCGCTGATGGTCGATCCGCGCCGCGCGAAGCTGCTGCGCAAGACGATCCTCGCGACGATCGTCGAACATCGGCTGCACGAGGAGCTGAGCTTCGGGTTGCCTTCTGATCAAAACGAGGAAGACGCGCTGCTCACGCGCGCCGATGCCTACCTCTGCGAGCTGAAGGAGGCCCAGATTCGCGACGGCTTGCATACGTTCGGCGAGTCGCCGCGACGCGAGCAGCGGCGCGATACGCTGCTTGCGCTCGCGCGCTTTCCGGTCGGCGGCGGGCAGGGTGCGAATGCCGGGCTGATCGAGGCGCTCGCGAAGGACCTGCAGGTCGACGCGATCTTCGATCCGCTCGCGCCGGATTGGTCGGCGGTGTGGGAAGGGCCGCGTCCCGCGTTGCTGCAGCAGATGAGCGACGCGCCTTGGCGCCACAACGGCGATACGCGCGAACGGCTCGAATGGCTGGCCGCCGAGTTGTTGAAAGACATTTGCCGCGACGCGGATGGCGAGCGTTTAGCCGCAGCCATCGCGCCGCCCGCCCCCGGCACGCTGCTGCAAACCGAACGCGTGCTCGAACGTGTGCGCCACGATCTCTTGCCGCGACTCGACGCTTGCGGCGCGCACGAAATGCGTCACTTGAAGCGCGGACTCGAAGGCCGCTTCGTGCCGCCGGGACCGAGCGGTTCACCCTCGCGCGGACGCCCCGACGTGTTGCCTACGGGCCGCAACTTCTATTCGGTCGACACCCGCGCCGTGCCGACGCAATCGGCCTGGGCGCTCGGCTTGAAGTCCGCGCAGCAGTTGATCGAACGGCACGTGCAGGAACACGGCGACTATCCGCGCGCGATCGGCCTGTCGGTGTGGGGCACGGCGACGATGCGCACGGGCGGCGACGACATCGCGCAGGCGATGGCGCTGATCGGTGTGCGCCCGAAGTGGGCGCCGGGCAGCCATCGCGTGACCGACTTCGAGATCATGCCGATCGAGGCCTTCGACCGGCCTCGCATCGACGTGACGCTGCGCGTCTCCGGCTTTTTCCGCGATGCGTTCACGAACGTCATGCATCTGTTCGACGCGGCGGTGCAGGCCGTGGCCGAGCTCGACGAGCCCGAGCCGCTGAATCCGATCCGCGCGCGCGTGCTGCGCGAGCGCGATGCGCTGATCGCGCGCGGCGTCGAAGCGAGCGAGGCGCGGCGCCGCGCGGGCTGGCGCGTCTTCAGCGCGCGTCCCGGCGCCTACGGCGCGGGCTTGCAGGAACTGATCGACACGAAGCAGTGGCAGACCGATGCCGATCTCTCCGGCGCGTATCAGGCCTGGGGCGGCTATGCGTACGCGCAGCACAGCGCGGGCGTCGAAGCGCGGCAGGCGTTCGGCACGCGGCTCGCGGCGCTCGACGTGGTCCTGCAGAACCAGGACAACCGCGAGCACGACGTGCTCGATTCGAACGACTACTACCAGTTTCAAGGCGGGATGGTGGCGGCCGTGCGGCATCTCGCGGGCAGCCAGCCGCATGTGTACCACGCCGATCACGCGAACCCCGCCGCGCCGCGCATCCGCACGCTGCAGGAAGAGATCGCGCGCGTGATCCGTTCGCGCGTCGTCAATCCGAAGTGGCTCGACGGCGTGAAGCGGCACGGTTACAAGGGCGCGGCGGAAATCGCGGCGACCGTCGATTACCTGTACGGCTACGACGCGACTGCGCGCGTGATCGCCGGCCATCAGTACGCGCTCGTCACCGATGCCTATTTGAACGACGAAGATACGCGGGCTTTCCTGCAACGTCACAATCCGCATGCGCTGCATTCGATTTGCGAGCGTCTGCTCGAAGCGATGCAGCGCGGGCTGTGGCAGGCGCCCGGCGCTTATCGCGAGCAAGTCGAGCAGCATCTGCTCGCGAGCGAGCAGCACATCGAAGGATCACGGTAATGAACGACCCCCACGCTCACGTACGTTCGCTGCCCCCCGAGGGGGCGGATGCCTCCCTTGGGGGCGGCCCGGCGGGAGGCATCATGAACGACCCCCACGCTCACTATCCGTTTGCCGCGCTCGTCGGCCAGCAGCCGTTGCAGCAGGCGTTGCTGCTCGCGGCGATCGACCCGGGGATCGGCGGCGTGCTGGTCAGCGGGCCGCGCGGCACCGCGAAATCGACCGCGGCGCGCGCACTCGCCGAGTTGCTGCCCGACGGACGGCTCGTGACCTTGCCGCTCGGCGCGAGCGAAGACCGCTTGATCGGCACGCTCGATATCGAAGCGGCGCTGCGCGACGGCTCGGTGAGGTTCTCGCCGGGGCTGCTCGCACGCGCGCATCGGGGCGTGCTGTATGTCGATGAAATCAATCTGCTGCCCGACGCGCTCGTCGATGCGATGCTCGACGCGGCCGCAAGCGGCGTGAACACCGTCGAGCGCGATGGCGTCTCGCACAGTCACGAAGCGCGCTTCGTGCTGATCGGCACGATGAATCCCGAAGAGGGAGAGTTGCGGCCGCAACTGATCGACCGCTTCGGTCTCGCGGTCGAATTGCAAAACTGCTTCGATTCGAAAGTGCGGCAGCAGATCGTCAAGACGCGTCTCGCCTTCGATGCCGACCCGCAGGCGTTTCGTGCGCGATATGCCGCGCAGCAGGCGGCGTGTGCGGAGCGCATTCGCGCGGCGCGTGAAGCGTTGCCGCGTCTCGCGTTCGACGACGCCGTGCACGCGCGCGTGAGCGAATTGTGCATCGAGGCTGCGGTCGACGGATTGCGTGCCGACCTCGTGATGCTGCGCGCAGCGCGCGCGCTCGCCGCGCTCGAACAAAGCGACGCGGTGACGACCGGGCATGTGGAGCGCGTGGCCGTTGCGGTGCTGTGGCATCGGCGGCGCAAGCATGACGAATCGCGGGCAGATACGCCGGCGCAATCGGCCTCATCGCAGCAATCCGAAGCGTTGCCGGATACCTCGCGCACACCGGAGCCCGACGGAGACTGGGGCTACCTGCCGCCCGAGCCGGCAGGTCTCACGAAAGTCAAAGGCGTCATCCCGCTGCCCGCGCATCCGGCAAAAAAACGCTGAGCCATCGAAAGCGCGCCGCCGCTCGCCCGAACTCGACGAGCGGTCTTCGATGGCTGAGGGGCGGAGGAAGTGTCGCACGCGACGGCGTGCCGGGCACGCGCATCGCGTGGCCGCAAACGCTCGCCGCCAAGCGCGCCGAACGCTTGCGCGCCGAGCATCTGCGTTACGTGCGTGAAGCGTCGCGGGAGAGCGTGCTGCATTGCTTCGTGCTCGACTGTTCCGGCTCGATGCTGACGGGCCAGCGGCTCGCGCTCGCGAAAGGCATGCTGCTCGCGATGTTCGAGCACGCGGCGACGACGCGCGCCGAAACGGCGCTCGTGTGCTTCGGCGGCGCGCGCGCCGACGTGCGCTTCGGTCCGCTCGTGCCGCGCTGGTGGAACGAGCGCTGGCTGCAGCCGGTGGGCGGCGGCGGCGGCACGCCGCTTGCGCTGGGCGTGCGCCGTGCGGCGCAATTGCTCGAACGCACGAAGCGGCGCAAGCCTGCGCAAGCACGCTGGCTGTGGATACTGTCGGACGGCCGCAGCCGCGATTGGCCGGCGCGGCCCGATGCGGCCGATCAGATCGTCGTCGTCGACTTCGAAACCGGCGCGCTCAAGCTGAACCGCTGCGCGCGCCTTGCGAGCGAGTGGGGTGCGAGGCTGTGCCGGCCGGAGGATTTGCTCGCTCGTTGAAATGACCTAAGGAAAACCCTGGAGGACCTTCGGGCTTGATGCAACGCAATTTGTCAACGGCCCGCGCCCGTCCAATACTCCGCATCTTCCTGACGATCGAACACGAACGACTTCAGCGCCAACTGCTGCACCGGTTCCAGCCGGTCGAATTCGAGGCCGTGCGTCGTGGTGACGCCATCGGAATCCGGCACCTGATGCACGTTGCGGATGACGGCGGTCGTTTCGATTTTTGCGTCGAGGTCTTGCGAGCACAACTGGAACGCCAGCTTCAGGCGCTCGCCGGCCGACCCCAGCGCGCGTGGCGCAATCAACGACATTCCCGATGCGCTGATCCCGCTTGCCAGCGCGAGGCCGCCGTAGACGTCGCCCGCCTCGTTGGTCGCATACCGCACCGGCAGCCGCGTGCGAACGCGGATGGTCTTGCGCTCGCGCAGGCGGCGAATCGCGCCCGGCGCGGACAGCACCGCGTAATCGAACGGATGGCTGCACAGCGCTTCCACCGTGCACGCGAAGCGGAACACCGCCTGGCTCGCGATCGCCACCACGTCGACGTTCTCGCCGACCATCAACGGCGCCGGACGGCCGCCCGCGAGCGGCGGCGTGACAAAGAGCGCCTGGTTCGGCGAGAAGCCGATGAGCCGGCTCGGCTGCATTGCGCTGCCGCCCGCGCGCGAGCGGATGCCGAGCAGGCCGCCGATCGCCAAGTGCATGTCCTTGAGCGTCGCGGGCTGCGATGCGCCGGGTTCGTCTTCGTTGCGGCGCGCGCATTGCGCTTCGGCATCCTGCTGCGTCAGACGGCGCGGACGAAAATGCGCGAACAGAAACGCGCGATCCCGCTCGCCCGCGACCGTGATGCCGCGATCGAACAGCAGCGCGCCGCTCTCGTCGACGATAGGCCATTCGAGCGGCGTGCCGACCGGTACCTCTTCCTGGTTCAAGCCCTGTCCTGGTGTCCCCATGCTCCGTGCTCCCATGTTTTGGCGGCGCCGCACTTCGCCTTGGCGGGCGCTTTTTTTAGGGCATGCTTACCTATGAACGTTTTACGTCAGGATGACAAGAAAGTTTAGGGCTTTCGCGCTAGGGTCGACCCTGCTCAGCACGGAAACGCCGACTGCAGCGAGCGCAGTATCGCAAGGCCGATCGGAAAATTGTCGGGAAGGTCGGGGTGATTGGTGAAGAACTGGTCCAAGAGCGGATACACGTTCTGGTTGCTGACGATCACGTCTTTCGGCTGGCAATAGAGCGGGGGATGCTTCTTCGCGATCAGATCCCCGTTGGCCCAGCCGAACGCGTTGATCGTGCCGGTGATGTAGGCGGCGTACACCGAGTTGTTGTCTACGTGCGCCCATTGCTTGTATTGCGCTGCGGTCATTTCGGCGTGCGCGTTGACGGCGAAACAAGCCGTAAGCAACGCCAGCGCGCTGGTTCGTATCTGCATGGTGTGGTTCTTCCCTGTGCCCTTTGTACTGATGTCGGCTTCGCCGAGCATTGTAGGGCAGGCGGGCAGGGGCATGCAGATTCGCGCTGCGCGTGCGGCGGGCGAGACGGGCACAACTGTCGGCCGGAGTCAGTGCTTCAGCACTGAATCCGGCCGCCTGCAGAGCACTTACTCGGGTCCCATGCAACGCTCGCGTCGAGCGATGTGCGCGGCTCGCCTGGCACCCGCGATTTACCGGCGATTACGCGGGCAGCTTCGGCGCGGCAGGAAGGTCCACCGGCACGCGCGTCGTTGCGTGCAGGTAGTTGGTCACCGTCTTGTCGCCGATCACGACGATTGCGTCGACGAGGTTCTCCTTCGTCCATCCCGCCGCGAAGAACGCATCGACGAGCGATTGCTCGGCGTGGCCGCGATGGCTCGCGATGGTCTTCACGAGGCGGGCGAGCGCATCGAACTTCGCGTCGAAGCTCGCGCGGCCGCTGCGGATCTCGAGAACCTGCTCGTCGGTGAAGCCGCTCATCTTGCCGATCATCGTATGCGCAGCAAGACAGTATTCGCAGGCATTGACCTGACTCACGACGAGGTTGACGATTTCGCGCGCCTTGCCGGTGATGCTGCTCTTGCCGTTCTGGAACGCGAGGTAGTTGCCGAGCGCGTGCTCCGAATGCGCGAACGTCGCGTACAGGTTGGGGACCGAGCCGATGCTGCGCTTGAGATTGTCGAAGATCGCTTGATTGGCCGGCGAGACTTCGTCGCGGGTCGGGACATTGATCGTTGCCATGAGGTTCTCCTGATGCAAATAGTCAGTAAGGGGGGGTTACTTGAACGCATTTGCGTTGGGGGAACTGTGCCTGAATCGAGGCGGCTGAAGAAGCCGGGCGGCGCGCCTAACATCTATTCCAGCCAGGCATATATCGAGGGTGCGGCGCGCCGTTTGACGGTGCGCCGCGCGAGCCTCTACCATTCGCACGAGGAGGAACGATCATGGACCGTCTGACGGCGATGGAGACGTATGTTTGCGTAGTGGAGTCAGGGTCTTTCTCGGCCGCGGCACGGCTGCTCGACGTCGGGCAGCCTGCCGTTTCCAAATCGATCGCGCTGCTCGAAGAACGGCTCGCGGTTCGGCTGCTCCTGCGCTCCACGCGCGGCCTGATGCCCACCGAGGCGGGCCTCGCCTTCTACGAGCGCGCGAAACGCGCGATCGAAGAGACGGACGAAGCCGAGCTTGCGGCACGCGGCGCGGGCGCCAATTTGTCCGGCAGGCTGCGCGTCTGCGCGGCCGTCACGTTCTCGCGACTGCACATCGTGCCCGCCATGGGCCGCTTTCTCGACAAGTATCCGGATCTCACCCTCGAGGTCGTGCTCGACGATCGCAACGTGGATCTGCGCGAAGAAGGCATCGACGTCGCGCTGCGCATGGGCAAGCTCGACGATTCGGGCATGACGGCACGCAAGGTCAGCGAGGCGCGCCGGCTCGTCGTCGGGACGCCGGCGTACTTCGAGAAGGCGGGCGTGCCGGCCACGCCTGCGGAGCTCGCGTCGCACCAGGCCATCGTCTACAGCCGGCGCTACGGCGGCACGGGGTGGACGTTCCGGCGCAAAAGTTCGGAAGTGTCGGTCGCCGTATCGGGGCGCGTGTCCGTGACCGCCGCGGAAGGCGTGCGCGAGGCGGTGCTGGCCGATCTCGGGGTCGCGGTCGCGTCCGAATGGATGTTTGCCGCCGAGTTGCGCAACGGCCGTGTGCGCTCGGTCCTCAACGACTGGATGTTGCCGCCGATCGAACTGTGGGCGGTGTTCCCCGCGGGCCGGATGGTCAGCGCAAAGGCGCGCGCCTTCGTCAGCTTCGTCGAAGAGACGCTGGAGTCGGCGAGCGCGGCGCAGTCCGAGTCGCCCCGTCATTCTTTCCGGCAATAAGTGTTATGTGCGCCGGCGGGTAGGGCGAAACGTGCCGCGAAGATAGACTCGATCGCATCACATTCCGTCCTGTGTCGCTCGCGATCGATGCGGGCGTCGAGCATTCAACGCGTTACGCAGTGCCCCGGCATCGCGCGACGCCCTTCCTTGGACTGACGCTGAAACGGTGCGCAGTTCTTTGCGTGCGCAACGATCTTGTCGACGGTGGCATGCGCGGCCGCGCGCCGGATCCGGATGGCGACACGCGCTACGCGCTTTTCGCTGGACGGCGAACGCGCCGCGCGCAAGGCGGCGAACCAGCCGATGACGGTCCAGCCGAGAAAGATGTTGACCAGCGTGATCCCGAGCGCGTGGTCGTGCTCGCGTGCGTCGGCTTCCATTGCCGGCGCCAGATACACAATCAATGCGCACACCAAAGCGACACTTTCAAGCACATGCAACATGGCATCACCTCTTGTTCGAACCGCTGCCGTGGCGCTGGGCCCAGATGCGCGGTCACGCTAAAGCCGCGCAGCGCACACGCCGCGAAGTTGGATAAATGGCCGCTAAGCCCAAGAGGCAGCGGCCGTGGGTAACAATTTAAGCCTGAATCCGCGAATATCTATGCCCGCATTTCGAAAACTTAGTCGCGGATTCGAGAACAATCATGCTGCGCGGCGGGCATGCGACGGCGCTTTTCAGCGCGCTGCGACGAGAAATCGATGGATCTGCGCGACCACCGCCGCGCCTTCGCCGACCGCGGCGGCCACGCGCTTGGTCGATCCCGCGCGCGCATCGCCGATTGCGAACACGCCGTCGACGCTCGTCTGCAGGGGCAGCGAGCGCTGCGCTTCGCCTGGAATGTCGGTGCCGGTCAGCACGAAGCCCTTGGCGTCGAGCGAGACGCGGCAGGTGCGCAGCCAGCGCGTGTTGGGCTCCGCGCCGGTGAAAAGGAAAAGGTGCCGGACCCTCATGATTTCGTCGCCGGCGCCGTCGCGGCGATAGTGGATCTGTTCGAGCCGGTCGCCGCCTTCGAGCTCGGTGATCTCGACGTGCGAGTGAAGCGTCACGTTGGGCTGCGACGCGACGCGTTCGATCAGATAACGCGACATGCTTTGCTCGAGATTCGCGGCGCGAATGAACAGATGCACGTGCTCTGCGTGGGATGCGAGAAATACGGTGGCCTGTCCAGCCGAATTGCCGCCGCCGACGAGCAGCACCGGCTCGTTGCGGCACAGCCGCGCTTCGATCGGCGAGGCCCAGTAATAGACGCCGCGGCCTTCGAAACGCGCGAGGCCTTCGATCGGAGGGCGCCGGTACTCGGCGCCGCTCGCGATGACGACAGTGCGAGCGTGGATGCGCCGGCTGTCGGCCAGTTCGACCGAAAGCGGAGACGTCTCGCAATGCAGCGCCTTGACCTCGCACGGAATGCCGATATGCGCGCCGAACTTCTGCGCCTGATGGAAGGCGCGGCCGGCAAGCGCTTGTCCCGAGATGCCGGTCGGAAAGCCCAGATAGTTCTCGATGCGCGCGCTCGTGCCGGCTTGGCCGCCCGGTGCGCGGCAGTCGAATACCGCCGCGGACAATCCTTCGGATGCCGCATACACGGCAGCCGCAAGCCCCGACGGTCCGGCGCCCACGATCGCGACGTCGTAGACGTGCGCCGGGTCGAATTCAGGAAGGATGCCTAAGCAAGATGCGAGTTGTCCTTCGTCCGGGTTGCGCAGCACCGCGCCGTTCGGGCAGATCACGAGCGGGAAATCGTCGAGCTTCGCGGCCAGGCGTTCGAGCAGGGCGATGACGCTCGCATCGTGCTCCGCGTCGAGCGCGACGTGCGGCTGGCCGTTGCGCCTCAGGAAAGTCTGCAGCGCGACCAGCCGCGCGTTGTTGGCGGCGCCCACCAGCACGGGGCCGTCGCCGCGCTCGATGGCCGCGACGCGCCGGAGTATTAGCGCACGCGTAATCCGCTCGCCGAGTTCGGCCTCGGCGATCATCAGCGCACGCAGCCCCGCCGAGGGCAGCAGCAGCGCTTCGACGTCTTCGATCACGCGCGCATCCACGAGCGCGGGCTTGCCGGACAACTGCCCGATATCGGAGCTGAATTCGCCGCGCTGCATCTTCGAGCGGACCACGCGTTCGCGGCCCAGTCCGTCGCGGCCGATCGCGCTCACGGTGCCGGACAGCAGCACGAACATGCCGGGGCTCGAACTGCCGGCGCGATAGAGCACGTCGCCCGCCGCCACGCGGCACAGGCTGCCGAAGCGGCGCATCTTGTCGATTTCCGCGTCGGTGAGCGTGGGGTACATCTGGTAGTAGCGCGGGTTGTTGCGCACGCTCGGATCGTCGTCGGCGGCGGCGCCGGTCCTGGCGCCGCCCGTGCCGTCTGCCGCTTCATGACGCGGTTCGCCGCGTGGCGGCGTGAAGTCGCTACTCATCGTGAGCCTCGCAGCCGCGCGCGGGATACGGTGCCGATGCCCGCTATGCCCTCGATTGGCAATGACATCGTGGCCGCTCGCGCGGAGTCACGGCCACGGCGGGATGCGCCGGGTCAGCACGCCTGCGCTGTCCGGCGCCAACGTTCGACATTATCAACCTGCCCGCCGGAGTCAGCGCCAGAGAATCGGCGCTGAAGAACGATCTCCCGGCGTTCAAAGGCGTCGAGCGCATGTCGACAAGCGATTCTTGTCGGTTGACGGGTCTTGATTTCGCCCGTATTGTTTCGACCCATGGCCGATTCCGAATTCATCCATCCCGGCGTGACTGTTCGCCAGAACTGTCTCGCTCGATTCAACTTGAGCGTCACTGAAGGCGCGAAGATTCTTGGCGTGAGCCGTCAAGCGTTGACGAACTTGTTAAGCGGCAAGGCGGGAATCTCGCCTGAAATGGCGCTCCGGCTCGATAAGGCGTTCGGCGGCGGTGCTGAAATGTGGTTGCAGAGGCAACTGCTGCATGATCTTGCCAGGGCGCGCCTGCGGTTTCATGAGCTTGACGTCGTGGCGATGGTGCGGGCGCAGCAGGGGGCGTTGTTTTAGGCAACGCCTCGCTTTGCCTACTAGCCCGCCAATTCCCGATGCAACGCCAGATATTCCTGAGCAAGCTTATGCTTCGGTTCCAGGTGGATCATCGGCATCGCATGCTGATGCGATTCGCGAATCTTCACGGATGAAGACAGCCGCGAATCCAGCACCGGCAATCCCTCGCTGACCAGTTCGTCGACCAGTTGCTGCGGCAGGCTGGCACGAGGCTGAAACTGGTTGATGACGATCCCTTCGACTTCCAGTGCCGCGTTATGGTCCTGTTGGATTTCTTTGACGTTATCCAGCAGCGCGTACAAAGCACGGCGCGAAAAGTCGTCGCAATCGAACGGAATCAGGCAGCGCTCAACCGCAATCAACGCAGAGCGCGTGTAGAAATTCAAAGCGGGCGGCGTGTCGATATAGATCGCGTCGTAAATCTCGTCCAGCTCGGTTAATGCGTCGCGCAACTTATAGATCTTGTAGCGCGATTCGAGTTTGCCGTGCAGGGAGTCGAGATCGGGATGCGCCGGCATGACATCGAGGTTTTCGAACGGCGTCGGATGCACGAACGACGCGACATTCACCGGTTTGAAGCTGAACGTCAACGCGGTTTCGAAGAACGAGGCCGCGTTCGGACTGGCTTCGCTTGCGCGTGCGCCGAGCAGGTATTGACTTGAGTTGCTTTGCGCATCGAGATCGATGACCAGGGTGCGCAGACCCTCGAACGCACTGATGGCCGCGAGATTGCACACGATGGTCGACTTGCCGACACCGCCCTTTTGATTGAATACGACGCGCCGCATCTGTCCCTCTCGGTATGAACGTGTCAAAGGGAGCAGCATACCTCAGCAATTGGGCCGTTCGTGTGGCTAACTCGGTCGCAGCGCAACGCGAAGCCGACATGCCGCCCGAGCGGGCGATCAAAGGGGCTGCGAGCGTTGCGCCGGCAACCTCATTTGAATGTAGCGAACGCTTAGCTGATGCGCTGGACGCCGGCCGGCCAACCGCCCGCTCGATGCCCCGCGTTGTCGCGCGCAATAAACACGCCTCTTGCGGGCCCCATTAAATGCTTTGCGCTTATCGCTTGGCTGGATTACATTGGCTTTCGCCGTCGTAGGGTCGGCGCCCTTGCGCACAAGCTTGATTTCACAGGCCGGGGCAGGACAGGGCGCATGACACCGCTTCAATATTTGAGTCGCAGTGCAAATATTGTTGCCCGGCCTGGCTGTCGTTGGTTCGTTTCTTCCATCTGCAACACGCGTAGTTTTCAAGCGAAGCAAAAGGAGAATCATGAAAGCAACCGATATATTGAAAGCGCTGGGCGTGGTCGTGTGTATCGCTGTGGCATCGAGCGCCTATGCACAGAGCGACGCCATGGCCAGCTCGGGCACGATGGCCGCACCGTCTGCGAAGGCCGTCAAGCAGGCCAACCGTAAGCTGGGCCTTGCCGTGCGCAAGGCGTTGGCTAAAGCGCAAGGCTTCGACGTGTCGAACGTCTTCGTTCGCGCACGCGGCGGCGCGGTCACTCTGACCGGCACCGTGCCGGACAGCTCGCAGATCGGCCAAGCCGAAGAAGTGGCGAAGGGCGTGCCTGGCGTGACGTCGGTCACGAACAAGATCACGCTTGGCGTGCAAGGCGGCGGAGGCGGTTGAGGCCAAGCAGCCGGGCCAAGCACAGCACAAGGGGACGCCGGGCGTCCCCTTTTTGTATCCCGTCGCCGGTCACGGCGCTTTTGTCTGAAGAGACTCCATCGATTCATCGGCCCTCCACAGAAACCGCTTCAGCACGGGCGACGTGTTTGCCCGGGCTCGAAGCGCTGAGCAAGGAACGTCTGTTTGCGGGATCATTAAGCGACCCCACAAGGAGTTCGACCATGTCAAGCACCGACACCATCACGACCCGGACCGTCAGGATTCCGGGCCCGGATCATCCGATCACCATCGAGCGCAATACGTCGCGCGTGGTGGTCACGCTGGCGGGGAACGTCATCGCCGATACGCGCGACGCACTGACCCTGAGCGAGGCCGCCTATCCCCCCGTCTTCTATATCCCGAGAAAAGACGTGGACATGAAGCTGCTGGAACGCAGCGCGCACGCGACTTACTGCCCTTACAAGGGCGATTGCGCGTACTTCTCGATTCCGTCAGGCGGCGAGCGCTCGGTGAACGCGGTCTGGACGTATGAGAACCCGTACGAAGCGGTCGCGGCGATCAAGGACCATCTCGCGTTTTATCCGGATCGCGTCGATGCGATCGAAGAGCGGGCGGACTAGAGCGCCGCCGCGACCGCGCTTCAAACGACGGCGCAAGGACGCCGTCACTCATACCATCGCGGCGTATAGACCCATACGCGCCCGGGTTCGCGCGCAAAGGCGCGCGTCGTCGACGAACCGACGATCACCATCGTCCGCATGTCCACTTGGTCCGAGCGAAGCTCGCCGAGCGTCGTCGTCGTGAGCGCGGCGCCGGGGCGGCCGATGTCGCGTCCGAGCACGATCTTCGTCGCGGGCGACCGGTATTCGCGGACGATGTCGAGTGCCTTGTCCAACTGCCACGGACGCGCCCGCGAGATCGGGTTGTAGAACGCCATCACGAGGTCGGCGCTGGCCGCGTGCCGCAGGCGCGTTTCGATGATCGACCACGACTTCAGGTTGTCCGAGAGCGACAGCATGCAGAAGTCGTGGCCAAGCGGCGCGCCGGCAAGCGCGGCCGTCGCCATGGCAGCGGAGACACCGGGCACGATCGCGAGTTCGACGGCTGCCCAGCGCGCGTTGCCCGACGTTTCGAGCGCTTCGAGGACGGCCGCCGCCATCGCGAACACACCCGGGTCGCCCGACGACACGACGGCGACCGATCGCCCCGCGCTCGCAAGCTCGAACGCGTCGCGCGCGCGTTGCAGCTCTTGACGGTTGTCGGTGCAATGGAGGCGCTGATCGGCGCGAAACGGGCCGGCCATCTTCACGTAGGTTTCGTAGCCGAGGATGTCGGCCGCTTCGTTCAAAGCGGTGCGCGCGGCGGGAACCATCAGCGCGGCGTCGCCCGGGCCGAGGCCGATCACCGTCAGACGGCCGCGCGCCTGGCCGATGGCTTGCAGATCGACGGGGGCATCGCCGACTGCGAGAGCGATGCTTCGATCCGGCGTCGACAATACGTCCAGCACGCGATGCGGCGTGTGCATCGCGGCGGAGATTAGCGCTTGTGCGTTGTGCGCGCCGGCCGGCTGGTCGCAGCTGGCGAAACGGAGCGGCACGCTCAAGACTTCAGCCGCCCGTGCGAGCGCAGGGTCCGTCATTCGCTCCGACGGCGCGAGCAATGCGGCAAGGGAAAGCGGTGCGAGCCGATGGGCGTTCAACGCGTTGCGCACGGCATCGACGATGCGGCGCGCGTCGCCATCGTCGTCGATCTCATGACCAGCGTCGCCGAGCCGCGCTCCAGACCTGACCGCAGCCACGACACAACGCGGATGAATCAGCAACTGATCGCTGCTGCCGTCCCACGCATCCGGGCTTACGCGTATCGCCAGCCGCGCGGTCGATGACTTCGGCAAGCGTGCTGCGTCGAGCCACGGCGCGTCGCCTTCGATGCGCGTGCTTTCCCCCGCCAGCAGATCCGACACGAAGCGCTTGCCCTGTTCGAGGCTCGACAGCGCGTAGCCGTCCGGCGGATTGAGCACGCAAGTGCCGAAACGCAACTCGCCGCTCGTCGTGATGGCGGGCGCGACGGCGAGCGCGTCGCCGATCTCGCGTGCCATCACGTTGACGCCGCCCAGGCCGCCCAAGAGCGGCACGACGGCGCTGCCGTCCTCGGCGACGGCCAGCACCGGCGGCTCGGCACCCTTGTCGGCGAGGAGCGGCGCGAGCGCGCGGATCACGATACCCGCCGCGCACAGCGCGACGATCGGCGTGCCGCGCGTGTAGAGGCCGCGCAGATGCGGGCCGAGTTCGGCATACGCGAGATCGGCGCCATCGTTGCCGCCGCCGCTTGCGACGCGCCCCGTCAGGCCGTGCACCTGCGCGCCGGGGTAGCGGGCGGCGATGCGCCGGGCCGTCGCGAGCGCACCCGGTCCAAGAATGACGACGGCGGGCGTGACCGGCGTCGCGGCTGCCTCAGTACGCGCCGGGCCGCCCCAAGCGTACTGAGACGCCCCCTCGCGCCCCGAAGGAAGTCCCCTTGGGGGAGGGGGCAGCGAACGAAGTGAGCGTGGGGGTTGTTTCATCCCTGCCATTTTTCCCCCGGCACGACGAGCAGCGAGAAATACGGCGACGCCATCGGATCGACTTCGGCGAGCGGCACGATGCGCTGGTTCGCCATCGTCGCGCGCTCCACGTACAGCGCGCGCTCGGCGAGGCCGAGCGAATCGAGCACGCGGCGCACCTTGTCGAAATTGCGTCCGAGCTTCATCACGACGGCGGCGTCGGCATCGGCGAGACGCCGCTTCAATTCGTCCTCCGGGAGCACGCCTGACAGCACCGAAAGCGTCTGATTCCGATAGACGAGCGGCGAGCCGAGCACGGCCGCGCCGCCGAGCATCGAGCAGACGCCGGGCACCACTTGCGTCTCGAAGCGCGCGGCGAGACGGTCGTGCAGGTACATGTACGAGCCGTAGAAGAACGGGTCGCCTTCGCAGATCACGGCGACGTCGCGGCCCGCATCGAGATGGCCGGCCACGACCGCGGATGCCGTGTCGTAGAAATCGGCGATCACCGCTTCATACGAGAGCGGCGGTTCGAGGGCTTCGGTCGTGACCGGATAGACGAGCGGCAGGCGCCTTTGCGCGTCGCTCAAGTGCGCTTCGATGATGCCGAAGGCGTTGCCCTTCTTGCCCTTGGCGACGAAGTACGCGACGACCGGCGCGGCTTGCAGGAGCCGCAGCGCCTTTACGGTGATGAGCTCGGGGTCGCCGGGGCCGACGCCGAGGCCGAAGAGCCGTCCCGGCTGCGGGCGATCGATCAGCGCCATTTACTCGGCCTCCGATGCCAAGGCGTTGACGGCAGCGGCGACCATCGCGCTGCCGCCGCGTCGACCTTCAACGATCACATAGGGCACGCCGCGGCTGTCCTCGGCGAGCATCGCCTTCGATTCCGCCGCGCCGACGAAGCCGACCGGAAAACCGAGAATCAGCGCGGGGCGCGGCGCGCCGGCGTCGAGCATGTCGAGCAGGTGAAAGAGCGCGGTCGGCGCGTTGCCGATCGCGACGACGCTGCCGGCCAGATGCGGCCGCCACAGTTCGAGCGCCGCGGCCGAGCGCGTGTTGCCCATCTCTTTTGCAAGCGACGGCACCGACGGATCGCCGAGCATGCAGATCACGTCGTTACCCGCAGGCAAACGCGCGCGCGTGATGCCCTCGGCGACCATGCGCGCGTCGCACAGGATCGGCGCGCCGATGGCGAGCGCGCGGCGGCCGGCGGCACCGGCGCCTTCGGAAAAGCGCAGCGCGTCGACGATGTCGACCATCCCGCACGCATGGATCACGCGTACGGCGAGCTTTTCGAGGTCGGGGGGAATGCGGGCGAGGTCGGCCTCCGTGCGGATCGCGGCGAAGGATTGGCGGTAGATCTCCTGACCGTCGCGGATGTAGTCAAGCATCAATGGGGCTCCCGGGCTGCCGTCTCAGATGGGCGGCAGCCTCGTCGATGGTCAGATGGCGCGCGACGCAATGGCCGAAGCCCGGTTCCGGCTGTGCGTCGCGCCGGTAAAGGTCGTAGCGGCCGGGCGCCACGGCGAGCAGCGTATGCGGCGCGCAGTGCGCGGCGGCGCAGGAGCGCGGGCAGCCGCTTAGATGAACCTCCGCGCCTGCGGGCAGACGTGACGCCAGGCGCACGGCGTCTGCCTTCGTGTCGGCGAGACCTTTTGCGCAACCGGTCGAGCCTGCGCAGGCGATGAGGCGCGTCAGCGGATCATCCGGGCTGCATGCGAGGCCGAGCGCGGTCAGTCCCGCGATGGCCGCCGCCACGTTGCAGCTCGGGACGTCGGGCAGCAGCACGCTTTGCCACGGCGTCATGCGCAGCGTCGCGTTGCCGAGTTCGCGTGCAAGCGTGGCGAGGCCGCGCAGGGATGTCACGTTCAAGCGGCCGAGCGGCGGCTGGCCGCCTGCGTGCCATAGGTCTTCCGTGCGCTGCGGGTGAGCGCCGAGGCGCAATGAAGCGTCGGCGGGCGCGCGGCGCCACGCGCCGATGGTCTCGTCGCGCAAGAGCGGGAAATCGAGGCGCGCTTCGACGTGCCGCATCAATTCGTCGGCGCAACGAACGGCGAGCAGATCGCGCATGCGCGTGATGCCCGGCCCGGCGAGATCGAGGAACGTGTGCAACAACGCGGCGACCCATGCGCTGGCTTGTTGCAGCGGGACGGCTGCGAGCGCGGTGCGATTCGCCCCGCCGCTGCCCGCAACCGGCGGGCAGCCTGCGAGGCCGAACGCGAACAACGGGGCATCGCCGTCCGACGCGGGCATCGCGGCGAGCCAGATGTCGTGCGGATGGTCGAGCATCGCGAGGCGCTCGCCGCCGTCGAGCAGCAGCGCAAATTTCGCGGACAGCGCGTGAAGGCGCGTGTCGGTTCGCAGCCGCTCGAGGATCTCGCGCGCGAGCCCGGCCGTGTCGGCCAGCGCCTGCGGATCGCGTCCGGCCGCCGGGCTGACCATGATGTTGCGGACGTCGTCGGCTGCGAGGCTCGTGGCCGATTGCGCAGGCCGATCCGGCGATTGAAGCGAATCCGGCCGTCCGCCCGGCCCGAGCCCGGCATCGACAAGCGCTTCCGTCAACGCGTGTTCAGCGCCCGCCTGCACGCCGCGCAGCTGCAGATTCGCCCGATTGGTCACCTCGATGACGCCCGACGCATGGCGCTCGGCCGCGTCCGCCAGCGCGCAGGCCTGCTCCGCGCTCAGCTCGCCGCACGGCAGCTTGACCCGGCAGATTCCGCCATCGAGCGCGGCCGCGATGCGCGCGAGCCCGGGGCAGCCCGTGGGGCGTGGCGCAATGGACGGCGTGGCGGGGGGCATGGATCGATTCAAGCGTGCATGGGGTTGGCTTCGCGCTGCAGCTCGAGCACCCCGCAAAGCGGGGGAGGCTTGCGGCAGCCGCAGTTGCGCTGTGTGCCCTCTTAGACCCTGAAGGGGCGCCGGCGAACGCTGTATTATGCCTTTTTTCCCCATGGACAAACCCGCTGCGGCCCTCACCAGGCATGCCGCGGACGAATTAATCGAGTTCGAAAGAGAGGATGGGCAGATGCCGGCGTGGCTGACCGTGGTAGGCATTGGAGATGACGGTTACGCCGGATTGGGGCGGGCGGCGCGGCGGGCGCTCGTCGAAGCGTCGGTGGTGTTCGGCGGCGAGCGGCATCTCGCGATGCTGCCCGCGCGACTTGCCGCGCGCCGCAAAGCGTGGGCGCGTCCGTTCGATCTCGCGCCCGTGCTCGAACAGCGCGACGCGCCCGTGTGCGTGCTCGCGAGCGGCGACCCGATGCTGTTCGGCGTCGGCGCGACGCTCGCTCGCCAGTTGCCCGCGGGCGAACTGCGCGTGCTGCCCGCGCCGTCGTCGCTGTCGCTCGCGGCGGCGCGTCTTGGCTGGCCGCTGCAGGAAGTGGCGGCGATCTCGCTGGTCGGCCGGCCGCTTGCCGCGTTGAACGCGCAATTCAGGCACGGCGCGCGCCTTTTCGTATTGAGCGCCGATGGCGACACGCCCGCCGCAATCGCGGCGCTGGCTGCCGCGCGCGGCTTCGGGCCGAGCCGCATGATCGTGCTGGAACACCTGGGCGGCGCGCGAGAGCGCATGACCGAAGCGCGCGCCGACGCATGGCGCGATCGGGCCGGCAGGGCGGGGGCCGAGCCGATCGCCGCATTGAACCTCGTCGCCCTGGACTGCCGCGCCGCGCCGGGCGCCTCGAATTTGCCGCTGACGCCCGGCTTGCCCGACGACGCTTATCTTCACGACGGCCAATTGACCAAGCGCGACGTGCGCGCCATGACGCTCGCGCGTCTCGCGCCGCGACCCGGCGAGTTGCTGTGGGACGTCGGCGCGGGCTGCGGCTCGATCGGCATCGAATGGATGCGCTCGCATCCCGCGTGCCGTGCCATCGCGATCGAAGCGAACGCCGAGCGCCAGGGTTTCATCGAACACAATCGCGACGCGCTGGGCGTCCCCGGGCTGCAGCTCGTGGCGGGACGCGCGCCCGGCGCGCTCGACGGCCTGCCCGCGCCCGACGCCGTCTTCATCGGCGGCGGCGTGACCGTGCCCGGCGTGCTCGATATCTGCTGGCAGCGCCTCGCGGGCGGCGGGCGGCTCGTCGCGAACGCGGTCACGCTGCAAAGCGAAGCGGTGCTCGTGCAGTGGCGCGAGCGGCATGGCGGGACGCTCACGCGCGTCGCCGTCGCCGAGGCGCAACCGCTCGGCGGCTTCGACGCCTGGCGGCCGGCGCTGCCGATCACGCTGCTCGAGATCGCCAAGCCGCGCGACGAACATGATGCGTGACGAGACCTCCGAACACCCCGGGCCGCTCAGAAGCGGCTACACGACAGGCAGCTGCGCGACGGCGACGTCGCTCGCCGCGGCGCGCCTGCTGCTGGCCGGCATCGCGAGCGACGTCGCGGAAATCGTGCTGCCCAAGGGCCGGCACGTGCCGATGCCGCTGACCTTCTGCCGGCTGATCGACGAGGCCGCGGGCGCTGCGGGCGGCGCCGAAGCGGGCACCGTCAAGGACGCGGGCGACGATCCCGACGTCACGCACGGCGCCGTCGTGTTTGCGCGCGTGCGTTTGTCGCCGGAACCCGGCGTGCGCTTTTACGCGGGGCCCGGCGTCGGCACGGTCACGCGGGCGGGGCTGACGCTCGCGGTCGGCGAGCCCGCGATCAACCCTGTGCCGCGCAAGATGATGACCGATCACCTCACCGGGCTCGCGGCCGAACACGGCTATGCGGGCGGCTTCGAGGTCACGATCGGCGTCGAGGGCGGCGAGGCGCTCGCGTTGAAGACGATGAACCCGCGTCTCGGGATTGTCGGCGGCTTGTCGATACTCGGCACGACCGGCATCGTGCGGCCGTTTTCGTGCTCGGCCTATATCGCGTCGATCCATCAAGGCATCGACGTGGCGCGCGCGAACGGCTATCGGCACATCGCGGCGTGCACGGGCAATGCGAGCGAAGATGCGATGCGCGCGCACTACGGTCTGCCCGATATCGCGCTGATCGAAATGGGCGACTTCGCCGGCGCCGTGTTCAAGCACTTGCGCCGCGCGCCCGTCGACAAGCTCAGCATGTGCGGCGGCTTCGGCAAGCTGAGCAAGCTCGCTGCGGGACACCTCGATTTGCACAGCAGCCATTCGAGCATCGACTTGGCTCAGCTTGCCGCGTGGGCCGCGGAGCACGGTGCGCTCGCGCCGCTGCAAGAGGCGATTCGCGCGGCCAACACGAGTCAACAAGCGCTGGCGCTCGCGCGGCAGGAAGGCGTGGCGCTCGGCGACATCGTGTGCGCGCACGCGTTGCGCGTCGCGCGCGAGATCGTGCCGCCGCAGGTCGCCGTCGAGATGTTTGCGATCGACCGCCAAGGCCACATCGTCGGAGTCGCGCGATGACGGCGGCGCGCATCCTGCTTCTCGGCGGCACCGGCGACGCGTTGAAGATCGCACGGCAGCTTTCGAGCGAACACGTCTACAGCCTCGCCGGGCTCGGCAAGGTGCCGCACGATCTGTCTTGCACGGTCCGCGTGGGCGGATTCGGCGGCGAAGAAGGGCTCGCGCGCTACCTGCGCGACGAAGGCATCGGGCTGGTCGTCGACGCGACCCACCCTTACGCGGCGCAAATCAGCGCGAACGCGGCAACGGCGAGCCGCGCGGCTCGCGTGCCGTGCTGGGCAATGCGCCGTGCAGCGTGGGAGCCGCAAGCCGGCGACGACTGGCGCATGGTCAATGGCTGGGGCGGGATTGTCGACGCGCTTGCGGCATTTGCGCGCCCGCTCTTTACGCTCGGCCGCGAACCGCTCGTGCATCTCGACGAGATTCCCGCGCATCAGTTCTGGACCGTGCGCTGCCTCGACGCGCATCCCGGCAGCGCGCGCGCGCGCGTGATCGACGCGCGCGGGCCGTTCACCGAAGCAGGCGAGCGCGCGCTGTTCGATGCGCAAGCGATCGACGTCATCGTCAGCAAGAACAGCGGCGGCCGCGCGACCGAAGCGAAGCTAGCCGTCGCGCGCGAACGGGGGCTGCCGGTCGTGATGTTGCGGCGTCCGCCGCTGTCCGCCGCCGATCGCGAATTCGACAGCCCCGAGAGTGTGTGGCTGGCGATCGAGGCGTTGTCGCGATGACACCGAAAATGCCGCAAGCTCGCAAGCGAACTCTCCGGCAATCACTGAACATCACAACATCACGGAGCTTTGCATGACGGTATTTTTCATCGGCGCGGGACCCGGCGACCCGGAGCTCATCACGGTCAAGGGGCAGCGCCTCCTGCGCAGCTGTCCGGTGATTCTGTACGCGGGGTCGCTCGTGCCGCCGGCGGTGCTCGATGGCAATCGCGCCGAGGCCGTGGTGAATACCGCCGACCTCGATCTCGACGAGATCGTCACGTTGCTCGACGAGGCGCACCGCAAAGGACAGGACGTCGCGCGCGTGCACTCCGGCGACCCGTCGCTATACGGCGCTGTCGGCGAGCAGATCCGGCGCCTGCGCGAGCTGGCGATTCCGTACGAGATCGTGCCGGGCGTGACGGCGACGGCCGCGTGCGCGGCCGCGCTCGGCTGCGAGCTGACGCTGCCGGACATCTCGCAGACGCTGATCCTCACGCGCTATGCGACGAAGACAACGATGCCCGAGGGCGAGCAGCTCGCCGATCTGGCGCGCCATCGCGCGACGATGGCGATTCATCTCGGCGTGCGGCACCTCGCCCGCATCGTCGACGAATTGCAGCCGCACTACGGCGCCGATTGCCCGATCGCAGTGATCTACCGCGCGAGCTGGCCCGACGAAGAACGCGTGACGGGCACGCTCGCCGATATCGTCGGCAAGGTGCAGTCGACGAACATCGAGCGCACCGCGCTGATTCTGGTCGGGCGCGTGCTGTCGGCGGAAGGGTTCAGTGAATCGACGTTGTATGCGAAGGCGGGAGGGTGACGGGGGTTGAATCAACTCGTGCGCGGGTGTGGCCCTCGTGAATCAGCGCATCGCGGATTGAAAAATCATCGCCTGCCCACATTCATAGCCGCTGCGCCTGCGCCAGCGTCAAAATCCGCGTCCACCGATCCGCGTCGCGCTTGTTCGACATCGGCAGCTTCCACTCTGCCCGCACCTTTTCGCGAACCTTCACGATCAGGTACCAGCGCCCGTCCATATCCTTCGCGGCGCAATCGTTGTGTGTTCGACCCAAACGGACCACGCCGGCGCGGCCCGCGGCCGCCCGGCGTCGTCGTTCAAGCGCCTCCCCGCGATCCCGCGCGAGCGCGGGTCGACTGACGCTTATTTGCTGAATTACTTGCCGATTCGATGCACGTCGTGCGTCACGAAGCCCGCGTCGTTATCCGGCAACTCGAGCCACGATTCGTGCTCGAGCGTCTTGCGGATATCGGCGAGACCGACCGACCAGTGGCTGCGCATCGTCGATGCGCCGAACTGGTAGTCCTTGTAGTCGTGCTCGAACTTCTGCTGCTGATAGATCAAGTGCATCACGTTGTAGCGCTTGCCGCACGACAGGTCATGGGCGAGCTTGCACCATGGGTCTTCCTTGCGGACTGTTTCCGGCACCTTGTCGAGCACTTCGCGCAGCACGTTGCGATAGCGCTGCTCGCGCTGCAGGACGTCGGTGACGAAGCGTGTGCGGCTCGAATACTGGATGTCTTTCGTGCGCTCGGCGACATCCGACAAGCTGTCCGGCACCGGTCCGCGCGCGCTCCACAAGTCGACCTGGAAAGCGAGCGTGTCGCGGCGCGGCGTGGCGTGCAGCACTTCCTGCAACGGCGTGTTCGATACGACGCCGCCGTCCCAGTAGTACTGGCCGTCGATCTCCATCGGCGCGAACGCGGGCGGGAGCGCGCCCGAGGCCATGAAGTGCTCGGCGCGCAGCGTGATGCGCGTGTTGTCGAAGTACGAGAAGTTGCCCGTGCCGACGTTCACGGCGCCGACCGACACCCGCGTTTCGCCCGAGTTGATCCGGTCGAAATCGCAGAGCCGCTCGAGCGTGGCCTTGAGCGGCGCGGTGTCGTACCAGCTCGCCGTATCGGGGCTGCTCGACACCCACGGAAACGGCGTCGGCTTGCGCGGCTGAAAGAAGCCGTATTGCCCCTGCATCACGGCGCTTGCCGCCTGGAACGCGGTGAGCATCGCGCGCGTCGCTTCGGTGCCGTTGAACAGCGCGTATTCGAAGGCGCGCGGCAGCGGCAGCGTGGCGGCCGGCTTGCAGATCGTGTCCCAGAACTCATGCAGGCGCTGGACGCGATGCTCCGGCGCGTTGCCCGCGATGATCGCCGTGTTGAGCGCGCCGATCGAAATGCCGGCGAGCCAGGTCAGCGCGATGCCGGCGTCGTGCAGGCCTTCGAACACGCCGGCCTGATACGCGCCGAGCGCGCCGCCGCCCTGCAGCACGAGCGCCACCGTTTCATACGGCAGGTGGCGCCCGCGCCGTTCGTGATGCGCGTGCGGGACAGCGCCGGTCTCGACATTGACGCCGGACGGGTCGGTCGCCTGCCTTTCTGTTTTGGCGTGCGGCTTCATTGCATGAACCAGCCGTGGCTGACGATGAACGACTGGCCGGTGAGCGCCGCGCTCGGGAACGCCGAGAGGAACAG
>NZ_JAFLRF010000031.1 GCF_017315705.1 Trinickia mobilis | reverse complement strand
TCGCGCCGAGCCCCGCGCAAAAGAATCAACTGAAACTATGGTCAGCCGTTTTTGCACAACTTGACGCACACAACTCCGAATCGCGTTGCTAGCTGCACTGATCCCAGTGGCAACGTATGCGCACGATGAGACTTTTTCAGTCAGGTTAACTGATGAGATATTTGTGTTCAACTGCGCGGGGTGCCCGATGGGTATGTACCACGCGGTTAAAGCATCTGGACTGGATGGCAATGTCAAATTTTATTCTCTTGCGCGACGTACGGACGACCTGTCAGACACAGTCACGTTCTGTGATGCCCCGCTCATGATGTGTGCTGGGGTCTACAGCCAAACGAGACCGTATTGGATCGATTCAGACACAGGAGATTTGGCTTTGTACGACGTGACGACACCGGTGGCCCATCGATCAGACCGTGACGGAGAACTTTACGAGGCTTACCCATTGTGTCCTGCAACGGGAAAGGATGGTCGGTTTGCCGCGTATGGCGGCGAGTGTTATCTCGGAGTGAGAACTAACGGAAGGCAAACATTCTCGCTGACGTATTGGCTGGGACCTATTGGTCAAGCGCAAAGGAACCGCTCTGAAGAGGTTAAGCGTGCACGCGGGATTCTCAATTCAATGAGCAAACAGTGACAGACGAAGAGCGTAACCGATGACCAGTATCAACGCGCACCTATCCCCAAAACGGCACCCTTACCTCGACTCCTGGTCCACAATTTCCAGCGCTCGCCTGCCAACCATCAAGCATGCCAAAAATCCATTGCTCGAAGCCGCTCGCCCCCTTTTGCGGGCGTTGGCCGATATGCCAGAATTCCTGGAATCCGACGCCGTTATCGTATTTCGATCGCTACTAGAAGAAGAGCTTCATACCTTCCAAACCCTCTGCGAAAAAGCCCACGTCCGGCGCGACCACATGCTCGGTGCGCGCTATTGTTTGTGTACCGCGCTGGATGAGGCAGCTATGCAAACCGCCTGGGGCATGAATAGCGAAAGCGGTGCGGTATGGAGCAGCAACGACCTCGCAACCGCCTTCCACGAAGACCGCGACGGCGGTCAAAAAATCTATCTGCTGATCGGCCGCTTGATGTTCGATTCGCACGATCATCTCGACCTTCTCGAAGTGATCTACCGAATACTCAGCTATGGCTTCGAAGGCCAGTACCGGCTCGACCCAGACGGTCGCAGAAAACATCACACTGTGCGTAAGCGGATTCACGACGAAATCGTCGCACAGCGCGGCCCCATGCCAGACGCCCTCCCTCCGGGCGTGCAGGCTATTGTGGCCGGTAAGCGCATGTCGTATTACGAGTTTCCGGCCTGGATTTCGGCGGTGGTGCTGTTGCTGATCCTGCTCGGCATGTTCGGCTACTACAAATACCAACTGCTGAAACAATGCGATCGTGTCCATGAGCAAATCGGCGCCATCGCGGACATGACACCGCCCCCTCCTGCGCCGGCAAGTCTCCCCGCACGCCGCCTGGAGGTCATCGGCAAAGGCGACGCCGACCCGATCAGCGACAACCACAGCTCGCCAGGCCGCGCGAAGAATCGCCGAGTCGAAGTCACGGTTGCGCCGTCATCGAGCAGCTAAAAAAAGGCCATTCAGGATTCGAGCATGAAGAAGTTCTTATCGTTACTGGCGACACGCCAGTTCCTCACCGTTCTCGCGCTGGTGGCGATCGCGCTGCTGATCTGGTTTATCGGACCCGTTATCGCGTTTGGGGGGATGGAGCCGTTTGCGCGCGCCGATATGCGTGTCCTGGCAATCGCACTGTTATCTGGCGGCGTGCTGCTCTGGCTCGCCGGCTGGTCCACCAGCGTGGTGTTCGTCGGGCTCGTTTGTCTGCTTATCTGGTATGCATCGCCGCTTTTTAGCTTCCGGCACACGGAACCGTTCGCATCAACATCGGCACGCTTAGTTGGCGTCGCGATCGTGTTGGCGCTGTTCGCCGCTTATTGGGCGATGCGGCTTTGGGAAAAATTACGCACTAACGAGCGCTTCGTCAAAAGCCTTCTCGAATTCGGCGACAAGGCGAAACCATCGGCCGCTTCGGCTCGACTCGGGCAAGTCGATGGCATCATTGCTGGGGCGCTTGCCGAGTTAAAAACGATGCGAACGGGAGCCCGCGGGCTGCGACGGCTGTTTCAGCGCAGGCGCTATCTGTATGAACTGCCGTGGTACATAGCGCTGGGTTCGAAGGCGTCGGGAAAAACGAATGCCTTGCTGAATGCCGGTCTCTCGTTTCCGCTTGCCGATCAGTTGCAGAGGGTTCCAGATGCGCTCGCAAGGAGCACCGACGTAGTTCAATGGTGGCTTACCAATGATGCGGTACTGATCGACACGCCCGGCTTTTACGCGTGCCGCGGGGCGATAGAACGCGAGGTGCCGCTGCGAGCCGCCGCAAGCGACAAGGGCGCTACGAGTATCGAAGCCGAAGACGCCGCGTCGTCTGCCGCCACCGATGTTCGGCGCGAATTCGGTAATTCGAGCCACGGTGCCGACGCAGCAGAATGGTTCGGCTTTCTAAGCGTACTGCGCAAGTACCGTCCGCGCGCGCCGATCAATGGTGCGATTTTGACCGTCGATGCGGCCGAACTCGTCAGCGAGGACGAAAGCGCGCGGATTGCTGAGGCGGCGGCGCTTCGCGGGCGGCTTAGCGAACTTCGCACGAATTTGGGCATTCGCTTTCCGGTGTACCTGCTGATCACGAAGATGGATCAGTTGTCCGGCTTTACCGAATACTTTGGCTCGCTCACTTCAGAGAGCCGCACGCAGACATGGGGCTTCGCGCTGCCATACGGCAAAGAGACCATCGCGAACGAAGGCATTAGCACTCTTTGCCGCAAGGAACTTGGCTTGCTTGCCTCACGCCTGACCGACGGAGTCAACAACCGCCTGTTAGACGAATACGACGTGTTTAAACGTCGCAAGGTGGCCGTTCTATCCGAGGAGTTTTCAGCGCTGGTTAGCGGGGTCGAGGAATTGATCGAGCGCGTGTTCGTCGATTCGCGTTATGACTGCACGCAACTCCACACGACGCTGCGGGGCGTGTTTTTTACCAGTGCAGCGCAGAGCGGCAGGGAGATCGCGGCACAGCCGAATACGATCGCTAGATTCCATGCGGCGCAACTCGGACGGGAACCGCCTGCACTCACGCCGCAGTGTGCCGCCCGCAAAAGCTACTTCCTGCACGACCTGATCTCGAAGATCATCATCCCCGAATCCCACCTGGTCCGCCCGAACCTGCGCTGGGAAACGCGCCTGCGCGTCGTCCGCTTTTGCGGCCACGCATTCGCCTGCCTCTTCTTCACATGGCTGGCGATCGGCTTATGGGTGAGCTTCGACAACAACCACGGCTATCTCGACGCTATCGGGCACAAGGCGCAAGCGCTCGCTGCGCGAGTCTCACAGCTATACGAAGACCCGAAGCCGGAAGCCATCCCCGACACACTAACCGACGCGCGCGCCCTGCCCACGTATCCAGGCCTCGACCTAGCCAACCCGCCCGCCTCCTACGGCTACGGCCTATACGCGGCAGCGGACCTCGTCACCGCAAGCCACCACACCTACAACGCACTCGAAGACAACCTTCTGCTGCCGCAAATCGTCCGCCGAATGGAGGACGTGATCTCGCGGGCCATCGCCAAGCAAGATTCGAAAGCGGCCTACGATACCTTGCGCGTCTACCTGATGCTCTACGACAAGCCGAAATTCAACGCCGCCGATGTGAAGGCATGGCTGCTGGACGACTGGGCAACGACAGACAGCGCCGCGGTGTTCGGCGGCCGGGTGTCGATGATCGACCACGTTCAGCAGCTCTTTTCCGGCGCGCGCGTGGTGCAGTCGCCGTTGCTGCGCAACGACGCGCTGATCCAGCAGGCGCGCGCCTTGCTCGACGGCAGCAACGTCACGCAGCGCTTGTACGAGCGTGCGAAAGCCGCGATGCAAAAGGAAGCACCCGTTGAATTCACGCTGATCCGTGCGGTCGGCCCGCAGGCGGGCACCGTCTTCACGCGCGCAAGCGGCGCGCCGCTTTCGCGCGGTGTGCCGGGCCTCTTCACGTTCGACGGCTACCGCACCCTGTTCGCCAAGCGCCTGCCCGAATTCGTGCAGGCCGCGCACGACGACGACGCTTGGGTGATGGGCCGCTCGTACCTGGGCGGTGTGTCCGCGCCGACGCAAACAGCCGCTACGGCAAGCACCTCCACAAGCGCAGACGACCCGCTGACCGATGCCATTCGCCGGCAATATCTGAACGAGTACGCGCAGCAGTGGGATGCGTTTCTTGGCGACATTCGCGCCGTGACGGGGACGAGTCTGGGATTCAGCCTGCAAGTGCTGCGCCGTTTCGCGGCGCCGGACTCGCCGCTGGCCCGCCTCGCGCGCGCGGCGGTGCGCGAAACGACGCTTGCCCAACCGGTCGCACTGCCGGACGGTGCCACGGCGGACGGCGTCAAGGCGGGCCGGGCCACGGATCATGGCCAAAGCGCGGATCAGCTGTCCGGCACGCTCGGCATCCGCGCGGAGGAAGGAGTCGAACGGGAACTGGTCGACAACCGTTTCGCGGCACTGCGAGAGCTGGTCACCGGCAGCGCCGACGCTCGGAGTGCGGATCAAGCGAGCACCGCACCGGCCAACAAGACCGGCGTCGATGGCGTCACGAATCTGCTGACCGATTACTACACGGCGCTGACGGTTGCGGAAAACGCGCTCGTCAACAACAGCATGCCGCCGGCCGGCGACACGGCAGCGAAGCTGAAGATCACTGCCAATACGATGCCCCCGCCGTTGCGCGCGGTGCTGCTGGACATGGCCGCGCAGGGCTCGCGCGAGGTCAACCGGCGCATCGGCCAACTGCTGTCGCGACAGATGGAGGCGGTCGTCGGCGATACCTGCCGCTTGATGGTCGAAGGCAACTACCCGTTTGCCCCGGACGGCAAGCGCGAGATCGGCATCGACGACTTCACGCGGATGTTCGCCCAGGGCGGCGTCATCGACGACTTCTTCACGAAGACCCTCGCGCCATTCGTCGATACGTCGGCAAGACCTTGGCGCTACAAGACGCTGCCCGGTGCGACCGAACCCGTTCAGGGACCGGATCTCGAGCCCTTCCAGCACGCCAAGGCGATTCGCGATGTATTTTTTAGCGATGCCGGCCAGAAGCAACTCGCATGGAAGGTCGATATCCGCATCCCGGAACTCGATCCGAACGTGTTGAGCCTGACGCTCGACATCGACGGGCAAACCACGGTCTATCAACACGGGCCGGTTGTGCCTTGGGTGGTGAATTGGCCGGGGCCGCGCGGCGGAGTCCATGCGGAGATTACGGCGAATCCGCGCATCCGGCCGGACACCTCGACACTTGCGACGGACGGCCCCTGGGCACTGATGCGGATGCTGCAGAAGGGGCAGATGGCCGAGTCCGCGACGCCGGGGCGTGCGCGCGTTGCGTTCGACTTCGATGGTCGCAAGGCTGTGCTCGATATCTTGAATACGGGCAGCGTCGCCAATCCGTTGACGAGCGATGTGCTGAAGACCTTCAAGTGTCCGAGTTCGATGCCGACGTTCGGCCTTGCGGACACGGGCCCGCCGCCGGGATTGCCACCGGGGCTTCCGCCCGCGGGCGTTGCTCGGTGATGCAGTCTGTGGAAGCCGTTCTTGCAACCTGTTTGCTTGCCGGCTTCCATGGTCCGCCCTTACAGCCCCTCATTTCGGTGTTCGCGCATCCCTCGCCGTCGCGTTGTCGAAATCGTCTTCCCAGTATTCGTTGTCGCGCCGCGCGTCGCCGATGCGCGCCGCTTCGAGCTTGCGCAACTCCACGCGCCGGATCTTCCCCGAGATCGTCTTCGGCAGCTCGTAAAACTCGATGCGCCGGATCCGCTTGTACGCTGCAAGCTTTTGCGCCGCGAAGCGCAGGATATCGCCGGCCACTTCGGGCGTCGGCGTAAAGCCCGCGCGCAAGGCGACGAACGCTTTGGGCGTCGCGAGCCGCACCGGGTCCGGACTCGGCACCACCGCCGCTTCGGCGATCGCCGGATGCTCGATCAGCACGCTCTCCAGCTCGAACGGGCTGATGCGGTAGTCGGAGGCTTTGAACACGTCGTCGGCGCGCCCTACGTAGGTGTAGTAGCCGTCGGCGTCGCGCTGCGCGATGTCGCCGGTGCGATAGAAGCCGCCGTGCATGACGTGGCCGGTCTTCGCGGGATCGTCGACGTAGCCGTCCATCAGGCCGAGCGGCCGCGGATCGAGCACGAGCGACAGCTCGCCTTCGTCGGCGGGCCGGTCGTCGTGATCGAGCAGCGCGATCCGGTAGCCGGGCAGCGGCCGCCCCATCGAGCCTGCCTTGAGCGGCTGGCCCGGCGAGTTGCCGACTTGCGCGGTGGTCTCGGTCTGCCCGAAGCCGTCGCGCAGCGTGATCTTCCACGCTTTCTTCACGCGCTCGATGATCTCGGGGTTCAGCGGCTCACCTGCGCCGACCGCTTCGCGCAGCTTCACGTGATACGACGCGAGGTCTTCCTGGATCAGCATGCGCCAGACCGTCGGCGGCGCGCACAGCGTCGTGATGCCGTGCGTGACGAGCGTTTCGAGCGCCGCCTTCGCGTTGAAGCGCGCGGCGTTGCTGACGAACACGGTCGCGCCCGCATTCCATGGCGCGAACACGCTGCTCCAAGCATGCTTCGCCCAGCCCGGCGAGCTGATGTTCCAGTGGACGTCGCCGGGCTTCAGTCCGATCCAGTACATCGTCGACAAATGGCCCACGGGGTAGCTCTGGTGGCTATGCAGCACGAGCTTGGGACGGCTCGTCGTGCCCGATGTGAAATAGAGCAGCATCGGATCGGTCGCGAGCGTGCGCTCCTCGGGCGTGTGGCACGGGCTCAGATCGTAGGCGTCCGCGTAGCGGCGCCAGCCGGCGGGGGCCGGGTCGTGCGCCGCGCCGTTCCCATGCGTGACGGCGATGCGTGTGACCGACGCGTCGACGTCTGCAAATTTTTCCGCCGCGGCGGCCGACGCGATCACGTGCTTGACCTCGCCGCGCGTCATGCGGTCGGCGATATCGGCGGGCGTGAGCAAGAGCGTGGCGGGAATCGTCACGGCGCCGAGCTTGATGGCTGCCAGCATCACTTCCCACAGCGCCGGCTCGTTCGGCAGTATCAGGAGCACGCGGTCGCCGCGCGCAACGCCCACGCTGCGCAAGTAGTTGGCGACCTGGTTCGAGCGCGCGGACAACTCGGCGAACGTGAGCTTCTGCTCGTTGCCGTCTTCGTCGACGACCCACAGCGCCGCTTCGTGATTGTTGTGCGCGTAGAGGTCGAACCAGTCGAGCGCCCAGTTGAACTCGATCAGTGCGGGCCATTTGAAGTCGCGATACGCGATGTCGTAGTCCTCGCGATGGCGCAGCAGGAATTCGCGCGCCTGCAGGAAGGATTGCGAGTCAGCCATGGGTCCCCTCTTTCGTCGTCGATGTGGACCTGCTTAACTGGCCGTCGCAGCACGAATCGGTCTTGCGTGCCGCGGCGGCAAGCTTTGCTTGCTACTGCCTACTGTGGCCGGGCGCGGGCCTTGCGGCCCTGCTCGCGGATCTGTTCGAGCGTCGCGTTCGGCGTGCTCACTTCCTTCGGCACGCGCAGCTCGATCAACGCGGGCAGGCCGCTCGCCGTCGCGCGCTCGAACGCCGGCAGGAAATCCGCGGTGCGCTCGACCGTTTCCCCATGCGCGCCGAACGAGCGCGCAAACGCGGCGAAATCGGGGTTCGTGAGGCCGGTGCCATGCGTGCGCTCAGGGTAGTGCCGCTCCTGATGCATGCGGATCGTTCCATAGTGCCCGTTGTTGACCACGATGAAAATCACGTTCAGCCCGTACTGCATCGCGGTGGCGAGTTCCTGGCCGGCCATCATGAAACAGCCGTCGCCGGCGAGGGCGACCACCGTGCGCTCAGGGTATAGCGCCTTCGCCGCGATCGCCGCGGGCACGCCGTAGCCCATCGCGCCGCTCGTCGGCGCGAGCTGCGAGCGGTAGTGCCGATAGGAAAAATGACGGTGGAGCCAGATCGCGTAGTTGCCGGCGCCGTTGGTGACGATGGCGTCGTGCGGCAGCCGCGCGCGCAGTTGCGCCATGATGTCGCCGAGTTGGACTTCGCCGAGCATCGGGCGCGGTTTGCGCCATTCCAGATACGCGTCGTGGGCGTCTTGCGCGCTGCCGGTCCACGCGGGCGCGGCGCCCGGTTCGAGCACCGCGAGTGCGGCGGCGAACTCGGGCATGCCGGAGACGATCGGCAGATCGGCCGCATAGACGCGGCCCAGTTCTTCCGCGCCTTGATGGACGTGGACGAGCGTTTGCTTCGTCTTCGGGATATCGAGCAGCGTGTAGCCGCCGGTCGTCGCTTCGCCGAGGCGCGGGCCGATCACGAGCAAAAGGTCGGCATCGCGGATGCGTGCGGCGAGCGCCGGATTGATGCCGAGGCCGACGTCGCCCGCGTAGTTCGGATGCTCGTTGTCGATCGTGTCCTGATAGCGGAACGCGCAGCCGATCGGCAACTGCCACGCTTCGACGAAGCGGCGCAAGTCGGCGCAGGCTGCGGGTGTCCAGCCGCTGCCGCCGGCGATCACCATCGGCCGGGCGGCGCGTTCGAGCAGGTCGCGCAGCTGGCGGATCTGCGCAGGAGCGGGAGAGGCGGCGACCCGCTGGAACGCCGGCGCGGCAGGCATCGCTGGGCACGGATCGGACAGCACGTCCTCGGGCAGGGCCAGCACGACCGGCCCCGGCCGTCCGGCGCACGCCGTATGAAACGCGTGACTCAGGTATTCGGGGATGCGGCGCGCGTCGTCGATCTGCGCGACCCATTTCGCCATCTGGCCGAACATGCGGCGGTAGTCGATCTCCTGGAACGCCTCGCGGTCCAGGTGTTCGCGCGCGCATTGGCCGATGAGGAGGACCATCGGTGTCGAATCCTGAAACGCGGTGTGCACGCCGATCGACGCGTGCGTCGCGCCGGGCCCGCGCGTGACGAGCGCGACGCCGGGCCGGCCCGTCAGCTTGCCCGTCGCCTCGGCCATGTTGGCCGCGGCGGCCTCGTGGCGGCAGACGATCGTCTGGATGCGTTCGGTTTCGTCGTGAAGCGAATCGAGCACGGCGAGAAAGCTCTCGCCCGGCACGCAGAACACTCGGTCGACGCCGTGCGTGAGCAACGCATCGACTATGAGGCGCGCACCCGTCACGGTGGCGGAATCGGCGACATTCGGCATTGCGTGAGGTCCTCCTGGCGGTTGGGGACGGTGGGGCGGATGTGGGGGGAAAGCATTGACAGCTTACGCCGAGTGGCGGCGATGTGCCGCCTGCGGTGAGGAGATATGCAAATTGCCCCCAGGCGCACTACCAATATGGATAAGTGGGAAAATCCAATTCCCATATTAATGATGATGGATGCCGTGATCCTGGCGGTGGTCTTCTTTCTGGGGAAATGGGCTTTTCGCCAGATCGGGTAGATTTCAGCGCTGTCGTTGATACTGCAATCAAAAATGGCGCGGCTCGGGCGACTGATATAGTTCGACCAATGGCCAAAACGCGGGCTGAACCGCCAGCCATTTCATTGCTCGCCATTCATTGACGCCGACCGACCGTTGCAAATCGGGGTGGGCGGCCAGCGAACTGCCGCACGCTATGAGCGTGAGCGCATAGCGGCCCTTGCGACCGTTAAATCCACCTTGCACGTGCGCCGGCAAAATTTTCCGTGCGAAGTCGACGCATACGTCTTCCGCGAACCGCAGACTGCG
The DNA here is from genome assembly GCF_017315705.1 of Trinickia mobilis. Classification (GTDB taxonomy): domain Bacteria; phylum Pseudomonadota; class Gammaproteobacteria; order Burkholderiales; family Burkholderiaceae; genus Trinickia_A; species Trinickia_A mobilis. Next base: position 61,562 of record NZ_JAFLRF010000031.1, on the reverse strand, counting down.
AGTCACATCATCGGCTGCCAGCGTTTCGCGCAATTGAGCCTCGTAGCACGTAAGCGCTGGTTCGCACCAAGGTGGCAACGGTCGCAGCCTCATCCGACACGTATGCGCAACAGCTTTCACGAAACCCCATGCGTCGAGCGGCGGTAAAAGGCGATCGGCTATCGTCATTGGCGAACCCCCGTGAATGGATGCAAACGTCCGTTGTACGTTTGTCGATAAAACGTACCGCATTGCCTCTATCTTATTGAGAAGGAAACCTTATTGTCATTTGCTTGACTATCGGCGTGGACTTGTGGCAATTCCTTCATGGAGGTCACTGGGTTTTGATTAGTTATATTAATCATTAAGCATATTTACGGGTCTAGCTGACATGTTTTCGTGCGAGCCGAAGGTTCAGACTATTTGCGTAGGTGCTGAGTCGATTCAATTGCGTGTTAGAGAGGGAAAAGCCGGTATCTTGCTTGAGCGCGACCTGCGCTCTTTGGGCAATCGGCTCGGAGACGTCCGGGTAACTCAGGTTGTTCTGGCGTGCAAGAGAAGCCTGCAAGGCTTCCTCCGAGCTGAACCCTATAGCAGAGTCATCGAACCCGCTGTGCATAAAATGATCGAGAGTGCGACGAACCGGATGCCGCAACAGATATCTAGCCGAGAGCTGCATGGCCGCGATGCGATTCATTCCGCAATCAGGGAGATTTCTCGTGTCCCGGACGAGAGTGAACTGATCGCGAATGTTCGCGCGATAACGCGTGCTATGGGGGCGAGCACGGCTTTCTTTTTTCTGTGTGAGCGATCCGCAGAAGGGGAAATAGCGGCGTATCGGATTTTGATCGCCTCGCCCGACGATACTGCGGCGGCACAGACTTATGTTGCGAAGCGCTGGTATGCGACGGATCCTTTCTTGATGCACGCCGGCAAATCCCAGCGCCCCTATTTTTCGTCGGACGTAGGTTTCCTCGAAAACCTGACCGGCAGTTGGCGCGACATGGGCGAGTTCGCCCGCGCGGTCGGGATGCGCAGTTGGATTGTCGCTCCGGCACACCTGCCGCGAGCATCGAAATTTGGCGTTCTATACGCATCGAACTCGACGCTTCCGGCGGATCACGGCGAAGAGCCGTTGCGGGAAAATCGCGTCTTCTTCGGTGCACTTTCCGCCGAGCTTCTTGATTGGTATATCAGCCGGGACAAGGCGCTTGCGCTCAAAAGGTCGGCGCTGTCCACCCTAGAGATTCAAATTCTGGATGCAACAGCCCGCGGGCAAACACTCGATCAGATTGCGTTGTCGCTGGACCTATCCGAGACCGCGCTACGCGAGCGCATTTCCGCTTCCATTCGTTCGAAACTGGCGGCAAAAAATATTATCGAGGCGGCTCGCCTGGCCGACGAAATGGGGCTTCTCGCAGCTGGCTCCGAACGCAAGGTTGCCTATGTCGTTCATAGCCCGAGGTGGGGAACATTCCTGGGTGAAATACTTGGCGTGCCATTCTGGTCCAACGTGAATCCCGAAGGCTTGGAAAGAGCTGCGATATTCGCCGACGTGCTGACGGCACGCGAGGTTCTGGATTCCCAGCTTCCTGGGCACGACTGCGTGCTACACCGGGTTGACGTCCATCACGCGGCGCAAACCGCCTCGATCGACGACTGCGTGGCAGCCGGATTGCCCGGATGGGCCCCAGGCTGCACGAACAGCGGAGCACCTGCAGACGACTCAGGTACCGTCGGCGTATTGGGTGCTCCCCCTGCTACCTATCATTAAGCTTAGGGGAATGGGATTCCGGGCGGGGGGAAATCGGGCGGCCGCGTAGGCCGCCCTTCAATCAATGACCGCGCCTCAACACTCGACGATATTCACCGCCAGCCCGCCGCGCGACGTCTCCTTGTACTTCGTCTTCATATCCGCCCCGGTCTCGCGCATCGTCTTGATGACGGAATCGAGCGACACATAGTGACTGCCGTCGCCGCGCAGCGCCATGCGCGCCGCGTTGACCGCCTTCACCGACGCCATCGCGTTGCGCTCGATGCACGGAATCTGCACCATCCCGCCGACCGGGTCGCAGGTGAGGCCGAGGTTATGCTCCATGCCGATTTCGGCCGCGTTCTCGACCTGCTTCGGCGTGCCGCCCATCACGGCCGCGAGCGCGCCCGCCGCCATCGAGCACGCGACGCCCACCTCGCCCTGACACCCCACCTCCGCGCCCGAGATCGACGCGTTCAGCTTGTACAGAATGCCGATCGCGGCCGCCGTCAGCAGGAAGTCGATCACGCCCTGCTGGTTCGCCCCCGGCATGAAGCGCGTGTAGTAATGCAGCACGGCGGGAATGATCCCCGCGGCGCCGTTGGTCGGCGCGGTGACGACGCGCGCGCCCGCGGCGTTCTCTTCGTTGACGGCGATCGCATAGAGGTTGATCCAGTCGACCATCGACAGCGGATCGCGCAGCGCCTGCTCGGGATTGCCCGACAGCGTCCGATAAAGCTGCGGCGCGCGGCGCTTGACCTGGAACGGGCCGGGCAGCGTGCCGTCGGCGTCCGGGTTGCCGATGCCGCAGCCGCGCGCGACGCACGACTGCATCACGTCCCAGATCTTCAGGAGCCCGGTGCGCGTCTCTTCCTCGGGGTGCCAGACGCGCTCGTTTTCCCACATCAATTGCGCGATCGTTTTGCCGGTCGATTCGCACAGCGCCAGCAGCTCGTTGCCGGTGCGGAACGGATGCGGCCGCTGGTCGGCGGCCTGCAGCACCTTCGTATTCGGCGCGCCCGCCGTCACGACGAAACCGCCGCCCACCGACAGATACGTCGCCTCGCGCAGCGTCTCGCCTGCCTCATCGAACGCGCGCAGCTTCAGGCCGTTCGGATGTTCCGGCAGCGCCTGCCGATAGAACGAAATGTGCTCCTTCGGCACGAACGGGACGCTGTGCGTGCCGAGCAGCGCGAGCGTGCGCGAGGTCCGCACGGCCTCGAGGCGCGCGGCGATCGTCTCGGGCTCGACGGTGTCGGGCGCATCGCCCATCAGGCCGAGCATGACGCCGCGGTCGGTGCCGTGGCCCTTGCCGGTCGCGCCGAGCGATCCGTACAAGTCGACCTTGACCGACGCCGTGGCCGCCAGCAGCCCGTCTCGCTCAAGTCCTTGGACGAACATCAGCGCCGCGCGCATCGGTCCGACCGTATGCGAGCTCGACGGCCCTATCCCAATTTTGAAGAGATCGAAAACGCTGACTGCCATTGCTGCTCCTGATGTGTGAAATGCTCAGCGCGCCGGCAGCGGCAGGCAGACTGCGAGCCATGCCGGCGGCGTGGGCGACAACTGCAGCGCGACCGGCGCGTAGCGGCCGTTCAGCCGCGCTGCGAGATAAAAGAGTTCGGTTGCGTTCTTCGGGTCCCATTCGCCCGAATAGCCGGGCAAGCCCGCCTCGCGGCGCTTGGCGTCAAATGCGACGCTCGAATGCACGAATTCGTCGTGCGTTTTCGTGCCGAGCGCATAGGGCGTGAGCCAGTTGAGCGCAGCGGCAAGCGTGGCGCCGTTGGCCGCGCGCTCCGGCAGCCAGTTGCGGTTGTGGCGGCGCGCGGCGAGCGCGGCGGTCACGAGCGGCTGCAAGTCGTAGGTCACGTAGTGCAGCGCGTCGCGTTCGGCGAAATCGACGGTCGAGCCGTCCGGCGCGATGTTGTCGCCGATGTGCTCGATGAAGAGACGTTGCGCGGCGTTGATCAGCTTGCGGTCGTCGAGCGTAAACGCGCTCATCGCCACCAGTTTGACCCGGTGGCTCTGCCAATTGTTGCGAAAAGTTCCAGTAAGCGGACGCGGTTGTGCGTCAATTTGCGCAACATAGCCGTTCGCGAGCTTCGCGATGAAAGCTGCGGTCGCGTTGCGCGTCTTCACGGGCAGCGCGCTCGCGGTCAGGTCGTACGCGAGGATCATCCCTTCGAAATCCGTTTCGTCGATCGGGTTGAAGCTCGGGCGGTAGGTGGTCGCCCAGGCGTACAGGAAACGGTCGACCAGCTTCAGATAGCGGTCGTCGCTCGTCGCGCGCCACGCGAGCGCCGCGTTGCGCATCAGGTCCAGATCCTTTTCCGCTTCGACGCTTTGATCGTAGATGCCTTCGTGCGGCAGCGTGCCCTCGGTGTGCAGCCGCTCGAGCGGCTTCGGCTGGTCGTTCAGGCGCGCCTGCACGTTTTTCACGAGGGCCTGCACGCCCGGGTCGGCGTTCGTGCGCTCGCTGCTTTGCAGCGCGGGCGCCGCACAAAAATTCATCGCGGCGTGGGCGGCTTGCAGCGGCGCCGCGATTGCCGCGCAGGCGAGCAGCAACGGCGCGAGCGGCGCACCGGTTCGTTGGTTCAACAGCGTTAGCGTTCCGTGCCTTGTCATCGTTCGCACCTTTCGCCCCATGCGGAACTCCTTCGTTGGTTCGATTTCGGTGTCAGATGTTAGCCGCTTTTGAGCGCCCCAAACCTGTCGCTGCGCATCAGACCCCCAAGGGGACTTCCTTCGGGGCGAAACTTGGGGCGGCCCGGCGTTTTCTTGAGCGCGCACGGCAAAGACGCAAGCCGCGGGAAGCGGCTTGCGTCTCTCGGTCACGATGTCGAACGGGCGCCGGTTATTCGTAGTCGGCGATCGGAACGCAGGAGCAGAACAGGTTGCGGTCGCCATACGCGTTGTCCGCGCGGCCAACCGGCGGCCAGTACTTGCGGGCGACGAGCGAGGGCAGCGGGTACGCCGCCGTTTCGCGCGAATACGCGTGCGCCCATTCGTTCGCGACGACCACCGCCGCCGTGTGCGGCGCGTGCTTGAGCGGATTGTCCTCGCGGTCGGCGCGGCCTTCCTCGACCGCGCGGATTTCCTCGCGGATCGCGATCATCGCTTCGATGAAGCGGTCGAGCTCTTCCTTCGATTCCGATTCGGTCGGCTCGACCATCAGCGTGCCCGGCACCGGGAAGCTCATCGTCGGGGCATGGAAGCCGTAGTCGGCTAGGCGCTTGGCGACGTCGTCGACCTGGATGCCGCTCGAGTCCTTGATCGGACGCAGGTCGAGAATGCATTCGTGCGCAACCAGCCCGCCCGGGCCCGCGTACAGCACCGGGTAGTGCGGCGCGAGCTTCTTCGCGACGTAGTTCGCGTTGAGGATCGCGGTTTCGGTCGCGGCGGTGAGGTTCCTTGCGCCCATCATCGCGATGTACATCCACGAGATCGGCAGGATCGACGCCGAGCCGTACGGCGTCGCCGACACCGCGCCGATGCCGTTCGCCTCGCGCTTGTAGCCGGTCGACACCTGGTTCGGCAGGAACTGCGCGAGATGCGCGCCGACCGCGACCGGGCCGACACCCGGTCCGCCGCCGCCGTGCGGAATGCAGAACGTCTTGTGCAGGTTCAGGTGCGAGACGTCGCCGCCGAACTGGCCCGGCGCGGTCAGGCCGACCATCGCGTTCATGTTCGCGCCGTCCACATAGACCTGGCCGCCGTGCGCGTGCACGATCTCGCAGATCTCGCGGACGTTCTGCTCGAACACGCCGTGCGTCGACGGGTAGGTGATCATGATCGCGGCGAGCTGCTTCGAGTGCTGCTCGGCCTTTGCCTTCAGGTCTTCGATATCGACGTTGCCCTGCGCATCGCACGCCACGACGACGACCTTCATCCCCGCCATATGCGCCGACGCCGGGTTCGTGCCGTGCGCGGACGCCGGGATCAGGCAGACGTCGCGATGGCCTTCGCCGCGCGACGCGTGGTATGCGTGGATGATCAAGAGACCGGCGTATTCGCCCTGCGAGCCGGCGTTCGGCTGCAGCGACACTGCCGCATAGCCGGTCGCGGCGACGAGCATCTGCTCGAGCTGGTCGATCATCTCGCGGTAGCCGACGGTCTGCTCGGCGGGCGCGAACGGGTGGATCCGGCCGAATTCGGGCCACGTCACCGGCAGCATCTCCGATGTTGCATTGAGCTTCATCGTGCAAGAGCCGAGCGGGATCATCGAGCGGTCGAGCGCGAGGTCCTTGTCGGCGAGGCCGCGCAGGTAGCGCAGCAGCTCCGTCTCGGAGTGGTGGCGGTTGAAGACGTGGTGCGTGAGGTATGCGCTCGTGCGGACCAGCGAGGCGGGCACGGAGGCCCTGGCGCCTGCGCGGGTCAGGGCGCTGTCGAGCGCATCGACGTGCGGCACGTCGATCGCGCCGGCCGCTTGCGCGAACAGCGCGAGCAGGTCGGCAAGGTCCGAGCGCTTCGTCGTTTCGTCGACCGACACGCCGACGCGCGTCGCGCTCACGCGGCGCAGGTTGATGCGCTTCGCCTTCGCCGCTTCGTGCACGGCAGCGGTGCGCGCGCCGGTTTCGATCGTGAGCGTGTCGAAGAAGGTGTCGTTGGCGAGCGTGTAGCCGAGCTGCTCGACGCCGGCTGCGAGCAGCTCGGCGATGCGGTTCACGCGCAGTGCAATCGTTTTCAGTCCATGCGGGCCGTGATAGACCGCGTACATGCTCGCCATGATCGCGAGCAGGGCCTGCGCCGTGCAGACGTTCGACGTCGCCTTCTCGCGGCGGATGTGCTGTTCGCGCGTTTGCAGCGCGAGACGCAGCGCGGGGTTGCCTTGCGCGTCGACCGTCACGCCGACGAGGCGCCCCGGCATCTGGCGCTTGAATTCGTCGCGCACGGCGAGGTACGCCGCATGCGGGCCGCCGAAGCCGACCGGCACGCCGAAGCGCTGCGAGTTGCCGACGGCAACGTCCGCGCCCCATTCGCCCGGAGGCGTGAGGAGCGTCAACGCAAGCAGATCGGCGGCGGCCACCACATGGCCGCCCGCAGCGTGGATCGCGCCGGCGAGTTCGCGGTAGTCGCGCACGTCGCCGTTCACGCCCGGGTATTGCAGCAGCACGCCGAACGCATTCGACGCCGCGGCTTGCGCGGCAGGGCCGACCTTCACTTCGATGCCGACCGGCTTCGCGCGCGTTTGAATGACTTCGATCGTTTGCGGCAGCACGTCGTCTGCCACGTAGAACACGTTCGACTTGGGCTTGCCGACGCGCTGCAGGAGCGTCATCGCCTCGGCCGCGGCGGTCGCCTCGTCGAGCAGCGACGCGTTCGCGATCGCAAGGCCCGTCAGGTCGATCACCATCTGCTGGAAGTTCAAGAGCGCTTCGAGACGCCCTTGCGAGATTTCCGGCTGATACGGCGTGTACGCCGTGTACCAGGCGGGGTTCTCGAGCACGTTGCGCAGGATCACCGCCGGCGTATGCGCGTTGTAGTAGCCCTGGCCGATGTAGGAGCGGAACACCTGGTTCTGGTCCGCGAGCTCGCGCAGAACAGCAAGCGCTTCCGCCTCGCTCTTCGGCTGCGAGAACGCGCCGAGCGGCAGCGGCTCGGTGCGGCGTATCGTCTGCGGAATCACGGCGTCGATCAGCGCGGCGCGCGATGCGAAGCCGAGCGCTTCGAGCATCTTTTGCTGATCGGCGGCGTCCGGGCCGACGTGCCGCTCGGCGAAGGCATCATGCACTTCGAGCGCGGCAAGCGAGAGAGGGGTGCGGTTCATCAGACGATCCGGGTGTTCGAGCTTCATGTTTAGGCTTGGCAGGCGCGGCGCAACGAGCGCGCCGCGCGGTTCGGGTCAAAAAAAGTTACGCGCCGATGGACTTCGTGTAGGCGTCGGCGTCGAGCAGCTTGTCGGTCGAGGCGCCCGCGGCCGGCTTGATCTTGAAGAGCCAGTTGTCGTAGGGGGCGCTGTTGACCGAGTCCGGCGCGTCCGTGACGGCCGAGTTCGCTTCGATGATTTCGCCCGCGACCGGCGCGTAGATATCGGAGGCGGCCTTCACCGATTCGATGACGGCGACGGTGTCGCCGGCCGAGACGGTCTTGCCCAGTTGCTGGACTTCGAAGAAGACGATGTCGCCGAGCGCTTCCTGCGCGTGATCGGTGATGCCGATCGTCAGCGTGCCGTCGGCTTCGGTGCGAACCCATTCGTGCGATTCGGTGTATTTCAGATCGGCCGGGATGCTCATCGGTTGCTCCTGTTATTCATCAATGGCTAAAAAGGGGGACGTGCGCCGCGAGCGCGGCTTACGCAGACGATTACTGGCCGGCGAGCACCTTGCCGTTGCGCACGAATGGCAGTTTTACCACGCTTGCGGGAAGTGCTTTGTCGCGGATCTGCACGTGGACGATGTCGCCCGGCTGCACGCCCTTCGGCACGCGCGCGAAGGCGATCGATTCCTGCATCGTCGGCGAGAACGTGCCGCTCGTGATTTCGCCCTCGCCCTGCGGGGTGACGACCTTCTGGTGTGCGCGCAGCACGCCCCCTGCCTTGCCGTTTTCCTTTTGCAGGATCAGGCCGACGAACGACGCTTTCGAGCCCGCGGCTTCGAGCGGCGTGCGGCCCACGAAGTCGCGCGGCGCCGTGAGATCGACCGTCCAGGCGAGGCCCGCGTCGAGCGGGGAGACGTTGTCGTCCATGTCCTGGCCGTACAGGTTCATGCCGGCTTCGAGGCGCAGCGTGTCGCGCGCGCCGAGGCCGCACGGGCGCACGCCCTGGCGCTGCAGCGAGTCCCAGAATTCGCAGACGTCGGTGGCGGGGAGCACGATTTCGAAACCGTCTTCACCGGTATAGCCGGTGCGCGCGATCATCAATTCGCCGAACGGCGTGCCTTCGACGAGCGCCGCGTTGAACGGCTTCAAGAGTTCGGTGGCGGTGCGCGTCGAGGGCGCGACTGCCCACACTTTGTGGCGCGCGTTCGGGCCCTGCACGGCGACGATCGCGAGATCGCGTCGCGGCGCGATCGTCAGGCCGTAGCCGCCTTCGGCGTTGAGCTGGCTGAACCAGGCGATGTCTTTCTCGGCGGTGCCCGCGTTGACGACGAGACGGAAGAAGTCTTCGGCGAAGTAGTAGACGATCAGATCGTCGATCACGCCGCCCTTGCTGTTCAGCAGGCACGAATAGAGCGCGCGGCCCGGTGTCTGCAATTTGCCGACGTTGTTCGCGATCGCGTGCTCGAAGAACGCGCGCACGCGGACGCCGCGGAAATCGACGACGCACATATGCGACACGTCGAACATGCCCGCGTCCTTGCGCACGGCGTGGTGCTCGTCGATCTGCGAGCCGTAGTTGACGGGCATGTCCCAGCCGCCGAAGTCGACCATCCGCGCCTTGAGCGCGCAGTGGGTGGCGTGGAGCGGGGTGTGTTTCAGTTCGGTCATCGGGGCCTCGTCAGGTGTTTCGCGAAAACAAAAAAGGCCATGCATGTGGGCTCACCCTTGCGGCCTTCCGGCGGCAAGCGATGTGGCCCTGCATGACCCCTCTGTCCTCGGTACCTGAGAGATTGCGTTGCCCGGGATAAGCCCCTTCGAACGCGCGCCCCTTCGGTGGGCAGCCTGCTTGGCTTTCAATCAGCCTATGCCGCTGCCGCTCTCCAGAGTGCGAAAAACCGGTGCTTTACGTGCCGCAGTCAATCGGTTGCGGAACCGCGAGAAGGCCTCCCAAAGCTGGCGCCAATTTCACGGATCGTGACGTTTTCAAGCGGGTTTTTCGACGCTGTCGGTCCTTTTGCCTGAGAGTTTGCGGGTGTGCCCCTTCGGCGGCGCGGCCTGATCGGAATCCGCAATGGACACCCGTGGCCTGCGCGCTCTCCCGACGCGTGCGGCGAATGTACGCGAGCGCAAAAGGCTTGTCAAATGAGGCTTGCGGGCGGATCGAGCGCCGCGTGGCGGGCCGATAAAAAAGGCGGCGGACATCGCGTCCGCCGCCTTTCTCGCATGTCGACCCGAGTTAGCGCTTCAGCGCTTACTTGGGTCCCATGCACAGCGGTCGACCCGAGTTAGCGCTTCAGCGCTTACTTGGGTCCCATGCACAGCGGTCGACCCGAGTTAGCGCTTCGGCGGTGACTCGGGTCCCATGCAACGCTGCCTGGACTCGAACCTCCGTCCTACTGGCCGATTGCGCGTGCCGCGCCGTCGAGCTCCTGGTTCAGCACGTGCTGCTCGTCGCCGGACAAGCCGCCGCCGCGCGAGGCCGACATATCGTGCGCTTCCTGGCGGATCACGTCGAGGCGGTGATGCAGCGCGCCACCTTGCGGCGGCGGGTAGTAGCCCTGGTTGACGCGAGCGTCGATGAGACGGCTCAGATTGTCGATGCGCGTGTTCACTTCCCCGAGGCGCCGCATCGCCACTTCATGCGGGTTCGGCGGCGGCGCGGCCACCTGCGGCTGCTGCACGACGCACGCCGCCAGCGACGCCACCAGTGCGCAGCCAGCGACCGCGCGAATCAAGCGTTGCATTCCATTCTCCTTGTCATCTTGGGACGGGATGACCGTCGCGACAAAAACGGCTCGCGGAGGCAAAGCGACGACCCCGCGAGCCGAATATTTTGTAACGGTTTGTTCCTTTCGGAATGTCAGATTCGCGTGCCGCCTTCTTATTCGAAGCCGACGCGCGCGAACGGCAGGCGACGCCCTTCTTCTGCGCTTTGGTTGGCGAGCTCGACGATGGTCATGACGTCGATCGCGTCTTGCGGCGCGACGGGGAACGGCACGCCGTCGCGGATCGATGCCGCAAGCGATCCGTAAAAGCCGGCGTAGTTGCCGTCTTGCGTCGGCTGCGAGTGTTCCACTTCTTGCTCGCCTTGCAGCAGGCGCACCAGGGCCGGCAGATTGCCCGCACCGAAATCGACGTCGCCCGGACGCAGGCCTGCCTTCAGTTGATCTTCCTGCGTGTCGAGCCCGCGCTTCACGTAGCTGCCGAGCGTGCCGTGGATCGCGAAGCGCGGCGGCTCGAGCGCGGCGAGCGCCGTGGCGTGCAGCACCACTTCCTTGTCCGCGTAGCCGAGCTGGAGATGGACGTAATCGGGCGCCGTGCCCTCGTCGCGATGGATTTTCACGGTCGCGCTGACGGTGTCGGGCGCGCCGAACAGCGCGAGCGCCTGGTCGATCAGATGCGGCCCGAGGTCGAACAACAGGCCGCCGCCGCGCGACGCCTCCTCGCGCCAGCGCGGCCGCACGAGCGGGCGGAAGCGGTCGAAGTGCGATTCGAAGTGCGTGATGCGCCCGAGTTGGCCGCTTTCGATCAGCGCGCGCACCGTCATGAAATCGCCGTCCCAGCGGCGATTGTGGAACGGCGCGAACAGCACGCCGTGCTTCTTGGCGAGCAGCGCGAGCGTGCGGGCGTCCTCGGCGGTCAGCGTGACCGGCTTGTCGACGACGACGTGCTTGCCTGCTTCGAGCACGCGCGCCGCGAGTTCGAAGTGCGTGTCGTTCGGCGTCGCGATGACGATGCATTCGACGGCGTCGAGCGCGACGAGCGCGTCCAGATCCGCGACGACTTGAGCCGCCGGGTAGTCGGCGCGTGCCTGATCCGGCTGGCTCGTCGCGATCGCCGCCACCTCGGCGTGGCCGCAATGCGCGATGACCGGCGCGTGGAAGGTCTTGCCGGCGTAGCCGTAGCCCATCAAACCGATTTTCAAGGGTGATGTCATGAGAGCTTCCATCGAATGGCGCGCGCGGCGAGGTGCCGCGCGTAACAGCGGCTATTTTGGCATGGCGGATTCGGTGTGTCCGGGGCGGCGGCCGTCCGGCGAAACCCATCCGTGTTAGCATCGCGCACTTCCCCGTAGCAACTTCATTGGCAGCGCACCGGAAACGTTCCCGGCCCGCGAGCCGCCAACCTTGACCCCTCCACAGACGATGTCCGCAGGCCTGAATCCCGCCCAAAGCGAAGCGGTGCGCTATCTCGACGGTCCGTGTCTCGTGCTCGCCGGTGCGGGCAGCGGCAAGACGCGCGTCATCACGCAGAAAATCGCGCACCTGATCGAAAACAAAGGCTTCGAGCCGCGTCACATCGCGGCCGTCACGTTCACGAACAAGGCCGCCGCGGAAATGCGCGAGCGCGTCGGCAAGCTGCTCGAAGGCAAGACGCTTTCCGCGCCCGGCAAGGAAGGACGCAAGGTGCCGGTCAATCAGCTCACCGTCTGCACGTTCCACTCGCTCGGCGTGCAGATCCTGCGGCAGGAGGCGGAGCACGTCGGCTTGAAGCCGCAGTTCTCGATCATGGATTCGGACGACTGCTTCGCGATGATCCAGGAGCAGGTCGGCACGACGGACAAGGGCTTCATCCGCAAGATCCAGACGATCATCTCGCTCTGGAAGAACGGCCTCATCATGCCGGACGAAGCGATGGCGATCGCGTCGAACGAAGACGAGCATCAGGCCGCGATCGTCTATCGAAACTACGTGGCGACGCTGCACGCGTACCAGGCGGTGGATTTCGACGACCTGATCCGCTTGCCCGCCGAGCTGTTCAAGAAGAACGAGCCGGTGCGCGACCGCTGGCAGAACAAGCTGCGTTACCTGCTGATCGACGAATACCAGGACACCAACGCGTGCCAGTACGAGCTCGTGAAGCGGCTCGCGGGGCCGCGCGCGGCGTTCACGGCGGTCGGCGACGACGATCAGGCGATCTACGGCTGGCGCGGCGCCACCCTCGAAAACCTCGCGCAACTCGGCAAGGATTTTCCGAAGCTCCACCTGATCAAGCTCGAGCAGAACTATCGCTCGACGGTGCGCATTCTCACCGCCGCGAACAACGTGATCGCGAATAATCCGAAGCTCTTCGAGAAGAAACTGTGGTCCGAGCACGGGATGGGCGACACGATCACCGTCACGCCGTGCAACGACGAGGAGCATGAGGCCGAATCGGTCGTGTTCCGGCTGTCGGCGCACAAGTTCGAGCGGCGCGCGCAGTTTCGCGACTACGCGATCCTCTATCGCGGCAACTTCCAGGCGCGCATCTTCGAGCAGGTGCTGCGCCGCGAGCGGATTCCGTATGTGCTGTCGGGCGGCCAGTCGTTCTTCGACAAGGCCGAGATCAAGGACATCTGCGCGTACCTGCGCCTCGTCGCGAACGCCGACGACGATCCCGCATTCATCCGCGCGATCACCACGCCGCGGCGCGGCGTCGGCAATACGACGCTCGAAGCGCTGGGCGCGTTTGCGGGGCAGGCGAAGGTGTCGCTGTTCGAGGCGGTGTATATGGGCGGGATCGAAGCGCGCTTGTCGCCGCGGCAGATCGAGCCGTTGCGCGCGTTCTGCGATTTCATGCAGCGCATCACCGAGCGCGCCGACAAAGATCCGGCCACGACGCTGCTCGACGGCCTGATGGAAGCGATCCATTACGAGGCGTACCTGTATGACGCGTTCGACGAACGCCAGGCGCAGTCGAAGTGGCAGAACGTGCTCGAGTTTCTCGAATGGCTCAAGCGCAAGGGGACGAAGCCCGAGCGCGAAATCTCGGACGACGGCGAAAGCGAAGCGACCGGCTACGACAACGCCGACGGCCTCGCCGACACAGGCAAGAACCTGCTCGGCTTGATCCAGACGGTCGCGCTGATGTCGATGCTCGAAGGCAAGGAAGAGGATCCGGATGCGGTCCGCCTGTCGACCGTGCACGCGTCGAAGGGACTCGAGTATCCGCACGTGTTTCTGGTGGGCGTCGAGGAAGGCATCATGCCGCACCGCGGCGGCGCCGACGACGAGCCGATCGACGACGCGCGCATCGAAGAAGAGCGGCGCCTCATGTACGTGGCGATCACGCGCGCGCAGCGCAGCCTGCATCTGAACTGGTGCAAGAAGCGCAAGCGAGCGAGAGAGACGGTGGTGTGCGAGCCGTCGCGCTTCATCCCCGAAATGGGACTCGACGACGCGCCGCCGCCGGCGCCGGAGGAAGCGCCGATGACGCCGAAGGACCGGCTCGCGAGCCTGAAGGCGTTGTTGCAGAAGCCTTGATCGAGGGGTGTCGAGTCTCTTCTTATCGACAGCGGCGGACGTAAAAAACCTGCGGCGCGAGGCGCTCGCAGGGATGAAAATCGGCGTCGCTGGACGCCGATTCGCCGTTCGTTACTTCGCCGCGCTGACCATGTAGTCGACGGCGGCCTTCACGTCCGCATCCGACGCGGTCGATCCGCCCTTCGGCGGCATGTTGCCCTTGCCGTGCAGCGCGTAGTTGTAGATCACGTCCATCGGGTCTTTCAGGCGCGGGGCCCAGGCGTCCTTGTCGCCGAACTTCGGCGCGTTCAGCACGCCCGTCGCGTGACAGGCCTGGCAGACCTGCTGATAGAGCGCCTTGCCCGCTTGCGCCGCGTCCGCGCTGGGTGCGGCGCCCGCGGCGGCGTTCGCTTGCGGCGCGTTGGAAAGCGCGGCGATTGCGGCCGCGGCTTGCGCGCTGGCGGCGCTCGTCGCCGCAGCCTCGGACGCTTCCGCTGCCGCCGACGCGCCTTGCGCCGCAGGCGCGCTCGCTGCCGGAGCGGGTGGATCGGCGAACTGCGCGCCGCCGTGGTCGGCCATATAGGCGACCGCGCGGCCGATTTCGTAGTCGCTGTAATCGTCGGGGCTCGTGCCGCCGCGCGCGGGCATCGCGCCCTTGCCGGTCAGCGCGGTGTGCCAGAGCGTATCGAAGCCTTGCGAGATGCGCGGCGCCCAATCGCCGGCGTTGCCGAATTTCGGCGCGCCGGCGTTGCCGGTCGCGTGACAGGCAGAGCAGACGGCTTGGTAGACCTGCTCGCCGGTCTTGTAGACGTGCGGGGCGTTGACGTCGCGGAGATTGAGCTGCGCGATCGGCGCGATGCGCTGGGCGACGGCGGCGTCCGAAAGGCCGTCCGTGCCGGCGCCGGTGCGGGTCGACTCGTTAACGTAGTTGACGAGAAGGATGATGATGACGACCGGGATGGCAAAGCTCGCGACGATCGCGGCGATGAGCTGCCCAGGTGTTTTGATCGGTGCTCCGTGTGGTGCTTCGCTCATGCTTGTGTCGTCTCCCAAGGATTTTGTTAGGTGAGCGCTACAGCGCGACGGCAACGGCAACAGCTTGTCTTTGATCAAACACGGACGATTATAGACGCAACGTTTTGGCGCGGGCGAGCGCGGCACGGGGCTCTTCAGCAGGCGTTTACCCGCAGCGGGAGGGGGTGAAACGGAGGGGAAAGGGGCTGGAAATGCCCTCAAAAGGCGTCCAACGGGCCGCGCGGTGGACGGTTTGGGCGAAACCGGGTATTCTCTCGGTCTCCTCGCATGCGCGTCGCCCCTTTATGTCCCTTTAAACGGGTGGCGCCGTCGCTAAAGCGCCCGTAGCTCAATGGATAGAGTACTGCCCTCCGAAGGCAGGGGTTGCTGGTTCGATCCCAGCCGGGCGCGCCAAGTCTGACAAGGGTTTCAGCGAACCCACCCGTTTCCTCCCCCTCCGAACTACAGCTAAATTGCAGCTAACTGCGGTATTGCTGGCGCCATCATCGGCTGCACCCACTGGGCCAGGTGACCGGCCGACAGATGCGCGTACCGCTGCACCATCTCCAGCGTTTCCCATCCTCCCAGCTCCTTGAGCACCTGCAACGGCGTGCCGCGCTGCACATGCCAGCTTGCCCACGTGTGGCGCAGATCGTGCCAGCGGAAATCGCGGATGCCGGCGCGTTTGAGCGCCTTTGTCCACGCGGCCGTTACGGTCTGGTAGACCGGCTTGCCGTGGTACACGAACACGCTTTCGACGTGCTCGGGCTTCCGCTTCTTCCCGCGCTGCCGCAGCAGCACCGCGATTGCCGTGTCCGACAGCGGCACCGTGATCGCCTTGCGGGCTTTCGCCTGGTCCGGATGAATCCACGCGACGCGCCGCACGACATCCACCTGTGACCACAGCAGGCCCGTTACGTTGGCGCGGCGCAGCCCGGTTTCGAGGCTGAACTGCGCCATGTCGGCAAGGTGCGTCGGCAGCTCGGCCAGCAGACGTTCGGCTTCCGCTGGGGTCAGCCAGCGTATCCGGCGCGACACCACTTTCGTCCTTTTCATCTTTGGCGCCCGGTCGATCCACTCCCATTCGACCGCGGCGTTCAGCACGGCTTTGAGCACGCCGATGACGCGATTCACCGTTCCTGCACTGACGTTACGCCCGAGCTTCTTTGGACCTTTGCGCGTCTGTACGAGTCGGGGCTCCATCCGCTTTATGTGCGCAATTGCGTCAATACGGTTGCGGTCGATATCCACCAATTGCACGCCGGACAGGTGCTGATCGAGCCAGCGCAGGTGCGTCTTGCTGGTCTCGAGACTCGACAGACCTTCGCGGTCGGCGACATAGCGGACGACCGCATCGTTCCAGGTGTAGCGCGGCTTGTGGCCGAGCTTCGCCTGATCCCACAGATCCGCCTTCATCCGGTCGTGGAATTCCTGCGCTTTCGTTTTGTCCTGGGTGCCAGTGCTGCCTTGTAATGCCTGTCCGCCTCCCGGCGGGTACAGCTTGTAATACCAGTTGGGACTTGAACTACGTTTAAAGAGCGACATGTTTGTGTTTCCTTAGCCTGATCGCCCTGCACAACTCGCGGGGTCCATTCTCCGGCGAGGTAACGTTCCAGGGCAACCACCGAAAACATCCAGCGTTTTCCGACCTTGCGGCCGGGCAGCTCGCCCGCCTTGACCTTGAGCCGCACCGTCTCGGGATGCGCGCCAAGCAGCGCGGCCGCGGCGGTCAAATCGATCGTGTCGAGCGTCGTCATCGCGCCCCCTTCGCGACGGCGCGCGGGGGGACCACACGCAGCGCAACACATGGACACGTGGTGGACCCGGTTTGCGCGCGTAACGGATTGATTTGAAAGGAATTGCGCGCCATCAATTGCCATGAGTCGGGCGTTTTCGTGATCTGTAACTCGTGGCCCAAAAAATAGGCAGCACACCGAATTGATGGCAAAACGCGATCGACTCGTGGCATGTCGGTGTGACCGATTTCCTGCCCTTCCCTGCTTTCTTTCTTCTTTATCTTCAATGAATTAGAGAGAGAGAAAGAAGGGGCGATGCGGCCGAGCGCAAAAAACCGACTCGTGGCAAAGCGGGCGTAACTCGTGGCAAACGCAGGGCGATTCGTGGCGGCACTCGCTTCCGGAATCAATGACTTACGTACGCTGACCCGCGAAAACCATGCGTTACGTGCGCTGCCTGTGCCGCGGTCGCGGAAAAATCCGCCTGCTCGGCCCCCGGCCTTCTCGGTTTGCGCCGTTGCCCGGCCGTTTCGATTCGCTGGGGGAACGGGGGGAAGGAAACCGAGCGACGCGCGGGCGACGGTGTGTGCGATCCTCAACGCGCATCGGCGCGCGCAGTTGAAACACAAAGCCACGGCCGCTACGCGGCCAGAATGAGCAGAGCACGGGGTACGGCCGAGCGGCCGGGAACGGCTAGGAAGCGTCAGCACAGCCCCTCCCGCACGAGATCGTCCCGCACGGACACATGCAAGCCGAAGCCTTCGAGGCGGCGCATCGAGACCGGCGTCAGGTAGGGCACGCGGCGCGTAAAGATGCGGCGCTCGACTTCCTTCTCGCCCACGACGACGCCGGCGCTGTGCAGTTGCTTCTTGAACACGCGGTCCGATTTGACCGGTAGGCCGTTCCACTTGTCGCGCAAGCTGCTGGTGTGTGCGATATGGTCCATTACGTGCCCGGTGCGCAGCAGAATGCAGAACTCGCCGTCGACCATGTCGAACGTGTACGGGTGCTTGTAGTTGCCGCCGTCGATCTCGGACAGCACGGTTTCCATAATCCACACCCACGGCTCGCGGTCGGCGCTGGTCTCGCCGATATGGCCGTTCATCTCCGCAAGCAGGTCGCGCCCGAAGTCGCCTTCGCTGTGATCCATGCCGGCGAATTCGCACAAGTAGCGCCAGGCGAGCCCGACGGCCGCGTAGTTACCGGCCATGCGCAGCGCGCCGTTGTCCGTGCCGCTTGCGCGGCTGTTCGCGAGGCACTTCTCGCGAATCAGCCGGTAGTGCTCGAGCACGTCGCGCTTGCCGAGGCCCGCCAGAAATTCGAGCCATTGACGTACCGGGAAGCGCGGCAGGTCTTCCGGCATCAGCGGCCCACGCTTGCCGTGCGTTAGCGTCGTGCGAATCAGCTTGCCGATCAGGCTGCGCACCGGCACGTCTTCACCAGCCAGCATCACCGGTGCGGATAACAGGTATTCGGTCATGTCAGTGCCGCGGCGCGTCACCGTGTACTGGTAGTTCTCCTGCAACATCCCTACCGCCTTGTCGATCACGTCTTGCCGGCGCGCGGACAGCTCTTCCCAACCGACTGGGTGGCTTGTATGACTGATGCTTGTCAGGAGCCGAAATTCGGTTTGGATCGACTGCGCCGAAAACATCGTGAAGGCGAGCGTGCGCTCGAGCCGTTTGATGAGCGTCGATTTGCCCACGCCTTTGTCGGCCTGTATGGTCATGTGCGGCCAGAAGCCGACTAGCACTTTCAGGTGACCGCCCAGCGCCCACACGAGCGGGATAGTCGCGGCGTTCTGTTTGAACGTTTCCTGGTAGGCAGTGATGACGCGCCGCGCGTCGCTCACGGGGCCGGATGGGAATGTCAGGTTATGGTATGCGCACTGCTGCCTCGCGTCCGTGAAGTAGCAGTCAGGGCCTTCGTTGACGATCAGGCGGCCGTCGCGCTAGGCGAGCCCGACGAAGTTCGCCGCCTGGCGCGCTCCGAGGTTGGCGCCGCGCTCGAGGATGTTCACCATCCGCTTGAACGGAGCGGGTGCCCAAATCGGGCCGAACTTGCCCCACTGGTCGACGTTGTGGAGCTGGTCGTCGAACATGACGCGGCGGATGAGCTCGGCACCGTGGCGCGGTGCTTGAACCGACACGCCGAAGTAGACGGTCGGCGCCTGGTCGGTATCGCCGGTCATCGTCGACGTTGCACTCGCGACCGATACGCGGCTGATCGAGGCGATGCGGAAGCCGCACAGATCTGTCGTGACAGGCGTTTCGACGCCGCTTTCGTCGTTGCGCTCCATCTTCGTGATGTAGCTCGTGAAGTCGGGCCGCACGCGGAAGCGCCAGTATTGCGCGAAGTCGTGTGACGGCAGGTAGATGCGCGACCGGCCGCGGCGTGTGGCGTCGCCCGCCATGCCGGCGATGAGCCACGGCTCGAACTGCTCGAGTGCACGCGCCAACGCGGGCGCGCCGAACAGTTGCAGGTAGTCGTTGACGTCGTTGATCGGCTTGCGTGCCGACTCGCCTTCCGAGCGTTCGGCGAGCCACTCGGCTTGGTCGACGAGCACGGCGCTGATGTCGAGGCTCGTCAGGCGCTCGTACAGTGCCCACATGCCCTCGGGGCCGGGGCGGTGGCCGGCGCGCGGGTGGCCGTCCGGGAACGGCTCGTCATTGTCGAGGCAGATCACGACCTGCTTGCCACGCAGGAACGAGAAGTCGATCGCGTCGACGTTTGCCAGGCCGCGTAGCGCGAGTGCAGCGGTCTCGGGAAGCGCACAGGTGTCGACCGACAGCGCGTTGATCGCGCTTTCGACGACGATCACGCGCATCGCCTCCTCGAGCTTGCGAGGGACGGCGGTCCAGAAGTAGCCGGATTTCTCACCTTGGGTTTGCGTCTTGACGCCGCCGTTGAGTGCCGGATCGAGATAACGCGTGTCGACGGCCACGACGCGGCCGTCATCGGGTGCACGCACAATGAACGCAGCAGCGGGGCCTCCGTGACCAACTTCGCCGGCTTGCACCCGCGAGCTTGTCCAGTCGTTGAAGCCAAGCGTCTTTGCGTTGAGCGCCGCGTCGATCGCAGCGTCGGAAATGCCACGGCCGGCGAGGTAGTCTCGGGCGCGATCGCGTTCTGCGTAGCATCGATCGGCGATGAATTCGACGGTAGATTTTTCGCGCCGCTCGGCCGGTGCCGGCCGGTCGAATGGAATCGCATAGGCTTCGTGCAGGTAGCGGATGGCATCGGCGATGGTGCCGCCGCGCGCGTGCATCACCAGGTCGACACATGAGCCGCCGACGTTGGCGCTATGGTCGCGCCAACCGGTGCCGTGCTTCGGGTGGTTGACGTAGATCGACAGGGATGGGCTCTTGTCCTCGTGCTGCGGCGAGTGGTAGAGCGCCTTGTCGCCGCCGCGACCCCGCTTGAGGCCGAGGCGGTCGGCGAGGTCGTGCAAGTCGATGCGCTGTTTCAGTTCGTCAATCGATGCCATCGTTATGCTTGCCCTGTTCCGTCCGAAGCGGCTGTGATCGATTCGCGCGACCAGTTGTGCGTGACAAAACGGCGCTGTCGGCGCTGGTGAGCGCGAACCGCACTGGTGCAGTCATCGGCGCTCGGCGGGCTGATTTGGCTCAGCACGATGACACCTCGGTAGCGCAGCTCGTAACGCGTGTAGAGGTCGCCCTGAACGTGGAAGCGCTGGACGGTGTGGCGGCCGAGCGTGAGCGGCGTCGAGGCGCGCGTGGCGAGCGGCTGATGCGGCGTACGGGACCGGGGATAGAGGCTATTGTTGTTCATGTTGATCTCCCTTGATGTTGGTTACGAAGCAGCGAACGGACTGCCGATCGACGGCGGGCCGAACAGAACGATTTCGAGGGCGTGTGCGGACTGGCTGAATTCGAGAACGCCCAGGCTTCCGGAGACCGTCGCCAGCAATAGCGACAGCGTGCGGGCGCGTGCTTCACTGCCGGCGCGGTTGTTGAAGGGCAGGTCGTGTGCGGCGCGCTGAATGAGGACGGCCAGCAATGCGTCGTCGAGGGTGGGAGAGGAATTGCTCATGGTTCACCATTCCCCCGCAAGGCCGCCAAGTCGGTATAGGGTGCTCATGATCTGCAATTTCAAGAGCACGCAGGCCCAGGAGCCGAGCGTGGTGTCCGGCAGTTCGGCGATCATTTCGAGTAACCAGCGTCGATTCGAATCCTTCAAAGAGTTCATCGCTCACCCCCGTGGCGGAACGGACCAAGCGAGCGCGCCTATCAGCACAATCAGCGATGCGAAACCGATCGCAATGGCTGTCAGCGGGCGGGTTCGAGCAGACGTACGACGAAGCGTGAGAGCGGCTGTCCACGTCCAGCCGGCGAGCGAGGTGGAAAGCATCAGCAACACGCCGATGCCGAAAACGTAGGCTTTCATCGGGTTGGTTCCTCGTATTGGCGCCGATGGCCGGCGCCGGTTCGGTTAATCGTTGAAATCGTTCGCCGCGCGGCGCTTGGCGTCGTAACTGCGCAATCTGCGGACGTGCTCGCGGGTTTGCAGCGCGCGCGCTGCGCTTTCCACCGCACGCCGCACAGCGCGGTGACGCATCGATTCGTCGAAATCGCCAGTCATGCGCAGTCGTTCCCACGCGGCGCGCAGCTCGGCATCGGTGAGGGGCGCTTGCATGGCGATCAGTGCAAGAGCACCAATTTCGGCGTGAGTATCGGCATGCCGGCGCGCTCGTCCCATTGGCAGCGGACGACGTAGCCGAGACGCCTCGCGGCGTCGCGGAAGACCAGCGGGTCGACGTCGGCTTCCCACAGGTCGCGCAAATAGGCGCGGCGGTGCTCCATCGACAGCACGACGTGACGAGGGGCGGGGAATAGGAACAGCGGAGCGGAGGCAGCGCGAGCCATGGTGGTCTCCATACAAGGGGCTGTTTGTATGCCGTTTAGGTATTGGATTCCTGTGTGACAGAATCGAAGGCTCTCTTTCATCAACCCACCACACAGGAGTGCATATGACTGACCGATCACGCGGTGCAATCGGCATGGCTTGGTTCGCAAACGAATCGGACTACGAGCGGATGCGGGTTTTGCTGGTCGATGGCGAGACGTTGACGAAGCCTTTCGACGAGTGGCAGAAGGATGCTGAGACCATGGCTAAACGCTACGCTAAGGACACCCGTGCACGTGTCGTCTGCGTGTACATCGACCCGGATACCTTCCCAGCGTGGTGCCGCGCTCGGGGGTTGGTACCTGATCGTGCTGCATGCAACAAATTTGCTGACGAGAAGGCTCCCGCAGTCGCGGCTCAACTTGATGTCCAAAACGATATTTCTCGGTGATTGCCAGCCGTCGATAAACGGTGCGGTATCCGGCTCCGGATACCGTTCGAAAATGAATGCGATGTCTTTGTAGGGGTCGTTCATGGGTATCTCCAAAGGTCAGTTGACGAGGTTCTGCTGCTTGAGGCCCGGCGCCAGCGTTTCGAGATCGGTGACGGGCATGCCGAGTAGGCGGGAGAGGTGGCGCAGGTTGGCGTACAGCTCCAGCGCGACGCCGCGGTGCCTAGTGCCGGCGAGGTCTTTGGCGAGGGAGCCGCGGTAGCGCAGCGCGGCCAAACGTTGGCTTACGGTGAGGCGGCCGGTGGCGTGGGGTACGAGCCGGCCCTCGAGCACGTCGAGCACCCAGGCGCGGAAACCCTTGGCGCGCTCGGTGCGGGCCAGCATGCCGAGCAGATAACAGCCGCGCGGGCTGAAGATGCGGACCTGTTGACGGCCGCCGGCGGTGTCGAGCTCGACGAGCTGGGTCATCTCGGCGGTGAATTCGTCGGCGTTGCGGTCGTAGAGTTCGCTGATTGCCGCGCGTGGGTTTTTGTAGCCCAAGGCGCTCGCAACTTGCGAGCACCTTAGCCACGGCACGCCGTGAATATCGACCACGTCGAACTCGACGTTTTCAAACACGAGAACCGAGGTTTGCTGCATGTATTTCTCCTTTTTTCAGGCAAAAAAATCCCCTCGCGCCGTTCAGGCACGATGCAAGGGGAAAACGGGGATCGGTTAGGGGCGCTAGACGGGCAGCTCTAGCTGTTGCGCAAGTCGCTCACGTACGTGGGGCGAGAGCGGAAGATTGAGCGCAAGATTGGGCATTGCCGACGGCGAAAGCGTGCGCGCGAATTCCATGTTGACGACATACGTGTGCCCGCATTCGGGGTTGTTGCACATGAACGTCACCTCGCGGAGGGTCAGGGACATATCCCGGCTGCTGCGCGCGGTGGCTCGAGTTTGGCAATGCGGGCAACGGTTCAGGATCCTCACTGCTTACTCCGGATGAGATACAGGGCGCGGCCGCGGCCGTTCAGTTGTTTCGCCGCGCGCCGCAGGTGGCGCTTCGCGAGCCATTCCGCGGTCTGTTCGATACTCGACAATCCGTATTGCCTACGGATGCGTTCCAGAACATCGCGCTCGGTATCAAGAATAGTGACTACGGTTTTAATCGGAAGCCTCTCTTGAGCAGCTCTTTGTCGGCTTCGTTTATGCGCTCGCACGGTCGAGAATGCTGTCGTCGCGAGAGACAAGCAGCGTTGCCGCTTCTCGCATGACCAACGTGCGAAGCAGGGCTGCCGGTTGCTCGCCTTGATAGTTCGCAAGTGCGACCACAACGGCGTGTTCGTACTCGTCGAGCCGCAACGTCAAGCGACGGTCGCGGACGCGTTTGGGATCGGGGTACATGCGGGCGTCTCCAGGTTCAGGCGTTGAGGTCAGGAGCGGCCTCTGGCTTCGGGATGTCGGTGCCTTGCAGGCCGGCAACGATGAGCGCGCGCGCAGCAAGCGACATCCCCCAATTCATTTGGCGAGCGAGCGTTTTAACGGCGAGGTGCTCGGCGGGCGTGAGACCGACGTACAAAGGTTTGTCGGAGAGGGTGCCGCGCGGCGAGCGGCTCGGGCCTTTGGCGGTAGTCATGGCAGGTATACTTTCCTGGGTAGTCTTGCATTACGTAAGGCCAGTGTAATGCATCTAAAAGGATGCATAAACTATAAGCGCAATCAAATGAATACGGTTGGCACGCGTTTGCGTGAGGAGCGCCTACGAATTGGCCTCAGTCAAGATGAATTCGCCGCTGTCGGCGGGTTGGGTCGAAACGCGCTTCGCCACTACGAAACGGGCGAAAGGGCGCCTGACGCAAATTTCCTAATTGCTTTGCGGAGTATCGGCGTCAACGTGTGGTACGTCTTGACCGGACAAACGGCGATGGACACACCCGCCGAGGCCCCCACAGCGGAAAGCTCGCTAACCAGCGAAGAACGGGAAATCCTGGACGCCTACAACCAGCTCAACGAGGCCGGCAAAGCGTCGATGCAAGCGATGCTTGCCACCTGGATCAATACCGGTGCGCTGACATTGAGCGGCAAGCCGCCACCGGCAGAGCGTCGCGTCAAGCGCCTCTCCGAAAACCGTCGCGCAGCGCTCGATGCGCGCACGGTCGAGAACGTCGACAGGGCAATGAAGGAAGTTGAACGCCTACGAGCGGAGCGCGCGGCGCGCGGCAAGGGCGAGTAAGGCCCGAGCGACGCAGCGCCCGGCCCAGTCACTCCGGCGGAGTGCGCACTCGCCGTTGTCTTTGCAGCGTTATCACGAGATCGTGGGCCGCGAGAAAAATGTCTTCCGCTTGCGTCAGAACATCGATTTCGGAGCGCGCCGTGTCTCCGCGCAGTGCCGCCAGGTTCTGCTCAAAATCGATCACAGCGGCCCGCAGTCGCCGGCCGCTTTCAGTGAGCCGCAGCTCACGTTTTCCGCGCGTGCGCTCGACGAGCAAAAAGCCGAGGGATTCTTCCAATTCGGCTATGCGCTTGCTGACGGCCGGCCGCGATATTCCTAGTGCATCAGCGGCATCGCTGAACGTCTCGTGGCGAATCAGGTTTGAAAAATCCCTTAGCAGATTCCAATTAAGCCCATCCTTTCTTTTCGGAGCGCCCATCTACAAAGCCTCCATGTTTTGTGCGGGTGGGTGGCGACTGCTGAATGCCTAAATTTGAACGCAGCGAGATTATGCAATAAGCATGAGAAGGAAGCCCTACGGTTGCATTGTGTTGACCTAGCGGTTTCGTTCCCAAAGGCGCCGTTTTCTGCGTTAATAGGAAGCGTCTGTTTTAAACGAGCGCTGCATAGTACGCAGTGCTCGCGCTCGGTCGGACATGGGTAACTGAGAGGGGAGGAAGTTGATGCAGTCAGCTTGTGAGTCAATTAATAAGTACAACGACAAATACAAAATTCTGGGTAACGTGGGCGGTGAGTATTTTCAGGAAGTCCTTTGGCCGTGCGCGGTTCGTGTACACAGTCGGCGCGACACGGGGAGCAGGGAAGCTCTCGAACAGATAGCGGAGGTGATAGGCGAGGTCGGTTTGATTCTGGAGTCCGCGTTGAGCCTGATGTCGCGGCTTACCGCGATTCGGTCGCAACTGGCACTGCAAATAGAAAAGCCTCAGGCGGCGCTATCCGCGGCTTCCCGTGCGAGCGAGCAGCTGGGACCGTGCGCAGAAATCAGGCCGTTCGTGCGTGATGCCAAGCGCCGCGGCGATTCTCGCGCGCGATGCTTCGCGTAGCCGCTCACGCGCTTCGTTTTGTCCGTACGCCGCCTAGACTAAGCCCAGGCGCGCGGGGAACTGTGGCCGCCTATCCACGCGGCCCGTCGATGATCCGAATCTTGCTCGGTGCGAGCGTCGCATTGCTGGGACGATCATGCGGGGTGCGTCTTGAGCCAGTCGCGCAACGCATTATTCATCCGTGTCTGCCAGCCTTCGCCGCTGGCCTTAAACCGCTCGATGATCTCGGCGTCGTATCGTATCGTCACGGCGATTTTCGGCTGCTCGAGCTTCGGGCGGCCGCCGCGCCGTTTCATTTGCGCGAACTGTTCATCGGTCGGCTCGAACGTGTCGGGGTCCGCCGCAATTCCGCGCGCGATCGCCGCCTCTTCGGCCGGCGTGTTACGGATCAATTTGGGTTGCTTCTTCATAGCGCTCAATCTCCCGGTTGTTTGCCTTGCGCAGACTGATAACTCGAAACGTCTCGCCGCGCTGCGTGAAGACCACGCAGTAGAGACGGTTTCCGATCACCGCATAGCCGATCTCGCGCAGCTCGCCGTAATCCTTGCGATCGTCGGGTGCGCACCAAACAGACGACCAATCGATCGCTTCGGCGAGTGCCAAAGAAATGCCATGTTTCTGTTCGTTGGCTTCGCTTTTCGCTTTGTCGTGGGCCGTTTTCATGAGGTTATTGTAGTTACAAAAACATTTCGTCGCAACAAGTTTTTGTAACTACGTTATCGATGGCCCTTGCGGAAGTGTGAACGGTGTCGATCCGTAGCCGGATCGTCGCGCACTTCGAGATCGAGCGCGGTCGTATATCCACCTTCGCCGATGGTGTGAGTCGCCTGCTTCACGAGCCACGGCGTTTCGTCGATTTCCGGGTTAAAACCGGACACGGTAACGGGCAATTCAGGAAACAGCTCCGGCCGGCCGAGCGCAAGCGTGTATGACATGGTCGCCTGGCTGCGCTGCGTCCGCTTGAACTCGGCTTCAGCCGCTGCGCGCGCTTCGGCTTCGGTCGCGTAATCTTCCGGCAGCACCTTTACGTTCTTGTTGTTTTCCCCGCCGATCACGACCGATTTGCGCTTCGCCTTGCCGTTCGAGTGCCAGTGCGCGCGCACGGCCGAATAGCTTTCGCGCTGCGCGATGTGATACCGATGCTGGTCGCCGCTCGATCGCGTAAGTTGCAGCACGTCGAGCGTCTTGCCGCTCACGGTCTTGCCTGTGCCGATCGGCATAAACAGCAGATTCAGATCCTTCACGTTCATTACCGCGTCGTAGCGCTTCGCAAGGCGCGTCAGAAACGACATATCTGATTCGTGTGTCTGGTCGATATGCGCGATCGCGACTTTTGCCAAAGTCTCGGCGATGGTCGCCTTCAACGAGTGGCGCCCCGCAATGGCGCGCACGATCGAGCCGATCGTCTGCCCGTGCCAGCTTTGCTCGCGTCTCTCGTGCATCGCGTTGGTCATCGATGCCGATCGCGCCCGGATCGTGATGATGTCGGGCGCGCCGCTGTGCTCGACTTCGTCGACGGTGAACGTGCCCTTTTCGACGAGCGGTTCGCCAACCCATCCGATCGAGACTTTGATGTTGGCGCCGCGCTTCGGTATTGCGAATGTGTTTTGCGAATCGTCGAGCACGATATCGAGCATGTCGGATTCTTCGGCGCGAGATTCCGACAGCGACAGGCTGATCAGGCTCGGCGCGATCAAACGCGACAGGTCGCGGCCGTCGAGCGTGATGCGGTAATCGGCTTGCGGTTGCGTGCGATCGAGGCGGGCGGGCTTGCTGGTCGTGGTGGTGCTCTGGCTGCTCATGCCTTGCCTTCCTTCCTCCTCGAGGCCGACAGCACGCTATCGTCGACGCGTTTCAACGCGAGGTTGAACTCGATCTTGCGCGGGATGCCCTCTTTCGTGTGGTAGCTCGCCGTCTCGTTCAGGCTCTCGATGACGAAGGCGCCGTACACATTGCCGATGCCGTCGACGAGCACATAGGCGTCGCCCGCATCGCCCATCTTCGCGAGCTCGTCGAGCGAGGCAATCGAACCGATGGCCTCCGGCGCAATCATGCCGTTCAGCGTGATCGTGTCCTCGCCGGCCCCGGTGAACTGGCTGGCGTCGCGCGCGCCGACGCGCGAACTGGTCCGGTGCTTCCAGTTACGCTGTCGCTGCAGCTCCTGATAGGGAACCGTGGCGAGGCTAAAAACGAACTGGTCGAGCGACATCATCATGAGCGGTCGCCCTCTTAGCTTGCCGAGTCCGACAGGCGCGAGCCGATGCGCGATTGCTTCGCGCGCTCCCGGCGGTCCAGCTCGGTGCGCACGGCCTGCGCGATCGCGGTCGGGTCTGCACCAGCGGCCGGGTAAATGTTGATGACGATTTGCGATGCAGCGCCCGCCACGCTGGCGGTCGTGGGCGCCGCTTCGAGCGCTGGCCGGCGGTCAATTGGTACGCTTGGACGCACGAGCGGCACGGCAGCCGCCTGGGCGAACTGCGTGAGCGGCGCGCCGGACGCGAGCGCTGGCGCACCGAACGAGGTCGCGGCGACCGTCGCGAGGCTGATCGCCGCCTTCACGACGCGCCCTTGTTCGCATTCCATGCCGAGCGCCGCCCCCTGACTGATAAAGCCGCCCAGCTCGCCGAATACGCGGCTCGGGCTGTGGATTCCGAGTTTGTCCTTGAACCATCCGATCGTGCTGTCGGCCACCTTGACGATTGCGTCTTTCACCGTGCCCAGCCCGTTCCTAATGCCGTTAGCCAAACCGTCAATCAGATGGCCGCCAATCCCCGTGAACCGAGAGCCAACGTTACCGAACCAGTCGCCAATACCTTCGAGAGCTGATTTCACCCATTTGACTGTCTCGTCCCATTTCGTCTTGATCCAGTCGCCGACGGCACCGAATGCGCCCTTGATTCTCTCCCACAGTGCCGTGAATTTTGGCCCCAGCGTATCCCAGTTCTGCCACACGTAGATGGCCGCAAGGGCGAGCAACGTAACGATCGACAGCACTGAATTCGCGAGTGCGAGACGGCCTAAAACAATGAACGCCCGACCTAGCATGCCCAACGCCCGGCCGGCCATTGCAATTCCCCGAATGAAGCCACTCCGAAGTAGTGAGGAAACGATGCGAAGTCCGCGCCCGAGACTGGTGCTTGCTCGAGCCAGTGCCATGACACTGCGTACCGCGGCACTGCGCAAGAACGTCGACATGCCCCTCAACGTGCGCCAAAGCATCAAGGTGCTGCGAAATGCACCCGTAAAGCCACGCGCAATGCCACCACGCAATAAGGACGCCAACCGCCCGAAAACTCTGCGCACCACCCCACCTTTGATGCCCAGCATCGTCATCCCGTAGCGCGTGAGCGCCAAAGGCCCGATGATCGCCGCAAGGCCAAGCGTCAGCGTACCGCCCGTGACCAGTAGACCGCCGAGCGCCGCCATGCTGATCGCGAGTATCCGTGCTGTATCCTGATTTCGCTCCATCCAAACACTCACGCGCTCGATCAGCCTAGCCGTGATTTCGAGTCCACGGTTATAGAGCGGCAGGACTTTCTCTCCAATCTCCTTTTCCAGGGTGGCTTTTCTGGCGAGAACATCCATTTCTTTGCCGTACGAGACGCGCATCCCTTCGTCATACAGCGCATCGACACTGTACGCTTTGGGCGCGCTTTCTCGATGCTTCATGATGTTGGCCCGTTCGAGATACAGCGAAGCAAACAAGTCGCCGCCCTTGCGGGACGAAAATAGCTGGCCGATACGGCTGACGACCTGCTGGTCGTCAAGCTTGCCGTTCGGATTGATTTTGGGTACCACGACTTTCATCAGGTATTCGAACGGATCGGTTTTGTACAGCTCGACCTGTTTGAGGTTATCGCTCATTACCTTTGTCACATGCCCGGTCGTTCCGTACTTCACAGATTTCGGGTCAATTAGCCCAATATTGACTAAATCCTCCGATGCTTGCTGCGTGGTACGGCCCTGCGCCCAGTTGCTATAAGCGCTCATCAAGCCGGTCCCGGCGCGAAAGCCTCCCATTTCCTGCATCGTGTGCAGCAGCCCGAAATAGAAACTGTTGTCGCCGAGTTGCTTGGCCGCGATGGCGCCAGTATTAATCGCGTTCAAGAATTCTTCGGGTTTTACAGTACCGCCCGACGCGACATAGGCCTTTGTCGCATTGTCGACCGCCTGCTTAAATGCTTCTGGACTTTTTAGCGATCCGCGCAGTTCAGTGGTTTTTACCAGATCCATCAGCATCTGTTCGGCGATTTCGCCATGCCCTTCGCCAAGGCCACGCCGCGCCATGACAGATTCAATCCCCACCTTCATCTTGGCGAGGATCGGCGCCATTTCCTCTGCATGGTGCATGTCGCGCGTGATGGTGTACGTTTCCTTTAACAGCTTGAGCTTGTCAAGTTTGCTCAGCCCCTTTACATCGATATTGTCGGCAAAGGTAATCGCGTCTTTGAGTTTCGATTCGCCGACGCCAAGTGCTCGAAATTGCGAAACCTGTTGTTCGTAGGCTTTGGCCTCGTTAAGTGTGTTGCCTACACTGCCAAGGATGTGTGCGCCAGTGCTCTTTGCTGCATAGCCGCCGATCGCCATATTGGCCGCGATACCCTGTGCGGACTGCATCTTCGCGCGCGCGGCCGCGACGCGCTTCTCACGCTCGCCGAGCGCCTCAAGCTTGCGCATCTGGTCGCTCATCGCCGAGGTGGTCGACGCGATGCTCGCCCGCAGCTCTCGCTCGTGCTGCGCAAGGTTGCGTGTGTTGACGCCTGCGCCTGCGAGCTGGTCGCGCAGAGTGCGCACGCGGCCGGCTTGCTTGTCATGCTCGGCCGTGAGGCGCGCGGTCGTTTGCTTCATCTTTTCGAACTCGGCAATCATCTGGCGCGACGGCGGGCCGAACCCCCGTATCGACCCGGCCAAGCTGTTCACGCGCTCGCGTGCCGCATTGAGCTGCGAGGCGGTTGCGGCAAGCCCGCCTCGCATTTCGCGGAACTCGGCGACGCGCTTTTGCGTCTTGCCCATCTCGGCCAGTTCGCGGCGGGTTTCCTTGAGCGAGCTCGCCAGCCCCTTGTTACCAGCCAGCAGGCTTTTTAGGGGCTTCGTCATGTTGTCGATCACGTCGAACATGACGCGCAGTTTCAGGACGTTGTCCATCGCT
This sequence comes from Trinickia mobilis, assembly GCF_017315705.1. Classification (GTDB taxonomy): domain Bacteria; phylum Pseudomonadota; class Gammaproteobacteria; order Burkholderiales; family Burkholderiaceae; genus Trinickia_A; species Trinickia_A mobilis. The sequence continues at coordinate 31,378 of NZ_JAFLRF010000031.1, read as the reverse complement.
ATTCGGTTCCGCTTCTCAGTCGGGCGCGCTCGCGCCAGTCCATCAGCTCGGCAAGGCTGAACTCGTCCATCGTCGACGGCGCCCAGCCGAACACCGTCGCAATATCGGCCATCGGGTCTTCTACCCGTTCAGGGAGTCCAGTTTCGACTTGACGGCCTTCGGCATCAAAAAACCCGCAAAAATGCCTCCCAGCATCACGAGGTCGGCCGGGTCGATGTTGGCGATGTCCGCTTCGGTGAGGGTCGGTGAGCTAATGCGCGGCAGCACCTTCGACAGCGCGATGACGTCCAGATTGACGAGATCGGAGAGCGACGCGCCGCGTAGCTCGCCCGATTTCGGCTTGCGCAACGTGATTTTTTCGATGGTCTGGTTGCCGCGCACGAGCGGTGTGTCGAGGGTGTGGGTGTTCGGATCCGTGGCCGCGGTGTCGGTGGCGGCGGCGGTGTCGTTCAAAGCCTGTGCGTTGGTCTGCATGGTGTATTCGGTTCGAGTGAGAGTCAGAGGCCTGCCCCGCAAGGCGGGCAGGACGGGGAAGCGTTACAGGCCGATCGCCGTGCGCAGCGCGGCGAGCAGATCGTTGCCGTTGATCTTCTCGACCATGTTGATGAAGTCGATTTCGATCACGTCCTCGCCGTTGATCGTGAGCTTGTAGTAGCTCGCGACGGTCGTCACCTTGAACGCGGTGTCTTCCTTCGTCTTGGCGGTGCCGGGGTCGATCTCCATGTGCCGGCCCTTGATGACGATTTCGATCGAGTCGACGCCGGTCGAATCCTCGGACTGGTAGCCGCCGGCGAAGCGCAGCAGCACGCCGTCATGCTTCGTGATGCCGTATTGCGCAAGCACCGCGCGCATGAAGCCGCCGCACGTCCATTCGAGCTGAATGCCCTCCTGGCCGAAGTCGATCTTGATCGGGCCGCTCATGCCGCCGCCCTGGTAGTCCTCCATCTTGCGCGTGAGCTTGGGCAGCGTGACTTCGGCGACCTGGCCGACGAAGTTTTCGCCGTTCTGGAAAAGGTTGAATCCCTTCAGTTTACGAGGCATCCCCATGTATGTGGCTCCTAGTTAGGCCGACCGCTCACGCGGTGACCCGCGCAGCAAAGTCGGCGAGGTAGCGATCGGTGATGCGCTGGCGCAGCATCAGGTTTTCAAGGGGCGGTACGGGCGTGTAGTCGTAGTCGAGGTACGCTTTGCCGGACTTCAGCACGTCAGTGGTGTTTGGCTCCGGATCGAACCAGGACGAGCCGCCGATCAGATAGCCCTGCGAGATCCATTCGCGGAATTTGCCGTTGATGCTTTCGATCACGTCGCGCGCGAGCGAGGGATTCAACGGCCCGTCGACGACCGGCATTTGCGCTTCGGCGATCGAGTCGGCGAGCACCTGCGCGGTGCGCGTGTAGTTCTCGAACGCGAATAACGGATCGGCCGAGCAGGTGCGCGAGCCCCAGAAGCGATAGCCGTCGCGGTTGATGAGCGTCGTCACGTCCTGCTCGTTCAGATATCCAGCGTCGGTCGCCGAGTCCTGCAGATCCCAGAACACGTCAGCGCTGATACCCGTGACCCCGTTCACGCCAACGTTCGAGAGCGTTTTGTGCCAGCCGGTATCGTTATCGATCTTCGCGCGCAGGCCTGCGGCGATCGCCGTCGCTGGGATGACGACGGTCGAGCTGGTCACGTCGTCCCAGCCGAGGAAGTCCGGCCAGATCACCATGATTTCGCGCTGGCTGAATTGCTTGCGGTAAGCGGCTGCCTCCTCCTTCGTTTTGCAGCCGTGCGCCGCCACATAGGCGAAGCCACGCAGCGATTGCGCGAGCGTGGCGAAAGCGGTGGCGACGGCCTGCGTGTCGAGGCCGGGCGCGGCGAGAATGCGCGGTTTCACGCCGAGCCTGGCCTGCGCCGTGAGCAGGGCTTTCATGCCGGTGTACTTGCCTTCTGCGGTCACGGTGCCAATCACGTTCGACGTGGTTTCGGCGGCTTCCTTGCCTTCAGCGACGCGCACCACGATCGTGACCGGCTTCGTCTGTTTGCCGATTGCATCGAGCGTCTTGCGCAACGTGCCCTTCGTGCCGGCCTTGCCAAGCGCGGCGACGACGTTGGTCAGCAGCACCGGCGTATCGAGCGGGAACGCGGTAGCGTCGGCATCGTCGGCCGTGCAAACGACGCCGACGATCGCCGTCGACACGGTGCGAATCGGGCGCGTGCCTTCGTTGATTTCCAACACGCGCACGCCGTGGTGATAGTCAGTTGCCATGTGTGATCCTCGTTAGGGGCAGTAAGACAGTGAAGAAGGCGGGTTGCAGCTCGCGACGCTTGCGGCGTTACGCGGAGGCCGAGGTATCCGGCGCGCTCTCGGCCGGGGACTCGTCGGCAATTTCCGAGTCTGCGGGCAGTGGATAGGGTTGCGGCTCGGCCGGCCAGCGCACGGCCGGCAGCGGGTCGCGCTCGAGCGCGAGCGAAAGCGCGGTCTCGTAGTCGCTCCACACGCAGTATTCGTAGGCTTTCCGGTCCGATAGCGTGCCGGCCGCATAGGCCTCGGCCTTGCCGTCCGTGAAGGTCCTCGCCTTCGCCATGCGCGCATTGAATTCGGCCATTACGGGGGCCATTGCTTCGTCGAACGAAATCGGCTCGGCCGGCCACGTCACGGTTTCGGGGAACCCGTCGCGCTGGATCGCACGCACAAGGTCGAGCTGATACGTCGACCACGCGCGGAAGTAATAGGCTTCTTCGGGCGTGAGCAGCCCTGCCGCGAGCGCGTCGGCCTTGCCGGCGTTCATGTCGCGTGCGTGCGCCAGGCGCTTTTCAAACTCGGCCATCGCGCTCGCGCGGACGTTCTGCGCGACAACGGCCGGGTCGATCACCCATGCGCCATCGTGCCAAACGTGCTCCGCCGAGGGGCGCGGTGTTTCCGTCAGGCCGGCATCGGGCGGCGTCATACCGGCGACGAGAATTTCGGCCGCCTCGCCGTTGTCTTGGCGATACAGCATCCGGCCGCGATAGTCAGGCAGCAGCTTCCATGCGCCGTTGAGGTAGAACGGCCATGTAAGCGGCGTGCGTGCCGGCAGCTCGTCGACCGTACTGAATGCGGGCACGAGCCAGCAGTCGAGGTTGCGCGGGTCGGAGTCGGCCAGTCGGCTCGAAATGTATTGGCCCGTCAAGGCGTCGTATTGGTGAATGAGCATGTTCGATATCCTCAGTAAGCGCGAATCAGCGCGAGCAGTGCGACGTTTCGCGGTCGCGCTTCGTCGCCGCCGTCGTTGTTGATGGTGATCGCGTGGCCGTGTGCGCCGGTCGAGCCGATGCCGACGTTGTGGCCGTGGTAACCGTCGCCAGCAATGGAGATGCCGGTCCAAGCCCGTCTTGCTTGCCGCGTTCCTGCGCTACCGCCGTTGATGTTGACTTGGCCGTTTACGCCCCCGCCGTGTCCTGTGTCGATCGTGTGCTCGTGGCCTGGATCGCCGACGCCGTGGCCGTGCCAGCCCTGTCCGTCCGTCCATGCGCTGTGTATGTGATCGCCAGCGGTCGACGAGCTGGCCCCGTGGCCGTGGTTCAGATTCTGCGAGGCTTGAAAGGTACCGATGCCTCGGCCGGAGTCTGCGCCGCGCCCGTCATCCCAACAGCGCAGGAATTCGCCGCGCAGCTCAGGCAGTCGAAAGGTCGTCGCGCCGTCGCCGCTGGAGAAGCATCCCCAATTGTTCGCTGACCAGGTCGTGTCGGTGACGAGCGCGCCGCTCGCCTGTGCGTAGGCCCAAAGTGCCGGATAGTCGGCGCGGTTGAGCAAGGCGCCGTTCAGCTTCAAGAAGCCCGCGCGTGCACTCGTGCGTGCTTCCATGACGATTTGTCCGATCGTCGCGGAGACGATGGCGGCGACGACAAACTCGGTGGTTGCGACCTGTTTCGAGGAGTCGCCGGCCGGTGGCGTGATAGCGGTCGCGGAGGCGGCGAAGCTCACCGGCCCGACGAATGCGGCGCCCGCAAGCGCCGCGTAGCGCTTTGCCGCGGTCTTCGGCGTGATCGCGCGCGCATCGTCGATTCCCGCGTCGACTTCGGCCTGCGTTGCCAGCTCGACGACCCCCTGACGCGCGATCGTCGCCGGCGGATTCAGGAACGTTGCGGGCCCGAGCTGAAGCAGCGCGGCATCGATCGACGCGAACACGACGTCACTCGCCAGCAGCAGCGTGGCCGCCGGCGATTTTTCGAGAATCGGCGTGTTCTGCACATAGACGCCGAACAGCACGCCGTTGTCCAGGTACAGGCCGTACGCGTAGAGCGAATACTGGTCGTCTGAGTCGTCCTGGATGACGACGTGTATGGTGTCCGGGGCGACGTTTTCGCCGCCGAACGTGGTCACGCGCTTGCGCTCGTTCGGCAGGGTCTTCATGCCCTTGTCGAACGCGAACCCCGCGGTGCCGATGCCGATTTCGACGACACGGCGCGCGACGGTGCCGGTGTTGCCCGCGTCGACGAGCGCTGCGCGGCCGGCGTCGGTGATTTGAATCAGGTTTCCAGCCATGTTCAGGTATCCGAGAGGGACAGGCGGCGATAGACCGCGGCGCGTGCGCCGGCGCCGATGCGCTGCGCGCCGGTCGCGTCATAGCCCTGCTTGAAGGTGTAGTGCGCGGTGCCGCGCTTCGCTCGATCGACTTCGGCGCGGATGTCGGCGACGTATTCGACGGTGGCCGGCACGCCGTCGCGCGCGCCGACCGTCAGCAGGATTTCGAACGTGCCGGGCCTGCCGCGTGGCGTCATCTCGAACCACTCGCGCATCGCGACGTTTGCGCCGAATGACGTGCACACCTGGCGCACGGCTTCGGCTGTGCCCTTGATGCGCGCGATGCGGATCGCCGTCTTCACGCGTGCGCGCTTCACCTGCTCGGGCCAGTAGTCCTTCCAGGTCTCGACGCCGACGTGCCAGGCGAGCCACGGCAGGAACGGCAGCGGGATGTCGTCCGGGTTCATCAGCGTGCCGATGTCGACCGGGATGTCGCTGACGCCGGCGTTGGCCTGCGCGAGTCGCCGTTCGAGCACGGTCGCGTTCGGAGGCAGCAAGCTATTCATTCGCCACCCCGCCGTCGATCAGCTCGATCCCAATGCAATACGGCGCCTGCTCAGCCGTTACGGCGACGCCGCCGGCCGGTGAGTCGAGCAGCACCTTCTGCACGCCCGCGACGCGCATTGCCGAGTGCAGCCCATCGACCGTCACTTCCATGCCGATGCGGTGCATGTCGGCCGTGAACTTCGCGGTGCGTTTGTTCGCTTCCGCGAGCGCAACGGCGCGATCCGGACCGGAGAAGAAGCGCAGCGTCGCGCGAATCGCGTAGCGCACGACATTCGCGCTCTGCACGATCACTTCGTCGGCCTGCGGGCGCACGCCTTCGAGCGCTTTCTTCACAATCTTGATCAGCTCTTCGCTCGCGGTGCCGTCGCCTTCCCGCGACAGCACAGTGACAACCATCACGCACGGTTCCGGGCTATACGCCGACGCGGACAGCACGCGACCGTCTGCGCCTCGCGCGTGAAACACGTACGCCTCGTTCGGGCCGGCAACAGAGAAACCGCGTGGTGCGAGCTGCACGCGTTCGCGCAGGCTCTCGTCGTCTTCGTAGACCGGATCAACGCCGTTCTCGGGATCGCCCGCGGAGATGACGAGACGCTCCACGTCGAATAGCGCAGCGATGTGTTCGAGCGTCGTGCCGCGCGCGTATGCAAGCAGGATGCCGCGGGCCTTGTCGTTGATGAGCTGGCGCAGCAGGACTTCGCGATAGGCGTTCTCCTGCAGGAGCTTCGCCATCGGTTCGGATTCGAGCTCGAGCGTCGCGGCGATTTCGGCCTGGTCGTCGATCGGATAGAGCGACACGAGTCGCGCCTTGCGCTCGGCGAGCAGCGTTTCGTAGTCGATCGTCTCGACGATATCGGGCGACGGCAGCTGGGAGAGATCGATTGGCGTCGCGCTCATGCGGCACCGCCCGTGAGGCGAACACGCGTGGACACCGGCTCGCCGGATTCGCTAGTCATCCCCTCGATATCGACGACCTGCACGCCCTGACCGGTCTCGCTCGTTTCGGTCGACAGCAGCACGCGCGTGAGCGTCAGGCGCGGCTCCCAGCGCATCAAGGCCGTGGCGATCGCCGCGTATAGGCGCGTGCGCGTGGTGCCATTGTTCGGCGCGTCGACTAGGTCAGGCACGTTCGAGCCGAACGGGCGGCGCTTGATGCGCGTCGCGAGCGGCGTGGTCAGTATCTGCCCGATGGACTGATACAGGTGCTCGAGGCCGCTGATGGTGCGGCCGGTCGTGGCGCTCATGCCCTTCATGCTGCCCCCGCGATCGGCTTACTGGTTTGCGCGTTGGCGCCCTGCGCCACGTGCGGGTGCTGCGACACGCTCACGCCCGCGGCGATCACGTCCTGCGAGAACTCGGCGCCGCCGTTGATCTTCATCGTGGCACCGCCCTTGCCACCTTTGCCGGTCATGCCGGATTCGAAGGCGAAAGGGCCTTTGACGAGCAGGCCGCCGGTGCAGGTGGTTAGCTCGGCGTCGAGCGTGACGTTATCTGCCGTCACCGTGGCGTCCTTCGTCTGCACTGTGACCGAGCCTGGCGCGACGATCAGCACCGTCGCGCCGGCGGGTAGTTCAGCTGTGAGGGAATGCGTGGCGTGCTCGTATTCGATGCGCGCGCCATCGGGATAGACGCGCGTGTGTGCGTCGGGGCTCTCGCTCGGCGCCGGCGCTTCGTCCGAAAAGATGCCGCGCAGTGCGACGCCTTGCGCCGGATCGCCCATGGGGCAGAGCAATACGACCTGCTCGCCCTTGGTCGGGGGCAACCATTCGCGGGTCGTGCCGGCGGCCGTTGCGATCCACGGAATCCAGTTCGTTTCGAGGTGGCCGTTGTCGTCGTCGGGGTCGCCCACCGACACGCGACACAACGCGGCCGCATGGTCGATATCGAGGATCGATCCCTTGCGCACCGCGTTGCGTGCCTGCCGTTGAATTTCATTTGCGTCCATGCCGGGCATGTTGCCCACCGCACGCGCGCGATGCGAGCTCTCGCTTATGTGCCGACGCGAACTACATCGCTTCAGGCGTGCGAAGCGCGGGGCCGCGAGCAGACAATCGCGGGCCTCTTACTCGAAACGCATTTGAAACATGACCGATAGGACTCGCCCGAACTCGCCATCGCCCGACATCGCGCCATTGCTCAATCGTCTGCATCGCACCGACGCGCTGCAATTCGCTCGGACGCTGCCCGATCAATCGATCGACATGCTCTTTACTGATCCCCCATACTCATCGGGTGGGCTGCACGCCAGCACGCGCGCGCAGTCGACGATGCAGAAATACATCAATACCAACACGAAGACGGTGTATGAGGATTTCGAGTCGGACAACATGGACCAGCGCTCGTGGGCGTTCTGGTGTCACGCGTGGCTGGCCGAAGGACGTCGGGCGTTGAAACCAGGTGGGCTACTGGTGTGCTTCATCGACTGGCGACAGTTGCCAACGCTGACTGACGTGATTCAGGCGGCCGGCTTCATTCAGCGCGGGATCGCTGTATGGGATAAAACGCCGAGCCGCGCACGGCCGCGCCGCGGCGGCTTCAAGCAGCAGGCCGAATTCATCGTATGGGCAAGCAAAGGGGCGGTGAAAGCGAACGACATCTACCTGCCGGGGGGAATTCCCATGCGCGCTGCAACTGCCGAAGAAACACCTGACCGAAAAGCCGCTCGAGCTGGCGCGCGAGGTCGTGCGGCTCGTGCCGAAAGGCGGGGTTGTGTGCGATCTATTCGCTGGATCGGGCACGTTCCTCGTTGCTGCGAAAGATGCCGGGCTGCGCTGGGTGGGGTGTGAAGCAAACGATGTGTATTACGGCGTGGCAACGGAGCGGTTACACAGCGCTGACACGCCGTCCCTTCAGGCCGCCTGACCGAGAAAAGCTCTTCGTCTATCTGCGGGGGGAACGAGGGTCGCTTGCCGACCCGTTCCCGCCCTTCGACCGAGCGCTTCGTTGTTGGCAGCTTTAAAAGTCCAAGCGCGCATCGATGCCGTTGCGAAGTTGTGTTTTTTGTCTGAGAATACAAAAACTCACAAAAGGTTTCAAAAAATTACATTTTTTACGGGGAATACCAAAAATGAAGAAAGCAATCGGGGTAGTCGGGGTTGTGGCACTGATGGCTGGTTTGGCGGGGTGCCAGACCCCCGGTCAGGAATACGGTGCTAACGTTTATAACGCCGGACAAGTGAATACCAGGCAGGAAGCTGCAACCGTCCAGATCCTGGCGGTGCTGCCGGCAAAAGTTCAAGTCAGCAACGCGCAGAACCAGCGCGCGGCCGCAATTGCGGGTGGCGTACTCGGGGCCCTAGCTGGCGGCGTGGCTGGAGCAAACGTCGGCCACTATCACCAGCAAAACACTGTGCTCGGTGCCGCAGGCGGTGGCGTAGCAGGCGCAGCGCTAGGATCGTTGGTACCGGGAACTGTCTTGGTGGACGGCGTATCGATCGCTTACAAGCAGGAAGGCAAGGTTTATAACTCGGCGCAAGTTGGGCAGCTCTGTCAATTTCAGCCCGGTACCGCAATCATCGTATCGTCCGGACCAAACGAGACTCGCATACAGCCCAATGCCGTTTGCCCACCTCCGGCACAGAAACAGGGGTAACAAATGCGCCATTTCAGATTCATAGGGGCCGCATTGCTGTTTGGCTCGTCGGCAGTGCTTGCCCAGACAAATTTGAGCGATCAGATTGGCGCAGTAAACTCGGCGGTTTCGCAACAAAAACAGCAAGAGGCTGAAGCGGAAGCTGCCAGAGAGGAACAATACCGACAGCAACAGCTCGCACAACAACGCGCTGCCGCGCAACAGGCTCGTGCCGCAGCCGATGCTCGGGCACGGGAGCAGGCGAGACAGGATCGTATTGCTGCGGCCCGTCAAGCACGCGAAGCAAACGATGAGGCGTATCAAGATCAACTCAAAGAGCTTGAACTGCAGCAAAAGAAGCTGGAACTGCAGGCGCGACAAACGCAAGTCAACCGCGAAAATGAGCTGATCGATCAGCAGCTTAAGCGCGATACGGCCGAGACTGATCTAGTTCAGTCGAAGGCGGATGCCAACCGGAATATTTCGCAAGGGCAGAAGACGCTTTTGCAGGACACTGGCACCGCCGAAGTGAAGAAAGCTTCAGGTTGGTTCAATTAGTCGGCTCAGTGCCGACATGAATTCTTCGGCTACATCTGCCAGTTTCAACAGCTGCCGATTTTTTATTGAGCTTGACCGAGCCCGCCCTGCGCGGGCTTTCCATTTCCGGGCGCGCCCCAACAAATGCCGCAGACGAGTCGACTAAGCGACGCCTGTCATCGCCGGAGCGAGCGTCTGCTGTCCGTGTGGAATCGTCGTTTGAACGTCCTCCCAGTTGCGTACGCAGACGGCCGGATCTGGCCGACTAAGGCCCTTGCCTACGTGTCGAACAGCCGCAGCGGCAGATAGCCGTACGGCTCTATTTCATTGCGGTCCGATCATTTCCGTGACGTGCCTCAGCAGCCGGTCTCGGACCATTTCGCGCTCAGTGTCCGTCAAGCCGAGCAGCACGCGCGCGGGATAGCGGTATTCCGGCCCACTTGAGGAGACGAGGGCTTTCTCGCCAAACTGATGCACGCGCGCCATGCGGGCGACGCGCCCCGCGAAGCCGATCGCCAGCTCCCTGTCGGTGGCTTCGATCTTCATCCAGCGCGTCGTGCGCAGCTTCATGAACATCGCGGTTCGCTTGAGCCGCCCGCGCTTGTCGCGCAGCTTCTTCGCGCCAGCCTTCGCCTTGCGCGGCTCGTATGCGCTGTCGGCAGGATTCTTCTGCGCGACGATGCGCGTTTGCTGACTGCGGCGCAGCTCGCGCGCGATGTCCCGCATTGCCGCGCGGCGGCCGGCGGGCGAAAGCTGCGCAAGCAGCGAGCCGGCCCACGTTTCAAGGGCTTCCATCCCGCTGCCAGTTACTGGGGACACCATATATTCTTCACCGGCGCGCGCAGCGAACGTAACCGGTAGTGCAGCACTGACATACCGGCACTTCCTGATACGATCCACTCCCCAATGCCATCGCGAGTGCCTCCGCAACGACGTCGGACGGCACTTTTTCCAGTAGCGCAAGCCAGAAGGAGCGCGCCCTCACCGCGTCCATGTCCCGGCGAACCTGCCATCGGACGGCAGTCGAAATGGTTTGGATATGATCGGTCCTTTCCTTCATGGACGGGCTGCTCATGACACTCTCCAACATCGAACGGTTTAACGACTATGCAGGCCAGGTACTGGCCGCTCTCTACGAAGTGTTCCCCACACCGCGCCCGCTGTTGCCCGGACAATTCATTGACGGTGGCGAGAGTGCGGTTCTCGATCCAACAGGCTTCACAGGAGCCGAATTGACGCCCGAGGCGGGCTTCTTCATGCACACCGTAAGCTGGCTGCGGTCAGCCGGTTACATTTCTGGGTCTGAGACACAGCACGCCTTTAGCGACTGCGTTCTCACGCCGAAGGGACTCGAAGCGCTGAATGCCGTGCCGGACTCGCTCAACAATCCGCAACCTCTCGGCGAACGCATGGTGAATGCCGCCAAGGGCTCAGCAAAAGATTTGCTACAAACGGCGGTGCGTGAACTCATCTCCATCGGCGTAAAGACGATGGCAAGCTAAGCCCGGCTTCGCCGCGCTCTTTGGACTTTCACGCCCCTCTCGGTTGGCTTACCCACGTCAGGGTGTTGGCTGCGTCGACCTGCGTGTCGTCGACATGCTCGATGACGCGCGTTCCGTCCGGCCCGATCGAAACGGCAACGCTTTCCGTGAGCCGCAGCTTGATCGACAGGTCCGCCGTCGCGTGGTTGAGGATGTCGACTTCGAACGTCATGCCGTGATCGCGCTCGTCCGGGTTCGTCACGAGGTCGGGCTGATTCGCGCGCGCCCATTCGACCAGGGCGACGAACACGGTGTCGGCGTCACCCGCGAAATCCAACACGAGCGCGTGCACCATGTACCGGTATTCGAATGACAGCGAGCGTGTGCCGGTCGCGGCGATCGAGCCCTGGTCGATGAACACGGACAGCTTGTCGGGTTCCGCTTCGAGCGACGGGATCGCGGCGACGAGCGCACGCCGCAGGCTGGCGGGCTTAATCATGAATGCGTTCTCCGGCAACGGCCGGCTGAGCCTTCGCCTGGCGCGCTGCGATCAGCTTCGGAGCAAGCCCCTTCATGCGACGGCCGCCGTGGTTGCCGTCGCGAGCGCGGTGTATCGGTCATACGCGCGCGCCAGCTTGACGTCGTAGAGATTCGCCGCGTAATCCGGGCCGTTGTAGCCCTTGGCGAACGCGGCCCACTTCCGCCCCTTGAGTGCCGCGGCGAGCGCCGTATCGGCCGCGACGTACCGCACGAACGCGTCGAGGTGGTCGACTTCGCCGCTCTCCATGCGCGCGACGAAGTCGTCGACGCTCGCGTAGCCGAGGCGCTCCCAGTGGTAGCCCATCACCTGAAACGCGCCCCAGCTCGCCGACTCCCACGTCGCGCTGGCGTCGATCAGCTCGGCCGCGGCGAGCCGCGTGTACTCGGCGGCGCCGCCCTGGTAGCCGCCGTGCGTCTGCGAAACGATGATCGGATACTTCGCCGCGAGCGGCGCGGGATCGATGCCGCGCGCTTTCAGGCGCTTCCAGAAGACGTGCCGCTCGAACAGGATGGCGGGGCGCCCGTCCGGCAGAAAGCCCGAGCCGCGCGATTCGACCTCGTTCACGGCGCGCACGCAGGCCACGGGAACGCCGAGCGTTTGCGCGGCGAGCTCGAGGTCGGCGGCACTCAGGTGCTTGGAATCGCGTCGGCCGGTGGCGAGCGCGGCGTAGGTCTTTGGGCCGGCGATCCCGTCGTCGACGAGGCCGGTCCTCCGCTGGAAGGCGATGACGGTCGCTTCGGTGGCGTCGTCGTAGAGGTGCGTCACGTCGAGCGGGAAGCCCGCGCGGCCGAGCCGGCGCTGCAGCAGGCCGACGTCGTCGCCGTAGTCGCCGAGGCGATGGGTTTTCATCAGTCATTCACTCCGGAGAAGGCGCGCGACGTTGCCGCGCACGCCGTACACGAACAGGGCAAGCAACACTGCGGTGGCCGCCTCAAAAAAATCGACCCGCGGCGCGCGCAGCGCCAGCTCGATTGACGAGCCGCCCATCACGGTGACGAGTGCCCAGGCGATCCACGACACGTGGCGGCGGTGGCGCGCGCCGTTTCTCTGGTAGGTGAGCACGCGCACGAGTGCCGCGAGGTGCGCGGCGAGCGCGATCAGTGCGAACGAGACATGCATGTCAGCTCCCTTTCTTCAACCACGCGAGCAGGTCGATCGATTTGATTCGCTCGATGAGCTGCAGCGTCACGGTGATCACGAGCGCGGCCGCGAAGAACGCCGCGACGCCTGTCGAGTGGATCGGCGTGGCGTCGACGATTTCGGGTGCGGCGAGATAGCCCATCACGAGCGAAATCAGCATGTAGGCTGCGCGCCGAACGACGCCGATGTCCCTCGAGGTGACGACGACGAGTGCCGCGCCCGTGAAGGCGCCGATCAGCGCATTGCCGTCGATGCCGGGCGCGAGGGCCGCGAGGCCGATCGCGGCTGACAGCGCCGCGGCGGTGGTGGTGTTCGGTTCGGCCATCTAGGCGGCTCCCAGGTCAGTCAAACAGTTGCAGCAGCGGCTTCGTGCTTGTCACGTTCTCGAGTGCCGGCAGGTAGATGGGCGTGCCGACGGGCAGCACGACGCCCATGTCGGCGAGGCCCGCGTTCGCCTCCAGCACCGCCTCGACGGTGCCGTCGGTGCGGCCGTAGTGACGCCAGCACAACGCGTCGACGGTGTCACCCTGAAGTGCGCGGACGATCATGGTCAAATCAGCTCGATCGTCGAGCGCGCGATGCCGCGCAGATCGTTCAGCGCCCAGCGGACGTTTCGGCGCGACTCGCAGATCGTCGCCTCGAGGTCTTCGGCATGCTGGCCTCCAGATCTCGTGGCGTCATAGGCGCGGTACTGCTCGGTCAGGTCGGCGCGCGTCAGGTTGTAGACCGCGCGGCGGTAGCGCAGCACGTGCGTGCTTACACCGCCGAGCTGTGGCGCCGGGACGCTCGCCAAAGCCGCACGGCCTGCCGCACGTTGGGCGGATTGCCACGCCCGCAGCTCGTTGTTGACGCTCGCGATCGCATCGACGGCGGCCAGACGCAGGCGCTCCTGTGTCACCGTGCCGTCGAGCCGCATCGCATCGCGCAGGTCGGTCAGGTCGATGTCGGGAAACCAGCCGTCGTTCGTGACGGTCGCGGCGTCGGCCGGCGAGGCCGGCACGGTCGGATCAGCGGTCGCAATGAAGCTGCTCATGGTGTCGAGGCGGTGAAGAGGTGGCGGTGGACCGGCGTTCGAATCCCGTTGCCGTCAGGTGTGGGGAATGAACGCCGGTGCCGCCATGCCGGGGTGGGCTCCTTACGTGCCGTCGGTACCGGCGGCGCTATCGCCCGCACGGCCCGTGGCTTCGATCAGCTTCGAGAGCCGGTCGATGTCCTTTTTCACGCCGACGCGGTCGTTCAACGACAGCGCTCGGCGCAGATATTCGAGGGCGCGCGGCGGATCGACTTCCTGCACCGCGTAGCCGAGCGCCTTGTAAAGCTTCGCGCGCACCTGGTCGTGCATGTCCTGGTCGCGTGTCAGCGTGTCGACGCGTGCGAGGCTCGCCGCGTCGAACGTGCCGCCGTCCATGAAGGACGACAGCGCGGCGTCGGCGAACTGTTCGGCGACAAGCGATGCGAGCGACCGTTCGAACTGGTCGGGCAGGGACAGGCCATGTTCGAGCGCGTAGGCGGCGATCGCGAGCGCGCCGTCGAAGTCGCCGGCATCGATGCGCCAGACCATCACCGTGACGAGCACGTCGTCCTGCGCACCGCGGCCGCCGTTCAACACGCCCGCCACGTAGTCGGCGTACTCCGGCAGCAACTTCCGCTTCAGTTCGACTTTTCGGGCGACCGACTGCACGCCCTTCAGGGCGCGGCGGTCGGCCGCGAGCTTGGCGAGCATCAGCTCGTAGGGCGTGGCTCCAGCCATCGTTTGACCAGGCGTCGCCGCGGCCGCCGCCTGAGCGGCGCTCACGCGAGCGAAGTGGGCGCGGGCGGGCGTGCTGATCGTCATGCCGCCACCAGCTCAAGGTTTTCTGCAACGCAGCCGCAGCCGAAGTCTTCGACGACGTACGCGTCGTTCGACGATTCGTAGTTCTCGATTTGGTCGCGTTTCGGGTTGTCGATCAGGGAGCGCCGGCGCGCGCTTTCCTGGTAGTAGATCGACAGGTTTTCGAGCTTCGTCACCATCAACGCGCGCTTCGGGAAGAACGGCACGCGCACGGCCGGCAGATTGCCGATGCGCTTTTGGCTGACGATCAGGTCGGCCGCGAGCTGCTCGGTCGGTGCCTGAGTCGTGTTGACGATCGGGAAATACTTGTCGTGCAGCAGCTCGCGGCCGCAGATCGCGACGAGGCCCGTGTCTTCCTGGAACCAAGGGTCGATCATCGACGACACGATGTCCATCACGAGCGCGTCGAGGTTCTCGTAATCGCCTGCCTTGCCGACGAGCACCTTGCCAGCTTCTTTCGCGCCCTCGTGCAGCACGCGCTGCGCTGCGCGGTCGCGATACTGCTGCAGCCAGCCGATGTTGACGTCCTGCAACAATGGGTTCGCCGCCTTGTCTGTCGTCGGCGCAGCCTTCACGCCGTTCCAGCCGATCATGATCCGGTCGAGCGCCGCCTGCGTAACGATCACGTCGCGGATGCGCTGCTGGAAGTCGGGGAACTTCGCCCATGCGTCGAGCTTGCGGTACAGAATCGCCGTGTCGTAGTCGGTTTTCTCGCAGCGGTACTTATTGCTGTCGAGGCCAGTCGGGTCGACCGGTTGCCGCTCGGCCTTCGTCGTATCGGTGCGACTCGCGATCGGGCCGGACACCGACAGGCCGAGTTTCTCGCCTTCGAGCTCGGTGACGGGCAACACGTTGATGCGCTTCAGGAACGCGCTCGATTCCTGCATCTTGGTTTCGAGCCGCTGTTGCACGGTCGGCTCGACAGCGAACTTCTTCGACACGTCGCCCGTGTCGTTCAGCTTGGCGATTTGCGCGGCGTACTTCTCGTATGCCTGGCGCGTTTCCTTCTTCATGAGGTGGGTTCTCCGGGGTGAGAGCGTGGAAGGGGTCAGCAGTCGGTTACGAGCTCGCCGGTCGAGCCGGTCGACGGCTGCCGCCGCGGTGCGCCGTTGTCGGTGTTCGATAGCTTCGCGGTCAGCGCTTCGACGGCGGCGACAGCCTCGTCGGCGCGCTTCTTAGCATTGGCGGCGTCCTGCTGCGTGGCGGTGAGGTCAGTGCGCAGCGCGGCCACGGCACGATCCTGTTTGCTTGCGAAATCGGCGACCTCTTCGACGGCGCGACGAGCGTCTTGGTATCGCTGTTCGTCGGTCGCTTTGGTGCGCGCGAACATGCCCTTCACGATGGACAGCAGGCTGGGCGATTCGGGTTCGCCGTCGAATTCGATCGACGTCTCACACGCTGCCGAGAAGAGATTGTTTGAGCGCTTCGCGGCGAACTGCAACGCTTCGGTGCCGAGGCTTGCCGGATCGTCGGTCGCGGCCAGGCCGACAAGATAGGCCTCGCCGCTGTCCGCGAACGACGGATTGACTTCGACCGACGTGTAGATCTTTTGGCGCTTCTTCGAGAGCGCGAGCATGTCGTCGGTCGGATCGATTTGCGCGTACAGCGCCATCTTCCCCTTCAGCGGCCCATCTTCGATCTCGCTTGCCGTGAGCGCCAGTACATCACCATAGGAGCCGAACGGGTTGGCGTTCGACAGTGGCGCCCAGCCCTTGATGTGCTCGATGTTCACGCGGGCGCCGTACAGCTCGGGGTTGTAGTGCTTCGCCATCTGCGTGAGCCAGTCGCGCTTGATCTCGCGACCGTCGACGGTCGCACCTTCCACCGCGACGCGGAAGAATTTCGATTTCGTGTTGCTTGCCATAGCGAGGTGTCGAACCGTAGGTCAGTGAATGTGGTGCTCATGTTCGAACTTCGCGCGCCAGGGCTCAACGAACGGCGTGCGTCACTCGCGCGGGGACGTACGGCTCCGCGTGCTCGCGCGTGCGCGGCGCCCTACGCTTGCCGCATGCTCAACACGACGGACCCCAATCAACGCGAAGCGGACGTGCGCAAGATCGCGCGTTCGCTCTACTGGCAAGGCTGGCGCATCACGTCGATCGCGCGGCATCTCGAACTGAAGCCGGCGACGGTGGCGTCCTGGTGTCGCCGCGACAAGTGGAAGGACGCTACGCCTGTCGAGCGCATTGAGGCGTCGCTCGAGACGCGCCTGATGGTCCTCATCGCGAAGGACAAGAAGGACGGCGCGGACTACAAGGAAATCGACCTGCTCGGCCGGCAGGTTGAGCGGCTGGCGCGCGTGCGCAAGTACGGCG
The DNA here is from genome assembly GCF_017315705.1 of Trinickia mobilis. Classification (GTDB taxonomy): domain Bacteria; phylum Pseudomonadota; class Gammaproteobacteria; order Burkholderiales; family Burkholderiaceae; genus Trinickia_A; species Trinickia_A mobilis. The sequence goes on along the minus strand of NZ_JAFLRF010000031.1, from coordinate 14,909 downwards.
AGACGGGGAAGGAGGGCGACCTCAATCCGAATATCGCCGCGCGCAACGCGGGGCCGAAGCGGCGGCCGCCGCGCAACGATATCAGCGAGGAACAGCACGAGCGGATCGTGACGGCGTTCCGCGAATCGCTCTTCGACTATCAGAAGGTCTGGTACCGCAACGGCGATCAGCGCACGCGCAACATCCTGAAGTCGCGGCAGATCGGCGCGACATTCTATTTCGCGCGCGAGGCACTCGTCGACGCGCTAGACACGGGGCGCAACCAGATTTTTCTGTCGGCCAGCAAAGCGCAGGCGCACGTCTTCAAGCACTACATTCTGCAACTCGCGCGCGAGGCGGCCGACGTCGAGCTGACGGGCGATCCGATCCTGCTGCCGAACGGCGCCTTGCTGTATTTCCTGGGGACGAACGCGCGTACCGCGCAGTCGTACCACGGCAACTTCTATTTCGACGAGTACTTCTGGGTGCCGAAGTTCCGCGAGCTGAACAAGGTCGCGTCGGGCATGGCGATGCACAAGCACTGGCGCATGACCTACTTCAGCACGCCGTCGAGTATCACGCACGAGGCGTATGCATTCTGGAGCGGTGCGCACGTGAACCGCGGCCGCGCCGCGGGCGACCGCATCCAGATCGACACGAGCCACGAGGCGCTCGCGGCTGGCGGGTTGTGCGCGGACGAGCAGTGGCGCCAGGTCGTCACGGTGTTGGACGCGATCGCGGGCGGTTGCAGCCTGTTCGATTTGGCGGACCTGCGGCGGCGGTACAGCCCGGAAGAGTTCGCGAACCTGCTGATGTGCCAGTTCATCGACGACTCGGTGTCGGTGTTCAAGCTGGCCGAGCTGCAGCGCTGCATGGTCGACTCGTGGGAGGAATGGTCCGATGACTTCTCGCCGCTGCTGTTGCGCCCGTTCGGCTATCGCGAGGTGTGGGTCGGCTACGACCCGGCGCTCACGGGCGACTCGGCCGGGCTCGTCGTCGTGGCGCCGCCGCGCGTTGAGGGCGGGCCGTTCCGCGTGCTCGAGCGTCACCAGTTCCGCGGCAACGACTTCGAGGAGCAGGCGGCGGCAATCGAGCAGATCACGCAGCGCTACAACGTCGGCTACATAGCGATCGACACGACGGGCATGGGGCAGGGCGTCTATCAGCTCGTGCGCAAGTTCTACCCGGCTGTGGTCGCGCTGAACTATTCGCCCGAGGTGAAAACTCGCCTCGTGCTGAAGGGCCAGTCGGTGATCCGCAACGGCCGGCTGCAATTCGACGCCGGCTGGACCGACCTGGCCGCAGCGTTCATGGCGATCAAGCAGACCATGACGGCGAGCGGTCGGCAGTCGACGTTCGCGGCCGACCGAAACGTCGAGACCGGCCACGCCGATCTGGCGTGGGCCTGCCTGCACGCAATCGATCGCGAGCCGCTTGCCGGCGGCGGCGTCAATTCTTCATCTTTCACGGAGTTCTATTCATGAGCAAGCGCCGATCGCGCGCGTCGCGCACCGAGGTCTTCACCTTCGACGATCCCACGCCGGTGATGAACCGGGCCGAGATTCTCGACTACGTTGAATGCTGGTCGAACGGCGACTGGTTCGAGCCGCCCGTGAGCTTCGCGGGCCTGGCGAAGTCGTTCCGCGCGAGCACGCACCACAGCTCGGCGCTGTACTTCAAGGCGAACGTGCTCGCGTCGACGTTCCGCCCGCACAAATGGCTGTCGCGGCATGCCTTCGAACGATGGGCGCTCGATTTCCTGACGTTCGGCAACGGCTACCTCGAGCGTCGCGCGAATCAGCTTGGCGGCACGCTGCGGTTCGAGCCCGCCCTGGCAAAGTACACGCGGCGCAAGGCAGACTTCAGCGGCTTCGTGTACGTCAATGGCTGGCAGGACCGGCACGCGTTCGAGCCCGGCAGCATCTTCCAGCTCGTGCGGCCGGACATCAACCAGGAGGTGTACGGGCTGCCCGAGTACCTCAGTTCGCTTCACTCGGCCTGGCTGAACGAGGCTTCGACGCTGTTCCGGCGAAAGTATTACGAGAACGGCAGTCACGCCGGTTTCATCCTGTACATGACGGACGCTGCGCAGAACCAGCAGGACGTCGACACGATGCGCGAAGCGTTGAAGAACGCGAAGGGGCCGGGCAATTTCCGCAACGTGTTCATGTACGCGCCGAACGGGAAGAAGGATGGGATCCAGCTCATTCCGGTGTCCGAGGTCGCCGCGAAAGACGAGTTCTTCAACATCAAGAACGTCACGCGCGACGACCTGCTCGCCGCGCACCGGGTGCCGCCGCAACTGCTCGGCATCGTGCCGAGCAACTCGGGCGGATTCGGCACGCCGGACACGGCTGCGCGCGTGTTCGGGCGCAACGAAATCAAGCCGCTGCAGACCCGCTTTGCCGAGTTGAACGAGTGGCTCGGCGAAGAGGTCGTCCAGTTCGACGACTACGAGATTCCGCCGGCGCCTGTGGCCGCTTAACGCATCATGCCGTGCGTTTTCGCCCAGTCTCGCAGCGCGTCGTTCGTTCGCGTCTGCCAGCCATCGCCCTGCGCCTTGTAGGCTTCGATCACGTCAATATCAATACGCAGATTCATCTGCGCCTTCTTCGAACCCGCGGGCCGGCCGCGCCCCCGCTTCACGAGCTCGCCGGCGTGATACTCGTCCGCGCGTTCGAAGAAGTCGTCGTCGAGTTCCGGGATTTCGTCAAAGTCGGCGGATGTGACGCCGCTGGCGTCAGCCTTCGCCAAGTCGCTGTGCAAAGCGCTTTTTCTCGCGTTCATTTGGCTTCCTCATCGAAATAATGTGCCGGGCGTCGGTGACGCGCTGGGGGACGGCGCTTCGACCCGCTAACGCGGTGAGAGGGAGGGATATCGAGGCCGGCCGGCGCTCGCGCGGTTGGCCGCCGCCGAGGCCGCTGCGACTCGGGGCAGCCATCATGCAGGCGCTTTCGACCCGTGCAGTTGCAGGCCGAGCGCCTTGATCACCTTCAGGATGGTGCCGAAGCTCGGATTGCCTTCGGCCGACAACGCCTTATACAGCCCTTCGCGCGAGATCCCCGCATCGCGCGCCACCTGAGACATTCCGCGCGCACGTGCGATCACGCCTAGCGCGTGCGCGATGAATGCCGGATCGTCGCCGCCCTCCAGCAGGCAGGCTTCGAAGTAGTCGGCAATGTCGTCTTCCGTTTTCAGGTGCTCGGCCGAATCCCACGGCCGGGTCTTGATCTTGTCCATAGATCATTTACTCCGTATCAAGGTGCGCGAGCATCTTGTGAGCTGCGCGGATATCGGTCTCCTGTGTCGATTTATCGCCGCCGCACAGCAGGATGACCAACACAGATCCTCTCTGAACGTAGTAGACCCGGTAGCCGGGGCCGTGGTCGATACGCATCTCTACGACCGGTGAGCCCGCCGACTTCCAATCGCCCGGATTTCCCATCGCGAGCCGATCGATGCGCGCCTGGATGCGGCGCTTGGCGATGCGGTCGCGCAGGCCGTCGAACCATGTGTCGAATACTTCGGTTGTGCGGATGTTCAGCATGGGGTAAGTGTGATCTATAGATCACGCTATGTCAACTGCAGTTGACGGCAAGACACTTCTCAGCATGGCGTTGCACAGTTGATGCGCGGGCCAGCACACCCGCCGGGCACTCCGCCACCGTCACGAGGCCCGCCACGCGCCTGTATTCCCGCGAGGCGGCACCCACTTCTGATCGGGGGTGCCAGGCCGGGCGGGCACCCGACCCCATGCCCCCAAAATTGCAGTCCCCTCCCCGCCTGCGGGCTTTGCTTGAGAGGGTGGTTTTGGTGCACCCACCCACCTGGCCTGCCGGTCCTTGTGGCACGGATTTCCGGGCGTTTCCGGTGCCGAAAAAGTCGCGCGTTTTGATGCGTGTGAGTGCGGATTGATGCAACGCTACCGGGACTTTTCCAGAAAGCCGACCGCAGTGTCGGTTCGCGCCCGGATTTCCCGGCCCGAAGCGCGGACGGCCTGCGCGCGATCGATCGCGCGGCCACTTCGGCGCGCGCACATGCGAACGCCCGGCCCCATACTGGAAGCCGGGCGCCCCATGCCTGCGGCCAAAAGGTGTGGCGTTAGGCGCAGAGCTTCGCGCTCGCAAGGCGATTCAGGCTTACCCCTTGCTCGGCCGCCTGTATAACCAACGCGCGGTGCGCTTGCGGCGGAATCCGAACCTTGAACTCGCCGCTATACGTGCGATCGGCGATCGGCTCAGGTACCTTTTCGCCGTTTTCGACCATATCGCGCACGACGTCGGCGACAACCCGCCGAATACCGGCCAACGCACCTTCCGGTGTCGCGTCGAGCCACGAAAGGGACGGAAATTCCGCGCAGAGACCAACGTGCTCCCCGTCCTCCGGGGACCACGTTACGCGGTACGTAAAGTGGTCTTGGGTCATTACTTCTTCTCCTTCAGTCTGTCGATCGCTTCGAGGACCTGCCGAACTTGGTACGCCTTGGCCTTGCCGCGATCGTTCTGAATGTTCACTCGGGGGTCCCCTTGCCACGGTGTCTTGAAGATCGCGTGACTGGAGCCGGATTGGCGGGCTTTCCCGAAGTGCGCCTCGCAGACCTTGTACAGATCGTTGAACCGCACATTCGCTGGCTCGCGCCGCATTTGTTCGAGGATTTTTTGTTCGTTCGCCGTGATGAAATGGTGTCACTATTGACACCATATGTCAACGCACGGATGCGCGGGTCCGTGTGTGAACGGTTGACAGGATTGGGCGACTACAGGCGGCCGCGGACCCGTTGAGCTACGCGGCGGTTGCTCTTCCGACCGTGCAGCTAAATTGCAGCTTGAACGAGCTGGATTGGCCTTGAATGACCTTGTGGAGACTTGATTTTGCAGTTTGCGAGTTGCGTAAGGCTTTGATTTATAAGAATGTATTGCGCGCCAGCAAAACTCCGAAGGCAGGGGTTGCTGGTTCGATCCCAGCCGGGCCAATGGTAAGCCTGTCGCTGTCGAGCACGAGTTCCCGCAGCGCGTCTATTCCAACGCGGATCCTCCCGGAGCGCTGCTTGTCGGGTCTGTCTTGGGGGCCCAGCGTTCATCGTCGATTGGTCACCCGCGCAAGATGACTTTCAGCACGGCCTTTGATGGCGGGAACAGCGACATCGAGGCAACCGGGATGCGAATGCACCCCCTGCTACGGTCCGAAGGCTGCACTGGCTGCGTCTTGAACGGCGCGCCTGCCGCAGCGGAATCGTCGATGGGCATCATGTGGGTGCTCCTCGCAAAATGGGCTACGGCAGACCACGGTAATCGGACTTCAAGCGGCACCTTGGCAAGCACCATTATCTAGTGACAAGCCTTTTTACGAGCGGGCGGCAGGCTATGCGAGGCGGCATCGTTTGACGTACAGCAACATTGGACAAGAGGGTCCTTCGGGCGCTCTTGTTGACCGTCTACGGTGATGGTCGGCGAGATCGTAATCGAATTCGGTGCGGTTTGCGGCTGATCTTGCGCGTGCGTTGCAACCTGCGCGGGCGTAGCACTGGCAGGAATCAGTGTTGCAGGCAAAAACAACAGTAGTGCCCCGAGGAGGACGGTGATAAACGCCGCCGCGAGTATCGTAAGCTGGGCTCGATGCAGCCAAACTGCCTTCTCCCCATTAGCCTTTTGAACAGAAACGTTTGCCCTTACCCATCCATCTCCCCAGCCTTTCATCAAGCGTAAGCGCTCATCTTGAAACGTAGCAATATCCTTCGTTTCTAACACTTTTACGGCTTCCGGAAGGCACTGATTCGTGCATGGCGGGTCTTCTGTTTCACGAGTGTACATGGCGGCTATTGCAAAGACGATGCACGCCAAGAGCAATAGCATAATAAAGAAGACGCACCCTATCGTAATGGCGCTGACGCTGTCGTGGAAACGAAGGGCACTTAAAGAAAACATTGCGGCTAGGAACACCCCTGCAATCGTGGTTGCCGCCTGAGCCTTGGTGTCTATCATCTCGTACGTATCGGAGAGCGTCTTATACTCTGCCCCCGCTGCCGCGATAACCGATTCCAGCAGCTGCCGCTGAGCAGCCCGCAATTCTTGTTCGTCCATTGTTCACCTCTTTAGCATCTCTGACGTTGTCTTTTGCTTATGTGCTATGCCGGAGCCGTTACGACGCCATCCGAACATCGCTCAGATTCTATGCCTCAGAACGGCCTAGGCCGGACGCCCGGCCCTTGGCCGCAGTTCACGTGCCGGGCGCCAGGTAGGTGGTCTGCTAGCCGTTCCGTTGCAGTCGCATGATTTCGGCTGGCTCGTCTCAGTCGGGCGCCGCGGCCCACTGCGTGCTGGCGTCACGACTGATTTACTTCTGCATGGGTGGCGAACAAAGCATCGCAATCCATTCGCTACCAGAGCCCTCGAGCGCCGCAAAGCGGCGTTGCCCAATCCCACCGGGGTTGGTCTTCTTGTCCTCGATCGGCGGCCTGCTTCTCGGAGCCTCGCCTGGCGCGAGCCGAGCGCGGCAGTGCCGTGACCGCCTTCGCGCTATGATTCGATTTGGTCATTAGCTCAATCGAAGCCGACATGGCAAAAGCAAGCACGGTTGCGGCCGCAAAGAAGGCACCCAGAAAATCACGCGATGCGTCAGAAGCGGCAGATGCGGCGTGTGAGCCTGCCGCTGAAAACCTCGAACCGGCCGAAGCAAACGACGAGGAATCGGGGACGTCGAATTCGTCCTATCTAGTGCCCGGCCTCGAGCGCGGCCTGCGCATTCTCGCCGAGTTTTCGGCGCACGATCCGGTGCTCTGCGCGCCCGAACTGTCCAAGCGCATCGGCATTCCACGCACGACGACCTTCCGTCTCCTTCAAACGCTCGAGGCACTCGGTTTTCTCGAGCGCGTAAACAGCGACCGGTACTTCCGGCTCGGCGTCGCGGTGCTGCGGCTCGGTTTCGAATATCTGAGCTCGCTCGAATTGACCGATTTCGGTACGCCGATTCTCGAACGTCTGCGCGATGCGACCGGGCTCTCCGCCCATCTGCTGATACGCGATCAGCGCGACGTCGTGTTCGTCGCGAAGGCACAGAGTCAGCAGTCCATATTCAGTTCGGTCAAGGTGCAGATCGGCACGCGCTTGCCGGCGCATGCAACGGTGCACGGTCACGTGCTGATGGGCGACCTGACGCTCGCTGCATTGCGCGAGCTTTACGGACACGCGCGACTCGAGCCGTTTACCGAGCGCACGCCCACGACTATCGAAGAACTGTACGAGCGCGTGCGCGAATGTGCGTTGCAGGGCTACGCGGTCAGCGAAGCGTCGTTCGAACGCGGGATATCCGTCGTAACCGCACCGGTGCGCGACCAGGCGGGCAAGATCGCGGCCGCGGTGACCGTGACCGTGCCGCGCTCCGATCTTGGCGAGCCGCACGAGAAGGAGCAGCTCATCGAAGCCGCGTGCGGCGCTGCAAACGAGCTCTCGATTCGCTTGAACTACCGCCCCCGTGCGGACGACCCCACCTTCGCGCGCGCCCAACGCAAAACCTTTGCGGCGACGTGACGGGCGCGCGTTGGAGCCTCAGAACGAGTGATGGATCCCGGTCAGGATGATGACCTGATTTTGGCTGCTTGAAACACCGGCCGTGAAGAATGCGGCGTTCGTGCCCGAACTTCCATGCTCGTACAGCACGTTCGCATACAGCTGCGTCGATTTCGACAGCGCGTAGATGTCGCCCAGCTCGAACTGCGTCCAGCGCTTGCCGGCGAGCGTCGTCGTGGCAGCTCCGCCCGCGATGCTGTTGGCCGGCGTGAACTGATAGTTGGCGCCGGCATCGTAGCTCTGGAACGTATCGGAGTGTCCGTTCGACTGCAGCTTCGTGCGCGTGTAGAGCGCATGCAAGAGCAGCTTGCCGAGCTGGTATGAGGCGCCGGCTCCCATGTTTTGAAGCTTGTCGGCAACGTACGTTGCGCTCGGTTGCCCCTGAAAGGTCGCGATGCCCGTGGGCGCGATCGACACCATCCGGTTATTCTCGTCCGACCACGTCGCGCCGGCCTTCAGCGGACCATTCGCATAGCTGAGCGCGTAGCTCATTCTGCGGCCCGTAGCAAAGTTAGTCGTGTTACCGAGCCCCATCATTGCGCCGAACGAGAATCCATACCAGTTGGGCGAGTTGTACTTCACCGAGTTATCGAACGGAACGCCGAGGGTATCGGCAAGCTCGTCGAGGTTGCCAGGATGGAAGGCAAACCAGCTCTGCCCAAGATAAGCGGTACTGAAGGGGCTCAGGACGTCGAAGCTGAACGGCGTCTGATGGCCGAGCCTCAGCGTGCCGAACTGATCGGAACTGAGACCGACATAAGCCTGGCGAGAGAAGAGACTCGTCACAAGCGTGCCGGTGTTCGTATGAAAGCCGTTCTCGAGCTTGAAGATCGTCTTCAATCCGCCGCCCAGATCCTCAGTGCCCGTAAGGCCCCAGCGGTCGGGCTGCGTGTTGCCTTGCTCCTCGATCCACGTGGTGCCGCCGCCGACGTTGCTGATGTACGCAACGCCGGCATCTATGCTGCCGTATAGCGTCACACTGCTTTGCGCCCATGCTCCCGACATGACGCCGGCCCCGATCAATGCTCCTGCAATCGTTTGCTTAACCATTCGTTATCCTAATCACATGATGCAAGCCAGGAACCGTCGCCGGCTCGCCTCATCCTTGGTTCGAATCTGGATTGTCTCCACCCGCCAACACAGGCAAGCTAGCGTCCTCTTTGTTCCATATATGGACAACTGTCTTTCCTATGGAAAGTATAGGCATATCGGCGTGCGAAAAGAAATACTTTTTTGCGTGTCGGCGACGCTCCGGAACGCCAATAAAGGCGCGGATCGAAATTGCCGATCGCCTTATCCGACGGTCCCCGGCGCGTCCGGACAGAAGCGATTGGATGCGCGCGCAACGAATCCCCGGCGCAGACTCGGTACTTTCCCCTAGACGCGAGGATTTCTGTTTGCTTTCCCAGTTTGCCTTTCTATAATGACCATACATAAACTATTGTTCCTTGTATGGAACATATGGCACGAGGAAGGTGAGTGAGATGTCTGAAGAATGGCGCTGCGCCGGACATGCCGGCGACTTGTCCGAGGACGCGCCGATCGAGTTCAAGCTCGACGGTACGGAGATCGGCATCTACAAGGTGGGCGACGCGCTCTACGCGCTCGAAAACGTCTGCCCGCACGCGTATGCGCTGCTTACGCAAGGCTTTGTCGACGGCGACACCGTCGAGTGTCCGCTGCACGAAGCGGTCTTCCATATCCCCACCGGCAAGTGCCTGAAAGAGCCCGGCGGCCGCGACCTGAAGACGTACGCCGTGCGTCTTGCCGGTGAAGAAATCCAGATCAAGGTGCAATGACATGCAAGAGGTCACCGTGAATTTCAATCCCTATCTGAAGCCCTGGCTCGCGCCGCAGCCGAACAACGTCGCGGGCAAGGGCGCGATCGAGCAGCCGGGCAAGACCGAAAACTTCATCTGGCAAACACGCAAGGCCGAGCCGACCCAATACGAAAACGACTTCGGCGATGCGCTCGAGCAAGTGTTCGAAGCCGGAGCGACCGAGCTCAACGACGTGGTGGCCGGGCTGAACCAGGTCGGCTTTCGGTCTCCCGAGGGCGCGCCCTGGACCGCCGAGCGGCTGGCCGCCGAATTTCGCGCGCTTGCCGAATAAGACGCGCGTGGCAAGCCGCAAGCGTCTGTACGACGGCCTCGGCTTCTCCCGCGTACTCAACGCATGCGCATTCGGAGTCTCTTGATGACATCCCCCTCCAATACAAGCAGCGCCGCCGACCCGATTCAGGCCTACCTCGATCGCGGTCTTCGCAACTATTGGTACCCGGTCGCGCCGAGCTGGCAGGTCGCGAACGCGCCGATCGGGCTAACGCGCCTTGGCGAACAGATCGTGCTCTGGCGCGATCAAGACGGCCACGTGCACGCGCTAGAAGACCGTTGCCCGCATCGCGGCGCGCGCCTGTCGCTCGGCTGGAATCTCGGCGACCGCGTGGCCTGCTGGTATCACGGCGTCGAAGTGAACGGCGGCGGCACGGTGACGAAGGTGCCGGCCGTGTCGAACTGTCCGCTCGAAGGGCAGCAGTGCGTGAAGTCGTATCCGGTGAAGGAGCGCGCCGGCGCGATTTTCCTGTGGTTCGGCGACGACGCGCACAAGGAACCCGCGCCGCTCGATCTGCCTGAAGAACTCGTGAGCGACGAGCATTCGCATTTCTTGTGCATGTCGCATTGGAAGTGCAACTACCAATACGCGATCGACAACGTGATGGACCCGATGCACGGGGCCTATCTGCACGCGAGCTCGCACTCGATGGCCGAAGGCGACAAGCAGGCTGACATGCGCGTGCGCAAGACGGAAACGGGCCTCATATTCGAAAAGGTCAACCAGCGAGGCGTCAATTTCGACTGGGTCGAGCTCGGCGAAACCGGCTGCCTGTGGATGCGCCTTGCCATTCCGTACAAGAAGAAGTTCGGCCCGGGCGGCAGCTTCGGGATCATCGGTTTCGCGACGCCCGTCGACGAGAACAACTGCCAGGTCTATTTCTGGCGCACGCGCAAAGTCAGCGGCTGGCAGCGCGACGCATGGCGCTTCCTGTACCGCAACCGGCTCGAAGGCCTGCATTGGGCGGTGCTCGAGCAGGATCGCTACGTGCTCGAAAGCATGGCGCCGAATGCGCGCGATCACGAATTCCTCTATCAGCACGACGTCGGCATGACGCGCGTGCGCCGCATGCTGCGCCAGCGCGCGCAGCAGCATTTCGACGCGCTCGACACACTGCGCGCCGGCGCGGGCGCCGGTGAAGGCGGCTCCACGACGAGGCACATCCATGCATGAGGCTGATCATCCGCTCCTGGCAGGCAGGCGCGTACTCGTGACGGGCGGCGCACGCGGTCTTGGTGCAGCCTTTGTCAAGGCGCTCGTTCAAGCCGGCGCGCAAGTGGCATTCGGCGATGTGCTCGAAGAACCAGCACGTGCGCTTGCCGACGCGCTGCGCGCCGACGGCCACACCGCGCATTTCGTGCCCCTCGATCTTGCCGATCCGGCGAGCGTCGAGTCGTTCGTCGCAACGAGCGCCGTCACGCTCGGCGGCGTCGACGCGCTCGTGAACAACGCCGCGATCACGAACTCCGGCGGCAAGCCCGCGCAGAGTCTGTCGGTGGCCACGTGGGACGCCGTCATGAACGTCAATGTGCGCGGCACGTGGCTCGCGAGCTGCGCGGCGCTGCCGCATCTGCGTGACTCGGGGCGCGGCAGCATCGTCAACATCGCGTCGGACACCGCCCTCTGGGGCGCGCCGAACCTTGCCGCCTACGTCGCGAGCAAGGGCGCGGTCATCGCGCTGACGCGCTCGCTCGCGCGTGAATTCGGCTCGTACGGGATCACGGTCAATGCGATCGCGCCTGGACTCACGGAGGTCGAGGCGACCGAATATGTGCCGGCCGAGCGCCACGCCTACTACCTGCAGGGCCGCGCGCTCGCGCGCGCGCAGGTGCCCGACGACGTGACCGGTCCGGTCCTTTTCCTGTTGTCCGATGCCGCGCGCTTCGTCACCGGCCAGTTGCTGCCGGTCAACGGCGGCTTCGTGATGAATTGATGGTCTCAACTGAAACGGAGAAAACGATGGCGGATGCCGATCTCGAACGCAAATCATGGGAACAGCCCGCACGGGCGAGCTTTGCCGAATGGATGGAGTCACGCGTCGCGCGTCTTGCCTCGCGCAAGTACGACTGGGACGCGCTGAAGTTCCAGGCCGACTACGACCCGAAGTATCGCCGTGCGCAGATGCGCTATGTCGGCACGGGCGGCACCGGTGTCGCAAAGGACGTGAATACGGTCCCCGCGGGCGCCTTCACGTTTTCGACGATGGTGATTCCGGCCGGCAACGTCGGCCCGAGCCATATCCACATCGACGTCGAAGAGATTTTCTTCGTCATTCGCGGAAAGATGAAGGTGATCTGCGAGAAGGATGGCGAGACGTGGGAGACGATCGTCGGCGAACGGGACCTGATCTCGGTGCCGCCGGGCGTCTATCGCACGGAAATCAACATCGGCGACGAAGATGCGTTGATGTGCGTGATGCTCGGTTCGCCGAAGCCGATCACGCCGACGTATCCGCCCGATTCGCCGCTCGCGAAGATCAAGCGCTAAGCGGCGGGGGCTGCGACGATGGGCAGAGACACCTTCGCCACTGACGAGCATGCCGCGCCCTTCGAGACCAGGCTTGCGCGAGTGTCCGGCGCGCTGCACGCCGGACACTCGCGCCATGTCGAAGCGCCCGATGCGTACTCGGCGATCATCGGCGCATGTTGCCGCGCAAATCCGGCATAAAGATAGGATAACGGAGTAATGGAATGACACCCGACACAGCGGGCGCATCTGGCGTAGAAGACGACAAGGCCGAGACGACCTACATGGTGCCGGGCCTTGAACGCGGGCTGAAGATCCTGACCGAGTTTTCACCGCGCGAACCGGTGCTTGGCGCGCCGGAGTTGGCGAAGCGCTTGCGCATCCCGCGCACCACGGTGTTCCGTCTGTTGCAGACGCTCGAGGCGCTCGGCTTTCTCGAGCGTGCCGACAAGGATCGCAACTACCGTCTCGGTGTGGCCGTCTTGCGGCTCGGTTTCGAATATCTGAGCTCGCTCGAGCTGACGGATCTGGGGCTGCCAATCATCGAAGCGCTGCGCGACGAGACCGGCTTGACGAGCCACATCGTGATTCGCGATGGCCGCGACGTCGTGTTCGTCGCAAAAGCTCAGAGCCACGCGCCGATCTTCAGTTCGGTGAAGGTGAACGTCGGAACGCGTCTGCCCGCCCATGCGACGACGCACGGCCATGTGCTGATGGGGGATTTGTCGCTCGCCGAGTTGCGGGCGCTGTATCCGGAGGCAACGCTCGAGCGCTACACGAAGTCGACGCCGGAAACGGTCGACGAACTCTACGAGCGCGTGCACGAGTACGCAGAGCGCGGCTACGCGGTGAGCAATTCGTCGTTCGAGCGCGGCATCTCGGTCGTCACCGCACCGGTGCGCAACGACACGGGAGGCATCGTGGCCGTCATCACGACGACGATCCCTCGCCCCGAGATCGACACGTCGTTGCTCGATGCCGGTCTCGTCGACAAGGTGCTGTGTGCCGCCGATAAGCTGTCGCTGCGGCTCAACTACCGGCCCGCCAAAGAGGCCAAATACATGAAGGCGTTGGGGCTCCGATGATCGAGATCGATTTGACCGGCCAGGTGGCTGTGGTGACGGGCGGCTCGTCCGGCATCGGCTTCGCGACCGCGCAGCTGTTCCTGCGAGCAGGCGCCTCGGTGGCGATCTGCGGCCGCGACGGCGAGCGTCTCGCGCGTGCGCAAGCAGCGTTGAGCGAGCAGTTTCCCAATGGAGAACTGCTCGCCATGCGCTGCGACGTGCTCGACGCCGCCGATGTCGATGCGTTCGCGCAAGCCGTAGGGACGCGCTTTCACCGCACCGACATGTTCGTGAACAACGCGGGCCAGGGGCGCGTGTCGACCTTTGCGGACACCACCGACGAGGCCTGGCGCGAAGAGTTCGACTTGAAGTATTTCAGCATCATCCGTCCGACGCGCGCATTCCTGCCGATGCTGCGCGGCGCGGCCCACCCGTCGATCGTCTGCGTGAACTCGCTGCTCGCGCTGCAACCGGAGCCGCATATGGTCGCGACATCGTCGGCGCGCGCCGGCGTGCTGAGCCTCGCCAAGTCGCTCGCGACGGAACTCGCGCCGCAGCGTATCCGCGTGAACTCGATCCTGATCGGCATCGTCGAGTCCGGACAATGGCGGCGCCGCTTCGAGCGCGAGGCTCAACCGGGCCAGAGCTGGGAAGACTGGACTGGGGAGCTCGCGCGCAAAAAGAATATTCCGCTTGGCCGCTTCGGACGCCCCGAAGAGGCGGCGCAGGCGCTCTTTTATTTGGCTACCCCGCTCTCGTCGTACACGACGGGCAGTCATATCGATGTTTCTGGAGGCGTTGCACGACATGTCTGATCAAACCACCGTTGGCGAGCTGATCGCCGCATTTCTCGAGCAATGCGGCGTGCGCACGGCGTTCGGCGTGATTTCGATTCACAACATGCCGATCCTCGATGCGATAGGACGGCGCGGCAACATCCGCTATGTCGGCGCGCGCGGCGAGGCCGGCGCGCTCAATATGGCCGATGGGCTCGCGCGCGTGTCGGGCGGCCTGGGTGTCGCGTTCACGAGCACGGGCACGGCTGCCGGCAATGCGGCGGGTGCAATGGTCGAGGCGCTGACGGCCGGCACGGCGCTGCTGCACATCACCGGGCAGATCGAAACCGAATATCTCGACCAGGACCTCGCCTACATTCACGAGGCGCCCGACCAGTTGTCGATGCTGAAGTCCATTTCGAAGGCCGCATACCGCGTGCGCTCGGTCGAAACCGCGTTTCCGACGATCCGCGAAGCGGTGCGCGTTGCGCTGACCGCGCCGAGCGGCCCGGTCAGCGTCGAGATTCCGATCGACATTCAAGCCGCGCTCGTCGATTGGCCCGCGGACCTGGCCGCGCCGCACGTGAGCCCGCTCACGCATGACAGCGCGCGTGTCGCGCAGCTTGCCGATGCGCTCGCGAGCAAGAAGCGGCCGCTCTTGTGGCTCGGCGGCGGCGCGCGCCGTGCGCGCGCTGCGGTCGAGCGGCTCGTGGCGCTCGGTTTCGGCGTCGTGACGAGCGTGCAGGGGCGCGGCGTGCTGCCCGAGGATCATCCGGCCACGCTCGGCGCGTTCAACGTGCATCCGGCTGTCGAGAGCTTCTATCGGACGTGCGATGCGCTCGTCGTCGTCGGGTCGCGCCTGCGCGGCAACGAGACGCTGAAGTACAAGCTCGCGCTGCCGCAGCCGCTGTTCCGTGTCGACGCCGACGCACTCGCCGACAACCGCG
>NZ_JAFLRF010000030.1 GCF_017315705.1 Trinickia mobilis | reverse complement strand
CGAAGGGCCTGGAAGGTCTTGGAATAAGGGAATGGGCCTGCTTCGAATGTGGCGCGTATCATCATCGCGACATCAACGCGGCAGACAACATTCTCGCGGCGGGACGTCGCCGCCTAGCAGTAGGAATCCCCGTCCTTCCCGCGCCTTGCGCGGCAGCCTCAGGCTGAGGGCGGGGAGGACGTCAATTCCACTGCACCAAGCCATACCTTTTTGATTGCTTTCGCTTCCACGCGCACGGCGGCTAGCTACCCCGAACGGCCCGTCGTTGCTAGGGGCAACTGCCCGATAATGGGGCAAGATTTTCATTTGCTTCATTGCCTTCGCACCAAGGCCACCGAACGCCATCAGGCGCGGCATGTCATAGATGAAGATGCGCCAGATTTTTTACGCTACAGCAGACGCGCGGCTCGCCGGCCTGTTCGATCAAAAATTCGCTTTTCTCGGTGAGAAGTTCCGGCGTTTCCATTTGTCACGATAAACCGGTGTTCCACGCCAGTCGCCACCTTGCCGAAAGGAGGTGCACCGTCTTCCCTCGCAATCGATGGGCTCGCGGCAAACGGCTTCGATGAACCACGACGATTATCGCTCGGTTCACCACAACGCCGTTCAAGCCATGGGGCGCGCACCTGTTCCTCCGGTCCGCCTATCGATGAGAGATACATTATGAATGGATACTGAGTCGGCCTACATCGAAGTTGGTATGTCAGTGCTTTCCTCGGATATTCAAGTTGATGTGAAAACAGATTTGCTCTTCCGCGCCCGCGACATATTCCACCGACACACAGCGCAATCGGCGTCACGGGCGTGCTTACCTGCATTGAATTAGAGTTTCCAACCCAGCTCACCGGGGCCCGGCGTCGGCCGCGGCGCGCAATCGAAGAAGGTCGCCGAATGTCGCCAGATTTTCTTCGGCAATTATTGCGTCGAGCCCGGAAAAATGCGGAACCACGACGCAGGCACCGCATATCGTTCTCGGACCTACCGCAGATTCGGGCTGCACCACTATGACTGGCAGCGTCGCGAGATAAAGCTGTCGCAGCACATCCCGATTTAGTCGTACTTTCGCCCCTTCGGATAGTTTCCACGGACAGTACAGCTGCAGTCGTTCGCGTCGTGCCCCGCCCTCTGACAATACGCGCACGACTTCGCAGGCGATTCCATATGCCGCGAGAACCACACACAGCCAGGTAACCGGCACCCGACGAACGGTGTGGTACCGAGGTTCGTCGACATAGCCCAGACCAGTTGGTGTCGGGATCCATTTTTTCGGCGCGTGGAACGGCGCCCGCCTGGCGTCGAAATATTCCTCGACCATGGCGAACGCCATCGCGTCCGCATCATACGCGCCTGGATCAATCGGATCGCTGTGGAGCAGCATCCGGCGAATAGGTCTCGTAGCACGCAATTGCTCTTCATTCAGGCAGTGCGTTGCGATAAGCGTGAGCGCCCGGCGAGAAGTCTGCGAGCTTGTAAGTGCGTCGTCCTGCAGCACTTCATCAAGCGTAACTTGACCAGATTCCGCGAGATCAGATACGCCGGTGTCGGGTGCAATCTGGCCGATGACCTGCACCCGGCTCGGAATAGCGCAAGCCTCTCCGGGCATCGCGCTGTTCTTGCGAACTATGTCGAATGCCATTTCTTCGTAGCCCATGAAGCTCGCGTAGTCTCTGACAATTGCACATAGCTCCGGTACACCAGTATTCGAACCCGCCGTTAACGACAACGCCCATTTCCTGCAATCTGCGAACGCGTCCTCGAGGATGTCCGCACGAGGTCGCCGCGCAAGAAGTTTCCGATACGTTACTGCAGCGCCTGTGATGTGGTTGCCGCACGTCGGGCATGCATAGTTCGCACAAGCGAGGGCGTTTCTCCATTCTGGCATTGCTGCCTCGCATGACGCACAGGAGCTTCTTAGCCGTGAACCATGCAGCGGACATGAATCAAGGCTACGAAGCTGGAACCAGAACGAGTGATAGCCGCCTGCAATGCAATCCGGACAAAATCTGAGCTGGCTGTCAAACACCACGCTGCTTAGCATTCCCAATGCGTCCATGACCGCCAGCTCATCTGACGGGGGCGGCAACCCTAAGAACTCAGAACCACGCGACATCGGCACTGTGCTGCCACGAGCGTGCGGACCCTTGTCAAAGTAACGCCGGATATCTGGTGGTGTGAGTGCATTTGAATAGCCGACGCGCAGTTGTATACTCACGGTTGACTCATGAGGGAGGAAGGCTAATCGGCAACCAACCCAATAGCCTCCTCCCCCTTGATGACGTAACCGCGGCATCAACTTTCCCCGCCATCGGCTTTTACGTAATCGCGAGCATCATTCGGCCGTCTCATCAAGATCCTCGTCGACGTCGCTCTGAGCGTCCTGCTCCTGATCCTCGGCAGGCGGCGGAAATCCTGTTTGTGCCGAAGGCGTATCTCGCTTGTGCTCGAGCGCGATGCGCATATTGGCCTCACTGACGGCCGCGTCCCACTTCTTACGCGTCCCCTTGAAATCTGGTGCGTCGTGTTTTGCCTGAAATCCGAGAAAATCCTGAAGAGCAAAGAACACTTGCCTTGCCGGGTACCCCAGATGCTCGCTATTGTTCATGGAGCCTCGCAACGCCGCAAAAAATCTCTTTGCCTCGTTTTTCAGGCGAAAACCGTTCGAAAATGCCTCCGGCAGGAAAAATGCGGTGTACGGTACACCATCGTCGTCCAGTTTTTGATCGACCTTATCCAACAAGTCCACGAAGTCGCCCAGTGTGCTGTAGCTGCGCAGACGGACTTCACGGCAAGCGAACCGACTGACCAGATCGAAGCCGCCTTCTCGCTTAAGGCGCGCAACAGCATCGCTGAGTTCAGGGTTTTGGCCGAACAGAAACGTTACAAGTTGAACTCCCTCCATTTCGAGTTCATTGCTGAGATCTTTGAGAAACCTCATTTCGAGATCTCTCATCTGCTGCGCTTCGTCGATGAAAAGATAGACCGCGTTGTCCCCGACGGCTGTCGCTTTATCGATCAGCGCGTTCGTCAGGCGGAGTCGCAATGCCGGCGTTTCACCTCGAGTGTCGGCGATACCCGCCGCAGCGAGAAACTGTATATGAAACCCTCGAATCGTCGGAGTATGACTGCCTACGTAATTGAGTCTCACAATCGCGATTTCTCCATCGAACTCTTTCTCAAGCGCGTCCGTTACCGCGATGACAGCGCTGGTCTTCCCGTCGCCTGGTGATGCTGGCACCCAGCTGCCCGATCGTCGCATAAGCACGGCGTTGTGAATGACCTTGTTCAACTCGTCGACTGGTTTGGTCCACAATCGCTCTCCGCTTGCATGGTTGTTGATAGGGTGCTGCTGAAATTTGCGAATCAGTTTGAGCTTCGCTTTCTTCTGCGCCTTCATCTGTGCCGCCAACTGCTCCGGCGTAAGTTCCTCATTCGCGTTTTCGTTCTCGACGTTTTCCTCAACAGGTTCTTCCAGTGCATCGTTATTCATATCTCCCTCTAAAAGAAATCGACCCGATTAGCACTGCCAATCCAAATGCGGCGCGCTGCCACGTCCTCACTGAGTCCGGGGTTGCTATCTGACAGAAACGTCACTAACCGAACGTCCTCGATTTCGAGCTCCCAGCTCAGATCCTTGAGGAACAACATTTCCCTATTCCTCAATTTTTGCGCCTCGTCGACAAACAGGTAGACAGCGTGATTTTTTGCGAGTCTCGCCCGGCCGATGCATGCTCGTATTAGGCGCTCTCGGAGTACATGTGTCTCGCCTCGAAATTCTTCGACCCCAAGCGCATAGAGGATCTGAACAAGAAATTGTCGCAACGTCGGGGCCTGATCGTCCACGCTGTTGAGTCGAACTATCGTGACTTGTCCGCTGGACTTCTTCTCGAGCTTTTTCACTCGCGAGATGGCAGCGCTGGTCCTCTCGTCCCCGTATCCCGGTAACACCCAGAAACCGGACGTGCCCATGTAAACAGCGTGGGTAATCGTCCTGTTCAACTCTGCGATGAACTCTATCTTCAACCGCACACCTTTTTTCGTGTGAATGCTGGCTGGATGCTGCTGAGTTTCCCGAATCAGTCTGCGCGCCGTCATCTTCTGCGGCGCGCGCTGCTCCGCCGTACGTTCCTGGCTCGCGTTTTCGCCTTCGACGTTTTCGTTATCGGGCTCTGTCGGCGTTTGATCGTATTTCGATGCGTCAATATTCATAGCTTCCTCAAAAAAAGCGTCATGCGTTTGCGTATTGGCCTGGTCGTTGCGCAACGTCAATGGGGCTGCTGGCTTCAAGACCAGCCGGTCACGTTAAGTCATCCGTTTCTTGTCTTGATTGCTGCGCTCGCTATGGCAGCGGATGCTCTGCCAAGCCGAAGTCGGGCAAACCTCCTCTGCATTTCGAGTTCTTTCAGCCAGTTCACCAAAGCGACCCGTCCACGGGGGTGAGAGTCAATCATGCGCAGAGGGCCAATGTGTTGCCTCGTGTCTGCGGCCATTGCGTGAGCTTCGCGCACGTCCATTGGATTGACGAAGACCAAAACCGGGCGTTGTTGATACCTCGTAGATGTCAAAAACTCATCGCAGGTGTATGTGATCCCGAGTGTCTGGACATAGGCATAGCGCGCTAAGCTTCTGACCCGTACGTTGCATCTCCTCGCTTCTGCGAAGTGGATCCAGTCAGGCACTGCTAATGGGAGTCGTAGCTCTGATGTATCGGCGCACAGAACATCCTCAGGAGATGAGGCTGAGATCATTGTTCCGCAGCGATCGCAATTGCTTTGTGGCATTAAATTTCCTCCAGACAGTGGAACAGCGGCGCGCTATGGATGCGATCGGGCGCGCCGCAACAGGGCGGTGCAAAAAGACGGACTACAGGAGACCGAAGCGGTTAGTCTTCGAAGTCATCGGAGGCTTTACGGGAGGCTTTTTCGCCGATGCATCGAGACTTTTCTTTTTCGCGTCAAAGGACAAAACACGGGCCGTAGCAGCCGATCCGACGTTCGCTGAGGCGACTGGTACAGGCTTCGGGCGAACCGACACCTGCTGAGGTGAAGCGCCGTTCAGACGCCTGCTCTGCTCTTTCTTCGCGGCGTCCAAAGCGACGTCTGCAGGCTTCTTCGGAGACCGCTCTGCCTTTTCCCGAGCTGGTTTTGGTTGCGAAGCCGGAATAGCCATCGAGGATTCCAGCTGGCGCTCTATCTCGATGTTCGCGATATAGCCGTCCCGAATGTCAGCTTCGCATTGCCTACGCTCGGAGATGGTTTGTATGACGTCAGCGTATCGACCCGTCACGTGAAGCATCCCCAAATATTCCTTAGTGTCGGCGGATACCGCGAACGCCTGGTTTGCGTTACGTCGGTTAATGAAAAGGATTAACGTCTTTCCAATCCATTTGTCGGTATTGAAGATGGTTTTATTCGTGTAGGTTGCTCCCCACTTTTCGACGTACGGCAGACGCCGGCTCTTTTTACTTCCTGCCCGCACGACTGCGCGCTCGACCTTGGCGAAGCGGATCCATGGTTCGTAGTCGACGCGAGGCAGCGGCATCGGGAAAACGCCCGATGCCTTCTTCCTGATCAGCTTGTCGAGTTCAGCCACCGGGTTCGAGCCATAAAGCCCGGCCTTGTTCAGAGTATTTGCTGCTCTGACTGCCTTCGCGAGGATACGGATGACATCATGAAGACGGATATGATTTACCTCCGCCTGTTCGTTGGGGTCTGTACGGCGACTATCTGTCGGGTCCACCCCATAAGTTGACGAGAGCCTGGCCGGGCCTCGTCGCGTGACACTGCCGAACTCGCGTTCAATCTCGATACGGTCCATCCACTGGGCGACCCGTCCCAGGTTCACCGCACAGCCATAGATGCGAAGCATACTTCGCAGCGTGTCTCCCGCCAGATTCGCCCAACCGTTGTCGAGCCGAATCACGGACATCCCATGACCTTTGAACTCTGGGAAAAAGCCGTTCAGAATGATGGCCCCTTCACTCTCTTCTATTTCAGTGAGCAAGCCGGCGTCATTCATCCCCATGGCCTCCGACTCGAGGATATCGATCGCATCATCAGCCGCAGGATTGCGCGACAGGCTGACGTGAAAACCGACCACCGCCTTGAGTCGCGGGCAATACAACATGCCCCAGTACCACCGTCGGACAGCCACCCACTTCTTCTGCCCGTTTGGCAATTCAATTTCGAATATCGATGCCGCATCAATCTTTGCGTAATCTAACTGGAGACACGAAAGATGGCGGAGCTTCGGGAGCAAGCTCGGGAGCGTTGGGTCATGCCGACGCCTGCTTGCTACTGCCTCGCCGTGCCGTGCGACGTCGGTTTCTCTGGCATTCTCTTCGATGAACTCGCGGAAATATTTGTAAAAACCAGACCTGCCCAGGCTGGGAAGTCGGAACGGCCATTCCACGTCTGACACGCCAGCCGCCTTGGCCATGGCGAGGACTTCGTGCCACAGGACCTTGAACTCAGGACGAGCCTCGGGAATTGGTCCCTCGGCCTTTCCCCTCAGCCTGTCGTGAACATGCTGACGGATTTCGGGATGGTCTTCAAAAAACGCTCGACAGCACCCAGAAAATCCGCGCTCGCGTGGATTTCCATCGCGATCAGCCTTGCCTCCACCGGTCGACGGCTCGTGCCGCTCATACGACTTTGACCTTTTGTACGGGATAAGCGCGAAGAAGCCGGGAATCTCGCCTAACGTCGGTCGCACACACTTCCTGACGAATCGGATGACCTCCGACTTGCAGGTCCCTGTCCTTTCAAAAATTTTCGCGAACGATTCTCCATTCGCGTATCGGATGACAACATCCTTCCGCTTCAGGTAACGGTTCTTGTCGACCTCGTTGTCTTCAAATACTTCGTCTGGCACCGGCGTCCAGGTGCTTGGATGACCGTGTTCAATAGTTATCAAACCTCGTAGCGTTGACTCCATCGTTCCGATTCCCTTACAAATGCCCCGAAAACCATACGACCTCCGTGCTCCGCTAGACATATCGAGCATCGCCCAGGCGTCGAGGCCAAATCCTCTCGCGGCGATAAATGGTTCTGTCAGCATCGAATTGATAACAAATATCGAAGTTATCAATTAGTTATGCGAAATTATTGAGTCCAACGAAAGCAACGCTGTCGTAAGATTCGTCTTGGCGACACCTCTCATCAGGGCAAAGCCGAGGCTAGACAGCATTCGTGCCGAATCTACGCCTTCCCCCGACAGCAGCGTCACAAGCCTGACATCCCGTCCTGACTCCAATGCAGATGAAAGAACTCGCTGCTCATGGCTACAATCAAAGCGGCCTGGGTCTGCGCAGTTCATGCGAGCAGAAAGGAGCGCCCAGTTATCGAACAGCGTCTCGTTGACGGCGTCGCGGTAAATCACTTTATGCGTCGCACCCGCCCGTTCCGCAGCGATACTCAGCGCGTTGATGCGCGCCATTGTTGTCGCTTTCTGCTCCTTCTTCGCCATCGTCGTGACCAACCGTTTGCCCCCGCCGACAAGATCCACGACAAAATCAGGATGTGTCGACAAAGCTTCGCCCTTCGGCCCCTTATAGGGGATCGTGATGCTCTCTTCGTCGCTGAAGCTCGCCACGTGAACGTCGCCCGTAAGAAGAACGGCTGCCATAAAGCGCATGTCACCAACCAGCCCCATAACCTTCCCCGTCTTGGGCGACCGATACACCCACCGATTCGTCGTGGAGTGTTTCGGATCGTGGAACAGATCGCTATGAGTCACCTTCCAGGCTGTATCCCACAGCGGTAGTCCATGCTTATTCATACAAACTCCTTTCATCACTTCGTTTGCCGCCCGGATCCTAGTAACATGGAGCTTTTGGAGCACGGGCTCGGATATGAACACTCAACCAGTTGTCACCAACCAACCACATTTGATAACATTCGTTTTCAAATGATTGAAAAGAATCATATATGATTGGTTCAAGACATACTATGGCAATCCGTTCCCAAAAGCAAGAGGGAGGTGGACCCGGGGCGACCGTCGACTACGCCGAATGTGCGACTCGTGCGCTGAAGCGGTTGCTGGATGCGCAAGGAATGACCTATGCGGACTTGGCAGAACGCCTGTCTGGTATGGGGATCCGTGAAACTGAGGCTTCGATATCGCAAAAGGTCCGAAGAGGAACCTTTCAATTTTCTTTCTTTTTCCAGTGCCTTGACGCGCTCCACGTCCCCGAGGTCCTAGTCAAAGCTCCGAGCGTGGCGTTGACCTCCCCCCTGCAGATCTGACCCAGATCGCTGTCGCATGAGGGCCGCATGACGATGGCTCTAGGCAAGTTTTCGCAACAAGCATCTTCCGTTGATGGCTGCCGGATTCTTCGAACGGCGAAAGACTCGAAAGCGACGCTCCCTGGACGATCCAGATTGACTTTGATTGGCTTTCGGTCGACCGCCAGCGCTGCTCGTATCCCAAAATCACGGTGCCTCGCAACTACGATCGCCGTTAACCAAAATTCGTCGAGGTTAGCCACCGTGACACGGTCACGCTCCGCCTCACTGGACATCGGTTGGCGTTCCCAATGCAACAGCTCTCAAAACTCTCAACATCTACCGGAAATACGTGAACCGCGGCATGCAGTTCCTGGATCTGATCCAGGAAGGCAATATCGGCCTGATGAAGGCGGTGGACAAATTCGAATACCGACGCGGCTGGAAGTTCTCGACGTACGCCACATGGTGGGTCCGGCAGGCCGTCACGCGTGCGCTTGCCGATCAGGCACGGACCATTCGTGTGCCGGTGCACATGATCGAGACAATCAACAAGCTGAACCGGATTTCGCGCGAAATCCTGCAGCAGACGGGCAAGGAAGCGCATCCGGCCGTCCTCGCGGGACGCATGGAGATGTCCGAGGAAAAGGTGCGCAGCATCCTCAAGATCGCCAGGCAACCGGTCTCGCTCGAGACTCCTGTGGGCGACGATGCTGACGCGACGCTCGGCGACATGATTGAGGATGTCTCTGCGAGCTCACCGGCAGAGGCCGCGATCCACGCAAACATGCGCGCCGCGATCGATGAGGCGCTCGACGCATTGTCGCCGCGCGAGGCCAAGGTCCTGCGGATGCGATTCGGGCTCGATACGACCTCTGACCACACGCTTGAAGAGGTCGGCAAGCAGTTCGACGTGACCCGCGAGCGGATCCGTCAGATTGAGAGCAAGGCGATGCGCAAGCTGATGCATCCCAGTCGCGCGGACAAGTTGAGGCCCTTTCTGGAGCGTTGAACCAGCCCGGGGACGACTCCCCTTCGACGCCCTGCTCCAGATCCGCAGCGATCACGCACCGGCCTGATCGCTGTCCTGACAGGGCGCGTTCGCGGCGCGGAAAACTTACAGCGGTTTGATGCTGGCGGCCTGCTTCCCCTTGGGGCCCTGCTTGACTTCAAAACTGACCTTCTGGCCCTCCTGAAGTGATTTGAAACCGCTTCCCTGAACCTCGGAGAAGTGCGCGAAGAGATCATCGCCACCGTCGTCCGGCGTGATGAACCCAAAACCCTTCGCATCGTTAAACCACTTGACGGTACCTGTTGCCATGTTCTGAATGTTCCAAGGAAAGCTACTTGTAGATGACACGACCGGCCTGTGCCAGACGTGCGGCTATCTTGTATCACAGGTGAGCCGTCGCCGACAATCCAGGTTTTTCGTACGGGTCCGACGACCTGGACCATGACGTTGCGGGAGATCCGGCCCATTACATATTGCCCGTCGGAGGGGGAACCCAAGCGTTCCGTTTTTCAGCATGTGGCGCGGCAGTGTCGGTTTGTGCTGCAGGTAATGCCGGCACAGCGATATCGGGGAGGCTCGTCTGCCCTTCCTTGTGCCGTTCAACGGAGCTGTTTGCGGACGGCTCGCTCGCGCCGCCTCGGGTCACGACGGCGGCGGCGTGCAGCGGCACTCGCTGAATTGGTGGAAAAGCGGCCGGTGTGGTCTGCTGATCGTCGGCGCGTCGTGGGCGGTTGCAATTTTTTGACCCGCAAAAAATCACTGGCTTAGAAGCGTCCGGTGTCTGGCGCTGAGCCGCCACGACGTACCGACGTCCAACGGCGCGCGGTGACCGTCTATGGCGCTTCGAACCTCTCCGGCGCCGATAGATCGACTTCCGGGCAGCAGCGTCCCCGGATGTGCCTATAGAGGGCCCGCACTCACAAAATGCGGAGATTGCGAATTTTCCCGATTCGGGGCGAACGCTTCAGGATCAGGTCGGCGATGTACTCAGGCAGGAGCGCCCGCGGCACATTGGCCGGTATATCTTCCACGAGTTGCGAGGGAACATGGACGATGAACTTGTCCGGCGCACTTTTCAAGCTGTGCTCATAGCTGACGCGGTAATTCATAATTCTCCCGCCCCTGGACGACGAACTTTCGGGGCGCAATTCTATCACCACGGTTTGCCCGCCCTGTATTGCGCGACAAGTGAGGCCGGGGCGCCGGCCGCGAAAATGAGGGCTAACGCTGGGAGACGCACGCGGCGACTCGTTGTCGAGCAATGAGTGTTCTGTGTGAACAACGTTTTCGAAGCTGTGCGAAGGCATCGCAGAGGCGAACGGGATTGTCCACGACGTTGCCCGTCCGCAGTCTTGAGATTCCCGACGATGCGACAAACTGTTTTGTAGAAGTTACCGCCTCGAGGCGGTACGGAGATTTCGCGAATTTGTCGGCGGAGTAAGGAGATTTGGAGAACCACAGAGTTCTCCAATTCTCCATCCTATGTTTTCACGAAAAGAGAAATATTTAATTAAATCAAGGACGTACTGTCATAAAACGCGTAAGGGGAATCGGAGAATCAGAATCCCAGATAATCACCGACGTATCCGCCAACGTACCTCGTGCGTTGCTTCCGGAGTTCATCGCCGGTCTCATTGCGGCGCGTTCACCGACAATCGGAAAGGTCCGCAATCTCAAAATCCTTTAGCCCTCGCACGGCGCCGAGGTCGACGCCTGCCGTGATTCTTCAACGTTCAGTCCGACTCAGGCTATCGCGAAATCGACAGCATTGGCTTCCGCAGCCGGGACCAGACGCTACTGCGAGCAGAGTAGCGACGAAGTCGCCAGGGTGGTTTGGTGAAAGCTAGACGGTTAGTTGCGTTATGTCGGTCGCCGACATTGGCGTTGGTTTGCGTAAATGCGTTCTGCAGGAGACTGTTCTTTGACGCGTGCTCCCCCATTCCACGAGGCCGCGGAGCATCGCCATAGCGGGTCCAATATGGCGTGAGGTGTTGCCGCGACTACAAGACCGTCACAAGCGATCGCCGGAGGAACAACTTTCTGAAGGAATTCTGTTCCCGGTCGCATCGCGAAGCCCGATCAGCCCGTCGCTGGCTGGGAACAAAATTCTGCAAACCAACGGCAGGCGGTTCAATGGTAGTCGTCCTCCCGCTGGATCTCGACCTGATCCTGACGTGGCGCCAGCCGCGCCGCGTGTCGAATACGCTGACCGTGCAGGACGACCGGCTGATCTAACAAGACGGAGGAAATGCGTGCGCTGATCCACCATTACGTGGATGTCTACGAGTATTCCGATGGCCACATCGAGATTCGGGCCGATGCCGCTGCCCTGCCCTACGGCCGGCACGACCGGCTGTCTGAGATTGACCAGGGTGCGGTGATCGAGCACAAGCGGCTCGGTCATGCATTGCAGGCGGCGCAGCACCACCCGCAGCACGAACCCCTCGGCGGCATTTAATGTATTAAACGCAACGGTGATAATACCGATTATCGGTATTGCATACGGTTGCACCCTAACAAAAGGGCGCAAAAAAACGGCCCGCGCATCGCGAGCCCAGTCGTGGCGGAGCAAAGACAGACGGCGAAACCTCTTGGCCAATCCCGCCTTTGCCCCGTGTTGCGGTCACGTGCCGTTAACACGGACCACGTATACATCATAGTCATTGCGCCGGGCGTGGCGGCGCTTTTTTAGCCGCGGGGCCCCAACGAGGCGTTGGCTCCAGCCGCATTCCGGGAAGCCAGGATCTGGCGGATCGTGGCCAGCGACTGCTCCGCGGCCGCGCTCGGCGCCAGTCGGTGCGGCGCACTGAACCGGGGCGCTGCCACCCCGAGCTGGCGGCAAACGGACGACAGGTACGGCTTCGACGGGCCGGCGCAGCACTGCACCGCATCCGCAATGGCGATGTCGCCGACCTGCGCCCGCAGCCACGCCAACGTGCGTCGGTCCCGTTCGTTCTGTACACGGACCAGATGTTCCATCTCGCCTCCGATGCTGTATAAAAACACACCATGTATATATATACAGTAATTGAGGCGTTTTCAAGGCGGGCGTCGAATGAAGAGCACCCAATCTGCGACCTCGCCACGCCCGGCTGCCATTCTGATTTGGCTTCCTTTGTCGGCGCGCGCCCGGGAGCGGCGCATCTATCGAGCGACACCTGCCGTGATCAAGCTGACCCTGCAGAACCGGCATCCGGGCCTGTCGCCAGCGGACTGCGCCCAAATCGCCCAACACATTGCCTTTGCGGTCTGGACGAAGGCGCGCGTAATGCAGAGTCCGCTTGGCCATGCCCTGACGGTCGCGCCTCGTGCGGAGGCGTTCCCGCCGGGACCTCGCTAGAGGAAGCGCAGCGCGCGGCGTTCGCCGCCGCAGCCGACCGGGTTGCAGTAATGGAGCGGCGTCTGAGAATGCAGCCCGACGCGCGCTGCGCCGCGACGATGACGCATTAGGTGCCGACTGACGAAAGGCGCGTCGGGGTAGCGGAAAAGGCGCTCGCGCAGGAGCGCAGCCAGACCGAGGCGATGTGGCGGGTGCTAGTGACCGCGCGACACCGTAATGGCCAGGGGCACATTAAATCCCACAGTACCAATACGACTTATCGCGGTTGAATAGTGTTCGAACCTATATAAAACAATCGCGGAAAGATGCATTTGGATCTGCCGCTCGGGCAAAGCGGTTCTTCGGACTTCAGAGCCAGCTTGGCCAGGTGCCGTGCTGGGTCAGTTCGAATGCTGTGGGAAGGAATAGCCTGCGCGCGCGTTGTGCGGCCGTCGGCCTTCGCACGTTTGCCGCGGGTTTGCCTGTCAGGCCTGCGATGCGGTAGGGTGCGGGTTTCAGTCACTGAACCCGATTGCCCCATGAATAAACAGGAACTCATCGACGCGGTCGCGGCGGACATTGGCGAGAGCAAGGCCGTCACCGGCGAAACGATCCATGCCGTGCTCGCCGTCATCACCCGCGCGGTGGCCGAGGGCGAGACCGTGCAACTGGTCGGCTTCGGTTCGTTTTCGCGGGGGCAGCGCGCTGCACGTACGGGCCGCAATCCGGCCACCGGCGCCGAAATGCAGATTTCGGCAGCGAAGACAGTCAAGTTCACGGCGGGCAAGGCGTTCAAGGACGCGGTGAACGCACCGTGACGAAGCGCGACATTGCGCAGGCCGCCTATGTGGGTCTGCACCGTGAAATCGCGGACGTGGTGGAATCCACGCGGGCGGCGGCCGCCCGCGGCGTCAAGGCGTTGATGACGGCGACCTACCGAGAGATCTGGGTTTGGGGGTCTGCGCGGCCGGATCGGTTAAAGTCCGGATTTGCGGATGTTACGGATGACTGGAAGTCGAAGCGGGCAAGCGATTCCAACGAATTTGAGCGTTGAGCAGTTCGAGCAATTTGTCTTGCCGCATCTGAGCACGGATCGGCGCGGTCCGGCACCGACGCTCTGGTTGCACAAGATCTTCAACTACATCCTTCAGCTGCTGTACATGGGCTGTCAGTGGAAGGCGCTGCCGATCGAAAGGAATGACGAAGGTCGTCCTGTAATCCACTACACGCGCATCTATCGGGCACTGCGGCGGTGGCAGGCCGATGGCTGCATCGACAGGATATTTGCCGGCTCGGTGTGCAAGCTTCACCCGGGCGGGCTGCTCGACCTCACGGTCATTCACGGCGACGGCACGACTACTGCCGCGAAGAAGGGCGGCGACAACCTGGGGTACAGCGCACACAAGCACCTCAAGGGCGACAAGGTGGTCGCCTTCTGCGATCGCCGCTGCAACGTGATCGCGCCATTCGTTTCTGCCCCGGGTAACCGCAACGAATCGCCGCTGCTGCGTGACGCGCTGCCCAGACTGAACCACATGGCCCGCGCCATTGGCATGGACCTGCAAGGCTCAACGGTCAGCCTGGACGGCGTCTACGACTGCCGGGCCAACCGCAAGGCGATTTTCAACCGGGACATGATTCCCGAAAATCCCCGTGGACGTAAAGCGCCGAAGCGGGGCTGCAAACAGCGCTTTGATCCAGCCATTTTCGAGGAGCGCTTCAGAACCATCGAGCGGGTCTTTCTGGGAGGACAAGTTCCGCCGCCTGCTGCTTCGCTTCGAGCGTCTGAGCCCGGTTCACTATGCATTCAAGACCATCGCTTACGCGATGATCAACCTGCGGCACTACGGCTGACGATCAGCACCGGTACGAGCACCATGAAGCGTCACGTCAATATCATCTGCAATCCTGATCGATATCCGCGGCGGGGAATTCTTCGGATACTAAATTGGTGTTCCGGCGGGATCACGTCGTCGAGTCCGCGGCGCTGCAAACACTCATTCGACGCTCACTGGACATCCGCGGATTCGGCAAGTTGAAGTTGAGCGGAGCCCATATCGCCGGCGTGCCACGGGAAACCGATGGCCCGAATCTTGTGGCGCTCGAGGAACATCTCAAGAACCACAAGCCGAAGCTCTTTTTTTCACTCAGTCGACGTTGCATGCGGTATGCTGAAACGTTCCAATTAGTCCTTTAGCGCGCCGTACACGGCTTGCTCAATCGGCAATCCCCAGACTTTGCCTATTCGATCTTCCGCGGGTAACCTGTGCGCCGTTTCCTGGATTGACTCCACTTCGTCTTACCTCAGCAGCCGCTATACAGCGGCAACCGCGGCCAAAATCACGGCCGCAGCACCCGCTGTGGAAACTCCTCGTCACATCACATGCGCGCCAGTCCCGAGTTTCAAATCTGGGTTAAGCCGCCGTCGGCGACAAGATCGGCACCCGTTGTGTAGCTCCTGTCCTCGGAGCCGAGGAACAGGATGGCCTTAGCCATTTCTTCGGGCCGGCCGATTCGACCTAGTGGCGTCATTTGCTTAAACATCTCCTTGCGGGCGTCGGCCTCTTCCTTGGTCTTGAACTGGCCGTCGATGATCGGCGTGTCGGTCGCGCCGGGCGACAGCGTGTTCACGCGAATGCCGCGATCCTTCAGCTCCGCCGCCATGCTTCTGGCCCAGAAACGCAGCGCCGCCTTGGTAGCGCCGTAGGTTTGATAGAACGGGATGCCTTTCAGATGCACGCCTGAGGACACCAGCACGATCGCACCGCCGTCGTGCATCAGCGGAGAAGCTTTTTGTACGGTGAAGAAGGCGCCGCGCGCGTTGGTGGCGAAAGTCTTGTCGAAATGCTCCGGGGTCACTGCTGCCATTGGCGCCATTTCCACGAAGCCGGCGCTGACGACAAGCACGTCGAGGCCGCCCTTCTCCGTTTTCACCTGCGCGAAGAGCCGATCGAGGTCTTCGAGTTTCGAGACATCGCCTTGTATTGTCGAGACGTTCCGACCGATGGCCGCCTTAGCCTTGTCCAACTCTGCCTCGCGGCGGCCAGTGATGAAGACGTAAGCGCCTTCCTCCACGAACAGTTTGGCGGCAGCAAGGCCAATGCCACTGCTACCGCCGGTGATGACCGCAACTTTGCCCTGCAGCTTACCCATAGTGCTTTCTCCAGTGAGTCTTGGCAAAAAGCTCGTCCGCCACAGGGGCGAACAGCCGACCGTCGCTTGCGCTGCGACATGCGCAGTGTTCTCCAATCGCCGGAACTTGATAAGGACGCGAGAACGCATATGATCCATACAGTGGCGGTATGAATCGACTGACTGGGGCAAGGCGATGGATCGATTTCTGTTAATGAACTGCTTCGCACGTGTCGTGGAAACCGGCAGCTTTTCGGCGGTGGCACGCGAACTTCGCACCTCGCAACCGAGTGTGAGCCGGTACGTTGCCGTGTTAGAGGAGCACCTGGGCACCCGGCTTTTGCATCGTTCCACGCGGAAACTGACCTTGACTCCAGAGGGAGCGCGTTACTACGGTGAGGTGAGAGACATACTCGACGCGGTAGCCGGGGCCGAGTGCAACGCAAGAGGAATAGACAAGCCCAAAGGGTTACTGCGATTGGCATGCCCTACGTCTCTTGGACGTGTCCACTTGCTGCCATGCGTCCAGGCACTGTTGGAACGCTATCCCGAACTGGAAGTAGATCTTCAGATCAGCGACCGTTACGTTGACCTCGTCGAAGAAGGTCTGGACTTGGCAATCCGAATCGGCCATCTCGCCGATAGTTCATTGAGAGCGAGAACAATCGGGGTATCGGAGCGGGTCTGTGTTGCGAGCCCGGATTATCTCGCTCGGAACGGCATACCACATCATCCGAAAGAACTGGAAAATCATAACTGCGTCACCTACATGCTCTCCGCAGAGGGAGATCATTGGCCATTCCGCGACGGTGAGGTCGCAGTAAACGGCCGCTTCCGCGTCAATACAACTGACGGCATCTTCAGTGCCGCCGCAGGTGGTCTCGGGATTGGTTACGGACCGCTTTGGCTGTTCGAAGACGCCCTGTCCAAACACCAGTTGCAGCTCGTTCTGGAAGATTATGTTGTGGCGTCTTCCCCGATTAACGTCATCTACTCTGCCAAGCGACTAGTGCCACGCCGGGCAATCGTGTTCATGGATTTCATCGCCGACGAATTCGGCCGCATTTCGGCCATGCAGGATGGGGCTCTGGAACGCCTGCAAAATCTGATAGGGCATCGAAGTAAATCCGATGCGAAGCGCAATAAGAGTATTGTGACGCGCGGAAGAATGTCGCGCACTTGACGTCCTGCAGGCCTCGAGCCAAGTGGATGCGCTCGACCGCCTCAGTCCCGGACACAATTTCATACCCGACGATCGATGGAGTGCAGCGAAAGTCGGCTTCCCGGTTGCGGATGAGACATTCGAACGGCGCAATTGCCATATTTGCCGATGTCCGGAACTCTGCCTGACGCGTTCGGCTCAGTTCGACCCACAAGAGGCAGTCGGACGCTCTAAACGACCGTCCGTCAGGTGATGGTCGGCCATTGAGCGACCGGCTCAAACCCTCATTTCAACCAGAATCTGTTCAGCGAGAAAATCACAGGGCGGTCGGCCGGACCGGGCACTGCGGGCAAGGACGACTTCGAGTTCATCCAGTAGCGGCAACCCTTCGTTCTGCGATAGCTGAACAAGGTGTCCCGGTACGCTGCATCTTGCGAGGGGTGCTATCGCGAGCCCTGCTTCGACCATGCTGATAAGGCCCAACAGACTCGGGCTTTCGTAGGACATCCGATATTTGATATTTTCCCGCTGAAGCGCGCTGATGGCATAGGCACGTGCAGTACTGCCATGTGCAAAAACGGCGATTGGAAGCGGGCGCTCTTTCCACACTTTTCTTGCGGGCGACCCGGCCCACACCATCGGCTCGAACCGGATGAATTCGCCCGCAACACCCCTCGTTTTCGTGATGCAGGCCAGGTCCAGCGTGTTGTCTTTGAGCAATGGAGCGAGCGCACTGCTAGGCAGGCCGATTACCCGAATTTCGACACGCGGATGAGCAACCGCGAACTTTCCCAGAACCTGTGGCAACAACGATGAGGCGTAGTCGTCAGGAACCCCGATGGTGACGCGGCCCTTCATCTCGGGGCGAACTACCGACGCCCATGCTTCCTCCCGCATTGCAAGCATTCGACGGCCATAGTCCAGAAGAGTCTTGCCTTCTGTGGTAATCGCTACGTTACGGGTGCTTCGCACGAAAAGCGGTTTTCCCAGCGCTTCTTCAAGCGCCTTGATCTGCATGCTCACTGCCGACGGCGAGCGATGCACGGACTCCGCACCTCGAACAAACGATCCCGTATCGGCAACCGCCACCAACATTTCAAGCACGTCCAGATCGAGCTTCTTCATTTTAGTCAGAAATTCTGAGCAATAAATTCAGTTTAATTCGTTTTACTAGAGTATGCATCAAACCGATACTACGATCGACGACCGCTTGGGGAGCCCGCGAAAGTGCATGGTACGGTATCGATTTACGAATTTCTGGCGGTCGGCGGAATGCTTGCTGTGACACCGGGCCCAAACATGGTCTACGTGATGTCGCGCTCGATTTCGCAAGGACGCACGGCCGGGCTGATATCGCTTGCGGGCGTTATACTCGGATACCTCTTCTATATGTTTGGGGCAGCGTTCGGCATCACGGCGTTTTTCCTTAGCGTGCCTTATGCAGGCAGCGTTTTGGGTGCGGGGGGCGCTGTGTATCTGTTCTATCTGGCGTGGCAGGCTGTGAAGCCTGGTGGCCGTTCTCCCCTGGAGGTTCACGATCTGCCTCGCGAACAGCCTCGCCGGCTCTTCGCGATGGGCGCGACGACTAGTCTGTTGAATCCCAAGCTCGCGATGATCTTTTTGTCACTCCTGCCACAGTTCATCAACTATCAGGACGGCAGCGTTCTCAGGCAAACGCTTGTGCTCGGTTCGTCGCTGATTGTCGCGTTCGCATCGGTCAATGGCTTCGTGGCGGTCTGCTCCGGCAGCATGGCGACGTTCCTCTCCAGTCGCCCGGGACTCCTACAGGCTCAACGCTTGACTATGGGAGTTATTCTGGTTGCCCTCGGCGCAAACATGACCATAGATGCATTGAAGCTGGGAGGCATCTATTGAGCTACGTCTCACACAAGGTCGAAAGCGGCCGCTCGCCCGCGGACGATAAGTGACCGAAACTGGCCGCAGCACTGTTGCGTTGCGTCGATTGTGCACGCATCGAAACTCACGCGCCATCCGGCGCGCACGTCACAGATGGTGAAGTCGGTTACGCCGACGACGAGTGCAGCAAGCAGATGATCAAGCGTAAGATGCCCCTGGGAGGCGGCGCTTCTGGTTTGGATCATTTAGAACCAAACCAGGACAAAATGGAACTCGACCACAAATATCATGGGTTCGTAGTTTCATTGTTTTTTTAGGAGAATTCCATGTTTGACATGAAGAATCTCAATCGCCTGAAGAAGCTCGATGAAAATGCACCGGAGGCCATGAAAAGCTTTCGGGCGTTCGATAAGGCGGCCTTCACCGAGGGCGCGTTGACCGTACAGCAGAAGCAATTGATGGCCCTGGCCGTGGCGCTGACGACACAATGTCCGTACTGCCTCGAATTGCACACCAAGGCCGCGCGCGATGCCGGCGCCACCGACGCACAGCTGGCCGAGACTGCCCTGGTGGCCGCGGCGATGCGTGCAGGTGCCGCGGTCACTCACGCCACCCATCTGTTCGGCGGTTAAAGTCGCCCGTTCCCCATCCTCTTCTCAATTGAAGGTTTAGGCCTGGGCCGAAACATCTGCGTCCAGGCAATTGCGCTCGAGGCCCTTGATGAAGTGCCGGTAATTGAGAGCACGGCGGTTATTGCCGGCACGGGAGCCGCGCGGGTTGCTGTCCACCAGCGCGCTCGTCAACGTGCTCGAGCCGCCCCGCGTGACGTTCGCCACGCCGCAGCGCACCAGATTCACCTGCCCCATTAGCTTGTTCGCGATGCTGAACGCGAAGTCGCCGTCGGCGAGCGTATCGAGCGGCACGAATCTTGCGATGCCGGCAACGCAAACCACTGCATCCAACGGCGCCGCCTGCCTGTACATCGCGACGATCGACTTCTTGTCAGAGATATCAACGGCAATAGCCGACCCTTTGCGGCTCGCACCAATCACGTCGTGATCCGCCGAAAGTAGGCCGACGATTTCCTTTCCGAGGAGTCCTGTCGCTCCGATGACCAGTATGCGCATACATCCTCCTATGCTGACAGGTGGACGAAGAACCATTCTGGCGCCGTGCTTGCGCGGATGTCATGGAAATACGCGGAGCGCACGGAGTCGCGGTGTGCGCGGAATCGGCACGTTGTTTAAGTACCGCCCCGTGCAGCACCCGCACACCGCAGGCCTGCTGGCGTCACTTGTAGTGCCTGAGGAATACTGCCAATGCCGCAAGCACCGCGAGGATCACGATCACGACGGGGGCGCGTAATCGACCTGCCATGATCGGCGCGCTGCGTCTGCCCGACTTCTCTGCCCTAGCTAGCATAATCATGATGGTCTCGAATGACACGCTCAGGTAGCGGCCGCGGCAGTGCCTGAACTCGCCGCAAGCGGCACCACATGGCCGCTCACCTGCTGTAACACGTCCGCAACTACCACTCGGAGCCCCTGGGGAGTATAAGCCTTGCGCGCGGTTGCCCTAGGCAATTCCGGCAACGTCGCGCGACGCAATCCTAGCAACGCTACTCGACTCGTCGACGCGCGGGGCCGCCACCAGATGCTGACGCCTCGCGAGAATGCGCTCACCAATCTGTGCGTGAAAGCCTCCGACCGCGTTGGCACGCTGGCGTGGAACGGCTATCGCCACATGGAGCTGTACTACGCCATATCCGGCATGGGCGCGGTGATGCATACGATCAATCCGCGCCTGCATGCCGATCAGATCGTCTACATAGCCGATCATGCGGAAGATCAGTACATCTTCTTCGATCTGACTTTCCTGCCCCTGGTCAGGAGCATTGCCGGCCGCTGCGGCAACGTCAGGGCGTTTATCGCAATGACTGACCGCGCGCACATGCCGCAGGATACCGGCATGACCAACCTGCTGTGCTACGAGGATCTGATCGAGGGGAGCTCGCCAACTTACGTGTGGCCGACCTTCGACGAGGAAAACGCGTGCACGCTGTGCTACACGTCGGGCACGACGGGCAACCCGAAAGGCGTGTTGTATTCCCATCGCTCGACGCTGCTGCACACTGGGGCCGCAGCCTTGCCGGATGCGCTGAACTGCTCGGCGCGCGACGTGATCCTGCCGGTAGTGCCTATGTTCCATGTCAATGCGTGGGCCATCCCGCACGTCGCGTGCATGGTTGGCGCCAAGCTGGTGTTCCCGGGGCCGCGGCTGGACGGCAAGTCGCTGCATGAACTCCTTGAAGCGGAGCAGGTCACGTTCGCCGCCGGTGTGCCCACGGTATGGCAGGTTCTGCTTGGCGCGCTCGAACAGGAAGGCCGGAAATTCTCCAGCTTGCAGCGTACCGTCATCGGCGGCGCAGCCCGCCAGCCATGCTGAGCACGTTTCAGGACAAATATGGCGCCGAGATACTGCACGCGTGGGGTATGACCGAACTGAGTCCGCCCGGGACGCTCGGCGCACTGAAACACAAACACCTGGCGATGAGCTCGGAAGGGCGTTGTGCCACGCAATCGAAACAGGGTCGTGCAGTGTTTGGCGTCGACATGAAAGTCGTAGGCGCGCACGGTCAGGAACTGCCGTGGGACGGCGTGAGCGCAGGCGAGCTGTTGGTGCGCGGCCCATGGGTGGTGCGCGATTACTTCCGCAACGAAGGCGGAAACCCGCTGCGTATTGATGCCGACGCCCATGGCTGGTTCCCGACCGGTGACATCGCGACGATCGACGCGGACGGCTTCATGCAGATCACGGACCGCAGCAAGGACGTGATCAAGTCCGGCGGTGAGTGGATCAGTTCGATCGACATCGAGAATGTTGCGGGTTTGCACCCTGAGGTGGCTAGCGCCGTATGCATTGCGGCCAAGCACCCGAAGTGGGACGAGCGTCCGCTGCTGCTGGTCGTGAAGAAGCCTGGCAGCGCACTGACCGGCGACGGATTGCTCGCATTCTTCGAAGGTAAGCTCGCAAGCTGTTGGAAGCCAGACGCCGTGCTATTTGTCGACGATGTGCCGCTTGGTGCGACTGGCAAGGTGCTCAAAAACCGTCTTCGCGATGAATATACGGATTACTACCTGTCTGCCTGACGAACGCAGTATTGCCATGGTCCGCTTTATCGTTCGCTGAACATATGTCGGTTCGCCCGGCCACTACAACCCATAAGGGGAGACGCAATGAGATTGAAGTTGAGCGGCGCAGCTGCGCTCGTCCTGTTCGCCAGTGCAGCGAGTGCGCAGTCATCGGTAACGCTGTATGGCGTCATCGATACCGGTTTCCTGTATCAGAGCGCGAACGCCGCGAATTTCCAGTCCAAGATCAATCTCGGGCATGTCTACGAGCTCAAGGATGGCGGCATCTATTCGAGCATCTGGGGCTTGAAGGGCAGCGAGGACCTCGGGGGCGGCTACAAGGCCAACTTCAAGCTGCAGGGGTCCTTCAACAGCAGCAACGGCAAGACTGGACTGGCCGACACACCGGGCGCCACCGCGATGTTCAACCAGCAGACGACCTTGGGCGTCTCCGGCCCGTTCGGCTCGATCGACGCGGGCCGCCAGATCGTGCCGATGATCTATGCGATGGCCGATACCGACGTCCGCAACGCGCAGTACTTCGGCTCTATTCCGACCGCCTGGCTCGGCCTGAACCAGGCCGCGAACTGGCAGGGCCTCAGCACGAACGGCCCGATCGGCGCCCTCCATGGCGACAACGCCATCGTCTACCAGTCGCCCAAGTTCTACGGCGCCTCGCTCGCGCTCGAGTATGCGCCGGGCGGCGTCCCCGGCAAGTTCCAGGGCGGCACGCGCGAGTCGGCCGTGCTCAAGTACTCGAACTACGGCCTGAACCTTGCTGCCGTCTACTACAACGGGCACGACACCAACCCCACCATGCAGACGGCCACCGGCGCACTGGTCACCGCGCCGTCGACCGGCGTGAACAACAACCGGGTGTCGGCGCCAGCGTCGTCTTCAGATGCGGACGCGAGCGTCATTTCGCTTTCGTCGGCGTTGTCGCTGATGCCATCGACCAGTTCGTCGATACGCAGTTCGCCGGCAACGATGCGGTCCACATCGGCGAGAATCGTCGACACGATCGCGAGCGCCGACGGCAGCGCTCGTTCGCGCAGGCCATACGCATTGGCCTGCCACGGCGAAATGCTGCCGTCGATCGAGTTGCAATCTGCGAGTGGCACCACTCCATGGGGTACGCGGCGCACATGGCCATGATGCATCGCCGCGCGCCGTTTCTGAACTTGCGAGCAGTCATGGCCCCGGTTCGAATTACGCGGCGAAGCGCAATCAATCTTTGGGCTTAGCCTGGATACTATGGAACGGCCGAGGAAGTAAGTCTCAAGGAGTACACGAGGATTCCAACACCCGTTTTCCGAGAGGAGTGCGCAAATGGATACGCCTCGCACGGCCCTTCCTGAGAAACTCCCTCGCATCGGCCCGCTTTCGGTTGCAGCACATAGCCCATTGAGTCTGCCCGGCGTGTGAGGTTGCTGAGAACTCGCTGCCGGTAGCGCTCCTCATAGTAGGCGGCGCCCGGATCGACGTAGTCCATTCCGTAGCGCAGCGTGTTGTAGAACAGCACGGCAATCTTGCGCGCGGTAGCCGTGACGGCCTTGGCCTTGCCGCCCGAGATCTTGTTGCCAGGCGCAAGGCACAACCAGGATGTGAAGTGCTTCACTGTCGGCCAGCGCGACCATAGTATCCAGGCGCTCGACCACACGAACTTGCGAAGCCAACCACGCACGCCCCGAAGGTTCACGAGACTATCGCCGTGCGTACCCCCTTGCCGCAAAGCACCGCCTCCTGACAAATGCAAATCGTTCTATGCGCGAAACGAAGCTTCGCATTTTCGCGACTTGTTACCTGGCAGCCCCAATGATCAAATGACGTCTGTGATTTCAATGAATCCGCTGCCGCCGATGAGTGCCCTTGTCGATGCGAGCGCGTCGCGCCAACTCGCTGACCGCAATGGGGCGATCGGACTGAAAAGGAACGCAGAGGTTGTCCTGGGTTCGCACCCGAAATTCCGCGTATGCGGTCCTGACGATGGCTAGTTGAGGGAAAACGCCAAAGCGCAGCGGTGGTAATCGGCAGGACGATCAATAGAGATCTGGCTATAGGAACTGACGATGCAAAATTCATCCACGGGCGATCTGTCGAGCACCTTCGTCGTGACACACCCGCTTGATCCTGAAGACGGGAAAATCACCGAGGCAATGCGCGCCATGACCCGTTCCGCCAAAGGCATGCGGCAGGGAGTCGAGTGGCGTGGCGCGTTCGATGCGATCATGGAACGCGTACCGCCCCACGAGGGCGTGACGTTCGAATCCGGCTCGGTCGGCGGCATTCCCGGGATCTGGGTCAAACCTGAAAATAGCCGGCCTGACGAAGCAATACTCCATCTGCACGGCGGTTGGTTCCACTTTGGATCCGCCAACGCATTCCGTCACCTCGTCGCCCACATCGCCGCGAGGAGCGGCGTAAAGGCCTTCGTCGCGGATTATCGTTTGGCGCCCGAACAACCTTTCCCCGCTGCAGTTGATGACGTGCGGTCCTGCTTTCTTGGGCTCGACGAGAGCGGTATTTCCCGGATCGCGGTTACGGGCGACTCGGCGGGCGGCAATCTTGCCCTGATCCTCGCCTCGCGCATCGCCAGCGGAGAAGTCGCCGCGAAGGCGACACTTGTGGGCGCGGTCGCGTTGTCACCCGTTACGGATTTGACGCTCTCCGGCCCGACGTACGAATCGCGCGCGGATGCCGATCCAATTTTCACGCGCGCGCAGGCATCGGAGCTCGTCCATACCTACTTGCGCGACGCTCACCCCAAACATCCACTGGCTTCGCCGCTCCACGCGCCCGTGACCGGCTTGCCGCCCGTCCGTGTTCACGTGGGAGACGACGAAGTACTCCTGGACGATTCGCGTCTATACGTCCAGCGCGCTGTCGCCGCGGGCGTCGATGCACGAGTCGATGTATGGATGGGCATGCCACACGGATTCTATGGCAGTGTCGGGATCCTGAAGGCTTCGACACAGGCTCTCGATGACATCGGCACGTTTCTTATGGAGAGACTGCAGTCGGGTGGCGGTTCGTGAACCGGCACCCGCGTGGACTGATCGACCGGGGACGCCGCCACATGACAGACCATGTCGGCGCCCCGGATCGTGACCTCGCGAACGTCGCGCCGATTGACCGCCGGTCGCGCGTCAAGGTCATCAATTGCGTTCAGAAGTAGTGCATGATGCCGAAGTAGCCACCTTGCTGGTTGTGGCCCGGCAACGGCAAGGAGTCTGTCGCTTCAACCGGGAACGCGGACTGCTTGCCGTTGAACATTGCTCCGAGGGTCAGGTAGAGGAATGTCCGTTTTGACAGGTTGTAGGTGGTGCCGATGGCACCGAGATTGCCCACTCCACCGCCATGATTCACGTTACCGTGATACCAGCCGGCCTGGAGCGCCAGCGCAGGGGTAGCCTGATACGAGGCGCCGACCCACTCCTGCTGGCTGCGTGTGGCTGCGTACGGGTTAAACGTAGTGGCGACCGTGTCCTGTCCGGACGAGACCAGTTGCTGATATCCCGTGTAGAACTTGACCTGGCCGAACGTGTAGGTGGCACCGGCCATGTATACCCGGGACGCGGCGTACAGGTCTGAAAATTTCCCATTGGAGTCGCGGAGTTCTTCATATACGCCGTACGCAGCGAAGCTGGCGCCCGTGTATTGAACGCTCGCACTGAACTCGCGACCGCCGCGAAAGTTGCCAGCTTGGTTGCCGAAACCATCCTGAAGGCGGAAGGAGAAGCCGGCCCAGTTAGGTGAATTGTAGGTGACCACGTTTGATCGTGGCCCCCACGCTCTTCCGAAGGCGAAGTTGGCAACACCTGTCCCAACCTGCTCTCCCAGTGGGTCAATGTACCAGCCGGTTTCGTCGGCCAGACTCAGGGTCTCGCCGAACCAGATACTTCCGTATTTTTCGGCGGCCAGGCCCACGTACGCATCGCGGATAAAGAGCTCGTTGGTAAAAATCTGGCCGGTTCCGGACGAAAACAGGCTTTCGAGTTTAAAGACCGCATGCAGGCCGCCGCCGAGGTCTTCATCGCCTTTCAGGCCAAACCAGCTGTACCCGTACTGATTGCTGCCGAATCGGAAATTGTGCTTGGACTGGCCGTTCGGGGTCGCCACATTTGTCACGAAGTCGAGGCCAGCCGCAACGCGCCCGTACAGGGTCACAGCGCTCTGTGCGTTTGCACTGCAGATCCCCATGGCTGTCAATGCCGCAAATAATGCCAATTTTTTCATTTTGCAATCCTGAACGAAAAAGTAATTTCCATGGATAAACGGAGGCCTCTTTCCGGGCCACACCGTACAGAATCCGCGGTCCTGTCGCTGATTAGCACAGATAGACCGTAGGGAATTTCAATGGCCTGGCTCTGCCTCTGGTGCAAGCCAGAAGCGAACACGTCTAACAATCGCACTACTAATTACAAATCGACATTTTCAAGATCTGATCTATTCGCGTCCGCCAGCGGCATGGCGGACGCGGTGCAAAACGACTACCCCCTCGACTTGCGAATTGTCCGCAGAAGTTCCGGAAGATGACGTACCGTCGTCGCCAGCAGAATCGCGCAGGCCTGAACGAGAAGCTGAACAGCGGGGCCTGCGCCAAGCGCCAGTACGAGCTGACCGAGTTGCGCCATGAACAGTGCGGCCACGGCACTCGCGACGACACTGCCTCTGCCGCCCGTGAACGGCGTGCCTCCGACCACCACGGCCGCGATCGCCGGC
The DNA here is from genome assembly GCF_017315705.1 of Trinickia mobilis. Classification (GTDB taxonomy): domain Bacteria; phylum Pseudomonadota; class Gammaproteobacteria; order Burkholderiales; family Burkholderiaceae; genus Trinickia_A; species Trinickia_A mobilis. The sequence continues at coordinate 48,011 of NZ_JAFLRF010000030.1, read as the reverse complement.
AGGAGATAGTCGTTACCCGAAGTCTGCGACGCGCTTCCGATGAATCCGGCGAGCAGCATGCCCGCCGCGGAAAAGCAAATGGCGGAGGCGAGGTACGCCCCGACCCGGTACTTCAGCACGTTGACGCCTGCGGCTTCGGCCGCGCGCGGGTTCACTCCGACGGCGACGAACCTGCGCCCTACCGTGGTCTTGCGGGTAATGATCCACGCGGTCGTCACGAACGCGAAGGCGAACCAGACGTTGGCCGGAAGCCCAAGGAACTGGGCGTGCGAAATGGTTTGCATGACGGTCGGAACGTCAACCGGAACGTTGCCGGTCAACGAGCGTGCGCAGCCAATCAGCAGCGCGTTGACTGCAAGCGTCGCCACCAGCGGCGTAATCGCGACCCTCGAGATGAGCGCACCATTGATGATTCCGACGATCCCGCCGATGCAGACGGAAAAAATGACGGCAAGGACGATGGAATTGAACGCGAATCCTGTTCTGGCCATGACAATGCCCGCGAGCGAAACCATACCGATTGCCGACATGTCCAGTCCGCGCTGCTGGATGACCAGCGTTTGACCCGTCGCGACGATCGCAAGAATGCCGGCGAACGGAAGCATGGCCAGGATCGAGCCTCGCGTCATCGTGCCCGGTGCGACGATGGAGCTGCACACGAAGAGCAGGATCAGCCCGACCCAGATCCATGAGAATTCATCAACTGCGGGTAGCCGTGCCGGCTTTGCTTTTGATTTCGACTTCGAGGGATCGAGGAATTCCGACATGACTTCCGCCTGATTCTGATTGTGCATTGCGTTTCTCATTTCGCCACCACCATTTCTCTGCTCTTGGAATAGAGCGCGACTGACGTGAGGATCATTCCGCCCAAGAGGTACGACTGCCAAGAGTCCCCGATATCGAGGAATGAGGTGACGACATTCACCTGAATGATGAGGAGTGCACCCAGCAGCGAACCGACGAAGGAGCCGCGTCCGCCAAACAGGCTTGCGCCGCCGATCACCACCGCTGCGACGCTTCCGAGTGTGTAGTTGATACCGGCGTTGGGGTCGCCAGAGCCGACCTGCGCCATCATGGGCACGGCGGCGAGGCCCGCAAGGAACGAACACCCCATGTACGCGGCGAGCGACGTCAGTTGCGGGCGGGCGCCGGACATACGCGCCGCTTCGGCGCGGGAGCCCACGCCGCGCAGCGTGAGACCGGCCCTCGACTTGAACAACGCGATTTCGAGCACCACGGCAATCACGATTGCCGCTATCGCGACTATGGGCATGACACCGATCTGGGCACCGATCGACTCAGCAATGGAATCCGCGATCAGGCCACCCGGAACCGGGCGCAGGAGCAGTGACACCGCTTGCAGCACCATGTACGTCGCGAGCGTCGCCACCATCGGATGCAACCGGAACGGGCCGACAAGCATCCAGTTCACGAGTCCGACGCCGAGGACGACGAGCAACACGATCACCCATCCCGAGATCTGATGGCCCAACGAGGCGCCATCATTCAGGAAAAACGACTGTATGACGACGATCAGCCCCATGAGCGGCCCGACCGAAAGATCGATCCCGCCGACCAGCATGATCATCTGCTGCCCGTACGCGACGATGGCCAGTGTCGCCACGAGCGCCAGCATGCCGCTGAGGTTCCGCGCAGAAAGATAGGCCGGATTGACGTGCGCCGCATACAGGCCGAGCGCACAGACTGCAACGGCAAGCATCATGAGCGGCGCCCAATCCCCAGCAGCCCACTTCCAGAGCCCGGAGGTCCGGGAAGCGCCCTTCTCCCGCTCAGTCGTTGCGGTCAGGACGGCAGACGTGATGTTGTTCTCACTGACGGCGTTTTCGCCCAATTCCTTGACGACATGGCCGCGTGAGAAGATGAACACGCGGTCACAGAGTCCCGCCACCTCGTGCGCATCCGACGAAACGACGATCACGGCGGCGCCCGCAGCTGCGGCCTCGCGAAGCACCTTGTAGATTTCCATCCGTGCGCCGATGTCCACGCCCTGGGTCGGCTCGTCGACCAGCAGCACCTTGGGATGACTGGCGAGCACACTCGCCAGCACAAGCTTCTGCTGGTTACCGCCCGACAGGGTACGAATGGGCGTGTCGACGGACGGCGTCTTGACAGCGAATCGCGTCACGGCGTCCCTGGCGCGCTTTGCTTCGCTGCGCTGGCTTACCCATCCCTTGATGGAATCGAATGGGAGACTGCGGATCGAAAAATTCTCGCGCACCGACAATTCGCCGAAAATGCCCTCACGATGACGGTCGCCCGGCAGATAGCGGATGCCCGAACCGGCGGCAGCCTGCGAGTTGTGAAGCTTCGCGGGAATGCCGGCCACCGTGACGCTACCGCGACTTCGTGTCTGTCCCGCGAGGGCCCGCATGAACTCCCGCTGGCCGTTGCCGTCGATCCCCGCGAGGCCGACTATCTCGCCTTTCTCGACCCGAACCGATATGTCGGTAAAGCCGGCACCGCGCAGCTTCGTCACGTCGAGAATGACGCTCGCACCGCCCTTGTTACCCTTGGCCGGGAAATCGCGGTCGAGCGCACCGCCAACGATCAGTTCGACGATTTCCTGTTCGCTGAGGCCCGCGGCCTCATAGGTGCCCTGGCCCTGACCGTCGCGAAGAACCGTCAGGCGATGTGCAATTCTTTGCACCTCGCGGATCCGGTGAGAGATATAGACGACCGAACAACCCGAAGCCGTTATCTTGCGGATGCGCTCGAACAGCCGATCGACGTCTTCCGTCAACAGGTGTTCGGTCGGTTCGTCGAGAACCAGAACCTTGGGCTTTGCAGCAAGCGCTTTGACGATTTCGACGATGAACCGCTGCTCGGGGCCCAAGCTCACCACGCGGTCGTTCGCATTGATCGAAACATCGTCGCTCCATTGCTTCAGAAGCCCTCGCGCCCATCGCGCAACCTCCATCAAGGACGGACGCTGCTCGGCAGGCACGCCGAGATACAGGTTTTCAGCTACGGTCAGGTCCGGCATGAGCGCTGGTTCCTGCCGGACGATAGCCAACCCCAACCGGCGTGCCTGCTCCGTGTCGCCTCGTGTTTCCGTGCCGTCGATCACGACGCGCCCTTTCTCCGGAACCAGGGCGCCGGACGCGACGGCCATGAGCGTGGATTTGCCTGCCCCGTTCTCGCCGACGAGACCGTGTACCTCGCCCTCGACCACCGAGAACGTCACATTATCGAGCGCCCGGACTCCGGGGAAGATCTTGGTGACACCGTCGACCTGCAGCAGCGTTTTCTGGTCATTCATGATTCGTCTCGAAGAGTTACTGTGCAAATACTTCCTTGAGCTTCTTGGAAGGAAGTGCGGGGGTGAGGTCGGCGGCGGGCGAAGCGGACGAATCGCACTTCGGATCGAGGCCCGTGGCGCCGTCTGCCTAGACGACGGGCAGAATCGACGGCGACTCCTTGTCTGCCGTTCCCTGATAGGCCGCTAATCGGCGTGATGTCGCCTTGATGGTTGGTCACGGAGTCGCCGGCCGCATAGGCGGCCGTGCCGATGGCGCAGGCACCAAATACCGTGGCAATCTTCGCGAATGCGCCGCCGGATCGGCACGCTGCACGGGCCTCATTCCTTTCGAAGGCGGCCTTCGTGAATTCGCGCAGGTCTTCCGTGTTTCGCGTGCCAGTCAGCCAGGACTTAAGCGAGTCGAACATGTTGATCATCGATGCCGTTGTTAAATATGAACAATTCGCCGATTGTCTGCATTGATATGTTGTACGAAATATTGAGAAATGAATGTGCCACCCGATTTCTTGTTCTATCTATCTGCATCCAGATTTATTAAATAGAATTTAAATTCCCGCAGTGAATGCGGATTGATAGCCTCGACAGCGGAATGCGATAGATCGAAAATAAACAGAGGAATGCCAGTCGAGGTGCGACTTTCCGGCAGAGCCCAGGATTCGATTGCTGGATTGCATTGCCTTTGACTCCACCAGAAGCCCTGCATGCAGGGAGACCGGCCAAGCCGTCCTCCATTCGCGCCATTCGACAAAGCACGAATCCACTGCGGCTCAACAGTCAGCCTGAATTCTTGTCTGCACGACGGATCGCTCGCAGGAATACAAAGAATTAACTAGCAGTACCGTCACATAAGGGGACCGACGGCAGTTGATCAATGAGACAGCATCGAGATCGAAGCACCCCATCCGTGCTCTGGGGTACATCATTCAAATACGATGATGCTATACACGATTGATGTATATCGAATGATGTGTTGTGGAATGAACAAAGTCAAGAGCCCTAGGGAATCTCCCTACCCCTGTCCCGCGGGCCACGGATGTCACATGGGTGTCGTCTCAAAGCAGCCGCGGCTGCGAACGGCGATGCCTCAACTGACGGCATGACGCTTCTTCGCTGCAATCCGTGATCGCCTGGTTCTTCTTGAGCATGGTGCGATGCAAAGACGGACGAGTTCGCCAGCAGTATGACCCACGGGTCAACGCGCAGATCGGGGAAGTCGCGCAAATCGTAACTGGACACGCTCGCGGGATCGTTCTAGTCGTTCGCCGAGGGCGCGGCGATTAAAAGCGCTTCGGGTTTCCAGCGCAACGAGGGATTCTGACGCCCCGCTTCAGAATCTGTCGCGACGCCCGGCAACACAGTAGACAAAGCTACCGCCTGCTCCCATGGAGGCATGGGTCGGAATCGATGGCGGCTTCGGCACCGTCAAAGCCGGCGTGCAGCTACCGCCGCTCGTGCCGTCGCTGATCGCGTCGGATCCGTGCAGCGCGTCCTACTTCGGCAGCGGCGTGCCGATCCACACCGGCGCCGTGTTCGTCAATTACAAGGTCGCGGGATCGTTCGACAGCCGCGTGTACGGCGGCGGATTGAGCTACCGGTTCACGCCTGTGACGAACGTCGATGCGGGCGTCTGGCATACGAGCGACGGCAACGATACGAACGACCATTCGAACATGGCTGCCACCGGTCTGACGTACAGCTTGTCGAAGGCGACGCTGCTCTATGGCCAATGCGGGTTCGTCGACAACCGCGGCAAGATGAATACCGGGCTGTCGACGAACGGCGCGCTGTTCGGCGCAGCGGGGACGACCTTAGGCTCCGCGGTGGGCATTCGCCACTTGTTTTGATTAGTCGATTCGCACCCGCTTGCGTGTCTGATCTGACCGCTCAATGGCATCAATCACCCTATGAAGGGCTACCGCGTCATCAAAATCAGGGGCAGTGCGGGTTCCGTGAACCAGGTCCCGGGCCATCTGCCGATAGATGGCCGCCACATTTCGCGCTATGACCGTATCCACGAAATCGGACTTCGCTGCCTCAACCTCGCGATACCCCTGCTCACCCTTGCGGCCAGCCTCCACGCGCAATGGCGCGATATTGATCACGGGAAACTGGTCATGCGCCGCGGTAATGCGCAGATCGCCCAGCGTTCCGTTGATCTCCCACAGCAGTTGCGTGCCGCGCGGCAGGCCACCGCGAAGCTCCAGCGACAACGGTGCACCCGACTTCAAAACGGCATTGACCATCACATGATCGGGTGTTTGCATCGGGATTGTGTCGCCCGTCTCGACGATGCGCACGGTCTTGCGGCGCTGCGACAGCACGCCCTGCACCTCGTCGACGGGGCCGAGCACACTTTGCACCGCAGCAAGTGCATGCCCGCCAATGATCGACAGCAGGGTTGCGCCGGTGCGCGAATCCATGACGTAGGAGTCGCCCCGCGTGACTTCGTCATTCCAGGTAGGACCGCTGCCAAGGTAGGTCGATGACAACACTTCGCCCACGTATCCGTCAGCCACGAGCTTGCGCACGAGTTCGACTTCGGGCGACGCGGTGGCCTGGGTGCCCACCACTGCCCGTGCCTTGCTCAGCCTCGCGAGGCCTGCAAGCTCGATCGCTTCCGCAAGGCCGTTGCCGAGCGGCCACTCACAGTAGACATGCTTGCCCGCCGCCAAAGCCGCCGCGACAACTTCACGATGGTGGGGAACCTTGACCGTTACGGCCACGACGTCGATATCCGGGGAGGCCACGAGCTCCGCCACGTTCTCGAACGCGCGCGGAATGCTAAAGGCAGCGGCGGCCGCCTTTGCGCTCGCGAGACTCGTGTTTGCCACCCCAGCGGTCTCGAATACGTCGGACAGCGCACGCAATGCAGGAATATGCGCTGTCGTACCCCAACCGCGGCGCTCCGTGCTCACTCCCACGATTCCCACTCGAAAGCGTTTATTCATTGCATCCTCGAAACCATTGGGTCATTGGTATCCAGGCCGCCGCCTTTTTTAAGGCACGGCCCAGGTACGGCCCGGAAACAGCGGGTCACGTCATTTGCCCACGCTCGGATGCGGCCTGTATTGGCCCGTCTCCATCAGCTCCGAAGCGGCAATGGCGTTCGGTGTCCAACGCAGCGTCGCGCGTGTTTCCAGCAACCAGGCCTGATAGCCCTCGGGAACGTCCTCCGATGGCCCGTGGTGGATGACCCCCTTTGGCACACAGGTCAACGTGCCGGGTTCCACACACCCGCCCCAGGCGCCGGGTCCCCGCGCGTAGCAAATCACTTCGTCGAAGTCGGCGTTGATGTGAACCGGTGGCCGCCCGCCGGGACGCGCGCTGAGGTTGAACATCAGCAGGTCGCCCGTGCTCGATGACAGAAACTGGCTGGGCGGACCACCCTCAGGCAGGTAGGCGTGAACCTGGATATTGGCCAGATTCAGCTTCCACACCGGAACGGACTCCGACAAGTGCACGCCAAGCGCAAGCGGATCATGCGGCATCGTGAAGACCGTGTTCTCGGGGTCGAGGGTTTTCAGCACCAGTCGCGTCGGGCCGCCGGCCGGCATGCTGGAGTCGATCTCGGCATACTTCAGATCCCGCGCAACGTTGAGCAGGCCGCTTGGCGCAGGCGGCGCGAGCTTCAGGGCCGAAGGACTCTCGACGATGATGCTTCGCATGGCATCGCCCGCTGGCGCATAGCGATACGCGACGGCCCGGGGAATGCAGACGAAGTCCCCTTCCGTTGCGGTGAGACAGCCCACGTCCGTTTCGAACCTGACCGTGCCGGATTGGATGAAATGAATCTCGTCCGCTTCGACATTGCGCACCACGTACGGCATGGGCTTGCGCCGCCCCGACACATGCAGTTTGACGCCGAGCCTGGAAGTCGCCACGGTGGTCGGAAGCGCCTCAGGGTCGTCCAGATCGTCAGGCGTCAAGCGGTCAAGGACGGCTCGCCGCGGCGCGTGCGGCCCCTGCACGGAAAGATAATCAGGCGCGTAGGTCTGGCGGGTCACAACTGACAGCGCCCCCTGGAATCCGTCACGGCTCCAGAGTTGCACCGGGGGCGAGCCCGCATCTTGCGGCTTGGCACTCATTTGTCCACCTCCTTGGTTTCGAGGTTGTTCATCGCACAAACGATCGATTGATATCGCATGATGTGCAATAGAATAAACCAAGTCAAGAGCGCCAGGGAATTCCCCAAGCCGATCTCTCGCTGCGTGCTTGTGCGGCGCGACATCTCCCAAGTTCTGCCCTCGCGACAGTGTGTTTTGACGGTGTCACCCGTTCGAAGTCAGTCCAGGGCCGCATCGTCCTTGGACATCTCAATCAGGTTTTTCTCGATCTGGTGCGCGACCTTCCAGAACACCCGCATGTCCCGCGGGGAAATTCCGTCGAGCGAGGTCGAATGCAAGTCCGCGATCTCCGGCATGATGTCGTCGACCAGGCGCCTACCCTCCTCCTTAAGACTGACGTAATATTTTCTTCGGTCTTTAGGATCCCGGACTCTTTGCACCAGCCCGCGCTTTTCCAGGTTGTCTAGTGCCGGCACTGCGGTCGTCGAGGCAATCCCCACGCGCTTACTTAATTCGAGCTGATTCAACTCGCCGCGCTCGGCCAGTACGCGCAAGTAATACCAATACGCAATGGCAAGGTTTTCCCTATCGAGAACTTTCTGGCCCAGCGCATCATAGAGCCGTCGCACCGTCCTGGCCATCCACGGCACCGTTCGGCCACGCTCATCAAATAGTTCGGGCGACAGCTTCGCGGCTGCCTCGGCTGGTGGCTCGCGATCCAAAGTTACTTTGGCGACGCCGGGATTCGATTTGGGCATTCCCTTATTCCTCCATGTATGGGCAAACCGGGCAGATTTCCGGGCCACGAGCAAATGGTAGTCAGGGCACACCTCAGCCGGGAGTCCTTGACTTTGTTTACACTATACAACATCATTCGATACAGGTTGATTTTTAGTGGTATCATTGCCTTACAAATGATCCATTGAAAGTAAGATCATACAGCGTGATCGACCGCTGCGTCGTGCTGCTCCGCCACATTCGCTCATTAGGGCGCAATTCGGAACAGCCTGTACCGATGTCGCGGATCGTTCCGGAAACACGGAGACACAGGGAGATCTAAAAATGAGAACGATCGCCAAATTCTCGAGGCATAGTCGGGAACCGAAAGGCCGCGCGATGCCGTGGCCGCCTGAAACAGGCCTGTACGGGGTGATCCGCGAACGCATATGCGCGCAAGCAAATCTTTACCTGGCCGCAACGACGCCCCGGACCAGAGTCGACCGATGTCTGACGGGCAGTCGTTGCTTCCAATCAAAGTGCAGTTCTGCTCAGGGATGACATTCTCATGCAGCGAAAAATCCTTGTACTTATCCTCTGGCTCATGCCGACCGTCCTGCGTATTGCGGCCCGCAAGTTTCCGTCCGTGCGCGCGCATCTCGCCACAGGAAGCGGAGTCATCCAGCTACGGCTCAGAGACAACAGTCTCGCGAGGCAGCTTCATTTCAAGGACGGCAGCGTGTCCGGACGCTGGGGAGTGTGCCCCGAGCCCGACGCAGAGCTTGTCTTCATGGACGTTGCGACAGCGCACAAGATGCTCGCGCCGAAAACCGATCATGCGTTCCTGATCGATGCGCTCAAAAATTTCAAAATCACGCAGGGCGGAAGCGACCAGAAGCTTGTGTGGTTCGGCCAAATCGTCAACGCGATGAAGACGGCTGCGTGGCGCAAGGGCATGCCGATGAAGGACGGAACCACGCGTTACGTCACACTCACCAATGGCGGCCCAGTGTTCGTCTTCGTCAAGGACGACAAGATCGTTCGCACCACGCCCATCGATCTCGAAGAGGATGACGGACCGAGCTGGAGTATCACTGCAAGAGGTCGCCGGCTTTCGCCGGCACGGCGCGCGACGGTCAGCCCGCACGCGCTCTCCCTCAAATCGCTCGTGTACTCCGAAAAGCGCCTCCTCTATCCGATGAAGCGCGTCGACTTCGATCCCAATGGCGAACGCAATCCCCAGAATCGCGGGATCTCGGGCTATGAACGCATCAGCTGGGACGAAGCGCTCGATATCGTCGCCGGAGAAATCCGCCGCATGAAGAAGGACTACGGCCCCGGGGCCATAGCCATGGTCACGGGCGCACACCACCAGTGGGGGAACATCAACTACTACCTGAGCGCGATGCTGCGCTTCGGCAACCTGATCGGCTTTACCCGCGTCGAACCGAGTCCGATCAGTTGGGAAGGATGGTACTGGGGGGCCATGCATCACTACGGCAACAGCCTGCGCCTGGGCACGCCGAGCTTTTACGGCACGACCGAGGACTGCCTTCAGCATGCCGAGGTCATCGTGTTCTGGTCGAGCGATCCCGAATCGACCAACGGCGTTTATGGCGGCTTCGAAGGCACCGAGCGCCGGCTGTGGGCCAAACAGCTCGGCATCGAGTTCGTGCATATCGATCCGTATCTGACGCATTCCGCTCAGTTCCTCGGCGGGAAATGGCTGCCGATCAAACCCGGCTCCGACTCGGCGCTCGCGATCGCCATCATGCACGAATGGATGATTATCGGCAGCTACGATAAGGAGTACGTGGCATCGAATACGACGGGCTTTGACGAATGGAGCGCGTACGTCCTCGGGAAAGAGGACGGCGTAGCGAAGACGCCGGAGTGGCAAGAAGCGGAGACCGGTGTGCCCGCGAAGGATGTCCGCAGTCTGGCGCGGTTGTGGGCGTCAAAGAAGACTTATCTCGCGGCTGGCGGCCTGGGCGCAGGCTTTGGTGGTGCATGCCGAACCGAGACGGGTGCGCAGTGGGCGCGAAGCGTCGTCATGATGATGGCAATGCAGGGGTGGGGAAAACCGGGGATCAACTTCGGCAATTTGCAGATCGGTGCACCGCAGGACCTCAATTTTTACTTTCCCGGGTACGCCGAGGGCGGAATCTCAGGCGATCTGAACAACACTGCGAGCGCGGCCAACAACTACTGCCGCATGCCTCACATCATCACGATCAACCCGGTGAAGCAGTCCGTTCCCCGGCAACGGCTGGCCGAAGCCATCGTGCAGGGACACTCGGAGGGCTACGCGTGGGACGGCTTCTCGGTCGAGGGACAATTTGCCCAATACTCGTATCCGAGACCGGGCCATTCCCGCATTCACATGCTGTACCGCTACGGCTCGTCATCGTTCGGCACAACTCCCGGATCACACAGGCTCGTTGAAGCGTATCGTCATTCATCGCTCGAATTTATCGTCAACCAGTCGATCTGGATGGAGAACGAGGCGCAGTTTGCCGACATCATCCTGCCTGCGTGCACCTCGCTCGAACGTGATGACATCGCCGAATGGGCGAACTGCGGCGGCTACATCCAGCATGCACAGACCCAGCTCAATCACCGTATGGTGATCATGCAGCACAAATGCATCGAGCCCCTCGGCGAATCGAAGTCGGACTATCAGATCTTTCTGGAGATCATGACAAGGCTCGGATACGGCGGGATGTTCTCGGAAGGCGGTTGCTCCGAATTGGCCTGGTGCGAGCGGACGTTCAATTCAACCGACTTGCCCAAGCAGACTACCTGGAAGAAGTTCCTGCAAAAGGGCTATCACGTCGTGCCTCCGCCGAAGGACGACGACCAGCCGCCTGTCGACATGCGCTGGTTTGCGCAAGGACGGCCGAAGGATCTGCCGGAAGCGAATCCGCTACCGGGCACGTATTCGACCGGCTTCGGCGACGGTCTGCCGACGCAGTCAGGCAAGTTCGAGTTCGTGCCGTCGAGCCTGCGTCGCATCGAACAGATCGATCCCGCAAGGCCGGCCGTCAACCGATACATAAACCGCGCCAGCACCGCGAAACAACCGTTTCCGCTGCAGCTCGTGACCAACCATCCGGTCTACAGCTTCCATACGCATGCGGATGGCAAGAACAGTCACGTCAGCACGATCGACGAACACCGGATGAAGGTCGGCGGATATCGATATTGGGTTTTGCGAATGAATGCCCGGGATGCCGAGACTCGAGGCATACAGCGTGGCGATCTGGTTCGGGTCCACAACGCGCAGGCGTCGGTCATCTGCGCCGTGGACGTTTCTCAGCTCGTCAAGGCGGGAGTGGCGCGCGGCAACGAGTCGTGTGCCGAGCTCGACCTGATCGAGACTTCGGTGGGCCTGGTCGATCGCGGAGGCTGTCTCAATCTCCTGACGCCAGGAGGAAAAATGAGTCCGACCGCAGATGGGATCATGCCTAATACTTGCTGGGTGGAGGTGGAAAAATGGGACTCGAAACTCGAGAAAGCAGCGTGAGCGGCTGGGCGCTGGTCGTTGACGTTTCACTCTGCATCAATTGCAGAAATTGCGTCCTCGCGACCAAGGACGAGTACAGCGGCAATGCCTTTCCGGGTTATTCCGCGCCTCATCCGCCGGAAGGCCTGGAAACGATCCGGATCGAACGTCACGTTCGCGCAGAGGGCTCGCTCGTCGATGTCACCTATATCCCGAAGACCTGTAATCACTGTGACAACGCGCCTTGCGTCAAAGCGGCGTCGGACGGTGCGATCTACAAGCGTCCGGACGGTGTCGTCGTGATCGACCCGGTCAAGTCGCATGGCCGGCGCGATCTGGTCGAGACATGCCCTTACGGCATGATCGAATGGAACGAACAGGAACAGGTGCCGCAGAACTGGAACTTCGACGCTCACCTGCTCGACGCCGGCTGGAAAGAGCCGCGCTGCGCGCAAGCCTGCCCCACCAAGGCGATCCGTGCGTTGAATATCGCGGACGCCCAATTGGCGGAGATGGTCGAGAAAGACCATCTGTCAGTCATTCGCCCCGAGTTCGGCACCAAGCCGCGCGTCTTCTACAAGAATCTGGAGGACGCACTCAGCCATCTGGTGGCGGGCAACGTCTGTGAGGACCTGGGTGGCGGTCAACTGCGCAATCTGGAGGGCGCCGAAGTTGTCCTGCACGACTCCTCCGACGGAAGCGAGCGCACAACCAGGACCGATCATTTTGGCGACTTCCGATTCTCTGGGCTGATTGCGCCGTCCTCGCGTATCGAGCTGCGGGTGAGAAAGGGCGGAACGGAAAAGGTTATCGCTACAAGAGACCGCACTGGCAGCGTTAACCTCGGCACACTACTCTACTGAAGCCCGTGAGTGGCCAATAGATCGGCGCGGGAATCACGCCGGGCCCAGCGTTGACTTTTGGCCACCTCACGGCGATGGCGCTTACCGCAGCAGCCCGGCCGTATAAGCGCGACCAATCGCAACCCATATCGGCCTTCGCTTGACACGTCGTGGGGTTGGCTTGCCCGGAAAATCACGTGGCACGGAGGTTGAATCTTGAATCATGTTCGCACGTCCGCCTGTTCGTTGGCGGACATGCGATATTCCGCTGGAATCAGATCTTGAAGCTTTCGAGGCTGGCAGGATGGAACAACTCACGCGCCTCAAGCCGACGGCTGGACAATCCCTCGGCATGATGGCGTGCAAGGAAGCGGTCGATAGTCTGCTCGTTTTCCTTGAAGCCGTACGGCCAGAAGTCGAAGCCCATCAGCTTGCGCGCCGCCCGCAACTGGTCTTCGACGAACGGCAAAGTAACCTTGGTCGCACCGGTCTCGCTGAGGCGCGCGAGCGCGAGGGCCTTCGATTTCTCGAATGCCTTGACGAGTGCAGCCGGCAGCCACGGATGCTGATCGGTGAGCGTCTTTCTGACACCGAGCGTGTGCATGATCGGAAACAGCTTGGTGCGTGCATACCAATCGGCCGCAGTCTTATGTGGATCGTCGAAGAGATACCGAACCTGCGGATGGCCCTGGTCAAAGCAGGACGGCGCGCGCGGACCGATGACGGCATCGATCTTCCCCTCCGCCAGAAGGCTGGAGATGGTTTCACCTTCGGGGGCGTCTTCCAGCTTGATGTCGTCCGGCAGGTTCAGCGAAATTTTCTCGACTCGGGTTGGATCTTCGTAACCGCCGCGCACCCAGGTCACATCCGACGCTTTCACCCCATACTCTTCTTCGAGGAGAAGCCGGACCCAGACATTGGCGGTGAGCTGGTACTCGGGTACCCCAATGCGCTTGCCCTTCAGGTCTTCAGGTTTGTTGATCCCCCGGTCCGCACGCACGTAGATCGACGTATGCCGGAACGCCCGCGACGGAAAGACCGGCACGGCGGTATAGGGCGACGTGCCCGCAGCCACCTTGACAGAATAGCTGCTGAGCGACAGCTCGCAGATGTCGTAGTCGGCGTGCCGAAATGCGCGAAAGAAGATCTCCTCGGGTTCCTGCAGCATGAAGACCGGATCTACGCCGTCGATCTGAACATCCCCATCGATGAGCGGCCGCATGCGGTCATAGTTGCCAACGGCGATAGACAGCCGGAGTTTGTGATTTCCCATTACCTCTTCTCCTTGTTGCGGAACGATAGAAACGAAAGCGTCAGCCCGAGCCAGCCAGGCAGACTGGGAGGCCGATCAGATCTACCTCACGTTATCCTATGTCGCATGATCCTACTAAGCATTACATAAGTCAAGGATCATGGGGCCATTGATCGGCGTGCCGCGCTGCCGGTAACGCCATCACTTATGGTCGAACGGCACCCCATCGCCAGCATCGGAAACGACTGCGTTCGTTCAAACCTTGCCATGCGCGTCAGCCGGTGTGAACGAACGCGTCGCTGAAGAAGTCGTCTTCTGGCAAGCCGGCCTTCACGAAGGTGTCGCGCGCGGCGCTCGTCATCGACGGATTGCCGCATGCGTACACCTCATATCCCGCGAGCGAACCGAAGTCTTCGAGCACGGCCTCGTGCACGAAGCCGCGCCGGCCCGTCCACGCCTCGTCGGCTTCGGACAGCACCGGCACGAACTTTACGCGGCCACTGTCGTGCCATTTCTGCGCGAGTGACGCGAGGTAGAGGTCTTCGGCGCGGCGCGCGCCCCAGTACAGATGCAACGGCCGCTCGAGCTTGCGCTTGATGGCATCCTCGACGATCGACTTCACCGGCGCGAACCCGGTGCCTGTCGCGAGCAGCACGGCAGGCCTGTTCGACCCTTCGCGCAGCATGAACTCTCCGAACGGCAGCTCAATGCGCAGCCTGTCGCCCTTCGCGAGGCGGCCCAGCACGGCTTCGGAAAACCGGCCGCCGGGCACGTGGCGCACGTGCAGCTGCACGCTGTCGTTTTCGTGCGGCGCATTCGCCATCGAATAGTTGCGCCGCGTGCCGTCCTCCAGCTCGATCTGCAGATACTGGCCGGCACTGAACTTCGCGCGCACGCCCACGGGCAGCCGCAACTGCAGGGTGCTGACATCGCCGGCCGGCTGCGTGATGCGATACACGGAGGCCTCGAGCGTCTTGCGCGCGATGGGGTCGCGCTTCTCGATGCGACGCGGCGCGATCGTCAGGTCCGTGTCGGGGCGCAGGCAGCACAGCAGCGCGCGCTCGACCGGCGCCGCCACTGCGCCCTGCACCGGAGAACGCCCCTCGCCCGCCACGAGGCGTCCTTCGCAGGACGCGCAGACGCCCTTGCGGCACGAGTACGGCACCGCATAGCCGGCGCGTTCGGCCGCGTCGAGCACGGTTTCACCGGCCGTGCATGGGAACGTTATGTCGCTGTCAGCGACGGAAATGCGAAAATCCACGATATCACCTCGATGCGTTGTCAGCAGATGTCGGTCGAAGGCAGGTTCGCGGGCGTCATAGCGGCAACGCGAGCAACGTGTCGATACGCGAGCTGTCGGACACGACGACCCGCTCGCGCAACCGCACGCCTGCCTCGTCGCGCACGTACACGTCGCAATAGCGGCCCGTCGCGAACAGGTCAGTGGTCCCGTCGCGCATGATGCGCGCGACCATGAACGAGGTTTCGCTGCGCGCCTCGGTGCCGTCGTCACTGATCACGTACGGTTGCCCGAGCAGATGGCGGTAGGCGTGCCGTTCATAGATATTGGCGTCGCGCAGCGACGCGACCCGGTCGACCAGCATGCCGTGCGAGGCCGCGTAGATCATGCTGCCCACGAGGCCGCGGCGATGGTTGTCGGCGGTCGTGACCCTGTAGACGCACGACGTGGTGAAGAACTCGGGCCACTGCCCGAGGTCGCCGTCGTCGATGCAGCGCACGTATTCGGCCTGCGCACGGGCGATCAGTTGGTGGATGTCCTGCGTCATCGTCAATATCCCATTGCGTTACGGTAGGCCTTCCAGAAGCCGCGAATCGAGGCTTCCGTCACGCGGCTCGCGCTGCTGGTCGTGCCATCGCCGCCCATCTCGATCACCGAGCGTGCATCGCTTGCCCCGTCGATGCCGCGCTGCACGAAGCCACCTACGCAGCCGTCCTCCATCGAGACGTACCCGGCCGGGCCCACGAGGTTCGCCTGGCGCAGACGCATTTCCCGCAACTCGGGCGTATCGTCCTCGAAGCCGAGATAGATCCAGTTCAGTTCGGTCCGGCGCGCGCCGCGCGGCAGGATCTGGCGCACCGCGATGGCGTTCTGGATCTGCTGGAGCACGAAGCCAGGAAAGACTGAAAGAATCTGCAGGGTGATGCCGTCGCCGAACTCGTCGGTGCCCGCGAGCACCGAGGTATCTTCGAGGCGGTGGCCGCTCTCCGAGCGGATGTTCTGGGCCGCGTAGTCCTTCGTGGCCGTCTGCGTCGCCGCTTCAGCCGCGTGATCGACTGCTGAATAACTGACGTGATGCCCGCCGCTGGGGTCGACGATGATGCCGCCGCGCTGCGACAGCTTGTTCAACTGGAAAGTCGTGAAGAACAGATGCAGGATGCTAGCATGATAGGAATCCTTAATGTTCTCGAAATAAAGTTTCCAGTTGTTCGGCAGCATTTGCGTGAAGCGGCCGAGTACGACGGACGTGCGGTTTTCGAGCACGCGCGCAATGCGTTCGACGATCTCCTCGCCAAGGTATTCGTCGAGCGGCGGCACGTCGTCGGAGAAGCTGCCGAACACCAAACCGTGCAGCGTCGCAACGCGCAGCTTGCGCAAGCCGTGATCGCCGAGACAGAAGTCTTCCTTCATGCCGCCCTGGCCGTTGATGCCGTCCCGGAACGCGACGCCGAGCAGATCGCCCTGCAGGCTGTACGTCCAGGCATGGTAGACGCAATTGAAGTCCTTCGCGTTGCCCGCGTTTTCCAGGCAAACCATCGCGCCGCGATGCGCGCAGCGGTTTTCGAACGCATAGAGCTCGCCGTCCGTGTCGCGCGTGACCACCACGGGAGCATCGCCGATGAACGTGCTGCGGAAGTCACCCGGATTCGGCAGCTCCGCTTCGAGGCACAGATAGCTCCAGTTCGGACCACGAAATATCGCTTCCTGCTCGTCCGCATAGACTTCGTCACTCTGGAACAGCACATAGGGCACGCGCGTGACGCCCTCGGCGGGCCACTCGATGCTGGCGCGGCGCGCCGGCTGGATGGGGATGATGTTCAAGTTGCTGACTCCGTAGAGGGCGTTTGCCGAACGCCGATTACCGGGGCCTCGGCGGGACTGCAGTTGACAGCCCCTCCCAGGTGTGTTCGAATATCGGACATTGTTCGATATACGACCCAATATGACACCCATCAAAAGCCCTGTCAATACAGAGGAGCGCGCTATGTCGCCCGTCAAGGATGAGGCCGGGACAACCCAGGCCCACGCGAAGGAAGGCATGGGGGGGCTGGCCAAGGGGCTGGCCATCATCGAGGCGTTCGGTCCGAACACCACGCGCATGACCGTTTCGGACGCGGCGCATCTGGCTGACCTGAGCCGCCCCGCAGCGCGGCGCTGCCTGCTGACGCTCGTCGAGCACGGCTATCTCGCCCACGACGGCAAGTTCTTCACGCCGCTGCCGCGCATGCTCCGGCTGGGTAGCGCCTACCTCAGCACGTCGTCGCTGCCGCAGATTGCGCAACCCCTGCTGGCGAGCACGCGCGACAAGCTACAGGAGTCCGTCTCGCTGGCCGTGCTGGACGAGGGTTATGCGGTTTTCATCGCACGTGCGGAGGCGGTCCGTATCGTGTCGACGGGCGTGAAGCTCGGCGGCCGCCTGCCCGCCTATTGCTCAGCCACGGGACGCGTGCTGCTCGCCGGCCTGCCTGAAGAGCAGGCGCGCGCGCACCTCGAAAGCGTGCCCATGAAACGGTTCACCGTTCGCACAGTGGCCAATCTCGAGGGGGTGCTGAAGGCGATCCGGCGCGCGGCAGAGGACGGCTACGCGATCAGCGACGAAGAGCTGGAAATCGGCATGTCGGCGATGGCGGTGCCGGTGAAGAACAGCGCCGGCCAGATCGAGGCGGCGCTGAGCGTGAGCGTATTTTCAGGGCGCGTGTCCATCGATACCTTGCGGGAAAGCTTCCTGCCGGCGCTGCGTGAAACCGCCGGGCGTCTGCAACGCTCGCTATAGGCCGGCTGGCGATTCGCGTATTCGGCCGCGAGAAGTGCGCCCGACTACCGGCGTTTCCTGACGTATGGTGCACGCCACTCACCGCACGACTGCGAGCCACACAGGCTCGCTGACGATGCATGGCCGGACAGGCGGAGCGCTACAACAGGGCGGCAAGGTGGCGGCGTGCGATCTCAAGTTCTGGCAGCAGGTGTTCCACTACGCCTTCGCGCGTCATGCGGCTTGTGGCCACCGAAAGACTCATGGCCGCAATCATTTCGCCACGCGCGTTGCGGATCGGAACGGCGATTGAGCGAATTCCAATCTCCAGTTCTTCATCGATGATGGCGTACCCGTGTCTGCCCACAAACTCGATCTCTTTCATGATGCTGGAGGTCGTAGTGAGGGTGTGAGGCGTCAGAGCGGGACGTGCCATTCTGTTCAGCATGAATCTCACCTCGGCCGGCGGCCGCCCCGACAGCAGAACGCGCCCTGTGGCACTACAGTAAGCAGGCAAGCGCGAGCCAACACCCAAACCGCTCGACAGGCTGCGCCGATGCGTTGAGCGCGCTACGAAGACTGCATCCTGCAAATCCAGCACAGCGATCGAGGCAGACTCTTGCGTGCGTTCGCTGGTGATCTCCAGGATAGGTTGCGCGACCTTGGTCAACGGATCAGAGGCTACATATGCGTAGCCCAGCCTCAGTGCGCGTGGTGCCAGGACAAAACTGTGACCGTTCTGCGCGGCATAGCCCAGCCTGCACAGCGTCAGCAAACTGCGTCGTACCGAACCCTTTGTATGGCCGGTTATCTCCGCCGCCTGTGTCACGGTCAACGGCCCTCTTTTCATACCGAATGCTTCGATGATGGACAGCCCTTTTTCGAGCCCCATCACGTATTCGGGTTCGTTTTCCCGTGATTCTTTCTCGCCCGCATGAGACGCCATAGACCCTCGCGAAATTCGAATTTCGTACAAAAGTCCGGTATCCGGACATTGGAGCCGGGTTCGTTGACACCCGATCAGCCTTTGCCGATATTGCGCTACATACCACAGGGCAAGCGCCCCACAGGAACATAGACCACTCATTGTCACCTGAAGTCTTCTGACGTGCGAAGGAAACCATGAAACCTGAATTACCCAAGCGCATTATTGTCACTGGTGGTGCCAGCGGCATTGGCTACGCTTTCAGCGAACACCTTGCACAGCTGGGGCATCGTGTCGTCATCGCCGACCTGCGTGGCGCGCACGATGCAGCAGCACGTCTTCGTGAGTCCGGACATCAAGTCATTGGCGTGCGCACGGACGTTGTCAGCGAGGCAGATGCCGCTGACATGGCGGCCGCAGCAGTCTCGGAGTTCGGCGGAATCGATGGCCTCGTCAATAACGCCGCACTGTTTACCACTCTGACGCTCAAGCCGTTTGAGCAGATCACCAATCAGGAATGGATGCGGGTGATGGAAGTCAACACGATGGGCCCATTCAACTGCGCCAAAGCGGTGTTGCCACATCTGCGCCAGAGCGGTCGGGGGCGCTTGGTCAACATCGCTTCCACTGTGCCAATCAAGGGGCCGGTGAATATGGCGCACTACGTGGCCAGCAAGGGGGCCGTCATTGCCTTCACGCGCGCCCTTGCGCGGGAACTGGCGAAGGACAGCATTACGGTCAATGCGATTGCTCCGGGCTTCACGCTAAGCGATGGCGTGCTGCAGACCGATCTGCAAGACCGTATTGGCGAAAACGCTCGTACTGCCGGCCGCTGTATCCAGCGCGATCAGGTGCCAAGCGACCTCGTAGCGGCACTGGCTTACCTGGTTAGTGATGGTGCGGGCTTTGTCACCGGCCAAACCCTCGCCGTGGACGGCGGTAGTGTATTTCTTTGAGTCAGACCGCCATGGACACCACAACCGCACAATACGAAGCACTTGCCCTCTACATCGGTGGCCGTTTCCTGAGCGCCGATGGGCGGCCCGAACAGGATGTGATTAACCCTGCGACTGGCAAGGCGTTCGCCCGCTTGCCGCACGCTACGCCCCAGGATCTGGATGATGCCGTGAACGCAGCGGCGGATGCATTCCAGGTCTGGCGACACACACCGGCGATCGAACGCTCAGCATTGCTGCGCCGCGTCGCCTCGTTGATCCGGGAGCGCGCCCCACAGATCGCCCGTAACATTACGCTCGACCAGGGCAAGCCCTTGGCCGAAGCCATTCTGGAAGTACAAAGCTGCGCTGAGCACGCTGAATGGCATGCTGAGGAGTGCCGGCGTATTTATGGGCGCGTGATCCCGGCGCGCACGCCGGGCGTGCAGCAGACGGTCTCCCGTGATCCCATAGGTGTTTGCGCTGCATTCACACCCTGGAACTTTCCCTTCAACCTGTCGCTACGCAAGGTGCTCGCTGCCTTGGGCGCGGGCTGCACGCTGGTGCTCAAGGGCCCGGAGGATTCGCCAAGCGCAGTGGTGGCGATGGCGCGTATATTTCACGATGCGGGTTTGCCGGCGGGATGCCTGAACGTCGTCTGGGGCGTGCCGTCCGAGGTTTCCACGCATCTGATCAACGCTCCGGCGGTGCGAAAGATTTCGTTCACGGGCTCCGCCACTGTCGGCAAACAGCTGGCTTCGATGGCCGGCGCGCAGATGAAGCGCATGACGATGGAACTGGGTGGCCACTCGCCGGTGCTGGTGTTCGACGATTCCGACGTGGAACAGGCCGCGCGTTTTCTGGCGCGTACCAAGACACGCAATGCCGGTCAGGTCTGCATGGCACCGAGCCGCTTCTTCGTGCACGAAAGAGCCTATGAGCGGTTCGTGGATGCCTTCACCGCCGAATACGCACCGCTACGGGTCGGAGACGGCCTCGATCCGCAGACCCAGATGGGGCCGCTGGCCCACGAGCGACGCGTGGACGCAATGCTGTCCCTGGTGACGGACGCGCGGGAGCGCGGGGCATCGCTGGTGTGTGGCGGCAGTCGTCTGTCTGAAACAGGTTGCTTCTTCCCCCCTACCATCCTCACCGGCGTGCCCGACGACGCGCGCCTGATGGTCGAGGAACCGTTCGGCCCCGTTGTGCCAATCACAAAATTCAGTACCACTGAAGAGGCATTGGCACGTGCCAACGCGCTGCCATACGGCCTGGCTTCCTATGTGTTCACCAATTCGATCGCGACCGCCGAATACGTTGCTGGCCGTATCGAAGCCGGAATGGTTGGCATCAACCATTCCGGCCTGGCGCTGGCCGAAACGCCGTTGGGCGGTGTGAAGGAGAGCGGTATGGGCAGTGAAGGAGGCATTGAGACGTTCGATGGCTACCTCGTCACCAAGTTCGTGTCGCAGGCCAGCCGGGTGCCCTGACAACAACGCGATTGAAGTACGGGGGCGACGAACTCGGCGCCTTGACGCAGGAAATCGGTGAACGCCGCGCGAATGCGTCAGTCGACCCCAAATGAGCTCGCCGGCCCAGGCACCGCAATAGGCGCGCCTGGGGAAGCGAATCATCTTGATCCCGCCTCCCCCCTCTCATTTTCAGCCTGCGGACAGCTGCGCAGCTCCCGCCCCTTCCTTACCCTTGCACGCGAAGCGCATTCGGCCGCCCCCGGCGCGTTCACTGCCCCCTCGCCAGGGACTTTCCCTAGGGGCCTTGACTTCACTCATTCCGAAACCCATTATTCTATATAAATTGATCTTGCAACGCATTGTTTCACTTAGGATCGCGTGACAATGCCGCTGCAGGAAAGCTCCATTTTCCTGATCGGCCCCTGTCCATTACTCATCCACCATCCACGGCGAGGATCACCATGTTCTTCAAGCTTCGCGTATCGCAAGCTGCAGTGCAAAAGCTGCAAAGTCCGTTCTTTGCGCAAGAGATTGCGACCGCTCATCAATGCGGCCTCAAGAACTGGCGCGATCTTCGATACCGGCGAGCGAAGATGCTCGTCTCGGCTATGCAAATATGCGCCAGCCTGCTTCTTTCCGCGGGTTTCACCTGTACCGCCGTTCACGCGGCGCAAGATTCCATCACGAACCATCAAGGCGACATCACGCCGTTGTGCGGCACGAAACCGATGATCGTCGGCGTGTCGGACGGCTACGGCGGCAATACGTGGCGCAAGACCGGACTCGCGGAAGTCAAGGACGAGCTCAGTCGCTGCAAGAACGTCACGCGGGTCATCTACAGCAATGCCAACGGCGATCCGCAGAAGGCGAATTCCGACATCAACAGCATGGTCGCGCAGGGCATCAACGTCCTCATTCTGCTTCCCGACTTCGGCGCGGTGCAGCTTCCCGCCATGCGGGCGGCCATGAAGGCGGGCGTCGCGGTCGTCCCGTACTCGGCTCAGATGGCTGGCACACCTGGCCGTGACTACGTCGTCAACGTGGTGGGCGACACGAAGCAGATCGGTGTCCTGTGGGCCGACTGGCTCGGAACGACAGTCAAGAAGGGAAATGTCGTGTTCATGGGGGGATCGCCCGGAGCGACCACCTCCCAAAACTTCATGGATGGTCTGAGAGAGGGACTCAAGAAATATCCGGAGCTGAAGTTGCTCAACCAGCAGTACATCGTGACGAACTGGAATCCCGTCGACGCCCAGAAGGCCACGGTCGGTCTCATCGCGCAGTATCCGAAGATTGACGCCATCGTGACGGACGGCGGCGAAACCGCGCTGGCCGCCGTAAAGGCATTCGAGCAGGCGCACCTTCCGGTCCCCGCCATCGCGACGATTGCAAGCGACAACCAGGTGAACTGCCATTTTCTCGCGGCGAAGCAGTCGGGCAAGCCCTATCCCTATTACACGCTCGACGGCACGACGACTTACGTGCGCTTTGCCGTGCGCCAGGGTGTAGCGGCCTATCAGGGAACGGCAGATAAGGAATCGCCGTCGATTCTTCCCTTTGCCTACGCGGACAGTACCAAGGGCCTCTATCCGAAGTGCGATCCGTCCGCTCCGCCTGATGCCGACCTCACCTCCGCGCTCCCGCCGGAAAAGCTGAAGGCCGTGTTCGAGCATTGATAGCTGAAGACGAGTCACGAACAAACAGGACTCAGTTCTACAAATCGATTGGGTCGCGAAGACCTTTCCAGGCGTGCGGGCACCTGAGAACACGACGTTCTCGGTGCCTGCGGGCGAAGTCCACAGTCGCGCCGGAGCAAACGGCGCCGGCAAATCCACCTTTTGACCTGTTTCGCCTGGGCCGCTTCTGTCGGCTTGTGTCGTAAAGACAGGCCCCGCTCGCGATAGCGCCAGTAGCCGCGTCCCCAGCCGGCTCGTCAAAGTGATCCAGTGGATCGATCAAAGTTGGCCAGGACCTGGCCATTCGCTCATTCCTCGACAAATGGTGACCGACAGGCGGCACAGGACCGTCGCTCACGCGCCATTCACCAGGGCATTCCCTGGGTTCCTTGACTTTATTAATTCCACCCAGCATTATTCGATGGACATCGATCTTGCACGTAATCATCTTAGTGCAACCGGATTGCCGTGGGTTCGGAAGATTTGCGAACCTAAATTCACTACCTGTGTCGAGGATCATCATGGTCGAAAAGTTGTCACTCTGGGAAGCCGCCAAACGCGAAATGGAGGAGTACCAGTTCATTGCCGGCGCCGAGCTGCAACCCAAATGGGACGTGTCGGAAAAGATTGCGATCAATGCCGCCGTATCGGGGCGCTTCGAGAGCACGACGTCGCTCGCGGAGTACGTGGATGCGGCGTCGAGCGTCATCGAAGCCGGCGCCTGCGGCGTGCACATCGACTTCTCGTTCATGACCGACGAGAAGGGGCGGCGGCTCGACCGCGACATCCCGCCAGTTGAGGCATATTCCGCCGTTCTCGAGCCGCTGCGCTCGCGCTTTGGCAACGACTTCGTGCCGAATCTGAACGTCCTCAACGGCTCGACATTCGATGAGTGCGTGAGTCCCGCGCGCGCGGGTCTGACCGAAGTCGCACCGTGCGCGCCGGGTCATCCGGAAGCGTTCATGGTGCCCGCTATCGCGGAGCTCGAGGCTACCGGCGTCAAGCCGGAACTGGCCGTCCACAGCTCCGGCGAGATCGAGCTCGCGAAGCGCAAACTGATCGATACCGGCATCCTCAAGAAGCCCTACAACTGGCTGATTCTCTATGGCCTGCCGTTCAACGTCGGCCGCACGCTGGTGTCCGGCACGTGGGTGAGCAATGCCCAGGACATGACGCACCACATGTTCCTGATGGTCGACCAGATCCGCCAGATCGATCCGACGTCGGTCATCAGCGTCTGTGCGGCCGGTCGCGCGACGCTCTATATGACGACCCTCGCCACGATGATGGGCCTGCATATCCGGATCGGCACCGAAGATACGCCGTGGAAGTATCCGAACAGCGACGAGCGCCTCAAGGACAATCTGGAGATGTTCAACATGGCGCGCGACATCGCCGGCCTGCTCGGACGCAAGCCAGCCTCGGCCAATGAGTACCGGGCGCTGGTCGGCAAGCCGGCCCGCACTTAAAACGGTTCGCGCAGCCATGCCGCGCAAGCGGGCAGCGGCGCAGGCGCTGCGGGAGTGGGCGATCGGATGCGCAGATCAGCGCAGACGAAGCCCGCTCCGCCTGTCGTCAGGTCACGTTCCGGATTCGCAAGTGGATTGCGCTCGCGATCGGTTTTAATCCACTCCCCACCAGCGGCGTGGCATCGATTTGCTTCAGCCGCGACGATTCAATCAAGGAGACCGAAGTTGGAAGCGAAACTTCAGCAGCTACTGGATGAAGCGGAGATTCGCCGCGTTCATATCCGCTATTGCCGCGGCATCGATCGGATGGACTGGGATCTCGTGCGCTCGTGCTATCACCCGGATGCGGTCGACAGGCACGGCGCGTACAACGGAAGTATCGAAGGTTTCATCGACTGGGCAGCCGAGTTGTTGCCGACCTTCGAATCGACGCAGCACTTCACCGGCAATCAGTATGTCGAGGTCCGCGGCGATGTGGCGTTTGCGGAACACTATGCGCAGGCAATCCACCGCACGAAACCCAACGGCGACAAGCCCGCGATGGATTGGGTGGTGAACATTCGCTACGTGGACCGCATGGAGCGGCGAAACGGTGAATGGCGCATTGCCGATCGGGTGGTCGTGCTCGACTCCCAGCGATCGGACCCGGTTCCCGAAGATCTGGCACCGCTCGAAAATTTCACTGTCGGGCGCCGTGACAAGGAAGACTCGTCGTACAAATACCAGATCGTATGACGGGAGCGGCCGGTGCCGGTGGCCGACTCCAGAGGGCCAACCTTTGAGATCGGGCGCTCGTGGTTACGGCAGTTACCTAAAGGTTAGAGGAAGCCATGGAAAGAAAATATCGTGTCGGTATCGTCGGCCTGAGCCCGGAACGCGGTTGGGCGGCGACAGCCCACATGCCGGCCTTGCTGGCCTTGTCCGACGTCTTCGAGCTCGCCGGCGTGGCGAATACGAGCCACGCGAGCGCGCAGGCCGCGGCCGCCGCGTTCGACATCCCGCGGGCATTCGAAAGTGCCGCTGCGCTGGCCGCATCGCCGGACATCGACATCGTCGTCGTCACCGTCAAGGTTCAGCACCACAAGGAAGTCGTCACGGCGGCCCTGCAGGCGGGCAAGAGCGTCTACAGCGAATGGCCGCTCGGCAACGGGCTCGAAGAAACCATCGCGCTTGCCGAACTCGCGCGCGAGAAAAAGGCATTGGCCGTCGTGGGCGCGCAGGCAATCGCCTCCCCCGAAGTGCAGTTCATGCGCAAGCTCGTCGCGGACGGCAAGATCGGCAATGTCCTGTCTTCGACGTACGTCGGTTCGGGTTTCAGCTGGGGCGACGACGTCCTGCAGGGTGACGCCTACGCCATGGACAACCGGAACGGCGCCACACTGCTTTCCGTGATCGGGGGGCACGCGATTGCGGCGATCGATGCCGTCCTCGGCAATATCGAACAGATCGGCGCGGTACTCTCGCAACGCAGGCAAACCGTGCGCGTCATCGAGACGGGCGAAACCGTCGAGATGAAAACGCCCGACCATCTCATGGCGAACGCGATTCTGTCCTCCGGGGCGCCGCTGTCGTTGCAACTCCGCGGTGGCATGCCGCGCGGGACGAAGCTGCTATGGGAGATCAACGGAAGCGAGGGCGATCTGCGCGTCACCGCGAGGAATGAATACGTCCCGGCGATCAACATCTCGCCCTTGCGCGTCGAGTTCGGACGCAAAGGCCAGGACGGCTACGAGGAGCTCGACATCCCGGATCCGTTCCCGATCGACGCCGGGGATGCCGTTGCAGCGCGCAATGTCGCCGGCGTTTACCGGTTGATGGCCGATGACCTGCGCCATGGCACCCGCACGGCGCCCAGCTTCGATCACGCACGCGCGCTTCACGAAGTGCTCCACGCAATCGAGCAGTCGAGTCAAACGGGCAAACGGATCAAGGTGAGCAAGTAGCAAGCGTGTGCGGCTCTCGTATGCGCCGCACACGTAATTGAAGCGCGTAGATATGAGTATGCAGCGCCCCATCCTGCCCATAGTCGGCCGGGGCTAGGAGCGGAGCGCTGCAAGCAGGTAGCAGGTCAGGGTCCCGACTGGCCTCACGGCGGACGCGAACGTCCTTTTGGTGAGCGAGGCCGGTCAGCTGGTTGTCGTCACGCGATCAAGGCGAGCGTGGTAAGGAGAAGAGAATGGCTAGCGCAGGAAAGTCGTTGCGCTCGACGGTGGAGCACTGGCTTGCTCCCACCTCGATGGGCACGGTGCATGTGGTCGAATTCAAGAACCAGCGTGCGAGGCGGCAGTGTTACGTGTGCGTCGAAGCATGCACGGCCGCCGGAACCGCAGCCATGTTCTTCTTTGGCCACAGGGACGGACTCTGGTGTATTTTCCCGCCGGGCCGGGACCGCCCGACCATGCGCGTCGTGTGAGCGCGACCGCGCGCCGGTGTTCTGCGCACACCGGTCAGCAACGCCCCCCCACCATCGTCGTCGTGCCAGTGACCGGCCGGCGGCTAGTCGATCGCGGAATCGCCCTGAGACATCAGAGTCAGGTTGGCTTCGATCTGGTGCATGACTTTCCAGAACACCCGGAGGTCTTTCGCCGAGACGCCTTCGAGCGAAGCCGCAATCATCTCGGTGAGCTCGGGCAGCAATGCGTCGACAACGCGTCGTCCTTCATCCTGCAGGCTGACGTAGTATTTTCTTCTGTCCATGGGGTCGCGCGTGCGTTGCACGAGTTTGCGCTTTTCCATGCTGTCGAGCGCTGGTACGGCCGTGGTCGACGCAATGCCGACCCGCTTGCTGAGTTCGAGCTGGTTCATCTCGCCACGTTCGGCCAGAACCCGAAGATAGAACCAGTGCGCAGCCGAAACCCCCTCCTTGTCCAGCACCTTCTGGGCTTGGTTCTCATAGAGGCGGTACAGCGTGCGTGCCATCCATGGCACGGTTCGGCCGCGGTCGTCAAAAACGACTGTGCGGCGACCGGCCGCCGCTTCCGGCCCCTCGAGCGCTTCGTCCACTTCATTCGAACTCGACTTTGACATTGGCCATTCCTCAACTGGGTTCACACCGCCGTCAACGTACGTGCCGGGCGGCAAGCGTCATGCTCTCGATGCAGGGAATTCCCTGGATCTCTTGACTTTGTTTACCCCAGAACACATCATCCCATATAAATCGATGTTATATGGCATTATCTCTTTGAAGATAATCCGTTTCGTGATGATCATACAGCATGTGCAAAACGGATGTGCAAGCTCTCCGCTGGCCGGAACCACGCAGGGGCAACTGGAATTTTTGCGAGTCAGAGCTGCCATTCCCGACTTACCTTCCCGGACTTCTCAAACAGGACAAGCGCTATGAGTACTGATACGACGGCAAGCTGGGATCTCGAGGTCGATGTCATTATTCTTGGGGCGGGTGCAGGCGGCATGTCGGCGGCCATTGTGTCGAAGAACGAAGGACTCAAGCCGCTCCTGCTCGAAAAGACGGATCAGGTCGGCGGCACCTCCGCCTGGTCGGTCGGCATGATGTGGTTTGTCGATAGCGCACCGATGCAGGAGGCGGGCTTCCAGGATTCCTTCGAGAAAGCGCGTCGATACTTTGCGGCAACGGTTGGCACCACCGTGGGTAGCCCGCTCCAGGAAAGCTACATCACCCAGGGCCGGGTTGCACTCGACTACCTGGTCCGCCATTCCGAACTCAAGGTCATGGCGGTCCATTATCCAGACTATTATCCGGAGTCCAATGGCGGCATGTTCGGACGGGCTCACGCCCCGCTCGAGTTCGACGGGCGTGAACTCGGTGCGCACTTCAAGGACCTGCGGGCACCGCTGCCGGCATTCGCGCCATTTGGCGGCATGATGCTCGACCTTCTGGACTTGAATCACTTCTTGTCGTTCACGCGCTCGTTCAAGTCGTTCGCGCATGTCGTGAAGCGCTTCCTGCGCTACGGCAAAGACCGCCTGAGCTATCATCGCGGCACCCGCCTCGTGGGCGGCAATGCACTCATCGCGCGCCTGTACAAGACGATCCTCGATGAGCAGATTCCGGTTTGGCGAGGCGCTCACGCAACGCGGCTCATCACCAACAATGGTGCCGTGATCGGTGCCGAAGTCACGCGCGATGGCCGCACGTCTCGCATACGCGCACACCGCGGTGTCGTTATCGCGACCGGCGGCTACAGCGGTAACCTCGAAATGCGACGCGAGCATTCCCGTCAGCCGACGGTCGAACTCGGCCTCGGCTTGCCGAGCAACGTGGGTGAAGGCATTCGACTCGGCCTTTCAGTCGGCGGCCGGCTCGATCACAACGCGCGCGACACGGGCTACTACGTGCCGATCTCGCAATACAAGAACGAAAAAGGCAATACGCTGTGGGGCCACTTCATGCTCGATCGGCCCAAGCCGGGTTTCATTGCCGTGAACAAGGAAGGCAACCGCTTCACCAATGAAGCCGCGTCGTATCACGCCTTCACTCAGGGGATGTTCGACGCCGGCGCAATCCCCGCGTTTCTGGTCGTCGACGCAGCAGCCGTGAAGAAGTACGGCATTGGCGTCATCCTGCCGGGCATGTCGCTGCGTCGCTATGAGGAGTCGGGCTATCTCTATAGCGGCGAGACACTCGCGGAGCTCGCCGCCAAGGCAGGCATCGATGCCGCCGGACTCGAGCGCAGCGTCTCACGCAACAACCACTTCGCGCAAACTGGCGTCGACGAGGATTTCGGCAAGGGCTCATCGGCCTATAACACCTACAAGGGCGATCCGTCTCACGCGCCGAATCCCTGCCTCGGCCCCATCAAGCACGGGCCGTTCTATGCAGTCAAGCTGATGCCGGGAGACTTCGGCACCAGCCGCGGTCTCGTGACGGGCCCCAACGGCGAAGTCCTGGACAGCAACGACCGTCCGATTCCCGGCATCTTTGCATGCGGCAACGACATGAACTCGCCTGTTGGCGGTCACTACATCGGCGCAGGCATCACGCTGGGACCGGCGATCACGTTTGGTTACCTGGCGGCTATGGCGCTGGCAAAGCGTAGTGGTCAGTCACAGGTCGTTCTTGCTTCCGTGGCCGCTTCTTCGACGGCTCAGAATATCGATCAAGCCTGATAGGTGAACGCGCAAGGTCGCGAGCACGAACGGACTCAGTCGTCGACGCTCGCGATCAGTCAGTCGACGACCGTGTCGCCCTGGGCCATCTGCATCAGGTTGGTTTCGATCTGGTGCATGACCTTCCAGAAGACGCGCATGTCCTTCTGCGAGATTCCGTCGAGTGACGCCGAAATCATGTCAGTAAGATCGGGAAGCATTTCGTCGACGAGGCGCCGGCCTTCATCCTGTAGCTGGACGAAATACTTTCGCCTGTCGTTTGGATCGCGCACCCTTTTCACCAGGCCGCGCTTTTCCAGATAGTCGAGCGCGGGTACCGCGGTCGTCGACGCGATGCCCACGCGCTTACTGAGCTCGAGTTGATTGATCTCGCCGCGTTCGGCCAGCACGCGAAGGTAGTACCAATACGAAATCGGAATGCTCTCCCTGTCGAGGAGCTTCTGCCCCTGTGCATCGTAGAGTCGGTGTAGGGTTCGCGCGATCCACGGAACGGTTCTGCCGCGATCATCGAATACATCGGAAAGCCTCTGCGCTGTTGCCTCGACTAACTTCGGAGCGGTAGTGGCTGCCTTGGCTGCAGACGAATTGGGTTTGGGCATTCACTCATTCCTTGGCATGGGACCGGGCCATCGGTCGGTCCTATCCGTGCAAATTGATTCGGCCAAAAGGAAATGATACAGCAGTATTTGCATGGCCTCTATGGATGGCAGGCGGACGCCCTCCGCCTTTAGCCCGTGCCGCAGCCCCCCCTGGAAAGCGCGGCGCGTCAGTTTCCAGACTCGCCCGCCGGCAGTGCCCCCGCCACTGAGCACGCCAGCGCCGCCGCACGCCCGATACCCGAACCACCACCAGTGACGATGACGGTCTTGCCTTCAAGATCGCGGCTCATAGCTTTGTTTCCTGATGATCAACGCTCGAACAGCGGAGAGATATCGACGTAGATGCGGCATTCATCGATCAACATGTCCTGCAACTTCCAGATCGTCACGGCCGGAATCGTCACTGTCGAACCGTCCTTGCGTGTGTAAGTCACGGATAGTTGCGAAACGACGACATCCTCGAACGCCCATACGTTGAGGATGTGATGCTTGATGCCCGCGAGCTGCTTCAGGAAATTCTGTGAAGCAGCAGCAGCGTTTGCGCGACCGATGACAGGCTCGCTGTTCGCATAGACGAAGGTACAGTTTTCCGTCAGAAAGTGAGCGAACCCCTGTTCGTCCATCGAATCAATCGTTTCATTAACCTTTGAAACAAACTCGCTTGCTGCGGTAGGTGTTTGCGCAAACGTCATGGTGAATCGTCTCCTTGTTGATGATCCGGTCCATCGCAATTGCCGATCTGAAGCGTTGCCTGCACGAAGCGCCCCAGGTGCGCCACGGCTTGTCGACCGCCAGGTGAATGCGTGAACGCCGGTAATGCGCTTCGGCACACGCCCCACCCAGTCACCAACATGACATCAGCAATCTCGATCGAAACAACGCGCGCTTGACTCATATGATTTTATCGCTAATCATACTCCATCAATTCATACTATATCGAATTGTTGTTTCAGAGATGATATGGGATTTCCCACGAAGTCCGCAAGGGCTGGATTGGCCGGCACCGATGACGGCACCCCACCCCGCGACGTGCGGCGGCACCAACGTCCGACGACCAGAGTGACTACTGCAACCGGCGCCAAGGCCAGCGGCTCGGTACAGGCTCGTCACGTAGCTCTGGAGACTATCGGCCGCTAAATACTCCACGGGGCTGCCGTCAAAGCTGACGCGATGCTTTACGCTTGGCTCAAACGGTCCGCCCTTCTGCGTAAGGATCAACTTCGTGCGAGGCATGAGGCCGCGATACTCTCGCCGGTCCAACGACGCGCCGTCTCCACGCCTATATCGCCACTCGACGAAGCGATCGAAAGCCTCGATCGTTTTTGCGTGAGATAGGTCTATGCAGCGCGATCGTGTGATGGCCTCCGCGCGCCGGGAAAGCCGTCACAACGCAAACAGCCAACCGCCATGGTTGGGCGTTTTGCGTGGTCTATCCAGCTCCCGGGAATGGCTCGTCATATGGCTCCGCCGACGCCTCCCGCAGGCATTCGTTGAACAGCGACGTGGCCGGCGCGGTCGAATCGGTGCGCCAATAGACGACGACTTCGCCGAGCGGCTCCAGCGGCGGCAGCGGCAGCACGCGCATGGTGCCGCGCACCATATGGCTGCGCGCTACGGAGAGCGGCAGGATCGACACGAAATCCCCGGTCTTGATCAGCGCGATGTTCAAAGCAAGAGAACTCGACTCCACGTCGGCGCCCGCGAGGACGATATCGTGCGCGCTCAACGTTTCCGCGAGCGTCGCAAAAGCCGGCGCGCCGCGTAGCGGCACAATCCAACGGCATTGCCGCAGATCTTCCCAGCAGACCACGCGCTCAGGATTGGCCAGGGGGTGGCCGGCGCCGACCACGAAGACGAACGGCTCGCGATGAAGGGTTTCCTGTCTTAATCGCATCTGCACGCCGGGCAGATGGTTGCGGCCTAACGCAATGTCGAGCTCGCCGTCATCGAGCTGTCTGATCAGGCGGTCGAGCGTGGCCTCGATGAACGAAAAGGACGCCGCGGGTGCGCGCCGCATGAACAGGCGCACGGCATTGGCGATGATCGGCTCGGGGATGGTCACGACCGCGCCCACGCGCACGTGCCCGCCGGTGCCGGCAGCGAGCGCGCTGACGTCGCGCCGGGCAAGCTCGAGTTGCCGCAGAACCGCGCGGCCATGGTCGACGATCACTCTGCCGATGCCCGTCAATTCGACAGCGTTGCCGATGCGCTGGACAATCTGCACGCCAAGCGATTCCTCGATTTCCGCGATCTGTTTGGAAATGGCGGGTTGCGTCACGTGAAAGGCGGCAGCCACGCGCGTCACCTGGCCCAGTTCGGCCAAGCTGACGAGAATGCGCAGGTGCGGCAATTTCAAGCCGCTGCGAAAGAACCGTTCAATCGCACCGCTGCTCGGAGCCGACATGTGTCCCTCTAGCGGAATAACTAAATGGTTATAACTTGCGCCGAAAAAGTGATTTGCCGTACTTTGCCGGGTCTAGCTAACCTCTGCAAACAATTGTTTGTGCAATGCGCACCCGTTACCAGGCATTACCCAATTAGTATAACAAGCGTGATGCGAGCCTCTTCACGAGGCAGCGGCCGTCCGACGATCGGGCTCGCAACACGTAAATTAGGAGACAAGCATGAGCGACAGCTCTTGCACCGGCCACTGGTCGGCCCCCGCGCCCACCGTCACAGTCGGTCCGCCGCGAGACGCGGCCGGGCACGTGCCGCTCGGCGTGGTGGCGGGCATCTCCTGCGCGAACCCGGCGAGTGGGCCACGCCCATGACTTCACTGAAAACCCGAGAGGAAGCCAATATGGCGTATTCCGAGCTGCCCGTCTGCATGATCACGGGCGCCGCTAGCGGCATTGGTTCAGCTTGCGCGCGGCGTTTCGCGCGCGCCGGTTGGGCGGTCGCGATCGGCAACTTCAACGACGACACGCGCGCCGGGGCGTCGGCGGTCGCGGCCGCGTGTCGCGCCGAAGGGGCCCCGACATTCGTGTTCGACGCCGACGTCGGCGCGAACGACGATTGCCGCCGCGCTGCCGACGAAGTCGCCGCTCACTGGGGACGCGTCGATGCGCTGATCAACAGCGCGGGGACCACCCGCGTCGTGCCGCATGCGAACCTCGCGGAGATCGACGACGCGGAGTTCGAGCGCGTCTACCGCGTCAACCTGATCGGTATGTTCCAGATGACGCGCGCGGCCGTGCCTCTGTTGCGCGAGACCGCCACGCGGGAGCGCGCCTCCAGCGTCATCAACATTTCGTCGCTAGCCGGACTCAATGGGACGGGTTCGTCGGTCGCCTACGCGGCATCGAAAGGGGCGGCCAATACGCTGACGTTGTCGCTGGCGCGCAGCCTCGCGCCGCACATTCGCGTGAATGCGATCGCGCCGGGCATGGTCGACGACGGTCTGCTGCAGAACGTTCTCGACACGCAGGCGTATGAGCGCGTCGTCGCGCGGATGACCGAGGCGGCACCGCTCAGGCGCGTCTCGCAGCCCACCGAAGTGGCCGATCTAGTCTGGTTCCTCGCCGCGCAGGCACCCGCGATCACCGGTCAGGTGATCGCCATGGAAAACGGCCTGCTGCTCGCCGGCGGGTAGCCGCAGGACATTCAGACAAAGGAAGCCCATCATGGCCGATTTGCACAAGCATCGTTCGCGCGCCATCGTCGACGGCGTGACGCGGGCGCCGCACCGCGCGTTTCTGCGCGCCACCGGCATGGACGAGGCATCCATGCAAAAGTCGTTCGTGGCGATCGTCGACACGTTTGGCGAGAACTCGCCGTGCTCGATGTCATTGAACCAGGTTTCGGACAATGTGCGGCTCGGCGTGGCCGCCGGCGGCGGCGTGCCGATCCGCGGTTCGGCGATTTCAGTCACCGACGGCACGTCGATGAATCATGCCGGCATGCGCATGAGTCTGGTGTCGCGCGAGATCGTCGCGGACAGCGTCGAGGTGTTCGTGCGCGCGCACGGCTATGACGCGCTCGTCGGCGTGGCCGGTTGCGACAAGTCGCTACCAGGCATTCTGATGGGGATGGTGCGCGTCAATCTGCCCGGCGTGTTCTTGTTCGGCGGCGCGATGCTGCCGGGTGTCGCACCCGGCCGGATTCCCGGCGACGCCGCATCGCAGCGGCAGTCGACGATTCTCACCACCATCGAGGCGGTGGGCACGACGCAGCGCGGCGACATGTCGCGTGAGACGCTCGATGCGATCGAGAGGCAATGCACGCCGGGCGCGGGCGCCTGCCCCGGGCAGTTTACGGCGAACACCATGGCGATGGTCGCCGAGACACTCGGTCTCGCGCCGCTCGGTTCGGCGATGGTGCCGGCGGTCTACAGCGAGCGCCTGGCGATTGCGCGGCGCGCGGGCGAGACCGTCATGCGCATGCTGCACGCGGGCGGGCCGCTGCCGCGCGATCTGGTCACGCGCAAGAGCCTTGAGAATGCCTGTGCGGCGGTGGCGGCCACGGGCGGCTCGACCAACGCCGCGCTGCACATCCCGGCGATTGCCCACGAAGCGGGCCTGCGCTTCACGCTCGACGACGTGCAACGCGTGTTCGAGCGGATTCCGCTGATCGGCGACCTGCAGCCGGGCGGACGCTATCTCGCGCAGGATCTGCATCATGCCGGCGGCGTGCCCGCCGTGCTCAACGCGTTGCTGGCGGGCGGCCATCTGCACGGCGACGTACCGACACTCGAGGGCGTATCGCTTGAAGAGGCGTTGTGCGGCTTCGGCGGCCCGGACGGAACGGTGGTGCGCGCGTGCAGCGAACCGCTGAGCGACAGCGGCGGTCTCGTCATCCTGCGGGGCAACCTCGCACCGGACGGCGCGTGCCTGAAGACGGCCGGGCTCAAGTCTCTGGTGTTCTCGGGCACCGCGCGCATCTTCGAATGCGAGGAGGACTGCATGGCGGTGGTGGCACGGCACGCGTACGAGCCGGGCGAGGTGCTGGTGATCCGCAACGAGGGGCCGAAGGGTGGACCGGGCATGCGCGAGATGCTGAGCGTGACGGCCGCCATCTACGGTCAAGGGATGGGCGAGAAAGTGGCGCTGCTGACCGATGGCCGGTTCTCCGGCGCCACGCGCGGCATGTGCATCGGCTACGTCGGCCCGGAAGCAGCTGCGGGCGGGCCGATCGCCTTGCTGCGCGATGGCGACCGCATTCACATCGACGCGCGCGCGGGCACCTTGCGCGTCGAACTCTCCGAAGAAGAATTGGCGCGCCGCCACGCCGCTGCCGTGCCGTTCGTGCGCGAGCGCCTGGGCGGCGTGCTCGAAAAATATCAGGCGCTGGTGCAGCCCGCGCACCTCGGGGCGGTCACGCACTCGGGCGGCGTCCCCTGGCCCTACGAGGCGCCCACGCCGGGGGACTTGGCATGAAAGCGATGCGGGTGGGTTTTTGCGGGCTGGGGCTGATGGGCGCACCGATGGCGCGCCGCCTGCTCGACGCCGGCGTGGCGCTGCGCGTCTGGAACCGGTCGCCGGACAAGGCGCGGGCGCTGGCGGCAGGGTGTCGAGCGAACTGCACGGTCTGTGCGACGCCGGCCGAGGTGGCGCGAAAGGCGGACCTCGTCGTGTTGTGCCTGACCGACGGCACGGCGGTCGATGCAGTCGTCTTCGGCGCCGAGGGGCTGGTGGATGGGGCAGGCAAAGCGGGCGCGGCGCCGCTCATCGTCGACCATTCGAGCGTGGCGCCGTCGCTGACGCGGACCTTGGCGGCGCGCTGGCACGCGGCGGCCGGCGGAGCGTGGGTCGACGCGCCGGTGTCCGGGGGGACCGCCGGCGCAGTGTCCGGCACGCTGGCGATCATGGCCGGCGGCGACGAAGACGCCGTTGGCTTGATGGAACCGGTAGCCGCTCGCTACGCGGCGCGCGTGACCCGCATGGGCGAGACCGGCGCGGGGCAGGCGACCAAGCTCGCCAACCAGACGATTGTCGCCACCACCATCGCCGCACTCGCGGAGGCGACGCTGCTGGCGCGGCACGCCGGCATCGACGCGGCGAGGATCCCCGAAGCGCTGCGGGGCGGCTGGGCCGACTCGGTGCTGCTGCAAACGCTGCAGCCGCGCATGCTGGCGCCGCCCGCGCAGGCGACGGGAACGATCCGCACGATGCTCAAGGATTTCGACGCGATTCAAGCGCTGGTGCGTGAAACCGGCGCGGCCTTGCCGCTTGCCGGCATGGTGCGGCAGTGGTTGGTACGCGCGGTCGAGGCCGGCTACGGCGACGCGGATATTTCGCAGATCGTGCAAGTACCGATCAGCGGTTGACGGCTTGGAACCGCTGGTCGCAATCGATCCGCACGGGCGATGCGTACCAGACTCTCGAAAGACCACGCGCCCGTGCATTCACTGATGTCGCCCGCAACCCAACAGACGGAAGAGAGAAATGGATACTGTCGAACTTGCTGTCGCCGACGGCACACAGGAACAGAAACGCGTATTGGCCGCGACGCTGGTCGGCACCACGATCGAGTGGTATGACTTCTTCGTCTACGCGCAGGCCGCCGGCCTGGTGCTCGGGCCGGCCTTCTTCGCCCCGATCGAGAAGCACAGTCCCGGGCTAGCGCAGATCCTGTCATTTGCCACCATCGGCATCT
This sequence comes from Trinickia mobilis, assembly GCF_017315705.1. GTDB lineage: Bacteria > Pseudomonadota > Gammaproteobacteria > Burkholderiales > Burkholderiaceae > Trinickia_A > Trinickia_A mobilis. Next base: position 11,601 of record NZ_JAFLRF010000030.1, on the reverse strand, counting down.
CGTTCCTGTTCCGCCCGCTTGGCGCGGCGATCTGCGGGCATCTTGGCGACCGCTTCGGCAGGCGCATCGTCCTCGTTTTCACGTTGATCATGATGGGCGCGGCGACCGCGCTGATCGGCGTGCTGCCGACCTACGCGCAGATCGGCGCATGGGCGCCGATGCTGCTGATCGCACTGCGGATCCTGCAAGGCTTCTCCGCCGGCGGCGAATGGGGTGGCGCGGCGCTGATGTCGGTCGAACATGCCCCCAGGCAAAAGCGCAGCCTATTCGGCGCCGCGCCGCAGATCGGTACGCCGCTGGGCATGATCATCTCGACCGGCGTGCTGTGGTTTCTCAACGAGATGCTCGGCAAGCCGGCGATGGCCGCGTGGGGCTGGCGACTGCCCTTCCTGTTGTCCATCGCGCTGATCTTCATCGGCGCGATCATTCGCCGCACCCTCGAAGAATCGCCGGTGTACGAAGCGATGCGGGCCCGCCGCAGGCAATCTTCCGCGCCGCTGGGCGAGCTGATGCGCAGCCACGGCGGCCAGGTCATCAGTGCGGCGCTGATTTTCATGGCCAACAACGCGGTGGGCTACATCGTGATCGCCTTCTTCATCAGCTATGGCCAGAAGACCCTTCATATGCCGCCGGACACCATGCTGCTGATCGCCACGCTGTCGGCGGGCGGCTGGTTTGTGTTTACGCTGCTCGGCGGTTGGCTGGGCGACCGGCTGGGCCGGGTGCGGACGTTTCAGGTGGGCTACGGGCTGATGGCAGTGTGGACGATTCCGATGTGGTTCCTGATCGATTCGGGCAATCCGGCGCTGTTTCTGCTCGCCGCGCTGGTGCTGACCGCCGCGCTCGGGTTGTCCTACGGGCCGCAAGCGGCGTTGTATGCCGAGATGTTTCCGGCCCGGGTGCGCTATTCGGGAGTATCGGTCGGGTACGCGCTGGGAGCGATCCTCGGCGGCGCTTTCGCGCCTGCGATCGCGCAATCGTTGATCACCAGCTTCGGGCGGTCGTGGACGATCGGCGTCTATCTGGCAGGACTGTCGGTAATTTCCTTGATCGCGGTCTCGCTGGTGAAACACACGACGGGCGTGGATCTCGACGCCGCGTAGCGTTGCCGCCCGAGGCCGTCGGCGAACGCCCGGACCAGCATGCCACCAGTCTCGTGAAATCGGAGGCTCATGCCCGCATCAAGAAGTTTTGCATTCCATGTCACCCGACGGTATCGTAACGGGCTTCGCCGGACGGCTGGTTCGGCAACCTGCGGAGTCAATACGGGCGCCCGCGCAAAGAACGAGAGTTAAAACGTGGGTGAGTTGGACGCAGTTTTCGTTGATGAGATTGCATATACATTTGGCTATTGCGACGAGCTGAATCCGCTGCGGCTGAGCCTTCCTTTGCTGCACGCCGGGCTCGCTTCGCCAGCTATGCATACCGCTTGCGAGCTGGGTTTTGGCCACGGCGTGAGCGTAAATATTCACGCAGCCGGGTCGACTACGCGATGGTATGGCACAGACTTTCACCCGGCTCATGCGAACTTTGCTCGGAGACTCGCAGACAGCGCAGGATCGCAGGCGCAATTGTTCGGCGAGCGATTTTCTGAGTTCTGCCGGCGCGACGATTTGCCGGACTTTGATTTCATCGGCATGCACGGCGTCTGGAGCTGGATCTCCGACGAGAATCGTGCCCTGATCGTCGAATTCATACGCCGCAAGCTCAAGGCCGGCGGTGTGCTGTATCTGAGCTACAACACCCAGCCCGGGTGGACCGCGATGCTGCCCGTGCGTGAATTGATGCAACGACATTTCCATGCCGGTGTGATATCCGAACCGCACAACGGCATACTCGCCGAAGAGCGCATCCAGGTGCGCGTTAAAGCAGCAGTCGATTTTGCACAGGCCGTATTTGCGACACAGCCGGGCTATGCACTGGTCAATCCACTGCTTGCTGAGCGCGTCAACACGCTATCCGGGGAGAATCCGAATTATCTCGCGCATGAGTATTTCGCTCCTGACTGGCAACCCCTGTCTTTCGTGCAGCTCGCATCATCGCTTGTTGCGGCTGGTCTGACTTATGGGGGATCCGCGGACTACCGCGATCACGTCGATGAAATCAACCTCACCCCTGCGCAGCGCGCTTTGTTAGCGGACGTTGCTGATAGTGGTTTGCGAGAGACTGTGCGCGATTTCTGCGTGAACCGGTCGTTTCGGCGCGATTATTGGGTCAAGGAGCCACTGACGCTCAGTAACGACGAGCGGGAGGCGGCACTGCGCGCCCATCGGGTCATCTTGGCCCTGCCGAGAGCTTCCGTGGTGCTGAAGGTGCGCGGCGCGCTCGGCGAAACGATGTTGCCGGAAGCGCTATACGGCCCTATTCTCGACGCGCTTTCCAGCCATCGCCCCGCGACCCTGTCCGATATCGAAAACAGCGTTCTCGGACGGGGCATCACACTGGCGCAGATCGTCAAAGCCGTGACGCTGCTGATCAGCACGGGCGTGTTGCTGAATGCCCAGAACGACGAGCAAATCAGTGCCGCCCAACCGTCGACAGAGAAGCTGAACGCGGCGATCTGCGAACACGCGCGCCATTATGACGAAGTGCAGTTTCTGGCGAGCCCGGTGTCGGGTTCTGGGGTTTTTATGCCGCGCGTGCCGCAACTCTTTCTATTGGCGAGACTGCATCAAATGCAGCAACCGGCGCAATGGGCTGAATTCGCAGAGCCTATCCTGCGCGGGGCATCCCAGTCTGCGCGCGCAACAGCGGGACTGCCATCGGGCGCAGCGGTTTCTCTGGCTGAACTGGTCGCGAAAGCGAACCGCTTTGCTCAGGTCCATCTACCGATATTGCAGGCGCTGCGCATCGCTTAATCAGCGCTTGAAGGGCACGGCCAAGTAAGCGGAAAATTCCGCCTTGAACCCGGCCGTTCAGAAATCGCGCTGCTCCCATTCTGTCGAAAGAGCGCTGAGGCAATGGTGTGCCGAAAACGGGCTTGAGATTGTTGAGACGTGACGGGCGCGCACGACACTGAAGGGCATCACGTCGCGCCGGCCAACATCGACCCGGCGCAGGTCCTGCCTTCACAACGGCACGCCCAGCGGACGCATTGCAAACACGCCTCTTCCATGAACCGGCGACCGCCGGACGACTACCCTACGCATGATGCTCGACTCCCCCGAATCCTTTGCTAAGGATACAACTTGAGCGCTGCATCAACTAGGTCCGTTCAAATAGCAACTTAGCGCAGGAGCGCGACGAGCCTGCGGGTTGGCTGCTGGCTTTCAGGCGAGCTCCAGCTGGAGCTCATCCTCGGGGGTGCGAACGCGGTATCCCGTCGCCCGGTAGCCGCACTGGCGACGTTCCCACATGCGCAGCAGCGCGGGATGCCCGCCGTCGACCTTCATCGCGCAAAACGCCCATACGCCGGCCGACCTGCTCACGTGAGCGAGCCTACAATGAAGACTCGTCCTCGACCTGGAGGAGGATTCCTCATGAAAAAAAACCTTGCCCGTCTGACGCTCGGGATCGTACTGGGTACAGCGTGCCTTGCGTCGGCATCATCCGCGCTCAGCCAGACCGCGACATCGCGGTACGACCCCGCCGCCCCCAAGACACGCGCGGAAGTCATCGCCGATCTCGTCGCCTGGCGCGCGGCCGGTTACGACCCGCTCGACTGGCTCAACTACCCATGCAATGCGCAGCGCGCCGGACGCATCGTCGCGCAACAGCGTGCGCAGCGCTCCGCGCAATAACGCCGGGCGCGCTACAAACGGCGGTTCGAAACAAAGATCGCGCAACGCAAACTGCCGTATTTATTCTGGCGCTTTAACACGGGCGCCATTACGGGATTCGGCGGCGCGCTCCCGCACGGCGCCGCCGCCCCAGCCGCAAGCCCCTCGCCCTAGACGACCGGTTTTCCGGGTGGGCGCGCTGCGCCGCTATGATGATGCGGGCTCAATCGTCCTCCCAGGTCCTTGCCGTGGCCCCCAGGAATTCCGAACTGCGCCAGCCCCGATTCAGCAGAGCGCCGCGGCGATCCACTGCGCGCAGCGCGCGCTCGCACGCCTTGCGGCAGCCGACGCGAGCCCCATGCGCGCAAAGCCATGAATGAGCCCTGCTTCGCGCCACAGCGTGACCGTCACGCCCGCATCGAGCAGCCGATGCGCAAACGCCTCGCCTTCGTCGCGCAGCGGATCGAACTCCGCAGTCTGCACGAGCGTCGGCGGCAACCGCGACAGATCGGGCGCGCGCAACGGCGACGCATGCGGATGCAGCGCGTGCTCTGCCTCTTCGAGGTAGTCGCCCCAGAAGCGGATCATCGCCGCGCGCGTCAGCGAGTAGCCTGTCCCATTCTCGAGGTACGAGCGCGTGGCCGGCGTGTGATAGTCGGTGACCGGATAGATGAGCGCCTGCGCGCGCACCGTGGGACCGCCCTCGTCACGCAACCGCAGCGACGTTACCGTCGCGAGATTGCCGCCCGCGCTATCGCCGACCAGCACGATCCGCGTCGCGTCGAAGCCGAGCGATGCGGCATGCTCGCCCGCCCAGCGCGTCGCGTTCAGACAGTCGTCAGCCGGCAGCGGAAAGCGATGCTCGGGCGCGAGCCGGTAATCGATGGCGAGCAACGCGCATCCCGCGCCCACGCATAGATCGCGGCACACGTGATCGTGCGTCTCGAGGTTGCCGAACACGAAGCCGCCGCCGTGAAAAAACACCATCAGACCAGGGCTGCGCGGCTCGGCGGGCCGATAGAGACGCGCGCGCAACGCATGGCCTTGCGTGGGGATCGTCAGGTCTTCGAGGCTGCCGACGGGTGTGCGGCTCTCGAGCGGCGGATAGGCGATACTCGCGCGCAGCGCATCGACCGGCAGGCTCTCCATCGGCGGCGCGCCTTCAAGCGCTTGCAGCACCTGCGCGATTTCCTGATCCAGTGGCATGAAGTCTCCTTCGTCGATGGGCGCGATCTGCGCAAAGACCTGCAGGCGCAATTATTAACCGAAAACGCCCAAGCCATGCTCGGGCGCTTTACATCCGGCGCCACTCGCCCAGTGCATTCGGTACGCTCAGTAAGTGTCCAGTTTCGTTTGGGCAGGCACGCCAGCCCCGGATAACGCCGCGTCGGTGTCGAGTGCGCCAGGCGACAGCACGAACTCGCCCGACTCCATCGCTTTTGACTCCGGCAGCAGGATGAAGCCGGCCAGCAGGCACAGATAGATCAACACCGACGACTGGATCGCACGTTCAAGACCGATGTAATGAGCGAGCAGTTCGGTCACCGTCGGCGCGGCGATCGAGATGATCCGCCCAATGCCGAGCGACCAGCCGAACGCCGACGCGCGGATCTCGGTCGGGAAAATTTCGCACAGCACGATCAGCGCGACGGTCCATTCGAAGCCGATGAAGGTCGAGCCGAGAAACTCGAGCCCGCCGAACCACTGCAGCGACAGATTGCCCTGCCACCACAGGAAGGTCACGATCATGCCGATCACGCCGGCGACCAGCGCCGACTTTCGGCGTCCGAAACGATTCGCGGAGAACACCGCGAGCGGGATCCCGAACATGTCGCCGGCGACGAACAGCATCGTGAACCAGCCGGCATTGGTCGGTGTCATGTGGTACGTGCCGACCACGAACGCCGACAGGTAGAACGCGAGCGCGTAGTAGCCGTAGGTGATCGCGGTCGCGATCAGGATCGCGGCGATCAACCGGCGCCGGTACTTCGGCACGCGCCACGCCTGGCCGAGCGTGGTCTTCTTTGCGTTGAGCTTCTTCAGCGCCTCGAGCACGTGGACGAAGCGCGGCGACTCCTCGAGGCGCAGCCGTGCGATCAGGATCAGCACCGTGGGGATCAGCGCGAAGAAGTACGAAGCGCGCCAGCCGAATCGCGGCACCAGCGTCTCGAACACGAAGATGGTGAAAAAATACCCGAGTCCCCAGAACGCGTAGGTCAATCCGATCGCGCGCGCCATCTTCTTGCGTGACCAGACTTCCGACACGTACGGGAAGCCGACCGAGAACTCGCCTGCCCCCCCGATGCCGGTCACGCAGCGCAGGCCGCCGAGCATCAGCAGATTATTCGACAGCCCGGTCAGCGCGGTCGAGACGCCGTAGCCGACGATCGAGATCCCGAGCGTCAGGCGCCTGCCGAGCCGATCGGCAAGCACGCCGAACAGGATCGTGCCGAAGGTATAGCCGATCAGGAACACCGAGCCAAAGGTGCCGGCCAACAGGTGCGGCGAGACATTGAATTCCTTGGCCACCAGCGGCACCGTGACCGTATAGATGACGGACGCGAATGCGTCGAAGAACAGGCCGAAGCCGGCCGCGAGCGTGATCAGCCAGGACGCGGCAGTCGTCAGCGTAATCGGCGACGACAAAGATGTGTGATTCGATTGCATGGTTTTGTGTCTCCTCTCTTGTCCGGAACGGACCGCCACGATGATCTGGCGGCCTCGATAGGCGGCTATCGCTCAGCGCATGTAGATGCCGCCGTTCACATCGACCACAGTGCCCGACACATAGCTCGCATCGCGGCTGCACAGGAAGCGCATCGCGTGTGCGACTTCCCGCGGTTCGGCGAGCCGGCCCAGGGGGAACCTGCTCAGATCGTGATTCGCGCCGTGCGTCATCGGCGTGACGACCGGTCCCGGCGCGACTCCGTTCACGCAGACCCCGTGCGCCACCGCCAACTGCGCGAACCAGCGCACCAACGCATGAATGCCGCCCTTGCTGGCGACATAGTGCGGGCTCGACATCATTCCGCCGGCCCAGCCGGCAATCGATCCGCAGAGCACGATCCGGCCGTAGCGGCGCTCGATCATCCCCGGCAGGAACGCGCGCACCAAGTTGATCGGCCCACGCAAGTTGACATCGATCACGCGATCGAACGCCTCATCCCAGTCGGGCGACATCCAGTCGTCGTGCGGCCAGATCCCGGCCGCGTCGACCAGCACGTCTACCGGGCCGACCTGCGCGGCGATCGCTTCGACCTCAGCGCGGCGCGCGACGTTGCAGCGATGCACCGACCCGATGCGGGCGCACGCTGTGCTCACCTCGCGAGTCTGCACGGGGTCACGAATGTCGAGCAGGTGCAGTGTCGCGCCGGCGTCGGCGAGCAGCGCGGCGATCTGCTGGCCGATGCCCCCGGCCGCGCCGGCGATCACGACCTGCTGGTTGGCGAAGTCCCTCATGGCGTCTCCCGAGGTGGATGAGTCGTTGCGTATCGGTCCGGCGCGTCGCTCGGTGCGCGCGGAAAGCTGCCGTACGGCGCCCAGCCGGAACCGGCGACGTAACCGCCGTCGCAGTTGATGGTCGAGCCGGTCACCGCACTGGCTGCCGGTGACAGCAGGAACAGGATCACCTCGGCGATCTCGGCCGGATCGAGCAGACGGCCTTGCGGCGTGGCATCGACGATCGACCGGAAGTCCTTGTCGGTTCGGCCCTTGCGGCGCACGAACGGCGTGTCGGTCCAGCCGGGCGCGACCGCGTTGACACGCACCCGGCGGGACGCCCAGTGCGCGGCCAGCGCCTCGGTCAGGCTGACGACCCCGCTTTTCGCTGCGCCGTATGCGAGCACGGGCCCCGGGCGATGCGCGAGCACCGACGCGAGGTTGACGATCGATCCGGGCGCGCCTGACTGCGCGAATGCGGCGCCGAACACCTTGCACGCGATGTAGGTGCCGGTCAGATGCGACTCGAGCACACGCGACCACTGTTCGACCGGGTAGTCCTCGATCGGCGTCGGAATGGGCGCAATCCCGGCGCAGTTGACGAGCCCGTTCAGCGGCACTTCGGCCGCGCGCGACGCGAGTTCGCGGATTTCCAGTAGCCGTGCCTCGTCGGTCACGCTGCCGGCAAAGCGCTGTAATCGCCGTGGGTACTGACGCGCGAGTTCGTCGGCGCGCGTCGCGTCCAGGTCGACGATCACCACGCTCCCGCCACGTTCAAGGATCAGCTGGACGGTTGCAAGGCCAATGCCGCCGCCGCCGCCAGTCACGACGACGGAAAGCGGAGTCGAAGCGGAATTCGAGTTCATGACGAACCATTCCTCCGGCGCAGCGAGCCGTCGCGCAGCAACGACGGCGGAATGTCGGACCGCTCTGCGGCGCGCCGCGCACAGGACTCGGGTGCGCCGCCCGCGGGTCCTGAGTAATCGATAAACTATGTAGTAAATGGATGAGCTATTTCACCTGGTCGCACCCTTTTCCCTACCTCGGATACGCCGCTCCTACCCTCCGATTTCATCCAGCATATTGCGTCAGTGTTGCGCTGTGAGGGGCCGTGGAGAATCGGGGAAAACACTATCGCTCCGTTCTGACGTTCATTGTTACTATGCAGTAAAGCTTCAAAGATCAAACTGTTGCGGAACCGAACATGGAGAGAGGTCATGAGTCACACACGAGCCGTCAACGCCGAACCGGGTCGTCGATACGACGCCATCATTGTCGGCGCCGGATTCTCCGGCCTGTACCAGCTTCATATGCTCCGCGATCGACTCGGGCTCGACGTACGGCTGCTGGAAGCCGGTGATGGCGTTGGCGGGACGTGGTACTGGAATCGTTACCCAGGCGCACGCTGCGACTCCGAGAGCTACTACTACTGCTACACATTCTCCGACGAGCTTCAGGACCAATGGCAGTGGAGCGAGCGATACCCGGACCACAATGAGATTCGCCGTTATCTGAACCACGTTGCGGACCGGCTCGAGCTACGACCGAACATCCAACTGGGCACCAGGGTGACCCAGGCTACCTACGACGACTTGAAAAACAGCTGGCTCGTCTCGACCGGTAACGGCCAGCGTTTTGAGGCTCAGTTTCTGGTGACAGCGGTCGGCTGTCTGTCCACGGCGAACGTGCCGTCGATTCCCGGACTGGAGACGTTCGCCGGCGAGCACTACCACACGGGACGTTGGCCGGATAACGGCGTCGTTTTCGAAGGCAAGCGCGTCGGGCTGATCGGCACCGGCTCTACGGGCATTCAGGCGGCACCGGTCATCGCGGAGCAGGCCGGGAAGCTAACGGTGTTCCAGAGAACAGCCAACTACAGCGTTCCGGCGCGTAACGGCCCTGTCGACCAGAGCTTCCGCGACTGGGCGACCACAAATCGCGAGGCGATCCGTGCAAAATCCCGCAGCTCGGTGAACGGCCACCCGTTCGACGTGTCGGATCGATCCGCGCTGGAGGTCTCTGACGAGGAGCGCGAACAGGCTTATCAAGCCGCCTGGGAACGAGGCGGACTGCGTTTTCGGGCGACCTTCAAGGACTTGCTGACCGACGAGGCCGCGAACGAGACGGCGTCCCAGTTCATTCGCGAGAAAATCCACAATATCGTCAAGGACCCCGCCACCGCGGAAAAACTGACTCCCCGTGATCATTTGTACGCGACCAAGCGGCCACCGATCGACACCCACTACTTCGAGACATTCAATCGGGACAACGTCGAGTTAGTGGATATCAAGGCCACGCCGATCGTCGAGATCGTGCCGGAGGGGATTCGAACCAGCGATGCCTTCATTCCGCTCGACGTAATCGTGTTCGCCACGGGATTCGACGCGCTGACGGGACCTCTGCTGGCGCTGAATATCGAGGGGCGCGGCGGGTTGCAATTGAAGGACGCGTGGGCTCACGGGCCCCGGACTTATCTGGGACTTCAGTCGCCGGGCTTTCCCAACCTGTTCACGATCACGGGTCCGGGCAGTCCGTCTGTACTAACGAATATGCCTATCGCCATCGAGCAGCATGTCGAATGGATCACCCGATGCATTGCGGAGATGCGCAACAGGGGGGCTACACGCATCGAACCGACGCCCACGGCCGCCGAGAAGTGGGTGCAGCATGTCAATGAGACCGCGCAAGCGACGTTGCTGCCGATGGCGAGTTCGTCCTGGTATCTCGGTGCGAACGTGCCCGGCAAGCCGCGAGTATTCATGCCCTATGCCGGTGGTATGGCCCGTTACGAAAAGATCTGCGGCGAAGTGGCGGGCAAAGGCTACGAAGGCTTTTTGATCAGCTGACTCGTCTGCTCCTGTGTCGCGCCCGATGCCGCCGTGTCACAGGTAGATGCGCGGGCCGCCGGTCGGCAGGTACAGCTGCTGATAGAACACAGGCTCGCCGGCCGCGCTGCTGCCCATGATCTCGAGGTGCGTACCGTACGTCTTCTGCGGCAGTTTCAACGTGTCCGCGACATAGCGGGGCAGCGGCGCGGTGCGCACCGTGTGCATGATCCGCGACGCTGAGACCTGGTAGATCTCCTTGATCAGCTTCACGAAGTTCTCGCTGCGCAACGTATCGAACGGCGCGTCGTTGAAGTGCGGGAAGCGCGTCGCGTCGATGTAGAAAAAACTAAGGAACGTGTAGTCCTCGGCGACGATGATGCGGTCGAGCCGCACGATGCGCCGATCCTCAATGCCGCCGCACAGCCAGCGGGCCCATGCGGCATCCGACTCGACCTCAACGCGCCGCGACACCGAGCTGGTCATCGGGATGAAGCGGTCGCCGTCGGTCGACAGGATCTGGAATATCCACGGCTCTCCCAGGCGCTTCTCCCTCGGAATGATGAAGGTGCCGAGGCCACGCTTGCGTTGCACATAGCCTTCTCTGACCAGTGAACCGACAGCCTTCTGGATCGTGCCCAGACTGAACGGTGTGATTGCGGCGAGCATCTGCTCGGTCGGCAGCTTGTCGCCGTCGCGCCAGTGGCCGTCTTCGATGGCCGCGATCATTACCGCCTTTAGGTACTCGTGCTTGAGCGGATTGTCGGCAGCTTTGGATTGATATAGTTGGAAGAATTTATCGATGGTCATGTCGTTAGGGTTTCGGCGGCGTGCGGGCATCCGGTCGCGCACGGACGAGGCGGACGGAGCCGACCTGGACGGCCCGTCCGGGCTCTGCAACGTGAAGGGTGCCACGTCGTTCGGCACGCGGCCAGTCAAATCGTTCGTTACGACGCTGGAGCGCCGGCACCCGTTGCTCCGGCATTTTTGTGGCGAGTGCCGGCACGACCAGCCAGTCCGGCCGGTCCATTGCGCTCACCGGCTTGACCGGCACGCGCACGCCCAAAGCAGTCCGCACATCGCGCCGCATTCCGATCACGTCGATTTCAAAGTGCGGGCCGACGCCGGGCTGCTGGATCGCGGCCAGATCGTTCGCGGTGGTGAAAGCGTCAAGCACCGCGGAAAACCCCGTGTCGAACACCCCATCGAGAGCGAGAATCGTCAATTTCAAGTCGCAAATGACATCGAAAATGTCATTTACGACAATAGTACGCATACGCGTTCCTGACTTACAGTGGTCCTCAATCCGAACGCAACCTGTCCGCGTTGCCCGGACGACATCCTGATCAACCTTTGTAACTGGAGCCGACGATGAAAGTGATGGCGATTGGCACACTCAAGCCGCTTACCCCCGAGCAACAGCAGGCCTATTTGCCGAAGGAAGTCCCGGCAACTCTGCAGCTCTACCTTGATGGGAAGATGGAGCAATTCTGGTTACGGGACGCGATGAAGGGCGTTATCTTCCTGATGAACGTGGATTCGGTCGACGAGGCCGACGCGCTTCTGAAGGCGTTGCCGCTCGGCCGGGATAACCTCCTCACGTTCGACTTGATGCAAGT
>NZ_JAFLRF010000003.1:386891-408489 GCF_017315705.1 Trinickia mobilis | reverse complement strand
GTTCTCTCTCGTCAGCGCCGCTTCCAGCAACGCTCCCTCCCCCCGATCGGTCACCCTCTCGCAGTTGCGCTTCGCTCGCTGTGATCAACTTACGGTGGGACCTGCACCCACTGGAGTGCGCCCATGCTGGGCGCACAAACGAAACAGCGCGCCCATTGCTGGGCGCGCCAATGTCGCTTCGCTTAGCGGCGAATGCCGCGGCTTACTTCTTTTTCTGCGGCGGCAAGTCCGTGCAGACGCCTTCGTACAACTCCGCCGCCATCCCGATCGACTCGCCGAGCGTCGGGTGAGGATGGATCGTCTTGCCGATATCGGTTGCATCCGCACCCATTTCGATCGCGAGGCACACTTCGCTGATCAGGTCGCCCGCATTGAGGCCGACGATGCCGCCGCCGATCACGCGATGCGTCTCTTCGTCGAAGATCAGCTTAGTGAAGCCTTCGTCGCGACCGTTCGCGATCGCGCGGCCCGATGCTGCCCACGGGAACACGGCCTTGCCGTACTTGATGCCTTCGGCCTTGCACTGCTCCTCAGTCTTGCCAGCCCACGCGACTTCCGGATCGGTGTAAGCCACCGACGGAATCTGCATTGCGTCGAAGTACGCCTTCTCGCCGTGCGCAGCTTCCGCGGCGACGTGCCCTTCATGCACGGCCTTGTGCGCGAGCATCGGCTGGCCGATGATGTCGCCGATCGCGAAAATATGCGGCACGTTCGTGCGCATCTGCTTGTCGACGTCGATGAAACCGCGGTCGGTCACGGCCACACCTGCCTTCTCCGCGCCGATATTCTTGCCGTTCGGGCTGCGGCCCACGGCGACGAGCACGAGGTCGTAGCGCTGCGGCTCGGCCGACGCCTTCTCGCCTTCGAACGACACATAGATGCCGTCCGGCTTCGCCTCGGCCGCGGTCGTCTTCGTCTTGAGCATGATGTTGGCGAAGTGCTTGCCGCCGTACTTCTCCCACACCTTCACGAGATCGCGGTCCGCGCCCAGCATCAGGCCATCGAGCATTTCGACGACGTCGATCTGCGCGCCGAGCGTCGCATAGACCGTCGCCATTTCGAGTCCGATGATGCCGCCGCCGATCACGAGCATGCGCTGCGGAATCTGACGCAGTTCGAGCGCGCCGGTCGAATCGACGACACGCGGATCCTCGGGAATGAACGGCAGCTTCACCGCTTGCGAGCCCGCTGCGATGATCGCCTGCTTGAACTTGACGACCTTCTTGCCGCCCTCACCCACGACTTCCATGTGATGCGGATCGACGAACGAGCCGACGCCGGTCACGACTTCGACTTTGCGCGCCTTGGCCATGCCGGCGAGGCCGCCGGTCAGTTTCTTGACGACGCCCGATTTGAAGTCGCGCAACTTGTCGAGATCGATCTCAGGCTTGCCGAACGAGATGCCGTGCGCGGCCAGTTCCTTGACTTCATCCATGATGAGCGCGGTGTGCAACAGCGCCTTCGACGGAATACAACCGACGTTCAAGCACACGCCGCCGAGCGTCGAATAACGTTCGACTAGCACCGTCTTCATGCCGAGATCGGCGGAACGGAACGCAGCCGAGTAGCCGCCGGGCCCTGCGCCGAGCACGATCATGTCGCACTCGATATCGGCGGAGCCGCCGAAGCTGCCCGCTTGCGGCGCGGGCGCAGCGGCCTTCGGGGCTGCCGCGGGAACTGCTGCAGGCGCGGCAGGCTTGGCCGGAGCGGCAGTTGCCTCACCGGCTTCGACGACGGCGACGACGGTCCCTTGGGAGACCTTATCGCCGACTTTGATCTTCACTTCCTTGACGGTGCCGGCGGTATCGCTCGGCACTTCCATCGAAGCCTTGTCCGACTCGAGCGTCAGGAGCGACTGCTCCTTCTCGATCGCGTCACCGGGCTTGATGTTGACTTCGATGACATCGACATCCTTGAAATCACCGATGTCCGGCACCTTCACTTCGACGAGACTCATTAATGTCCCCTTCTCTTATTGACCGTGTTGCCGTGTTGATTAAGAGCGCCGCGCAGACACATTGATCCAGGCCCGAAAAGCTGGCGATGACAAGGGCAGCCCCCCCTTTGCCGTCCGCCGAAGGACGCGCCTTTCTTTTGCCTACTTTTCTTTGGAAGACGCCCCGAAGGAAGTCCCCTTGGGGGACAAAGAAAAGTAGGTGCCGCCCCGCACAGGGGCAACGCTTGAGGACCAACGTGAAATCAAGTTCTACGAAGGACGTGGATAACCGAAATCGAAAAAAACCACGCCCCAGCGACGGCACTAACCAACAATCAAAGAATCACCCGCCGGAAATCGGCAAGCAGCCCGCCCAGATACGCATTGAAGCGCGCAGCTTCTGCCCCGTCGATGACACGGTGGTCATACGACAGCGACAAGGGCAGCGTGAGACGCGGCACGAACTGCTTGCCGTCCCACACCGGCTTCATCGCGCCACGCGACAAACCGAGAATCGCAACCTCAGGCGCATTGATGATCGGCGTAAAGTTCGTGCCGCCGATGCCGCCCAGCGACGAAATCGAGAAGCACCCGCCTTGCATCTGATCCGGCTTGAGCTTGCCTTCGCGCGCGAGCTTCGACAGCTCGGCCATTTCCTTCGCGATCTCGATCAAGCCCTTCTTGTCCGCATCGCGGATCACCGGCACGACGAGACCGTTCGGCGTATCGGCCGCAAAACCGATGTGGAAGTACTGCTTGAAGACGAGGTCGTCGCCGTCGAGGCTCGCGTTGAAGGTCGGGAACTTCTTGAGCGCCGACACCGCGGCCTTGATGACGAACGCGAGCATCGTGATCTTCACGCCCGCCTTCTCGTTTTCCTTGTTCAACTGCACGCGCAGCGCTTCGAGCTCGGTGATGTCCGCTTCGTCGTTGTTCGTGACGTGCGGGATCATCACCCAGTTGCGATGCAGGTTCGCGCCGGAAATCTTCTTGATGCGCGAGAGCGGCTTCGGATCGATCGGGCCGAACTTCGTGAAGTCGATCTTCGGCCACGGCAGCAGGTTCAGCTCTCCGCCACCCGCAGCCGGAGCTGCCGCTGCAGCCGGCGCGCGCTGGCCGGTCATCACGCCCTTGACGAACGCGGTGACATCTTCCTGCGTGATGCGGCCCTTCGGACCGGTGCCCTGCACGAGCGCGACATCGACGCCCAACTCGCGCGCGAACTTGCGCACGGACGGCGACGCGTGGCTCGGCTTGCGCTCGCCGCCGACGCCCGACGGAATGACCGGCGCTTGCGCGAGTGCGGAAGCGGGGGCTGCGGCGCGTTGCGGCGCGGCCGGCTGCGGCTCGTCCATCGGATGCTCGACATGCTTCGCCGCGGCAGGTGCGGGTGCCTGCGCAACCGCACCCGCAACCGCACCCTCGCCTTCGAGCAGCACGATCACGGTGCCTTCCGACACCGCGTCGCCCACCTTCACCTTGATGTCTTTGACGACACCGGCGGCCGGGCTCGGCACGTCCATCGTCGCCTTGTCGGATTCGAGCGTGACGAGCGACTGCTCCTTCTCGACGCGATCGCCCACCTTCACCGCGACCTCGATGACGGGCACGTCTTTATAGTCGCCGATATCCGGAACCTTCACTTCCTGCACACCGCCGCCGCTTGCCGCAGCAGCCGGTGCGGGAGCCGGCGCGGCCGCGCTCGGCGCAGCAGGCGCTGCCGCGCCATTGGCCTGTGCGGGCTTGGCGGCTTCCGCCGCCGGCGCCGCTGCGCCGCCTTCGAGCAGGATGATCAGCGTGCCTTCGGACACCGGATCGCCCTGCTTCACCTTCACTTCCTTGACCGTGCCCGCCGCCGGGCTCGGCACGTCCATCGTCGCCTTGTCGGACTCCAGCGTGACGAGGGACTGCTCTTTCTCGACGGTATCACCCGCCTTCACCAGCACCTCGATCACAGGGATGTCCTTGTAATCGCCGATGTCCGGTACCTTGACTTCGATCGCTTGACTCATTTGTTAGTGTCTCCTGGGCCGCGCGCGCGCATCCCATTCATCGAACGGAAAGCGCGCACGCCGGCATCACGCGGACGATGCCTTAGACGGTCATCGGGTTGGGTTTGGCGGGATCGAGGTGGTACTTCGCGAGCGCGTCGGCGACGACCTTGCGATCGATCGTGCCCTCGTCCGCCAGCGCGTTCAGTGCAGCGACCGTGACCCAGTAACGGTCGACCTCGAAGAAGTGACGCAGCTTTTCGCGCGTGTCCGAGCGTCCGAAGCCGTCGGTGCCGAGCACGACGAAGCGTTGCGGCACGTGGGCGCGGATCTGGTCCGCGAGTGCGCGAACGTAGTCCGTCGACGCAATCACCGGACCCTTCGCGTCCTTCAGCAGCTTCTCGACGTGCGATTGCTTGCGCGGCTCGGCCGGGTGCAGCAGGTTCCAGCGATCCACCGCCTGGCCTTCACGCGCAAGCTCGGTGAAGCTCGGCACGCTCCAGAGGTCGGCGGCGACGCCCCAGTCGTTCTTGAGCAGGCTGGCCGCGGCAATCACTTCGTTGAAGATCGTGCCTGCGCCCATCAGTTGAACGCGCGGCGCCTTCGCATCGGCGTCGGCCTTCTTGAACGCGTACATGCCCTTGATGATGTCGGCCGCCACGCTCTCACCTTGCGGAATCGCCGGGTGCTCGTAGTTCTCGTTCATCACCGTGACGTAGTAGTACACGTCCTCCTGCTCCTGCACCATGCGGCGCAGGCCGTCCTGCATGATGACGGCGAGCTCGTAGCCGAAGGTCGGGTCGTAGCTCACGCAGTTCGGCACCGATGCCGCCCACAGGAGCGAGTGGCCGTCTTCGTGCTGCAGGCCTTCGCCGTTCAGCGTCGTGCGGCCCGCGGTACCGCCCAGCAGGAAGCCGCGCGAGCGCATGTCGCCGGCAGCCCATGCGAGGTCGCCAATGCGCTGGAAGCCGAACATCGAGTAGAAGATGTAGAACGGGATCATGATCTCGCCGTGCGTCGAGTACGACGTCGCGGCTGCGATCCAGTCGCACATGCCGCCGGCTTCGTTGATCCCTTCCTGCAGGATCTGGCCGGTTTCCGATTCCTTGTAGAACATCAGCTGATCGGAATCTTCCGGCACGTACTTCTGGCCATCCTGATTCCAGATGCCGATCTGGCGGAACAAACCTTCCATGCCGAACGTACGCGATTCGTCCGGCACGATCGGCACGACGCGCTTGCCGAGCGCCTTGTCCTTCAACAGGATGTTGAGAATTCGCACGAACGCCATCGTCGTCGAGATCTCACGGCCTTCGCCCGTGCCCTTCAGCAGAGGCTCGAACGCTTCGAGTGCCGGCACCGGCAGCGATTCCGCCTTCTGGCGGCGCGCCGGCAGATAGCCGCCGAGCTCCTGGCGGCGTGCGCGCATGTACTCGAGTTCCTTCGAGCCTTCCTCGAACTTGATGTACGGCACGTCGACGATGGCTTCGTCGGAGATCGGCAGACGGAACTGGTCGCGGAACTTCTTGAGCTGATCCACCTGCATCTTCTTCTGCTGGTGGGTGATGTTCATGGCCTGGCCGGCTTCGCCCATGCCGTAGCCCTTGATCGTCTTCGCGAGGATCACGGTCGGCTGGCCCTTCGTATCCGTCGCCGCCTTGAACGCCGCGTAGATCTTGTGCGGATCGTGACCGCCGCGGTTCAGGTCCCAAATGTCGTCGTCGGACCAGTCGGCGACGAGCGCCTTCAGTTCCGGCGAGTTGAAGAAGTGCTCGCGCACGAACGCGCCCGACTCCGACTTGTACGTCTGGTATTCGCCGTCGACGACTTCCATCATCCGGCGCATCAGCGCGCCCGTCTTGTCGCGCGCGAAGAGCGCATCCCAGCGGCTGCCCCAGATCGCCTTGATCACGTTCCAGCCGGCGCCGCGGAACTCCGATTCGAGTTCTTGAATGATCTTGCCGTTGCCGCGCACCGGGCCGTCGAGGCGCTGCAGGTTGCAGTTGATGACGAACACGAGGTTCTCGAGCCGCTCGCGGCCGGCCATGCCGATCGCGCCGAGCGATTCCGGCTCGTCGGTTTCGCCGTCGCCGAGGAACGCCCAGACCTTGCGGCCCTCCGTCTTCGCGATGCCGCGCGCCTGCAGGTACTTCATGAAGCGCGCCTGGTAGATCGCCATGATCGGGCCGAGACCCATCGACACGGTCGGGAACTGCCAGAAGTCCGGCATCAGCCACGGGTGCGGATACGAGGAGATGCCCTCGCCGCCCACTTCCTGGCGGAAGTTGTCGAGCTGGCTTTCGGACAGGCGCCCGAGCAGGAACGCGCGCGAGTAGACGCCCGGCGACGAGTGGCCCTGCACGAACACGAGATCGCCGCCGTGCTCGGCGGACGGAGCGTGCCAGAAGTGGTTGAAGCCGACGTCATAGAGCGTGGCCGCCGACGCGAACGACGCAATATGGCCGCCGACGTTCGTGTGCTTGCCCGCGCGCAGGACCATCGCGATGGCGTTCCAGCGCGTGTACGAGCGAATCCGGTGTTCGATGTCCTGGTCGCCGGGAATGCGTGCCTGGCCCGCGACCGGGATCGTATTGATGTAGGGAGTGTTCGCTGAGAAAGGCAGGTGCTCGCCGTGCACGCGGGCAAATTCGATTTGCTTCTCGATCAGGTAGTGCGCGCGGTCGGGGCCGACAGCAGAAATCACGCCATCGAGGGCTTCAAGCCACTCACCCGTTTCCTGGGGGTCGTCGTCTTTATCGGCAGCGACATATTTCATGACTTCGTCGGGTACAGCGGACATTCTCGTCTCCTGATTTTGAGAAATGCACTTGGAACACACGACGCGGGCCGGCACCGGCCGCGGCAGCTTTCGGCGATTGTAATGAGCCGAGCGCTGCCAGCGCAACAAAATTTTCGAATTACGAGATCGATTCTCATAATGCGGAATTTTGTTGCAGCGCACCTCGGATGGACGGTGAAATCATGATTACGCGACTCGAATTATCGAGATTAGCCCCTGTTCGCCGTCCTTTTACGCCAATTGCGGATGACACGCTGCGCTACAATGCGAGCCATGTTGACCGAACGGCTATTCACACGCTCGGCGCGGCCGTCCCGCTCCCGGGCGGACGCCTCGCCGTCCCGCTGGCACCACGGACCGTGGTGGTCGAACTCCTATTTGCTCACGCCGCTTCTGTCGATCCTCGTGTTCCTGGTCGTCATGAGCCTGATCCTGTGGAGCCTGAACCGGCGCGAACAACAGCAGCAGGAAGACACCCTATACCGGAACGTCGCCTGGGCCCAGCAACAGATTCGCTTGTCGATGACGGGGGCGCAGGAGCAGCTGCAGGCGCTTTCGCGCGACCTCGCGGCGGGCCACGCCGATCCCCATTCGTTCCTGGTGTCGACCACCGACATCATGCAGGGCCATCCCGAGATCCTCTATCTGAACTGGTACACGAACGAGGATGTCGCGCGCTGGCCGAACAATCCGCTGCCGATGCTCGGCCAGCGCCTCGCGCGGCCGAACGACGCGCAGATGGACGAAGCCGTCAGGGCGGCGTTCAACGAAGCGAAGAGCACGCGGCGCCAGGTCTATTCGCCGCTCATCTACGACGATCTCGGCAATGGCTATCTGACGCTGCAAACGCCGGTCTACCGCGATCGCGACTTTCTCGGCACGGTCGCCGCGGTGTTTTCGATCGAAGGGATCCTGAAGCACGACATCCCGCCTGAGCTGTCGGCGAAGTACAAGATCTCGATCACCGACGCGAACAATCGCGAACTCGCCACCACCTCGACGCGCCCGCGCCTGCCGCGCGACGTCTTCTACGACCTGCCGCTCGACCCGCCGGGCCAGGGCGTGACGGTGCGCGTCTACTCGTTTCCGCAGATCACCAACTTCACGAACAACACGCTCGTCTGGCTCGTCGCCGGCCTGTCGTGCTTTGTGCTGTGGAGCCTGTGGAGCCTCTGGAAGCACACGCGCCAGCGCTTCGAAGCGCAGCAGGCGCTGTACGCCGAGGCGTTCTTTAGGCGCGCGATGGAAAACTCGGTGCTGATCGGCATGCGCGTGCTCGACATGCACGGCCGCATCACGCACGTGAACCCCGCGTTCTGCCGAATGACGGGCTGGGACGAAAGCGACCTCGTCGGCAAAACGGCGCCGTTTCCGTACTGGCCGCGCGATTCGTATCCGGAAATGCAGCGCCAGCTCGACATGACGCTGCGCGGCAAGGCGCCGTCGTCGGGCTTCGAATTGCGCGTGCGGCGCAAGGACGGTTCGCTCTTTCACGCGCGCCTCTACGTCTCCCCGCTCATCGACAGTTCGGGCCGGCAGACCGGCTGGATGTCGTCGATGACCGACATCACCGAGCCGAAGCGCGCCCGCGAAGAACTCGCCGCCGCGCACGAGCGCTTCACGACCGTGCTCGAAAGCCTCGACGCGGCAGTCTCCGTGCTCGCCGCCGACGAAGCCGAGCTGCTGTTCGCAAACCGCTACTACCGGCATCTGTTCGGCATCCGCCCCGACGGGCATCTGGAATTGGCGGGAGGCGGTTTCGACACGGCGCAGGCTTCGTCCGATTCGATCGACATGGTCGACGCCTATGCCGGCCTGCCCGCCGCTGCGCTCACCGAGAGCACGGCCGACGCGCGCGAGGTCTACGTCCACGGCATCCAGAAGTGGTTCGAAGTGCGCCGCCAGTACATTCAGTGGGTCGACGGCCACCTCGCGCAGATGCAGATCGCGACCGACATCACCTCGCGCAAGCAGGCGCAGGAACTCACGCGCCAGCAGGAAGAAAAACTGCAGTTTACGAGCCGCCTGATGACGATGGGCGAGATGGCGTCGTCCCTCGCGCACGAACTCAACCAGCCGCTCGCCGCCATCAACAACTATTGCTCGGGCACCGTGGCGCTGGTGAAGTCGGGCCGCACGAACTCCGACAATCTGCTGCCCGTGCTCGAAAAGACCGCGCAGCAGGCGGTGCGCGCCGGCATGATCATCAAGCGCATCCGCGAGTTCGTGAAGCGCAGCGAGCCGAAGCGCCAGGCGACGCGTGTCGCCGATATCGTCGCCGATGCGGTCGGTCTCGCCGAAATCGAAGCGCGTAAGCGCAAGATCCGCATCGTCACTGAGATGCGCTCGCGGCTGCCGGTCATCTATGTCGACCCGGTGCTGATCGAGCAGGTGCTCGTCAACCTGCTGAAAAACGCCGCCGAGGCGATGCACGAAGCTCGGCCGAATGCGGTCGATCCGGTGATCCGCGTCGTCGCGCGGATCGATGCGGGGTTCGTCTGCATCAGCGTCATCGACCAGGGCCCGGGCGTCGACGAAGCCGCCACCGAGCGCCTCTTCGAACCGTTCTACAGCACCAAGTCCGACGGCATGGGCATGGGGCTGAACATCTGCCGTTCCATTATCGAGTCGCACCGCGGCCGTCTGTGGGTGGTCAACAACGTCGAAGCTGACGGCCACATCACGGGCGCCACGTTCCACTGCAGTCTGCCCATTGGCGAGCCTCACGACCTGAGCAACGGCGGGTCCGAGGCGCCGAGAACACAAACCGTTACGGGAGAGCTATGAGTAGCCCAGTCACCACTCAGGAAACTGTCTTTGTCGTCGACGATGACGAGGCCGTGCGCGATTCGCTGCGCTGGCTCTTGGAGGCAAACGGCTATCGGGTGCAGTGCTTTTCGAGCGCCGAACAGTTCATCGACGCCTACCAGCCCGCGCAGCACGCCGGCCAGATCGCCTGCCTGATCCTCGACGTGCGGATGTCCGGCATGAGCGGCCTCGAATTGCAGGAGCGGCTGATCGCGGAGAACGCCTCGCTGCCGATCATCTTCGTGACGGGTCACGGCGACGTGCCGATGGCCGTCTCGACGATGAAAAAAGGCGCGATGGACTTTATCGAAAAACCGTTTGACGAGGCGGAACTGCGCAAGCTCGTCGAGCGGATGCTCGACAAGGCCCGAAGCGAAAGCAGCAGCGTCGCGCAGCAGCGCGCCGCCGCCGAGCGGCTCGGCAAGCTGACCGCGCGCGAGCATCAGGTGCTCGAGCGGATCATCGCCGGCCGCCTGAACAAGCAGATCGCAGACGATCTCGGCATCAGCATCAAGACCGTCGAGGCGCACCGCGCGAACATCATGGAAAAGCTCAACGTCAACACGGTCGCCGACCTGTTGCGGCTCGCGCTGTCGAACAAGCCGCAGCAAGCGCAGTAAGCGCTGTTGTTCGTTGCGCTCGCGCCCGGGCTCGCGGTCCGGGCGTAGTTGACCATGGTCGACGTTCAGCGCGGCGGCGACGGCTCCGGCTCGCGCCGCCTCCCGTGCGCTCCCGGGGCGCTCCCGTCCTTTCGCGCCGCACTGTTCCCGGCGTACACAATGCCTCCTGGCAAGCTTGCCCGCAGCCGTCATCCGCTTGGCTTTCCCCGCCGCTCGCGGGTTCGCTCAACGGTATAATTCCGTACTTCGCGGCACGGCCCCGGCCATTGTGCTTCCTGCCCTGTACGTCCCGTTCTTACAGTCGCGCCGAACCGCTTTTCAGTCTGTTCGAACGAGGCGCCGGCCACCCGAGCGCCGCCCCTTCGGCCCGAACTGCGCCTTGCATGACCGATTTCCATACTCGTCACTCGACCGACCCATCATGACAGCCAAACTGATCGACGGCACCGCCCTTTCCAAGACCCTCCGCGCCGAAGTTGCGACGCGCGCCGCCGCGCTCGCCGCGCGCGGCCATCGACCGGGCCTCGCCGTCGTGCTGGTTGGCGACAATCCGGCCAGCGAAGTCTACGTGCGCAACAAGGTGAAAGCGTGCGAGGACAACGGCATCTTCTCGTCCTACGACCGCTATCCCGCGACGCTCTCCGAAGCCGATCTGCTCGCGCGCATCGACGAGCTGAACCGCGATCCGAAGATTCACGGCATCCTCGTGCAACTGCCGCTGCCGAAGCACATCGACAGCCACAAGGTGATCGAAGCGATCGCACCGGAGAAGGACGTCGACGGCTTTCACATCGCAAACGCCGGCGCACTCCTGACCGGCAAGCCGCTCTTTCGCCCCTGCACGCCGTACGGCGTGATGAAGATGTTCGAGGCGTACGGCATCGATCTGAAGGGCGCGAATGCCGTCGTGATCGGCCGTTCGAACATCGTCGGCAAGCCGATGGCGCTACTCTTGCTCGAAGCGGGCGCGACGGTCACGATCTGCCACAGCAAGACGCGCGACATCGCCGCGCACACCCGCGGCGCCGACGTCATCGTCGCGGCGACGGGCCTGCGCAACATCGTGACTGCGGACATGGTGAAGCCGGGCACGGCCGTCATCGACGTGGGCATGAACCGCGACGACGCCGGCAAGCTCTGCGGCGACGTCGATTTCGCGGGCGTCAAGGAAGTGGCCGGGTTCATCACGCCGGTGCCGGGCGGCGTCGGCCCGATGACGATCACGATGCTGCTCGTCAATACGATTGAAGCAGCGGAGCGTGCGGCGGGCAACTAGGCCGATCGGCCAGCTACCGGGCCGCGCCATGCGGCCTGATAATCGCCGCTGTAGAAAGTATCGATTGGAATCGGGGCGCACTGCCCCAATAATGACGACGTAGGGCGCGCGGCGCCCTACGTCATCCAGCCAGACAGGAAGCTCCATGTCATCCAATACCGTCCCGCAGCAAGACAATCCGCTCCTCGATTTCTCCGATCTGCCGCGCTTCGGCGAGATCCAGCCGGCGCACGTGACGCCCGCGCTCGACGTGCTGCTCGCGGCCGCGAACGCCGCCGTCGATCGTGCGAGCGCGCCGGATACACCCGCGGCCTGGGCCGACATCGTCGAGCCGGTCGAGCGCGCGACCGAGCCGCTGTCGCGTGCCTGGGGCGTGATCGGCCATCTGAACGCGGTCGCCGACACACCCGAGCTGCGTGCTGCCTACGGCGAAAACCTGCCGCGCGTGACCGAATTCTGGTCGAGCGTCGGGCAGAATCTCGCGCTGTACGAAAAATACAAGGCGATCGCCGCAAGCCCCGAATTCTCTACGCTCACGACCGAGCGCAAGAAGATCCTGGAAAACGCGCTGCGCGATTTCCGCCTGTCGGGCGCCGAATTGCCGGAAGACCGGAAGCCGCGCTTTGCCGAATTACAGGAGCGGCAAGCGGCTTTGTCCAAGGCATTCTCCGATCACGTGCTCGACGCCACCAACGCCTATGCGTACCTCGCGACCACCGAAGGCGAGCTGGCCGGGCTGCCCGATGACGTCGCCGAAGCCGCGCGCGAGGCAGCCCAACGCGACGGCAAGGAAGGCTGGAAATTCACGCTGCACTTCCCATCGTATTTCCCGGTGATGCAGTACGCGGAAAACCGCGCAATGCGCGAGGCGATGTACCGCGCCTACGTGACGCGCGCGTCGGAACTCGGTGCGCTCTACGGCAACGGCAAAGCGGACTGGGACAACACCGCCAATCTCGCCGATCAGTTGAAGCTGCGCCGCGAGGAAGCGCAAATGCTCGGCTACAACAACTTCGCCGAAGTCTCGCTCGCGCCGAAAATGGCCGAGTCGCCGGCACAAGTCGTCGCGTTCCTCGAAGATCTCGCCAAGCGCGCGCGTCCGTTCGCCGATCAGGATTGGAAAGAGCTGCGCGAATTCGCCGCCGCGGAACTCGGCATGGCCGAAATGCAGCCGTGGGATGTCGCGTTTGCGGGCGAACGCCTGCGCCAGAAGCGCTATTCGTTCTCGGAAAACGAGGTCAAGCAATACTTCCCTGAAGACTCCGTATTGAAGGGCTTGTTCAAGGTCACGGAGACGCTCTTCGGCGTCAGCATCCGCCGCGACCAGGCCGCCACTTGGCACCGCGACGTGCGCTTCTTCCGCGTCGAGAACAAGGACGGCTCGCTCGTCGCGCAGTTCTATCTCGACCTGTACGCGCGCGAAGGCAAGCGCGGCGGCGCATGGATGGACGATGCGCGTTCGCGCCACAAGCGCACCGAAGGCGGCGTGCAGACGCCGGTCGCGTATCTGACGTGCAATTTCTCGGCGCCCGTCGGCGGCAAGCCCGCTTGCTTCACGCACGACGAAGTGATCACGCTGTTCCATGAGTTCGGCCACGGCCTGCATCACATGCTCACGCGCGTCGATGAACTGGGCGTGTCGGGCATCAACGGCGTCGAATGGGATGCGGTCGAGTTGCCGTCGCAGTTCATGGAGAACTTCTGCTGGGAATGGGACGTGCTGACCGACATGTCGTCGCACGTCGAAATGGGGGCTACCCTGCCGCGCGAACTCTTCGACAAGATGCTGGCTGCGAAGAACTTCCAGAGCGGCCTCGGCACGCTGCGGCAGATCGTGTTCTCGATGTTCGACATGATCCTGCACGTCGATTTCGATCCGGCTGCGCAGCAAAGCGCGAACGATCTCGCGCGCGAGATCAACGAGCGCTTCCACGTCATTCCGCAGGCGTCGTTCTCGCGCTGGCCGAACACGTTCAGCCATATCTTCGCGGGCGGCTACGCCGCGGGCTACTACAGCTACAAGTGGGCGGAGGTGCTGTCCGCCGACGCGTATGCCGCGTTCGAAGAAGCCGCGAAGGCCGCGAGCGGCAGCGTGCTCGATGCGGCGACCGGTACGCGCTATCGTCGCGAGATCCTGGAAGTGGGCGGCAGCCGGCCCGCGATGGAGTCGTTCAAGGCGTTCCGCGGCCGCGAGCCGCAAATCGACGCGCTGCTCCGGCACAGCGGCATGACGGCTAACGCTGCGCACTAACCCGCGCGCGGTATTGCGCGGCGCGCCGCCCGTTCAGGTCGATGGGCTGCGCGCCGAGAACTTTCCTTGTGGATCGATGAACCGGTGACACAGCACGACGTGCGGGTCACCGGTTTTTTTCGTGGGTTCGCGTCGCGGTTCACAACGCGCTTGGCTTCACTCAGCGAGATAGCTTGAAGTCAACTTCCGCCGGCCGACCTTCCAGCGACAGCGCCGCGCGCGCCGCAGGCGAACGCGCGACCACTCTGCCCCGCCTCACCACCGCCAGCCGCGCAGCACGCAGGCGGATCGCGTCGATCGGATCGCGCGCGTCGAGCAGCACGCAGTCGGCGTAGCAGCCGGGCGCGATCCCGTAGCCTTCGAGACCGAGGATTGTTGCGGCGTTGACGGTCACCGCATCGAACGAGGCGCGCATCGCGTCGACGCCCGTCATCTGCGCGACGTGCAGCCCCATATGCGCGACCTCGAGCATGTCCGCCGAGCCGAGGCTGTACCAAGGGTCCATCACGCAATCGTGCCCGAACGCGACGTTGATCCCTGCCGCGAGCATCTCCGGAACGCGGGTCATGCCACGCCGTTTCGGATAGGTGTCCGAGCGGCCCTGCAGCGTGATGTTGATCAGCGGATTCGCAATCGCCGCGACGCCCGCCTCGCGCATCAGCGGCAGCAGCTTGCTCACGTAGTAGTTGTCCATCGAATGCATCGACGTCAGATGCGAGCCCGCAACGCGCCCGTGAAGCCCGAGCCGGTGCGTTTGTGCGGCGAGCGTTTCGATGTGGCGAGACATCGGGTCGTCCGACTCGTCGCAATGCATGTCGACGCGCAAGCCTTTCTCGGCCGCGAATTCGCACAGCAGGCGGACCGATTCGGCGCCATCGGCCATCGTCCGCTCGAAGTGTGGAATACCGCCGACGACATCGGCACCCATCTCGATCGCGCGCTTCAGATTGTCGAATCCCCCAAGGGGACGTCCTCCGGGGCGAGCGTCCGCGCTGCGCAATAGGCCGTCCTGCGGAAACGCGACCAATTGCAGATCGAGATATGGCGCCACGCGCCGCTTCACTTCGAGCAGCGCCTCGACCGCAAGCAAGCGCGCATCGCTGACATCGACGTGCGAGCGGATCGCCAACAACCCGCGCGCGACGGCCCAATCGCAATACTGCAGCGCGCGCTCGACGAGCGCATCTTGCGTCAAGTGCGGCTTGAGCTCGCCCCAAAGCGCAATGCCCTCGAGCAGCGTGCCCGACGCGTTGACGCGCGGCAATCCATAGGAAAGCGTCGCGTCCATATGAAAGTGCGCATCGACGAACGGCGGCGCGACGAGCAGGCCGGCCGCGTCGATTTCCTCGCGCGCGGCGGCCGCGAGCCTCGGCTCGACTGCGACGATGCGATCGCCGTCGATGCCGATATCGACCGGCTCGTCTCGATGCGCGATGTGTGTGGTGAGTACGGCGCGGCGAATAATCAGGTCCATCGGCAGCTCCTTGGGGCGCTCGTTAGTCTGGGTTCGATTCTATCGATCCCGCTCCCCATCCGGTACATTCTCGAACAACGAAAACTGCCCATGCAGCGTCGAATCGTCTTCTTCGAGACGCACCCCGACGCCCAGCAAGCGAACCGGCCGATTACGCCGCGCCAAACCTTTTTCGAGCAGCCCCAGCAGCGTAGGCACATGCGTCGCGTCGCCGACGGACGCCCCGGAGGAAATCCCCCGCCCCGCAGGAAGTCCCCTTGGGGGATTTGGGGACTCGACCGTCGTGCGCTGAAAATCTGCGAAACGGATCTTCACGTACAGCTTGCGCACCGCCGATGCAGCGCCCGCGCGCATGATCCGTTCGTCGAGCTGCTCGGTAAGACGCCGAATCTCCGCCGCGCATTCGTCGAACGTCTTCAGATCCGTCACGTAGGTAGTCTCGACGCTGATCGATTTGCGCTCCTGGTCAGCCTGCACCGCGCGCTGGTCGACGCCGTGCGACAGCTCGTAAAGCCGCTGCCCGAACGCGCCGAAGTGCCGATGCAGATCGATCAGCGTCCAGGCGCGCATCTCGAGGCAAGTCGTGATGCCGAGCTTCTCGAGCTTTGCCGCCGTGACCTTGCCGACGCCGTGAATCTTGCGCACCGGCAACGCCGCGACGAACGCGTCGACTTCATGCGGACGCACGACGAAGAGCCCGTCGGGCTTGTTCCAATCGGAGGCGATTTTCGCCACGAATTTGTTCGGCGCCACGCCCGCCGACACCGTCACGCCGACCGTCTCGCGAACCCGCTCGCGAATCTCCTCGGCCATCAGGGTCGCGCTGCCCTTGCAGTGCTCGGAGCGGGTGACGTCGAGATAGGCTTCGTCGAGCGACAGCGGCTCGACATCGGGCGTGTAATCGCGATAGATCGCCATGATCTGCCGCGAGGCGGCCCGGTACTTCTCCATCGCGGGCCGCAGTATCAGCAACTCCGGACATTTGCGCATCGCGAGCGCCGACGACATCGCCGAATGCACGCCGAAACGGCGCGCCTCGTAGTTGCAAGTCGCGACGACGCCGCGCGCCTCGGGACGGCCGCCGACCGCGAGTGGCCTGCCGCGCAACGACGGATCGTCGCGCATTTCGACCGAAGCGTAGAAGCAGTCGCAATCGCAATGGATGATCTTGCGCACGGCGGCGCGGCTCGCGCCGGAAGGCGCAAGCGCGGGCGGGATGGAGTGCGGATCGAGCGGGTTCAAAGTGGCACCACTGTACAAAAATACAGTGGTGATTTCAAGATGGGCGGCCGGCGCGCGGAAGCATCGCTGTACCGGCGAAACGTCTGCTATTTGTCCCGCGGCAAAGGCCCCGGCCGCGCTTAAATCAGCGCGCGGGCGACCGGGCTGCGCTAGGCGCAAACATGGCCGACGCCGCGCAGCAACTCGAGTTCGGCGATACAACGTCGCTGCACGCACAAGCACCGGTCGATTGGGCTGCACGCGATTGAGCTGCGCACTCCGTGGCGATGAGCGCCGGCGAATCGAGCCGCTCGTCAAATCAGCCGTGGGCAGAAACAACAAAGCCCGCACGGCGGTATGCCAGCGGGCTTTGCTTTGAAGGCTTGGTTGCGGGGGTAGGATTTGAACCTACGACCTTCGGGTTATGAGCCCGACGAGCTGCCAGACTGCTCCACCCCGCGTCAGAGAGAGCGCATTGTAAGGGCTTCTCCGTGGCGCGTCAAATTTGAATTGGCGGAAGGCAGCAAACTCCAACTGCCGCCCGGAAAGCCTCGCCAGGTTCGACTCCCACCGTTACGGATCGCCTCCTACCCGTGATCCTACCCACGCTTGGCGCCAAATCAACTGCGACCAACCCCGCTCGGTGTTTGGGCGCCATGTGCAACGCACTTCCACTAGATAAACATGGTCGCGGCTGCCTGCCGGCACAAAGACGGATCGTTTCGTACGTGACCACGATGCCTCGTTCGAGCAACGATTCCTCGATGTCGCACAGGCTCAGGCCGAACCGGAAATACCAGCGAACCGCGCAGCTGATAACCACGGCGGGGAAGCGGCGCCCGTGGTAAAGCGATTTCGTCTTTTTCATCGCTTCATTCTACCGCCGCCTGAGCCGCACCAACTTGACGGAGCCGCCGCTGCTGCTGCCGTCGCCGAGCGGGACGGGCCACACTGGAGAGCTCCTTGAACGCGCTCAACGCCTCGCTCTCGACGTTGCTCAAGTCAGTCGGCAGGCGATCGAGCGCGTGCGAGAGGTGGCTCAGCATCGCGCCGAACAGGTCAGGGAGCGCTATTCAGATCGGGGTATGGACATGGCTATGTAAAGAGGGACTGCTATCGTTATTTGGCTTCCGCCACGGCTTGGCGAACGACCTCGGCGCCATGGACCGCATCGATTTCGATCTCTGCGACTTCCGATACGCGCACCACCATCATGTAACAGCCGATGGTATAGATAGCCTCAACGATTTGGCGGGATGAATAGAACGCAGAGAGTGCACCAAAAACGTAGTCATCAACCCGTCCAGCCCGAACCACTTGCCTTGTAAAGGCAAGGATGGCGATCTCTCGTTCATTGAATACTGGCGCGTTGAAGCGACCGTCGTCGATCGCATCAATCTTGTCCCGGGAGATGCCCATCTCCTCCGCAATCTCCACATGTTGCGCCCATTCATATTTCGAGCGTTCAAGATGTTGAACGGCAAGCGCAATGATCTCCCGTTCGCGTGGGGGAATATCAAGCTTCGCAAAAATGGCTTTCGCGAATTCCATAAAGGGTAAAAAAACAGTCGTTCCATGAGCGAGAAGCCGAGCTAAATTTAATTTTCCGGCCGGTGCGACACGAAAAAATTCAAGCTGGGCAGGTGTGAGCTCTTCATCTTTTGCCAGAGGTATCCGGGTCATCGTAATTTCCTCGCTCTCGTGAGCTATTGTCGAAAGTGGTGTACGGGGTCCGGGGAGCAACGGAACAGGGAAGTCAGTTAAACGTGTTCATAAGAGGGTCGTCCAGCGAACGCCTGCGCCGCTGGCTTCGGCTCGATACTGATCAAGATTGCTGACGTCTCGTTAAGATGGTCCGATAAATTTATCGATCTACGTCTCTTAATCGTACGTCCGCCTTGTCCCACGGGGCTATTCATGCGAAGACCTTGGCTTAACTGAGTTCGCTGTTCCGTTGCTCCCCGGACCCCCGATGCAAACCGCCGCGCTCGCCAGCGCAGCGAAAGTCGCAAGCGCTGCTAGCGCGATTTTCCATTCAGTTCGCACCATGACGTTCGCCCGAACGGTGCGTCGATTACACGCCATTTGCCTTGGGTTTCCAAGGCTTATCAATCACCGCCGCACGTGAAAAAAATGCGCCACCACCTGCAGTGGTGGCGCCAAAGCGCTTCGAACCGGGGAGGCCGAAGACGCGGAGGTTACGTTCGTCGCAAGTAGCGTTCGGTTGGATCTCTGTGGGGTGATATCGCTTGCTCTCAGGTGCGGCCTGACTGTAAGGTGCATTTCGGCTCAAATGCGATGGAAGCCCGGCGGTGACACGCTGCGAAACCTGCGAGAATCGACCACATGCGAACGATGCCATGGATACGCACGCATCGGTTACCACAATCCCCCGAGTGTTGTGCCTGATTCTGCGAGCGATGCGCAGGCGGATCTATCCGCAATTGCCTTGAAATGATGATGCAAGGAGGACTTATCCCGACATAGCCTGTAAGTTCCGCAATGTCCAGCGGTTGCACATAGTGTGCGCACCCCTTTGGGGTATCAGGCACAACACTTGCGGGATTGAGCAAACTTGCCGAAGATTCACAAGCATGGCGGCAGCAGCCCCTTGGATAGGCTCAGCGGATTGTGGGATTCGCAAAAGCCATTCCGCGATCGCTTGCTCGTCGCGCTTAAAAAAGGTGCCCACGAGGGGGACGAAACCATGCCTGCGAGGACATTGACCGGTTGCTCGGGGACTCATGACATCAAACTAGAGCATCTCCGGCGTGTCGTCGAAGTACTCCATGACCTCGTTGACATGCTTCGGGAGGTCGTTGCTGTACAGCCGCATCAGCTTGCATTCAATCCCCTCTACCTCAACTTTCGGATCGCCGCCCTGGTGCGCTAACGGTTCGGCGGCTACGACCAGCGCGGACGCAGCGACTGTCGAGAGCAATGCGCCTTGAATGAGATGGCGGCGGCTCATCGTCGCAACAGACACCTGCTCGTTGGCTTGGTGCGGTTTAACGCCTGACTTCTTCATTGGACCACTCCTCATGACGGCACGATGGGCTCGAGTTGAATCGCGCTCAGTCGCCGACCTTGATCACGACCTTGCCGAAGTGGTTGGCCGATTCCAGGTACGCGTAGGCCTGGCGCGCCTGATCGAAGCTGAAGACCCGATCGATCGTCGGCCGAATCTTTGCGGCGGTGACGAACCGACTCAGATCCTCGAACATCGCGCGGCTGCCGACTAAAATGCCCGTCAGGCGCGCGGCTCGCATCAGGACCGGCTGAATCTCGATCTCAGTTGCCCAGCCGCCGACGCCGCCAACGAGGGCAACCGTGCCACCGGGGCGTATGGAGGCGACCGAACGCCCCAGAGTGGCGTCGAGCACGTGCGCGCTGTACGTGATGGCAGCGCCGGCGTTCAGGTTGACGGCAACGCCCAGCGCTTCGGCGATCTCGTCATCGGACACGCCGAGCTTGACGCTCAGCCGGTCCGCTGCTCGCCAGCTTCGGGTCAATGTGGTTCATCGACTCCGCGCGTCAACGAATTGACTGAGACGAATGCTATTCGGACGTCCGGCGCACGTCCTAAATAATCGTTCAAAAGCTTTACAAATGTTGTTATCCAATTGATTTGTATCGGTTTTTGCCGCACCATTCAGGCGAACGAATCCGACTGCAACGACCATCACCTTCCCGGATCGGTTGGCGAAAATGAACCTTATCGAGATGCTCCAGGCGGCCGGCATCGACGGGAACAAGGCCGACTTCTATCTGGCCTCGCTCGAACTCGGCGAGGCCACCGTCGCTTCCATCGCCCAGAAGGCGGGCATCGGCCGCACCAACGCATACGAAGTGCTGGACCGGCTGCTCGCCGATGGACTCGTCGCGACCGTGCAGAAAGGCGCGCGCAGCTACGTGATTCCGCAGGATCCGATCGCCCTGCTCAGGCGCATCGAGGAACAACGTCGGCTCGTCCAGGAAGTGCTCCCGCAACTGCGCTCGATTCACAACTCAGCGGGTGGAAAACCGAAGGTGCGCTATTTCTCGGGCATCGAAGGGATCAAGACCGTGCTCAATGAAACGCTCGAATGTCAAAGCAAGCAGTTGCGCGCCGTCATGTCGAACAGCGAGCTGTTTCAGATGCCGGGCTTCGAGGTCATCAGGGATGTCGTCGCGCGACGCGTCCGTGCGGGCATCAATCTGCGCATAATCCGCTCGGGCCCGGGCGATGCGCGCGATCTGTGGCGATCGTCGACGCGCGATCTCCGCGAACTCCGCTGCGCGCCCGCCGATTTCGAAGTGGGTATCACGACTTATCTGTACGACGATACCGTGGCCTTCATTTCATCGCGCGCCGAGCACTACGCACTGTCCATTCAAAGCGCGGAGTTCTATACGTTCCAGTGCGGTATGTTCGAAGTGCTGTGGAGCGCGAGCACGCCCGATCGGCCCGACAGACCTGCATGAGACGCGGTTTCGTTCGCTCCTGGCTGACCCCACCCGATCGAGACGCATGTGAAGCAGCCGACGCCCTCCCCAACCGGAGGTGTTTGGCGTTGAAGGCGCGCGATCTGTGCCGGGCGACCCGACGCTGGTCATAGGCTATACCTTCGTCGGATCGGAGCGCCGCGCTTCGGAAGAAACGGTGCGCTTTGCGTGGATCGAAAACTCCGTTAGTAATGCGAAGCCACCGCCCGCGAGCACCGCCGTCCGTGCCGCCGTAGCCGTGTTCACGCGCATCGCGTTCTCGCAGCGCACGCTGCGCACGGCTTTGTCCTGCGTAACGAGGCCCGCCGCAAACCGCTCCCCATCGCGCGTCGACGATCGCCACAGATCGCGCGCATCACCCGGACCCGAGCGGATCACGCGCAGGTTGATGCCTGCACGCGCACGTCGCGCGACGACATCCCTGATGAACTCGAAGCCGGGCATCTGAAACAGCGCGCTGTTCAACGTGACGGCGCGCAACGCCTTGCTCTGACATTCAAGCGTGTCGTTGAGCACGGCCTTGATCCCTTCGATGCCGGCCGCCTGGAGCGCGTTTCAGCCCGATTCGTTCGCCTGAATGGTACGTAAAAAACGTATACAAATCAATTGGATAACAACGTTTATAAAGCTCTTGAACGATTATTTAGGACGCGCGCCGGAGGCCCGATTAGCATTCGTCTCAGTCAATTCGTTGACGCGCGGAGTCGATGAGCCACATTGACCCGAAGCTGGCGAG
>NZ_JAFLRF010000003.1:381603-386881 GCF_017315705.1 Trinickia mobilis | reverse complement strand
GCGCGCTTACATCCTATGCATTCCTATTGGAGTGATCTCATGCTCGAGTGGAAAGAGACGATTCAGGACATCAGTTCCCGCCTCACGGAACTGTCCACACGCGCGCCGGACACTCTCCGCGGTTTTGCCCTTGTCGCTGGTGCGGGCGCCAACACTAACCATCTCGGCGCGAAGACGCGTGAACTCATCGCGCTGGCCGTCGCAGTCACCACGCGCTGCGACGGCTGCATCGCCTTTCATGCCGCCGAGGCCGTCAAGCTCGGTGTGACCGATGACGAAATCGCAGAAGCGCTGGGCGTTGCCATCAACCTGAACGCCGGCGCCGCCATCACGTACAGCACGCACATGCTGGATGCCATCGACAAGCTGAAGCAGGAATGAAGGAAAAATCACGATGGAAAATTATCGCACGGAGGTCGACAGCCTCGGGGAAGTTAGCGTTCCCTCCGACAAGCTTTGGGGCGCCCAGACACAGCGATCAATCGAACATTTCAGCATCGGCCGCGAGCTGATGCCGCGGGAAATGATTACCGCCTATACCGTACTCAAGAAAGCGGCAGCCAATGCAAACCACGCCGGAAAACGTCTCGATTATCAGGCTCATTCGCTCATCACTCAGGTGTGCGATGAAATCCTCGCTGGGCAGCATCACGACATGTTCCCCCTGCACGTCTGGATGACCGGCAGCGGGACACAGTTCAACATGAACCTCAACGAGGTGATCTCAAACCGCTGTTGCCTGCTCGCGGGCACGCCGCTCGCCAGCAAGAAGCCGGTTCACCCTAACGATCACGTCAACATGTCGCAGTCGTCGAACGACTCCTTTCCTGCAGCGATGTCCATCGCTGCCGCCGTCGCGGAACTGCTGATCCCTGAAAACGAGCCAGGCTCGTCCATCATGCCCGGCAAGGTCAACCCGACCCAGGTGGAGGCGCTAACCATGGTCGCCGTCCAGGTGATGGCGAACGACGTAGCAGTCGGCTTTGGCGGCGCTGGTGGATATCTGGAGATGAACGTCTACAAGCCGTTGATGATCTTCAACGTCACACAGTCGATTACGCTGCTGACTGACGGCTGCACGAATTTTAGGCGCTTTCTGGTTGAGGGCACCCGGCCGAACGTCAGGAAGATCCGCGAATACGTCGATCGCTCACTCATGCTGGTGACCGCCCTGGTGCCGGTAATCGGCTACGACCGTGCGTCAGCCGTCGCCCACCATGCTGCGGAGCATGACCTCACCCTGAAGGCTGCAGCTCTGGAACTTGGCTTTGTCGATGGACAGACGTTTGACCGCGTCGTGGACCCGGCCAAGATGGTCAGGCCATATGTCGCTACCACCGCCTAAGGCGCTGGTTTCGAAAAATATATGTCGAGGAATCTGGACGTTGGGTCAATCGTATTAGGGAGATGAGGCGATGAAGATCTGGGAATGCATAATTTGCGGGTTTCGCTATGACGAGGCTCAAGGGCTGCCCGACGAGGGCATCGTGCCGGGCACGCCCTGGGAAGACGTGCCGGACGATTGGCTGTGCCCCGACTGCGCAAGCGGCAAGCATGACTTCGAGATGCAGGTGGTGACGGAATGAGCCAACGCGACGCTTCCATGGGGCAACACGATCCGCTGGTGATCGTCGGCACGGGCCTAGCCGGCTATACGGTGGCGCGCGAGCTGCGCAAGCTCGATGGCGACACACCACTGGTGATCGTGAGCCGCAACGATGGCAGCTTCTACTCGAAGCCCGCGCTCTCGAATGCGCTTGCGATGAAGAAGGCGCCGAGCGAACTCGCGAGTTTCGATGCGCAGGCCATGGCGGCGCAACTGCGCGCGCAAATCTGGACCTATCGTCAAGTCGAGCGGATCGTGCCCGTCGAACACGCGATCGTGGTCGACGGGCAGCGGCTGCGCTATCGCGCGCTGGTGCTCGCGACCGGCGCAGCGCCGCGACGCGTGCCAATCGAGGGCAACGGCGCGGGCGATGTCCTGTCCGTCAACGATCTCCACGATTATGTGCGTTTTCGCGAAACGCTCGCGTTGCGCCGGTCGGTCGCGATAGTCGGTGCGGGCCTCATCGGCTGCGAATTCGCCAACGACCTGATCGCTGCCGGCTACGCTGTGAGCCTGATCGACCCGGCCGATGCGCCGCTTTCGCGGCTGCTGCCGCCCGAGGTGGGCGCCGAGTATGCCCGTGCGCTGGCGGACGCGGGAGTGGACCTGCGGCTTTCCCGCGGCGTCTCCGCGATCGTACGGCGCGAGTCAGGTTATCGGTTAACCCTCACCGACGGTGCGGTGCTCGATGCGGACGTCGTCGTCTCCGCGATCGGCCTCGTGCCGAACACATCGCTCGCGAGCGCAGCGGGTCTGCAGATCGAAGGCGGCATCGCGACGGACGCCTGGTGCCGCACGAGTGCGCCGGACGTCTACGCGCTAGGCGATTGTGCTGCCATCGAAGGACGCGTGCAGCCCTACGTGCTGCCGATCATGCACGCTGCACGCGCGCTCGCGCGCACGCTGTGCGGCACGCTCACGCAAGTCGTTTTTCCGGTGATGCCGATCGTCGTCAAGACGCCCGTCGTGCCGGCCGTCATCGTGCCGCCCGCCACGCCTCAGGGCCGCTGGACCATCGATGTGGGCACACACGACTCACCGCATGCGGCGCGAGCGCTTTTCGAAGACCCCGCGACGAAACGTCTGATGGGCTTCGCCCTGCTCGGGGCCGCGACGGCCGACAAGGCGGCGCTGCTAAAGCAGATGGCGTCCGGAGCGGGCAGCTAGTCCGGGCACGGCCGCGAGCGGAACGGCGGCGGGAATGGCTGCGCGTCCCGGTGGCATTTCCGCGTGGCCATCTTTGTCATCTGGACACTGCGATTGCGGTTGCTCAACCGTCGGCTTTACCCGATCGACACATTCGCTCGCCCCTGACAAGACATCCGCGCGGCCAACTTCGCCTGCTCTGTGTATTCGCCCAAGAAGCACCCCGAGGAAATGTCCGATTTTCGGGGGTCGGCTCATCGTTAAGTGGACACTCCCAAGAGCATCGGAGCGACTCAAGAAGGGTTGCCCGACCGCTTACCTTTCGCCAACTCAAGTCAGCATTAAACGCCTGACGAAGGGACATAGCCTCCGCCGATGCGCTCGGAATGACGTCCCCAAAACTAAACCCCGCCTTGAGACCAACCTAACTTCAGTACGGGGTTTAGCTGAGAGATTCGGACTGCGTTTGGGTTACCAGCAGGTTCAACCCACGGCCTCTCGGCACGACCCGATCACGCAGTGAGAAGAGGTGGACTCGTGCGACATCTAATGCTGCCGTGCGAGTCCGACTTCTAGCCGCGTTTCCGATAGGGCCGATAGTGCGGCTCCCAGACGCGCGCCGCTATGCGAGCGTCAAGGGTGGCTGCATCGCACGGTTGCGCGACGCCGTCGACCTGCGCCTGAAACGCGACGGCCTTCGCGACGGCCACCGCAACCTTGCGCAGGTCGGTAACAGGCGGCAGTAGCAGCCCATCCTTGTCCCTAACGGTAGGTGACAGGGCGGCCACGGTCTTTCCTGCGACCATGAACATCGCATCGGTGATGCGACGAGCACCGCAAGCGAGGACACCCAGTCCGACGCCAGGAAAAACATATGAATTGTTGGTTTGATTGACCTTGCGTGTCTGGCCGTTCCAGTGGAGCGGTGGGAACGGACTCCCTGTGCCGATGAGTGCACGGCCTTCGCTCCACAGCATGAGTTGCTCCGGTGTAGCTTCGCTGCGCGAGGTCGGATTGGACAGCGGGAAGATAACCGGCCGCTCAACGTGACGCGCCATGGTGCGAACAATAGACTCGCTGAAGACGCCAGCCTGCCCCGAAACTCCGATTAGCACTGTCGGATGCGCATTCGAAACCACGTCGGCGAGACCGACCGTGCCCGGTACCTCGCGGCTCCAATTCGCGACTACCTCTGGGTTCTGGAGAAACGGCCTCTGTGCCGGCGTAATGTCAGCCATGCCCTCTACGAGCAGTCCGTTACGGTCGACAAGGAAGAAGCGGCGGCGTGCCGCCACCTCGTCGACCCCAGCATCGATCATTGCCTGGAGCAACAAAGAGGCGATGCCGCATCCGGCCGATCCGGCGCCGAGCACGGCAATGCGCTGCTCCGTTAGTGGTACACCGGTGACGTTGACGGCGGCCAGAAGCGAGCTTGCCGCGATGGCGGCAGTGCCTTGGATATCGTCGTTGAAGGTGCAGAGCCGATCGCGATAGCGTTCGAGGAGACGTGCGGCGTTGGAACCCGCGAAATCTTCCCAATGGAGCAGTACGTCGGGCCACCGCTCTGCCACCGCCGTAACGAACTCTTCGACGAAAGCATCATACTCGTCGCGACCTATGCGCTTGTGCCTCCATCCGATATACAGCGGATCGTCAAGGCGTTCCTGGTTGTTCGTTCCGACATCCAACAGTACCGGCAGTGTTTCACTCGGATGGATGCCTGCACAGGCCGTATAAAGTGCAAGCTTACCGATCGAAATGCCCATGCCACCGGCGCCCTGATCCCCGAGCCCCAAGATACGCTCACCGTCACTGACTACGATGATTCGCACATTATCGAAGCGGGGGTCCGACAACATTTCGCGAATGCGGTGCCTGTTCGGGTAACTGACGAAGACACCGCGTGGCTTGTGCCAGATTTCGCTGAAGCGCTGGCAGCCTTCGCCCACGGTCGGTGTATAGAACAGCGGCAAGGTCTCTTCGAGATTGCTGACAATCAACGCGTAGAACAGCGTTTCGTCACTGTCCTGCAGCTCGCGCAGGAAAGCGTAGCGCTCGAAGTCGGTCTCAAAGGCGCGCAGCACCTTCAACCGGCGCTCGACCTGCTCCTCAAGCGAGCCGACATGCGGTGGAAGCAATCCATGCAGCTGAAATGCATCGCGTTCTTCGTCGGTAAAAGCGGTGCCCTTGTTGAGCATCGGATTGTTGATCAGGTTAATTCCGGTCAGTTCTGTCTCGACCGGTGCGGCGAAGTCGTCTGGTTGACTCATCGATTATTCCTTCATGGCCGCGTTAAGACTAGCCGATGGCGACTGCGGCCAAGCGTCACCACTGAGTTCGCTAAGGACCTAAAAAAAGGAGTCCGTTAGCAGGCGTTTGACATCTTTGACGATCATGCAACGCATATGCTGCGCGCCGTCTATGAGGAGGACGTCATGCTCGATTCCCGCCTAAGTGATGTCGAGCCATACGCCTTTGACTTCGCCCTGAAGTTCGCGAAGGGACACCTCCCCTGACTCGAACACA
>NZ_JAFLRF010000003.1:335886-381593 GCF_017315705.1 Trinickia mobilis | reverse complement strand
CACTCGAGCATGAGATCACTCCAATAGGAATGCATAGGATGTAAGCGCGCAAACCGGCCGCTCAGCAGGTCCGCTGATCGCCAGCTTCGGGTCAATGTGGCTCATCGACTCCGCGCGTCAACGAATTGACTGAGACGAATGCTGATCGGGCCTCCGGCGCGCGTCCTAAATAATCGTTCAAGAGCTTTATAAACGTTGTTATCCAATTGATTTGTATACGTTTTTTCCGTACCATTCAGGCGAACGAATCGGGCTGAAACGCGTTCCAGGCGGCCGGCATCGAAGGGATCAAGGCCGTGCTCAACGACACGCTTGAATGTCAGAGCAAGGCGTTGCGCGCCGTCATGTTGAACAGTGCGCTGTTTCAGATGCCCGGCTTCGCGGGCCAACAGACCCGCATGAGACGCGGTTTAGTTCGCTCCAATAGTACAGAAAATGTCGCGATAAATCATGCGCTTAGCAGCATTATGGCGGTTAATCACCGAACGATTTTGACACGCCATCCAGCGCTCCCTAGCATGACTCCCGTCTGCCGGATCGATAAATCCCGGCACAAAGGAGAGTCATGGAGACGCAAATCATCAACGCACAGCACGAGCCTTCGCGAGAGAAGCTCGTCATCATCGGATCGACGCTCGGCACGCTGTTCGAGTGGTACGACTTCTTTCTGTATGGAGCCGTTGCTTCGGTTTTTTCGAAGCAGTTCTTCGCACCGCTGTCCAGTTCGAGCGCCTATCTTTTCGCGCTGATCGCCTTTGGCGTCGGCTTTGCGGTGCGGCCGCTCGGCGCGCTGATATTCGGCCGGCTCGGCGACAAGATTGGCCGCAAGTACACATTCCTCGTGACCATCGTACTGATGGGTGGTTCGACATTCTGTGTGGGCCTTTTGCCGAGCTATGCGCAGGTGGGCATTGCCGCACCCTGCGCGTACTGCAGGGCCTTGGTCTCGGCGGCGAGTATGGCGGCTCGCGATTTCGATCTACATCCGCACCTCGCTGCATGAGTCACCCGTTTATGCCCGCATGAAGGCCGAAGGCAAGACCTCGAAGCAGCCGATCCGCGAGGCCTTCGGCAGCTGGACCAACGTGAAGGCGATGCTCATCGCGCTGTTCGGCTTGGTGATGGGCGTCACGACCGTGCTCTACACCGCGCAGACCTACAGTTTCTTCTTTCTCACGCAGACGCTGCGGGTCGACATCGGCACGGCGAGCCTGCTCGCGTGCGCAGCACTCGTCGTCAGCCTGCCGATGATGTGGCTCGCCGCCGCGCTGTCCGACAAGATCGGCAGAAAGAAGGTCATTCTCACCGGCTGTCTGCTCGCGACGTTCACCTTCGTTCCCGTGTTTCGCGGGATCACGCATTACGCCAATCCCGCTCTCGAAGCGGCCGCGGCGACAAATCCCGTCACGGTGCATGCTGCGCCTGGCGCGTGCGGGCTTCAGATTGATTTGCTTGGCACGCACCCGCCGAGCGGCGCGTGCGACAAGATCAAGGCGGCGCTAGCGAAATCCGGCGTGCCCTACTCGAACATGGTCGAGACATCGGCGGTGCAGCCGTCCGTCAGTATCGGCGCGACAACGCTCGCGGGCTTCGATCTCGCAGCTTTGCACGCAGCACTGATTCACGCAGGCTATCGCGAACAAGCCGACCCCGCTCGCATCAATCGTCCGATGGTCGTACTGATGCTCGTCATCCTGTGTGCGTACTTCTCGATGGTCTACGCGCCGCTGGCCGCCGCGCTTGTCGAGATGTTTCCCGTCCGTGTGCGCTACACGGCGCTGTCGTTTCCGTATCACCTCGGCAACGGCATTTTCGGTGGCTTTTTTCCGGCTGTCGCGTTCGCAATGGTCACCGCGACCGGCGACATCTACTTCGGCCTCTGGTATCCCGTCGTTTTCGCGGGACTGAGCGTCGTCATCGGCGGGCTATTCCTGCGCGAATCCGCCACCGGAGAAGAAGCACCCGAACCCACCCTCGCCACCCACTGACAACATCTCTATTCCAAGGAGTCGATTCATCATGAGCAGAAAGCTGAAAGTCGCCGTCGTACAGGCAGCGCCCGTTTCCTTCGATCTCCAGTCGAGCCTCGCCAAAGTGCGCGACCTGACTCAGGACGCGAGCGTGAAAGGCGCAAAGTTGGTCGTGTTTCCGGAGGCTTTTTTGTCTGCCTATCCGCGTGGGCTGAATTTCAATACGGTGATCGGACATCGCGATTGGGAAGGGCGCGAGTGGTATCGGCGTTACTGGGACAGTTCGGTGGATGTGCCCGGCCCCGCCGTCGATGCGCTCTCGGATATCGCGCGTGAGAACCGCGTGCAGTTGGTGATTGGCGTGATCGAGCGCGACGGCGGCACGCTCTATTGCACGGCGCTGTTCTTCGGACCGGACGGGGCGTTTCTCGGCAAGCATCGCAAGCTCGGCCCCACGGGCGCGGAGCGCCTGGTTTGGGGCCGCGGCGATGGCTCGACAATGCCGGTCTATGACACGGCCATAGGCAAAGTGGGCGCCGCGATCTGCTGGGAAAACTACATGCCGTTGTATCGGACGGCCCTGTACGGGAAAGGTATCGAACTCTGGTGTGCGCCGACGGCGGACGGCCGTGAAACCTGGCTGCCCACGATGCGTCATGTGGCGCTCGAAGGCCGCTGTTTTGTTCTGTCGAGCAATCAGTTCGCGCGCCGCTCGGATTATCCCGCCGATTACCCGGCGTTCCAGGATCTAGCCCAGGACGCGGTGGTGTCGGTTGGCGGCAGTTGCATCATCGATCCGTTTGGCACGGTCATCGCCGGACCGAATTTCGACGAAGAGACGATCCTCGTCGCTGACATCGATCTCGATGACATCCCGCGCGCCAAATTTGATATGGATGCGGTCGGCCACTACGCGCGCCCGGACGTGTTCCGCCTGCTGGTCAATGAATCGAGCCAGACGACTGTTGACACCGACTACGACGGATTCTCGAAAATCGAGTGTGCAAAATGAGCTTCCACTTCGAATACCCCCGAACCATCGCGGCAAGGCGCCCTGGTGAATTCAAACCAGCGGCGCCCAAGTTTCACGTCCGCTGGCAAGCCCCTGTAACGACGATCGTCTCTGACTACATCGCCGTACAGCGCCAGGCGTCGGACATGGCAGCCGAGCGCGCTTTTTTTCAGAGAATGCGCCGGGCCTTTGACAGTGCTTACGGGCCCGACAGCTTCGAGGAGATGCGTCAGACGGACGAGGCCGGAATGGTTAACTCGATCGTCGTAGCATACTGGACCGATATCGTCCGGTATGCGCTCTGGAAGCATGTGGATAGCTTCAACGCCTGGTTCAGGTCAACAGAGCGAGAGCAGGAAGCCGTCGGCTACTGGCGCGAGACACTCACGGTCCCGTACGATCGCATGGAGACCATCTTCTCCGAGCCGTACTACCACGCGGGCTTGGCGCGCACGCGCCAAGCCGCGCTGGAGCCGATGTACACGGCCGGCTATTTCGGCGCGATGCGTGACCGTCTGCCCATTTCGGCGATCGATCCGCTTAACTCGCCCTATGGCGAAACGACGCCGGAAGGCAACTATGCAGGAGGACCGGTAAGGCGGGTACGCGTCGATGTCCCACCGAACGTGGTAAGCATCAGATCCGGACAGGTTTGGCAGAAAGCGGAAGGTGAACAGCTCGACGACTACTATCAGAATCTGCAGCCCAAGCTCGAGACGGGCATGGCCTACCTGAAGGAGCATCCGGAAACCACTGGCTACCTGTCCCTGCGGGCAATCGTACATCTGGACAAGGATGGACAGGAATTGAGGGAGACGTCGAAGCATGGCTACTTTCTCGCGCTGGCCCAGCTGGAACGATGGGCAGCAGAGCACAAGAGCCATCTGGACATTTTCAAACACGCTCTTGCAATGCGCAGGAAGTACGGCGCCGATAGGCAAGTAGTGACTTGGCATGAGGTCTTTGTCCTGGGAACGACTCCATCCCTGGAGTACATAAACTGCCACCCCGGCACCGGCCTGCTGCGGTTTGCGAATGTGTGGGGTAATCCTCCCCCGTCAAACTGATTGTTCGAAGTCGCAGAGAGCACCTGCCGGTATAGACCGACTCATTCCCAAATCGCACGCGGCGCGCAGGTGCGTGCGATTTTTTGCAACCCGACGTCGAACGACGCATGAAATATCGTTACGGCAGAGGCCGGCGATAAGGCACACCATGCAAGCAGTCAGAAAACCAACCAGGCCGATTCAACTCTATTCAATGACATACTCCGGGCACGGTCACCGTGTCCAGCTCTTCCTGTCGATTCTCAATTTGCCCTTTGAAATAATTGACATCGACCCGACGAGCGGAGATTTGCGCAAGCCCGAGTTCCTCGCTCGGAATCCGTTTGCTCAAGTACCGGTCATCATCGATGATGACGTCGTCATCTTTGACTCGAATGCAATTCTCGTCTACCTGGCCAAGAAATATGCCCCCGATTCCTGGTTGCCTACCGACCCGGTAGGTAGCGCGACCGTGCAGCAATGGTTTTCGCTTGCGGCCGGGCAAATCGCTTTTGGGCCATGCGCGGCACGTCGACTAAAGGTCTATAACGAGGAACTGGTCCCGATGGGAACCGCAGTCGGAATCGCGACAAAACTGTTTCGTGTGCTAGACGGGATATTGTCGACGACCCCTTTCGCAATTGGCGACCATCCAACATTGGCGGATATCTCGGCCTACACTTACATCGCCCATGCACCTGAAGGTGGGTTGTCACTTGAGCCGTATCCGAACATCAGAAACTGGATCAGGCTTGTTGAGCTGCTTCCTGGCTTCGTCCCGATGCCGAAAGCGCCGCCGGCGTAACGTGCGCGACCTATTTGCGATCATAGAAATAGGGGGAAGCCAATCCGCGGTTT
Organism: Trinickia mobilis; assembly: GCF_017315705.1. Taxonomy (GTDB): domain Bacteria; phylum Pseudomonadota; class Gammaproteobacteria; order Burkholderiales; family Burkholderiaceae; genus Trinickia_A; species Trinickia_A mobilis. The sequence goes on along the minus strand of NZ_JAFLRF010000003.1, from coordinate 376,707 downwards.
TGGTGCGCACTCGCACTGCGGCTCACTCAACGCGTTCGCGGCAGCAAAATCATCGCATTCGCTGAAGCAGCGCACATTTACATGGAGTCCGACGAATGAAAAAAGAAAGCCCGCAGCAACACCGTTTCCCGACCGGTCTGGAAATAGCGCAGTCGTACGCCGACGGAAAGAACAATCCCGTCGAAGTTGCAAAGCGCGCGTTGGCGAAGGCGGCAGAGGTGCCGTCCGTGTTCCTCAGCGTCACGCCGGAACGCGCACTGCGCGAAGCCGAAGCTTCTGCAGAACGCTGGCGGAAAGGCGTCCCGCTGTCGGCGCTCGACGGTGTCCCGATCGCGTGGAAAGACTTGTTCAATATTGCTGGAACCGTCACGACGGCCGGCTCAAAGGTTTTCTCCGAGCGCCCTGCTGCAACCGCAGACGCGCCGCTGGTGGCAAGCGCGTCGGCCGCCGGGTTGGTGTGCATCGGCAAGACGGGGCTCAGTGAATTCGCATTCTCGGGCTTAGGCCTGAATCCGCACTTCGGAACGCCGACCAATCCGTATCTTGACCACGGAACCCGAGTACCCGGTGGTTCGTCCTCTGGCTCTGCGATCGCTGTCGCTATGGGCATCGTTCCAATCGCGGTTGGGACAGACACGGGCGGTTCAATCCGAGTACCGAGTGCGCTGAACGGCCTGACGGGATACCGAGCGAGCCGCATCAGATATGACGGACGAGATTCAATCAACCTCGCACCATCCTTCGACACGATTGGCCCACTCGCTCAAACGGTCACAGATTGCGTCGCGTTCGACAACGTCCTGGGGGGCGTCTGTCCCGATAGCTCGTCGCCTACAAGCCTCGAGGAAAAGATATTCATCGTCGATCCCTCGCTCACTTCGCGTTACGGTGTAACCGCAGAAGTCGAAGGAAATTTCCGGGCATTCTTGAGTAACCTCAAGCGCAACGGCGCTGTAATCGAAGAGCGTGAACTTCCGTCGTTTGCTGACATCTACGCCCTTATTCGCGACCAAGGATGGCCAGGCGGTTTGGAAGCTTTTGCGCTGCATCGTGCTCTGCTCGACTCCCCGGACGCAAAACGCATCGATCAACGAGTTCGCGCGCGCCTGGAAGCAAATCGCTACGTTCCATCCGGACGGCTGACCGAACTGAGAGAGCACCGCGCACAGTTGATGAGGTCTTTTGCCGCCGAGATCGGCGATGCGACTGTAGCCATGCCGACTGTAGCGCACGTAGCCCCACCGATTGCAGATCTCGAGAAGGACTCTGACCTGTTTGCACGAGTGAACCTCACGACGCTCGCGCTCACGATGCTGGGTAGCTTCCTCGATACCCCTGCCATTGCGATGCCAACAGGCAAAGACTCACTGGGCCTTCCAACTAGTGTTCAGCTTATGCGTCGGCAAAGCGATGACGAAAAACTGCTCCAGCTAGGGCTCGCAATTGAATCAGAAATCGTCGGATAAGCTACAGAATCACGTCCTCGTCCTCTGGCTATTGCATGGCACCTGTAGATTAGGCAGGAAACACCCAATGGCATTTGCTCTGCCAAAGATCAGGGGTTTTGTAACAGGTCACAGGCCCAAGGAAACGCGATATCGACCCACCCCGCAAGAAGGATGGAGCCAGCATGTCCAACGTCACCGCTCAAATGAGTTTGAGACCAATCCGATTCGCGTTTCGGGTTCGCCCCGACGACCAAAATGGGATGCTGAAAGCCCCCGAATCTGGCAAACGTGGCCGATTACATCGCTTATTCAAGCGAGGCGCTATGCTAGCCATTGAGCAGGCAGTGATTCCGTGGCCCGCCGCACGCCGAATTCATTGGCCGAGATCCGAGGCGGGCCGGATGAAGAGAATTGACGCCGATTGCTCCGAGACCATTCTATGAAGAAGCCTTCGGAAGCTGGTTAGGCCGCGTCGCGCACCAACGGACATCATTAGCGGAATTAGCGAACTTCAACACCTGGACATGGAAGAGAAGCGCCCTCGCGAAGCTCGGCAGTGACTTGCAGTGAGACCATTGAGAATCGACGGCGTGCGAACGATGCCACGGATACCGACGCATCGGTTGCATCAATACCCCGAGAGTTGTGCCTAATCCTGCATACGGACGCACGGGTGAATCTATCTGCAGCTACCATGGGAGACTGGTACAAAGCCCGGATCGGTTTCGTTGCCCGCCATGAGATTCGATGCCTTCAAGGAAATTTCCCAGCTGGTCGCCCGTCATGCAAAAGACGAAGGTGCCAACGCTACGCCTATCGACAGCCTGGTAGTAGCGCGGTACACCTCCCGCTCACCGTCGATCCATTGCGCGCAATCGCCGGTGTTCGGGATGGTGGTACAGGGTCGGAAGAGCATCGAAATCGGTGGACACGTCGAACATTACGGTGTCGACGACTACCTATTTGTGTCGTTCGATGTTCCCGTGGCGTTTCGGGTGATAGAGGCTAGCGAGGAACAGCCGTGTCTTGGACTAGGTATGGCGATTACCCCGGAGCGTCTACACGAAGTGCTCGCGAGGGTGGACTTGCCGCCACACCCCACGGCAACCGAAGGAGCATGCAGTGTCATTGTCGCCCGTGCGAGCCTCGACTTGCTGGATGCGACGCTTCGCCTGTTGCGCCTGCTGGATGCTCCCGGCGACATCCAGCCGATGGCGCCCCTTATCGAGCAGGAGATCATTTACCGGCTTTTATCCGGGCCGCACGGCGAACGCCTGCTGCAACTGGCCGTGGCCGGCAGTCCAGCCAACGGGGTAGCCAAGGCGATCGCCTGGCTGCGCAAGCACTACGCGCAACCGCTGCGCATCCCGGAACTTGCCGACCAGGTCGGGATGAGCGAGTCCTCATTGCACCACCACTTCAAGGCAATTACCGGCCTTACGCCCATGCAGTACCAAAAGCAACTCCGACTTTACGAGGCACGTCGGCTAATACAGATCGAGCGCCGGAACATCGGCAGCGCCGGCTACGCAGTCGGTTATCAGAGCCGATCGCAGTTCAGTCGTGAATACAGCCGGCTATACGGGGTATCACCGCAGCACCACATGAATGGCAGCACTCATGCATGAACGGAGGAAGCTCCTCGCGAGCTCCTTCAGGTTCCGAGCTAAAGTCGGAACTGGTGTACAGGCGCGATGGGAGATTGAAGGCCGTGGCGGTTTCGTAGATCCACATATCCCAGAGTTCTTTCATTACCCAACCCGCCGCGCTCGGTGATCGGCACGGGGCACTGATCTGGGAGCTTTGAGGCGACGTTGTCCGTATTCCGCGGAAGTGAGAGAAATGACACGGATCTATTCAAAGCAGGATGACGCAGAAGAAATGGATCGGTTGTGCCTCTATCTCTTTGATGGTTGGTGCGAGCGAAGAAGGGTCATTCCACTTGCATATCTCATGCATGCATGGCCGATATTGACCACCGACCGGCTTGCCAGGATTCGATTGCAGAGCGCCCTGCAGGACCTCCAACAGTTTCATTCCGACTCGTTGACACAAGACGATCATCGGATTATCGAGCAGGTCTTGGCGATCAATGCCGACGCAGTAAAAACAAGACCAGAAGGCGTCTTGCCATGACGCTCGATTCAATCGAACCCGCCCCGCTGCGCATAGCCATCAGGTTGGGGACGGCCGGACCTGCAGACTCGGCCCCGTCGGAAGCTGAACACCTAAATAAAGAGCTCGCTAAACGCGAAGCTCACCTGCGAGAGCGAATCGCTGCTCTGACCGAGGCCGAGCGGATGGCGCATTTCGGCATGTGGTCGTTCGACCTGCTGGCCAAGGGTCCGGACTTCTCCGAGGAAGCGCGCCGCCTGCTAGGCCTTGCTGCATCACCATCCGGGCAGGCCCTGCCTGACTACCGCACCAACTTACACGCCGACGATCGCCGGCGCATCACCGAAATGGTGCGCGCTGCATTTACCCAGGGAAAGGCGTTCGACGCACAAGTCCGAGTGGTGCGCGAAGATGGCGGCCTGCGATGGTTGCGGTTGATCGGCGGACCCGATGGCAACGTTCCGCGCCGGTTGCGTGGCGTACTGTGCGATATCACGTCGCTCAAGCGCATCCAGATGCAGCAGCGCGTAGAGCTGGAGGTTGCCCGCCTGCTGGCCGGCACCGATGCACTTCCGCGGATCGCGGGCAAGATCATTCGCATCATCTGCCAGACGCTCGGATGGGAATGGGGCGCGTATTGGTCGCTGGATGAAGCGACGAACCAGATGCGCCTGCTCAGAGGCTTGAGCGTTGACCGCAAAGCCTATGGCGCGTTTGAAGAAGCCTCACGGCGCGTCTCATTTCCACCAGGCACGGGTCTGATCGGCGAGGTGTTTAGCAGCGGCGAGGCCCGCTGGGTTACCGATGTCAACAGGGATCAGAGTCTTTTGCGCCGCGAATGCGCCATCGAGATCGGTCTGCGCGGCGCTTTCGCTTTCCCGGTGCGAGGTGACGGGCGTGTAATCGGCGTGCTGGAATTCTTTAGCCGCTTTTCCCGCCAGCCGGACGCATCCTTGCCGGCGATCAGTCGCACGCTGGGCGCGCAGATCGGGCAATTCATTCAGCGCAGGCGCTCCGACGAGCGCATCCGCTACCTCGCCAGCTACGATCAACACACCGGTCTCCTGAACCGCACCTCGTTCAACGAACGGCTGCGCCAGGCGATCGCGCGGGCGCAGCGAGACAAACAGCAGGTGGCGTTGCTGTTCATTGACCTGGACGGCTTCAAGCGAATTAACGACACTTTGGGCCACGACGCCGGCGACGCCCTCCTGCGACAGTTCTCGCAGCGCCTGCGCGGCTGCTTTCGCGCGACAGACGCGGTAGCTCGGCTGGGCGGTGACGAATTCGCCGTGCTGGTGCTGGACTATGGAGGCGACGCAGAAGTGCTTGCACATTTGGCGCGCAAAGTGCTGCGTCGCACCGGCGAGCCATTCGGACTTCAAGGGCGGGAATATCGGCTCGGTGCCAGTATCGGCGTGGGGATCTTTCCGGACGATGGCACAGATGCGGTGACCTTGCTCAGGAGTGCGGACATTGCCATGTACCGCGTCAAACTGAATGGCGAGAACAATTTCCAGTTTTGTTCGGCCCGCGCGGATGCGCTCCAGCACGAGCGTCTGGTCTTGGAGGCCAGTTTGGCTCGGGCCCTCAAGCAAGACGAACTCTCACTGGTTTTTCAGCCCATCTATCATTTGGCGTCCCAGCGCATCACGGGCTTCGAAGCCTTGATGCGCTGGTCGCATCCGGAACTCGGCAATGTCTCGCCTAACCGCTTCATCCCGCTGGCCGAGGAAACCGGCCTGATCCGCACGCTTGGCCTGTTTGCGCTCAGGCGCGCTTGCGAGGAGGCAATGGGCTGGCCATGCCCACTCTCGGTGGCAGTCAATGTGTCGGCGCGCCAGCTGGTCGACGAGGGCTTCCCGCAGCAGGTGCGGCAGACCTTGCAAGCTACCGGTCTGGCCGCAGAGCGGTTGCGCCTTGAAATCACCGAAAGCGCGTTGATGCAGCCGCAGGCAGTCCCCCTGCTCGAACAGATCCGTGAACTGGGCGTGCACCTGTCGATCGACGACTTCGGCACGGGATATTCTTCGCTCGCCTACCTGAAGCGGTTGCCAGTGGACAGCATCAAGCTCGACCAGACCTTCGTGCGCGGCCTGCCGCACGATTCGAACGACACCGCCATTGCGGGCGCGGTCATTGCGCTCGGACACAAATTCAAACTGAGTGTCGTGGCCGAGGGCATTGAGCGGGACGACCAGTGCGAGTATCTGCGTGAGCTGGGGTGCGATGCGATCCAGGGCTACCTGATAAGCCGGCCGATGCCGGCCAACGAAGTGGCGGGATGGCTGCGCGCGACCTGCTCAACGTGACGAGCGCGAATAACATTCTTGCATCATGAATTCCGGTGAGTATTCTCGAGGCTTCTCGAGGCGAGGATCTCCACGTTTCGGTGCGTAGTTCATCGCAAGCGGGCTGACAAGCTTTTTTTGCCTGACGGCAACGGGGAAAATGTAGTGAATTTGAAGAATATGAAAATCGGGATGCGCTTGGGCGCGGGCTTCGGGCGCTCGACAAGCTGGTGTCCACGCCCGACTACCCCTCCGTTATGTCGTACTGCTGCCATCCATGTGCTGCGGCGGCGATACCCCGTATAGCCGACTGTATTCACGACTGAACTGCGAGCGGCTCTGATAGCCGACTGCGTAGCCGGCGCTGCCGATGTTCCGACGCTCGATCTTGTCTGCTTGCAGGATCAGGCACAACTCTCGGGGGATTGATGTAACCGATACATCGGTATCCGTGGCATCGTTCCCGTGCTGCCGATTCTCACGGGTTCGCCGCATGCCGGAGCAGCGCTTTCCGATTACTTCAGTTTCATTTTCAAGTCACGTCTTACACGCGTTATAGTCGATGGCGCAAGAACCTGATTCACGCGGGCCGACAACCGGGATTCCACCGCTGACAGGCGGCAAGCTGGTCATCGCAACCATCGTTGTCGCGCTGGCCACGTTCATGTCCGCGCTCGATGTATCGATCGCCAACGTCGCGATACCGACGATCTCCGGCAACCTTGGAGTGTCCGTCGATGAAGGTACGTGGGTCATTACGATCTTTGCCGCCGCCAATGCAGTCTCGATGCCGCTGACCGGCTGGTTCACGCAGCGCTTCGGACAGGTTCGCCTCCTCGTCGGATCCATCCTGATGTTTGTTCTGGCCTCGTGGCTTTGCGGAATTGCGTCCAGCCTGCCGTTCCTGCTCGCGGCAAGAGTCCTGCAGGGCGTAGTGGCCGGCCCATTGATTCCCCTGTCGCAATCCGTCTTGCTGAGCTCATATCCCAAGGCCAAGGCCGGCCTGGCACTGGCGCTGTGGGCGATGACTGCAACGGTGGGGCCGATTGCCGGGCCTATCCTGGGAGGATGGATCACAGACAATTACAGCTGGTCATGGATCTTCTACGTCAATATCCCGGTGGGAATCGCTGCCTCGGCCGTAACGTGGATCATCTATCGGCCCCGGGAAACGCCGACGAAGAAGCTTCCTATCGATGTGGTGGGACTGCTTCTGCTAGTGGCATGGGTCGGCTCGCTTCAGGTGATGCTCGACAAGGGTAAGGATCTGGATTGGTTTAGATCGCCGTTCATTGTGGCGCTGGGCATAGCGGCCGTCATCGGTTTCGCATTCTTCCTGATATGGGAGCTGACAGACGAGAACCCCGTTGTTGACGTGCGCCTCTTTGCCTTGCGCAATTTCAGCGGCGGCACGATAGCCGTTTCGGTCTCCTATGCAGCGTATTTCGGCAATCTCGTGCTGCTGCCGCAGTGGATGCAGAGTTATCTTGGGTACAGTGCGTTCGACGCGGGCCTGGTGACCGCGCCCGTTGGCATCTTTACTGTGATCCTCTCACCTTTCATGGGGCGCGTGCTCAACAAGATCGACCCTCGCACCGTGGCCACTGCGGCTTTCATCGGATTTGCCGGCGTCTTTTTCATGCGAACGCAATACGTGAGCAACGTGGACACGATACACCTCGTGCTGCCGACTCTCCTGCAGGGTATCCCAACTGTGCTGTGGTTTGTCCCGCTTGTTTCGATCATCCTGTCCGGCCTTCCTCCCGAACGTATTCCTGCGGCGGCAGGCTTGTCGAATTTCGTCCGCATCTTTTGCGGTGCGATCGGGACCTCGATATCCGGCACCGTGTGGAACGACCGGACGATACTCCATCACGTCCGCCTTAGCGAACAGGCAAGCGTCGACAATCCTGTATTCACCAACGCCATTGAATCCATCCAGAATGGGCTGCACATCAGTCAAGATTCTGCGCTGGCGCTGTTTGACGCGACCGTGACCAACCAGGCCGCAGTCATGGGCCTTGATGATTTCTTTTACATTTCGACGTTCATTTTCATCCTCATCATCCCGCTCGTATGGATAACGCGTCCGGTCACGCGAGGGGATTCCGGTGCAGCGTCGGCAGCACATTAAAAATCGATCCATTGTTGAAGTGCCGCCATCGACCACGGCCTGCTTCGTGATGCCGCTTTCGAGGCGAGATCGACCGCATGAGCTGCCGCGCCGTGACAAAGCGATTTCGTCGATTTCATCGCCGTATCTCAAGACTACACAGCGTCAACGTGACAAAGCCGTCGAGGACAGCTTTTCCGCTTCCGGCAGTTTCTGCGGCCAGCCGCCGGCCAGCGCCTGATAGAGCGCGACCGCGGCCGTGGCGCTGCGCGTGCGGCTGTCGGCTGCAGCATCCTCGGCGGAGAGCATTTGGCGTTCGGCGTCGAGCGTTTCGAACAGACCTATGATCCCGGCCTGGTAGCGCACGCGGGCCAGCTGTGCCGCCTCCGCGCTGTCGCGCGCGGCGCGCTCGAGCTGCGCGTCCTCGCTGCGTGTGCGCGCGTCGCGGATCAGCGCGTTCTCGGTGTCCTCCAGCGCGAGCAGCACGGTCTGCTGGTACTGCGCGAGCAAGCCGGCCGCATCGGCGCGGCTCGCGGCGATGCGCGCGCGCACGCGGCCGATGTCGAGAAAGGACCAGTCGATGCCGAGGAAGGCCGAATTCATGCCGGTACCGCCGTGAAACAGTGCGCTGGGGGCGAACGCCTGCGTGCCGATCAGCCCGCTTAAGGAAAACTTCGGGAACAAGTCGGCCGTGGCGACCCCGACCTGCGCGGTCGCCGAGTGCAATCGTTCTTCCGCCGCGGCGATGTCGGGACGGCGACGGATCAGGTCGGCCGGCGTGCCGGGATCGATGTCCGCGGGCAGGGCCGGCAGCGGCTTGGGCGCATCGAGTTCGGCGATCAGCGCCTCGGGCGGGCGGCCGGTCAGCACGGCGAGGCGATGCTCGGCCACCGCCACCTGTGCCTCGAGCGCGGGCGCGCGCGAGGAGGTGGTCTCGAACTGGGAGCGCGCGAGCGCAAGCTCGTAGTCGGTGTCGCTGCCGGCTTTGTATCGTGCTTCGACGAGGTTCAATGTTTCGCGCTGGTTGTCGGCGTTCTCGCGCGCCACGCGCAAGCGCTCCTGCAGACCGCGCAGTTGCACGTAGGTGCTTGCGGTCTCGCCGGCGATCGACACCTGCAAGGCGGCGAGATCGGCGCGGCTGGCGGCGGTGTCGGCGCGCGCCGACTCCACTTCGCGGCGCACGCGGCCCCACAGATCGAGTTCCCAGCTCGCGTTCGCCTCGACTTCATAACTGCGGAACGAGCGTGGCGCACCGGGCACGGCCTGCACCTCGCTCAGCGTCTGATGCCCGCCCTGCGCGCTGGCGGTAATGGTCGGCACGTAGTCGAACTTGGCCTCGCGCAACAGCGCGGCGGCGCGATCATAGTTCGCCAGCGCACTGCGCAGATCGTTGTTCGCCGCCAGCGCCTGTTCGACGAGTTGGGTCAACTGCGGATCGCCGAACGCCTGCCAGAACTGCATGTCGGCCGGGGCCGGCGCAGCGGTGCCGGCGGCGCTCGACGTGGGCGCAGCCTCCTTGCGCGCGTACTGTTCGGGCACAGGCAGGTCGGAGCGCTGGTAATCGGGGCCGACCGCGCAGCCGGCCACGGTCAGGCTGGCGGCGATCAGCAGGGACAGAGTTGAGCTGCGCATGGCGTTTGCATCTCCAGGGAAATTTTTTTTCGGCCCACCACCCGGATGCGCCTGCACCGGCGATCCGAGCAGCGATCCAGGCACTTGCCGGGCTTTATCCATGCGCCATGCTGCCCTTGCCATGCTGGACCAGCTTGCGGCCGGACAGCTTGCGCAGGCCGACGTAGAACACCGGCGTGAGGAACAGACCGAACAGGGTCACGCCGATCATCCCGGCGAACACGGTGATGCCGGTGGCCGAGCGCACCTCCGCGCCGGCACCGTGCGAGAGCACCAGCGGAACGGTGCCGGCGATGAAGGCCACCGAGGTCATCACGATCGGGCGAAGGCGCAGGCGGCAGGCTTCGAGCGCGGCTTCGACGATGCCCTTGCCCTGGAATTCCAGCTCTCGCGCGAATTCCACGATCAGGATCGCGTTCTTGCACGCCAGGCCCATCAGCACCACCAGGCCGACCTGCACGAAGGTATTGTTGTCGCCGCCGAAGAGCTTGACACCGGCCAGCGCCGAGAGCATGCACATCGGCACGATCAGGATCACCGCGAGCGGCAGCACCCAGCTCTCGTACAGCGCAGCGAGCACGAGGAAGGCCAGCAGAATGGAGACCGGGAACACGAGCAACGAGGCCTTGCCCTGGGAGGCTTCCTGGAAACTCAGGTCGGACCACTCGATGCTCATCCCTTTCGGCAGTACCTTGCCGGCAACCTCGGTGATCTTGTCCATGACCTGCGCGGAGGAAAGCTGAGCCGGATCGGCGTCGCCGACGAAATCGGCGGCCGGATAACCGTTGTAGCGGATCACCGGATCGGGGCCATAGCTCTGCTTGATGCTCACCATCGAGCCGATGGGCACCATGTCGCCCTGCGCGTTGCGCGTCTTCAGGTTGACAAGGTCCCCGATCTTTTTGCGGTAGTCGCCATCGGCCTGCGCATACACACTCCAGGTACGGCCGAACAGATTGAAATCGTTGACGTAAGTCGAGCCGAGATAGACCTGCAAGGTCTCGAACAGGTCGCTCAGCGCCACGCCCTGGGTCTTGGCCTTGACGCGGTCGACATCCACGTCGAGCTGCGGCACGTTGGACTGGTAGCCCGAGAACGGGAAGCCCATACCCGGCACCTTCATCAACGCACCTTGCAACGCGCCCACGGCTTGCTGCAACTCGCCATAGCCGCTGCCGGCGCGATCCTCGACGAACAGCGAATAGCCGGCACCGTTGCCGAGGCCGAGGATCGGCGGCGGCATCATCACGAAGGCCAGGCCTTGCTGGATCGTGTTGAGCTTGGCCTGGATCGCGTCGGCGATCTGCTTGGCGCTGACGTGGCGCTCATCGAACTTCTTCAGGATCACAAAGGCTATGGCGTAGTTAGGCGTGTTGGTGAACTGGGTCGGGTTCAGGCCGGCGAACGAAACCACGTGAGCAACGCCTTCGGTCTCCAGGGCCATTTTGACCATTTGCTTCACCACCGTGTCGGAGCGGCTGATCGAAGCGCCCTCCGGCAGCCTCACGCCGGCGATCAGGTAGAGCTTGTCCTGGGTCGGGATAAAACCGCGCGGCACGGTGTTGAACATCAGGCCGGTGCCCGCGAGCAGCACTGCATAGACCGCGAACGCCACGCCGCGGCGCTTGAGGATGCGCGACACCGAGCCCTGATACTTGTCCGAACTCGCCTTGAAGAAACGGTTGAATGGGCCGAACACCCAGCCGAACGCGCGCTCGATCCCGCGCGAGATCGCATCCTTGGGCGCGCCGTGCGCGTGCAGCAGCTTGGCCGCGAGCGCCGGCGACAAGGTCAACGAGTTGATCGCCGAGATCACCGTCGAGATCGCGATGGTCACCGCGAACTGCTTGTAGAAGGTACCGGTCACGCCGGTCAGGAAGGCCATCGGCACGAACACCGCGCACAGCACCAGCGCGATCGCCACGATTGGTCCGGAGACCTCTTTCATCGCTTGGTGCGCGGCTTCCAGCGGCGTGCGCCCTTCCTCGATATTGCGCTCGACGTTCTCGACCACGACGATCGCGTCGTCGACGACGATGCCGATCGCCAGCACGAGGCCGAACAAGGTCAGCGTGTTGATCGAGAAGCCGAGCACATACAGCACGGCGAAGGTGCCGACCACCGACACCGGCACCGCGATCAGAGGAATGATCGAGGCGCGCCAGGTCTGCAGGAACAGGATCACCACCAGCACGACCAACAGGATCGCCTCGCCCAGCGTGTGCACCACGGACTTGATCGAATCGCGCACGAAGATCGTGCTGTCGTAGTCCGAGCGGTAGGTCATGCCGGGCGGGAACTGCTTGGCCAGTTCGTCCATCTTCGCGATCACCTCATCGCGTACGGCCAGCACGTTGGCGCCAGGTGCCTGGAACACAGCGATTGCCGTGGTGTACCTGCCGTCGAGCGCCCCCCGCAAGGTGTAGTCGCTGGAGCCGAGTTCGATGCGTGCGACGTCGGCGAGGCGCACGACCTCGCCGTTGGCGCCGGTCTTGAGCACGATGTTGCCGAACTCCTCAGCCGAATGCAGGCGGCCCTGCGCATTGATCGCGATCAGGAAATCGCTGCCGCCCTTGAGCGGTTCGGCGCCGAGCTGGCCGGCCGAGACCTGGATGTTCTGATCCCGCATCGCGCGCAGCACGTCGCCTGCAGTCAGGCCGCGCGAGGCGACCTTGTTCGGATCGAGCCAAACGCGCATCGCGTAGTCGCCGCCGCCGAACATTTGTATCTGACCAACGCCGGGCAGGCGCGCGAGTTCGTCCTTGATCTTGATGTTGGCGTAGTTGCGCAGGTAGAGCGCATCGTAGCGGCCGTCCGGAGAGTACGGTGTGACCAGGACGGCGAAGCTCGGCGATTGCTTCTGCGTAGTCACGCCGAGCGCGACCACTTCGGAAGGCAGGCGCGACAGCGCCTGGGCCACGCGGTTCTGTATGTCGACCTGGGCCTGGCTAGGATCGGTGCCTGGCTCGAACGTGATCGTTATCTGCAAGACGCCGTCGGAACCGGCTACCGATTTCATGTACATCATGTGGTCGGCGCCGTTGATCTGCTCCTCCAGAGGTACCGCGACGGTTTCGGCGATCACCTTGGGATTGGCGCCGGGATAGGTCGCCTTCACGATCACGGTCGGCGGCACCACATCGGGGTATTCGCTGATCGGCAGCAGCGGGATCGCGATCAGGCCGGCGACAAAGATGACGATGGACAGCACCGCCGCGAAGATCGGGCGATCGATGAAGAATTTGGAAATATTCATGGCGCGCTTTCCTTACTTCGCTGCGATCGGGGACAGCGCCGCAGGCGGCGCCGGCGGCGCGCCCATCGCCACCTTGCTGGCGTTCACCGGCGCGCCCGGGAAGAAGATCTTCTGCAGGCCGGCGACGATGACCATGTCGTTCGGCGCGAGCCCGGACTGCACGATGCGCAGTCCGTCGGCGAAGCCGCCGAGCGTGACGTCCTTGCGCATGGCCTCGTGCTTCGGGCCGACCACATAGACGTACTTGCGGTCCTGGTCGGTCATGATCGCCTTGTCGTCGATCAGCATCGCCCTGAATTCGGCGCTGCCCTCGAGCTGCACGCGCGCGTACAGACCCGGGGTGAACACGCGGTCGGGATTCGGCACCACCGCGCGCAGGTTGATCGTGCCGGTGGCCGAGTCGACCTGGTTGTTGACGAAGTTGACCGTGCCGGAATACGGAAAGCCCGTGTCGTCGGCAAGGCCGACGCGCACCGGATTGGCCGCATCCGGCCGCTGGCCTTTGCGCGCGAGTGCCGCGTAGCGCAGATAGGTCTGCTCGTCCGGCTGGAAGTAGACATAGACCGGGTCCTGCGAGACCACGCTGGTCAGCACGCTCTGGTCAGCCTGGGCCAGATTGCCGACCGTCAGCATGGCGCGGCTGACGCGCCCGGCGATCGGCGAGCGCACTTCGGTGAAGCCGAGATTGAGCTTGGCCGTGGCCAGCGCCGCCTCGGCCGCGTGCACGTCGGCGTCGCCCTGGGCCAGGGCGGCGTCGCGCGTGTCGACTTCCTCGCGCGAAATCGCGTTGGCTGCGATCAGCGTCCGTGCGCGCTGCTCTTGCGCGCGCGCCAGTTGCGCCGCCGCGCGCGCACGTTCGAGCTGCGCCGCCGCGCTGTCGTAGGCGGCCTTGTACGGGCGCGAGTCGATCACGAACAGCAGATCGCCAGCCTTGACCTCGGCGCCTTCCTTGAACGCGATCTGTTCGATGTAGCCGCTGACCCGGGCGCGTACTTCGACCGCGTCTGTGGCGGCGATGCGGCCGGTGAATTCGTCCCACTGGCGCACGGGTTTGACCACGACCTGAGCCGCGCTGACCTCGGCCGGCGGCGGCGCCCCCGCCTTCGCGCTGCTGTTGCCACAGGCTGGGAGAACCGCGGCCATGGCGGCGGCGGCAAAAAAGTAAAATCCCGCGCGCAACAGCGCGCGATAACGCGGGGAGTAAGGCACGAACTTCTCCTTGACTTGAAATCGGTGCACAGTTCGCCGCGCTTTAGTCCATCAAGTGGGCCGCTCTTTACACGACGCACGGCCGAACTCAAATCAAAATGGAAATTAGAAAATTAGCTGCTCGCAATTTCCAACAACTCATCGGCGTGCAGCTTTGCCCAATCCCGGAGCATCAACGGCTCGCGACCTAGAATTCTTTTCGTATCGTCTGCCACGCTTCCGATGTAGGCCATTCTTCCGTGCTCGACCTCGCGAAACAATTCGATTCCTCCCTTTGCATAGGCTGATTCGAAGGTTGAAACCGCTGGCAGTACCATTTCCTTCAGAAGAAGTTCGTGATCACGAACCTCTGCTGTGAACTTATAACCCGTAGCCGCGGTTAGTGTTTCAGCCACTTGCTGCGGATCAAGTGCATCTGCTGAAAACCAATAGTCCCTTCCATGGTGTTTTTCCGGACCTTCCATGAGAATGACTGCTGCAGCTTCTGCTACATCTTCCAAGGCGGCAAACCCAATGGGTTTGGAAGTGTATACGCTGTACCGACCACCGTTGACCCGCCACAACGCTAGCAAATTCTGCATGAACATATTGGGATGTAAATTCGTCCACGCAACACCGCTGTCGCGAAGATACGTTTCGATCATCTGATGCCAAGCAAAAACCGGTAGGTATGTGTCGTGCTCTCGCGTAAATGCGCCCAGATGCACAATATGACTCACTCCGTTCCGACTGGCCGCATCAATCAGTGTTTTGCTCTGCACGAGCATGTCGACTGTATATCCATTTATAAGGAAAACTCCAGTGACATCTTTCAACGCCTCATCGAAAGTTCTCGGATCATCGAGATCGATATAGCGAGACGCTCCATATTGTTCTGCAAGCGCCTCCAGATCTGTTTTTCTTCGCGTCCCCACCAAAAAATTCGCACCTCTACTTCTTAAATTCATTGCGACGAGTTTTCCTACTTGCCCAGTCGCGCCCAATACAAGCGGATTGTTTGAATTACTCATTTGAATTTCTCTTACAGTAGTTTGGTCAGCGAGTGATGAGCCATTTCAGCGAAGGTGGGGTACATACGCTGGTCATGCATCAAGCGCACTGTCACCGTCGCTCAAAAGTAATTGGCGAATGCGACCTAGTAGCGGTCAGCGGTGGGTGCCCGGCTGACGGTTCGGGCGAAGCTGGCGAAGTGATAGTTCGCTTCATTGACTATTCGTGTGCGCAGTGATGTGGAAAATGAAACTGACGCGCTCGGAAAACGCGGCAGCGGTATGCAGCAAAACTTGTGCAAGCTGCATGAGAACGATGCCACGATTGCCGACACATCGGTTACATCGATTCCCCGAGAGTTGTGCCTGATCCTGCACACGCAGGCATAGGGGACGCTCTGCGGCTAACATGGAAGGAGTGAGGCTTCATCTGTATTTTCACCTTCCCAAAGCCCCGAGTTATGCAACCGTCTCCTTCGCTTGCTGAGCGTTGAGCCGGTTCCTCGCGAACAGAGTCAGCGACACGAAGCCGAGGGTGGCTGCGCAAGCATTCAACGAGCAAGGAGCCCGAGTGCCGCAATTCGCCTCCTTCTTCCCTTACACAAAGGCTTATGGTCCGGGCACGGACCAGCACGTAGTCGGCACGGAGATAACGGATGCCGGAATCACTTAGGCAGATTCTGAGCGTGTTAGTTATCCTCGCCGGCATCCTTACACTGGGATGGCTCTTTTCAACCTATTGGTAGCGCGGCCCGATTGATGCCGCAATCCGGCCGCGAACGCGCGAGGTTGCCGTTTGTAACGCGGCACCAACGGTCAAGACGACCCATCGGATCATGCATTCAAATGACCTATTTTAAAGATGTCGGCTGTCATGCAGTCGACTCACTATCAGTTGCGCAATGGCGTGCCCTTGCAAGGGTGCCGCGTTGATGAGCTTTCTCTGTACGACGCATTCGCGAGTTCGCCGGATATCGTCTGCACGGTGAACGGATCGGGCGTTCTCCTGCAGGCAAGTCTCGGCGCCGGCGACGCACTCGGCTGGTCGGAGGAGAAGCGTTACAAGCGATCGAACTCAGGCACCGGTGCGGTAAGGACACGCCGCTGACGATTCAGTGGTCGGTGTTTCGCGTTGCAGGTGAAGATGTGTCTGTGTGTCTGGGTACGAAGCGTGCCGCATTCGCCGACGGGAACAGCAATCCGCCCCGCGCGCAACCGCTCGAAAGCGTGATCCTCGACAGCATTAGCGACGCCGTCATGGCGATTGACAATCAGTATTGCTTCACATGCGTGAACTCGCAAGCCGAGGCGCTGTTTCGGTTGTTCAAGGAACGGCTGCTCGGCAGCCTAGTCTGGGCAGACTTTCCTAATTCGACTAGCCTTGAATGGCGTCGGCATTACGAGCACGCGACACGCACTCAGACGCAGTTAGGTTCAATACCGTTAGCGCGGCATTTCCTGCTGCTAGTCGCTGCAGGCGGAGCCGTACCCATTCCTCGACGCCGGATTCAGGCGGCGTTCCTTTCCACAGTCTTGGTACGGCACGCATGTCAAGCATTCGACGAAGCCGGCGAACTGCGAGATGGCCGTACGGCAGCGGCGCTAGAACATCTTACGATGCAACTTGTCGCGGATTCGCAGTGCGACGCTGTCTCGGGCTGAGGCCCCACGGCGACGTTCAGATCGTGGCTTTCTTGCTTCAGCCCACCAGAGAGCCATGCTGGAGCCTGCCGAGCTGCCCGGAAGTTTTCGGGATCAACGAGGGCGCAACCCCTCCGTTAGGTCGTACTGCTGCCATCCATGTGCTGCTGCGGCGATACCCCGTATAGCCGACTGTATTCACGACTGAACTGCGAGCGGCTCTGATAGCCGACTGCGTAGCCGGCGCTGCCGATGTTCCGACGCTCGATCTGTATTAGTCGACGTGCTTCGTGCAGTCGGAGTTGCTTTTGGTACTGCATCGGCGTGAGGTGGGTGATTGCCTTGAAATGATGATGCAATGAGGACTCGCTCATCCCGACCTGGCCGGCAAGCTCCGCGATCCGCAGCGGTTGCATGTAGTGCTTACGCAGCCAGGCGATCGCCTTGGCCACCCCGTTGGCCGGACTGTCGGCTACGGCCAGTTGCAGCACGCGTGCGCCATGCGGCCCGGATAAAAGCCGGTAAATGATCTCCTGCTCGATAAGGGGCGTCATCGGCCGGATGTCGCCCGGAGCATCCAGCAGGCGCAACAGGCGAAGCGTCGCATCCAGCAAGTCGAGGCTCGCACGGGCGACAATGACACTGCATGCTCCTTCGGTTGCCGTGGGGTGTGGCGGCAAGTCCACCCTCGCGAGCACTTCGTGTAGACGCTCCGGGGTAATCGCCATACCTAGTCCAAGACACGGCTGTTCCTCGCTAGCCTCTATCACCCGAAACGCCACGGGAACATCGAACGACACAAACAGATAGTCACCCAACCCGAAATTTTGGATCGTCCCACCAAGTTCGATGCTCATTCTGCCCTGTACCACCATCCCGAATATCGGCGATTGCGGGCAATGGATCGACGGTGAACGGGATGTGTACCGTCCTACCACCAGGCTGTCGATAGGCGTGGTGCTTCGACCTTCGTCTTTCGCATGACGGGCGAGCAGCCGGGCAATTTCCCTGAAGGTTTGGATACTCATGGTAGGCAACAATGCCGATCCGGAAGTTGAACCATCCCATGGTAGCGGCAGATCGAACCATTTGGGTGTCTGCTTGCAGGATCAGGCACAACTTTCGGGCGATTGATGTAACCGGTGCATCGGTATCCGTGGCATCGTTCCCGTACTGCCGATTCTCACGGGTTTCAGGGTCCGGGGAGCAACGGAACAGCGAACTCGGTTAAGCCAAGATCTTCACATGAATAGCCCTGTGGAACAAGGCGGACGTACGATTAGGAGACGTTGATCGATAAATTTATCGGACCATCTTAACGAGACGTCAGCAACCTTGATCTGTATCGAGCCGAAGCCAGCGGCGCAGGTGTTCGCTGGACGACCCTCTTATGAACACGCTTAGCTGACTTCCCTGTTCCGTTGCTCCGCGGACCCCGAACACCACTTTCGACAATAGCTCACGGCAAGCGCAATGATCTCCCGTTCGCGTGGGGGAATATCAAGCTTCGCAAAAATGGCTTTCGCGAATTCCATAAAGATAAAAACAATCGTTCCATGAGCGAGAAGCCGAGCTAAATTTCATTTTTCCGGCCGGTGCGACACGAAAAAACCCAAGCTGTGTTGCCACCCGGTCGAGGCCGCAAATGGTAGCGAGCGATTCGGCAATAGGCAGCAGGAGGCAGAAATGGGTACGGGCGGACAGTCGTTGCGTTGGCTCATCGACAAGTGGCTTGGTCTCGCGTCGGGGGGCAGCTATCGGCTAGCGCGATCGCCGCGCAAGCAGTCGTTATCCGGCCGCTGCGTATGCTTGGAGGCAACCGGAGCGAGGGGTGCGTTGAGGGTCTTTTTCTTCCGGCTGGACGACGGCTCATGGACTGTTTTTCCTCCCGCGCCAAAGAAACCGACATTGTCTTTGGACTGACCAGACCCGAGAGGAAACCGTGGACTTTTCGCTTAAGTGCGAATCGACACCAGGGCGCGGCGCAGTTCAATGACACGCCACGGTTGCGAAGCATCCACGTGTAAGTGGTGGAGATGAACGATGGACATTATTGAACTAGCCGTCGCCTCGGGGATGGCTGTCACGCTCGATGCACGTATCGGCACACAGGAGTACAGAAGCGTGCATGGCACGCTGGATGCATTGCGACGCTTCGCCGAGGCGGTATTGGTCGCGGCGCCGATCAATGCGAAGCACCAGGGGCTGATCGAAGCAGACGGCGGAAACGGTGCCACGAACGCTCATCGATGAGAGGCCCAACGATGAGCCGGATTCATTAGCCATTACAGTCCGTGCAGTAGGTTGGGCAGTGTGCCGCACGCGCAAGTGTTCTCATCGGCGCGAACCACGTGGGCACGACTATCGCAGCGATGCCCGCGTCGCCGGTTCAAACGGCGGTATATCGAGGTGTTAGAGGCAAGCTTGATGCTTTGCATCGGCTTCGCGCCAATGCGTGGCAGACCGGGGCGTTGCATTGAGAAAGCCGCGCTAGGCTGGAGTAAGAGTGGCGGTCTACGCGATGGTGCGGGAGCCGACGGATCAATTTTTTGTATACCCATCGAGATATTTTATTCAAGCATCGATACCATATCAGGCACAACAGCAAACAAATCGCCGACGAGACCATAGTTCGCAACGCTGAAGATCGGTGCTTCAGGATCCTTATTGATCGCGACGATGACCTTCGAATCCTTCATACCGGCCAAGTGCTGGATCGCGCCCGAAATGCCGACGGCCACGTAAACCTCCGGCGCGACGATTTTGCCCGTCTGCCCCACCTGGTAGTCGTTCGGCACATAGCCTGCGTCCACTGCCGCGCGCGAAGCGCCCAGTGCTGCACCGAGCTTGTCTGCGAGCGGCTCTAGCACCTTCATGTAGTTCTCGCCGTTACCAAGGCCGCGGCCGCCCGACACGATCATTTTCGCGCTCGTCAGTTCCGGGCGGTTCAGCTTCGTGACCTCTCGGCTCGCAAACTGCGAGATGCCTGAGTGGGGCGCCGCGTCGATCCTCTCAATCGCCGCGGCCCCTCCTTCCGCCGACACTGGTTCGAAGCTCGTTGCGCGCACCGTGATTACCTTGATCCGATCCCTCGACTGCACCGTCGCGATTACGTTGCCCGCGTAAATCGGCCGCTCGAATGTGTCCGCACTGCAAACTGCGGTGATGTCGGAAATCTGGGCCACGTCCAGCTTCGCCGCGATGCGCGGCGCAATGTTCTTCCCGTATGCGGTCGCCGGCGCCAGAATGTGCGAATAGGCCCTTGCAATGCTGAGCGTCGTGGCCTCGAGGTTTTCCGCGAGACCGTCCGCCAATTGCGGCGCATCGGCCAACAGCACCTTGCTCACGCCCGCGACCTTCGTCGCCGCCTCCGCCGCGTCATGCGCCTGATAACCTGCGACCAGCAAATGAATTTCCGCGTCGATCAGTGTTGCCGTCACTGCTGCAGCGGCCACCGTGTTCAGTGTCGCAACCTTGATCGACGCGTTGTCATGTTCGGCAATTACCAGAATCGTCATCTTTGCGCTCCCCTTACAGCACCTTGGCTTCGGTCTTCAGTTTTTCGACCAGCGTCTTCACGTCTGGCATCATGACGCCGGCGCTGCGCTTGGGCGGCTCGGCCACCTTCAGCGTCTTCAGACGCGGCGCTACATCCACACCGACGTCTTCGGGCTTCACCGTTTCGAGCGGCTTTTTCTTCGCCTTCGTGATGTTGGGCAGCGTCACATGGCGTGGCTCATTGAGGCGCAGATCGGTCGTTACCACAGCCGGCAGCGTGAGCGTCTCGGCTCCGCCGTCGACCTTGCGGGCCACCGTCGCCTTGCCGTCGGCGATCGTCACCTTCGAGGTGAACGTGGCCTGCGGCCGGTTCGCGAGCGCGCCGAGCATCTGGCCGGTCTGGCTCTAATCATCGTCGATGGCCTGCTTGCCAAGAATGACGAGCTGCGGCGCTTCCTTATCGACCACCGCCTTCAGGAACTTCGCCACGGCGAGCGGCTGCAGGTCTTCGTTCGATTCGACGAGGATCGCGCGGTCCGCGCCGTCCGACTTCACCCGGACCTTCACGTTGAAGTCGACTACGCGTATTACCGCTACAAGAACTCTCGCGAAAATCTCCAAAGATATCCGGCTATGGCATCGGTCACGCATATCCGATACTTGCCCCCCCCATGCTGCTGAACTTTCTCGCAAAAATACAAAAGAAAACTGGTTAATCGGTGACGATGCCCCCCAGGCAGTTCATCCTTGACGCCACGCACCGAGTCGCATTGACAGTTTTCAAAAAGTGACGCCCAGCATCATTTTTTGGCGTCTGCCGGACGCGCCACCGATTTGAGTCGGGAATGCGGGCGCGCGTCCGTTTCTGCGATATCCAATTAAAATCTGTGACGCAGCCCAAGTCGGATCAACGTTTGGTTCTTGCTGGTCGACCGGCCAGTGCCACCATAGGCGTCGGGCGCAATCGCTGCGATAGTCGCTGCGCCTGCCGCGTGCTGATAAACGCTCAGCAAATAAACGTCGGTGCGCTTGGACAGAAAATAGTCGAACATGAGCGACGCCTGGTGGTATTTCGGCTCTGCTCCGATCGGGTCCAGTTTGCCATCCGTGAAGGTGTAGCTGCCCGAGAGGAAGAACGCCGAGGTGATCTGATAGGTCACGTTCACATCGTAGTTGTCGAACTTGAGCGTGTCTGCCGCCGAGTTGCGCATCGAATGGCTATACACGAAGCCGAGTCTTACTGTACTGAGTTGATAGTTGACGCCGGCGGCCCAGACCTGCTCCCGCAATACAGCGGACGGGAGCCCGTTTTGTTGCAGCGCCGACGTGGTCGTGACATTTTCATTAATGTAATCCCCGACAACGGCCCCGGACGTATTCGAGTCCGGCGCATTGAGGTGCAAGTACGATACACCCAAGGCGAGCGGCCCTCTCGTGTAACCCGCGCCAAGACCCCAGCCCCGATTGGCGGCAAAGCCGTCGGCGCTGTTGCTGAACGCGTACTGTGCCCCGAATTTAAACCCGCCCAAGTTGGGGCTCGTATATTTGATCGCGTTGTTGAGGCGGACCTCGTTAAGCATGTTGTCGTTATCGAACGGATGTGCGATTCCCGTGAACGCAAGGCTGCTGAGTGGCTCGATATACTCAACAGTTAGATCGATCTGGCGACCCATCGTGACCATGCCGTACGTGTCACTGCTCAGCCCGACCCAAGCGTAGCGACCAAATAAGCGACCACCTTGCGCCAATGTTCCGCTGCCGGAGAAGCCATTCTCCAGCTGAAATAGCGCTTTCATGCCGCTGCCAAGGTCTTCGGCACCTTTCAGGCCCCAACGATTGCCATTTACCATGCCGTTGGTCTGCGTCCAGTTGGCTTTGCCACGATCATTGCTGATGTAATTCACGCCGGCATCCATGAGGCCGTACAAGGTGACACTGCCTTGTGCATACGCTGCATTTGCATAAATAATTAGCAGTACAAATAAAGAAAACCGCTTATTAAGGGATTTCACGGACACGTCTCCTCTTCAATGGTTAAGGCCGATTAATACCGGCTCTTCAAACGATTTTTTGTGGGTCAGTAGTTAGAGGCAATCCTGGCGCCTTTTTTCGAGGCGTTTCCTCGGTCGATTCGTGAAGCGATCGAAACGATCAGCGTGGAAACCGCGAGGCCACAACGGGCCCTGTTCGAATACGTCGGAGTGTTTTATAACCGCAGTCGCGCGCTGGCTTCCGCTCGGCCGTTTCGTCGATACGAAGGACATCCCGGTGCGCCCAATTTCTTGCATTACGGCATTCATTCATCCCCCTTGGATGGTCATCGCGCCAGAGTGCCAGCAACTCCCGATCGTGCGCTGCCGCTGGCACCTGTGGCGTACCGGCTTTCGCCGGCATCGTTCAAAACGAGTGAAGCAGGCCGATGTCAATACCGTTCGACGGGTCATGCGCTGCGCACCAGTGCGCGCCACAGCGCGGCGCCGCCCTGCGCGCACACGGCCGCTCCTAGGCGGCGGTTCCAGTGCGCCTCGCTACCGAACTCGTCGCGCCAGGACCAGAGCCTGCGCGTGAAATGGTGCAGTCCGTGGTCCTGCGTGTAACCGATGGCGCCGTGCACCTGGTGGGCATGCGCGGCAACTACGCCGGCCGCTTCGCCGGCGCGCGACTTGGCGACGGCGACGGCGCGAAGGAAGTCTTCGCCGGCCATCTTTGCCGCTCCCTCGCAGGCCACGCCGGCAGCGGCGATGTGCCCCGCCATCTCCACCAGCATGGTCTGCACCGGCGTGTAGGCGGAGATGGTCTTGCCGAACTGCACACGCTCGCGCGAATAGGCCAGCGCCAGGTCGAAACAGCGCTGCATGGCGCCCGACAGTTGCCAGGCGCGCAGCAGCGCGCCGTGCGGCTGCAGGCCGGCGTCGCGCAGGTCGAGCGGTGCCGGACGGACGTCGGCCGCGGCCACCGCGTGGCCATCAAGCGTGCAGTTGCCCCGCGGCTCGTGCGCGAGGTTGGCATCGAGCGCCCAGGGCAGTCCGGCGCAAGGCAGCCGCACCAGCATCGTCTGGGCACCTTCTTCGCGCGCGCACAGCAGCACGAACGACGACTGCTCCGGCCAGGGCACGCCCTGCAGCGCTCCGCTCAATTGCCAGCCATCCGCATCGCGGCGCAGGGTCATGCGCAGGCCGCCGTTCTCGGATCCCGGCTCTGGTGCCAGGGTCGCCGGCTGCTCGTGAACGTCGTCGGCCAGTTCGCCGCCGGCGGCCGCCCACAGCGCGTGCGCCAGCATGGTCTCGCCCAACGGCAAGGGCAACGCGCACTGGGCTGCCCGGCGCATTACGGCCAGGCCCACGGACAGCGACAGCCCGGCACCGCCATCCGCTTCGGGCACCAGCGCCAACTGCAGGCCTGCGGCCGCCACCTGCTGCCACAGCGCCTGCTGCCAGGCGCCCTCATCTGCGTCCGCCAGCAACTGCCGCGTCACCTCGCCCTGGAACAGGCGCGCAGCCTGGTCCAGCACGATGGCGGCGACCTCGTCGTTCTCTTGCGTCATGATGTCGATCATCGCAGCCCCAATCCGCGTGCGATAACGCCGCGGAGGATCTCGCGCGTGCCGCCGCGCAACGTGAAGCTTGGCGAGGTGAGCATCACCTGCGCCAGAGCTTCGGCATAAGGATCTGCGGCCGCGTGCTGCCGCGGTTGCGCCTCTACCGCCAGGCGCGCCAGCTCGGCCGTTTGCTGCTCGAAAGTCGTGCCCAAGTCCTTGACCAGGGCAGCTTCCACGGCCGGGTTGTGACCGGCCTCCAGCATGCCGGCCACCGAGATCGACATGCGGCGCAGCGCCGTGAGCTGGCTCACCAGCTTGCCGACCAGCATGGCTTGGTGCGGCTGCGGCTCGGGCCCGATGCGCTCGACCAGCGCGTCCAGCAACTGGTAGGCACTGAGGAAGCGGTCAGGCCCCGAGCGCTCGAGCGACAGCTCCGAGGTGACCATCTGCCAGCCCTGCCCCGGCGCGCCGACCACCATGTCGTCGGGGACGAAGCAGTCGTCAAAGTGCACCTGATTGAACTCGTGGTGCCCCGAAAGGTCGCGCACCGGCCGCACCGTGATGCCGGGCGCATCCATGTCCACGATGAGCTGCGTTAACCCGTCATGCTTGCGCGCGGTGGCCTGCTCGGTGCGCACGAGTGCGATGATGTAGTGCACCTGATGCGCGTTGGTCGTCCAGATCTTGCTGCCGTTGATGCGCCAGCCGCCGGGCGCCTTGTCGGCGCGCGTGCGCACCGACGCCAGGTCCGAGCCGACGTCGGGCTCGCTCATGCCGATGCCGAACCAGCATTCCCCTCGCGCGATGCGCGGCAGAATCTCCTGGCGTGCACGGTCGCTGCCGTGGCGCAGGATCTGCGGGCCGGACTGGCGATCGGCGATCCAGTGCGCGCCGCAAGGTGCGCCGGCGGCCAGCATCTCCTCGGCCACCACATAGCGCTCCAGCGCAGAGCGCTGGCAGCCACCCACGTGTTGCGGCCACGTCATGCCGATGAAGCCGTGCTCGCCGGCGCTGCGGGTGAAGGAGGCGTCGAAAGTGCTCCAAGTGGTCTTCCAGGGCACGAAGGTGCCCTGTCGCGCATGCACGGCCAAGAACTCACGCACGCGCTCGCGCGTAGCCTCATAGGGGCTCAGGTCGGGGACGTCGTCGAAGTGCATGGTGATCCAGGTTTATTGACCGGTGAATATCGGCTCGCGCTTCTCGAGAAAGGCGCGCACCGCCTCGTCGTGGTCGCTGGTGTAGTGCGCCAGCGCCTGGTAGGCCGCCGCCATCTCCAGCGAGGCCGCCAGCGATATCGCCTGGCTCTCACGCAGCAGCCGCTTGGACAGCCGCACCGCGCGCCGCGGGTTCGCGGCGATGCGGCGGGCGAGGTCCATTGCCTGCGGCAACACCTCGCCATGCGGCACCACGCGGCCGATCAGGCCGTATTCGCGCGCCTGCTGCGCATCGATGGTGTCTCCGGTGAGCATCATCTCAATAGCCAGCGGCTGGCCAATAACGCGCGACAGCAGCCAGGCGCCTCCGTCGCCGGCAGCGATGCCCAGCTTGACGAAGCTGCTGGCGAACTTTGCGCGGTCGGAGGCGATGCGCATGTCGCACATGCAGGCGATGTCCAGGCCGGCGCCGATGGCCGGCCCGTTGATCGCGGCGATGGTCGGCACGTCCAGCTCGTACAGCGCCAGCGGAATGCGCTGAATACTGTTCCTGTAAGCCTCGCGGATGTCCGACGGCGAGCCGGCCGAGAAGCCCTTCTTGTCGCGCATGTTCTTGAGGTTGCCACCGGCGCAGAAGGCACTGCCGGCGCCCGTGAGCACCACGGCCCCCACCGTGAGGTCACGGCGAATGCGCTCGCAAGCGTCGACGAACTCCAGCATCTGGTGCTCCTCGGTCAGCGCATTGCGCTCCTCGGGACGGTTCATGGTGAGCGTGACAACGGCGTCGTCACGCGTCTCGAGCAGAAAGCCGGTCATGAAGTCTCCTGAATGCAAATGGTCCCCTGACTGGAATTCAGGACAAGCAACGCCACTATCGATGGCCAGCCCGTATCCACAGCCACGGCAACGTCGCCGAACTCGGCGTTGTCCAAAATGCCTTTGCCACTTCGTTGCCTACCCGCGGCGTTGGCGCGCTCGGTCACTTATCCGCTCGTGTTGAGATCGACCTCCTAGAGTTCTAGTAGCCTCATCCCGTACACAGGAATATCAATCGCTCGACAGATTCGCTTTGCGACATCCTTCCCGCCAAATAGTCGGAACAGATCTTCTCAACTTCAGATCCTGCCAACTTAAGAATCCTGTCCCGCGATACCTTCGCAGCCTTGGAAAGCAGCGTGCGCCTGGCTCGTTCTTGGACTCGAAGTTTTGGATGGCCAACTTCCCTTTGGGCAACTCGGGTGATCGCATCGTGAAACTCCGACAAACCTTGGTTAAGAATCGCCGTTGTGTTCACGAACTCGGCAACCTTTCCTCCCGTGATCCTCCGGGTTTCGAGCATCGTCCTTAGCTGCTGAGAAGTCAGCATCGCTTGGGGCATATCTGACTTATTGACGACCAATACATCTGCCACCTCCAATACGCCGGCCTTCAACGCTTGGACCTGGTCACCCGCACCCGGAGCACAAAGGACCACGCTGACATCTGCCAGGGCAGCGACATCCGAGTCGGACTGACCCGCGCCGACCGTCTCAACGATAATGACGTCCCAACCCGCCGCGTCGATCAGATCCACGATCTGATACGTTGAACACGTCATACCGCCGAGATCGCCTCTCGATCCCAATGACCGGATGAAAACACCTCGATCCTCAGCGTGTTTTGACATTCGAATCCGGTCGCCCAACAACGCGCCGCCCGTTAGTGGACTGGAGGGGTCAATTGCGACTACAGCCACCTTTCGTCCAAGATTGCGCAATACGCTCACGTATGAACCCACTAATGTGGATTTTCCGGAGCCTGGCGGGCCCGTCACACCAACGACCAGTGCATTTCCGCAATGAGGAAGAATCTCCTGATAAATATCGCTCCCGACATCCAACCCGTTCTCTACCCAGGAAATCGCCCGGGCGAGGATTTGAGAATCGCCCGCAATCAAACGGCGTGCGCTGGTCAAGACTTCGGGCGAAACCATAAGGGACTCAATACTCTCTAGCATCACTGCAATCCCGAAACTCGAACACGCCGGCGAACATCACGAAGCTCGCCACGATCAGCCCAGCGACAACGCCGGCTACCCGATCCAACCGGATTGCCGCGGGCATCGATCTCGAAGCGCAGTTCCGACGGCACCAAAGGGGTGAGGAGCGGCACCTTGAGATCGTAGATGTCGTAGCGAGTCTCCCGACCAATATCTATGAAGTCCCCAAATCCGCGAGTCGTGACCAGCCCGGTTACTGCGCCACGTCTTTCAATCAACGCATTGGTTGCCAACGTGGTGGCGCGGCAAAGCTCGATGCCTTCCCCCGTACGGTCCGGGACAGCTGTTCGCACTGCATTCTGGACTCCGACTGAGGAATCAGGTCGAGTCGTCAGCGCCTTGGCATAGCGCCAGGCGCCAGTCTCGAGATTTATCGCAGCCGCAGCCGTGATCGTCCGTCCGACGTCAATTCCACAGAGCCATCGAGACACAGGCGACACAGCCTCGTCCTGGAAATCGGCCTCTACCTTCTTCACCATACCGTGACCTTGTTACTCATTGTTCCTAGGTAAATCGCCGTCGATCATTTGATTCAGTTGTTCTTAAGAATCAATCGATTGACGTGATTCAAGAATGCTTGCGTGCCCGTCTTGCCGATCAACCAGTCGTTCATTTGGCCCCACAGCGGGTCGACATTGTCCCGGCCGATTACCGGAGAAACGGCGGACCTGAACTTCCGCTCGAGTTCACTATCGGAGACCGGAAATTCTGGGATTGATCCGCTCGGCGCATCGACATGCAACAAATACTCGGCTTCGTCCGTGAAAACGCGCACCGTGGCGGCATAGCAATCATCCCGCCCCTCGACGATCGTCTGTTCGGCGGGCGGCAGCTCTTTCACGACGACGCGCTCCAGCAAACTCTGCACGCGCTGATCATCGAAGGCTTCTTTAAGAAAGTGGTCGGGTCGTACTTCTCCGTCCACAAGCGCAACGGCGGCCGTGTACTGAAGACTGAATTTTCCCTCCAGGCCAGTTTTGGGCCGAGGCCGGTTCACGTGCGGTAATCGACGCGGGTGCACGCCAATTTCGATCTCGCGGGTCCGCTTCCAATCGATATCGAATTGACTCCGCAGACTCAGGATTGCATCGATAGACGCATGAGTGCTTCCACAGCAAGGGTAGAGCTTGAAAATCAGCCCCGGTGAGAGCAAAGCCCAATCCATGCCGATGCGCTGTAGCGGGCTCCAGTCGACGATTGGCGTCCCATCGAAAACCGAGGGAAAGGAGTGGGCGCCTTGAAATATTCCCTCATTCGCCGAAACGCCGGCGGCCGCCAGTTTGGCCGCCATGATTCCCTTGCTGGCGGCCAATCCGACCTGGACAGATTTCATTGCCGTCCCAAAATTCCCTTTAATTCCGGACGCCAAGGAAGCGGCGATCGCAAGCGCTCGCGTGGTCATTTCGAAGTTAAGTTTCAATAGCCTGGCTGCAGCAATCGTCGCCCCAAAAATTCCAAGCGTGGCCGTCGGGTGCCAACCTCGCTCGTAGTGAGTCCAGTTCAGACACCGACCCAATGCGGCGGCTGCCTCGACTGCGGCGATATAGCCCTCGAAGATCTCCCGCGTGCTGACACTCCCCGACTCTGACAGCGCGATCAGTACGGGGAGTACTACCGCTGTAGGGTGTCCTCCGAAAGGTTCAAGACAATCATCCCAGTCGAGAATGTGCGCGGTAGCGCCATTGATGAAAGCGGCACACTCAGCCCCGAAATGCCCGCTCAATCCTAGCGCCGTAGATTCACCAGGCTGCCATGTACTCCTGGCATAGTTACGAATGGGTATCGCCTCCTCACTAACCGTGCCTGAAATAAGCATTCCAAAGAAATCAATGATCGCGCGGGCGGTTGCGTGCATGACGGACTTCCGCTCCGGTCGGAGATCGATGGCAGCGAACCTGGCAAGTGCCTCCAAGGGATTCTGACTCGAGCCTTGACGTGCGTTACCACTGCTTGGCATGGGTCGCCTCCTTTTGCTTCAAGATCACCTCGATCGCTTCGGAAGACAAGCCGAATTCTCGAAGGACGGTATCGGTATCCTCACCGATCAAGGGCGCCGGCGTGTGTTCCATTTCAAACTCAGGAAACCTCGTGGGTGTCGCGACAAACCGGTGAATCGCCCCCGATCGATGTTGAATGGGGATGATCATCCCCCGGTGCACGACTTGCGGATCGCTCAGCGCCTCGTCCAGTCGATTGACGCGACTGTGCCCCACGTCCGCCTTGGTGAGCCGGTCGCACCACTCAGCGCTCGCAAAGCGCAGGAAGTCTTCTTCCAGAATCGATTCCAAGTCTTGCCGATGGGCTTGACGGCTGTGAGGTGTAGCGAAGCGGCTATCCATGATCCGCGGATCATTAATCGCCTTTGACAGACGCTCCCAATACTTCTGGTCTGACACGGCGATGACGACATAACGGCCATCGGCGCATTGGAAAGCCCTGTACGTCGGGGCGTGCCCACCAGATCCTTGAGGGCCCGGTATATAACCGTCAAGGAAATGGTATGCAGCCATATAAGGAAGCATCGCGACCTGGCCATCCAGGAGCGAGACATCCAAATCCATTCCTTTGGAGAGTCCCTTTTCACGCGACCGGACTGCAGAAATGATGGAAATCGCCGCCCACATTCCGCCTGCCAGATCTCCCAGCGGTATTCCTGCCCTGACGGGCCCACGTCCGATCTCGCCGGTTATACTCATGCCCCCGGACAGAGCCTGAACGACGAGGTCCACGCCGGGTCGGCTCGCATAGGGTCCATCCTTTCCGAACGAACTCAACGAGGCACAGATAATCGACGGATTGACCTTGCGCAAATTCTCATAGTCGAGCCGCAGTCGCCGCATAACTCCGGCACGAAAGTTGTTGAAGACAACGTCCGCCTTCGCCACCAACGATTCGAACGCGGCGCGACCTTCTTTTGACTTGAGATCGATAACGACGCTCTGTTTGTTCCGATTCAACGCCATGTAATGGGCATCTTCATCCCCAAACTTATGACGCGCGAATCCTGATGGGTCGTACCCGCCGTGGGCGCTGGGCGGCTCCACCTTGATGACGCGCGCTCCCAGATCCGACAGGATCAGAGTGCAATAGGGGCCCGCCAAATGCCAACTCAAATCAACGACAGTGATCCCATGGAGCGGCCCACGGATCTTCTTTGAGTCGCCCGAGGTGGCATTTTTCGCTTCGTCGGAATACTTGTTCATTGCTGTCGAATCCTCTTGTTCACAACCAATGCTCGCAATTGCTCCGCGATATCCTGTACCAGGGTCCCGGGAGGAAAAACAATGTCAACGCCCTCATCAATGAGAGCGACTCGATCCTCAGGAGGAATCAGGCCTCCGAGAACAACGCCACACGAGATGTTGGATTCGCGAAGCAAGCGCAACGTGGTTCCGACAAATTTCCTATGACTTCCGGACAACGAGCTGATTCCGACAACGTCCACATCCTCATCGGAAGCAGCACGCACGATCTCTTCGGGCGAGCGTCGCAATCCCAGGTAGATCACCTCGAATCCCATGTCTCGCAATCCGAGCACCACAACATGGATGCCTCGTTCATGAGCATCGAGCCCCCCCTTCGCGAATAGGACACGAATGGGTCTTGATGCAATATCAGTTTCAGGCATAGCAACTCCGCCTAGCGCTTTCCGCGATTGATGAAAGTATTGATGGCTTGGTGTCGCTCTTTCCCATCGAGCGCCTTCGCCCGAAGTGCCTGAAGCGGCATCCAAAACTCGTCTGATCGATCGGCCTGTGCGAGAAGAGTCTGGATGATGCGCTTATGCGAACGAACCGCGTACCTCGACTGACCGGTCATGTCCGCCCAGTCCGCGACGGCTTGCTCAAGTCCACCTTCATCAACCACAAGTGATATCAACCCGGCAGCCATTGCCTCGTTTGCATCAAACCGTTTTCCGAGAATAAAAAGCCGGCGTGCAGTAGCCGCACCCGTTGCACCAATGATGCGGCTAACGCCCTTGGGGTCGTAGACGGTTCCAAGACGATTTGCCGGGATCGCGAAGCTCGCGCGTGCAGTCGCGATTCTGAAATCGAACGCGAGTGCCAAGTCGAGCCCCGCACCGAAACAATAGCCATCGATCAGGGCAATGGTCGGCGCCGGGCAGCTACGTATGGCATTCACCGCATCGCCCACGTAGTCTCTCTTGGGATCAACACCGCCAGACGCCATTACCTTGATATCAAAGCCAGCGGAAAACGCTTGCTGCCCGGCGCCCTCAAGCGTCACCAAGTCGATATCCTCGTTCGCTTCCGTGGCAGAAACGATGCGTGAAATCCCGTCCAGGAGAGCTGGAGTCAGCGCATTCCTCGCATTGGGTCGATTCAAAATCAAGCGCAGACGGCGGCTTCGCAAATCCGAGATCAACTCGGATGCCGGACTCGTAGCCACGTCGAATTCAGTAGGCGCCACTTGCTGCCTCCCCAAAAACGTCGCGTAGCACGTCACAGATTTCGCCAATAGTCGCGTACGCTAGCGCGCAGTCAATCAAATGCGGAAGCAGATTGGTTTGCTCGTCTCGCGCGGCCCCGGCCAATGCCGTCAGGGACGAGGCTACGGCCTTGTGGTCCCTATGCTGACGGAGCTCCCGGAGGTCCTTCAGCTGCCTTTCCTCCGCCGTGTCTATGGTCGATGCTCGATACTCCGGCGTTCTGCTCACGTTGGTGTCGATTTCTTCCGGCCCGTTGAACCGGTTCACGCCCACCCAAATGTTTTCACCCGATTCGATAAGACGTTGAGCTTCCCACGCCGACGCAGAGACCTGCGTCCGATAGTAGCCCGTTTCAATGGCAGCAATTGCACCACCAAGGCGCTCGACGTTTTCGAGTTCAGTGACGGTTTCTTCTTCGATCTTGTTTGTGAGGGATTCGATGACGTAAGAACCGGCAAAGGGATCAAGGCACTCGCTCAACTGCGCTTCATGCTGAACTATCCGGGCAATATCACGAGAGACCTGTTGGGCCTCGAGGCTATGCCCAAGCCCCAGAGGCTCGTCGAACGGGACTCCCCCTGCAATCTCGCCGCTCGCAGTAGCCTGAATAATCGCCTCGATCGTCGCGCGTGCGATGTTGTTGACAGGGCGCACATCAGTCATGCGCATGTACGAGTTTCCCCAGGCGTGCTCCCCCCCCCTTAGGATGCAACTGCGATCCTCCCGGGCGTGAAACTCCTCTCGCATGATCCTCGCCCAGATCCGCCTCGCCGCGCGCGGAGCGGCTATGCCGTACAGGAAATTCAACGTGGAGTCACCGAAGCCACGATATGTAAACCGCTTCACGAAACTATCGACAGGCAAACCTGCTCGGATTCCCGTACGCACGTACTCCTTCGCGTTAGCAAACGCAAACGCGAAAGACTGAACTGTAGTTGCTCCGGCATAGCGAATATGCTCGGCGCAGATGCTGATAGGATTTGAGCGAGGCATGCGCTCGTGCATGAAGACGATGACATCGCGGATGAGCCGCATCGACGGCCTGGGCGGAAAAATGTATTGCCCGCGCCCACAATACTCTTTCAGGATGTCGTTCTGCGGTGTGCAACGAAGCTTATCGAGCGCGATGCCGCGCTTGATCGCCAGAGCACAATAAAACGCGACGTAAACGATTGCCGGCGCGTTTATCGTCCAATTGGTTGAAATTCTGTCGATCTCAAACTCGTCCCTAAACGCCTCGAACAGCACTTCGAAGTCACGCAAGCTGTCTATCGCCACACCAACCCGGCCGACTTCCCCAATGGCTCGGGGATTGTCTGAATCCCAACCGAGTTGGCTTGGAAGATCTGAAGCTATATTGGCACCACCGATGGCAAAGCCTTTGGCACGCATGTCACGGTAATAGTCTCTGCAGTCGCCAGAAGTGCCGTATCCGGAATAGCGCCCGGCACGGTGGGTACGGGTCTCCTTGCCACCGCTGAGAGCCCGAGTCGGGTAGAGCCAGCTCGTAAACGGATACTCGCCCGGCAATCCGACATCTTGCAGGAAATCATGCCCCTCCAATAGCAGCGGCGTGCCCGGCTCGCCAACTTCCTCGCTCCCATCAAGTCCCAGCGACGTCATACCCTTCGGCAGCGTTCCTTCGCGCCATTGGCGCAGGCGATCCTTGATCTCGTCCCTCCTTGGAGAAGATGGCGTGATGGGGTCAGTCTTGGGCATTGCGTACTCTCCAATACTTGGGGCTTTGGGAAGGTGAAAATACAGATGAAGCCTCACTCGTTCCATGTTAGCCACAGAGCGCCCCCTGTGCCCCTGTATGCAAGATTAGGCACAAGTCTCGGGGGATCGATGTAACCGATGTGTCGGTAATCGTGGCATCGTTCTCACGCAGTTTTACGGCAGTCAACATGCTGCTCGGAAACCTGAAGACCGCCATGTCCGGCACCTACCACGCGATCAAGTTCGCAAAGTACGCCGCGCGCTATTTGGCAGAAGTGCAATACCGCTTCAACCGGAGGTACGACCTGAGATCGATCCTCGGACGGCTCGCCAGAGCCGCCGTGGCCACCGACCCGATCCGGGATTCGGTTATCCGGGTTGCTGAGGTTCATCGCTAATCAGGAGGACCGAAGCTTCGGCGGATTAATTTGCGTAGAACCGTTCGCGCTTTGCCGCCATGCCACGCAACAGATTATTCGGGGCGAAGCGGTCTCCATACTTGCTTGCCAGATCGTCACAGATATCCACAAACTCTTGGACGCCTTGCATGTCAATGTACGAAATCGGCCCGCCGGTCCAAATTGCGAAATTCCAGCCAAGAACGGCACCTACGTCCGCGTCGCGTGGATCATCGATGACCCGCTCTTCGTAGCAGCGAGCAGCCTCTAGCGACTGGATCACAAGCAACCGATTCTTTACTTCTTCGAACGATGGCTGCACTGTCGCCTGCGGAAAGTGCGTTTTCAACTCCGGCCATAGCACCTTGGTCCCCTCGCTCGGGTAGTCATAAAAGCCAGCGCCACCCTTCCTTCCCACGCGCTTGAAGGTTTCGACCATGGTCTCGATCACATCCTCGCCAACGACGGGCACGTACTTCGCGCCCAGGTCGGACTTGGTCTGATTGTTAATTTTGTACAGAAGATCGATGGCAACCTCGTCGCACAATGCCAGAGGCGAAACCGGCATCCCGATCGCCCGGCCAGCGTTCTCTATCAGCGACGGGTTGACGCCTTCGGACAGCATGCCCATACCCTCATTTACATAGGTCGCAAATACGCGGCTGGTGTAGAACCCACGGCTGTCGTTTACGACGATGGGCGTCTTACGCAACTGCCTTACGAAATCCATGCCGAGAGCCAAGGTTCGACTGACGGTGCCTTTGCCCTTGATGATCTCGACCAACGGCATCTTCTCAACCGGGGAGAAAAAGTGCAGGCCAATGAAATCGTCGGTGCGCCCGGACAATTCAGCAAGTCCGCTGATGGGCAGCGTGGAAGTATTCGACGCCAGGACGGCGTCCGATCGCATGACACGACGTGCGCGACTGAAGACATCACGCTTGATATCGCGATTTTCGAACACCGCCTCGATGACAAGATCGGCATCGGCGAGCAGCCCATAGTCGTCGGATGCATGCATCCGGCCCAGAATGTTTTGCGATTCCTGTGGCGTCATCGACCCGGCCGCGATTGCTCGGGCATGCTGCCGCTCCGTCTTGGCCTTGCCCTGGGCGGCCGCGGCGGCATCGACGTCGAGGAGGACAACCTCCAGTCCGGCCCGCGCGGCCACATGAGCGAT
Organism: Trinickia mobilis; assembly: GCF_017315705.1. Taxonomy (GTDB): domain Bacteria; phylum Pseudomonadota; class Gammaproteobacteria; order Burkholderiales; family Burkholderiaceae; genus Trinickia_A; species Trinickia_A mobilis. The sequence goes on along the minus strand of NZ_JAFLRF010000003.1, from coordinate 342,038 downwards.
GCCCGCACCCATCATGCCCCCGGCGCCGAGGACGCCAATCTTCCGTACAAGAGTGGGCGGGGCTGGAGGACGACGCGTAAGCTTGTTGGCGTCGCGGCGGCTCACGAACTGAGTTCGAATCATGCTGAGTGAAACCGGGTCGAGCATGACCTTCGTGAGATACTGGCACTCGATTTTTAAGGCGACGTCCAGCGGCACCAAAAGCCCGTCGTATACCGCTTTCAGGATTGCATCAGACGCTGGATAGTTGCCGAGTGTGCGCTTTCGTTGCTGCGCGATCGCAACCGAGAAGTGAACCGCTCCCAATGCGCTTGTCGGATCGTCTCCAGGTGGCCGATAGCCCGGCAAGTCCCACGGTTTGCGGGCGTCCGCCTCAGTCGCCTGGCGCGCCCACTCCAATGCGACTGACATCAGACTCTCACGCGGGACCACCTCGTCCACCAACCCCTGAGCCAAGGCGGCGCGGGGGCTGAGTACTCGTCCATCAAGCAGCAGCGACAAAGCGGGCAACGGGCCGATCATGCGCGGTAGTCTCTGCGTACCGCCGGCTCCCGGGAACAATCCAACCTTGGACTCCGGCAATCCGATCTGGATTGATTCGTCGTTGGCCACGATCCGCCGATGGCACGCCAGACAGAGCTCGAATCCGCCCCCTAATGCCGTCCCGTTAATCGCGGCAACAAAGGGCTTGCCACATTTCTCCAAGCGCCGGAACACGAGCGAGGTGTCGTACAACGTCTTGAATATGAGTTGCGAGCCTAGTTCCGGGTCGGCACGTGCGGCCTCGCTCTGCAGGGAAAGGAACCAGTCGAGATCAGCCCCGGCAATGAAGCTGGGCTTGTCACTGGTAACGATGGCGGCGCGGATCGCGGGATCGGCGCTCACGCGGTCCACCGCGGCCTCGAAGTCGCGCAACGCTTGCGGATAAAGCACGTTCATGGAACGATCCGAGTCGTCCCAGGCAATCACCGCGATCCCGCCTTCAAGAATCTCGAAGCGAATATTGCTCATATCGACTCACATCCTTTCAATTACCGTGGCCGTTCCCAACCCTGCCCCGGCGCACAAAGTCACCACGGCCGTGGAGAGGTTTCGACGTTCGAGTTCGTCCAAGACAGTCCCAAGGATGATGGCGCCGCTGGCGCCGAGCGGATGCCCCATGGCAATGGCGCCGCCATTGACATTCAGCCGTTCTTGGTCAATTTCGAGTAGCTGTGCGTACAGCAGCACGACGGACGCGAACGCTTCATTGATCTCGAACAAGTCAACGTTCTTTGGTTCCATGCCGGCACGCGCCAATGCCTTACGCGTCGCCGCCTCTGGGGCAGTCAACATGATGCAGGGCTCGGAGCCGACAGCCGCGAATGAGCGTATGCGAGCTCGCGGACGCACTCCAATTGCTTTACCGGCCTCCGCTGTACCCAGCAGTACGCCCCCGGCGCCATCACAAATGCCCGAGGAGTTGCCTGCGTGATGAAGGTGGATGATGCGATCTACCTCCGGGTATCGCTGGAGCGCGACCGCATCGAAACCCATTTCGGTACCAACTCGTTCGAACGCGGGCTTAAGCGTGGCCAGGGACTGCACCGTTGTTGTCGGCCTGATGTGCTCATCGCGTTCCAACAACACCGAACCCAAAATATCACGCACCGGCACCACCGACTTCTCGAACCTGCCTTCGTCCCAGGCGCGGGCCGCGCGCTGGTGGCTGCGCGCGGCGAAGCCATCCAGCATCTCACGAGAGAATCCCCATTTAGTCGCGATCAGATCCGCGCCGATGCCCTGAGGTGTGAAATACGACTGGATTGCAACAGAAGGGTCGGACGACCAAGCCCCCGCGGAAGCACCCATGCCAACCCGCGACATGGACTCCACACCACCTGCCACCATCAAATCCGTCTGCCCGGCCATTATTTGGGCGGCCGCCATGTTGATCGCATCCAGTGCCGACGCGCAGAAGCGATTCACGTGGATACCACCAACACTTTGAGCATATCCCGCGCACAACACCCCAAGCCTGGCAATGTTGGTCGCCTGCTCGCCAACGGGCTCTACGCAACCCATGATGACGTCGTCCACGAGGTGCGTCGGTAGGTCGACCCGCTCCTGCAACGCCTGAAGGACCGCGCTGACAAGCCGGACAGGGGCGACCTCATGTAAGGCGCCGTCCGCGCGCCCACGCCCCCGCGGCGTCCTGACATGGTCGAAAATGAAACAATCACTCATATCAACTCCAGTACTTGAAACTCAGAGACCGCGGCCAATCAACTCTTTCATAATCTCACTCGTTCCACCGAAGATTCGCTGCACACGGGCATCGGCCCACATTTGCGAAATTGGGTACTCAGAGAGGTAACCGTAACCGCCGAACAGCTGCAGACAGCGATCCACAAGATGGAAGTGCTGTTCCGTTGCCCATAGCTTTGCCATCGCCGCCAGCGACGGATCCAATTGGCCATCGACCAGCTGCGCCACACACTTTTCAACGAACGCTTTTCCGACCTGAGTCGCAGTGGCGCACTCCGCCAGGACAAAGCGCGTGTTCTGAAAATCGAATATCCGCTCGTTAAATGCCGTTCGCCCCTTCACGTAGCTTATCGTCTCGTCAAGCGCCGCGACCATCGATGCGACTGCTTGAACCGCGATGACGAGGCGTTCCTGAGGCAGGCTGTCCATCAACTGTGCGAATCCCTGGTCAGGAACTTCGCCAAGCAGGTTTTCCTCGGGCACCCGCACATCATCAAAAAATAATTCAGCCGTGTCTTGGGCGTGCAATCCAGCCTTCTCAAGGGTGCGCCCGCGCCGAAAACCTTCGACCTTGCCCGGTTCAACCACCAGAAGCGAGATCCCCTTACCCTTCCTCGCGGGATCCGTCTTTGCTGCGACCAGGATTAGATCGGCCGATTGCCCGTTGCTGATTAGCGACTTTTGGCCCTGAATGACGTAGCAGCAACCGTCGCGCCGAGCAGTGGTCCGAATGGCTTGGAGATCCGAACCGGTGCCAGGCTCCGTCATGGCAATTCCAAGGATGCATTCACCACTCGAAAACGTGGGCAGCCAGCGCTCCCTTTGTGCTGGCGACGCGAATCGCACGAAGTAGGGAGCGACGATCGCGTTGTGGAGGGGAATATAGAAATCGAGGAACCCGATACGCGCAAACTCCTCCATGATCACCGTCTCATGGCGGAAGGAGCCTCCACCGCCACCGAACTCCATTGGAATACTGACTCCGAGAAGTCCAGCCTGACCGGCTTTAATCCAAGCTTGGCGGTCCACGCAGCGCTGCTGCCGCCATCTTTGCCGGTTCGGCGCAACTTCAGTCGTTATGAATTTTTTCACGGTCGACCTGAATGCCTCAAGTTCCTCTGAAATGCCGGGGTCGAGCGTATTCATTTGAAATCCTGCCATTCGGCTGTTCTCAGTACACGAAGCACTCAGTCGACGGCGGCGAAGCACGACCGCCACTTACCCGGCCGCGCTCGGCATCGACGATCCGTCCACCGAACGAGACAGTCGCGCCAACGGGTTTGACCATGCCTCGGACGAAGGGCGACCCTGCGCCCATTCCGAAACCATCCCACCCAAACACGCCGAACGCTTGCCCGCGCGCATCGCCGGCGAAAGGTTCTCGATATCTCTCGTTTGCACGCGAGCCCCTTGTTTGAGCACCACGGGAAGACGATTCACAACGGCTCCGGGCACCACGGCGACCGGCGGCAGGGAACCCAAAACTCGACCCACCAAATATTCCTGCCATCAAAGCCTCTCTATGACTAAGCGCTTGCTTTCCAGCAGTATGGTACGTTCGGAACATGGTGTCAAATTCTCAGCGAGGTTCAGCACTCCGAATTTACCCTAGTCCTCGTCCGGTTTCCCGCCTGTCAGCCTGCAGATCACGCCGCCACGGTGGCCGCACGGAGCCCTCATGCCAAGGTCATCTGCGTTGTGCTGGCCAGCATCGCGCGCAGGCAGCCCGATGAAAGGCCAACACGGCTCATGCGAGCAAGAACAAGTCACCTTGAACGTCGCCGGGCGTGCACGGCGCGCCTGGGTTTGTCGCCGCCGTTGCCGTAAGCGACAGCAACTGACAGCGAGCCGATAACCCTCTACGATCCAAAGCAATCGCTTAGAAACCCGTCCACCTTTGGAGAAACGGCATGGGAGTTCACGCCGGCAGATCGATCAAGAATGGGCGCCTATCCCGGCCCGAACCGCACCCCTTGCGGCTGCTTGAACACAAAGCCCTCATGCTTGGGATGGTCACCACTGTCGCGCGAACCATGCTCACGATGTCGACGCGTTAGCCAAAACTGCAACTGATTAGGCACCAAGCTCGACCATGCTCACCTGGTGAGCATGTGGGCTGAGAAGCTGTCGGCATTGCTTTGCGGAGCCCGTGTCATGCCGACCAACCGAGTCCAGTTCCAGCGCGTGGCCATCCCCTACCACCCCGATTGGATTGATGGCGAGCCGACGCCCGAAAGTGTTCATAGGGTGCCGGGCGCCACCATCGACGGCATGTTGGCCTTTCTGCCGGAATAAATGCGATACGCTTGCATCCAAGATTCCCCTGTTTTTTTGAGCCGTTTTGCATGACGGGCGACCAGCTGGGAAATTTCCTTGCAGGCATGGAATCTCATGATGGGCAATGAAACCGTTCCGGGATCTGTACCAGGCCTCCCATGCTAGCCGCAGATAGATCGCCTCTGCGTCCGTTTACAGGATTAGGCACAACTCTCGGGGCATTGATGCAACCGAAGTGTCGGTATCCGTGGGTACTTGATAGGCTTTAGCCGTCGTTTGCGACGGATCATCGACGGCATCGCCCCCTGGAAGCGGATATCGCCGCCTCGACGCGATCGCCGACCAACCTGGTCTTGACCCGGGTGAGCGGGGCGAGGCCACCACCGGACATGCATGCAAGCCCGCTGTCCAGACATCGGCCGGTGCGCACGTCGAACTTGGCACCATGAAAGGGACAGATGATCGCACCTTCACTGATCCGCGCTGCGTTCATCGGAGCCCAGGCATGGGTGCAGAGATTGCGAAAAGCGTGGATCTCCTCTCCGTCGCGGACGATCAGTAGGGGCCACCCGTTTACTTCCTTACGAAGCGGGTTCGCGCTCGTAAATTCGCCGATTTCAGCGACATGGTAGAAGCATGATTCAGTCATAGCGCCGTGTGTGGGTACCATTTGAATAGGCCCTGACCGGACCACCCTTGCCTGCTCGTTTGTTGATTTACCGTCGGTCATGTTTCAACCTTAGAGGGTCCCGATTCAATAATTTGCGCGCATAGTTGGCCTTTCTCGACTAGGCGGGAATATGCGCCATGTGCCGTCTTGGTGACGAAAGAAGAACATTGCAACCCGCCCCGTCGCGTTGAATGTCTCGACGCATACATAGCATTCCCCTGTGGAGTGCCTGTTTTTAAACTGAGTGACGCGACACCGATTCGGGGGCTCCGGGGCGAGCCAGTGTTCAACCATTAAACGCAGCGACTTTCCAGCACGAGCCATCGACTTCTCCTTCATTGCGCTTGATGCCGCATTAGATGCGCCGCATGTTGCGTCACCAAAGACCCAGTACCGTGGGTGAATCTGTGAGGGTCTTTACGAACAGGCAACCAACAAGCGTTAAATTGTGACTTCTACCTCGCGCTCACTTTCCCTGAAAGCGCGGCGGCTTACTTGCCTGCAACACATACCGTTACTCACTTGCGGAACAGGCGGAGCTCGTATCGTCGCGATACCGCGATAGTCGTCGAAGACGAGTTCTATATCCGGCATATCGATTCCTGAGCAAGAAGGGGGGCCGTCGAAAGATGCAGTCGTAGGGGCCGTAGCTTTAAACGTACGAGGGACGGAACAACGCATCGGCGCCGCTATCTACGCACACGATCTGGCCAGTCATATAGCGCGCAATAAGTCTCGGTGTCTTCAGGCTCGCTATGAATGTTAAGGATACCTATACATCATGTATGGACCTGCCGTACCTCAAGGTACGCGGATTAAGCTTAAAGTCGGTTACGCCGCGGCTCAGAGCCGCCATTGAGGGGCAGGCCCGTACATTGCGTTACTAAGCGCTTGCTTTTACGCAGTATTGTACTTTCGGAACATCGTGTCAAATTCTCAGCGAGGTTCAGGATTCCGT
>NZ_JAFLRF010000003.1:163141-335876 GCF_017315705.1 Trinickia mobilis | reverse complement strand
TTTACCCTAGTCCTCGTCCGGTTTCCCGCCTGTCAGCCTGCAGATCACGCCGCCACGGTGGCCGCACGGAGCCCTCGTGCCAAGGTCATCTGCGTTGTGCTGGCCAGCATCTGCGCAGGCAGCCCGATGAAAGGCCAGCACGGCTCATGCGAGCAAGGACAAGTCACCTTGAACGTCGCCGGGCGTGCACGGCGCGCCTGGGTTTGTCGCCGCCCTTGCCGTAAGCGACAGCAATTGACAGCGAGCCGATAACCCTCTACGCTCCAAAGCAATCGCTTAGAAACCCGTCCACCTTTGGAGAAACGGTATGGGAGTTCACGCCGGCAGATCGATCAAGAATGGGCGCCTATCCCGGCCCGAACCGCACCCCTTGCGGCTGCTTGAACACGAAGCCCTCATGCTTGGGATGGTCACCACTGTCGCGCGAACCATGTTCACGATTTCGACGCGTTAGCCAAAACTGCACCTGACGCACCGCACCAAATCGTCAGCGCGCTATCCGCGGCCTGGCTGAGCTTGGTGCCTAATCAGGAAACTGCAAAGCGCAATTAACTGAAACATGAAAGCAACTTTAGAAAAGCAATCCAAACCGGCCAAAACGAGTCAATCTTCGGCCGGCCGGAAGATCACACGCAGGAGGTCAATCGCCGAAGCAAGCAAGTTCCGCGAGCTGTTCTCGGGCGAAGGAAATTCTGGTTCGATTCAAGAAATACTACTTGCCGCACTTGAGAATTTCAGCAGTCGAGGGTACCGGGCCACCACTACCCGAGACATCGCCAAGAGCGCGGGACTCAGCCCAGCGGCGCTCTATATCCATTTTCGGTCGAAGGAGGATGTCCTCTACCGGATCGTGCATGTAGTTAACACTGCATTCTTCACGGCGCTTGCGTCAGCCGATTACTCGAACGGCTCCGAAACCGAGCGCCTTTATCGCCTGACAAGGAAGCTCGTTTCTCTGACCGCTGAACTTAAGAGCGCCATTCACATCGCAAACTATGAGATTGGCGAGCTCTCGGGGACGCGACGCGCGGCAATCGCGGACATTAGATCCAAAATGACCGACATGTTCTCTTCATGCCTTGAACGGGGCAATGCAAATGACGAGTTTACGGTGCCGGACGTGCACACGACAACGATTGCAATTCTCTCGTTAGCCCAAGCCGTGTCAAGGTGGTACCAACCCGATGGGCGCTTAAAAGCTGCTGAACTCGCGGAATACTACGCCGACATAGTTCTGCGTATTGCGGGTGCACAGAAGGCTTGCGAGTTTGCAAACGAGAACGCGCGCGTTGCGCAACGTACGGAAAGTTTGTCCGGCAAAGCGACGACAGTGAAAGACGAACTCAAGCCCTTCACCACTATCAGGTTGGGCAAGGTGGTCAAGACTTCAACTCGGGCATCGAAATGACAGTCTTATCCACTGAACCCGCAGTGTTGCTGGAAAATCGGGACGGCGTTACCCGTGTGACGTTGAATCGTCCTAAGTACCGAAACGCGCTTGATAAGGCCGCAATCAAGCTGCTGCACTCGCGCTTGCGCGATGCCAGTCGCGAAAAAGACATTAAGGTGCTTGTTATCAGAGGTGCTGGTGGCTCGTTCTCGGCCGGTGCCGATGTGAAGGCGTTCGAGACCGATGTGGATCCAGCCGACCCCGGCGAGTTGATTCGCGACTACTACACACCCGTTTTCACACTGCTGCGGGATTTGCGTGTTCCTACAGTAGCTTCCGTGACGGGCGCATGCGCGGGCGTCGGTATGAGTCTGGCCCTGATGTGCGACCTCGTCATCGCGTCGAGCTCGGCATATTTCGTACAGGCCTTCGTGAATATCGGTCTGGTTCCAGACATGGGCTCCAGCTGGATGCTGCCGCGCAGGTTAGGCGAGGCGCGCGCGAAAGCTCTAATGATGTTGGGGGAGCAACTTCCCGCAACTCTGGCGGCAGATTACGGGTTAGTCTACAAATGTGTTCCCGATGAATTACTTGAACAGGAAACCGATGAGGTCTGCAAGAGACTCGCCAGGGGACCGACCCAGACTTATCTTGCAATTCGCGAACTCACACACTTGGCTTGGAAGAACGATCTGCCAGCCCAGATCGACGACGAGCGGCGCCTCCAGAACATCGCCATTGGAACCAAGTTCTTCCAATCGGCCGTCTCGCGCTTCAAGAATAAATCGTGACTCCTTCTTCAGACTCGTCCTCCGCAAGCACCGAGCCCGCTCAGCGATCCCAGCGTTCGGGACCGCTTTCTGGCCTACGCGTGCTCGAATTTCAAGGCATTGGCCCCGGACCCTTCTGCGGATTGATGTTGGCCGACATGGGGGCAGATGTCTTGTTGATCGATCGACCGGGTGAACCCGCGTTGGATCGCACGCAGGACGTGCTGCTGCGAGGCCGCCGCTCGGTGGTCCTTGACCTCAAGTCAGAAAGTGACAGGCAGCGCGCGGTCGCCCTGATCGAACGTGCAGACGTTCTGATCGAAGGGTTCCGGGCCGGGGTGATGGAACGCCTCGGCTTAGGGCCGGATGTCGCTTTGAGACTCAACCCGAGACTCGTTTACGGTCGCATGACGGGATGGGGCCAGACCGGTCCCCTTGCACCCCGAGCCGGTCATGACATCAACTACATCGCCCTGACAGGTGTCTTGGACGCAATCGGTCGGGCTGGCCATCCGCCTACGCCACCGATGAATCTCGTCGGCGATTTCGGCGGTGGCGGAATGCTCCTGGCGTTCGGAGTGGTCTGCGCGATTTTCGAAGCGACGCGTTCTGGAAAGGGCCAAGTCGTGGATGCAGCCATGGTCGACGGAGCGGCTCTGCTTGCGACTATGTTTTTTGGCATGAAAGCAAATAACGCATGGGGTCCTGAACGTGGGACCAACATGCTGGACGGTGGCGCTCCTTGGTACGACGTTTACCGGACCCTTGACAATAAGTTTGTCGCCATCGGGTCGATCGAGAAGCAGTTCTGGCTCGAACTGCTGCGTCGTCTTGAGATTTCTCCTGAAAGCCTGCCTGAGCAGCACGACAGGAGCGGATGGCCGTCCATCCGCGCTGTATTGACCAAGACCTTTGCGTCACGCACACGCGACGATTGGGTCAAGGTTTTCCAGGGCTCAGATGCGTGCTTTGCACCCGTTTTGAGCTTTGCGGAGGCACCATTTCATGAGCACAACCTGAAGCGTGCTGGGTACTTCATGACGCAAGGGACGTACTTTCCAGCCCCCGCTCCACGCTTCTCCCGAACACCGGGAACCCCTGGCTGTCCAACGCCTCCACCGGGTGAAGGAGGTCTGGACATGCTGCGCGCCTGGGGAGTCGACGAGTCAGTGCTTCGAAATTTCGAATCTCTTAGGGATGAAAATCCATCTCCGTCAAACTGACCCAGTGGTAGCTGGCGAAACGGGACAATAGGACCATGGATCTGGGCGCAATGTTCAAGGGCAAGGGCGTGCTCATCACGGGTGCATCGAGCGGGCTGGGCGCGCACTTTGCGCGCGTGGCCGCACGCAATGGCGCGCGCGTGGTGATCGCCGCGCGTCGCAAGGCCAAGCTCGATGCACTGGCCGACGAGCTGCACAGCCTGGGTGCCCTGCAGGTGCTGGCATTGGAAATGGACGTTGGCAGCGACGGGGCCATCCGCTCCGGCTTCGACGCTATTGCGGCAAACGGCGGGCCGGTGGACGTGGTAGTCAACAACGCGGGTGTGGCCGGTGAGGGTGCGGCCATCGACATGAGCGTGACCGATTTCGACTGCACGCTTCAGACCAATCTGCGGGGCGTCTGGCTCACCGCCACCGAGGCGGCGCGCCGCTGGCGCGCGGCGCAGCGCGGTGGGTCCATCATCAACATTGCTTCCATTCTCGGCGAGCGCGTTGCGCACCACGTGGTGCCCTACGCCGCCACCAAGGCCGCGGTCATCCAGATGACCAAGGGCCTGGCGCTTGAGTGGGCGCGCTATGGCATCCGCGTCAACGCGCTGGCGCCGGGCAACATCCGCACTGACATCAACGACGCCTTCCTCGCCACACCGGCCGGGCAGGACATGATCAAGCGCATGCCCATGCGCCGGCTTGGCAAGGCCGAGGACCTGGACGGTGCCTACCTGCTGCTCGCCACGGAGGCCTCGTCGTGGATGACCGGTGCGGTGATCGTAGTGGACGGGGGACATCTGGTCTCGTCCCTTTGAGCGGACGAGTTGATCCTCCCCGCGCGCCCTGATCCGGATTACGAAGGCTAGCAAGACATTCCGGCCGCTTGCTTGCACCTTCGTCCGCCAAATCGATCGTCGCCTCAGCTCCGAGGACCGGGTACCTTCCAGCTACCACCTAGCGCGCGCTATCGCCGCTTGCGCCGCCACCAACGCGCGCTGGCGATCGACGAGGCATCGGCTTTCGGCAGCATGACGCCGGCCTCGCACGCCGCCTCGAGCATGACCGTATCCGCCTCGTGCCACGGCGTGTCCACGCCGTTCACGCGCACGATCGCGCGCCAGCCCGACTCGAGCCAATCGGCCGCGCGCGCCTCACCCTTCGCGGCGGGTGCGACAGGATCCTCGAGGTCGAGGATGATTTCGTCCGCGCCGCTAGCCGCGGCCTTGTCGAACCGTTCGAGCCGGTCGCCCGGCACGAACAGCACGCTGCGTGCGACGCGCGCGCTAATCGAAGCCAATATCTTGCGACGTGGTGAGCCGGCAAAAGCGCTTGAGCCCGCCGATCGCGTGCTCTTGCTCTTCGACTGAAAGCGCGCAGCAGCCGTCCTCGATGACGACGATCTCGTAGTCGCGGTCGTGGCCTTCGCGGACGGTCGCTTGTACGACAGCGTTCGTCGAGATGCCCGAGCAGTAGATGCGGTGCACGCCGTTGGCGCGCAGGATGGCCTCCAGGTTCGTGGCATAGAACGGGCTGACGCGATGCTTCACGATGTCGAAGTCGCCGGGCTGCTGGCCGAGATCGGGATGCGTTTCCGTGCCCCAGGTGCCCAGTTTGAAGATGCCGTTCGTCCTGGCGCCGGAGAAGATTGGCGAGTTCGGCGGGCACTCGCGGTAGTCCGGTGAGAAGCCCACGCGCACGAACCCCACGGGCACGCCCGCCGCACGCGCCTTGTCGATCGCGCGGCGCGTGTTCTCCAGGATGCGGCGGCCGCGTACCTGCTCGCCGTACGCCGCCTTGCCGTTCGGGCCGTCGGCATGCACGAGGTCGTTCACCATGTCCAGAACGAGGTAGATTGAGTCCTTCATGGTCCCTCTTTCTCCTAGTGGATCAATTCTCGCTCTTCGAGCTCGCGCCGTTGCGCGTCACTCATGCCGAGCAGCTTGCCGAACAAATACTCATCTTCCTGCACGAGCGCCGGCGTGGGCCGGCGGATGCCGACTTCGTCCGTGTCGCCGGACCGGGCAGCCGCGCCCGCGGCCAGCTGCGGCGGGATGTTAGGGGCGTTGGCCTCGACGAGGGTGGAGCCACTTTTCACACCTTTGCGTCCAGCCTGGCTACGATCAGATCGGAGTTGAACATGAGGCTCTGCTATCTACGCCTGGTCCGTTGGCCCCGGCGCGTTGACTGGCTACCCTTAACGGTCGCCACTTTGGACTGATCGTTGGCCCGTGTCACCTCATCCCGGAGTTGCTCCCAAATCTCGCGATTTAGTTCGCGGAATTCATCGGAGAAACGGACCGCCGAGCTCCGGGGGCGTTCGATGGGCACAACAAAGTCGCCGATAATCCTGCCGGGCCTAGCGCTCATTAGAACGATGCGGTCGGATAGAAATACTGCTTCGTCTATCTGGTGAGTAATAAAGATCACCGACTTCTTATTTTGTCGCCAGATCTTCAGTAACTCACTTTGCATGATCTCGCGCGTCTGGGCATCGAGCGCGGCAAATGGCTCATCCATCAGGAGAACCGGCGGATCTAGTGCTAACCCGCGCGCGAGGTTGGCGCGCTGTCGCATTCCGCCAGAAAGCTCAACGGGGAAGCGGTCTCCAAACTCCCCCAACCCAACAAGCTCCAGCATCTCGTCAGTACGGACCCGCGCCGCTTCCCGATCACGACCGGAAATTTCGAGGCCGAGCGCCACATTCTGCCGGATGGTTCTCCAAGGCAGAAGTGCGTCACCTTGGAAGACAAATCCACGATCAGGCCCCGGGCCAACAATCTCCGAGCCATTCAGCCTTATTGACCCACTGGTCGCGGTGCTCAGTCCAGCAATGATCTTGAGCAGGGTTGATTTTCCACATCCACTTGGCCCGACGATTGACAAGAATTCGCCCTGCGCGAGATTAACGCTAACGGATTCAATGGCGACAATCGATTCGCGAGAGGAGTTGTACTTCTTACCCAGGTCTCTCACTTCGAGTAAAGGAAACCCTGCGTCGCGAGGTCTGCTCGTTCCGGGCGCTGCGGCATCTGGCGGGTTATACATGCGTCCGGTCCTTCTCCTCGCCCTGCCAAGAGGTAAGCGCACGTTCGAGTCGACCGACAAGTCCGACACCGAGGATGCCGAGCGTCGCTAGTACTACGATCCCAGACCACATCCGCGGGACATCGAATTGACTTGCCGCACGTTGAATAGAAACACCGAGCCCAGCCCTTGCGCCAAAGAGTTCTGCGACGAACACGGCGACAATAACTCGGCTCACTGCGATCTGCGCACTCGCCGTAATGTAGGGCACGGCCGAAGGCAGCCGAACGTACCGAATGATGTCTAGCTTGCTTCCTCCGAAGGCCCGCACGACCTCGATGAGGTCGGGCTGTACTTGTCGGACCCCAACCGACGTGTTGATGATGACAGGGAACACAGCGACACAAAGCATAAGCGCAATCTTCGACTCGATTCCAATGCCGAGCCATACGATGAACAGCGGTGTCAAGGCCAATAGAGGCGTCGAGTACAGCGCCGTGAAGGTCGGCTCCAGGAGGTCGCGAAGGATCTGGTTGAAGCCCACCATTAAGCCAAGCAGAATTCCGAGGACCATCGCGAGCGGAAACGCAATCGCTATCTCAATGAGACTGGTGCTAAGATCGGGCCAGATCTTGCCGGTACTTATCCAATCCAAAAGGTCGCCGATTATGATGGCTGGGGGTGCGAGGAAGAGACCCAAGTGGAACCATCGCGCGGCCGCTTCCCATACCGCAAACGCGATCACTACTGATGCTGGACGGAGCACGCGACTCGACGTTGCAATGGCCACCAGCTTGGCAGACCATGTCACAAGCTTAGGAGTTTCGGCCGATAGCGCGGTTTCGGCGCCGTTGTGCGTTGTGCGACCTCTCACGCGGGCAGTCTTGACTAACCTATTCCCTTCTTTACTTCGGGCGGTTCCCTGCTGAGGATCAGCCATGCCCGTCACCTCCGCTTTACATTTGCGGCATAAGACCAATCAAAGTACTCTCCAGCACCAGCGTATGACTTGCCCGTAGCTTTGCCAATGGCATCCACGAGCTTCTGAATTTCGTCATCAGAGAAGCGAGCTCCCCTCGCCATGTATCCGGGATCCCTCGAAAAGAATAGGTCGTAGGTTTGCTCAAGACTTTCCCGCGACCCTTTGGTGGCAGCCATACCGATTTGAATGGCTCGTTCGCGATTCGCCGGGTCGCGGAGAAAGACCTGTGCCTCAGCGAGTGACTTCACATAGGCCGCAACGGCGCAAGGATTGTTCTTGGCGAACTCGGTATTCACAGCGTGAAAGATCTGTGGGACGTTTCCAACTACGTCTGCCGTGAAGCCAAGGCTGTTGAATCCATCGGCCTTGGCAACAAAGTTCTGCGGGGTAGACAGATAAGTTGCGTCGACTGCACCCGCCCGAATCGACGACAAGCGATCGCCTTGGCCACCCGTCAGCGGGATGAGTTGGATGTCGCTCTCAGCGACGCCGTTCGCCTTAAGCAACTGGAGGAGGCTGAGCGTCGAGGTACCGACGAGATCGGTCACACCGATACGCTTTCCCACGAGATCTTTGTACGTCTTAATCTGCGGTGAGGCAACAAGAGCGATAGCTTCATAAGCGCTGCCGGCGATCATCTTGAAGGGTGCGCCAGCTTTAGCGGCATCGAGCAGGCCTTGAGCCGTAAAGGCAATAATGTCAACGTCCCCGGACGTCAAGGCAGCGATGAGGTTGGTTCCGCCCGCTTGCATTGACTGGAAGCCCATCGATAGGCCGTGTTTCTCAAAGATACCCGTGTCACGCGCTACCAACGTGTCCCAGTAGGCGGTGGTGGTCAGCGACACCACTCCGAAGGTTAGTTTGGAGGTCTTTCCGGCACACTCATCCGCAGTTTTGCTCGTCGTATCCGGGGTGGACGACGTGACGACACTCGTCTTCGGGTTCTGCGCGGCGTCATGGTCATTACCGCAGGCCGCCGCTAACAACACAAGAGCCAGTAACACAGCAGCGAATGGCGCCGTGATGAGAAGCGAGCCAAGATTGCGGCGATCTGCGCGAGACATCAGTATCTCCCGCTTCTCGTGAGCAAGGGCCCCTGGCTCGGTGTCGTCGACATCATCCGAAGGGTCGACGGTAAGCTCATACGAGCCCTCAATTCCATCACTGAAAAATCCTCCGTGCACTCTCCGATGAGTTCAGCCACACGACGCTCGCAACGGCTCCATTGCGCTCTGCCAAAACTTGGCTGCCCGGTGGCATGACGGTAGCTGACTCTGCCGGCGGTTCTGTCACCGAAAATAACCACAACCTCGTTATAACTAAGCGCTCGCTTTCCAAGAAGTATTGCGCTTCCGGAACGGGTTCGGCAGCCCGTATTTACCCGAATTTTCGACCGGTTTTCCTCCTGTCGCTCGGCAGATCGCGCCGCAATGGCGGCGCACGTAGCACGTGCTCCAAGGTCATCTGCGTTGCATTGACCAGCATCGTGCGCAGGCCGCCCAATGACAGGCCAGTCACCTTGAACGTCGTCGGGTTTGCCGCCCCCTGCCGCAAGCGGCAGGAGTTGACGCCGCGCGCAGGACCTTCTACGCTACTAAGCAAGCGCTCAGATATCTGTCCGTCTTGTGGTTAACATAAGTTGATACGGAGGTCCGCAACATGCCTGTCACCGTCAAGCCCCTGGCTCCTAACATCGGAGCGGAAATCGAGGGACTCGATCTCGCCGCACCCATTGCCGACGAGGATTTCGAAATTGTCCGCAGGGCCTTCTGCGACCATGCGGTCATCGTCATCCGGGGCAGCCGGTTCGACGACGACGACCACATCCGATTCAGCCGCCGTTTCGGTGAACTGAAGAAGCTGAAGGTCGAGGCTTATCTGGGGCAGCGTCGACCCGAGATCTTCGTGGTGTCGAACATCAAGGAGAACGACCAGTACATCGGCGCGCACGACGCGGGCATGTTCTGGCACAGCGATGGCCCCTTCCTGAAGCAGCCTCACGGGCCTTCGGCGCTGCACGCGCTGGAGGTCCCGATGCAGGATGGCCGGCCGCTGGGTGACACGCATTTCGCCAACACGGCCGCCGCCTACGACGCGCTGCCCCAGGCGCTCAAAGCGAAGATCGACGGCCTCCGGGCGGTGAACAGCCTAGCTCGCCGTGTCGAGCTGGCCGAGCGCAGCGGCGTGAAAGGGACGGCCGCGGCGAAGCAGTCCAGCACGCAGGAACAGGAAGCCGTGCATCAGGTCGTGCGTGTCCATCCGGAGACCGGCAGGAAATGCCTTTTCGTCAGCGACGGGTACACTACCCAGATCCTGGGACTGCTGGAAGCGGAGAGCAAGGCGCTGATCAAGGAGCTGACCGAGCACATCGTGAAGCCGGAGTTCCGCTATACCCACCAGTGGCAGGTCGATGACCTCGTGATGTGGGACAACTGCGCCGCGCAGCACAAGGCCACGTTCGACTACAAGGCGACGCAGCGCCGGCTGATGCACCGCACGACGCTGCTGGGTTGACATGGGCTGGGTTGCCATGCGATTCCCCGCTTTTTCCGCGCGGGCAACCGTGCGCCGAGCCGCGGCGGCCGTGCTGATGGTGGGCGCCGCTTTCCATGCGGCGGCGTAGTCGGTATCCCGCCAAGCCCGTGAGGAACCTGGTTCCGTAAGCCACGGGCGGCGCCATGGACATCTTCGCGCAGTTGATTGCCAAGGAGGTCGCCGCCCTCAGCGGCCGGCCGCGCTTGGGAGGCAACGACATCGAGCGCGAAAATGCCTACTGCCATGGGGCATGGACTTCTTCCAGGGTCGCTAATCCCGAAAAGTACCCCGTAGCCTCGGCGAAATCGCGGTCGGCTTCGGACGCACGGGGCATGATTTTCGCGCGCGAGCATGCGGACTTCGGCCTGATTTCATCTTTCCGTCCCAGGGCCTGAACGGCGGGACTCTGCCTCTGTCCGGCGGGCTAAGCAAGGTCCGTCCCTTTGACGCTGCGTACTCGCAGCTCGGAACCCACATCAGCGGGAAGCCTGCGAAAGAGAAGCAATGCGAGCAGGATTGCCCCCGCGATGCAATTGAATGCCAGCGGGAAATCCGATGCCAGCAGCGTTGAGGTCGTTCCGCCGCGTTCCCACACCGAAACGCGCAAGAGTTGCACCGACATCGTCACGCCGAGGCTGAGCGACACGTGCTGCGCCATCGTCGAAAGCGCAGTAGCGTGGCTCATGAGCGGCTTCGGGATTTCCGTGAAGGCCAGCGTCTGCATCGAAACGAGGGTCATCGACATTAGCAGGCCGCCGACCAGCATCGCGCAGAACAGTGCGGCATGCGGCGTGGTAGGGCGGAACTGCCCGTACACGAAATAGCAGGCGCTGGTGAGGATCGTCGCGCCAAGCAGCAGGCGCTTGAACCCCCATTGGTTGATTGCTCGCGCCAGCAGGACGCGGGTCGCCAATGAGCCCAGAGCGCCGGCCATCGTCAGCATCCCCGAGTCGAGCGGCGAGAGCCCGAAGCCGAATTGCAGCATCAGCGGCAACAGAAAGGGCATGGCACCCGTTGCCAGGCGCAGCGGCAAGGCGCCTACGACAGCCGCGAAGAAGGTCGGTCGGCCCAGGATGCGCAGATCGACCAGCGGGTGAACGCTGCGTGTACAGTGGATCACGTAGGCAGCCAGGCACCCCACGCCGATTGCCGCGATTGCAAGCGGGGTGTTCCCCTTCATGAGCTGGGTGCCACTGCCTTCGAGCGCGGTCAGCAGCGCCACCAGCCCCGCGCCCAGCAGCACGAAGCCACGCGCATCGAAAGGACGTGCCTCTGTGGGATCTGTGGGGCCGTCGTCGTTTCCGATGAGGGTGAGCGCGAGCGCGATGGCCACACATCCAATGGGTATGTTGATCAGGAAGATCCAGGGCCAGGACAACCACGTCACCGTCACGCCGCCGATCAGAGGCCCCAGCAGGCGGCCGATCGTTGGCGGGACGGTGAACCACACCATCGCATTCACCATGGCCGCCGTTGCGATGTTGCGCAGCAGGATGAGGCGGCCGACCGGCACCATCATGGCGCCCCCCAGGCCCTGCAGCACCCGGAAGGCCACCAGCATGTCCAGCGAGGTAGAGAAGCCGCAAAGACCCGAGGAAAGCGAGAAGATGGCGATCGCCGCGCTGAACACCCGCCGCGCCCCGAAACGATCGGCCAGCCAGCCGCTCGTCGGCAGGAAGATAGCCAGGCTGATGAGATAGGCGGTGATGGCGACGTTCAGCCTCAGAGGACTGACGTGCAGCGACGACGCCATCGCCGGCAACGCCGGACCCATGATGGAGGTGTCGATGTTCTGCAAAAGCAGCGGCACCGAGACAACCATCGGGAGCAGCTTGTCCCGATAACGCGCCAAGATTCCTTCGGCCGCGGACCCGTTCATCGCGGACTAGCCGGCTCGAAGGACGTAGCGAAGGAACCGGCAGCGGAATCGTTTTTCGCCAGCCCCGTCCGTGTCAAAAGTAATGGGCCACCCCGAGAGCGAAGCCACTCGAGTTCTGAACAGAGTATTGGCGTGACGCCAATTCCGCCAGCAAACAGCAAACTGCGGCACGCGTTGGGCGCTAACAGAAAGTGATTCCGCGGCTCGCTGATGGCGAGCACATCGCCCCTTCTGAGTTCGTGAATTGCTCGAGATCCTCCGCGCGTCGCAGGATCCTTCAGCACCGCAATGACATAGCGATGACGCTCGGATGGAGCGTTGCAAAGCGAATATTGCCGGATCAACCCAATGGGTAGGTGTACGTCAATGTGCGACCCAGCAGAAAACGCTGGCAGCGGGCGACGATCAATCGATTTGAACTCTACGGTGCAAATGTCGAGAGCTTCAATGTCCTTGCGAACTACGCGTACCTTCAGCATCTTAACCAGTTATGGTTTATCCCGAGGTCCATTCCCCGGGAATATCCGAATGGTGCCGTCGCAGCACCATTTAGGACAACAGCAGACCTGATTTTATTTAAGGTATGCAACTGTAGAGTAGGCGCGCTTTTTTAACTTGATAGCCAGCGAGTCTTAGCCTCGAAATCGCAGTCTCTGGGCTGCCCCGGGGTAGTCGTCGTCCCGAGGTAGATCATTGCAACGACATGATCTTCTGGCTCAAGGCCAATTAAGCGCTTGAAGCTCGAGTCGTAAACGGCCTGGCCAGTCTTCCACATGGCCCCATAATTGAGAGCATGCGCCGCCAGCATAATATTTTGAGCAGCTGCGCCTGCAGCCAAAATTTGCTCTATGGCTGGAATACTTTGCCCCTTATCAACCACCCTGGCGGCCACGATGATGATTGACGGCGCTCGAAAGGCTTTTTGTTTTTCCGTGTCGAGTGTCGACTGACTTGCGTCTGGCGATCGCGCTTTAGTGCCTGCGACCAGCGCGTCTCCAAGTATTGAGCGCCCCTCTCCCTCCACAATGACGAATCGCCACGGACCGAGTCGCCCGTGATCTGGGGCATGAGCACCAGCGCGCAGCATTTCATTGAGATGCTCACGCGTGGGGCCCGGCTCGCTCAGTTTGAGCGCGGACACGCGTGTGTTAATGGCTGTCAAAATGTCCATTGGTTCTTCCGGTACATACGATTAGTTTGCAAACTAGCCCGGCTGGCCTTCTTGGATCAATTCGATCATGTTCTTTTAGATCAGTGACAAAGATTTGCATCTTTCCGGGCTTTGTCAGGTTAGAGAAGACATAAAACGGCACACCCAACTTCTCTAGTGGACCCGTTAGGGCCCACTAGTTGCCGACATTTAGCCAAAGCTGTCAGGATTTATCCGCCTGCCGCAACACCTGTCCTGCCTCCTTCTCCACGAGCGTGCCTTTAAAGAAATCCGGGTTCATGCCGCCGTGCAGCTTCACCGCATTGGTGAAGGTGAAATCGCGGAAGTTGTCCTCGTTGATGATGCCGTGTTCCACGTTTTCCCATGCCTCCTCCAGCACCTCGTCGGCGTCAGCGACGTCGAAGTGCGAGATGTCGGAGCCCAGCATGGGTTTGAGGTTGAGGCCGATCTTCTGGTTGAAGGCCACCGCCGTCATCGGGTCCTCCGCCTCGCAGCCGAAATAGAAGGGCTTGGCGAACAGGCGTGTGATGTCCTCGCGGCTCTTGACGTTCACATAGCTGAAGTCGTCGGCCTTGGCGTCGCGCTCGGCGAGGAAGGCCTGCGTCACGTTCTGCTCCACCATCTCCAGGTTGCGCGACAGGATCTCGTCCAGCCTGCCCTCGAAGGGCCAACCGGGCTCCGCATACTTGTCGAAGTAGCTTCGCACCACGTCGAGGTCGAGATTTGTGGGCTTGCGGTGCTGGTCCATATGCTTCCTGTTCCAGACCTTCCAGTGGCCGTACAGGTCGCCGTAGAGATTGCAGCCCCAACCCACCCCGCCCTCCAGGAAGCCGAAGTTCAGCGTCGGAAAGCGCTCGGTCACGCCGCCCAGGAACAGGCTGCGGGCAAACAGGTGGTGCGCCTCGGCGAAATGCCCGAGGTGGTTGGACACGTAGTTGGTCGGCGAATTCCGATTCGGCCAGCCGTTGGCGCCGTTGTGGCTGGTCACCGCGATTTTGCAATCGACGAATTTCTGCCACACAGGGTCGTAGTCGTAGGGGCTGTCCATGCCGAGGCCGTCAATATACACGCGGCGTTTTTTCGGATCGGGCTGCCAGTCGGCGTCAGCTTCGAAGGTGCGGGGAACGATGCCGTTCACGGACAGCATCTTGATGCCCAGCGAGTGCGCGTGATCTATCTGCGCGATCGCCTCGTCCGGCCGGTTCAGCGAGACCACGCCCGCTGGAATGACGCGATCCGAAACCGACCTGAACATATCCGCAACCATCACGTTGTAGGCGCGCACGGTCGCCTGAAGCAGCTCGTCGTCCGGAATTTCCCGGGTCAGGGTAAATCCCAGCGTGGGATACGCCAGGGCGACGTCGATCCCCCAGTCGTCCAGCTTTTCGCGAAACATGCGCGGGATCATGGCGGCAGCGCGGTCCACCGACTTCACCGGCAGGCCCCACCAGCCAGGGCGGCGGATGCGCTGGCGCTGGCGCTCTTTGGGGGAAAGCGAGTGCCAGGCGTATCCGCTGCCGTAGACCTTTTGGTAACGGTCCACCATGCCCGGCCCCGCCACCTGGTCGATATAGCGCCAAAACACCGGATTCACTTCCAGCCAGTGGCCGTCTGCATCCACCACCGGATGCGTCAGCCGGCTGCGAACCTCCGCAGATTTGGTCATACCGTTGGTCATCGTCACACTTGCCGTCATTGCCGTCTCCTTGAGTTGAAATCCGTTCAGACCGCGCGCCGCACGGCTTCGTACATGCCGCTGACGTCGTATTCGCTCAGCCCCGCATCCAGGGCTCCACGCAGCATCTTCTCCATCGCGGACGCCGTCGTGAGCGGCTGTCCGACATTGCGCCCCATCAAAAAATCCCTCTGTGACTAAGCGCTTGCTTTTATATAGTATGTGATTTCCGGAACATCGTGTCAAATCCCAGCGAGATTCTGCGTTCCGCATTTACCCTAATCTCGTCCGGTTTCCCTCTGCCAATCTGCAGATCACGCCGCAACGGTGGCGCACGCAGCACTCGCGCCCACATTAGAGAGAGACGAAAACTGTGTCGAACCTGCCGTTGCTGATGGATGCCAGGATGTCGCAATGGCACGCGGACCTCCAGAACGGCAGCGAAACGGATACGACCTCTGAAGCTATTTCAACGCATCCCGGCTTTGTCCCACTTAGATTAGTTAGTACTACAGCCGTAGGTATGCTGGGTGCACGCCACCAGGCCGTCGGTAATGGCATTGCTGAGCACGGTACTGGTGGCGCCGCCGCCATATTGATCACGACATCACGTGTTCAATAGAGTGGAGGGCAGGAGCCTACGAATCTCTTGAACGCTGAACGGCAGCGTACCTTCAGGTGTTTTTTTGCCTTGTGCCCTCAGGGCAGCAAGCACCGCATGCGCCAGCAATGCCATATACTGGCGCTGTAAATCATCGCCCTATCGATTTACGTGCTCACTCTCAGATTGCATCGAGGAAAACGACGCGAGCCTCCACCCGGAAAGTATGGCCGAGCCGATCGTCGATACGACGCCGGAACCCGATGCATGCGCAAGGCGATGGTCACGCGTTCATGTTTTGGCGACCGCCGTCGATGCCGCCGGCGCGTACTGCTTGAGAAGCGCTTCGTTCACGCAGGTCCGCATGTCGCCGCTTCGAAGATAGTCAGTCAAATACTTCATCGAAAGCTGGCGAATAGCGTCCAGGCTGCTATCGCTGTAAAACGCGGCGTGCGGGGTCAATATCAGTCTTTCGTCGAGCCATTCTGCCCCGTTGATCCATGCAGCAATCAACGGATCGCTGCGATCGAGCGGTTCGGTCTCGAATACGTCGAGGCCGGCTGCCCCTAACGCTCCGCTCTCGAGCGCTTCACGCACTGCATGGAAGTCGACGATGCCGCCGCGAGACGTGTTGACGAGGATGGCGCCAGGTGGCAGGAGCGCGAGCGCCTTCGCATCGATCATGTGTCTGGTCTCGGCGTTCAATAGCGCGTGCACGCTCAAGACATCGCTGCGCCTCAGCAGTGCATCGAGAGTTTCGAAGCGCTCGAAACCCAACGCGAGCTCGTGTCCTACCGGAAGATAAGGATCGTAGAATCCGACCTGCATTCCGAATGCTTTGAAGCGCAGCGCCGCTGCGGTACCGATGCGTCCCAGGCCGACGATGCCCACGCGCAATTCCGGCAGCCGGCGAACAGTTTTCAACGATCGCGCGTCCCAGGAATCGGTCGACTCTCGACGCAGCCGGCGGTCGTAAGCTTGAATGCCACGCAGCAGATTCAGCGCCAGAGCGACTGAATGGTCCGCAACCTCGGTCGTGCCGTAATTCGGCGTATTCAAGACAGGGATGCCATGCCTCGCCGCCGCCACGAGATCCAAGTGACCATAGCCCACACCCCCTTGCTGTATGGCCCGGCACCTGACCAGCTTATCGATGATCGAAGCGGGCATTCGATGCGCACTGCGGCAATTCAATACGGCGTCGGCGCTCGTATAGTCGGCATCGTTTTCGAGCTTCCCGTCGACAGACCGGCGGAAATAAAGCTCCATATCCGGACCCGCTATGGCGAGCTCGATGTCTGGCTCTTGCTCGAACAAGGGGTCGATAACCAATATCTTCATAGCAATTTCCTTTCACGGCGATGCAATCGCACAATTGTTTCGATTCCGCGCCGCCCCGGTCGATCAGCGCTTCGGCCGGGGGGGCACGGCACCCGTTTGGCGGGCCTGTTTAGGCGAATTCGATAGAAACCTCTGGCGCCGTTGATTAAGAGGCCCGTCCGGATCCCCAAACGCCACATTTGTGACGTTACCTTCGCTGTCCGCACCTGGAAGCAGACCTGCAAGTTTGGATGGCGAGTGCTTCGGTTCGCTTCCTCGCCACGGCGACCCTAAGCAATGGTTGATCCATAGTTGCGTTGCTTGCACGAACAAATGGCATGGCACGCCTTCCGCGCCAATACGGCGTCGTCAAGCATCTATGGGATCACCACAAAGGACTTGTCCACCTCGGCCGGACTTACTCGCTTCTCAAGGATTCCGGCCTTAGCCTGCCAATCGGCGGACATCTGCATCGATGCCTTATCCAGACTTGGAGACAGCGGCCAATTGAATTGCTTGAATGCCGCGCGAATGGCCTCTTCGTCCAACGTTGGCCAGTATTTCTTGAGAATCGGTTTGGCGGCCTCATAGCCCGCTGCTTTGAGCGCAGCGCTTGCACGAGCAATCGCCCGACTGAATGCGGCCAGCGCTTCCTTCTTCGACGCGACGACCGGACCCGGCGCTAAGGCGACGATCTGCGGCAGTTGAGCGGCCGGGGGCATATCTCGCAGTGTGGTGAAAACTACCTTTCCAGCTCCGGACTCGACAATCTGTGAAATGATCGGCTCAGTAGTCATCAAGCCATCGATCGCCTTGTTGCGCATACTTTCAATGTACAACGCCGGCGACACCGCCACGCTGACCAAGTGCAGGTACTGATCGGGATTCAAACCGCGGGATCTCAAGAGGTAGCGGAGGATAAGATCCTGCGCCGTGCCAGGCCCGGAAACCGCAATTATCTTGCCGCGCATCGCCTTGATGGCTTCATCGACGGACGGATTTGGTGGCAGCGACTTCATCAGCTCCGAACTAAGGACCAGCGTCTGCTCGTACCCCACGTTGAAGACCGCAAACGCCACCACGTCGATGTCCTTGGCACGGAGAATGAATACGCGCGACAAGCCATCTATTCCGACATCGGCCTCGCCCGAGACGACAGCCTGGGACGCTGTCGGGCCGTTCTTGGCTATGATTGAAGTGACGTTGATCCCCTCATCCTTGAAATAGCCGTTCTCGAGCGCCCAAAAGTAATTCAGATACAACATGCTGATTCCCCCCACTGCGACTCGGAGGCTGTTTTTCGAATTTGCGTCCGTCGATTGCGCAGATGCCGGCATCGTCACCGATGTGGATATGACCAGCGCGACGAAAAATACGCGAATTAGCTGGAATGTCCTCATCTCAACTCCTTCTTTGATCCCATTTCAGGGCGCCGTGTGATCTGCCGCTGAAATTGCAGATAGAGCAATTCGGTTCCTGAGGCGCCGGCGATAAAGCTCTCAGGATCTTCATCCGTTCCCACATGAACAACCGCGCCTTCTTTCAGCCCTTGTCCGTTGAAACGCGTGGCACCCGAAAGAATGTAGTAGAACTGCTCTCCACCATCTAGCGGGGCCGATCCTGTAAAGTCGGAGTCTCGCGGCAACTGCGCATGACGGTGCCTGAATTGAGCTCTCCACGCACGGATGAAAATTGAAGTCCTCTACGATTTGCCTGGGCGTCTTCCCTGGTACCAATGATCGGCATAGCGATATCTCCGTGTGGTGAAACTACGCGCTAACTAGACGCCCCGTTTGTCGCTTCCTGGAGCTGACACGTCCTCCCAATGTCAAGATGGCGAGGGTTAATACACATGACCTTCAATTGCAATTCAGAGTGCGAGCTCAAGTTCCCCTTGAGCTGGCTATCAAGCTGTGTCGGCAGGAGCTGCCCAGCGGGTTCCCTATTAATGTCGTCCTATACATCAGGCGACGAAGTGACTCAGATCGTGGGCTTGCCGCGGCCATCGGACGCCTTTCATCGCATCAGGCGGCGCTCCAGTTTGCCGAGGCCCGTGTTGACGAGCGCAACCATGGTGACGAGCACGGTCAAGCAGGCGAACATCGAGCGTGTTTCGAAAGTCCCCTGAAACCACGTGATCATGTAACCCAAGCCGCGATTGAAGGCGATGAATTCCCCGGTGATGGCGCCGATGAACGCATAAGGGAAAGACACTCTGATGCCAGAGATCACCCAAGGAAGCGCAGACGGCACGATCGCGTAGCGAAACACCTGCCAGCGGCTGCCGCCCATGATTCGCACGGTCCGCAGGATCCGCACGTTCTGCCAGGCTCATCGAGAGGCCGAGGCCCACGGCAGCTGCGGGCCGGCTGCTCTGTTCCCGGCTCATCTTTGACGTGCCCTTCGGTAGATATAATTCCGTCATCGAGAATTACCATTTACTAAGCGCTTGCTTTTCATGAGTGTGTGTCGCTTGCGCGCAATTCGCCAGTCCGGATTTACCCAGTCCGTACTTGCCCTAATCTACGACCCGTTGGGTCGCTCGGCGGATCACGCTGAGATGGCGGCGCGCGTGGCACGCACGCCAAGGTCATCTGCGTTGCATTGACCAATATCGTGCGCAGGCCGCCCAATGACAGGCCAGTCACCTTGAACATGGTCGCGTTTGCCGCCTCCCTTGCCGCAAGCGGCAGGAGTTGACGCCGCGCGCAGGACCTTCCACGTTACTAAGCAAGCACTCAGAGAGTGGCCGGCGCCGGCCACCGTACCCAGGGGCGCTAGCGCCACCGCATCGGGGCGCACATACATCTGCAACGGGCCCTTGCGGTTATTGAGCGGACTCAGGTCGCCTTCCAGCCTGCCGGCATTGGTCATCCATCCGGCGTCGGCAGTCAGCGCCGGCACATTGCGGATGCCGAGAAACTTGGCCACGTATTCTGCTCAGAATGTGGGGGTTCAGTTTGGTAACTGCGATCCCTCGCGCTCCCCCTGTACCGGACCCTGACGGTAAGCCTGTCAGGGCGTTACATTTTCTTGAGCGAATCGGTGCCGCCGATCCACACCGCTGTGAGAACGCCGATCACCGTCACGACCACCATGACCAGCGCCAGCACCGCCACCTCCGGATAGACTCCCCCGGTCCAGACGTCATACATCACGCTGCCGATCACCTGGGTGCGCGCCGAGCGCACCATCAGCGAGGCGCTGAATTCGTGGAACAGCAGCACGAAAGTCAGCGCCGCCATGGCGCCGATCCCCTTGCGGCACATCGGCAGCAGCACCTGGAACAGCGATCGGATGGGCCCGGCGCCGCAGGCCTTGGAGGCCTCGAGGAATTCCTGCCCGGTGGCCACCAGCGTAGTGAACTGAAGCCGCGTCGAGTGACCGACCATGAGGGTGATGTAGGTCACCACCAGCACTGTGGCCGTGCCGTAGATTTGAATGGGCGGCCGGGTATAGGCGAACAGCAGGCCGAAACCCATCAGCGAGGCGGGCATTGCCATGGGCAGCGTGGCCAGGAAATCGATGGCCATGCGGATGGGCCTCAGGATGCGCGTGGACTGCAGCAGCGCGAAGGCCATGGCGAATCCCAGCGGGATGAGGATGGCGATGGCGATCACCGAAGTCTTGATGCTGGTCCACACCGCATTCACCAGCACGGGATTGTCGAGCACCGACTTCCAGTGGCGCAGCGTGAGCTCGGTCATGGTGAGCGAGCCCGACCAGAACGGCGACAGCGACACATAGGTCAGCGCCATCAGAGGCAGCACGGTGGTGATGAGCAGGTAAATGAAGATCACCGCCGCAGCCCACCAGCGCGTTTCGCGGATGTCGTACTTGGAGCGCGCCGAAACGACGACGTAGCGGCGCTGCTCGCCCAGCAGAAACTTCTGGATCATCACGACGATGATGCCGGCGACGAGGATGGGGAAGCCCAGCGCCGCACCCAGGCCATAATCGATGGGGTAGCGCAGCGTGAGGTTAAACATCTCGGTGGTCAGCACGTCGATGCCCGAGGTTCGGCCGAGCAGCAGCGGAACGGTGAACTGTCCCATGCCCAGGAGGAACACCACCCCGGCGGCGAAGACGATGGACGGGCGCAGCAGCGGCAGCGTGATGGTAAAGAGGCGCCGCACCGGCGATGCGCCGCAGGCTGCAGCGGCCGCCTCAAGTTCCTGGCCCATGTTCTTCAGGCCGGTGTGCACGAACACATACACGAAGGAGCTGAGCAGCAGGCCGGTAATGAGAACAATCCACTTGACCGTGTAGATGTCAAAGGGACCTTCTTCCAAACCTGAGAATATAGGCGTTTGGCGCAGCATCATGTTCAGGTAGCCGACCTTGGGCGACAGCAGGAAGATCCAGCCGGACACCGCGGCCACTGCCGGCACGATCAGCGGCAGCAGCGGCGCGAGCTCGCCTGCTTTCTGCACCTTGCGCGGCAGCAGCGAGGCGCACCAGGCCAGCGCCGTTCCGAGAATCACGGCGAATACGCTGGACATGAAGGCGAGGATCACGGTCGTGCGCACGGTGTCGCCGATGCGCGGCAGTTCGCCCATGCGGGTGAAGGCCGAGCCGCCCTCGGCGAATGCGCGCCACTGCAGTTGGATGATGGGCCACAGCACGCCAAAGCCGACGACGAGGACGATGACCATCCAGCCGACCTGCGGCGCGACTTCCCGGCGCAGGATTCCGCCGCTTCCCCACCAGGCCTTGCCCTGCGGGGCACCTACCGTTGCGCTCATGTTTGCACTCAAACGTGTCACTCCAGTCTGTCGAATTTCAAAAAGGGGATGACATTCATCCCAATCTAGAATTTCGGACCTACTTCAATTAGTTCGGCGTACTCGGATAGACAATGAATTCCAAGAGGTTCCCATCCGGGTCCCTGGTATAAGTGCTTATTCCGCGACACGTACCACCAAGTCGCGCTCCCATCCGTTCTATAGGAGCCTTCTTCGACAATTGCGCTTGCCTGGGACAATGCGTCTTGGAGTGCCGATTAGGGGCCTTCCCAAACAAAACGGATGTCCGCGCAACCTGGTACTGCGGTTGGGCCCCTAAGAGTGAAAAGCGCCTCTTTTCCCCTAATCGTAAAAGTGCCTCCTCTCCAGAGGCTTGGAGCATGGAAGTTAATCTTGTTATCCCCAAACTGGACAGAGCAATAGTTCTTGCCTAACTTCTTCCACTCCGTTGGCTTGGGTGCGGAAAATCCTAAAGCCCGATAAAAGCCGAGCATCTCCTCAGGAGAGTCTGTTGGTATTGCGACGTGGTCAATCCGGCTTACTGGCATTGGACTGCTCCATGCGAAAAGACAACCGTGCGCGAGGAGGGAACGTGACTTACGCTGGTTATGAAATTGGCTAGTTCCTGAATTGCTTGTTCCACTTGTCAGTGAGAGTTTTAACAACCTCCGGCGGGTAATCCTTGGGGTTGTAAGCCGAAGAAATTGAACTGGCATCAAGCGAGCCTTCAATACCGGACAGAGGGCTTGCAGATTCGCCTTTTCCATTCCATTGCTGCTGACCGCGCTTCGACATCAGGTAGTCAACGAATACTTGCGCAGCGTTCGGCCGCTTTGACCAGCGCAATGCCGCTACCCCATAGCTAAAGCCACGTGCCGGCTTGGGAACGGCGTACTTAATTGGAGCACCTTGCTCCACCAGCGCAAATATGGCACTGGGATTGCTCACCACGGACGCAATGATTTCCCCTGAAGCCACGGCCTGTGTTGGGGCGACTGTTCCTGGATATACCCGTGGCCTTTGCGCCGAAAGCTTCTGCATGAACTCGCTACCGGAGGTCTTCTCAAGCCAGTCATAGAACGCAAGCAATGTCGTAGAAGAATTGATGTCCGTCATACCCATCTTGGCACCCCGGAATTCCGGCTTAAGCAAGTCTGTATAGCTTTTGACCTCGGTTTGAACGGCATTGCTGTTGTAGGCAATGACAAGAGGCTCAAGGGCCCCAATTACGACAACACCGGCGATAAGGTATTTCGCAGGCCAGGTAGCTGCAGCTGGTCCAGTCGGCTGGAATAATGCTTTCTCCGCAGCCCGCGCCTCAAGCCATCCTAGCTCCGACGAAATGATTACATCGCAGCCGTCGGCGTGCGTCTGGCGTTCCATGTCGATCTTGGCAAGTAGTAGTTGACCGGACGCCCTACTGGCTTCGACTTGAATTCCCGGATAAGCTTTCTGAAAGTCAGCAACCAGCCGGCGAATTACTGGCGGCTGCAAGCTCGTGTACAGCGTCACCCGACCCTCTTTGGTGGCTGCCTGCAGAACAGAGTTCCACGTCGTCTGAGCAAAAAGG
Source organism: Trinickia mobilis (assembly GCF_017315705.1). GTDB lineage: Bacteria > Pseudomonadota > Gammaproteobacteria > Burkholderiales > Burkholderiaceae > Trinickia_A > Trinickia_A mobilis. The sequence continues at coordinate 313,000 of NZ_JAFLRF010000003.1, read as the reverse complement.
AAAGGCGAGATCGCCCATCCAATCAACAGTACATGCACTGCTAGCACATATCTTTTGGCGCTTATCATAGGAAATAAAGCCCAATCAGTTCTCAAATCTAAGAGCGCTTTGTTCTGTCAACGTCGACATAGTCGAGGACTTATAAATTTTGCCATTTGAAAATCTATGACTAAGCGCTTGCTTTTCTAGAGTATGGAACGCCCGGAACGCCATGTCAAATTGTCAGCGCGGTTCGGCAGTCCGGATTTGCCCTAGTCTTTGACCGGCCCTCCCGCTGCTCACTCGGCAGATCACTCCGCAATGGCGGCGCACGTAGCACGCACGGCACGGTCATCTGCGTTGCATTGACCCGCATCGTGCGCAGGCCCGGCGGCCGAGGGCCGTGCACGCGTCGATCCGGTATTCGCCGACCGAGGCGCGGAATTCGTGCGGACTAGAGGGCATTACAGCCGCCAGGAGCCAGCCACGGGCGCAGGCCGGAACAGCACTCTTGCGTTCGTCGCGTGCGCAATGCCACCAGCTCGGCAAGGCCAAACTCGGAGCAGGCGGCGACGCGTTCGCCCGTGTCAGCAACCACAACAGCGCGTTGGTCAGTCGGAGTGACCTCGGCCGGCGCCGGTGTGGTGTGCTGGACTCGTCGTCTACCTGCGTGCGTGGAGATCCATCGCAAGGCGCGTGAGGCCGCCTGCGCCGGAGGTCAAGCCGCGCAGGCGCAGCGGCGGAGCGCGGAGAGTTGCATGCGCATGGAAGGAACCTACTTCTTTTCAGAACTGGAAGGTGAGGCAATGGCCGCGTTGATCTTGCAATCGAGGAACACGGGGCCCTGCGGGTTCGCAAGCACCGCTGCCATCTTCTCGAGGTCGGCCATCGTGCGGATGGTCGCCGCTTCGAATCCGAAAGCCTGCGCGACCGGCGCGAAGTCGACATCGGGGAAGACCGACATCGCCACGGGCAGGTCGAGCCGCTTCAGGTAGTGCAGCTCGGCGCCGTAGGCGCAATCGTTCATCGCCACCATGACGAGCGGGATGTCTTCGCGCACCACCGTCTCGAGTTCGCCGAGCGTCATGAGCAGGCTGCCGTCGCCGAGGAACAGCACCGTGGGCCTCTGCGGCGCACCGAGCGCATAGCCCATCGCCGTGCCGAAGCCCATGCCGATCGAGGAGAAATCGGCAGTGTGTTTCATCCTGTCGGGGCCAGTGACGTCGAGGTACTGGATCACTTGCATGAAGTTGCCCGAGTCGTACACCGTGTTGCGATCGCGCGGCAGCATGCGGTCCAGCGCGACCGCAAGCATGCGCGGGTCCACGGTGCGTGGAGTGTGTGCGGGCTGGTCGTGGAATTCGCTCTCCGGGCGGTACTGCGCCAGCAGCGATTGCAACTGAGGATCACGCAGCGGCATCTCGGTCTCGGCGCGGCGCGGCAGCTTCTCGCGCAGCGCTTCAGCAGCCAGGCGCGCGTCGGCGAGGATGGCGACGTCCGCCGGCTGCCAGCGGCCGAGTGCTGCAGGCTGCGTGTCCACCTGGACGATGGGCACGCCCGCGGGCAACGCGTGGCCCTGGCTCGTCGTGCGGTCGTTCAGCCCCGCGCCAAAGGAGAGCACGAGGTCGGCCTCCTCGATGAGGCGCCTTCCGGCCGCGTGGGAGAACGAGCCCATCACGCCGCAGTTGAATGGATGGCCGTTGAAAAGGCCCCGCGCCTTCAGGGTGGTCGCCAGCGCCGCGCCCGTGTGGTCCGCGAGGGCGATCAGCGCGTCGCGCGCGCCGCTCCTCCAGGCGCCCTGCCCCGCCAGGACCAGCGGCTTTCGCGCGCGCAGCAGCAAGACCGCGGCCGTGTCGATCGCAGCGGCACGCGGTGCGATGGGTTTCTGCTGCGCGGCCTCGTGCTGCTGCGGCCGCGTTGCATCCGCATCGACGGCCTGCAGCTGCACGTCCCCCGGCAGCAGTAACGCGACCGCGCCTTCGCGCAGCGTCGCAGCCGCGGCGTCCTGCAGCAGCTGGCGCGCATGGGCCGCATCGCTCGGGCAGTAGACGGGGATGCCGGCGGCACGCAGCACCGCGGCGCTTTCGAAGGCCTTGCCATCGGGACCGATCGCCCGCCCGGGCGCAGCGGCAAGCGGCGCTTCGCCGAAGATCAGCAGCACGCGCGAACCCGTGCGCTTCGCATAGGTCGCGCCATGCATCGCGTTCGCGGTAGCCGGGCCGCGGCCGATGACCGCGATGCCGAGCTTGCCGCTCGCACTCGCATAGCCTTCGGCCATTGCGCACACGTTGCTCTCGTGGCGCGCGCAGTGGAACTTCACGCCGGTGGCGTCGAGCGTCGCGACGAATCGCGCGGTGTCGTCGCTCATGAGCCCGAAGACGCGCTCCACGCCCATGTCGCGGATGTCGGTGGCCAGCAGCTCGTAGCAGGGTCGTGTGTTCATTGGCTGTGCTCCTTTAGGTATCCAGATGAAATTAGTCTGCGGCGGGTCGCACTCCGGCGGCAACCTCCCCCTCCTGCACCGCCTTCGTTTCCTCGCGGGGCACGAGCTGCTCACCCGCGTAGACGAGCGCATCGGCATTCGAGAACGCGACGCGCACGCGGTCGCCGGCGTTGAAGGTTGCCTTGTACGCCTTGAGGCTCGCATGGAAGCTGACGCCATTCACGTCGACAACGTAGTCCACCTCGGAGCCGGAATAGAGCGCGTCCAGCACGCGGCCGTTCGCGAGCGACATACAGTCTCCCTTGGGGGAGGCTGCCCCGTCGGCCAGCAGCGCAATGGCAGTGGGCCGCACGTAGATCCGCACCGGGCCGCGATGGCGAGCCAGGCCCGGGAGGTCTCCCTGCAGCAGGCCCGCGTCGCTCTCCCAGCCGTTTTCGGGCTGCACCGAAATGACATTGCGGATACCGAGGAAGCGCGCCACGTATTCGGTGGCGGGGCGCTCGTAGACCTCGCGCGCGCTCCCCAGCTGCTCGATGCGTCCCGCCTTCATCACGGCCACGCGCGTGCCGAGGTTGAATGCCTCCACCTGGTCGTGCGTGACGTAGATGCCGGTGAAGCCGACCGTGCGATGGATCGCACGCAGGTGCGTGCGCAGCTCCACGCGCAGCAGGGCGTCGAGGTTCGAAAGCGGCTCGTCCAGCAGCATGATCTTCGGCCGCGGTGCGAGCGCGCGCGCAAGCGCGATGCGTTGTTGCTGGCCGCCACTCAGCATCGCGGGCAGTCGATCGGCCAGGTGCGCGCACTGCACGATCTCCAGCACGCGCGCGGCGGCCTTCTCGCAGTCCTGCCGGCTCGCGCCGCGCGCACGCAGCGGATATTCCACGTTGCGCTGCACGCTCATGTGCGGCCACAGGGAATAGTTCTGGAACACCATGCCGATGTCGCGCAGGTGCGTGGGCTCGTTCAGCCGCCGCGCCGCATCGAACACGACCTTGTTCTGCAGCGTGATGCGGCCGGCCTGTGCATCCTCAAGCCCGGCGACGCAACGCAGCAGCGTTGTCTTGCCACAGCCGCTCGGGCCCAGCAGCACCAGCATTTCGCCGGCCTCCACCTCCAGGTCGACACGGTCGACGGCGGCGACGCGCTCGCGACCGGGGTAGGTCTTCTGGAGTTGTTCTACCTTGAGTTCGTGCATTACGTTTCCTTGCCATCGCCGCTTCCGGCCCAGACCGCCGCAACCACGCCCATCATGGTCACGAGCACCATGATGAGCGCGAGCACCGCCACTTCCGCATAGAGGCCGCCCGTCCACACGTCGTACATGACGCTCCCGATCACCTGCGTGCGCGCGGAGCGCACCATGAGCGAGGCGCTGAATTCGTGGAACAGCAGCACGAACGTGAGCGCCGCCGTGGCCGCGATGCCGCGTCGGCACATCGGCAACAGCACGAGGAAGAGCGAGCGCACCGGCCCGGCACCCGAGGCCTTCGACGCCTCGAGGAATTCCTTGCCTGTCGCCACCAGCGTGGTGAACTGCAGCCGCGCGGAGTGGCCGACCATCAGCGTGACGTAGGTGACGATGAGCACCGCCGTCGTTCCGTAGATCTGCACCGGCGGTTTCGTGTAGACGAACAGCAGGCCGAAGCCCATGAGCGACGCGGGGACCGCCATCGGCAAGGTGGTGAGCGCATCGATCGCGAGCCGGAAGGGCCGCGGGATGCGCGTGCCCTGCAGCAGGGCGAAGGCCATGGCGAAGCCGAGCGGGATCAGCGCGAGGATCGCCACGAGCGAAGCCTTCACGCTCGTCCACACTGCCTCCACGAGCACCGCGTTGCCCAGCACGGACTTCCAGTGGCGCAGCGTGAACGCCTGCAGGTCGAGCGTGCCTGTCCAGAACGGGATCAGCGACACGTACGCGAGCGCGAGCAGGGGAAGCACCGTGGTCACGAGCATGTAGAAGCCGATCACCGCTGCCGCCGACCAGCGCGTCTGGCGTGCGTCGTACCTCGCCTTGGCGGAGACAACGACGAAACGGCGCTGCTCGCCGAGCGCGATCTTCTGCCCTAGCACCACGAGCAGCCCCGCGACGAGGATGGGGAAGCCCAGCGCAGCGCCTAGCCCGTAATCCACCGGGTAATCCAGCGTGAGGCGGAACATCTCCGTTGTGATCACGTCGATGCGCGAGGTGCGGCCGAGCAACAGCGGCACGGTGAACTGCCCCATGCCGAGCAGGAACACGACGCCGGTCGAAAAGATGATGGAAGGCCGCAGCAGCGGAAGCGTCACGGTGAAGAGCCGCCGCAGCGGCGAGGCGCCGCACGCCGCCGCGGCCGCCTCCAGCTCCTGCCCCATGTTCGTGATGCTGGTGTGCACGAAGAGGTAGACGAAGGAGCTGAGAAGCAGCCCCGTGATGATCACGATCCAGCGGATGGTGTAGATGTCGAAGGGGCCTTCGGTGAGTCCCGAGACCAGCGGCAGCTTGCGCAGCGCCATGTTCAGGTAGCCGACCTTCGGCGAGAGCAGGAAGATCCACCCCGTGATCGCCGCGACGGCCGGCACGATCAGGGGCAGCAGCGGCGCGAGCTCACCCGCCCTGCGCACGCTGCGAGGCAGCAGCGACGCGCACCACGCGAGCAGCGTGCCGAGCACGACGGCCAGCACGCTCGACGCGACCGCAAGCACCACCGTGGTCCAGATCGTGTCGCCGATGCGCGGCATGCGCATCATGCGTGCGAATGCCGAGCCGCCCTCCGCGAACGCCCGCACCTGCACCTGCACGACGGGCCACGCCACCGCGAAGCCGACTACGATGATGATCAGCAGCCAGCCCAGCTGCGGGGCCACCTCGCGGCGCATGAGGCCGCCGTTGCCCCACCACGCGATGCCGGAGGGCGCCGAGCGTTCCGCGCTCATGCCGCGCCTCCGCCTGTGCCGATCTCGATGCCGTACCTGCGGCCTTCTGCCAGCGTGCGCTCGGCGAGCTCCACGATGCCGCCCTCCTCCAGGCCATTGATGCTCACGAAGGCAGCGATGCCGGCCTGCTTCAGGAACACGGCGCTCTCCTTCGCCATGCGAAGTGCATCCGCCTTCAGCTCGGGCGGCGCAGAATCCTCCAGGTCCAGGATCACCGCGTCGGGGTCGTACCTCGGCGTCTTGCGCGCCCAGTCCGGCTCATGCCGATCATGAGGCCCAGCGTGTAGAGGCTGTTCACAAGCGGCTTGCCGAATTCCGACGCCGCAGTGAATTCCGCATCGAGGTCCAGCGGCTGCACGTTCATCGTGACGCGGCACATCATCACGTTGTCCATCTCGGTGACGATGCGCGACCATTCGTGGTCGAACTATGCTCACTTCATCACCCGAGTCCAGTGCGCCTTGTACTTGTCGATGACGTCCGGCGGATACTTGGCCGGGTCCCACAGATCGATGCCGAGCGACGGGATCGCGCCGCGCACGTTCGGCAGCGGGCTCGCGCTGTCGCCCTTGCCGTGCCACACCGTCTGGCCCTCGGCCGACATGACGTAGTTCGCGAGCAGCAGCGCGGCGTTGGGACGCTTCGTCCAGCCGAGCACCGCCATCTCATACGCGAACGCGAAGCCGGGGTTCGGCAACGCGAAGTCGATGGGTGCGCCCTGCTCCATCATCGGCTTCGTGGACGCGGCGATGGCGTACGGCGACGCGACGACCTCGCCGGAGACGATCGCCTGGTTCAGCTGCGTGCTGCCCGTGTAGAACTTGGGGTGCTGCGCCTTCAGCTTCACCAGCCAGTCGTTGCCGGTGCTGCGCTCCACCCACTCCCACCAGCCGGTGATGGTGGTGGAGATGAGTTCCGGCACGCCGATCTTGCCCTTGAACTCGGGCTTGAGCAGGTCCGCATACGACCTCGGCGCTGCGGTGACGAGCGTCTTGTTGTAGGGGATCACGAAGGGATCGAAGCTCACGGTGGCTATCGCGCCCTCTGCGAGGTATTTCGCGGGCCACGCCTTCCCCGCGGGGCCGGTGAGCTTCAGCAGGCGGCCTTCCTTCGCACGCGCGAGGTACCAGAGTGTCTCGGGGCTGATGAACACGTCGCAGCCGTCGGAGCCCGTGGTGCGTTCCTGCTCGATGCGCGATATCAGCTGGCCGGAGGGTACACGGATGGTTTCGAGCGTGATGTCCGGGTACGCCTTCTTCCACGCCTCCTGGAAGCGCGTGACCACCGGCGTGAGCTGCGAGGTGTAGACCGTCACGCGGCCTTCCTTGCGCGCCGCGGCGACGACCTTGTCCCACTCCGGGTCGGGCCGTGCCTGCGACCTCGCGATGCCTGGCAGCGTCGCGGACAGTGCGGCACCCGCCGCGGCCCGCAGCGCGCGCCGGCGCGCCTTGTTCCCGTCGTCCATGGCAGACCTTTCGAACGAGTTTGAATTCTGAATGCCTGTTCAGGATATGCGCGGGGCGCGTAATGCCAGCGCACGTTCTGCGAGATTCCTTGAGAGACCGTGGTCCACGGCAGCTGAAGAGGTCGGCTCCTCGATCTGCGGCTGGACGACGTCACGCTGGGCGGTGATGGCGGCCGTCCTGATCCGCCCGAGCCGGTCTGCGCCTTCGGATGCGCGCATGGCCACCACCAGCATGCGTCGTATTGGCTTGCCGGGCAGTGGCGCGACGCGGACCGCGGTGGAGGGCACTATGGACTTCAGATAAATCAGCGGCGTCATGATGGTCCACCCGAACGAAAGTCTGATGGACCACAATGGATAGGCATATGTGTGGTCCTCCAATCATAGATCAAGTACCAGTCGTGCACTCTTGGCGCGTGAGCAGCAGGGCGTGAATTGATCGTTTCTTGCCCGCTCCGCCGGTGTCAACAGCGCATCACGATGGTCCGGCTCGCCCTCTAGCACTCGAGTCAAGCATGTCCCGCACACCCCCTGCTCGCAGGCTATCGGAATTTGTATCCCAGCTTTTGCAAGCGTCTCGACAACAGTCTGTCCCGGCGGAACGGTATACGCCCTGCCAGAACTGGCTATCAAAACCTCGAAAGCACGATCGCTCTCCCGAGCGAATACCGCTCCTCCGAAATGCTCTTGATGAATATTGGACTCTTCCCATCCGCATTCTTTAGCGTTCAGAGTGATGAACCGCATGAACCCTTCTGGTCCGCAAACGTAAAGGTGGGTATCGGGGGCAGGCGAAGCAAGGACTCGCCGAGTTTCGCTTTGGTGCGCGTTTGAGGAGTCCTCGAAATGAAACGATACCCGATTTGCAAATGGAGAATGTTCGATACGATTCATGAAGGCAGTTCTTTGAGGTGTACGCGCGAAATACTGCACCTCGAATTGTGCTCCAAGTCTTGCGAGCTGATCGGCCATGCCAATGATCGGAGTGATGCCGATTCCTCCGGCGAACAAGAGTGATCGTTTAGCGTCAGGCTCGAGTGGAAAATGATTCCTTGGCGCGCTTATAAGCAGGGAATCGCCTTCTTGCAGGTGCTCGTGCATGGCGACCGATCCTCCGCGCGACATCGGATCCCGCAGGACTGCTATCAAATAACGATGTGTCTCCTGGGAGTCATTGCACAGCGAATATTGTCGAACGACACCTGTCGGCGTTCTCACATCGATGTGCGCACCCGCGGTGAAACTGGGCAACGGCAGGCCCGCCGACGGCACCAGTTCGAAAGTTTGGATGGCAAGCGCTTCGGTTCGCTTCCTCGCCACGGTGACCCTAAACATTGGTTGATCCATGGTTGCATTGCTTGCAAGAATAAATGGCATGACAACGCCTTCCGCGCCTATACGGCGTCATCAGGCATTTATTGGATCTCCACAAAAGACTTGTCCAACTCGACCGGACTTACTCGCCTATCGACGATTCCGTTCTTAACCTGCCAATCGGCGGTCATCTGCATCGTTGCCTTATCCAGACTTGCCGACAGCGGCCAGTTCATTTGCTCGAATCCCGCGCGAAGGCCCTCTTCGCTGAACGTTGGCCAGTATTTCTTGAGAATCGATTTGGAGCCCTCATAGCCCGCTGCTTTGAGCGCAGCGTTCGCTCGATCAATCGCCCGATTGAACGCGACCAGCGCTTCCTTCTTCGTCGCGACAACCGGACCCGACGCGAAGGCCACCATATACGGCAGTCGATCTGCCGGGGGCAGATCACGCAGCGCGTTGAAAACCACCTTTCCAGCTCCGGACTTGACGACCTCTGAAATGATCGGCTCACCGGTCATCAAGCCATCGATCGCATGGTTGCGCATATTTTCGATGTACAACGCCGGCGACACCGCCACGCTGACGAGGTGCAGGTACTGATCGGGATTCAAACCGCGGGATCTCAAGAGGTGGCGGAGGAGAAGGTCTTGCGTCGTGCCAGGCCCGGAAGTCGCAATTGTCTTGCCGCGCATCGCCTTGACGGCTTCATCGAAGGACGGATTTGGTGGCAGCGATTTCAACAGCTCCGTACTAAGGACCAGCCTCTGCTCGACCCCCACATTCAAGACCGCAAACGCCACCACGTCGGTGTCCTTGGCGCGGAGAGTAAATACGCGCGCCACGCTATCTATCCCGACATCAGCGTCGCCCGAGGCGACAGCCTGCGACGCCATCGGGCCGTTCTTGGCCATGATTGAAGTAACGTTGATCCCCGCATCCTGGAAATAGCCGTTGTCGAGCGCCCAAAAATAATTCAGAAATAACATGCTGACTCCCCCCACTGCGACTCGGAGGCTGAAATTTTTGTTTGCGACCGTCGATAGCGCAGATGCCGGCATCGTCACCGATGTGAATATGGTCAGCGCCAAGCACAATATGCGAATTAGCCGCAATAATCTCATCTCAAATTCTCCCTTGTGCCGTCTACCGCGGAAATTGCAGATAGAGCAATTCGGTTCCTGAGGCGCCGGCGATAAAGTTCGCAGGATCTTCATCCGTTCCCATATGAACAACCGCGCCTTCCTTCAGCTCTTGCCCGTTGAAACACGTGGTACCCGAAACGATGTAGTAGAACTGCCCTCCACCGTCTAGCGGGGCCGATCCTGTAAAGTCGGAGTCTGGCGGCAGCCAAACTAGGGACGCTGCCATGCCGTCTGCTTCACGCGCGAAGATGTCCCGCTCAGTGAGCATGAGAGGATTGCCGGAACCGCCGGAAGTGAAGGGAGCAACTGGGCCGCCCATCTTGTGCCGGGGCGCACCTCGCAACTGGTCCCGCGATTCGGGCATGTAACGGGCCTCATGGTCAATGCCGCTTCGAAAGACCATGTAGTGCAAGCCTTTTGCTGATGCAGTTATCGGACCGTAGCCGGTATATGCACTGCTGTATTGCACGGTAATTGGCCGTCCGACGAACCGGCCAAACGTGCCCTCTCCCGCAACCACAACCTGGAATTGGTTCACGATATGGAAATGAGCACGGATTACCGAGTGAGGCTCCTGCTCAATAAGCTTACAGTTGGGAAGCGGGTCCCCGCTCTCGCCAACGGGAGGGATCAGATCGCTGCGCATGACGGTGCCTGAATTGGGCTCTCCAGGCTTGGATGAAAATTGACGTCCTCGACGATTTGCCTGGGCTACTTCCCTGGTTCCAACTAGCGGCATGGCGATACCTCCGTATGAGGATAGTGCGTTCTAGACTTAACGCCCCCACTCGTCGCTTTTTGGAGCTGACACGTCGCCCTGATATCAAGACAGCGGGGGTTAATACAGATGGTCTTCAATTGCAATCCACAGTTCGACTCCAAGTTTTCCTTTAAGGCGGCTTCAAGCTACCGATAGGAGCTCCCCGGCGGGTTCCCTATTAAGGTCGTCCTATACATCAGGCGGCGAAGTGACTCAGATCGTGGGCCGGCCGCGAGCATCAGTCGCCTTCCATCGCATCAGACGGCGCTCCAGTTTGCCGAGGCCGACGTTGATCAAAGAAACCATGGTGACGAGCACGGTCAAGTAGGCGAACATCGAGCGTGTTTCGAAAGTCCCCTGAAACCACGTGATCATGTAACCCAAGCCGCGATTGGAGGCGATGAATTCCCCGGTGATGGCGCCGATGAACGCATAAGGGAAAGACACTCTGATGCCGGAGATCACCCAAGGGAGCGCAGACGGCACGATCGCGTAGCGAAACACCTGCCAGCGGCTGCCGCCCATGATTTCCACGGTCCGCGGCATCCGTTCATCCATGTTTTTTACACCGGAGTACGTGCTGAAGTGCATTAAAAAATATACCAGCAAAGCACTCAACGCCACCTTCGAGGACATGCCAATGCCAAACCACAGCAGGAACAACGGGGCCAACGCGATCTTCGGTACTGAGTACAACGCGTTAAAATACGGCGCCACGATCCGATCGGTTAAGTAAGATCGACCTAGAATCAGGCCAGTGGTAAAACCAGTCACCCCGCCAATCAGAAATCCCAGCAGTGCTTCGCTCACGGTGATCCAGGTGTTTCGCAGGATACCGTCCCAGTTCTCGGGTAGTGCGGACAAAATCCTCGACGGCGCAGGAAGGAACAACTCGCGTACATAATTGCGCGCGATGTATTCCCAGATACCCATAAAGAGGAGGAATATCGACACCTGCGCCAGCGGCACCAGCCACGACCGGGAGCGCCGCAATGTGGGCTTTTTTTCGACCGACTGCATTGTCGCTAGACTCATACCATTCCCCGTTGCAGGGCGTTCCAAAGCTCGGCATAACAATCCTTGAAGCCGATGTCCAGTTGAATACGGGACGGGTCGCGTGGCCGTGGGATTCCGACCTTAATGCGCGCTATGCATTGCGCAGGCCGCTTTGATAACACGATGATCTCATCCGACAAAGTAATTGCCTCGGTCAAGTCGTGCGTGATGAAAATCACGGCCGGCCGTGTATGCTCCCACAGCTCGAGCAGTTCCCGCTGCAAGTCGATCCGCGTCTGCGCGTCAATATTCCCGAACGGCTCATCCATCAGCAGCACGCCTGATTCATAGACTAGCGTCCGCGCAATCGCCAGCCGCTTGCGCATGCCCCCTGATAGCTGATGCGGGTAATGTGACTCGAACCCCTCCAGCCGCACCTTACGTAGCACTTCGGTGACCGCCGGTCGAATCCGCGCCAAAGGCCACTTTCTGATTTTGAGCGGCAACGCCACATTGTCGAACGTCGTGGCCCACGGCATCAGCCGGTCGTCCTGCGGAACCAAGCCCATCGTCGACTGCGTGCTCGTCACCACCTTTCCGCCATGGAACACCATTCCTGCAGTTGGCCGTTCCACTCCGAGCACGAAATTCAGTAGAGTCGACTTGCCGCACCCGCTCGGGCCCACAATGCTGACGAAGGTTCCGCTGTTTACGTTCAGATTCAGATTTCGCAAAACCTCTGTACTGGAGTCCCGACTCTCGAATGTGTGGGATACCCCACGAAGTTCGACTGCGCTCTGGGCGATCTGGATATCCATCACTGAAAACTCCGCCGTGCCCTTTCCGACGAGTTCAGCCGCACGACTGCTGCAACGGCTCCATTGCGCTCTGCCACAATTTGGCTACCCGGTGGCATGACGGTAGCTGCCTCTTCCGGCGTCAGCCGAGGACCTCCATCGAAGTTCCAGAAGTAGGTCGTCTCATCGACCGCCAATCGGACACTCTCGGCGGAGTTTAGTTGAATGGTTAGCTCATTCTGATTAAGACCTGTGAGCGTACCCAAGATCGGATGAGGATCGCTCTTGCGTTGGCATCGCAAATCCATTGACATTCGAATGCCGTCTGACCGATTGACGAGGCCACTGTGCGGCATGTCTTGGTGGAACATCACGAGGTCACCCGGACTATATGGCCCAGCCCTCCAGGCACTCTCAGGTACCGCATCCGATGGAATGTTGTAACTGGGTGGGTTGGCAATATCATGTAAAAGCCCCCTCTTGTGCATGCCGGGCGCGAGGGCTAATCCACCCATCCGATCATCGATCTCATTCAATGGAATCCACAGCGTTCTGAAACCAAGTTTTCCAGTGAAGTACGAGTCCTGGTGTGCATAAAGATGACTTCTAACATCACTGCCCTCCGCGGGCAGAACGCCACGATACTCAGACACCGGAATCCACCAGGGCTCATCGCCAAGGATCTTCGTTAACACCGAGTTGACCGGCGGAGACGCGACGAAGCGCTGCCAGACGCCATCGTTGTGAAGCTCATTAAGTCGGCTCTTGTAGTCAGAAGGCCGATTCCCCGTCCAGTGTGTATCGGAGTCAAGCCCCAGAAGTTGCCGTTGGCGCAGCGCCGCAACGTAGGCGTCACGGACCAGGGCTATAGATGCTTTATCAAGCAGACCACGGAAGAACAAGTAGCCGTCGGCTGAAAATCGCTCGTCCAGCGCCCAGCTACCGCCTACAACATCAATATTGGCTACGTCGAGAAATTGCATCAAGTCCTCCAGTCTTTTTGAAGGAGATCATTAAGGCTAGCTGCGATAGCGGGACACGTTGTCCCTAGCCGGCGTGTCGCCGGAGTGCTCAAGATCTCACGACCGCCGCTGTGGATCATCATTGGCCCGCCGCCATGGCAAGGAGCTCGCTGAGTTCCGTGGTTTGACTGGCCGAGTCCAAGCCGGCGACGGCCTCAATGATGCGATCGACTGTATTCGTCTGGCCGGAAGTTGCCGGGACCGATTCCAGAACACTGGAGCGAAGTTTCGCCTCCAAGTCCTCGTCCGTAAGGGCCACGTCGGGAGGTGATCCTACGCACCGCTCAACGAATTCGCTTTCAGAGCCGAGCCCGTCTGCTTCGATTTCGAGTAGCGCTTGGCCCAGCGCAATCTTTGAATCGAACACGATGCGTATCAGCCTCCTTTTCTCGTCAACTTGGGGGTCTGAGCGAAACTGCTCATAGAGGTGCGAGGCACGGAAGTCGCCGTGTGTCAGCATGACTGCAACGCAGTAGGGGATATCAAACTTCGCCTCAAGGTAGCTCGCTGGAGCATCAACCTTGTCCTGGGCCCACTTCATGCCGGCGAACCAGCTTGGTACACTTAGGACGACTTTGGTAAGCCGCGCCGTCAGAAGTTCAGGACGACGCCGAATCATTCGTTCCGCCGCGTCGAGCGGCGCATGCATGCCGTGGCCTGTCGGCCAGCGCTTCAGAACGATGCCTGGGATACGCCACGTTGTTCCAAGCTCACCGATAGCGGCAGCCATCCGCGCCACAGCGTCGTCCGCGTCGTCGCACATCGCTGAAACAACGCCGCCGAGGCCCTCGATGGCATCAGGAGCGCTGGTGAAACCTCTCGCGGCAAGGCCAACCGCGACGACTCCAGCTCGCGCCGCGTTTCCCACTCCGTAGGCCTTCATGTCACTGCCAAACATCACCGTATAGCCGACGGATGTACCCAACGCTATTCCAATGGCGGCTTCTAGCTTGTCAACCCCCAATCCCTGAATGAGGCCGCACCCCACGGCCGCACCGATCCCCCCTGCCACGCTGGTCAGGTGGAAACCTCTGTCGTAAGCCGTCGGGGCAAGCCCAAGACCTACAGCTATTTCCACCTCCGTGCCGATGCTCACCGCCTCAAGAAACTGCTGTCCAGTGCACTTCGCGTCGTATGCAAATGGAAGTAGGGCGCCGCAAACCGCCGCGGTGGGATGGATCCGGGCCGCAAAGAACGAGTCATCGAAATCTTCCAGGTGAATCATCGCTCCGGTGATGAACGCAGCATCGGCGACCGAAAGGCGATTCGAACGCCAGGGTATGAGGGCGCCGCCACTGATTCCAGCTGACTGATCGGAGGCGTAACCAATCGCGGCGGTCATAGCCGAACGATGACTACCAAGCGCGGCAGCGCCCAAAGCGTTCATGATTGCGCGCTTGGTGGCCGCAAGTATTTCCGGAGGAACCCCCCGGGCGCGCAGTGCCAGCGCACGTTCTGCGAGATTCCTCGAGAGACCGGGGGCCGCAGCAGGTGCGACGCGGCTACTCTGTTCCTGTTTCATCTTTGTAATGTGTCCCAGTAGGTACGTTTCTGTCACCGAAAATAACCATAACCTCGTTATAACTAAGCGCTCACTTCCCGAGAGGTATCGCGCTTCCGTAACGGGTTCGGCAGTCCGTAAACGATGCCATGGATACGACGCATCGGTTACCGCAATCCCCCGAGTGTTGTGCCTGATTCTGCGAGTGATATCCCCCCACGCGAACAGGAGATCAAACCCCGCGGGCGCGCAGGGCAAGCGCACGTTATAACCATAATCTTGTTATAACTAAGCGCTCGCTTTCCGACAAGTATCGCGCTTCCGGAACGGGTTCGGCAGTCCGCATTTACCCTGATCGGTTCTCCTCCTGTCACTCGGCAGATCGCGCCGCAATGGCGGCGCACGTAGCACGTACGCCAAGCTCATCCGCGTTGAATTGACCAGCATCGTGCGCAGGCCGCCCAATGACAGGCCAGTCACCTTGAACGTCGTCGGGTTTGCCGCCTCCCTTGCCGCAAGCGGCAGGACTTGACGCCACGCGCAGGACCTTCTACGCTACTAAGCAAGCGCTCAGAGACCTGTCTATCTCGGAGAAGCGGCATGGGAGCTCCCGCCGGCCGGCAAATCGATCAAGAACCGCGGTCGCAGCTGAGGCCAGCTAGCTAGGTGCGCAACCCGCCCCTCTCGGACGAGACCGCTGCCGCGAAAGCCCGAGGAGATGATGGTCAGCGCATTCAGGCGAGTCACGCGTGCGGGAAGAGCTTGTCTGCGGCGAAAAGGATCGTGGTCAGCAGGACGCGTGGTTCTGAACGGCAACGCAACGCACCAGCCATCCTGAAACTCATCATCGGCCGCAACCTGGCCTGAACCCTGAACCATGAAAAAGATCGATTTGAAAGGCCGTGTGGCCATCGTCACCGGCGCCGGCGCGGGCCTTGGCCGCGAACATGCACTCCTGCTCGCCCGCCTGGGCGCGCGCGTCGTCGTGAACGACCTCGGCAGCGACGTCAACGGCCGCGGAGGGTCGCTTTCCGCCGCCCAGCGCGTCGCCGACGAAATTTGCGCACTTGGCGGCGAAGCCTTCGCCAACGGCGCTTCCGTGACCGACTATCCACAGGTGCAGCGCATGGTCGCGCAGACGCTGGATCGCTGGGGCCGCGTGGACATCCTCGTCAACAACGCCGGCATCCTGCGGGACAAGACCTTCAGCAAGATGGAGCTTGAAGACTTCCGCGCGGTGATCGAGGTGCACCTGATGGGTGCCGTGCATTGCACGAAGGCCGTGTGGAATACCATGCGCCGCCAGCAGCATGGCCGCATCGTCATGACGACCTCGTCTTCCGGCCTGTACGGCAACTTCGGCCAGTCCAACTACGGCGCCGCCAAGATGGCGCTGGTCGGCTTGATGCAGACCCTGGCGCTGGAAGGCGAGAAGTACGGCATCCGCGTCAACTGCCTGGCGCCGACCGCGGCCACGCGCATGTTCGAAGGACTCATGGCGCAGGACAAGCTGCACGCCTTGCCACCCGCCGCGGTCAGTCCGGCGCTGGGTGCGCTGGCCGGGGACGATGCACCCACGCGCATGGTGCTGTGCGCCGGTGCAGGCAGCTTCGAGGCCGCGCACGTGACCCTGACGCGCGGAGTCCACCTGGGCACGGGCGACGACGTGGTTCACGAGCTGGCCGCGCGTCTGCCCGATGTGGCCGAGCGGCGCGACGAGACGGTCCCGCGCAGCGGCGCGGCGCAGGCCGAACTGGAACTGGCCAATGCAGCCCCGCAATTTCAGGAGACCTCATGACCGAAGCCGTCATCACGGGGGCATGGGCGCCGCTGCGTTGTTAGAGCTGGCGTGAAACGGCGCGCAGCATTGAAATGAGAGGACAGACGAAATGAAAGCATTGGTCGCGGTCAAACGGGTGGTCGATTTCAACGTGAAGGTCCGCGTCAAGTCGGACAACACGGGCGTGGACATCGCCAACGTGAAGATGAGCATGAACCCCTTCGACGAGATCGCTGTCGAAGAGGCCGTGCGCCTCAAGGAAAAGGGCGTGGTCACCGAGGTGGTCGCCGTCTCCTGCGGCGTGGCGCAATGCCAGGAAACGCTGCGCACGGCGATGGCCATCGGCGCCGATCGCGCGATCCTGGTCGAAACGGCCGACGAGCTGCAGCCGCTGTCGGTGGCCAAGCTGCTCAAGGCCATCGTCGACAAGGAACAGCCCGGGCTCATCATCCTGGGCAAGCAAGCCGTCGACGACGACTGCAACCAGACCGGCCAGATGCTGGCCGCACTTGCTGATCTGCCGCAAGCGACCTTCGCGAGCAAGGTCGAAGTGGCCGATGGCCGCGTCCGTGTCACGCGCGAAGTCGACGGCGGCCTGGAGACCGTGTCGCTGTCCCTGCCGGCAGTCGTCACGACGGACCTGCGCCTGAACGAGCCGCGCTACGTCACGCTGCCCAACATCACGAAGGCGAAGAAGAAGCAGCTCGACACCTACAAGCCGGCCGACCTCGGCGTTGACATCAAGCCGCACCTGAAAATCCTGAAGGTCACCGAACCCGCCAAGCGCGGCGCCGGCGTCAAGGTGCCGGACGTGGCGACGCTCGTCGCCAAGCTGAAGAACGAAGCAAAGGTGATCTGACATGACCGCACTTGTCATTGCCGAACACGACAACACGTCGATCAACGGCGCGACCCTCAACACCGTCACGGCGGCCGGCCAATGCGGCGGCGACGTGCATGTGCTCATCGCGGGCCACAACGCCGGTGATGCGGCCAAGGCTTCGGCGCAGATCGCGGGCGTCGCCAAGGTGTTGCACGCCGACGCCGAGTACTTCGCACACAGCCTCGCCGAGAACGTGGCCGCGCAAGTGCTCGCGATCGCGGGCAGCTACAGCCACATCCTGTTCCCGGCCACGGCCAGCGGCAAGAACATCGCGCCGCGCGTGGCCGCCAAGCTTGACGTCGGCCAGATCAGCGACATCACCAAGGTCGATGCCGCCGACACCTTCGAGCGCCCGATCTACGCGGGCAACGCGATCGCCGTGGTGCAAAGCCTCGATGAAATGAAAGTGATCACGGTGCGCACAACCGGCTTCGATCCCGCGGCGACCACCGGCGGCTCCGCGTCTGTGGAAACCGTCACGCCGGTTGCCGACAGCGGCAAGAGCAAGTTCGAAGGCAACGAGATCACCCGGAATGACCGTCCCGATCTGACCGCCGCCAAGATCATCGTCTCCGGTGGCCGCGCGCTTGGCTCGGCCGAGAAGTTCGACGAAGTGATGACGCCGCTGGCCGACAAGCTCGGCGCCGCGATCGGCGCCAGCCGCGCCGCGGTCGATGCGGGCTACGCCCCCAACGACCTGCAGGTCGGCCAGACCGGCAAGATCGTCGCGCCGCAGCTGTATATCGCCGCGGGCATCTCCGGCGCGATCCAGCACTTGGCGGGCATGAAGGATTCGAAGGTGATCGTGGCGATCAACAAGGATCCCGAGGCGCCGATCTTCAGCGTGGCGGATTACGGCTTGCAGGCAGACCTGTTCGAAGCGATCCCGCTGATGGTCGCAGCGCTGTGAGCGCGCCTCCAAGGATCGACCCTCGGCTTGGCGGGGCGGTGGGGCGAAGTCCGACTGGGCCGCGAGACCGCCGCAGATTCCGAGGACGGCACCACCGCGCGCCGCGTGGCGCGACACCACATCGGCGATGCCTTGCTCGCGCAGCCGTGCCAGGTCTGATCTGACCTGCTTCGAGCCGGGCAGCACGATCCAGTCGCCATGGTGATCCGCGCGATGTGGGGCCACCGAGCGCCTTCGGTCAAAGACGCCTTCGATCTGTTAGCCAACCAGATGGATGCCCCCCTGGATCGCCGACTTCTCGACCGCATCTTGCTCGGCAAGCCCTGAGATGATCGTGTTCGCGGCCGATCACGGCATCGCCGCGCAAGGCGTTTCCGCCTATCCGAGCGACGTCACCTGGCAGATGGTCGAGAACTTCCTCGCGGGCGGGGCTGCGGTCGCCGTCCTCGCGCGCAAGCTGCAAGTGTTGCAACGCGCGCTGCGTTCTCGCCGAGATGGCAAGCTTCGAAACGGCTGGCGTGTCGAACCGCGTCGACTGACCGGCCTCATCTTCAAGCGTTAGAGGCTGCCCGCATGCGACGATTCGTGCACGAGATGCGGCTCTTCGCGGTCGCACTGCATGAGGACCCGATCGAGCCGCATTTCCAACCGCAATTCTCACTAGCGACGCACAAAATTTTCGGCGCGGAAGCACTCGTGCGCTGGCTGCACCCAGAGCGAGGTCTGATCATGCCGGACACGTTCATTCCGATCGCCGACGAATCTACGATAATCGTGTCACTAGACGAAGCCGTGATCAAAAAGACGTGCGAGCAGATCAGCGCATGGAAACAAGCTGGCTTTCCGGCATTTCCGGTGGCCGCAAGTCCCTGGGCTGGTTCAGCCCACCCCGAAGAGCCGCAAAGTTCCACATCAGAACGGCCCTGATTCTGGGGCAGCCTCAGCCCCCTGCTCAGCCAGCTTCTTTCCCAACGTCGTTCTCGCCCCCTTTGGCCACACGGCCACGTAGGCGCTCATAGCCTCGGTCAAACACCTCATAGTCCGGTGTTTGTGCAGCAAGTCTCGCAAGCAGGTTTGCGAAAGGGGAAGGAGCACTGTTTTTGTCGTTAGCGTTCACCGACCTGTCACTGAACGGTGTGATGGTCGGGCTTGAGCAGTGCGCGCGGCGGCGTGAAGCCGCGACGCGATAAAGTCGAGCGCCGCGCGACGCGCCGTGGCATCGGCATCGAGCACGTCCTCGAGTCCATCAGGTCGGCCGTTCGGCAGCGCGTTGAGCACGGCGCCAACCGTCAGCGCGATATCCGTAAAACCGATGCGCCGTCCAAGGAACGCATCGACGGCAACCTCGTTCGCGCCATTGAGTGTCGCGCTCGCGATGCCACCCGCGTCAAGCGCCTGCATGGCGAGCGCAAGGCAAGGGAAACGCTTGTAGTCGGGCTTCTCGAACGAGAGCGTCGCGACTTGAGCGAGATCGAGCTCGACGACACCCGATTCGACTCGCTCGGGGAACGCCAATGCGTGCGCAATTGGCGTGCGCATGTCGGGATTGCCGAGCTGCGCGAGCACCGAGCCGTCCACAAAGGAGACAAGCGAGTGAATCACACTTTGTGGATGGACGAGGACGTCGATGCGCTCGCTAGGCAGCCCGAACAACCAATGTGCCTCGATCACCTCGAGGCCCTTGTTCATCATCGTCGCCGAATCGACGGAGATCTTGCGGCCCATGACCCAGTTTGGATGTTTGCAAGCTTCTTCGGGGGTGACGTCGGCAAGCGTGCCGGGATCGCGTGTGCGAAACGGCCCGCCCGAGGCGGTGAGAATGATCTTCGCCACCCCGTTGCGCATGGCGACGTCGCGCGGCAGGCACTGAAAGACGGCATTGTGCTCGCTGTCGACCGGCAAGAGCGTCGCGCCGTGATCACGTACGGCCTCCATGAGGATTGCGCCAGACATGACGAGCGCTTCCTTGTTCACGAGTAGAATCCGCTTGCCCGCACGAGCCGCCGCGAGTGTCGGCCGCAAGCCGGCCGCGCCGACGATGGCCGCCACTACAGTGTCACACGCCGCGCTCTTAGACACTTCTACGAGCGCCTGAGGACCGAAGGCGACGTGCGTCGCTAAGCCAGCTGCGCGCAATTGCGTCCCGACGCTTACAGCCGTGCCGGCATCGCCGACCACTGCCACTTCTGGCTTAAATCTCAGGCACTGCCCGACGAGCTTTTCGGCGTTTCGGTGGGCGGCCAGCGCATGAATCGAGAAGCGATCCGGGTGGCGGGCTACGACATCGAGCGTACTGTCGCCAATCGACCCCGTGCAACCGAGGATCGTCAATCTCTTTTTCATAGCTTGTCCTCATGCCTCACCGCATAACGGCACGGCGCAAATCTCGATGCTCTTTGTTGTGCCAGCGTCTTCGGATGCGGCGTGAACGCCGGCCGGCCCACGCCACGACCCAGGGTTCCGTCGCCGCCGACTTCGACGACGACATCGACGCCCCGTCCGCCTGTGATCCGCCGCGCCTCCTCCTGCCATTCGGGATCGCGGCGATAGTTGATCGTGTGATCCGCTTCGAGGGAGCGCGCGCGCTCGAGCTTTTCATCGCTGGAGGCGCTGACCTCACTGCGTCAGGATTCATCGCGGCCGCCGAATTCATAGTCGATACGGCTCAGGCGTGACCCGCACCCCCAGGCCAATGGCTAGTTCCAGAGTCCTGGTCGTTCGCATTCCTCCCGAATGTCCGCCCCTAGAAAATCATGCCGAGCGATCGGGCTCCGCAATGCGGTCGCTCGCCCGCTTCGACCAAGCCCGGATGCCCACTACAGCCTAACCAGGCCGTGAGAAGACGATGCCACGGATACCGCCGTATCGGTGACATCAATCCCGCGAGAGTTGTGCCTGATCCTGCAAACGGACGCACGGGTGAATCTATCTGCAGCTATCATGGGAGGACTGCTACAGATCCCGGATCGGTATCCTTGCCCACTATGAGATTCCATGCCTTCAAGGAAATTTCCCAGCTGGTCGCCCGTCATGCAAAAGACGAAGGTACCAACGCCACAGCTGTCGATAGCCTGTTAGTGGGGCGGCACACTTCCCGTTCGGCGTTGATCCATTGTGCGCAATCCCCGACGTTCGGGATGGTAGTACAGGGCAAAATGAGCATCGAACTTGGTGGGACGATCCAACACTACGGTGTCGGTGACTACCTGTTTGTGTCGTTCGATGTTCCGGTGGCATTCCGGGTTATAGAGGCAAGCGAGGAACAGCCGTGTCTTGGACTAGGTATGGCGATTTCCCCGGAGCGTCTACACGAAGTGCTCGCGAGGGTGGACTTGCCGCCACACCCCGCGGCAACCGAAGGAGCATGCAGTGTCATTGTCGCCCGTGCGAGCCTCGACTTGCTGGATGCGACGCTTCGCCTGTTACGCTTGGTGGATGCTCCTGGCGACATCCAGCCGATGGCACCGCTTATCGAGCAGGAGATCATTTACCGGCTTTTATCCGGGCCGCATGGCGCACGCCTGCTGCAACTGGCCGTGGCCGGCAGTCCAGCCAACGGGATAGCCAAGGCGATCGCCTGGTTGCGCAGGCACTACGCGGTACCACTGCGCATCCCGGAACTTGCCGACCAGATCGGGATGAGCGAGTCCTCATTGCACCACCACTTCAAGGCAATTACCGGCCTCACTCCGATGCAGTACCAGAAGCAACTCCGACTTTACGAGGCACGTCGGCTCATACAGATCGAGCGCCGGAACATCGGCAACGCCGGCTATGCAGTCGGTTATCAGAGCCGATCGCAGTTCAGTCGTGAATACAGTCGGCTATACGGGGTATCGCCACAGCACCACATGAATGGCAGCACTCATGCATGAACGGAGGTAGCTCACCAATCCCAAAACGTTAGGGGAGGCACAGCTCAGCTGGGAGAGCACCTGAACGGTTGATCCTGAAGCGGCGCGTCGAAGGATTTCACGACCTGCGCGGCCTGACGCCCTACACTACCTGGCAGGCGCCGGGCGCGCATTTCTCGACGCTCGCCGAACGCAACGATCTGCGCGCACTGATTCTGACCGGCACCCACGGCCATTTTTGCGCCGGCAACGACCTTCGCGCGGGCGCTGCGCGCGCCTACCAGCCAGGCTACGCGGATCAGCATGCGGCCGTCGTCGAGGGCTGTTTCGACGAACTGCGACGCGTGCCCTTTCCCGTCGTCGCCGCGATCGAAGGCGCTTGCGTAGGCGGAGGATGCGGTCTCGCGAGCCTGTGCGATTTTCGCGTGGCATCGATGACCGCGCGCATTGGCGTCCCGGCGTTGGCACAAGGCAATGCGTATCCTGTCGCGCTGCTTGTGAGGCTCGTCCATATCATCGGGCCGGTCGCCGCGCGGCGCTGGCCGGCGAGATCGTCGCAGCGATGACAGCGACCCGCGCCAGCGACGCGCGCGCTCGATCGCGGCGTTCATCGTGCGTCGCACGGACGCGGGATCCACACCGGGCGATTCCGGCGCGCGCTAAAGGTTGATTTCTTCGAGACTGCGTGCGCGCGTGTTAGGCACCAGCAGGATCATCCGGATTGCGACGACGATCGCCGAACTGTCGTCCTGCCATGTTGCCCTCCATTCCTACCCACAAAACCCATGTCGCTACCCATACTTCGTGCGGAAATTGTGCGGGACCTTGGTGGAAGCAGCAAGCACGTCATTACCCATAAATCGCTTTGAAATCAGCGATCTACAAGACGTTTACGGAAGATGTCGGAATGTCCGGGAAGCCTTGAGTGGCGGAAGGCAGCAGGAGTCGAACCTACCAGGGAACGTCTGACGTCCCCTACTGGGTTTGAAGCCCAGCCGCACCGCCGGATGCGGATGCCTTCCTTCACTTCGTCTTAAAAGCATCGAGCGCCGCGCGCATCAAAGCACCTCGGAGAGGCGGCTGTCGGGGCGCAACACGTGCAGATCGCGCCGGAAGCGAGTATATCCAACGCGATCGAAGAACTCCAAAACCTGGATCGCGCGCTTGCGGCCCAGGCACGTCGCGTCGCAAAAGGGTCGGGCGGCGAGCGCGCCGCCGTGCTCGCCGGCCATCCGGGCGGCAAGCTGCGCCAGCTCGCGCACGGCATCGCGGTGATAGAACAGGTCCCGCACGACTTGATAGACCTCGCCCTGGCGGGCCAGCTTGCGCAGCAATTGCCGGACGCGGTCTTCCGGCGCGCCCGTATGCGCGGCCAGATCCCGCACCCACGGCGGGTCATAGTGTCCGTGGGCAATCAAAGGCAGCAAACGGCCCGCAAGCTGGGTTTCGCTCGCGGTGAAACTCACGGCGTGGCTCGGCAGATGCAGCCATGGTCCGCTGCGCGCGATCTCACCGTCTGCAGCCATGGCGTCGACGAGCGCGCGCCACAGCGTATCCGGCAACCATGGCGCGGCGATACGGCGCAGACGGGCCGCGTCCGGGCCTTGCTCGTCGGGCGAGCTCGCGTGGAATGCCCGTAACGCTTCGATGAGATGCGCGCGCATCCGCTCCCAATGCTCGCGCAGGACAATCTGCACGTCACGCCCGTTGCCGCCCGCAAGCGGCACTTCGATCGCATCGTCCGGCAGCGCGAGCGTATCGGCCTCGCGACCCGTCAAATGCACGAGCGTCGAGCGCGGCATTCCGTACGGAGCGCGTGCGAGCAAAGGCGTGAGCTCACCTTCGTCAAGCCAGGCGGCGAGCGCGTCGAGCCACGCGCGCCTCTCGGGCGTGCGGTGCTTGCGCGCCGGCCCGAACGGGTCGAGCACGCGGCCGCCGCCCACGGTGCGCGTCGCCTGCGCGTTGCGCACGATGAATCGGTCGCCCGGCAGCGCGCAGACCGGCACATCGAACACGAACTGCATGCGCGCGCTCTGCCCTGCAAGGAGCGCGTCGCCTTCGAGCCGCACGACGTGCGCCACGTGATGCGCGGTGCCCAAATGGACATGCAGCGGCGTCCAGTGCTGCAGCGTGAGTTCGGCTTCGGGCAGCAACGCGAGCTCGACATCCAGGCGCCCGGACGCCGCATCGAGCCGCCGATCCACGATCCAGTCGCCGCGCGCGATCCGCTCCTTCGCGATCGCCGCAAGGTTGAGCGCGCAACGTTCGCCCGCGCGCCCCGTCTGTGCGGGCCGATTCTGCGCGTGGACGCTGCGCACCCGCACGGCCTCGCCGCGTGGCATGAGCCATAGCGTGTCCCCTGCGCTCACGCGGCCGGCGAACACCGTGCCGGTCACGATCGTGCCTTGCCCCGCGAGCGTGAAAACCCGATCGACGGCCAGCCTGAACAGGCCGTCGTCGCGACGCGCATGCCAAGCCGCCGCCACAGCGCGCAAATGGGCGTCCAGGGCGTGCATGCCGGCATCGGCCGGCTGTGTGGCGTCGATTTCGAAGACGGGCGCATCGGCGAGCACGGTGTGCGCAAGCCACGCACGGATCTCGTCGCGCACTTGCGCCACGCGCGCCGCATCGGCGCGATCGACCTTCGTGAGCGCAATCGCGCCCTCGCCGATGCCGAGCCATTGCAGGATCGCCAAGTGTTCGCGCGTTTGCGGCATGATGCCGTCGTCGGCGGCGATCACGAGCAGTGCGAAGTCGATTCCGCATGCGCCCGCGGCCATCGTGTGCACGAGCTTCTCGTGCCCCGGAACGTCGATGAAGCCGAGCACGTCCCCGTTCGGAAGCGGCAAGTAGGCGTAGCCGAGTTCGATCGAAATTCCGCGCGCCTTCTCCTCCTTCAGGCGGTCGGTGTCGACACCCGTCAACGCGCGCACGAGCGTGGTCTTTCCGTGGTCGATATGGCCTGCCGTGCCGACGATCACGCGCGCTGCTCCCTGCACTGCGCGACGAACGCCGCTTCGTCTTCGGCTTCGAGGCAGCGCAGATCGAACCGCAACGCGTTGTCAGCGATGCGACCGAGCACCGGGCGCGGCCATTCGCGCAGGCGCTCTTCGAGCTTGCACAGCGCGCGTCCGGAGCGTCTGCCCTGCGCGTCGCGCACGACAAGCCCGTAGCTCGGCAGCCGGTCGACCGGCAGCGCGCCGCTGCCGATCTGGCTGAACATCGGCTCGACGCTCACTTCGTACGTTTCGCCCAGCGTTCCCTGCAAGACGGGCAGCAGGCGTTGCGCGCAGACGTGCATCTCGGGGGCCGGGCGCGTCAGGAGGCGTAGTGTCGTCAGCCGCTCGCGCAAAAACTCGGGCGCCCGGTACAAACGCAGAACGGGCTCCAGTGCCGCGAGCGTGAGCTTGCCGACACGCAGCGCGCGCTTGAGCGGATGCCCCTTGATGCGCGCAATCAGATCGGCGCGGCCGACGATCAGCCCGGCCTGCGGCCCGCCCAGCAGCTTGTCGCCGCTGAACGTGACGAGATCGGCACCCGCCTCGAGGGTTTCGCGCACCGTTGCTTCGTGCGGCAGCCCCCATTGCGTCAGATCGACTAACGAGCCGCTGCCGAGATCGACGGCGAGCGGCAGTCCATGCTCATGGGCCAGTGGCGCCAGCTCGTCGAGCTCGACTGCCTTCGTGAAGCCGCTGATCGCATAGTTGCTGCAGTGGACCTTCATCAGCATCGCCGTGCGCGGCCCGATCGCTTCCCTGTAGTCCTTGAGGTGCGTGCGGTTGGTCGTGCCGACTTCGCGCAACTTCGCGCCTGCGCGGTTCATGATGTCGGGGATGCGGAACGCGCCGCCGATCTCGACGAGTTCGCCGCGCGAGACGACAACCTCCTTTTTCGACGCCAGCGCCGACAGCACCAGCAGCACCGCCGCCGCGTTGTTGTTGACGACCGTCGCGGCCTCGGCACCGGTCAGTTCGCAGATCAGCCCGTCGATCAAATCGTCGCGATCGCCGCGGCTGCCGTGCGCGAGATCGAACTCGAGGTTGACCGGCTGCGTGAGCGCGGCGGCGACTGCGCGCACCGCTTCGTCGGGCAGCAAGGCGCGCCCGAGATTGGTGTGCAACACGGTGCCCGTGAGGTTGAACACGGTGCGCAGACGGCTTTGCGCATCGGCGGCGAGTGCGCGGGAGACGTCGCCGGCGATACGCGTCTCGTCGAGCGGTTCGGCGCTGCCGCCGGCCCGTACGCTCGCCTGCGCGCTCTGCCGCCAGGCGTCGAGCACGGCGCGCACCGCGGCCAGCACGCGCGTGCGGCCATAGTCGGCGATCAGCGGTTCGAGCGGCGCCGACGACAAGACGCGCTCCACCGAAGGCACGCGCGCGAGCAGCGCGTTCAAGGCGTTGGCGGAGACTTCGCTCATGACGCGTCCCGTCGGGCCGCCCCAAGGGGCGGAGCGGGGAATTCGCGGAGCACCGCTCCGCGCCTGCGCAGCCGGCCGGCTTTGCAAAGCCGGCCGTGGACGGCGTCGGCCCCCTCGGGGGCAGCGAACGCAAGTGAGCGTGGGGGTGGTACATGACGCCTGCGGCCACAGCAGACGGGAGCGCGTTCGAACGTCAGCGCGCTGACGAGCGGCATCGAATTCGCCTGGGCCTGCTGCAACACTTCGCGCGAAGGCAACTTCGCCTGCAGGCTCTCGATCAGGCGTTGCTGCGCTGCAGCAACCGAGGCCATGAGACGCACATAGCCGCCGATCGGATTGGCGTTGGCGAGCCCGCGCAGGCGCGCCGCTCGCGCGGCGAACACCGTCGCGCGTTCGGGAAGCCGAATGCGCGGGGTCGCGGCATGCTCGAGCGATTCGATCTGTCCGGGTTCGAGAATTCGCTGAATCACTTTTCCCCTCGAGACGCGCGAGAGCGGCGGCTTCGCGCATGGATGCGGTGCCGGCCATCTTACTGTGACGCAAGTCCTTGATGCTATTAGCGATTACTCTGCCGGAACGGCAATGGCCCCTGGCCGCCGCCGTGCTACTTGATGCTCTCCCGAAACCACTTCGGATGATGCTTCCTTGCCCACCCGAGCGTGACGGTGCCGCGGGTCATGGCCCCGACGGACCCCTTGACCCAAAGCGCCGCATAGATATGCACGATGATCCCGACGATCAGCAAGAACGCCGCCACCGCGTGCACCACGACGGCAAGGCGAATCACCGCGACCGAAAAATACGCCTCGAAGCAGCGCCGCCAGATTACGATCCCGCTCGCGAACAACAGCGCGACACAGGCCGCCATCACGAAGAACAGCACCTTTTGCCCGGCGTTATAGCGGCCGACATATGCAGCCCCGGATAAACGCCGAATCATACTGCGCCGCACCCTTGAAAGCCTTCCCAGAACGTCGGCTCGCGCTTATGATCGGCCATCTGAAAACAGCCCGCAAACCCTTGCCCAGCAAGGATGAGGAAAAACATGAAGATTGCGACGTGGAATGTGAACTCCCTGAAGGTGCGCCAGCAGCACGTAATCGATTGGCTCGAGCTGAGCCGCGCCGACGTGCTGTGCCTGCAGGAATTGAAACTGCCCGACGAGAAATTCCCGCGCGCCGAACTCGAGGCGAAGGGCTATCGAAGCTGGTTCGCCGGGCAAAAGACCTACAACGGCGTCGGCATTCTCGTGCGCGAAGGCCTTGCCGTCGACGAGGCGAGCGTCGTGCGCAATATCCCGGGTTTCGAAGATCCGCAGCAGCGGGTGATCGCAGCGACGGTCAACGACGTGCGGATCGTTTCGGCGTACTTCCCGAACGGGCAAGCACCCGGCACCGACAAATTCGCCTACAAGCTGCGCTGGCTCGACGCACTGCACGACTGGCTCGCCGCTGAAATCGCGCAGCACCCGAAGCTCGCGCTGCTCGGCGACTACAACATCGCGCCGGAAGACCGCGACGTGCACGACCCGAAAGCGTGGGAAGGACAGAACCTCGTGTCGCCGGAAGAACGCGCGGCGTTCGTGCGGCTGATCGAACTCGGCTTCGTCGACTCCTTCCGGAAGTTCGAGCAGCCCGAGAAGACGTTCACATGGTGGGACTATCGGATGATGGCGTTTCGCCGCAATGCGGGGCTGCGGATCGACCACATCCTGCTCTCGCCCGCGCTGGCAGCGAGCTGCACGGCGTGCGAGGTCGACAAGACGCCGCGCAAGTGGGATCAGCCGTCGGATCACACGCCGGTGGTCGCGCAGATCGGATAAAGCGCCGACGCCTCACGGAACTTCACGAGCCGCCGCGCCTGGGTTGAAACGGCAGCGCGCGCCCGACCCACGCGGGCCGCGCCGCCTGCCGCGTCACGGCTCGAGATGCAGCTCCTGGATCTTGCGCGTGATCGTATTGCGGCCGATGCCGAGCCGTTCCGCGGCTTCGACTTTGCGGCCGCGCGTGAAGTCGAGCGCTTCGCGAATCACCGCGGCTTCGAAGCGCCGCGCCAATTCATCCATCACATCGGCGAAGTTCTCGCGCAAGAGCCGCGCAACCTCGGTACGCAGCCCGCTCTCCCAAGCGCTCATGGACGCCGCGTTCGGCACGCCGCCGAGCGTCGACGGCGCCGCCGGCACGCTCATCGCGCCGTTCGCGCCGGCGTTGCCCGGCACGCCGCTCGTCACCGCGTGCCCGGCCGCGGCGGCGCTCGCGACGATTTCTTCCGCGCCCACACGAGCCGGCACGAGATCGGGAGGCAAATCCTTGATCTCGACCGTCTGCGCCGGCGCCATCACGGTCAGCCAGTTCGCGAGGTTCTCGAGCTGGCGCACGTTGCCCGGAAACGGCAGCGACGCCAGATAGGCGAGCGCTTCGTCGGACACCCGTTTGGGCTCGACGCCGAGATCGCGCGCGCTCTTTTGCAGGAAGTGGCGCGTGAGCAGCGGGATGTCCTCGCTGCGTTCGCGCAGCGCCGGCAAGCGCAGACGAATCACGTTGAGCCGGTGATACAAGTCCTCGCGAAAGAGGCCTTGCCGCACGCGCGATTCGAGATTCTGATGCGTCGCTGCGATCACCCGCACGTTCGCGCGCAGCGGATTGTGGCCGCCGACGCGATAGAACTGCCCGTCCGACAGCACGCGCAGCAAGCGCGTCTGCAGATCGAACGGCATGTCGCCGATTTCGTCGAGGAACAGCGTGCCGTTTTCCGCCTGCTCGAAGCGGCCCTGCCGCATCGCCTGCGCGCCGGTGAACGCACCGCGCTCGTGGCCGAACAGTTCGGACTCCAGCAGATCCTTCGGAATCGCCGCGGTGTTGAGCGCGATGAACGGCCCGTTTGCGCGCGGGCTATGCCGGTGCAGCGCGCGCGCGACAAGCTCCTTGCCGGTGCCCGATTCGCCCGTGATCAGCACGGTCGCCGCGGAATGCGACAGGCGTCCGATCGCGCGGAACATGTCTTGCATCGCGGGCGCCTGGCCGAGCATTTCGGGGGCTTCGGCAACGCGCTCGTCGACCGCATGCGCGCCGCGCAAGCTCTCGTCGACGGCGCGCCGGATCAGCTCGACGGCCTTGTCGACGTCGAACGGCTTCGCGAGATATTCGAACGCGCCGCCTTGAAACGCCGCGACGGCACTGTCGAGATCGGAGAACGCCGTCATGATGATGACGGGCAGCCCCGGCAGCCGCTCGCGCACGGCCTGCAGCAATTCGAGGCCCGAGCCGCCCGGCATCCGGATATCGGATACGAGCACTTGCGGGTTCTCATGGTCCAGCGCGCTGAGCGCATCGCGCACATTGGCGAAGCTTCTCGTCGCGAAACGCTCGCGGGCGAGCGCCTTTTCGAGCACCCAGCGGATCGATTGGTCGTCGTCTACTATCCAGATCGGCTTCATATGGTCGGTCAGAAGGCGTTATGTGCGGGTGATCAAGTTTCGAGCGGAAGCAAAATCTGAAATTCGGTGTGCCCCGGGCGGCTTTCTACTTCGATCAGGCCGTCGTGCTGCTGCACGAAAGTCTGCGCGAGCGTGAGCCCGAGACCGCTGCCGTCCTCGCGCCCCGACACGAGCGGATAAAAAATCCGGTCGCGAATCTCTTCGGGAATGCCTGGCCCGTTGTCGATGACATGCAAGTCCAGTGCCAGTTTGCAAAGGCGCTTGGCGATCGTGACCTTGCGCGCGATCCGCGTGCGCAGCTCGATCTTCGCATCGCCCTGAGAAATGCGATCGCGCAGCGCCTGCGCTGCGTTGCGCACGATGTTGAGGAGCGCTTGGATCAACTGCTCCTTGTCGCCGCGAAAGTCCGGCAGGCTCACGTCGTAATCGCGCTCGATCGTAAGGCCGCGCGGAAACTCCGCGAGAATCACCGCGCGCACGCGCTCGCACACCTCGTGAATATTCACGTCGCCGACGACATGCGGATGGCGATGCGGTTCGAGCAGTCGATCGACAAGCGTCTGCAGCCGGTCCGATTCCTTGACGATGACCTGCGTGTACTCGCGCAAGTCATGGCGCTCGCGCGCGCCGAGTTCGAATTCGAGCAGTTGCGCCGCGCCGCGAATCCCGCCCAGCGGGTTCTTGATTTCGTGCGCGAGATTGCGGATCAACTGCTTGTTGACCGCAGTCAGGTCGTGAATGCGCTCTTCGCGGTCGCTCTTCAAATGTCGCTCATTCTCGAAGAGTTCGAGCAGCACGTAGTCCTGCGCGACTTCGAGAAAGCCGACGATCACATGCACGTGCAGCGGCTCGCGTCCGGGGCGCTCGAGCACGGCATCGAGATGCGTTGCATGGAAACGGTGCTCGGCGATCGCGCCTATGGTCGTGACGAGCTCTTCCGCATTCGTGAAGATGTCGGACCACAGCATCTGCGCCAACTGCTTGCGCGACAGATCGAGCATCGACTCGGCCGACGGGTTCGCGAACGCCACGCGCAGCGCCCGCTTGTCGAGCACGAGCACCACGGTCGGCAACGCTTCGAGGCCCGGCAGCAGCCCGGAATTGACGAGCTGCACGTCGTCGGACAGCGAGTCGGCGTGCCCTTTCTTCGCTTTGATCAAGTTCTTGAGGACCATCTTTCGATTGCGCCGAAGTCAAACAGAAAAAAGCGAGGGAAAACCAAACCCACCTGCGACGGCGTTGACTCGGGTCGACCGCTCTGCATGGGACCCGAGTAACCGCTAAAGCGCCAACTCGGGTCGACAAAAAAGGGACGGCACTGCCGTCCCTTCGCTGCCGATCGCAAGCATCGGATGCGCTTCGCCGGATGGTGGGGCGAAGCGCATGTACCTCGCATGCCCCTGTTTACAGCGAGTAGTACATCTCGAACTCGATCGGGTGCGTGGTCATGCGGAAGCGTTGCAGCTCGCCTTCCTTCAGTTCGAGGTAGGCGTCGAGCATCGCGTCCGTGAACACGCCGCCGCGCGTCAGGAACTCGCGATCCTTGTCGAGTGCGTCAAGCGCCACGTCGAGGCCGGCGCACACGGTCGGGATCTTTGCATCCTCTTCCGGCGGCAGGTCGTACAGGTTCTTGTCCGCGGCTTCGCCCGGGTGGATCTTGTTCTGCACGCCGTCGAGACCCGCCATCATCAGCGCCGAGAAGCACAGGTACGGGTTGGCCATCGGGTCCGGGAAGCGCGTTTCGATACGGCGGCCCTTCGGGTTGCTCACGTGCGGAATGCGGATCGACGCCGAACGGTTGCGCGCCGAGTAAGCGAGCTTCACCGGGGCTTCGAAGTGCGGCACGAGACGCTTGTACGAGTTCGTCGTCGGGTTCGTGATCGCGTTCAGCGCGCGGGCGTGCTTGATGATGCCGCCGATGTAGAACAGCGCGAATTCCGACAGGCCCGCATAGCCGTTGCCCGCGAACAGGTTCTGGCCGTCCCTCCAGATCGACTGGTGAACGTGCATGCCCGAGCCGTTGTCGCCGACGACAGGCTTCGGCATGAACGTCGCCGTCTTGCCGTACGTGTGCGCGACGTTATGGACGATGTACTTGAGCTGCTGCGTCCAGTCGGCGCGCTGCACGAGCGTCGAGAACTTGGTGCCGATTTCGTTCTGGCCTTGGCCCGCCACTTCGTGGTGATGCACTTCGACCGGAATGCCGATCTGCTCGAGCAGCAGACACATTTCCGAACGGATGTCCTGGAACGAATCGACCGGCGCGACCGGGAAGTAGCCGCCCTTGGTGCCCGGACGGTGACCCGTGTTGCCGCCTTCGAATTCCTTGCCGGCCGACCACGGCGCTTCTTCCGAGCCAATCTTCACGAAGCAGCCCGACATGTCCGTGTTCCACTGGACCGAGTCGAAGATGAAGAATTCGGGTTCCGGACCGAAGTAGGCGGTGTCGCCCAGGCCCGTGCTCTTCAGATACGCTTCAGCGCGCTTCGCGAGCGAGCGCGGGTCGCGCTCGTAGCCCTTGCCGTCGGCCGGTTCGATCACGTCGCAGGTCATCACGAGCGTCGACTCTTCGTAGAACGGATCGATGAAGGCTGTATTCGCGTCCGGAACGAGCAACATGTCCGACGCCTCGATGCCCTTCCAGCCGGCAATCGACGAACCGTCAAACGCATGGCCGTTCTCGAACTTGTCTTCGTCGAATGCCGACAGCGGCACCGAAACGTGTTGCTCTTTGCCGCGCGTATCGGTGAAGCGGAAGTCGACAAACTTGACGTCCTCGTCTTTCACGAGTTGCATGACGTCGGCCACGGATTTACTCATATCCTTTTCTCCTAATTGATGAAATCGGCGGTTTCCGCCGTCGCCCAATCTAGCTGATCGACTGCATCGACGCTATAGCAGGCGATCAAAACGATCGCCGGCTGTTAAAGCAGCTTCCATGCCAATGAGGTGCTTCCCTGGCGTAAATGCTTGTGCGCCATGCGTCCCCGTGAAACGCTCACGCCCTGTGTTGGATCGTCCGGCCCTTGCGGTGCCGAGGCGTCGGCCGCTTTGGCACGAAAATGGTGCAATCCCGATATCGGCGGCCATCCAGATTTCCATTTCGGTGCATCCCGCGTATTCTGCACCTTCTCGGAGCATGGCGGCGATCCGCGGTCCGAGGAGGCGTCGCAGCTTGCTGTTATGTGCGGCGCGCTAGAATGATCTTTTGGTCCACAGGAGACAGACCGTCATGAGTACGCTCGAACAACTTTATGCCCAGGCCGACAAGCGCCGTGCCGACAATCAATTGATGTATGCGGGTGCCGTGTCGCCGGCCGAGGCATTCGAGCTGCTGCAACTCGACCCGCGCGTGCGCCTCGTCGACGTGCGCACCCGTGCCGAGCTCGACTGGGTCGGCCGGCCCGTGATCGGCGACGGACAATACGCGCACATCGAATGGACCCGCTACCCCGGCGGCGTGCCGAACCCCGAATTCCTCGATCAGCTGCGCCAGGTCGCCTCGCCCGACACGCCCGTGCTGTTTCTGTGCCGCAGCGCCGCGCGCTCCAAGCTCGCTGCGGTCGCCGCGAGCCAAGCCGGCTTCACGCAGGCGTACGACCTGCTCGAAGGCTTCGAAGGCGGCAAGGATGGCCAGGGGCATCGGAAAACCGTCGAAGGATGGTGCTATCGCGGGCTGCCGTGGATCGGCGCTTGAGCCGTGACGCCGGCCAGCCGGTCATAGCCCGTTTGGAAATAAGCGGATTGCTAACATGTCCGGCCAATCACTTCTCCCCGCTTGGCTGTCGGCCGCATACGGAATACGCGATGCGAAACTGCACAAGGCAGTGCTCCCCATCTATCCACCGAAGCGCCGCATTGATTTCTCGCTCGACGGCATCCGCTACGAAGCCCCATTCAGCTTCAATAGCGGAATGGGGCCGGGGGATGGCAAGCCCGGCCCGATCTGGGTCTGAGTGCTGAACAGCAAGAGCAAGTGCGCGACGCAAGCTCAAGCCGGGCTGGCTGGCCGCGGCTCCGCCTCGACGATATCGCCGCCGAGCAGATGCACGCCCTCGCGCAGCTTCACGAACGCCGCCGCCACGGCCTCTGGCTCGCCTTTCACGCCGAGGTCGATATGGCGGCGCGCAAACATTCCACCCTTCTCCGCATCGCCGACGCTCGGCAAGCTGAACACCCGTACGCCCGGAAAATCGGCTTCGATCTTTTCCATCAGCGGCGTGAGCCTCGATTCCGGCAGCTCGAACACGAATAGCGAACGCTCCGCGTGCGGCGTCTGGTGATGCAGATGCGCGTACTTCGTGTCCAGCACCCACTCGATCATCGGCCACGCCATCACCGGGAAGCCCGGCACGAAGTGATGGTCCCCGACCGAAAAGCCGGGAATCTTGTTGTAGCCGTTCGGAATGATCGACGCGCCGCGCGGAAAGACCCCCATGTTCAGGCGATGCAGGTTATCCGGCGAATTCAGGTCGACCGGGTGCGGCGATCCCGCCGGGTGCGTGTCGCGAATCCGTTCGCGGATCAGCTCGGCGGCTTCGGGATGCAGCTCGAGCGGCACCTCGAGCGCGGCCGCCGCGCATTGGCGCGTGTGGTCATCGGGCGTGGCGCCGATGCCTCCGGTCGAGAACACGATATCGCCTGAAGCGAAAGAACGGCGCAGCGTCGCCGTGATGCGCTCGCGCTCATCGCCGACGTATTCGGCCCACGCGAGCGACAGGCCCCGCGCCGTCAGAAGCTCGATGACTTTCTGCAGATGCTTGTCGGTGCGCCGGCCCGACAGGATTTCATCGCCGATGATGATGACGCCAAATGCCATAGCCGCCTCGCGAAAAATAGAGCGCCCCGGCTCTCAAGCCAGGCGCTCGCCGTGAACGTCGGCCTGCTCGGCGCGCAAGCGCTGCAGCGCGCGCAAGCAGTAATAGCCGAACCATAACGCCGAAAACACCAGAATGAACGAATAGATCCAGATCGTCGCCGCGGTGACGACCGGGAACAGCACAATGAGCCATACCGACGACGCCCACAACAGCGTCGGCAGCGAGCTGAGCAGGCCGCTCGCGATGCCGATCACCAAGAGCGGCAGGCGGTGCCGGCGCACGAGTTCGCGCCGCTCGTCGCGGCTCGCGTGCAGCGCGAGCGCGTCGTAGGTCATCACGCGGTAGGTGAGCCAGCCCCACAAGAACGGCGGGATCAGCGCGAAGAACGGCGGAATCAGCCACAGCGGCAGCGTGATGACAAGCAGCACGAGACAGACCAGCGTCGTCACGAGCGCGTGCGCGAGGCTGCCGAACCAGGTCCCGCCGCGGCGCAGCTCGAGGCCCGCGAACTGCCGAGCCGACAGATAGCGGATCACCGCCGGCATCGACAGCATCGCGATCAACAACAGCACGCTCACGACGATCAGCGGAATCGCCGCCGCAATCACGAGAAACGGCGCGATCACCGTGTGCAGCGCCGAGAAGCCGACCCAATCGAAAATCTTGTAGAGCGTGTTCGTCAGCGTCCAGCCGTCGAGCCACGCGTGGGTCCGGTTGACGAGCGTCTGCCACGAAAACCAGAGGAACACGCCCCAGACGACCGAGGCCACGGCAAATGGCACGAAGGTCAAGAAGAGCATGCGCGGGTGCAGCGCACTCGCGAGCGCCCGGCCGAACGAGCGCAGCAAATCATTCATGCGAGCCAGAACGAATGTAGAGATTTAGGAAGGATCTGTGTTGCGCGGACAGAATAAACCACTCTCGGCGTCGCCGCTAAGCGTGGTTCATCCAGATGAAGAGGGGCAAGGCGAACGAACGTGAAAGCTCGCCAAGAACACGCGCGAGGCGCGAGGCCCGTGCCGACCCGCCGCGCCCAAGCGCGCAAAAGGGCCGCTTCAGACCGCAGCTGCGCCCCCGCCGCCGGAAGCGCGCCGCTTCGGCGACAGGCGCCGCGCGATGCGCACGAACGCGAGCCAGTGCTGCGACCAGAAACCTTCGCCGTATGACTCGCCCTCGTATTGCTGGCGAATGCCCGTAGGCTCGACTGCGCGATTCCACGACGCGGTCTTGAACAGCACGTCCCACCACGGGAACAGCACGCCGAAGTTGCACCCGTACTTGGTGCCTTCGTGTCCGTAGCCGACGGCGTGATGCCGGCGATGGAACGCCGGGCTCACGATCAGGCGCTCGAGCAGCCACCCGTAATTCAGCTTCGCGTTCACATGCTGAATGCTCTGCGCGAAGTTCGTGACCGCCGTGAGCACGACGAACTGCGCCGGCGGCACGCCAATCGCGAGCGCGATGGCGGCGAAGAAGCACGCCTGGATCACGTCGTCGAGCAAATGATTGCGGTCGTCGCACCAGAGCGACATCTGCCGCTGGCTGTGATGCACCGCATGCAGCTCCCACCAGACGCCGAAGCGATGCTGCCAGCGGTGATACCAGTAGCCGGCGAAGTCGAGCACGGCGATATAGATCGCAAACGCGACGATCGGCTGCGACGTGACGCCGGGCCACAGGTTGTCAAGGTCGATGTTCGAGATGTTCTTGAAGCGCAGCCACGCCTGGAAGTTGTCGAAGATCGGCTGAAACGCGAAGAAGAAAAACAGATTGAAGACGCCGAGCTTCGCGATGAACGTGTACAGCACGTCTACGCGCACCGCCTTGCGGTTTTGCCACTTTTCGACGGGCATCAGCGCTTCGAGCGGCCGCAGCACGGCATACATCGCGACGATGGTGAGCACGCCGACGATCACCCAATAGAGCCGGTCGTACGTGTCCTCGTCGTAGTCCATCAAGTCGAACTTGAAGAGCAGCGGCTGAACGACGTCGACGTAGAGCAGCGTCTGCACCGCCGAGACGAAGCTGTCGAGGGACGAGACGATCAGATGGAACATGAGCGGTGCCTGAGCTGGAGTCCGGTTGGCTAATGCGGCTTTATGCGGCTTTATGCGGCTTTATGCGGCTTTATGCGGCTTTATGCGGCTTTATGCGGCTTTACGCGCCATTCGCCGCCGTCACCGGCGCGCGATCGAAGAAATAGATCCCGTGCGGCGAGCGCCCGACCGGAATGGTCTCGATCAGCTTGCGCGACGCGAGATCGATGATGCCGACCTTCTTCGCGAAGCGGAACGTCACCCACAGGTACTTCTTGTCCGAGGTCAGTTCCATGTCGTCGGGGCCGGGCAAGAGGCCGGTGATGTCGCCGGCGTTGGTGAGCGTCTCTTCGTCGATGATGCTGATCGTGCTCGCGACGCGGTTGCTGACCGCCACGTGCCGGCCGTCGTCGAGCGAGCGGAAGTTGTGCGCGCCCTTGCCGGTCTGGATCGTCTTGACGACCTTCTGATTGCGCCAATCCACCACGGCGACGTAATCGGCGCCCGTCATGCCGACGAGCAGGTATTTGTCGCCCGGCGTCATCCACAAGCCCGCCGGCACCTTGCCGACCTTCATCTTCCATTTGACGGTTTGCGTCGGCAGATCGACGGCGGCCAGCTCGCCCGATACCTGCAGCGTGACGAACACCGTCTTGCTGTCGTTCGAGAACGCCATGTGGCTGGGCATCACTTCGAGCGGCAGGCGCTTCACCAGGACGGGATCGTGGCCGTCGTAGCGGTAGATGTCGAGGCGGTCGAGGCGCAGGCCCGTCGTCACGAACCATTTGTGGTCCGGCGAGAAACCGAGCTGGTAGGGATCTTCGATGTTTTCGATCCAGCGCTGCGTCTGGCCCGTTTTCGGGTCGACGAACATCAGGTTGTTCGAAACGGAGTTGGCGACGATCAGCGACGCGTTGTCGGGCGTCGCCATCAGGTGATGCGGTTCCTTGCCGGTCGGCACGGTGGCAACCACTTTGTGGGTCGCCTGATCGATCAGCGACAGCGTGGCTTCGCCGGAGTTGAGCACGATGACGTTGTTCGCATGCGCGGCGGTGGAAAACACGCCCGCTGCCGCCGCGAGTGCCACACCCGCCGCGAATGCCCCGGAGATGCCGCTCGAGCCCGCGAGGAAAAATTTGCGCATATCAACCTACGAAAAAATTGCAGCCGCCATTCTAGAACGTTTACGCGGGCGTCCGGTTGACTTGCCTCAATAGAAAATCGGTCCGGAAACGCCGGTTTGACGCGGTTTTGGCGGAAATGGACGGCGGCCGGATGCGGTTTGGGAACGCTTACCGCTGCATCGATTCCCAGACCTTGTGAAGCCGCTTGACCGACACCGGCATCGGCGTGCGCAGCTCCTGCGCGAAAAGCGATATCCGCAGTTCTTCGAGGAGCCAGCGGAACTCCGCGAGGCGCGGATCCGGCACGCCGCCGCGCTGCGACAAAGCGCGCTGATAGTGCTGCACGAGCGGCATCAGTTCGGCGGCCTGACGCGTGTCGCGCGCCGGGTCGGCTTTGAGCTTGTCGACGCGCAGCGCGATGCCCTTCAGGTAGCGCGGAAAATGCGCGAGCTGCACGTAGGGCGTGTCGAGCACGAAGCGCTTGCCGATCAGCGCGTTCAACTGGTTCTGCAGATCCGCGTGAGCCGCCGCGAACGGCTTCGCCTGCACGAGCTTTTTGGCCGCCGCCGCATAGTCGGCGAGGATCTGCCCGACGAGCCGCGCGATCTCCTGCGCGAGCAGGTTCAAGCGGCTCTTGCCTTCGTCGCGGCGCGCGTGGAAGCTCGCGTCGTCGTCGGGCAGCGGCTCTTGCAGGCAGGCGCGATCGAGCGCCGTGTCGATCAGCTGATCGCGCAGTTCCTCCTGCGTGCCGAGCGGCATGAACTGCATCGCCATCTCGCGCAGCCCCGGCAGGTTCTTCTCCAGGTACTTGATCGGCTCGCGCAACTGCAGCGCGAAGAGGCGCCGCAGGCCCGCGCGATGAATCCGCGCCGCCTCCTCCGGCGAGTCGAACACCTCGACGTCGCAGTGCGTCGCGCGGTCGACGAGCGCGGGGTAGCCGAAGAGCGTCTGTCCGCCGCGGCGGATTTCCAGCAGCTCCGGGAGCTTGCCGAAATTCCACGTGGACAGATTGTCGTAGAGCGCGGTGGCCGGCGCCGTCCCCGGCGCGCTGCCTTGCGCGACGCGCGCGCCGCCTGCCGACGCTGTGGTTGGCGCAGGCTTTCCGGCGGCTTCGTCCTGGCCGCCTCGAACCGCGCCGCGCGCCCCTTCTCCCCGGCCAGCCCCCGGCGCCGCGCCGCCGCCCAACGTCGCGCCCGCCGCAAGCTTCTGGAAATGCCGCTGGGCCTCGCCGCCCAATTCCGCGCGCAACTGCGCAAGATTGCGCCCCATCGCGAGCTGCCGGCCGTGCTCGTCGATGACCTTGAAGTTCATGAACAAGTGCGCCGGGAGAGTCTCCAGCTTGAAGTCGGACTGCTTCATCGCGACCTGCGTCGTATCGCGGACGTCGGCGATCAGCGCGTCGACAAGACCGCCCGCGCCGAAGCGCTCGCCTCCCGTGCGCTCGACGAAACCGGCCGCGTACTCGGGCAGCGGCACGCAATGACGGCGCAGTTTCTGCGGCAGCGACTTCAGCAGCAATTGCGTCTTTTCCTTGACCATGCCCGGCACGAGCCATTCGGCCCGGCGCGCGTCGACCTGGTTCAGCGAGAAGAGCGGCACCGCGAGCGTCACGCCGTCGCGCGGCGAGCCCGGTTCGAAGTGGTACGTGAGCCCCATTTCGACCCCCGCCATCGTCATGCGCTTCGGAAACAGATCGGTCGTGACGCCGGCCGCTTCGTGGCGCATCAAGTCGTCGCGCGACAAGTAGAGGAGCCGCAGCTTGTCTTCCGGCTGGCCGCTCTTTCGGACTTCGTCGCGATACCAGCGCTCGAACGCCGCGCCCGTGCAGATGCCTAGCGGCAGGGCCTGGTCGTAGAACGCGAAGATCAGCGCGTCGTCGACCAGCACGTCCTGGCGGCGCGACTTGTGCTCGAGCTGCTCGATATCGGCGAGGAGCTTGCGGTTGTGCGCGAAGAACGCGAGCTTCGTATCGAACTCGCCATCGACCAGCGCGCCGCGGATGAACAGCTCGCGCGCGCGCCGCGGGTCCGCCTTGCCGAACGCGACGCGCCGCCGGTGATAGACAGGCAGGCCGTACAGCACCGCGCGTTCATACGCCGACACTTGCGCCGCACGCTTTTCCCAGTGCGGCTCGGAAAGCGACTTCTTGAGCAAATGCGCGCCGACTTTCTCGATCCACTCGGGCTCGATTTTCGCGAGACAGCGCGCGTACAGGCGGCTCGTTTCGACGAGCTCGGACGCCATCACCCAGCGCCCCGCCTTCTTGACGAGCGACGAACCCGGCCACAGGAAGAACTTGATGCCGCGCGCGCCGAGATAGTGCGGCTCGTCGTCGGCTTTGAGGCCGAGGTTGCCGAGCAGGCCGGTCAGCAAAGCGAGGTGGATCTGCTCGAACGTGGCTTCGGTCTCGGAGAGTCGCCAGCCGTGCTCGCGCACGACGGTCAGCAATTGCGAATGCACGTCGCGCCATTCGCGCAGGCGCAGATGCGAGAGGAAATTCGCGCGGCACGCGTCGGCGAGCTGCCGGTTCGACTTTTTGTGCGCGACGGCTTCCTCGAACCAATTCCAGATCTTGAGCCACTGCAGGAATTCGGAGCGGTCGTCGGCGAAGCGCTTGTGCGCCTGGTCGGCCTGCTCCTGCGCTTCGATCGGACGGTCGCGCGGGTCCTGCACCGACAGCGCGCTCGCGATGATCAGCACTTCGGCAAGCGAGCCTTGATCGCGCGCGCCGAGAATCATCCGGCCGACGCGCGGATCGAGCGGCAGGCGCGCGAGCTCGCGGCCAAGCGGCGTGAGCGCGTTGTCGTCGTCGACGGCGCCAAGCTCGTTCAAGAGCTGGTAGCCGTCGGCGATCGCGCGGCCCGGCGGCGGCTCGATGAACGGAAACGTTTCGATCTCTGTCAGATGGAGCGACTTCATCCGCAGAATCACCGACGCGAGCGACGAACGCA
Organism: Trinickia mobilis; assembly: GCF_017315705.1. Classification (GTDB taxonomy): domain Bacteria; phylum Pseudomonadota; class Gammaproteobacteria; order Burkholderiales; family Burkholderiaceae; genus Trinickia_A; species Trinickia_A mobilis. Next base: position 272,454 of record NZ_JAFLRF010000003.1, on the reverse strand, counting down.
GAATCTCCGGATCGGTGAAGCGCGTGCGCGTCTGGAAATCGGTGTCTTCGTACAGACGGATGCAGACGCCGTCGGCGACGCGGCCGCAGCGCCCCGCCCGCTGATTCGCCGCCGCCTGCGAGATCGGCTCGACCTGCAACTGCTCGACCTTGTTCCGATACGAATAGCGCTTCACGCGCGCGAGCCCCGTATCGACGACATAGCGGATGCCCGGCACCGTCAGCGAGGTTTCGGCGACGTTGGTCGCGAGCACGATGCGCCGCGCGTTCGACGGCTTGAACACGCGCTCCTGCTCCGCCGCGGACAAGCGCGCGAAGAGCGGCAGGATCTCGGTGTGCGGCGGATGGTGCTTGCGCAGCGCCTCGGCGGCGTCGCGGATTTCGCGCTCGCCCGGCAGGAACACGAGCACGTCGCCCGAGCCCTCGCGGCCCAGCTCGTCGACGGCATCGACGATCGCGTCCATCAGGTCGCGGTCTGCCTCCCGCGCGCTTTTCGGGCGGTCGCGGCCGGACGTGCCGACGGCCGCCTTCACCGCGGGGCTGGCCTCGTCGATCGGCCGGTAGCGCACCTCGACCGGATAGAGCCGCCCGCTCACTTCGATCACGGGCGCGGGGTGCGCTTCACTGCCGAAATGGCGCGCGAAGCGATCGGCGTCGATCGTCGCCGAAGTCACGATCAGCTTCAGATCGGGCCGCTTCGGCAAGATCTCCTTCAGATAGCCGAGCAGGAAATCGATGTTCAGACTGCGCTCGTGCGCTTCGTCGATGATGAGCGTGTCATACGCGCGCAACAGCGGATCAGTCTGCGTTTCCGCGAGCAAAATGCCGTCGGTCATCAGTTTGACGGACGCGCCTGGCGCGAGGTTGTCGGTGAAGCGCACCTTGTAGCCGACCACTTCGCCAAACGGTGTGCCGAGTTCCTCGGCGATGCGGCGGCCGGTCGCCGACGCCGCGATCCGGCGCGGCTGCGTGTGGCCGATGAGGCCCGTGCCGCCCGCGCCGAGCCCTCGTCCGAGCGCAAGGCAGATCTTCGGCAACTGGGTGGTCTTGCCCGAGCCGGTCTCGCCGGAGACGATCACGACTTGGTGCCCGGAGATCGCGCGCGCGATCTCGTCGCGCCGGCCGGACACCGGCAGCGCTTCGGGAAATTCGATCGGCGGAACGGGATTCGGCTCGACGCGGCGCACCGGGCGTGCGCCTTGCTGCCCGCGCTCGCGCGCCGCGGCAGGCTTTTTGGGTACATTCGACATGGGGGCGCATTATAATCCCGGCATGAATTCTCAAACCGACCTCATCTCTGCGCCCGAGCCCGTTCCGAGCCCCCCGCCGGCATCGGAAACGGTCTCCGAACACGCGCAATTCGTCGACTGGATGCGTTCGGTCGCTCCCTACATTCACAAGTTCCGGAACAAGACTTTCGTGGTCGGCTTCGGCGGCGAAGTCGTACACGAGGGCTTGCTCAACGCACTCGTGTCCGACATCGCGCTTTTGCAGGCGATGGGCATCCAGATCGTGCTCGTGCACGGCTCGCGCCCGCAGGTCGAAGAGCAGATGAACCTGCACGGCGTGCAGTCGGAGTTCTCGCACGGCATGCGCATCACCGATGCGCGCGCGCTCGAATCCGCGAAGGAAGCCGCAGGCGAGGTCCGCCTCGATATCGAAGCCGCGATCAGCCAGGGCTTGCCGAACACGCCGATGGCGCACGCGCACATCAGCGTCGTGTCGGGCAACTTCGTGACGGCGCGCCCGGTGGGCATTCTCGACGGCGTCGATTTTCAGCACACCGGCGTTGTGCGCAAGGTCGACGCGGAATCGATCCGCCACTCGCTCGCGAGCGGCAAGCTCGTGCTGCTCTCGCCGCTCGGCTTCTCGCCGACGGGCGAGGCGTTCAATCTCTCGATGGAAGACGTGGCGTCCGCTGCGGCGATCGCGCTGCGCGCCGACAAGATCGTCTTTCTCACGGAGACCCAGGGCCTGACGTACGAGAACGGCGAGCTGATTGCCGAAATGTCGCTCGACGAGGCGTACAGGCTGCATGAAAGCGGCGAAGTCAAGGGCGACGCGGGCTTCTATCTGAAGCATTCGGTACGCGCGTGCCGCGGCGGCGTCGCGCGGGCGCACATCGTTCCTTACGCGCTCGACGGCAGCCTCTTGCTAGAACTGTTCCTGCACGACGGCGTCGGCACGATGATCTCGTACGAAAACCTCGAAAGCCTGCGCGAAGCGACGCCGGACGACGTCGGCGGCATTCTCCAGCTGATCGAGCCGCTCGAATCGGACGGCACGCTCGTGCGGCGCGGGCGGCACCAGATCGAGCGCGACATCGATCACTTCTCGGTCATCGAGCACGACGGCGTGCTGTTCGGCTGCGCGGCGCTCTATCCGTATCCGCAGGAACGCATCGGCGAGATGGCGTGCTTGACGGTCGCGCCCGAAGCGCAAGGCTCGGGCGACGGCGAACGGATCCTGAAGCGCGTCGAGCAGCGCGCCCGGGCACGCGGCTTGACGCGCATCTTCGTGCTGACGACGCGCACCGAACACTGGTTCCTGAAGCGCGGCTTCGTGAAGGCCACGGTCGACGACCTGCCCGAAGACCGCCGCCGCCTCTATAACTGGCAGCGCAAATCGCTCGTGCTGATGAAGCAGCTCTGAGCGACGGCGTCCAAGTCACGCTACGCTGTCCCCCCATCGACTACAGGAGAAGCACAAGATGACCCGTATGGTTCAATGCGCGAAGCTCGGCAAGGAAGCCGAAGGCCTCGATTTCCCGCCGCTGCCGGGCGAGCTCGGCAAGCGCCTCTATGAAAGCGTTTCGAAGGAAGCGTGGCAAGCGTGGCTCAAGCATCAGACGATGCTCATCAACGAGAACCGCTTGAACATGGCCGATCCGCGCGCGCGACAGTACCTGATGAAGCAGACCGAGAAGTTCTTCTTCGGCGAAGGCGCCGACCAGGCTTCGGGCTACGTGCCGCCCGCGCAAAGCTGACCTTCTCAAGCGGTACGGCTCAAAAAAACCGGCTCGCGAGCCGGTTTTTTTGTCCGTGACAAGCCGGCTTCCGACAGGACCGCCAACGCCTTTCCGCACGTTCCCGATCGCCGCCCCTCCTCCCGCCTCAATTCCCCGTCCAGCAACCGATCGAGCGCTTCACCCGGCCCGCCGCCGAGCCCCGATTTGCAGCGAACGCTTACATCGTGATACTATCTGCGTCGTTCCAACAGCAATTCACCTTCATTCGCGTTCAATTTCGTACACGCCTCATTTGCGGCGAAGCGCAATTGAATAACTTTTGACACAGAAAGGCTTGTCGGTTGCAGCGCGCTGAAGCGCATCGCTCATCCGGCCTTTTTCGTTCCAAGCCTTGACACGGCGTGTGCCGGCCCCGGGGAATTCGCCCCGTCAGCCGCCGGTTCGATCTGCTCTCCCAAGCGGGCAGGCGCCGCACCAGCAGCATCTCTCTCGAGTGCACTTTCGCGTGTTCGGCGCGAGGCACGGGCGTTTCTTTTTCTTCGATTTGTCCGTGGCCGGCTCGAACTCGCGAGCGTGCACTTTTACGGCAACCGTGGCGAATCGCATCCCGATTCGGCTCAGTCACAGGAGTTTTCGACCTTGACCGCTTCCCTTAACGGCCCCGCGCCAAACCAACGACAACAAGCCCTCCTCGAGGCAGACGACGTCACCGTCGTCGATAAAAGCCTTCTCAAGCGCGCAGTCGGCGCGATGGCGCTCGGCAACGCCATGGAATGGTTCGACTTCGGCGTGTACAGCTACATCGCCGTGACGCTCGGCAAAGTGTTCTTCCCGTCGAGCAGCCCGTCCGCGCAATTGATCGCGACCTTCGGCACGTTCGCCGCCGCGTTTCTCGTGCGGCCGATCGGCGGCATGGTGTTCGGGCCGCTCGGCGACCGCATCGGCCGCCAGCGCGTGCTCGCGATGACGATGATCATGATGGCCGCCGGCACGTTCGCGATCGGCCTGATCCCGAGCTACGGCACGATCGGCATCTTCGCGCCCGCGCTGCTGTTGCTCGCACGTCTCGTGCAGGGCTTCTCGACCGGCGGGGAGTACGGCGGCGCCGCGACCTTCATCGCCGAATACTCGACGGACAAGCGCCGCGGCTTCATGGGCAGCTTCCTCGAGTTCGGCACGCTGGCGGGCTACATCCTGGGCGCGGGCACGGTCGCGCTTCTGACGGCCACGCTCAGCGAAGACGCGATGCTCTCCTGGGGCTGGCGCGTGCCGTTCATGATCGCCGGGCCGCTTGGCATCGTGGGTCTCTACATCCGCATGAAGCTCGAGGAAACGCCCGCGTTCAAGCGCGAAGCCGAAGCACGCGAGGCGCTCGACAAGGCCGCGCCGAAGCAGTCGTTCGGCAAGATGCTCCTCACGCAATGGAAGCCGCTCCTGCTGTGCGTCGGCCTCGTGCTGATCTTCAACGTCACCGACTATATGGCGCTGTCGTACCTGCCGAGCTACCTGTCGGCGACGCTGCACTTCGACGAAACCCACGGCCTCTTCCTCGTGCTGATCGTCATGGTGCTGATGATGCCGCTGACGCTCGCGGCGGGACGCCTGTCGGATGCCATCGGACGCAAGCCGGTGATGCTCGCGGGCTGCGTCGGTTTGCTGGTGCTGTCGATTCCCGCGCTGCTCCTGATCCAGACCGGTGACACGCTGCCCGTGTTCTGCGGCCTCATGATCCTCGGCGCGCTGCTGTCGTGCTTCACGGGCGTGATGCCGTCGGCGCTGCCCGCCCTCTTCCCGACCACGATCCGCTACGGCGCGCTCGCGATCGGCTTCAACGTGTCGGTGTCGCTGTTCGGCGGCACGACGCCGCTCGTCACCGCCTGGCTCGTCGAAACGACCGGCAACCTGATGATGCCCGCGTACTACCTGATGGGCGCGGCGGTGATCGGCATCGTGTCGGTGGTCGCGCTCGCGGAGACAGCGAAGCAGCCGCTCAAAGGCTCGCCGCCCGCGGTGGCGACGCGCGCCGAAGCGCATGCGCTCGTGCGCCAGGCGCGTGAAGCCGAGGAGATGGACGACGGCGTCTACGCGCCGGTGGCAACGGTCAGCGCGTAACGACACAGCCGGAAGCGAGACGGGCGCTGCGCACGATGCGCAGCGCCTTTTGTCGTTTACGCGACGAGCGTATGCAGCGACGCTTCGGCGCGCTCGCCGTCTACCGTCAGCATCCCCGCCGAGATCGGCAGCTTGAAGCGGCGCGGGCCCGCACTGCCGGGATTGACGAACAGCACGCCGCCGCGCGCTTCGACGCGGGGCTGGTGCGAATGCCCGGTGACGACCACGCGGACGCCGCTCGCCAGCGCATCGGCATGCAAGCCCGCGATGTCGTGCACGACGTGGATCTTCACGCGCTGGACTTCGAGTGTCGTCGACACCGGCAATTGCATGGCCCATTCGCCGAAATCGTTATTGCCGCGCACCGCGGTCACGGGCGCGATTTGCGCGAGCGCGTCGAGCACGTGGGGCGCGCAGATATCGCCCGCGTGAATGATGGCGTCGCATCCCGCGAGCCATTGAAGCGCTTCGGGACGCACGAGGTTGTGGGTGTCGGAAATCAGGCCGATGCGGGAGACGCTCATCGCGTTCGTCGCGCTCAGTTGCGAAATGAGCTGCGAAATCAAGGTCCCGCCATCTTACGCGCACTTCGATTCAATACAGCGCGCCGTGATGATGCGCGCAGATGAATTCGCGCGAACGAGTCAGTGCGGCCTGCGCGCCTTTCGTCGCGACCATGAGGCTCACGCGGCCAAGGCTGAAATCCGTCGAGACGAGCATTTCCATCAGCGCGACCATCGGCAGCACCACCGACGGGTTGTACAACTGCTTTTCGATCAGGTCCCTCATTTCCGCCCCTTCGCGCTGTGCGGTTTTTCGGGCCGCGACGCCTGCCGTATTTCGATAGGCTCAATTCTAGGGACGAGGGCCACGCGGATAAATGCGCGAAAGTGGAAGTCACTTGTCGGGGCAAGCGAACAATTGCTGCGGCCGCCTGGACGGGCGCGCGAAAGCGCGCGGCGGCGGGCCCGGAGGCGGATCGCGCACCGGTTCGTGCGGACCGGTGCGCGTTGAACTTCAATGAACGGACGCCCTGCTATTCGAGCGGCGCGTTGATGAATTCCGGCAGCGCCTCGGCACGCGCCGAAAACGCGGCCAGTGCCGGATAGCGCGCGGAATCGATCGCGCCGGGCAGGATGTACTGCGTGAAGCGCCACACAACCGCTACGGTGATGTCGGGCTGCATGATCCGGTTGCCGGCGAACCAGCCGTCCGCGCTGCCGATCTGCTTCTCGAGCAGGTCGTAGGCGGCGGCCAGTTGCCCTCGCACCCGCACGAGCCACGGCTCATGCTGCTTCTCCAGCGGTCGAAGCTCGCACTCGTACGCGATCTGCACCGTCTTCTCCGCGGCCGCGAGCGCATAGCCGACCCATTGCAGCGCGCGCATGCGGTCGGCGCCGCGCTGGGGCATGAGGCGCGCGTCGGGCGGAACCTTATGGTCGAGATGATCGAGAATCAGCGTCGATTCGATCAGCATGGTCCCGTCGTCTTCGATGAGCGTCGGCGCCTTGACGATCGGATTCAGACTCGCGAACTCGTCGAACGTGCGAAACACTGACAGACTGCGATGTTCGAACGGAATGCCGAGCACCGCCATCGAGATAGCGACGCGACGCACGAACGGGGAATCCAGCATGCCAACTAATTTCATGATGCCTCCCGTCCCCTTGAGGGAGGGAGCAGCGAACGATAGTGAGCGTGAGGGTCGTTCATTCGGGCCTCGTTTCTTCAGAGTGAAGGGAGGATGACTGTAGCAGCGAATGCGGCTTTGTGAAAAGGTTTGCCGGCGCCGCTCGCGACGAGCAGGCCTTCGTTGTAGCCGTGCGTCTCTTCGCCGTACGCCTGCTCAGCCAGTTGGAAAAACCGCATCTTAAAAGCGGAACGAGCGCCCTACCCGATACAGCGCGCTGGAGACGGTCCAGTACAGCCGCATTCGATTCGGAGTTCGGAACGGGAAAAAGCGCCCGGACAGACCGACCGGGCGAAGCCACCGGATTGCCGGCGGCGGAGGTAACTGCAAATTTCGCGAGCCAGCCTTCTTGAAGCGCTTGAATCGACTGCGGGCCGGCTTCGTATTTCTCGCTTCCGGAGCGCAGCTAAGCGATGTGCGTACCGGAAGCTTCAACGGCCGGGAGAGCATCCCGGCCTCAACTGCTTACTGACCGAAGAAGATCGGCTTCGTGCCGGCCGCCGCCGCGTGGCTTCCCGATTGCGACGACGCGCTCACGGCCGGGCCGTAGCCGGTCGCCTGCGCCCCACCGGCCTTTTGCGCCGCGACGCGGGCTTCGGCGGCCTGGATGTCGGCCGGATAGTTGTAGTCGTCCGCCCGGGCCGGGTTGTAGCCGGCTTGTTCGAGCTCGATGAGTTCCTGGCGCACTTGCGCGCGCGTCAGAGGCTGATTCGACTGGGCAAACGACACAACCGGAGCAGCAAGGATGGCGGCGATGGCAACGGCTTTGATCAGCGATTTCATGATGAACTACCTCCAAAGATTGTCTTGTCGGGGCCCGCAAACAGGTGTGTTCGGAGCCGATGAAGACAGTCTAGTCGCGCGATCCTTAAGGGTTAATACCTAATTGGAGAAAACATTGTTGTTGGCAGCGTCAGAATGACAAATCGCTTTCACACGCATTCCGTGGCGGCGCGATCGACGTGTCGATGCGCGCCGCCGACCGCGCCGACAAAGGGAAAGGGCCTCAAAACAAAAAAGCCCAGTCCGAAATCAGACTGGGCGAAGTCGCCAGGGCAAGCGACGGAGATTCCACGCAGGTTGCGAAGCAGGCCCTAAAACAATTCGGCCTGCTTCGCATTCATTCGATGTCGGGCGCCCGCGCGGGCGCCGATGCCAGCTCGAAACCCGCCGGACTGCCGATTACCGATGCACATAGATCGGAGCCGAATAGCTGCTGACCACCTCGTCGGTGCGCTGGCCCGATTGCGACGTGGCGTTCGCTTCCGAGCCAAAGCCGCTCGTATTCGCTTGCGCTGCGCCGTTTGCTGCAGCGACGCGGGCTTCGGCCGCTTGGATATGGGTCGGATAGGCGGTTTTGTCGCTGCCTGCGTGATAGCCGGCCTTCTCCAACTGGACCAGATCGGCACGCACTTGCGCGCGGGTCACAGGCTGGTTCGATTGGGCGAACGACGCAACGGGAGCAGCGAGAACGACAGCGAGGGCGACAGCCTTGACGAGCGATTTCATGATCGATACCTCCATAGTTTTGACTTCCGAAGCCGCAAACTCGTGGGTTCGTCTCGTCTGCAGCGGTTGAAGGCCAGTCTAAGAGTGCTTCGATCTAGGGTAAATACCTAGATTATGAATTCACTATTCTTCAATCGCGGACAATGCCGCGAACGCCCCGCGTTCACGGTAAGCCATCGCTAACAGCGATCACTCGCGCGTGCGTGCAAAACGCAATGTCAAGAAAACGTCAAGAAAATTTTTCGAAATAATTGTTTCCAATTTGGTAACATTCGCAAAATTTAGAAATAAGGCCTGAAAAATGAAGCACGTAGCGGGAGAGGGGATGGCGCTTTTGCCCCCCGCGGGGACTCCCACCACCTCGCACGATTCGGGTACAAAAGACCTGATTTCGCTCGTCGTACCCTTCTATAACGAAGCGGCCGTGGTGGATGCCTTCTTTCGCGCAGTCCCGCCGGTGCTGCAAGGCATCGTCGATGCCGACTACGAGATCGTCTGCGTCAACGACGGCAGCACCGATCCGACGCTAGGCCTTCTGCTGTCCGCCCGGGCCGACAATCCGCGCATCAAGGTCGTCGACCTTTCCCGCAACTTCGGAAAGGAATCCGCCATGACCGCGGGACTCGACGCGGCGTCGGGCGACGCCGTGATCCCGTTCGACGCCGATCTTCAGGACCCGCCTGAAGCAATCCCGCGCTTGGTGGCCAAGTGGCGCGAAGGGTTCGACGTGGTCCTGGCAATACGCGCCGAACGCAATACGGACGCGTTTCTGAAGCGCGTGTCGGCAGGACTCTTCTACCGCGTGCACAACGTCATCTCCGAGATCCGGATCCCGGAAAACGCCGGGGATTTCCGCCTGATGTCGCGGCAAGCCGTCGATGCGCTCAGGCAGTTGCCGGAAAACCGCCGGTTCATGAAGGGCCTGTTCGCGTGGATCGGCTTCAAGACCGCGCAGATCGAGTACGTGCGCTGCGCCCGCTGCGCCGGCAAGACCAAATTCTCCGCGTGGAAGCTCTGGAATTTCGCGCTCGAAGGGCTCACGAGCTTCGGCACGCTGCCGCTGCGCGTGTGGACGTACGTCGGCTGCGGGACCGCCGCGTTCGCCATTGCCTACGCGGGATATCTGTTTCTGCGGACCATCGTGCGGGGCGTGGACGTCCCCGGTTACGCGTCGATCATCACCGCCGTGCTTTTTCTCGGCGGCATCCAGCTCATCGGCATCGGCGTGATCGGCGAATACCTGGGCCGCATCTATATCGAGAGCAAGCGCCGGCCGGTCTACATCGTGCGCAAGATCCACGGACAGAGCAGTACCTGATGCGCGGCCGGGTCTTGCAGTTTCTCGCCTGCGTTCTCGTCGGCGCGGCAGGCACAGGCGTGCAGTACGTCTTGCCGCCCGCTCGATCCTTCCCGACGCTCGGCGTGCTGGCGCTGACCGGCCGCGCCAACACGAACTCGACATTCCCAAGCGCGACGGCACGACGGCCGGCAAGCCCGGACCTCCTCACCTGAATCCAACAACGGCTCTTCCCACTTCTCAATGGCAGAACCCACCGCCACACTCCATCCCGGCTCCGGCCTGTTGCCAACCCAAGCCGACGCCGTCTCCGCCGCTTCGCCGCTCATTGCCCTTCTGCCGATTCACGCGCTCGTCTGGACGCTGGCCGCGTGGCTCTCGCGCGGCAACCTCGACGTCCAGGGCGACATGATCGAAAACTACGCGTGGGGAGCCGAATGGCAGGCCGGCTACTCGAAGCACCCGCCGCTCTTCGCGTGGATCACCGCGGCGTGGTTCCACGTCTTTCCGCATACGGACTTCGCCTATTTCGCGCTGTCGGCGGTCAATGCGCTGGCGGGGCTCCTCGGCATCGTCGCGTTGGCCGGGCGGTTCCTGCCGCGTCCGCTGGCGGTGGCGGCCGGGCTTGCGATGGCCGTTTCCCCCCTCTATTCGAATCTGGCGATCAAATTCAACGCCAATGCCGTGCTGCTGTCGGTGTGGCCGTGGACCGCGTACTTCTTCGTCCGCTGCATGCAGACCGGCAAGCGCTGGCCGGCCCTGGCTCTGGGCGCCTGCGCCGGACTCGCGATCCTCGGCAAGTATTTTTCCATCGTGCTCATCGTGGCCCTCGCAGGCGCCTCGCTTGCGCGGCCGCAATGGCGTGCGAGGCTCGTCAACGTCAATACGCTGCTGGTCGCGGCCGCAGGCCTTCTGGTGTTGTCTGCGCACTTCCACTGGCTCGTCGTGAACCACTTCCCGACCTTCGGATACGCAGAGCGGCGAACCGGAGGGACGCTGCCGGCCGCGGCGCTGCGTTTTAGCATCTATACGCTTGCGCAAGCGGGCTATCTGCTGCTCTCCTTTGCATTCGTCCTGCTGCTCGTCGGGCGGCAACGTCTGCGCGCCGCCAAGCTGATCGCACTAAGCCACTTCCGGCCCTCCTTGCATCGGGACCTCTGGTGGCTTGCCATCGGGCCGCTTATCGTCGTCGGCATCATCGCCGTTGCGAGCCGCACGCAGATGGCGTCCGTGTGGGGCATGGCCGAATGGTTTGCGCTCGTGCCGCTTTGGCTTGCCGCCCTGGATCGCGCGAAGATCGGTCTGCAACCGGGACGCGCAACGCGAGTGCTCGGCGTCTACTGGGTTCTCGTGCTCGCCGCCACCGCTGTCGTCGGGTACGCCGGCGCCAAGCGCAACACCGATGACGCGGCCGAGCCGCGCGCGGAATTGGCCGCGACCGTTCACACGCTCTGGCGCGAGCGCACCGGGACCGACCTGCCGATCGTCGCGGGAGCGACCCACGAGGCCGAGTCGGTCGCTTTCTATAGCGACGGCAACACCCGCTATTGGGACATCGCCGATCCCGATGCGACACCGTGGCTGAGCGCGGCCGATGTCGCCCGGCAGGGCGCGGCGCTCGTCTGCCCGAGCGGCGATACGGCATGCCTGAAGGCGGCGGCGGCGTTCAGCAACACGAAGCCGATTGCTGTCGAGGTCCGCAAGAAAGCCTGGGATATGACGCTCCCGGCACACGATTACGACGTGTTCCTGATGATGCCGCGCCGGGGCTGACTAAAGGGAAATCCCGAGGGAAATCCCAACGAAACCCGCAAAGCGCTCGGCTGTTGCGGGTTTTCCGGCGTCATGGAGGCGCCGTCGAGGCGCTTGGCGCCGGGACCGGACTCGAATATCAGCACCCTATCCACGCCGTTGAGTGCAGTAACGGCATCGGCACCCGCAGCGGCCAGGCCGTCGGTGCGCGCGGCCGCCAGGCTCGCCAGGGTGGCCAGGCCCAGCGCGCCGCCCATCATGAACGACGTGTTGACCACGCCCGAGGGCGGATCAACGCACCACGCCCTTGGCGCGCAGCTCGCCACCATCGTTCCTTCGTGGCCGATGGATTCCATAAAGCGACTTTGCCCTTCCATCGCCAAGGTCAACGTGGCGATGCCCGAATGCGGATGCCAGCCGAAACCCTGTTGGCCAATCGCCTCTTGCGTAGCTCATGGAGCCTTCTCGTTCGGAGAGGTGTGTTTTCAGGCGGCTGCCGGGATCGCGAAGTTCGCTTTGGCCCATGCGGCAAACTTCGTCGGCTGCTGGCCGGCGACTTTGTTGGCGAGCGCGATCGCGTCGAGCGAATCCGGGCCGAGATACGTGTGCGCTTCGAAGTAAGCGAGCATCGCCGCGATTCCGTCGGCGTGCGGAAACCAGCCGGAAAAAACCTCACGCGGGACTTGCTTGAACGAGAGCGTGTTTCCTTGTTGATTCAGGGTGGCGATGATCTCGTTGAAGCTCAGGAAATCGCCGACCAGCGCCAAATGTTCGCCGCGCCCCGCGAGTTCCGGCTGCGCGAACGCGCCGACCACGAGGCGACCGAGTTCAGCGATGTCGCCCATATGGATGACACGCCGCTCCGGATCAAGCGGCAGCGCCCAACCCACGGCGCCATCCGGTTGCTTCTGCGGAGCCATTAGACCGATCAGGTTTTGGTAATAGAACGGCGCGATCACGAACGTGTGGTACGCAAATCCGGCTTCGCTCACGATGGGTTCGACTTTCGCCTTGGCCGTGAAATGCGGGACATTGATCGTGCCGCCGCTGATCGTCTCCACATTGGGAAGCGTCGACCAGATGAAGTGCCGTACACCGGCGTCTTTCGCCGCGTTGACTGCGGCGAGTGCCTGCTTGGGTTCGTCCGCACCTGCCTCCCAAGAATTGGTCACCAGGAAAACGCCGTGTGCTCCGGCAAACGCGGCTTTAAGCGTTTCCGGACGATTGAAATCCGCCAGAACGACTTCGTCACCCAGATTCGGATGCTTGGCCGGATTGCGCGTCAACGCGCGCACTTTGAATTGACCGCTCGCCTGCAGCGCGCGCACAACGGCGCCGCCTTGCTGACCGGTTGCGCCGACGACGGCGATGAGCTTCCGGGCGTTCGACATGGTTTGCTCTCCAGTGAGTGTTTTGTTGGGGCGGTGCTACCTCACGCAGCGAGCGCGGCGGTCTCTTTCTTCGCCGAGGCGATGGCCCCGCTGCGTGCCTCCGGACCCATCGCCACACCTTCCGCGCGAATGAATGTGATATCCGTGATGCTCAGAAAGCCGAAGGCCGCCTTCAGATAGGTTTCCTGATGATCGAAGAGGGCGGTTGGCGAGCCTTCGCTGTAAACGCCGCCGCGCGACGAGGCGATGACCAGCTTCTTGCCGTCGCACAGTCCGACCGGGCCGTGCTCCCCGTAGCGGAACGTCTTCCCGGCGACGGAGATGCGGTCGATCCAGGCCTTCAGTTGAGAGGGCACGCCAAAGTTGTACATCGGCGCGCCGATGACCACGATGTCGGCTGCCAGGAACGCCTCGAGCGCGACCTGGCCCATGGCAACGTCGGACTTCAAGGCATCGTCGACCGGAGCGCCTTGCGCGGCGGCGAGGTGTGCTGCCGTCAGATGGCCGATCGGTGTGGCGGCAAGGTCGAGACGAGTGACCGTGAGATCGGGATGGCGGCCCCGGAAGGTCGCGACTACATCCGCTGACAGAGCACGGCTGACGGAGCCTTGCCCGAGGATGCTGGAATCTACGTGTAGCAGTTTCATGAGATTTATCTCCGAACGGAATTACTGCTTGAGTGCTTCGGCCGAGATGAGCAGCTTGGTCTTCATACTGAAGCCGTACGCCTTGCCGAAGTCGACGCCGAAGTCGCTGCGATCGAATTCGCCCACCGCGTCGACGCCGCACACTTCGCGCTTGAGCATCGGATGCGGCATGCACTTGAACGAGTCGATATTCAGCGTCAGCGGCTTGGTCACGCCGTGGATCGTCAGATTGCCGACGACAGAGGCCGGTTGGTCGCCCTTGAACTTGATCGTGCCCTTGTAGGTCGCTTCCGGGAACTTCGACGCGTCGAAGAACTGATCCGACTGCAGGTCCTGGTCGAGCTTCGTGCTACCCGTGTGGACCGACGCAATGTCGGTCGTCACTTCGACGGTGCCGGTCTTTGCCGCGCGATCGAGCGTCACCGTGCCCTGCGACTTGTCGAACTTGCCGCGCCAGACCGACAGACCGCCGATGTGGTCGGCCTCGAAGCTCGGGTACGTGTGGTCCGGATCAAGCCGGTACGTCGACATGTCGGCGAATGCCGAAAACGACAGCGAGGCGGCGAGTGCACCGGCCGCGATCGTCAGATGCTTCTTCAAATCAATCTCCTTGAAACGTCAAGTTGCCGCGCCCGTGCGCGGTATCGGGTGATGCAACGCTGCCGCGCTTACTTCGTGGCAACGATGTGAAACTTGATCTGCACGTCGTCGGCGACGACCGACGTGTCCTTCCACTCGCCTGTGCCGACGTTGAACACCGAGCGCTTGATCGGCAGCACGCCGTCGAACGTCTGCGTCGCGCCGCTCTGCGTAATCGTGACCGGCACCGTGACGGTCTCGGCCTTGCCCTTGATCGTCAGCTTGCCGGTCACGTTGTACTTGGTGCCGCCCGCGGGCGCGATCGCCGACGACACAAAGGTCGCCTGCGGATAGGTCTTCGCATCGAACCAGTCCTTGCCGGCGACCTGGTCGTTGTACATCTTGTCGCCGAGGTCGAAGCTCGCGATGTCGATCGACAGCTGCGCGCTGCCTTGCGCGGCATTCGCCGGGTCGAACTTGATCTGTGCTGCGAACTTCTTGAACACGCCCTCCGTAGGCACGTTCATCTGCTTCGAGATCGCGGACACCTTGCTCTTCGACAGATCGACGTCGGCCAGCGCCGCACCCGATGCGACGAGCGACACCGCAGCGAACGCCGCCACCAAGGAGCGGAAGAAAGTCACTTTCATGGGATCCTTCATTTGGTAAAGGGAAGCATCCGCGACAGCAGGCCGTCACGGTCCAACACCTGATGCTTGACCACCGCGAGCACATGCATCACGACAAGAGCAAGCAACACGTCATTCAAGAACACGTGGAGCGTCTTGAAGGTTTCCTTCAGCACCGGATCGGGCGCGATCAGGCGCGGCAGCGGCACGACGCCGAGGTACACGACCGGAATGTTCGACGCCGAGCTGTACAGGTAGCCGGTCACGGGAATCACGAACATCAGCACGTACAGCACGACGTGCACCGCGTGCGCACCGATCCGCTGCAGCGCCGGCATATCGGACGGCAGCGACGGCGGCACATGGGTTGCGCGCCAGATCACACGCACGATCGCGAGCGCGAACACGGTCACGCCTATCCACTTGTGCCATGAGAAGTACTTGAGCTTCGTCGGCGTGAAGCCGGGGATGTCGGTCATCACCCAGCCGAGCGCGAAGCCGCAGATGATCAGCAGCGCGATCAGCCAGTGCAGCGCGACCGCGGTCCTCGTATAGCCGGGCCGCGCGGTCGACGGAGAATTCGAAGCCATGAGTTCCTCAATTTAGCGAAAGGTCGCGATCGTGTCGGCCGGGCGGTCTCCCGTCTGGCTGGCTCGGTCACGCGCCGACGGTGTCGAATGGCGAGTGACGTTCAGCCGAACAGCTTGTTCGCCGTCTTGGCGATCAGTTCACCCTGATGGCGCGTGCCGGCGAGCTCGATCGCGAATTGACCTGCCTTGCCTGCAGTCTGGAAGCGGCCGCCTATTGCGTGACACCGCCAGTATGGGGATTTAACGCGTTTCGCACTAGACGGTAAAATAGGATTTGATTAATCCATTTATGGAGAAATACCATGCTCGATCTGAATGATCTGGCAATGTTCGTCCAGGTGGTCCGCGCCGGCAGCTTCTCCGAGGCGGCGCGCCGTCTGCGCATGCCGGCGAATACGCTGAGCCGGCGCATCGATCAACTCGAAGGGCAGCTCGGCACACGTCTGCTGCATCGCTCGACACGCAAACTCGCGCCGAGCACGGAAGGTCAGACGCTGTTCGAGCGCTATGCGCCGGCGCTTGACCAGATCTTCGAGATCGGGCGGCTCCATGCGGATGAGCAGGCACCTTCCGGCTCGGTTCGCGTCGCCTCGATGGCAGGCCTGTTCGAACTCATCGGCATGGAATGGCTGGTCGAGTTCTACATGCGCTATCCACACATCAGCCTCGACTTCCTGCTCGACGATACGCCGACCGATCTGATCTCCGAGCGCATCGATCTGGCCTTGCGCATGGGCATCGAGACCGGTAGCGGCTTTAAGGTACGTCGGCTGGCGCCGAGTGCAATGATCCTCGCGGCGAGTCCGGCCTATCTGGAACGGCGTTCAGCACCACGCACGCTGCGCGAACTGGCCGCACACGACTGTCTGACGATTTCCAATCGCCAGGGTCGCAACACGTGGCGTCTACAGGGTCCGCGCGGAAGTCAGGAGGTGTCGATCAACAGCCGGTTCGCGGTCAACGACATGCGAGTGCTGGCGCAGGCCTGTATGGCTGGACTGGGTATTGCGTTACTGCCGCAGTTAATCGTCGAGCCAGTCATCGCGCAGGGGAAACTGGTGCGCGTGCTGCCGACCTATCGGCGCACGAGCACCGGCCTCGGCCTGCAGCTCGTCTACACGAGCCGCCCACCGGTGCCGCCCGCAGTAGCGGTCTTTGCCGAATTTCTATTGGAGAAACTGGGCGAAGCGATGACGGACCCCTCACAGAACCATGCCAACCGATAAGTTCGTCGCCTTACCCTGGGCGGGCGACGCGTAAGAGTCGATTCACCGCCGAACAGATCTTCGCGCGCTCATGTCGGCGATACGACGGTTCAAGCTTGTGCCGACCGGTAGTAAGGAGTTGAGGCGTTAGCGCTATATTGACTGACACACCCGCGGAACACGAGCTGGACCATGCGAGCAACTGTACTTTAATGGTCGCGTGACAATCGCTCCGAGGACCGCGAGACGCCCACGATCGTCGAGCCGGCGGCGGCGCGCGCCAGCACCGGCGACGTGCGCATGCGGGTCGAGCCAGTAGCCGTATCGCGGGCTGCGGCCGACAGGACACCAATACGGCGTTATCTCGGACCTGGAGCATCAAATGAAGCCCACACGCAATACCGACTCCGTCCCAGGGGACTGGTACATCGACACAGCGTGCATCAATTGTGGTGCATCGCGTCACGTCGCGCCTGGGCTGATTGTCGAACGAAACGACAAGAGTGTCTTCGCTCGGCAGCCCGTCACGCCGGAAGAGCAGCTTGCTGCCTGGCGTGCGGTGCTCGTATGTCCTACAGCATCGGTACGCAGCGAGGCGAAACAGCCTCGTCCGAACGCCGCGATCTTTCCGCAGCAGATCACATCGGGTGTGTGGCGCTGCGGATTCAACGCACGGTCGTCGTTCGGCGCACATTCTTATTTTGCCGCGCGTCCGGACGGCAATCTGCTGATCGACTCGCCGCGCTATGCGGCGGAGCTCGTGAAATGGTTTGACGACATCGGTGGTATTGCGCACATCCTTCTGTCGCATCGTGACGACGTTGCAGACGCAGATAAATACGCGCGTCGATTCGGCGCGCGCGTCTGGATTCACCGAGAGGACTTGTCGGCTGCCCCATATGCTACGGATCTGCTCGACGACGGGTCAGCACCGAGCATCGCGGCCGGCGTGCGCGCGGTCCCTATGCCCGGGCACACTCGGGGTAGCGTCGTGTACCTGCTCGATGATCGCGTGCTGTTCTCGGGTGATTCGCTTGCCTGGAGCCCGCGCGAGCGGGACCTCGTCGCATTCCGGGACGCGTGCTGGTACTCATGGACAGAGCTCACCGAATCGCTGAGCAAGCTGGCCGCGTATCGCTTCGAATGGTTGCTTCCGGGTCACGGTTGGCTCGCGCACTTGCCAGCCGAGGAAATGAGTGCTCGCTTGCTCGCGTTAGTTGCGCGCATGCGAAAGGATTGAAGTCGCCGGAATACCGCCTTCCGGCATGACGCGTTTCGAATCCGTCGGCTTCAAGCTCATCACGGAACTTGTCGGAAGAATTCATGGTGCCCGGGACCGGACTCGAACCGGCAAGCCGTTAAGCGGCGGATTTTCGTCACACTGAATCTTTCGAAGCCGGCGACGCGCACATCGCCGTTCGTGCGCTGGACTATGCCTTCGCCATGGCATGCCGCACGAGCTTTTCGCGCAGCGAGCGGTAGGCGCCCCCCGTCTAGTCTCTACACCTTCCAGAAGCGGCCGTCGCGGCCGGTATCGGGCTTGGCTCGGCGTTGCCTCGGTCAAAAGCGCGGCGCGTATCGTTCGCGAGCGCATGGGGAACCAGGGGTTTCACCGAATTTGAAGGGTTCTGCACCGGCCGTTTCCGGCTCGGGCACTCAATTTTTTAAGTCCGCTATGTTTACCAATTTCATCACCCGGGCAGGGCGGACGCGATTCTACCATTGCCCCGCCGCTGCACCAACTGCGCGCCGGAACGCACCGGCATGCCAAGGAAACCGAGGCTGATCGCCCGTTCCGTTTCAGGTCGCGGCCGCATCGCGAACACCCGGGTCACGCTTCGATCCGCGTCGAAACATCGGCCGATGTCCGCTGCTACGCTGGTTATCGAATTTCATCCGACCGGAAACTTCGATGACCCACCCCACCGCGCGCCGCGTCCTCGCGGCGACCAGCATCAGCTATACCGTCGTGTTGCTCGACGCGTCGATCGTCAACGTCGCGCTGAAGGCGATCGGCCATACGCTCGACAGCAACGTGACCGGCCTGCAATGGGTCGTCAACGCCTACACGCTGACCTTCGCGAGCCTCCTGTTGACGGGCGGCACACTCGGCGACCGGTTCGGTTCGCGCAACGTCTATCTCGCCGGCCTCGCAGTGTTCGCCTCTGCTTCCGCGTTGTGCGGCTGCGCGCCGAACCTCGCGGCGCTGACGCTTGCGCGCGCGTTGCAGGGCGTCGGCAGCGCGATGCTCGTGCCGTGCTCGCTCGCGCTCATCAATCACGCGCATCCCGATCCGGCCAGGCGCGCGGCGGCGGTGAGCCTGTGGATGGGCTGCGGCGGCGTCGCGATGGCGGCGGGGCCGCCGATCGGCGGGCTGCTGATCCATCTGCTCGGCTGGCGCAGCATCTTCTTCGTGAACGTGCCGATCGGGCTCGCCGGCCTCTGGCTGACGTTGTCGGTCGAGCGTGACGCGGCCTCGAAGCGCCGCCACTTCGACTGGTCCGGACAGGCCGCCGCGATCGTCGCGCTCGGCACGCTGATCGCCGTGTTGATCGAAGGCGCTGTGCTGGGCTGGACCTCGCCCGTGATTCTGGCGGGGATCGTCGTTTGCGCGCTCGCGTGGATGGCGTTCATCCTCATCGAGGCACGCGGGCGCAATCCGATGCTGCCGCTGCAATTCTTCCGCAGCCCCTTGTTCTGCGGCTCGACGTTCGTCTCGATGGCGTCGGCGTTCGTGTTCTACGGCATGCTCTTCACGTTCAGTCTCTTCTACCAGCAGGTGCGCGGCGATTCACCCCTCGATGCCGGGCTCGCGTTCCTGCCGATGACCGTCATGGTCGCGCTCGGCGGGCTCTCGTCGAGCCGCCTCGTCAAGCGCTTCGGCGAGCGCCGGTCGATGTGCGCGGCGTTCGGCCTGTATGCGGCGGGCGCGCTCGGCATGACGCTGTCGACGGCACATTCGCCCTACTGGACCGCCATCGCGCCGATGCTCGCGATCGGTCTTGCGTCGGGCTTCATTTCGCCGGCCGCGACGTCGCCCGCGCTCGGCACGGTCGAGAAAAGCCGCGCAGGCGTCGCGGCGGCGGTGCTGAATTCCGCGCGTCAAAGCGGCGCGGCGCTCGGCGTGGCGATCTTCGGCACGTTCATTTCGGCGCTGCACGCGTTCCAGGCGGCCATGAACGTGGCGCTCGGGGTGGTCGCCGCGGTCTCGGCAGTCGCCGCCGCGATTTGGTGGACGACCCGCCGCTCCCCCCGCCAAGGCACCAGCAGTGCGCAAAGCCGTCATGTGAAGGACATATTATTTTCAGATAATCCCCCTTAACGAAAACGTTTACATCAGGGCCACGACCAGGATGAAGCACACCATCAAGGATGTCGCCGCCTATGCCGGCTTTTCGATCGCCACTGTTTCGCGCGCGATCAACGCCCCCCATTCCGTGAACCGCGTCACCCTCGAAAAGATCCGCGAGGCGATCGACGCCCTTCAATTCACCCCCAACCCGCTCGGCCGCCAATTGCGCAGCGACCGCACGCGCCTGATCGGCGTCGTGCTCCCGACGCTGGCGAATCCCGTGTTCGCCGAATGCCTGCAAGGCATCGACGAATTGGCGTCGGCGCAAGGCTACCGGCTCATGTTGATGACGACGCAATACGACGCCGAGCGCGAGCGCCACGCGATCGAAACGTTGCGCGCGCAACGCGTCGAGGGCCTCATCCTGACGGTCGCCGATGCCGACACGCACCCGCTCCTCGACGCGCTCGACCGCGCGGGCCCGCACTACGTGCTGATGCACAACGACACGGTGCGCCGTCCGGCGGTGTCGGTCGACAACCGTCTCGCCGCCTACGAAGGCGTGCGCATGCTGATCGCGCACGGCCACCGGCGCATCCTGATGCTGGCCGGCACGCTCGCCGAGTCGGACCGCGCGCGGCTGCGCTATGTCGGCTATTCGCAGGCGATGCTGCAAGCGGGCCTTACGCCGGCCCCCGCGCTCGAAGTCGATTTCAATGCCGACGAACTCGCGCCTTCGGTGCTCGCGCATCTGACGACGGGCGCCAACCGCCCCACGGCGCTCTTCTGCAGCAACGACCTGCTCGCGATGGTCGTCATGCGCGGGCTGCGCCGTGCGTCGTACTCGGTGCCGGAGCAGATGTCGATCCTCGGCTTCGACGGCCTCGCGGTCGGCGAGCTGCTGTCGCCGCCGCTCGCAAGCCTGTGCACGCCGAACCGGGAGATCGGCTGCGCGGCGTGGCAGCGTCTCATGAACCGCATCGAAGGCACGGACAACGGCGAATCGCTCTCGCTCACGCTGCCGCATACGCTGCGCGAAGGCGAGACGCTCTGCGCGATTTCCGATACCGTCGGCCACCGGTGAGCGGGCCGCTCGCCGCCTGACCGGCCGCGTGATCTGTCCGATCAACTGCCGCGTCGAGCAGAACCACCCGCAACACCACCACACCAATAAGCCGCATCCCTTTGCCAGCAAGGAGACCCGCTGTGACACGTCGTTCACTTTCCGTTCGCGCGCACCTGCGCCGTCTGTTTGGCAGGGCCGGTGCCGCCGCGCTGGCCGCTGCCGTGCTCCAGGCGGCCGTGCCCGCCGCCGGCGTCGCGCTCTTCGCCGCGCCGCAGCCCGCGCACGCCGACGAAACCGCGATCTGCTACAACTGCCCGCCCGAATGGGCCGACTGGGCGAGCCAGATCCAGGCGATCCAGCAGAAGACCGGCGTCCGCGTGCCGTTCGACAACAAGAACTCGGGCCAGGCGATCGCGCAATTGATGGCCGAGCAGAAGAGCCCGGTGGCGGACGTGGTGTATCTCGGCGTGTCGTCGGCGTTCCAGGCGAAGGACAAGGGCGTGATCCAGCCGTACAAGCCTGCGCACTGGAACGACATCCCCGCGAACATGAAGGACCCGCAAGGGTACTGGTTCGCGATCCACTCGGGCACGCTCGGCTTTTTCGTCAACAAGGACGCGCTCGAAGGCAAGCCCGTACCGCGTTCGTGGGCCGATCTGCTCAAGCCCGAGTACAAGGGCATGATCGGCTACCTCGATCCGTCGAGCGCGTTCGTCGGCTATGCGGGCGCGGTCGCGGTCAACCTCGCGCTAGGGGGCTCGCTCGACAATTTCGAGCCGGGCCTGAACTGGTTTCGTCAGTTGAAGGCGAACGCGCCGATCGTGCCGAAGCAGACCGCCTACGCGCGTGTATTGTCCGGTGAAATTCCGATCCTGCTGGACTACGATTTCGATGCGTACCGCGCGAAGTACAAGGATCACGCGAACGTCGAATTCGTGATTCCGAAGGAAGGCACGATCTCGGTGCCGTACGTGATGAGCCTCGTGAAGGGTGCGCCGCACGAAGCTTCGGCCAAGAAGGTGCTCGACTTCGTGCTCTCCGACGAGGGGCAGAAGCTGTGGGCGAATGCGTATCTGCGGCCGGTGCGCGCGAACCAGATGAGCGCCGACGCCGCCTCGAAGTTCCTCCCCGCGAGCGACTACGCGCGCGCCAAGCCCGTGGACTTCGCGAAGATGGCCGAGAAGCAGCAGGCCTTCGGCGAACAGTATCTGCAGATCATGCATTGATCGCAGCAGCGATGCAGGGTGCTGCGTTTGAACGAACGCGGCGCCCTGCCGTCGCACTTTGAAGCGTCTTTCCCCATGCACGACATTACGTTTCCGCTGCGCTGGCGCATCGCGCTGATCGCGCCGGCGCTGGCCGTCTTCGCCGCGTTCTGGCTGCTGCCGATGGGCATGCTCGCCCAGGTCAGCGCCGACGGCCATGCGTTCGACACTTACCGCGCGCTGATCGCCAACGCGCGCTACATGAGGAGCCTCGGCGCGACCGTGGCGTTGTCCGCCGCGGTGACCTTCGCGACGCTCGCGCTCTCGGTCATCTCGGGCCTCCTCCTCGCGCGCCGCGAATTCTTCGGCAAGCGCACGCTGCTCGCGCTGCTCACGTTTCCGCTCGCGTTTCCCGGCGTCGTCGTCGGCTTCATGGTCATCATGCTCGCGGGGCGGCAAGGCTTGATCGGCGCGCTGTCGCTGCGGCTCACCGGCGACAAGTGGGTGTTCGCCTATTCGATGACCGGCCTCTTCTTCGGCTACCTGTACTTCTCGATTCCGCGCGTGATCGTGACCGTGATGGCGTCCGCGACGAAGCTCGACCGCTCGCTCGAAGAAGCCGCGCGCTCGCTCGGCGCGTCGCCGTGGCAGATCATGCGCGACATCGTGCTGCCGGCGCTCTCCCCCGGCCTCATCGCAGCGGGAGCCGTGTGCTTCGCGACTGCGATGGGCGCGTTCGGCACCGCGTTCACGCTCGCGACCGATATCGACGTGCTGCCGATGACGATCTACACCGAGTTCACGCTCAACGCGAACATGGTGACGGCGGCGGGGTTGTCGATCGTGCTCGGCATCGTGACGTGGCTCGTGCTCGCCGTCGCGCGCAACGTGACGGGTTCCGCCGTTGCGGCCACGGCTTGAGGAAACCTCGATGAGCACCACACTCGAGACGCACACCGAAGCATCCGCCCTGCGCCGCGCCATGCTGCGCGTCAAAGACAGCGTCTCGCTGCGCCATTTTCTGGCGGCCGGACAGTGGGCCGTCACGCTCCTGATCTGCGCGTTCCTGATCGTGCCGGTCGTGATGTCGATCCTTGCGGGCCTGACCGTCAACTACTTCCGAGGCGTGTCGAGCGGCCTCACGCTGCAGTGGCTTGGCCAAGTGTGGACGCAGTATCGCGACTCCGTGTTCCTCTCGCTCGAAATCGCCTTGGCCACGCTGGTCATCACGCTCATCATCGGCGTGCCCGCCGGATACGTGCTCGCGCGCAGCAAGACGCGCGCCTCGCGCATCGTCGAAGAACTGCTCGTGCTGCCGATCGCGCTGCCGGGTCTCGCCTCGGCGCTCGCGCTGCTCGTGCTCTACGGCGGCATCACCGTGTTTCGCACGAGCGCGGCCTTCATCGTCGTCGGCCATGTGGTGTTCACGCTGCCGTTCATGGTGCGTGCCGTGGCCGCAGTGGCGTCGAGCACCGATCTGCGCACCCTCGAAGAAGGCGCGGCGAGCCTCGGCGCCACCTTCTGGCAGCGCTTCACGACGATCGTGCTGCCGAACGTGCGGCCCGGCATCGTCGCGGGCGCGCTCGCCGTGCTGACGCTCTCGATCGGCGAATTCAACCTGACCTGGATGCTGCACACGCCCGATACGAAGACGCTCCCCGTCGGCCTCGCCGATACCTACGCGTCGCTGCGCATCGAAATCGGCAGCGCGTACACGATCCTCTTTTTCATCATGACGATGCCGCTGCTCGTCGCGATGCAATGGCTAGGCGTGGATGCGACGGGCCAGCGCCGCTTAGGTAAAAAACCAGGCAAAAAAAGCCCGGCGTCCCGCGCTTCCTGACTCCCCCGCTCGAACTCGAACGACCCGACCACGATGAAACTCGCCCCCGTTCCCATCACGCTCACGCAATGCGCGAAGACCTTTCGCGGCACGCGCGTGCTCGAGCCGCTCGACCTCGCGATCGGCGCCGGCGAAACGCTCGTGCTGCTCGGGCCCTCCGGCTGCGGCAAGACGACGACGCTGCGCATCATCGCCGGCCTCGAGTCGCCCGACGCGGGCGGCCAAGTGCGCTTCGGCGACGACGACGTGACGCGCCTGCCGATCGAGCGCCGCCAAGTCGGCATGGTGTTCCAGAGCTATGCGCTCTTTCCGAACCTGACCGTGCGCGGCAACATCGGCTACGGCCTGAAGATCAACAAGACCGATGCGGGGCTCGCGCGCCAGCGCGTCGACGAACTGCTCGCGATGATGCGGCTCGACGCGCACGCCGACAAACCGATCGATCAGCTCTCGGGCGGTCAACGGCAACGCGTCGCGCTCGCCCGCGCGCTCGCGCTGCAGCCGCGCGTGCTCCTGCTCGACGAGCCGCTCACCGCGCTCGACGCGCGCCTGCGCGACACGTTGCGAAGCGAGATGAACGCGCTTTTGCGCAGCCTCGGCGTAACGACGATCTACGTGACGCACGATCAGGCCGAAGCGATGGAGCTCGGCGACCGCATCGTCGTGATGAGCGCGGGCCGCATCGAGCAGACCGGCACGCCGCGCGACATCTACTTCCGGCCCGCGAACCGGACCGTCGCGCAATTCGTCGGCACGATCAACCGGCTTGCGGGACAATGGCGCGACGGCGCGTTCGAAACGACGGGCGGCAGCATCGTGCTCGCTCGAGGCGTCAGCCGGACCCAGGCACCGGGCCCGACGCAGACACCGGAACTGTTCTTCCGCCCCGAAGACGCGCATCTGGCCGATCCGGCCCATGCGCAACTGCGCGGCACGATCGAAGCGGTGTCGTTTCTCGGCGAGCGCACGCGGCTCACGATCGGCGGCGCGGCGCCCGATGCGCTTCTCATCGACGTCGCCGGCCGCGTCGAGCTCGCGCGCGGCACGGCAGTCGGGATTTCGATCGCGCCCGAAGGGCTGATCGCACTCGCGTAGTCCGCCGTTCCACAACACATGACACTCTGAGAGAACCCCCACATGCTGCTGGCTCAAATCAGCGATCTGCACATCAAACGGCCCGGTGCGCTCGCGTATCAGCGCGTCGATACGGCCGCCTGTCTCGCGCGTTGCGTCGCGCGGCTCAATGCGCTCGAGCCGCGTCCCGATGCGGTGCTCGTGACGGGCGACCTCGTCGACCGCGGCAGTGCCGAGGAATACCGTCATCTGAAGACGCTGCTCGATCCGTTGCAGATCTCGTACTACCTGCTGATCGGCAATCACGACGATCGCGCCGCGCTGCGCGAAGTGTTCGCCGAACGCGCCGAGCTGCGCGAAGGCGGCGAATTCGTGCAGTACGCGATCGACGTCGGCCCGCTGCGCGTGATCGCGCTCGACTCGCAGGTGCCGCGTCAAAGCGGCGGCGACCTGTGCGACGCGCGGCTCGAGTGGCTCGCGCAACAGCTCGACGCCGCGGCCGGCCGGCCGGTCATCGTCGCGCTCCACCACCCGCCGTTCGTGTCGGGCATCGGCCATATGGACCGCATGCGTCTCGATGCGGCTGCCGCCGACAAGCTCGCCGCGATCGTGAGCCGCCATCCGAACGTCGAGCGCGTGCTGTGCGGACACGTCCACCGGCCGATGTTCACGCGCTTCGCCGGCACGATCGCCTCGGCCATCCCCGCTCCCGCGCATCAGGTGGCGCTCGATTTGCGCGACGAGGCACCGTCCGCGTTCCGCATGGAGCCGCCCGCGTTCGCGCTGCATCGCTACGAGCCGGCGACGGGGCTCGTCACGCACCACGCGTACGTCGACGAAGGCGAGGGACCGTATCCGTTCTACGAACCGACAGGCGCGCTGATCGACTGACGAAGTCGCGTGCGAGCCAGGCTCGCCGAAGGGTGAAAGGCGGTTGAGAGGCAACCGGCGGGGTCCCGGCAGACTCGAAAAAGCTCCGGTATGATCGCTCGCTCAGTGTCGTTGCCGCACGATTTTTGTCGTGCTATGGCGCGGCGCCCCACTCGCTCGCACGCGTTGCCTCGTCCATGTCCGCTGCCGACTCCCGCCACTCCGACGCCTCGATCCACTATTCGCGCGGCATGCTGCTGTTGCTCGCGACGATCGCGGGCGTCTCGGTCGCCAACATCTATTACAACCAGCCGCTGCTCGACGCGTTACGCGCGTCGTTTCCGGCGGGCGCGCCGTGGATCGGCGCGGTGCCCGCTGCGACGCAGCTCGGCTACGCGGCCGGAATGTTCTTTCTCGCACCGCTCGGCGACCGCTTCGACAGGCGGCTCATCATCCTGCTGCAAATCGCGGGGCTGTCGCTTGCGTTGATCTTCGCGGCCGCGGCGCCTTCGCTCGTCGTGCTCGCGGCCGCGAGCCTCGCCATCGGCGTGCTTTCGACGATCGCGCAGCAGGCCGTGCCGTTCGCGGCAGAGCTCGCGCCCGCTGCGCAGCGCGGGCACGCGGTCGGCACCGTGATGAGCGGGCTGTTGCTCGGCATCCTGCTCGCACGGACGGCGGCGGGCTTCGTCGCGCAATACTTCGGCTGGCGCGCGGTGTTCGGCACGTCGGTTGCGGCGCTCGTCGTGCTCGCGGCGGTCGTCGTGATGCGCTTGCCGAGCAGCAAGCCGACCTCGACGCTGCCCTACGGCAAGCTGCTCGGCTCGATGTGGCACCTCGTCGTCGAATTGCATGGGTTGCGCGCCGCGTCGTTCACGGGCGCGGCGATTTTCGCGGCCTTCAGCCTCTTCTGGTCGGTGCTGACGTTTCTGCTCGCGGGCGCGCCGTTTCATTTGGGACCGCAGGCAGCGGGCCTGTTCGGCATTGTCGGCGCGGCGGGCGCGATGGCGGCACCGCTAGCCGGGCGCGTTGCCGACAAGCGCGGACCGCGCGCGATCATTTCGTTCTCGATCGGGCTCGTGGCGATGGCGTTCGTGATCTTTGTTTTTTCCGGAGCGAGCATTGCGGGACTCATCGCCGGCGTAATCATCCTCGACGTCGGCGTGCAGGCCGCGCAGATATCGAACCAGTCGCGCATCTATGCGCTCAAGCCCGAAGCGCGCAGCCGCGTGAATACGGTGTTCATGGTTTGCTACTTCATCGGCGGCGCGACCGGCTCTGCGGTGGGCGCCGTCGTGTGGCGCAATTTCGGATGGACCGGCGTGTGCATTGCGGGCTTCCTGTTCGCGGCGCTCGCCGCGTGGGTGCACTCGCGGCGCGAGCCGGCTGCCGCGCGGCAAACCGCTTAGTTCAGACTTCAGACATCCTCGTCGTCCGCACCGCTGTTCGATGCGTGAAACGCCAGCCGATGCGCGATCACGAAGCACACGAGGGCGACGCCGAGGCAAAATCAGCCGGCCTTGCGCCGGTCGAACCGGAACGACAGCGCGACGCTCGCGAGAATCACGCCGGTCGCAATCACGGTCCAGCGGGTGACCGGCTCGCCGAGGATCAACGCGCCGAGCGCGACCGCGACCACCGGATTCACGTACATGCAGCTGCTCGCGATGATCGGGCTCGTGTGCCGGATCAGGAATCCGTACGCGATATACGCCAACATCGTGCCGACCAGCATCAGGTAAAGAAACGAGACGACCGGCCAGAACTGGATGGCGAGAAACCGCTCGCCCACGATCCACGCGACGACCGTCGAGATCGCGCCGCCGAGGCCGATCTGCAGCGCCGTCGACAGAAACAGATCGGACGGCAGCTTCAGACGCCCCGCCAGATGCGCGCCGCCCGCCCAGAAAAGCGCGCCGCCGAGAATCACGATGGTGCCGAGCGTCGAGCTCGGCGACGCATCGCCATGGTTGAGCACGACGATCCCGAAGAGCCCGAGGCCCACCGCCGCCCACTCGCCTTTCGCGATCTGCCGGCCGGCGACGGCCGCGATCACCGTCGCGAAGAGCGGCACGGTCGCGACCATGACCGCCGCTGTGCCGGTGCCGACGCTGCGCATGCCGAGCGCGAGCAGCCCGCTCGACAGCCCGACGAGCATCGTGCCGACGATCCCCGCGTTGCGCACTTCGAGCAGCGTCGGCATGGCGGGTTTGCGCCGCACCGCGACCACGAAGAGGCCGATGCCGGCAAACAGATTGCGCAGCCCGGAAAGCAAGAGCGGCGGGAACGATTCGAGCGCAACGTGCACCGCGAGGTAGGTCGATCCCCACACGAGATAGACGACGGCGAGCGCAAGCGCAACCTGGCCGTTGCGCGATTGCGGCAGACGCAGACGGAACGCAAGAGAGAAACGCGGTGTCATGCGCTTAGCCCGCCCGGACCGGTAGGCGTTCAGCACACGCGGGAGTCGCAAGACGGCTTGAGCGCGTGCGCCGCGTCGCGGACGCGGCAAACCGGGCAAGACAGGACGGCATGTCGAACAGATAAAGCAAGAAGGCCGGAATTCGCGGCCCATAAAGAGATGACGGGCGCTTTTAGAGCGCCCGTCGCGTACCGGCAGCATTATGCAATATGGAATCGCAAACGAACGCCGAGCCAGTCGGAAGAAATGTAAGTGATGTTTGCGAGCGACAGTCGGCGCCTTCGGTTGGCACCTTCAGTTGGCACCTTCAAGCAGCGCCGCGCAATTCAACGCTCGACCGGCAGCCGCATCGATAAATCGCCAGGCGAATCGCATGAGCGCGTCAAGACCCGCCGAACCAGTTGTACCCCTGGTCGGGCCAATAGCCGCCGGGGTAAGTGTTGGTCACGAAGATCTCCATGATGTGCTTCGGGTTCTTGTAGCCGAGCTTGGTCGGCATGCGCAGCTTCATCGGAAAGCCGTACTGCGGCGGCAGCGTCTGGCCGTCGTATTGAAACGTGAGAAGCGTTTGCGGATGCAGGGCCGTCGGCATGTCGATGCTCTCGTAATAGTCGTCCGCGCATTTGAAGCCGACATATTTCGCGCTCGTATCCGCCCCCACGCGGCGCAGAAAATCCGAAAACGGCGTGCCGCCCCAATGCCCGATCGCACTCCACCCTTCCACGCAGATATGCCGCGTGATCTGCTCCGCGTGCGGCAGCGCGTAAAGCTCGGGGAGCGTCCACGTGCGCTTGCCGGCGACGAGGCCGCTCAACTGCAGCTTGAAGTCGCTGCCGTCGACATCGGGCACATCGTCGATGCCGTAGTACGCGTTGAACGGAAATGGCCGCGTCAGCTGCGCTTCGGAGTAGGTCGGCGCGAGCCGCTGCGGATCGAAGAGCCAAGCCTGCACGCGGTCGTTCATCCGTGACACCTTCATCAGGAACGCGTTGACCGATTTGTCGTCGGTCAGCGAGCAGCCCGTCAGCATCAGGAGACCGCCGAGGGTCAGCACGCGTTTGCCGAACGCACGGCGGGAGGGCAAGGCGAGTTCGCGCCGCACGTCCGTCAGGATCGCCCGGCGATCGAGCGCGGCGCCATCGGCCGCGGCCTTTGCGAGGTTGGGATCGGCTGGTTTCATGATGATTTACCTTTGCCCTATCGTCCGCGCAGCATCGCGATCAGCGAGCGCGGCACGAGTACGACCATCGCCAGATGCACGACGAGAAACGCGAACAGCACCGACATCGCACAGAAGTGCACGACGCGCGCCGAGTCGTAGCCGCCCAACAGTTCGCGCAGCAGCGGAAACTGCACGGACTTCCAGATCGCGAGGCCCGACAGCACGAGCACGATCAGATCGGCGATCACGACCAGGTAGGCGAGCTTCTGCACCGCGTTGTAATGGCGCAGATCGGCATGCGAGAGCTTGCCGGTCAGCGCGCCCGCGAGATCGCGGATCACCGCACGCGGCGAAAGCGGGAAGAACTTGCGAAAGAAGCGGCCGCTCGCGAGGTTCAGCACGAGATAGACGATCCCGTTGAAGACGAGCAGCCACATCGCTGCGAAGTGCCATTGCAGCGCGCCCGCGAGCCAGCCGCCGAGCGCGATCTCGGGCGGGAACATGAAGCTCGTGAAGAGCGGCGACGCGTCGTAGATCTGCCAGCCCGAGAGCATCATTGCGATCGCGGCAAGCGCGTTGAGCCAGTGCGTGATGCGGACCCAGGCCGGATGCACGGGTGCGCCGCGCCGTTCATCCGGCCCCTCGGCGGGTCTTGCGCGAGCTTGTGAAGTGGACATCGTGGCCTCCTTCGATTGCGCCGCGCGCAGGCCGGCGGCCCGCTGCGCGGCAGGGTGCGCGTGACATCAGCGGCACGCGGGCAGATCGGCGGCTTGCAGCACGTCGCCGGTCGCCGCGTCCTCGACGAACGCGGCCACGCCGAAGCGGCCGGGTGGCGCGGCGTCGCTGGCGTCCGCGGCAAGCACGACATCGCGGCGAATTCGCGCGACGCCGCCGACGAGCGGCACCGGGCCCAGCCACTCGCGCACGACGCGGTCGTGATGCAGCGTCGCCCCGCGGTTCTCGCCCGCGCCGACCTGCGAGCTGAGCTGGTTCTCATAGACCGCGACATAGGCATTCAGCGTGTGCGGCACGCTCGAGCGCGCGGTGAATTGCGCGTCGACGCCGAGCGCGAGCGCGTCCGCCCCGGCCCCCAAGCCGGAGCCGCCTCCCGCGCCGGCCTCACTCGCGGGGCCCGGCCCGGCGGGCAATAACAGGATCGACACATCGGCTTGCGCGGGCTGCGCCGCCAGCTCGTGAAGCCGCGCGTCGAAGTCCGCCGCGGCCCAGTCGCGCAATTCGCGGCCGGCGACAAACACCTCAGGCGTATAGATCAGGTGACCGCCGGCATAGGCGGCGAGACGCTCCTGGCGCACGGTGAAGCGATGCTGCGAAAAGCGGTCGGCCCAGCCGAGGCTGTTCCAGTAGTCGACATGCAGCTCGAGCGGCACGAAGCCTGCGCCCGGGCTGCCGTCATGCAATTGGCTGAGCCACCGGTCGGCCGGCGGACAACTGCTGCAGCCCTCGCTGCTGTAAAGCTCGACGAGCGCGACGCGATGCGCGGGACTGTGCGCGCTGCACGCCTCGCCGGCCAGCGCGAGGCCGTTCGCGACGCCGAGCCAAGCCGTCAACGCGATCGCCCACGCCGCCCGCTGCCATATCGCTTTCGTGTGCGTCCTGGTGTGCATGATGCCTCCTGTGCCCCAGACTTCCTGCGGGGCCCCGGGCCGCCCCAAAGGGCGGAGCAGGGAATTCGCGGAGCACTGCTCCGCGCCTGCGCAGCCGGCCGGCTTTGCAAAGCCGGCCGTGGACGGCAGCCGCCTCTCGACCTACGAGATGTACGTTAGTCGAGCGCACGCGCGAGAGATGACAGCGCCGGCAATATTTTTAACAGGGGACAACCGCGAGGCCGCGCCTCAGTCGTAACTCATGACCAACGTGACCGGCTTGGGGTCCGCCTGCAGATTGCCGCGCGGCACGGACAACGACAGCACGCCGCCTTCCGGGCGCAAGTGGTAACGCCCGTCCGGCCGCCACGGAAAGGCCCGCCCTTTCGGATCGACGAAGTTCGTCACGACATCGTTCTTCGGATTCGGCCCGATCGTCGACTGCGCCGCGCCGTTCGCGACAAAAGACACGTCCGCGCCCGGCGCGTCGGCATTCGGCGCCGAGAACGTAACCTTCAGCCCATGGCTCGTGCGTGCGACCGCCGGGGTGTCCGCCCCGGCGGCCGGCGAGATCGGCGCGGTGCTGATGGCGAAGCTCGGCCCGACGATGCGGCCGACGAACGTGATGGTGCCGCCCGGCCCGCTCATCGAACCGGCCGCCGACGAGGGCATCGGCATCGTCGCGGCCGCCCCCGCACACAATGCGGCGGCTAGCAGTGTCGAGGGGTGAAAGGTGCGCGCGCTCATCATGGACTCCCGGTTGGCTGCCGCGTGGCGGCTGAATGGTTGTTCACAACGGTTTATCGGCTCTGTCTCGAAATTCGGAGGATGTCAAACTGCCGCGCAGCGCAACGTCCGAGAATGCCGGTTGCCAATCTGCGGCGACCCGGTGTATCTTGTGCGCTGCTAACGCGGGGGTCCTGTGTTGCGCTAGAGCTGATAGTTCATAGCAATGGCGTTGCGCGGGTGAGAAATACCCTTTGAACCTGATCTGGATAATGCCAGCGCAGGGAAGCGTACGGGCTTCACCGCAATTCACCGCGCCGGACCTGCCCTACCTTCCTCTCGTCTCCTGCTTAGCGCCCCACATCAGGAGATATGCATGAACGCCAACCCCAAATTCATTTCCGCCGACGCGCACGTCGATGCTGCCGCCGTCGCGCCACTGCCTAACTCCCGAAAGGTCTACGTAAGCGGATCGCGCCCCGACATCCAGGTGCCGATGCGCGAAATCACTCAGGCCGATACGCCGACCGCCTTCGGTGGGGAGAAGAATCCGCCTATCTACGTGTATGACACCTCTGGCCCGTATTCTGATCCCAAAAATCAGATTGATGTACGCCGGGGTCTTCCCGCATTGCGTGAGAACTGGATCGACGAGCGCGGCGACACGGAAACGCTGCCGGGCCTGACGAGCCAGTACGGACGGGAGCGGGCGGCCGACCCGGCCACCGCGCAACTGCGTTTTCCGGGCCTGCACCGCACCCCGCGCCAGGCCAAATCCGGCGCGAACGTAACGCAGATGCATTACGCGCGCCGCGGCATCATCACGCCGGAAATGGAATTCATCGCGATCCGCGAGAACCAGCGCCGCGCCGAGTATCTCGAGAGCCTGAAGGCGAGCGGCCCGAACGGCGCGAAGCTTGCCGCGATGATGGGCCGCCAGCATGCGGGCCAGGCGTTCGGCGCCGCTGCGTTCGGCCCGAATGCGCTGACCGAGATCACCCCTGAGTTCGTGCGCGAGGAAGTCGCGCGCGGACGCGCGATCATCCCCGCGAACATCAACCACCCGGAAAGCGAGCCGATGATCATCGGCCGCAACTTCCTCGTGAAGGTCAATGCGAACATCGGCAATTCGGCGGTGACGTCGTCGATCGGCGAGGAAGTCGACAAGATGACGTGGGCGATCCGCTGGGGCGGCGATACCGTGATGGACCTGTCCACGGGCAAGCACATCCACGAAACGCGCGAATGGATCATTCGCAACAGCCCGGTGCCGATCGGCACGGTGCCGATCTATCAGGCGCTCGAAAAGGTCAACGGCAAAGCCGAAGACCTGACCTGGGAAATCTTCCGCGACACGCTGATCGAGCAGGCCGAGCAAGGCGTCGACTACTTCACGATCCACGCGGGCGTGCTTCTGCGCTACGTGCCGCTCACCGCGAACCGGATGACGGGCATCGTCTCGCGCGGCGGCTCGATCATGGCGAAGTGGTGCCTCGCGCATCACAAGGAAAGCTTCCTCTACGAGCACTTCGAGGACATCTGCGAAATCATGAAGGCCTACGACGTGAGCTTCTCGCTCGGCGACGGCCTGCGTCCCGGCTCGATCTACGACGCGAACGACGAAGCGCAGCTGGGCGAGCTGAAGACGCTCGGCGAACTCACGCAGATCGCCTGGAAGCACGACGTGCAGACGATGATCGAAGGCCCGGGCCACGTGCCGATGCAGCTCATCAAAGAGAACATGGACCTGCAGCTCGACTGGTGCGACGAGGCGCCCTTCTACACGCTCGGGCCGCTCACCACCGACATCGCTCCCGGCTACGACCACATCACGTCGGGCATCGGTGCGGCGATGATCGGCTGGTTCGGCACCGCGATGCTCTGCTACGTGACGCCGAAGGAGCACCTGGGCCTGCCGAACAAGGACGACGTAAAGGAAGGCATCATCACCTACAAGCTGGCGGCGCACGCAGCGGACTTGGCGAAGGGCCACCCGGGCGCGCAGGTACGCGACAACGCGCTCTCCAAGGCGCGCTTCGAGTTCCGCTGGGAGGACCAGTTCAACCTCGGCCTCGATCCGGACAAGGCGCGCGAATTCCATGACGAAACGCTGCCGAAGGATTCGGCGAAGGTCGCGCACTTCTGCTCGATGTGCGGCCCGCACTTCTGCTCGATGAAGATCACGCAGGACGTGCGCGAGTTCGCTGCGGCGCAGGGCGTGACGGAAGAGGCGGCGCTGCAGAAAGGGATGGAAGTGAAGGCCGTCGAGTTCGTCAAGAGCGGCGCGGAAATCTATCAGAAACAGTAAGCGCTCTGAGCTTGGCTGAGACAAATTGCCCGCCGCGTGCGGGCTTTTTGTTGTTTGAAACGATCCGTAACCGGCTTGCTGTGCCGGCGCTTTCGCATTGGCGTACAGTGGTCGCACGATGTCCGGCTCGCGTCCGGCAAGCCGGACGCCTCGATTCTGGGATGCGTTTCATGAACACCAAGTTGGCAGCGACGGCACTCGCCGGCGCCATGTCGTTGGCCGGGTGCTACTACGGACCCTACGGATACGACCCGTACGGCGGCTACTACTACCCGACGGTGCCCGCTGCGGCAACGCAGCAAGCGATTCCCGTCGCGCCCCCGCCGAGTGCTGCGGCAACCCCGCCGCCGCCGAACCAGCCTCCTCCGCCCGCTTCGGCCTACGCGGCGGCACCGCCCGCGCAATACGCCGTCGCGGACGTTCCGGGCTACTACGCCTATCCCGCTTACTACCCGGCCTACCCGGCCTACCCCGCCTACTACGGCTATCCGTACTGGTGGGGACCGTCCGTCTCGATCGGCGTCGGCGGCTGGTGGGGCGGCCGCGGCTGCTGCTGGGGCGGCGGCCATGGCGGCCACTGGCACGGCGGCGGCGGGTGGCACGGCCATCACTGAGAGGCGGCGCGCACGCTTCTGGCGGCATGCTCCGCATGCCGCATCCTCATCCTTTCCCAACCCGACAATTGTTCTCCGTGGCGTGCGCCAAGCCCGCTGCGGCGCCCTTCGGCTCGTCCCGAGCGTGTTCTTTAAGGCCGTACTTACCCGCCTTGACTGAGCCGCCTCGCCTTCTATGCTTGGAAGCGCGGTAAAAGACCAAGAGACCACAAGTCTATTCAGCGGCACACAACCGGCATCGAACAACAACGAAGGAGCCGAGATGTTCCATCAATTGCTCACCCCGATCGGCAATGCCCTATTGCCGTCGTTCATCGTGGCGGTCCTCCCCATCGTCCTCGTCCTGGTCCTGCTCGGCTGGGCCCGGCGGCCCGCGTGGCAGGCATCGCTCGCGGGCCTCGTGTTGGGCCTCATCATTGCGATCGCCGGCTGGCGGTTTCCGGTCGGCCTCGCGATCAACTCAGTCTTCGCGGGCGCGGTGTTCGCGGTCTGGCCGGTGATGTGGATCGTCTTCAACGCGATCGTTCTCTACAACATCGCGCAACGCTCCGGCCGCTTCGCCGCGTTCCGCATGTGGATGATCGACAACCTCCCGAACGACCGGCGCGTCGTGCTCGTCGTCATCGGCTTTTCGTTCGGCGCGCTGCTCGAAGGCATCTCCGGATTCGGCACGCCGATAGCGATCACGAGCTCGCTCCTCATCCTGCTCGGCTTCCCGACGCTCGAAGCGCTCACCTTCACGCTGATCTTCAATACTGCGCCGGTCGCGTTTGGCGCGCTCGGCGTGCCGATCACCGTGCTCGGCGCGGTCACGCACTTGCCCGTCGATGCGCTCGGCAAGATGGTCGGCCGGCAACTGCCGTTCTTCGCGCTGCTGTTGCCGTTCTATGTGATCGCCGTCTATGCGGGCATCCGCAACATGCTGCGGATCTGGCCCGTGCTGTTCGTGTCGGGCGCGAGCTTCGCGCTCACGCAGTTCGTCACGTCCAACTTCATTAACTACAGCCTGACCGATGTGCTGTCCTCGCTCGTGTCGCTGATCCTGACCATCGGCTTCCTGCGCACCTGGAAGCCCGCGGCGGACCCGCAGTTCGCCGTGAACGTCGAGCGCGTCGGCGAAGTGCGCGGCAAGGTCGGCGGCTGGCAGGGGTGGATTCCGTGGCTTGTGGTGTCGGCGGTCGTGATCGTCTGGACCATCGCGAAGATCTTTGCGATCGGCGACATCAAGGTGCCGTGGCCGGGGCTCGACAAGGCGGTCTATATCACCCTGTACAACACGCCGTATGGCGCCGTGTGGGACTTCCAGCCGCTCGC
This sequence comes from Trinickia mobilis, assembly GCF_017315705.1. Classification (GTDB taxonomy): domain Bacteria; phylum Pseudomonadota; class Gammaproteobacteria; order Burkholderiales; family Burkholderiaceae; genus Trinickia_A; species Trinickia_A mobilis. Next base: position 236,589 of record NZ_JAFLRF010000003.1, on the reverse strand, counting down.
GACCGGCACCGCGATTCTCGTCGCGTCGATCATCACCGCGCTCATCGTGAGGCTTTCCGTTCGCGAGTTCTTCTGCGCGGTCGTCGATACCTGGGTGCAGACGCGCATCGCCATACTCACCGTGGCCACGATCGTCGGCCTCGCCTATCTGATGAACTACTCGGGCTTGAACTACACGCTCGGTCTCGGCGTGGCGTCGGTCGGCGCGTTCTTCCCGCTCGTATCGGCGTTCCTCGGCTGGGTGGCCGTGTTCCTGTCGGGCAGCGATACGTCGGGCAACGCGCTCTTCGGCAACCTGCAGGTCGTGGCCGCGCATCAGGCGAACCTGAACCCGGTGCTGATGGCGGCGACGAACTCGTCGGGCGGCGTGATGGGCAAGATGATCTCGCCGCAGAACATTTCGACCGGCGTCGCAACTACCGAACTCAAAGGCAAGGAAGGTCTCGTGTTCGCGAAGACCTTCAAGCATTCGATCCTGCTGACGGTGCTGCTCGGCATCCTCGTGTGGCTGCAGCAAAACGTGTTGAGCGGGATGATTCCTCCGCACTGATGTCCGGTTGTCCGGGTCGTTCCAGGCCGGTTTGCGCTGTCCGAAGCGGATCGCGCAAACCGGCCTCCTCTTCCTGCGCAGCCTTGCTGGCTGGGCTATTCGGCCCGATCTTCGCGCGTCGCTCGCAAGTCCCTTTGCAGCGAAATTTGCCGTTTCTTGCTGTTTCATCGCGGCGTGAAATATCGGCGGCGAGCCGGTGATAAGATGCGTGCGCATCCCCTCCCGATCACGTCGATACGCCTCCTCGATGAAAGTCCAAAACGTTGTCCAGCTCATGGTGCTCGCCGCATTGTGGGGCGCGTCGTTTCTGTTTATCCGCGTCGGCGTGGCCGAATTCGGCGTGGCGCCGCTGATGGCGCTGCGTGTCGCGATCGGCGCGCTCTTCCTGCTCGGCCTGCTGTTCGCGCGCAAGCCGCCGCGTGAAGCCGTCAGCGTGTTGCGCAAGCGCGCCGTGCCGCTCGTGATCCTCGGCGTGCTCAATTCGGGCGCGCCGTTTTGTCTGTTCGCGTTTGCGGAGCTGACGCTGTCGGCGGGCGTGACGTCCGTCATCAATGCGACGACGCCCCTCTGGGGCGCGCTCGTCGCCTTTGTCTGGCTGAAGGACCGCTTGAACGTGCCGCGTACACTCGGCCTCGCAATCGGCTTCGCCGGCGTGCTGACGCTCGTGTGGGATCAGATCGCGACATCGCACGGCAACAGCGCCGCGACACCCGCGGCGAGCGCGCTGGCTGCCGCTGCCGCACTGTGCGCGACGCTGTGCTACGGCATCGCCGCGAACTACACGAAGCGCCACTTGAGCGGCGTCGATGCACTCACGCTCGCGGCGGGCAGCATGACCGGCTCGACGATCGTGCTGCTGCCGTTCGCGCTCCTCACGTGGCCGTCCGCGGCGGTCTCGTCGCATGCGTGGGGCGCGGTCCTCGCGCTCGGCATCGCCTGCACGGGCATCGCATACTTCATTTACTTCCATCTGCTCAATGTGGCAGGTCCCGCGCGCGCGATGACCGTGACCTTCGTGATCCCGATCTTCGGCATTCTCTGGGGCGCGCTGTTCCTCGCCGAGCGCGTCTCGCCCGCGATGCTCGAAGGCTGCGCCATCGTGCTCATCGGCACCGCCCTCGCGACGGGGTTCATCAAAGGCCTGCCGTGGCGGCGCGAGCCGGGAAAAGTGTCATAACGCTTTTCCGGTTCGCTGCCGCACCAGGAAACACCCTTCCTCCATCCGCCAATCCCCCGCCACCGTACCCGATCGCACATATATTCGTTCGATTCCGGCCTTACCCTGACATGCATCGATAGCGCGCTTTGTTACACTCGATTCGAGTGAATCAGCGAAGTCCGGCATGGCTCACCTCTTCATTCACGAGTTCTCGTACGAACTAAATGCCCACGTGGCCCGCGTCACGTGCTGCCGCCCTTATGCCGCCGGCCGGGACGGTTTCCGAATTCTTCACGTCTCTCGGCGCGCATTGTTATGACCACAAGACGCGACCTCACGCTCGCCGGCCTCCTTCCGCGACTGGCTCGCGACGAAACCGGCTGGTACGCCACCTACGATTCGGTCACCTTGCGATCGGCATTTCAGCCGGTGCTCTCGATCGCGCACAAGCGCATCGTCGGTTACGAGGCCTTGTTGCGCGCAACGGGCGCCGACGGCCGCGCGATCACGCCTGACGAATTGTTCGGCGCCGCGCAGTCGTTCGGCGCCGCGCTGACGCTGGAACGGCTCACGCGCTGCGTGCATTTCGCAAACTTCGCCGAGCAGAACGTCACGACCGACTGGCTCTTCGTCAACGCGCTGCCGCGGCTATTCCAGTTCGGCTGGCCGCACCGCACCTTCGTCGACGAACTGTGCGCACACTTCGGCCTGCCCCACAGCCGCATCGTGATCGAAGTGCTCGAGCAGCCCGCCAACGACGAAGCGCTCCTCGCGAACACCGTCGAGTTGCTGCGCGAACGCGACTTCCTGATCGCCATCGACGATTTCGGCACGGGCTTCTCGAACTTCGATCGCGTCTGGCAATTCCGGCCGGACATCGTGAAGCTCGACCGCTCGCTCGTCACGCGGATCGCGAGCACGGGCACCGACCATCAGTTCGGCACGCATCTCGTCACGATGCTGCATCGTGCAGGCGCGATGGTGCTCGCCGAAGGCATCGAGACCGAGGGCGAGCTGATGACGCTGATGAGCGCCGACATCGATTTCGTGCAGGGCTTCTGGCTCGGCCGCCCGCAGGCGTCGATCGACGCTGCGAACGCGGCAGCGCCCGCGCTCATCAAATCGATGTGGCAGCACTTCAACGCACGGGCGAAGCCCCATTCGGGCGACCAGCCGCGTTCGTGCGCTGGCTTCGAAGAAGCGGTGCTGGCCGGTGCGCGTGCCTACGAGGCGACCGGCGATCTTGCGCGTGCCGCGGAGCGCGCGTTTCGCGTGCCCGAAGCGCGGCGCGTGTTCGTGATCGACGCGCACGGCGAGCAGCAGCGGCCGTCGATTGCCGCGGCCGGCGCGTCGCGGCCCGAGCGCCTTGCGCCGCTCTTTCCCGACATCCACAGCAACTGGTCGCGGCGCGCGTACTTTAAGCGCGCGCTCGCGACGCCCGGCCGCGTCGCAGTGATGGGCCCGCACTTCTCGCCGTCGGACGGCAAGGATTGCTACACCGCGGCCGTCGCCGTCACGTTGAACGGCGCACTCGACGTGTTTTGCGTCGACTTCCTGATGGAAGCGCGTACGCCCGTGCATGCGGACGGGACTTGATTGGCACGCCGCCTGAATGCCTCTCGATCGGGCGGGGCATTCGCGAGTCATTCAATCACGCGACCGCGCCCGGCCTTGATCGCGCCGCGATGCGTCTTGCCCTCCAGACGCCTCGCCGTCGAGGCCCGCGTCGGCTTCGTCGCGACGCGCGCGCGGCGCGTCACGCTCACGCTGCGGATCAGCTCGTCGAGACGCGCGAGCGCCGCCGCGCGATTCATCTCTTGCGTGCGATGCTCCTGGGCCTTGATGATGACGACGCCGTCGCGCGTGATCCGATGATCGGACAGCGCGAGCAGCCGCATCTTCAGGACGTCGGGCAGCGACGACGCCCGGATGTCGAAGCGCAGATGAATCGCGCTCGACACTTTGTTGACGTTCTGCCCGCCCGCGCCTTGCGCGCGCACGGCGGTCAATTCGATCTCGCTCGGTGCGATGCTGTAGCGGAGAGTCATGGCTGGGTTAGTCGTTACGTTGGTTCCCGCAGCGCCGCCGCAATCCGCGCAGCGAGGCCTGAAACGCGTTGCGTCGGCGTTGCGATCGCCTGGCTCAGCACCGCACGCGAGCCGATCACCTGCACTGCGCGCCGCGCGCGCGTGACGGCGGTATACACCAGCTCACGCGACAACACACGGCTCGCCGAACCCGGCAGCACCAGCACCGCGTGATCGAACTCGGACCCCTGCGACTTGTGAACCGTCAGCGCGAACGCCGTGTCGTGCGGCGGCAGCGCGGCGGGCGACACGGCGCGCAGGCTGCCGTCGGCAGCGCGGAAATAGACGCGCAGCGCGCCGTCTGCGCCCGCTCCCGCGGCAGGCAGCGCGATGCCGATATCGCCGTTGAAGAGGCCCAGCGCGTAGTCGTTGCGCGTGACCATCACCGGACGGCCCGCGAACCAGCTCGCGCCGGCGCTGCGAAGCAAGTCCCCTTGGGGGGCGCTGCGAAGCAAGTCTCCTCGTGGGGCGCCGAGCGGCACGTGCGCCGCGCGCCGCACGTGCGCGGCCATCAAAGCGTTCAGTTGATCGACGCCGCGCGCGCCGGCGCGCGTCGCGCACAGCACCCGAAAGCGGTTCAGCGCGTCGAAGAGCGGCGCGGGGTCGGGCGTGCGTTGAGCCAGCGCCTTGGCGAGCGCTTGCGCATACGGCGCAAAGCCTTGCGCGAGCCGCGCCACGGTGCGCTCCGCGAGCGTCGCTCCCGCGTCTTCGTATAGCGCAGCGGCGCTCGGCGTCTCGGGATCGATCGACAACGCGTCGAGCGCGCCGCCGGCGTCGCCGCGCCGAATCGCCACCGACAGCCGCCCGATCGGCGAATCCAGTCCGAATCGATAGTTGCGTTCAAGCCAGATGACGCAGTCGGTCAACGGCGTGGACGCGGGTGCGCGGTGACTGACGGTTGCAGGTGTTGAGGCATCCTCAGCGCTTTCCGAGATGCTGTTGCCGATGCGTGCCCCATCCGGCTCGTCGAACCAGGCAAATGCCTCAACGTCGTCCAACGCCGCGAAGAACGTCTCGTCGCCGAATGGCGCCGCCTCGGCATACGGCTCGCCTGCATCCCCCAAGAGGACTGGCTTCGCGGCGCCCCCCAAGGGGGCTTGCTTCGCAGCGTCGGCGCCGTCCGCCAGCGCCGCCGCGAACCGTTCTTCAGGGATCCCGAGCGCTTGCGCGACCCGCGTCACGCCGGACGCGCTGAACGCAGGCTGCGCGCTCAATTCCGCAAACACCGCTCCGGCCTCGACCGCCGCGAGCTGGTCCTTGTCGCCGAGCATCACGAGGCGCGTATCGGGCGCAAGCGCATCGACGAGATGCACGGCCATCGCGACGTCGATCATCGATGCCTCGTCGACCACCACCACGTCATACGGCAGCGGATTGCCGCGATGATGCCTGAAGCGCCCATTCGGCCCCGAGCCCAAGAGCCGATGCAGCGTGTGCGAGGTCTGCGGCAGGCGCGCCGCGATCTCGGCAGGCAGCTTGCCGGACTGCGCGAGCAAGGCCTCCTGCATGCGCTGCGCGGCCTTGCCGGTCGGCGCGGCAAGCGCGATGCGCAAGGTTGGGTTTTCGTCGATCAGACACGCGAGCACGCCGACGACCGTCGTCGTCTTGCCGGTGCCGGGACCGCCGCTCACGATCGTGAGGCGCCCCGATAACGCAGCGACGGCTGCAACACGCTGCCAGTCGACTTCATCGTCCTGCGGCGGACCGAAGTAGCGCAGCACGCGGACCTGCAGCGCCCGGGCGTCCTCGTGCCCGCCGGCAGCTTGTGCAGAGGACCCCGAACGATCCCGTGATCCGCGTGCCTGCACGTGCTCGACGAGCGCCGTCGCTAACCGCCGTTCATAGTCGAAGTAACGCGCGAGATACAAGCGGCCCGCCTCGTCGATCACGAGCGGACGCAGCGCCGCCGCGTCCTCCGCACCGCTGGAGACGACCCCGCTCGCGTGCAGCGCCGCGCGCACGTCTGCTGGCGATTCGCCATAGCGGCGCGCAAGCCTCGCAAGCGGCACGCAGACGTGTCCTGCGCTCGTCGCGCGGCTGGCGGCAAACGCAGCGCGCTGCGCCCAGCGCACGCTGCTCGCGGCGGCGCCCAGACGCCGCGACAGCGCGCCGATGCGCCGCGCGAAGCCCTCCGCAAGCGCCGTGCCGAAATCGCCGGGCTCGGCGGCGCCAGCCTGCTTGATGCTGGAGGCAGCGCCCGCAGTGGACTGATGCAGCTCGCTGGTCATGTTGCCTCCCGCAGCGAACGAATGTGAGCGTGGGGGTCGATCTTTCCCCCTCCGCCCATCAGCGCGTCGAGCGCTTCCACGAGCGCACGGCCCGGCGTGCGCGCATGCACGCCCGCGGGCCGAGCGCCGTCGCGCCACGCCGGCCGCACGCCGCGCACGAACAGATACAGGTAGCCGCCGACGTGCGCGTCGTAGTCGTAGTTCGGCTTGCGCGCCTTCAGATAGCGATGCAGCGCAACCGTATAAAGCAATGCCTGCAAGTGATACGCGTGCTCGGCCATCGCGGCGTCGAGCGCGGCCGCGCCATACTGCTCGGGCGTCGTGCCGAGATGGTTCGACTTCCAGTCGACGATCCAATAACGGCCGTCGTGTTCGACGATCATGTCGATGAATCCTTTGACGAAACCGGCCAACGCGCCCGGTTCGAGCGCGGTGTCGGGGTAGCCGTTGGCCGCGAGCAAGCGCCGCAGCGCCGCGAAATCGAGCGCCGGCGCGGCAAACAGGAACCCCAGTTCGTTGAGCCGGCGCTCGGGGTTCAGCGCGGCGAGCGTCATGCCGGGGACGAGTTCCGCCGCGACGATTTCCGCCAGGAACTTCGCCATCATCTCCGGCAAGCGGCGCGCTTCTTCTTGCGTGGCCGGCGCCGGACGCTCGCGCAGCGCGCGTTCGATCGCTTGCGGCCAGCATTCGGGGTTCGAAAAGTCGGCCAGTTCGAGCAGCCGGTGCAGACACTCGCCCGCTGCCGCGCCGCGCGGGAACGCGAGGATGTCGTCGGCGGGAATGTCAGGCGCGGCCGGTGTCTTCGCTGCCGCTTGCTCCCCTGCCGCAAGCCCACTCTGATCGGAACGCGCGAGCGCCGCCGCTTCGGCGAGCTCGTCGTGATCGGGGCGAGCCTCGTCGAGTTCGGCGCCGCTCGTCTCATGCCGCGCCCCCGCGGCAATCAGGGAACTGAAGCTCGCGATCCGCCATGGGTCGTGCAACGCACGGCGGCTCGTGCGGGCCGTCAAATGCCGCCCGCCAGCCTGTTCGTTTTGCAGCGGTTCGCGCCGTGGCGGCAAAGGCAGCGGAACCGACGTGATCGGGCCGCCGCCAAGCGCCTGCCAGCTCGCGGCGAGCGCGCTCTCCTCGGGCGGGTCGGCGAGCCAGGCATCGAACGTGCGACCGCTGCCGGCGACGAGCCAGTTCAGCACGCTGCGGCGCGACTCCTTCGTCGAGCGCGACGATTGATAGGTGCCCGCCACCAGATAGCAGCGGTACACGGCACGCGTGAGCGCCACATAGACGAGCCGCGCGCGCTCGGCGGCTTGCTCGCGCGCGGCGTCGCGCTCGGCGCGTTCGGCCTCCTCGCCGTCGCAGCCGTAGTGCAGCACGGCGACGCCGGCTTCGTCGTGATACTCGCGCGCATCGGGCAGGCCCGAAGCGCGCGGTTCGCGCAGCGCCCCGTCGTTGAGGAACGGGCAGAACACCACCGCGTACTCGAGCCCCTTCGACTTGTGAACGGTCACGATCTGCACCAGGTTGCGATCCGATTCGAGCCGCAACTGCGCGTCGTCGCCGCCGCCCGCTTCGCGCTGTGCGGCAAGCCAGCGCAGCGTCGGCGCGATCCCGGGCTGCGTGGCCGCGCGCGCCTGCACGAGCTCCGCCAGGTGATTGACGTCGGTCAGACGCCGCTCGCCGTCCGCGCCCGCAACGAGCCGCTCGCCGACGCGCAGCTCGCGCATCAACGTGCGCCACATGACGGCGAAACCGCGCTCGTGCCACAGCGTTCGGTAGCGCGAAAAGCGCTCGGCCCAGCCCATGGCGTCCGCGGCATCGGCGGCTGCGGATGGCTCGAAAGCCCGCGCGGAATCGGCGGCATCGGCAGCTTGTTCGAGACGCCACAGCGCAGCCGCGTCGAGCCCGAACCAATCCGTCGCCAGCGCGGCGCGCAGACGCCTCAAGTCGCCGGGCGCATCGATGGCGGCCAGCACGCGCTCGATCTGTTCGGCGTCGAGCGTTCCGAACACCGACGCCTGCGCCAGCTCGACACTGCCGACACCCCACGCGGCCAGCACGCGCTTCACGAGACTGCCCTGCTTGTGAGTCTGCACGAGCACGGCGATGCGAGCGGGCGCCAGCGGTTCGCCGCCGATCGTCACGGCGCCGTTGCGCGCGCCGCGCATGAGCCGCACGATCTCGGCCGCGCACGCCTCGGCCGCCTGCCGCTGCGCTTCGCGCTTTTGCAGCACGGCGTCGCCCCCGGGAAGCAGCCAAACGCGGAAGTCGCCCGCGTCGCCGGCGCCTCGCGTGGCATCCACCAGCGGCGGCCGCTCGCGCGAGCCCGAGCGCACCGGCTGATAGTCGAGCCCATCGAGCACGAACGCCTGCGGATTGGCGCCGAAGACGCGATTGCACGCGTCGACGATCGGCCGCGTCGAACGCTGGTTGACCGCCAGCGTGTAGCGCGCCGACGCCGATGCGCGCGCCGCCAGATACGTGTGCAGATCGGCCGCGCGGAAGCTGTAGATCGCCTGCTTCGGGTCGCCGACCAGAAACAGCGGCCCCGGCGTTCCGGGACCCTGCGCGAAGATCCGCTCGAAGATCGCGAACTGCAGCGGATCGGTATCCTGAAACTCGTCGATGAGCGCGGCGGGATAGCGGGTGCGCAACGCGTCGGCAAGCCACGGGTGCGCGGCGAGCGCACCGTATAGATTCGACAGCAGGTCGTCGAACGACGCGACGCGCCGCGTGCGCTTCATCGTGGCGAGCGCGGCGGGCGCCTCGTCTAGCCACGCGGCGATGAGGCCGAGCCAACGCGCGCGATGCGCGGCTTCGGCGGCGTCGAGCGCCGCTGTCAATTCATCGGCAAGCGAAAAGAACGGATGCTCGGGCGGCGCGAGCTTAACCTTCGTCGCCTTGCTAAGCGCCTGAGCAGTGAGCTTCAACGCGGCGCGCGGCGGCGCGGCATGGCAATCGCCTTCGTCGAAATACGCGGACCACGCTTCGATCGCGGCGCTTACCGCGTCCGGTTTGTGCGTCGTCTGTTTGAGTACCGCTTGAGCCTCGCCGAGCAGCGTCACGATCGCGTCGCGCTCCGCTTGCCAAAGCGCTCGGGCCGCGTCGAAACGTTCCTGGGCGCGCCCAGCATCGCTCGAAGCGGCGTCGGCGTCCGGCCCGCCCCAGCGCAAGCGCGCGAGCGGCTTCTTCAAGCGGCGCGCAAGCTGCTCGTCGAGCGTCGCCGGCCCCGCGCGCTTCGCGACGAGCCACGACGCGAACGCGGGATGCGCCGCGGCCGCCGGCTCGACGCGCTCGCGCCAGAAATCGGCAGCCAGTTCGAAACGCAGCGACGCGTCGTCGGTCTCCATCTCGAACGCGAACGGCATCGCGGCCGCGAACGGCGCCTCTTGCAACGCACGCTGGCAAAACGCGTGGATCGTGTGAATCGCCGCCTGATCGAACGTTCGCAGCGCACGCCGCACGCGCTTTTTCGCCGCCTCCGGCTCGATGCCGCCGGCCGCGAGCGTCGTCTCGAACAGGCGCGCGACGAACGGATCGCCGCCGTCGTTGCCCGTGTCGATCGCGCGCTCGAGCTCAGCGAGCCGGCCGCGAATCCGCTCGTGCAACTCGGCAGTCGCGGCCTTCGTGAAGGTGACGACGAGGATCTGGTCGGCGTTGAAATTCTTTTCGAGCAGCAAGCGCACGTAGAGCGCGCAGATGTTCCAGGTCTTGCCGGTGCCCGCGGACGCCTCGATCTGATTCACGCCGTCGAGCTCGCACGCGAAGACGTCGAGTTCGCGGGCGGGCAGCGCGGATGACGCAAAGCCGATATCGCTCATGACGCCTCCCGTCCGCTTGGGGGAGCGGGCAGCGAACGTAAGTGAGCATGGGGGGCGTCGATGCCGCTCCTCAGGTGCTGGATCAGCGGATCGAACACGAGGTGCGCGAGCGTGCCGAACGGCTCGTCGAGCGACAGGTTCGCGCCGCGCCACGCGATGCGCAACGCCGGGTCGTCCGATTCGCCGCGCACGCGGTCGTTGACCCATGCGCCGAGCGCGGCGGAATCGCTGTCGCTGGCCTTGGCCCAAGCGCTTTTCGGGAAAAAGCGCAACGGCAGCGAGCGACCTGCGGCAAACAGCGCGGCGAGCGGCGCGAGTTGATCGAGCGGGGCCGCGACCGGCGTCAGCTCGAAGCTCTCTTTGCCGCCGTGCCAGACGGTGCGGCGCGGTCCGTCCGGCCGCACGGCGCAATAGACCAGGTGCGCGAGCCACGCGGACAGATAGTCGCGCGCGGTCGCGCTGGCATAGCGAAACATCACTTGTCCGGTTTCGGTGAGGAGGTTCAACGTGCCGTGCAAAGCCAGCGGCACGCGGATGGCTTCGAGGCGTTCGCGCAGCGCCGCGTCATGGACGCCGAATATTTCGACGCCTCCCGTATCGGGCCAGCGCGGCGTGAGTTCGAGCACGAACGGCACACGCTCGATGCCTGACGCGAGTTCGCTGCGCACATTGCCGGCGAGCCGTCGCAGCGCGCTCAACTCGCGGCTGCGCCAGACCGCGCCCGTCGCGCCGCCCGGCAGCTCCGGGCTCGCTTCGGCCACGCGCTGCACGCGCGCCGCCACGGTGTCGTCGCCGGCCTCGAGCAGCACCGGCAACAGGCGCTCGGCAAGCGCATCGCGCCCTGCGTAGTCGAGCTCGAACGGCTCCGTGTCGATCAACTCGCCCTGCGCATCCGCGAGCACGATGCCGAGCCTGTCGCGCAGAAGCGCACGTGCCGGATGCCGCCAGAAACGCTCGAACTCGTCGAACGCGATGGATTCGGCGGCTTCGAGCGGCAGCGGATCGGCAAAGAACGGCTGCGCGGGATCCCGGTCTCCGTTCGCGATGCGTTCGGCCAGCACGGCGCGCTCGGCGTCGTACGTGAAAAGCCCGCTCTTGCCGTCGAAATACTCCGCCGCGAACGGCTGCAGCGGATGGTCGACGATGAACACGCGCCGCGCGTCTTGGACCTGCTCAGGCGTCGCGTCTTGCCCCGCCGACACCTGCGCGAGATGATCGAGCAATTCGTCGACGAGCGCGGCAGGCGGCAATGCTGCGTTGTCGCGGATGCTGCGCCCCGTGTAGGCAATGAACAGCCGGTCGCGCGCGGCGAGCAGCAAGTCGAGAAAGAGATTGCGCTCGTCGTCGCGCCGCTGCCGGTCGCCGAGCTTGCCGAACGCGGCCATCAGATCGAATTCGTCAGCGCGCGCGAGGCTCGGCAGCACGCCGTCGTCCATGCCGATCAGACAGACGACGCGATACGGCAAACCGCGCAAGCTCGTGAGCGACGAGAACGTGACGCCGCCCCACGGCACGCCGCCGCGCGCCGGGTCGTCGAGCGCTTCGGTGAGCGCCGCGCGCACGACGGCCGCGGGCAGCTCGACCTGCTCCGCGCCCTCGCGCATCACGTCGACGAGCGCATTGACCGCGTCGCGCACGTCGGCGAGCGAATCGGCAAACGCGATGCCGTGATCGAAGAAACGCGCGAGCGCATCGAGCAGCAGCTCGCCCCATGCTTGCGGCGCCAAGGTCTCCGACGCACGGCGCGCAAAGCCGTCGAGATCGTCGACGAACCGCGCGAGCCGCCCGAGCAGCTCGCCCTCGGAGCCGCTTGCGCCTTCGACCGGCAGCCACGCATCGACCGGCTCGCCGCCTTCGGGCATCGCGTAGCCGAGAAAAAGCCGCATGAGCGCGTCCGAAAACGTATGGCGCGCGACGGGCACGGCATCGTCTGCCGGTACCGCCGGCGCGAGGCCACGCCGCGCACCCGCTGCGGCGAGCCATTCCTGTGCGGTTTCGAGCGCGGCGGCATCGACGCCGTAGCGCGCCGCAACCGCATCGACCCGCATCCATTCGATCAGCTCCGGCGCGCCCACGCTGCGCTCGGCAAGCGCAAGCCAGTCGAGCAGTGCGCGCGCGATAGGATTCGCCTGCGACGGCGGCAAGCCGGTAATCCGATACGGGATTCGACGCCCGTCGCTCGCGACGCCGCCCGCCGTCGTCCCGAACACCGCATCGATCAACGGTCCGGCGGCGGCCAGATCGGGGCACACGACGAGCACATCGGACGGCGCCAGATCGTCGAACTCGTTGAACCAGGCGAGCAAACGGTCATGCAGCACTTCGAGCTGGCGCGACAGACTGTGGCAAACGTGAACTTCGATTCCGCGCTCGCCCGGCATTTCGCCGTCGGCCGCCGCCGCTTCCGGCTCCAGATCCAGAATCGCGTTCTGCACTTTCGCGAGCCACGTCGACCCGGGGCTTTCGGCGTAGCGCGTCGCCTCGGCTGACGCCGCGCTTTCGGTCAGCTCGTGCAGCATGTGAAGCTGCGCCTGTGTCTGACGGCCCCACTCGGCGAGCAGCGGGTGGCCGGCTTCCTGATAGTCGAGTTGGCCGGCCGCATCGAGCGCTTCGATGCGCCCAACGCTCACGATGTCGAACCAGAACTGGCGGCACGGGTTCATTGCGTAAAGACGCACGTCGATCCAGCGCGACAGCTCGCGCAACAGCGCGATATGAAGCGGCGGCATCGTCGGCAGAGCGAATACGCTGACCGACTCGGGCCAGCGCGCGCGCATCACGGCGTCGAGATCGAGCGAACGGGCCTCGGCGAGGAAGCGATACGCGGGCGGCGTGGCCGCTGCAAGCGAGCGGGCATCCGCGCCGCCGCCCAGCTCGGCAAGCAGCGCGCGCCACAACGCCGCCTGCCAGCGCTCGTCCTCGCGCGCAGCGGCACTCGCGCCGCGCAGATTCGGTCCGCGGCTCTCGGCGCTGCCCGACGCATCGCCGCCTCCCGCGAAGATCGATCCGCCCTGCTGCCAATGCGTGAGCCACTCCGGCCGATAGGTCAGATAGTGATCGAGCACGGTCGCGACGCGGCGCGCGAGCTCATAGCGCATCGGCGCATCGGCGGCCGCGAGGTAGGTCGAAAGACGCGGCGACGCGTTCCATCCGGCGTCGGCATGGTCGCCGCCGAGCAAGCGATAGCAGCGCCATACGAGCCGGTCGGGCGCGAGCGGCGAATGAGCGGGCACCGGTATCACGCCGCCGATCTGCGCCCACAGCCACTGCGCCAGATAGCTGAAGTTCACGTTCGCGCACACGCCCTGGCGCACGGCGATATCGAGTTCCAGCCGCCGCCGCACCGCCGCGCTCGGCACGATGATCTGCTGGGCGCCCCATGGATCGGACCGCGCCGCCGGCAAGTCGTCGAGCAGCGCGTCAACCAGAGTTTCGTAACGGTTCGAATAGAAAAGCTGGAGCATGGGGCCTTTGGAAGAGCGTGCGGCGCGGGAAGGACAGCGTGAAGGACGCCTTGGCGCAGCCGCGCACGCCGATCGAAAGCGCCAGCATAGCAAAGGGCGCAGGCCTGAAACACTCGGCCTTTCGGCCTGGTCTTTGCCACGGCAAAATACGTTAGACTCGTCGCCAGTCCCGGATATGGCCCCCCGCAGGCCCGCTCCTTTGCTCTACCGCCCCCGTTGTCTGCCAGCCCCAAATCGATGCGCTATTCGGTCGAAATCAAAAAATTCTTATATAGCCAGTACTTCTTCGGCGGGCTGCGCATCGCCATTGGCGTCTCGCTGCCGCCCGTCCTGTGCCTGCTCGTCTTCAAGAATCAGGAGCTCGGCTTCACGATCGCCACCGGCGCGCTCGGCGCGTGTGTCGTCGATATGCCGGGCCCGCTCAAGTACAAGCACAACGAAATGCTCGCGTGCAGCGTGATCGGCTTTCTGTCCGCCCTCGCCACCGGCCTCGCCACCTTCAACGTGCTCGCGTTGTGGGCCGCCGTCGTGCCGTTGACGTTCGTGCTGTCGCTCATCGTCGTGTACGGCAACCGCTGGCCGCAGATCAGCTTCGCGACGCTGTTCATGATGGTCGTGACGCTGGAAGACAAATTCACGCCGATGCAGGCGCTCGTCAACGCGTTGTGGATTCTCGCGGGCGGCCTCTGGTACACGTACTGGGCGACGCTCGTGTCGCGCTGGCAGGCCTACCGGATCGAAAAGCAGGCGCTCGCGGAAGGTGTCTTTGCGTGCGCGAACTATCTGCTCGCGCGCGCGGATTTCTACGATCTCGAATCCGATCTCGACGAGTGCTACCGCAACCTCGTCGCCAAGCAGATCGCCGTCGTCGAAATGCAGGACGCCGCGCGCGACATCGTGCTGCGCAACCTGCCGAAGCTCAGAAGCGGCAAGCTCGACCCGCGCCGCACGATTCTCTTCAATCTGTTCATCAATTCGGTCGACCTGCACGATCTCTTCGTCGGCGCGCACACCGACTACCCGCTCGTGCGCAACACGTTCGGCGGCTCGGACCTGATGATTTTCTATCGCGACCTGATCCGCAAGGCAGCGCGCGACCTCGAAGAGATCGGGCTCGCCGTGCTGCAAAACCAGCCGCCGCATACGCGCATCAGCGTGAAGGCCGAGCTGCGCGCGATCGAATACGAGCTCGAGCTGATGCGCAAGCACGACATGCCGAACAAGAATCCGGAAGCCTATGCCGCAGTGGTCGCATCGTTCCGGCGCATGTGGAGCGCCACGCGCCTGATCGACAAGATCAAGAAGAGCCTCTCCAGCGAAGACGCTCCCACGCACACCGAGATGCGTATCGACCAGACGCTCTCGCGCTTCATCTCGAGCCGCCGCGTGCCGCTCCGGCAGATCTTCTCGAATCTGACGATGGCCTCGCCGAGCTTCAGGCACGCGCTGCGCGTGACTATCGCCGTGGCGGTCGGCTTCTGGCTCGGACGCCTCCTGCCGCTCACGAACGCGTACTGGATCGTGATGACGAGCGTCATCATCTTGAAGCCCGGCTACTCGCTCACCAAGCAGCGCAACGCGCAGCGTATCGTCGGCACGGCGATCGGCTGCGCAGCGACTATCGCGCTGATGCTGCTCGTCAAAAACCCGGCGATCCTGCTCGTCGTCATGTTCGCGTCGATGGTGATGAGCTATAGCCTCTTGCTCTTCAACTACGCGGCGAGCGTCGTGTTCACGTCGTCGTATGTCCTGTTGCTGTTCCATCTGCTCGCGCCGGGCAGCATGCGCATCATCGGCGAACGCGCGATCGATACCTTCGTCGGCTGCATGATCGCGATCGCCGCAAGCCGCCTGTTCCCGTATTGGGAGTACCGGCTGATGGGCAAGCTCGTCGAGAACATGATCTCGGCCACGCGCCAGTATCTCGAGGCGAGCTGGTGGATGGGAGGCAAGCCGGTCGCCGCTGCGGCGCCGGCGGGAGCGGCCGCAGCGGGCACCGTCGCGACGGGACATGGAACCCGGGCTCACTCGGTCGAAACGGCAGCAAGCGCGCTTGCGCTGCCGGCTCACGGCACCCTTGCGGCCGCCGCCGCGGCGAGCGCGTCGCCATCGGACGCGCTCGCGCCGGACGTACAGGCAACCTCGCGATCGTCCGCGTCCGCGTCCGCGGCCGCTGCCGCTCATGCCGCGCCGGCAACGCCGGCTTCGGCTGCCGCGGCATCGGCTGCCGCACCCAAGTCAACGCCGACTCCGCCTGCCACCGCGGCGCACGAACGCGATTTCCGCTACCGCCTCTCGCGCAAGCACATGCACGTCGCGTTTGCCAATCTTGGGCAGGCGTTCCAGCGCATGATGCTGGAACCGAAAGCGCACCAGCACTTCGTTGCCGAACTCAACGACCTGCTCGTGCAAAGCCACGTGCTCGCCTCGCAAATCACCGCGGCCGCCCCGCTCCTGCGCAACGCCATGCAGCACGAAGGCAGCGGGTTTCAGGCCCTGCAGCGCGCGCTGTCGGCCGTTCGCGAGAATCTGTCGCAGGCGCTCGCCGGCGAGCCGCCGCCCGCCGATCAGGCGGACATCACGAAGCAGCTCATGCGCGAACTGGATTTGATGGCCGTGGAAGCCGAGAAGTCCGACGTTTTTTCGCCGGAATTCACGCAGGAAGTGAAGCTGCTCGCGCACCAGTGCAAGCAGATGCTGGCGGCGTCGTTTCTGATCCGCAAGGATGCGGGGGTGATCCGACTGCCGCAGGAGTGAAAGCCGGCGCTAAAAGGCGGGCGGCGCCGGGGCCGGTCGCGCCGCCTCCCGGCCTCGAGGGGTTCTATCCGCGCGGGACGCCCCCGACTTACTGCGACGCCCGGCCAGCCGAAGCCGCTGTCGCCGTGCTGGCGGCCACTGCCGCCGGCGTGTCGCTGGCCGGCGCGTTCTCGCGGTCGTACTCGCGCTTCCCCGAAATAGCGTTATAAAGCAGCGTCGCGATCACAAGCAGCACGACGACCACAATGAAAATGCCGATGCGAAAGGTGGAATTCTTGCTGCTGCGCGGATCGCTCATGGTGCGGACTTTGCGTTTGCTTAAAACATGACGAAGCGGGCATTCTACGCGCATGCGGCTTGCTAAAGCCTTGCAGCGATCTGCAAGATATCGCCCTCCTCGCACTGGGCGTCGAGACAAACCCGGCGATTTTCAACGGCCGGCCAAGGCCGCGAAAATCAACGCCCGTGATCCATCACCGGCCCCCGCACCGGCAGCGCCGTCGAATATTTGATCTGCTCCATCGCAAAACTGGAGCTCACGTCAAAGAGCGGCACGGCGCGAATCAGGAGCTTGTAGACGCGGTCGTAGTCGTCGATATCCGACACCACGACGCGCAGCAGATAGTCCGTCTCGCCGCTCATCCGGTACACCTCGACCACTTCCGGAATGTCCTGCACGGCCTGCGTGAAATTCTGCGCCCATTCCTCGGTGTGCTGGTTCGTCCGCACGGCGACGAACACCGTCGTTCCAACCCCGAGCTTGCGCGCATCGCACAGCGCCACCTGCGCCCGGATCACTCCCGCCTCCTTGAGCCGCTGCACGCGCTTCCAGCAAGGCGTCTGGGACAGGTTGACTCGCTGCGCCAACTCCGCGACCGGCATCGTCGCGTCTTCCTGAAGCAATTCGAGAAGCTTCCTATCGATCAGGTCCATTCCCATTTGCGCGGCTCCCTAGAAAAATTTTCTACTTTTTAGTTTATGCGGGGAATTATATGAAAACTCTTTCTCCGTGCAAACCGGTATAAATATCGCATCGAACAACACCAATTCTTGATGGAGTCCCCATGAACCCCGATGCCGAATTCAGCCCGCTCGTCCGCGCTTCGAGCGCCTCCGGCAAGGATGCCGCCATGCTGAACGCGCCCGTCGCATGGGCAACATCGTGTCCTTTGGAAGAAGCTGTCGAGCCCCGTTTCGCGGCACCGGCGAACCCCGCGCTCGCGCGCTTGTGCGGCGCGCTCGACGCCGCGTTCCGCGCCGCCGCGCATGCGGCCGAGCCGTCGCACAGCGCCGAATTCGCGCGCCGCGTGCGCGCGGCGCTGTCGCTTGCCGCGGCGGACGAAACCCTGCTCACGCCGGCGCAACGCGAAGGCGCCGCCGACCGCTATCGCCGCCATCTGCTTGCCGCCGATCGGCACGGGCGCTATGCGCTCGCCGCCCTCGTCTGGCAGCCCGGACAGGCCAGCCCCGTGCACGCCCACCACACGTGGTGCGGCTACGCGGTGGTCGACGGCACGCTCACGGAAACGGTCTACGACTGGAACGAGGCGGCCGGCTGCGCAACCGAAGCGCGCACGCACCCGCGCGAGACCGGCGCCGTGTCGTACACGCGCGCCGGGACGACGGGCATCCACAAGCTCGGCAACTGCAGCGCGGCGCCTGCCGTGTCGCTGCATCTCTACGGCGTGCCGGGCACGCAGATCGCGACGCACGTCAACGATCTCGTGCGCGTCGAAGCCAGTGCGCTGCGCTAAGCGCTGGCCTGAAATAAGCGCTCGCGAGGTAGCGTCACGCCTTGCCGGCTGTGCCCGTGGCGGAGATCTGCGGCATCACTGGTGCAGTCTGATCGGTGGCGGGCGGCGCCGGGCGCGGCTCATGCGACACGTCGTGCGATGCCGCCATGCCGTGCGGCCCCGCGGCGGTCTTCGCTGCCGCTGACGCCGCGGACGCCGCGGACGAACCCGCCGGCGGCACCGTCCGATGCGGCGCCCTCTCCCTTGCCTCATGCACGGGCGGCGCTGCGCGCTCCGCTATATGTACCTCCATCTGCGGCACCGGAATATCGATGCCCGCCTGATCCATCTTGCGCTTCACGCGCAGGTTGAATGCACGTGCGACGCTCCACTGCTGCAACGGCCGCGTCTTGATCTGCCCTTTGACGATCATCCAGTTCTGCTCGAAGCGGTCGAGTCCCCACACTTCGACGGGCCCGAGCATTTCGCGGCGGTAGCGGCTATCCGCCATCAGATCGGACCCGACTTCGCGAATCAGGCGCGTGACGTAATCGACGTCCGCCGAAAACGGCACGCGCACCTCGAACACCGCGTACGCGAAATCGCGCGACAGGTTCTTCACCATCTTGATCTGCGAAAACGGGATCGCGTGGATCGCGCCCTGTCCGTCGCGCAGGCGCACCGTGCGGATCGTCAAGTGCTCGACGGTGCCCGCGTGGCCGCCGTCGAGATCGATCCAGTCGCCGACCGAGATCGTGTCTTCGATGATGATGAAAAGCCCGGTGATCAGATCGGAGACGAGCGACTGGGCGCCGAAGCCGACCGCAAGGCCGATCACGCCGGCGCCTGCGAGCAGCGGCGTCACGTTGATGCCGAGGTTCGCGGCGGTGACGATCGCGGCGATCGTGAGGATCGTCACGAGCACCGCGTTGCGCACGAGCGGCAGCATCGTGCGCGCGCGCGTGCCCGGCGCGCGCGACTTGCTGCGCGGCCCGCTCGGATTCAGCGCTTCGAGTATTGCCGTATCGATCGCGATCCACACGAGCCATGCGATGAACACCGTCATCAGGATCGCCGTCACCGCGTGCGCGATGCCGCGCGCGGTGACGCTGTCCTCGACCATCTGTGCGAGCGAAAAGCCCCACAGCCGCGAGGCGAACTCGAAGAACGCGAGCCAGATGAAGAGCGTGATCAGCGTGCCGATAAAGCGCAATAGACGCGTCACGTACGCCGAGCGCCGCCGGCGGACGCGCACTTCGTCTGCGCGCGTGAGGCGCATCACGACCGCGCAGAGGAAAAAGGCCAGCACGAGCAAAAGCGCCGTGACGACCGAAATCTGCA
This sequence comes from Trinickia mobilis, assembly GCF_017315705.1. GTDB lineage: Bacteria > Pseudomonadota > Gammaproteobacteria > Burkholderiales > Burkholderiaceae > Trinickia_A > Trinickia_A mobilis. Next base: position 217,455 of record NZ_JAFLRF010000003.1, on the reverse strand, counting down.
GCACGTTTTCGGAACTGTCCATGCCTGCAAGCGTCGCGACGACCGACGCACCCGCGAGCAGCAGCATCGGCCATTGCCAGAGCGACGCGAGCACCTCGAGCGCTTCGGTCGCAGCCTTGCGGCGCACACGCTTTTCGTAGCTGCGGTTGCGGATCAAGTGCGCGACCGGACGGCGGAACGCGAGCGCGAAGTAGCCGGTCAGCACGGCGGCCGCCATGTTTGCGACCGTCGAGATCAACGACGAAAGATTGTTGCCGATCTGGCCCGCCACCTGATAGTTCACGGCGGCGTCGCCGAGCGCGCCGCAAATGCCGATCACGAACAACAGGCGCCGCGCGTGGTGCAGCAGCACGTGCACGGCGACGCGCCGGTGTCCCGAGCCGAAGAGCGAGAACATGATGAGGCAGATCGCCGAGAACACCGCGCCTGCGACGATCGCATAGGCGATCACCATCGCGAGCGTGCGGCCGAGCGAATCGGCAAGCGAATGGGAAATCGACAGGACGACGACGAACGCGAGCACCCAGGGGCTCACGCGGCGCAGCGCAAAGATGATCAGTTGGCTCGTCGACGGATTCGGCTGCAGCCCGGCATCGATTCCGTAACGCGCATGCAGCCGGCGCTGCAGATAGACCAGCGCGCCGGCGCAGACGCCCCAGGCGCCGAGCATCGCGGACAAGTCCATCAGCACGCGGCCCGGCGAGTTGGCGCCCTGCCCGGTCGCAATCGCGTACAGATCGAGGGCGGCTGCGCTCAGGCGGCTCGCCCAGTAGCGCAGCGGCGTATCGCCATGGCGCACCTGCGTCTCGACTGAGGCGATCCCCGACGCGATCGCGCCCAGGAGTCCCGGGGTCTGCTGCGCGGCCTGCGCACCTGACGCCGCGGCCGGCGCGAGATTGCGCGTCGCATCGCGCAGCTTCTTTAGTTGCGCGACGAGCGCGGTGCGCTGACGGTCGTTGTCGAGCGTGGAGATGACGTTATCGAGCGAGCGGGCGATCTCGGCCTGGCTCGCGGGCGACGGCGCCGACGCGGCCTCGGCTGCAGACGCCGCGGAAGCCGGCGACGGTGCCGACGCCGGATTCGAAACCGCGTTGATGAAGCTCTGCAGCGACGGCGCGGCGACCACCGTCGCGGCCTGGGCGGGCGGCGCGGCAGCGGTGCCGGCGAGCAAAGCGGCAGCGGCAAACCACGCGCACGGTGCGGCGCGCCGCGTCGCGCGTCCGACGGCATCGCGCGACGAAACATTCAGTGCCAGGAACAACCGGCAGAAAAACGAGGGCAGGACCCACGCAATGAAGAGAGTAGCGGTACGAACGACCGGCGGCGCGGCGCGATACGCCCCGCCGCCGGCATTGCGCCGCTCACGGCTTGGTTTCATGGCATTCGGTCGCAGTTCGGGACAGCGCAGTGTAGCCGCGCTGCCCTATCGAAGCCGTAACCGAATGTTAGCCAGGCACTGCGCACCGCGCGCCGAGCCTTGCGGCGCGCAGCTCCAGGCTCGCTCCCTTATTAGGTCCTGTTCACGCTGATAAAGGGCCCTAGTACGCGACGGTCGCGATCTGGCGCACGAAACGGGCTTGTTCGATTTGGTCGACGAACGCCATCGCATAATCCTCAGCAGAAATCGCGCTGTTGCCGCTCGCTAATAATTACATTAATTCGAGTTGGCAAGTTCGGATTCAGTCGCCGCCGGGTTTCGCAGCACCGCGCGCGGCCGCCGCCCCCGTCGCGCCGCCGGACGCGGTGCTCTGGCTCGCCCAGTCTTGCAGCTTGCGGCCTGCGGTTTCGAGGCCATAGCCCGCCGCGGAGGCAGCCTGCCCGAGCACGGCGTCGGCCGCGCTCGCCGCGCCTTGCAGATGAGCCTGCGTCGTAGCAGACACGCCGCTCGCGCTCAGCTTGATCGACGGCGCCGACGCCGCCGCATCGACTTGCGCCTGCGCGGTCTGCCGCGCCGCCTCGACCTGCTGGCCGACGAAGCTCGCGGCCTGATCGAGGGTCTTGGCGGCTTGCTGCGCCGCCTGAACGGCCGCGTCGCCGAGTTTCGCAGCGTGCTCCTGCGCCGACTGCTGCGCCGCTTGCTGTGCCGCTTCATCATGCTTTTGACACGCAGCAAGCGCGCTCAGCACAAGCGCCGCCAACGCGGCGCGCGACAACCCGTTGAGATGTTTCATGGTGTCACTCGCATTCATCCCCCGTACCGAGGGCCTTGTTTTCCAGCAGGCTTCGCCTGCACCCGGCGCTAATCGCTCAACGCACTCGTGCGCCCCGCGAGCGACGCGACCACGACGACCAATTCCAAAGGGTCCACCGGCTTCGCGATATGCGTCTGAAAACCCGCAAGCAGCGCGCGCCGCCGGTCTTCGCTGCGGGCGAACGCGCTCAGCGCGGCGGCGGGCGTCGTCCGGCTTTGCCCGCTCCGCTCGCTCGCCGCAAGCTCCAGCGCGCGCAGCTTGCGGATGAATTCGTAGCCGTCCTCGCCCGGCATGCCGATGTCGCTCACCACCACGTCGGGCAGCGTCGCTTCGTAAGCGGCGAGCGCATCGGCGGCATTGTCGAGCGCCGTGGTCGTCGCGCCGCGCTCCTGCAGCAAGCGCTCGACGAGCTCGCGCGCATCCGGCTCGTCCTCGATGATCAGCACGTGCAGCCCGGCAAGCGCGGGCGGCGTCTCCAGGGGCTGCGCACGCGAGCCCGCGGCACGCACCGGCTCGATATTCGCAGTCGGCAAGCGGACGACGAACGTCGCGCCGCGTCCTTCGCCGTCGCTCATCGCCTCGATGCGGCCGCCGTGCATCTCGACCAGTTGTTTCGCGATCGACAAGCCCAGCCCGAGGCCGCTGTGCTGGCGTGTCGTGCCCGTGTCCTCCTGGCGAAAGCGCTCGAACACGTGCGCGAGAAACTCGGGCTTGATGCCCTGCCCGGTATCGCTGACCGTCAATTCCACTTCGCCTTCGACGCCGCGCAACAGCACCTCCACCGTGCCGCGCTTGCCCGTGAACTTGATCGCGTTGCTCATCAGGTTCCAGACGACTTGCTGCAAGCGCGCCGGGTCGCCCTGCACCGGCCCCGCAGCTTCCAGGATCGGTGTGACGCGGATCTCCTTCGCGTCGGCCGCGGGCTGCACCGAGCGGATCACGTACTCGACGATGTCTTCGAGATCGAGCCGTTCGAGATCGAGCCGCAGCTTGCCCGCCATGATGCGCGACACATCGAGCAGATCGTCGACCATCTGCGCCTGCGCGCGCGCATTGCGCTCGATCACTTCGAGGCCCTTCTTGACGCGCTCGGGCTCGGTCGCGTCGCGCATCAGGATCTGCGTCCAGCCGACGATCGCATTGAGCGGCGTGCGCAACTCGTGCGAAAGCGTCGCCACGAACTCGTCCTTCACGCGCGACGCGCGTTCCGCTTCGGTGCGCGCCGCGCGTTCGGAGGCGAGCAGCCGCTCGCGCTCTTCGGCGAGCGTGCGAAAGTGCGCCTCGCGTTCGGAGAGGCGCTGCGCTTCGGCGAGTTCGCGCTGCACGCGCGTCTCGCGCAGCACGCGCTCGATCGCTTCGGGCAGATAGTCGAGGTAGCCGTCGCTCTTCGGCACGATGTCGGCGACGCCCGAGCGCAGCGCCTCGATCACGCGCGCCTCGTCGGCGAAGCCGGTGCAGAGGATCGCCGGCAGCACGATGCCTGCCGCACGCAGCGCGCGCAGGAAGTCGAGGCCGGTCTCGGCCGTGCCGAGCGTGTAGTCGACGACGATCACCTCGGGCAATTGCGACGCCATCGCCGCGCGCGCGTCGCGTGCGCCCGCCGCCGTCGACACGCGGTAGCCGACGCGCGTGAGCGCGCGCGTCGCGAGCCGCAGGAGGCCCTCGTCGTCGTCGACGAAGAGCACGTGGGCAGTCATCGGCCGCCCGTCGGCAGCTTGACCACTTGCAGGAAGAAGCCGAGCCGGCGCACCGCCTCGATGAACGCCTCGCTCTCGACGGGCTTCGTCACGTAGACGTTGCAGCCGAGCTCGTAGCAGCGTTCGATCTCGCGCGGGTCGTCGGTCGTCGTCAGCATGATGACCGGCAGGGACGCCGTGCGCGGATCCGTCTTCAAGCGCCGCAGCACTTCGAGTCCGTCGATGCGCGGCATCTTCAGATCGAGCAGGATCACGGGCGCCGTCGGCGAGTCGTGCTCGAAGCGTGCATCGGGGCCGAAGAAATAGTCGATCGCCTCCTGACCGTCGGCGAGCCGGATAAAGCCGTTGGTCAGCCCCGCGCGGCGCAGGTTGCGCTGAATCAGCGTCGCGTGGCCGTCGTCGTCTTCGATCAGGATGATGCTGACCGATTGGCCGGCAGTCTCAAGCTGTGTCATGTCCATCCTCATGCGGCGACCGGTGCGGTCGCCTCGGGTAGCGATACGTAAAACGTGGTTCCGGCGCCTTCGGTCGATTCGGCCCAGACGCGGCCGCCATGGCGCTCGACCATGCGCCGCACGAGCGCAAGGCCGATCCCCTCGCCCGTCGCGACGTTGCCGTGCAGGCGCTGAAAAGCATTGAAAAGGCGCGGCAATGCGCCTGCCGGAATACCGAGGCCGTTGTCCTTCACATAGAAGATGCGCAGCGAGCGCACGCCCGGCGGCGCCGGAATCGTGCCGATTTCGATGCGCCCCGGCCGCTCGGGGCTCAGGTAGTTGACCGCATTGCCGATCAGGTTGGCGAAGACCTGCTCGAGCGCGGTCGGGTCGCCCCAGACCGCGGGCAGCTCGTGCACGACGATCTGCGCGCCGGCGCCGCGAATCGACGCCTGCATCGCCTCGACGACGTGCTGCACGAGCACGCCGGCATAGACCTCCTGGCGGCGGTACTCGACGCGGCCGACGCGCGAAAGCCGCAACAGCGAATCGATGATGTGCGCCGCGCGCAGCACGGCGCTTTGCAAGAAGCGCAGCGCTTCGCCGATGTCTTCGTCGATCAGGCGCTCGACATGCGCGCGTTCCGCTTCGCCTAGCGCCGAACTGCGCACGGCCTGGCGCAAGTCGTCGCAAGCATGCGTGAGTTCCTTCGAAAACCCCTGCAGGTTCACGAGCGGCGCGCGCAGATCGTGCGACACGCTGTAGATGAACATCTCGTTTTCCTGCGTCTGCTGGTGCAGCGTCTCGTTGATGTGCGCGAGCTCGTCGGCGCGGCGCGCCAGGTCGCTCTGAAAGCGCGCCTGCAGACGCTCCGATTCGAGCAAGCGCCGGCTCGTAACGCGCAGCATCTCGTCGAGCTGCGTGATTTCGTCGTTGCCCGCGGGCACGGGGCTAAGCGGCTCGTTGTCGGCGAGCCGCCGCGCGTTGTCCGACAGCAGCGCGAGCCGCCCGCGCACGCCGCGCGTGAACATGAAGACGGCACACGCCGTGACCAACAGCGAGCCGACCACCGCCGCGACCGTCAGCAACTGCTGCTGCGCGCGCGCCGTCTCGGCAACCTCCGAGCGCTGCGCGTCGACGCGCAGCTCGGCTGTCTGGAACGCGGCAACCTGGCTGCGGAAGCGATCGACGACGTCGGTCGTCGCCTGGTCGCGAAAGCGTTCGAGCACGTCGGCGCGGCGCCCGGTGGCGAGCAGATCCTGCGCGCGGTCCGACCACTGGCGGTATTCCTGCACGGTCTGGCGGATCTGACCCGCCCGCTCGACTTGCAGCGGGTTATCGGCGACGAGTTCGACGAGGTGGTCGATATCGCGGTCGAGGTCGAGCCAGAGCGAGATCGGCGTCGAATAATTGCGGTCGCCTTCGATGACGGCGCCCCGCACGCGCACGGACTCGACGAGCACCGGCTCGAGGATCGCGCTCGTGCGGCTCAGCACGTCCTTGCTGTGCAGCGCCCACGCCTCGGCCTGCTCGGCCTCTGCCTGCGCCTTGACGAGCCCGGCCAGAAGCGCCAATTCGAACACCGTCGGAATCGCGATCAGCAGCAGCCCTTTCGTCGTCAGTCTCATTCGCGCTGTGAATAGTCGGATGCCGGCCCGCGGGTCGCGGGCGACGGAACATTATGTGAGCGTTTCGTGTGAATGACAAAGGATGCACGCAGGAAAAGGCGCGCGGCGCGAACGAATCGACGCAGGACGCGCCGCGGACGCGACGCGCTGAAATGAAAATGTAAGAAGCGCCGCCATGCTTCGGGACGGCGCTTCGAAAATGGGCGCGCTTCGAAGGGCGCGGCGCCCCGGTCAGTTCTTCAGCCGGTATCCGGTCTTGAAGATCCACGCGACGATCGCCATGAAGACCGCGAGGAACAGAACCGTCATGCCGAGGCTCACGCCGACGTGCACGTCGGCGTTGCCGTAGAAGCTCCAACGGAAGCCGCTGATCAGATAGACGACCGGGTTGCAGAGCGCGACCGTCTGCCAGAACGGCGGCAGGATATGGATCGAATAGAAGCTGCCGCCGAGGAACGTGAGCGGCGTGACGATCAAGAGCGGAATGACCTGCAGCTTCTCGAAGCCGTCGGCCCAGATGCCGATGATGAAGCCGAACAGGCTGAACGTGAGCGCCGTCAGCACCAGAAAGAGCAGCATCCAGGCCGGGTGCTCGATCCTGAGCGGCACGAACAGCGCCGCGGTCGCCATGATGATGAGCCCGAGCACGATCGACTTGGTCGCCGCCGCGCCGACGAACGCGAGCACCAGTTCGAGGTACGACACGGGCGCCGACAGCAGCTCGAAGATCGTCCCCGTGAACTTCGGAAAGTAGATGCCGAACGACGCGTTCGAAATGCTCTGCGTGAGGAGCGAGAGCATCACGAGGCCGGGCACGATGAAGGCGCCGTAGCTGATGCCGTCGATCTCGCGGATGCGCGAACCGATCGCGGCGCCGAACACGATGAAATAGAGCGACGTCGAAATGACGGGCGAGATGATGCTTTGCATCAGCGTGCGCCAGGTGCGCGCCATTTCGAACAGGTAGATCGCGCGGATTGCGTAAATATTCATAGTTAAGAAGCTTCTCGCACGAGGCCCACGAAAATGTCTTCGAGCGAGCTTTGGCTCGTCTGCAGATCCTTGAATCGAATTTGCGCGTCGTCGAGATCCTTCAAGAGCCCGATGATGCCCGCGCGCTCGCCGTGCGTGTCGTCGTAGGTGTAGGTCAATTCGCTGCCGTCCTTCGACAGATCGAGCCGGTACGCGGCCAGCTCGGCCGGCACGCTCGCGAGCGCGCGCTCGAGCTGCAGCGTGAGCTGCTTCTTGCCGAGCTTCTTCAAGAGCTGCGCCTTTTCCTCGACCAGGATGATCTCGCCCTTGCTGATCACGCCGATGCGGTCGGCCATCTCCTCGGCCTCTTCGATGTAGTGCGTCGTGAGGATGATCGTCGCGCCGTTTTCCTTCAGCGAGCGCACGAGCTGCCACATGTCGCGGCGCAGCTCGACGTCCACGCCCGCGGTCGGCTCGTCGAGAAACAGGATGTCAGGCTCGTGCGCGAGCGCCTTCGCGATCAGCACGCGCCGCTTCATGCCGCCCGAAAGCGTGATGATCTTGCTGTCCTTCTTGTCCCACAGCGACAGCGCCTTCAGCACTTTCTCGATGTGCGCGGGATTGGCCGGCTTGCCGAACAGGCCGCGGCTGAACGAGACCGTCGCCCAGACCGATTCGAACGCGTTGGTCGTGAGCTCCTGCGGCACGAGGCCGATCATCGAGCGCGCCGCCCGGTAGTCGCGGACGATGTCGTGGCCGGCGACGACGACGCGCCCTTCGGTAGCGTTGACGATGCCGCAGACCGTGCCGATCAGCGTGGTCTTGCCGGCGCCGTTCGGCCCGAGGAGCGCAAAGATTTCGCCGCGATGAATTTCCAGGTTCACGCGTTTGAGCGCTCGAAAGCCCGACGCGTAAGTTTTGGAAAGGTTGGAAATGGAGAGGATCGGTTGCATGGACGCGACGATAGCAGAAGCCGGCAAAAATCGCCGGAACTGGGCTTGCGAAAAGCGCACGCAGAATGTGAATGAAACCGGCCCGCCGGGCTTTCTGCGCCAATGTGCAAAAAAGTGTCAGACTGACCGGTGCGGCAATGCAGCATGCCGGCAGGAGGCCTCACTTTCCATTCGCTCCGGCCTCGCCGCCACGCCTCGCCGGCGCCGGAGCCAAGTAGCCGGCCAACACCAATAGCAAACCGCTGCCGATAAAGGAGAGTACGCGCCAGATAGGGCTCGCAGCACTCATATCCAGCAGAATCAGCTTGACCACGACCAGTGCGCTAATCGTGGCTCCGACAACCCAGAGGGCTCGGTCGCTCGCCCGCGAGCCGACCACGAGCGCAGCCAGCGCAGTGACTGCCCACGCCAGCGTGATAGCCGCACGCAGGTCGACGAGTGCCAGAAGATAGGCAAGCATCAACGCGATGCCGCCGGCAATGGCCGCCCCGACAAACGGCCGCGCGGCGGCACGCGCGACCAGCACGAGAGCGCATGTCATCCACAACGCTTGCAACGCGGTCCAGCCGGGATACGCCTGGAATATCACTGAACGGACCCATTGAATGGCAAATGCCAAGGGAAGAACGAACCGGGTGACGATGTTGCGGACCCGCCAAAGCGCCGGCGCGTCCGGAATCCACGGCTGCAACGGGGACGCGTTGAGGGCCGCAGCGATCGCGAGTACGACCCAGCCGGCCAGCGCGGACTGATTGGTGAACGAGTCCGCCATGGGCACATGCTGATGCGCCAGCGCGCCCAGAATCACGGGCACCATGACGACAAAGACAAGACGGCTATGTGCACCCAGCTCAGTCGCATAGACGTGCACCAGGACACCAGCCAGCGCACATGTTGCAATGACGCCAGCCGCCTGCACGATCTCTGCCGTGACGCCAACGGTGGGAACGAGCAAGGACAAAATCATCACCGCCGCAGTGGCCGCCGAGTGGCACACAAGTGCGCTGAAATTGCCGGCGCGCCGATACCCCCAGCCAAGCCCGGTCGCCAAGGCAAGCGTGCCCGGCAACGTATACGCGAACATGGACCCGCCCGGCTCATCGCGAAACAGGGCATAGCCGGAGACCAACGAGAGCACAGCCGACAGCATGTGGATGACCCATGCATCCGCTGCATTCCGACGCATCACCGCAACGTAACCCATGACCAAAGCGAGGGCGGTCGCCGCCCATGCGGCCGGTGCGTGGAGCGGCGAGAGACCGATGCTCAGGGCCGCCGCGCCTGGCACGGCGCTCAGCAATCGCAGGCGACCCGGCAGGCTCAGATAGGCACACACTGCCACCGCACCGGCTAGACATGCAGTCAGTGCTGAACTGAGACCTGGAGCCAGAATGGCCGCCATGGCGGACAGAATCGCCAATGCGATGTGGACGGCATAAAACCCTGGGGCGTCTGTCCAAGGCACGAAGTACAGTCCAAAGTGAATCACGGCCGCGAGCGACGCTGCGACCGTCAAACCTGCCTTGCCCCCTAGCCAGTATTCCAGGCCGAGTACGACTGGCGTCAGCAGGCCGGTCATCGTCTGCAAGCTGAAGGTGTCCGTCCGCGTCGATTCCCCCCAGTTCACGTACAGCAACGGATGGCACGCGAAGAGCGCGAAATACGCAGCGAGAAACGCGTGCTGCATCCAGAGCGGCAGCGCCTGTGTGTGGCCCGTGTAGACCCCGAATCCGAGCAGCAACGACCAGATGAAGGCCTGGAGACTCATTTCTATCCAGCGCTGCCGCAGGCCGACATACAGGCTGGCGCCGTTGACGAGCAGGCCGTAGGCGAGGACGACATCGAGATGAACCGTGCCTCGGACCGTTAGAACCGGTGCCAAGTAAGCGCCCGCGAAGCCGAGGAAAGCGAGCGGCTTGGCGGCCTGCCGAAGACTCAGTGCGACCACTACCGCAGAAAACATCGCGAAGATGGCGAACGCCGGCCACGCCCCGATGAGCTCGTAGAAGGCCATCGCGGCATAAGTGGTCAAATAAAGCACGCCCACGCCGCCGCCCTGCAATACGTGAGCGTAGTCGGCCTTGCGATTCGACAGTCGCAGCCCGGCCGTCAACAGGCCGCCGCCCAGCGATGCAGCGAGTGCGAGCCGCAGCGCCGGTGGAAACAGCCCGTGCAACGCCAGCATGGGGAAGAGGAACGAACAGCCGAGCAATACGAGCGCCACGCCCACGGCCGCAAACGAGTTTTGCTTGAGCACCGTCCACAACTTGCCGGCAATGGGCGGCAAAGCGAAGGGCTCCAATGTCTGCATTGGCGACAGCGCAGGCTCGGGCCGTGCAGCGTTGGCCCGAGCTTCGCCGTTCTTTGCAACGGATTGAATCTCCGGCGTATGGGTGGCGCCTAGTGGGCTCGCTGCCAAGGGCTCAGCGTTTCCACTTGCCTTTGCAGGCAGCGCGACGTCTGCGCCAAGTGTCTCCGTGGCCGATGGGGTTCGCGACGCCTCTAGCTTCGCGACGCGAGCTTGCAGCTGTGCTAGCAGGCCGGACAGACGACGAAACTCCGACCGGAGGCTCAGCGCGTAGCTGCCGACACCAAGAAGCAAGAGAAATAGCACAAGTGTGAACATGCCAAAGACCCCTTACCCACACAGCGAATAAGCCTCCCTGCTCGCGATATCGCCAGTCCCGTATATGCCCGCAACCGTGCAGTCTGCTGCCACGCATTCGAACGTGCTGTACTGAAACGTCAGCACGAAGTGCCGCCTATCATTCGAAGAAGCGCGGCCCCAGGAATCTGCGACCAGCGAGGAGTTCACAATTTCATGAGCGCAATATCCGCGCAACCCTCGCGAGGCCAAGGGGTGACCGTAGAGGTCCTCAGCGTTGGGCGGGCCGAACTGATGAAAATCTGCCTCCGAAAACACCACGACACAGAACGGGTCGTCACCCTCATCAAAGGGGCCGAAACGCTCGAAGTCAGCCTCGGCGATTCGATACGCGACGACCACCCGTCTCTCATTCGCGACCACAAACGGCTCGGGAACGTCACCGGTCGGACTGGGAACAGAGTCCAGCAGAACAACTGTGTCCTGCTGACTAGAACCGATGGAACTGCTCATCAACTTCTCTTGGTTCCTTTATGCGGTCGCTGGAGCCGCCAGACCTTCCGGCGCTGCGACTACATCCGTTCTCGCGACCACGTCATTGGCAACAACAGCCTTCGTCGCCGGTGCCTTCTTGGCCGCAGCCTTCTTTAGAGTCGGTACGGCTCTCTTGCCGGCGGCTTTCTTGGCTGCCGCGCTTTTGGGCGCGGCAGCCTTCGCACTGACCGCCTTCTTGGCGACAGCTTTCTTCACCGCCGGAGCCGTGGTCGCCTTCACCGTTTTGGCGGAGGCCCTCTTCGCAATTGGAGTGGCCTTTTTGGCCGCTTGCTTCGTCTTGCTCGCAACACCTGCGTCGGCCGCGTCGGCCGCATCAATCAAGAACCTGGTCCTGTCCTTTGCTGCAGCGAGCCACGCTGGTGCGCGACCACGTCCGCTCCATGTCGCGCCCGTCTTCGGGTCGATATATTTCGCCGGCTGCGGTCCTTTGCGCTGGCCCTTGTGAGCCGCCGCGCCGGCTGCCGCCGATGTCTTCTTGACCGCAGTCTTTGCCTTGTTCACCGTACCTGCGGTCACCGCCACAGTTGCTCCAGAGCCGCCTGCAATCAGGAACCTGCTACGGTCTTTGGCGCCGGCAATCCAGGCGGGTGCGCGGCCGCGGCCAGTCCACGTTGCTCCGGTCTTCGGATGCAGGTACTTCGGCGCGACCTTACCCGTGCCGTCAGAGGCCGCTTTCGTCTTTCCAGCAGCGACGCCGGCGGACATGCCCTTCGCCGCCCGCTTTGCCTTCGCTTTGGCTTCTATATCTTCCGTGGTCAAACCATGTTTAAGCATCAGCGCTCGGATTTGGTCGACCGCCGCCTTAGCCTTCTTTGAAATCAGAGCATCGGCTTGGGCTTGCAGTTGTTTCAACTTTGCCTGAATCTGTTCTAGTGTTGCCATATGGACTCCCTGTGTGGTTGATGAATATCCGCACTATGCCATATGCACTGCGCCACGCGCGTAAATCTTCAGTGTGAAAGCCGGCTCATCACAATGACGACCATACTAAATAGAATGCCTGTCGACGCAGGGGTACACCACAGCATTTTCATTGTTCACGACGTTTAAAATGTGCGATGTCTAAGGTTCGGCTGAAGGCGAACGCTTAAAAACAACGGCCCAATCGATAAACGTCGATAGCGCCGACTTTTCTCTTCGAGAGATTCCGGATATCAGCAGATCGACCCGACCCGCCTCGTTTGCCGCAAAAGCGTATGCTGATGCGCGTTACTAGGAGACGACCATGAGCCTAACCGGCAAGACGATATTCATGTCTGGCGGCAGTCGCGGTATCGGACTTGCCATTGCTTTAAGAGCGGCACGCGACGGCGCGAACGTCGTGATTGCAGCGAAGACGGCCGACCCGGACCCGCGGCTTGAAGGTACGATCCATACGGCGGCCGCTGCCGTGGAAGCGGCTGGCGGCAAGGCACTTCCGCTTGTGGTCGACATTCGCGACGAGGAACGCGTAAAGGATGCCGTGGCCAAAACCGTAGAGGTGTTCGGCGGTCTCGACATACTCGTGAACAATGCCAGCGCCATTCGATTGACCGGAACGCTGGATACGCCCGTCAAGCGATACGACCTGATGCACGGGGTCAACGGCAGAGGCACGTTTGTCTGCGCACAGGCCTGCCTGCCTCACCTTCTCAATTCGCCGAATCCACACATCCTTACGCTGTCGCCACCGCTGGTCACGGACCCGAAGTGGTTCAAGGATTTTCCCGCATACACCATCGCTAAATATACGATGAGCCTGTTCACATTGGCGCTGGCTGGCGAATTCAAGGACCGTGGCGTCGCTGTGAATTCGCTGTGGCCAAGAACCGCGATCGCCACGGCTGCCGTGAAAAACGAAATTGGCGGCGCGGCCATGATTGCCGCGTGTCGCAAGCCAGAGATAGTCGCCGACGCGGCTCACTATATCTTGACGCGCCCATCCAAAGCGTGTTCGGGAAATTTCTTTCTAGACGACGAAGTGCTGTTGGCGGCGGGGGTCCGTGACTTCTCTCAATACGACGTCCAGCCGGGCGCGGCGTTGCAGGCCGATTTCTTCGTCGAGGCGTTGCCGGGCATGCTACGCGCGGACGACATGGCGAAAGTCAAGCCGAGTCCGTGACGTGCGCAGTTCCGCGCGCGCTACCGCTCCTGCGTCAGCCACGACCGGTCGAATGCCTCCGGATATTCGGTCAGCACGTCGTTCTAACAACCGCAGCGGACAATGAAGCGCGGCACCTGAAACTTCGCCATGCGCTCTTCACGCCATGACACACAACAGACGGAGACACCAGAACGCTTGAATCGCGTCGCGACGCTCGGGTACGCCATTGGTACCGGGAGCAGGACTGTTCGCTCCGGGAATTCGTCTCTGCACTTCAGGCCCGGCCAGATAACCGCAGTCTGCGGCTCGCCACTGAAACAAGCGACCACGTTCCGATGTATGACTGCCGCGAGCTTGGCGCTGCCCTCGAAGATGCATCGCGGCGCGCGGACCTGCAGTCCGAATGGGGGGGGCCGCTTTCCAATATTGCGAAATGACACGGTGCGAGCGGCGGGCCGAATGCAATTCGTTGAACAACACCGCAAGTCGGCTTCGATTCGCCGAATCACATCACTTCCCCTGACGCTACACTTGCCTCTATCGAACGACGCTGTCGAGCCCACTCATGGCCCGCCGCATCTTGCCCTATGGGTGTCGTTCCTGGATTTGCTGGAGCGGAACATGAAGACTACGTGTGACAGGTCGCTTCGCTGTCAGGTCGAAAAATGGCTCGCACCCGCTCCCGCAGCACCCGTTCACGTGACCGAATTCGGCCGGACGCGTTGGGGCGGAACACGTTATGTCTGCGTCGAGACATCATCACACGGCGGCATGCGCGTACTGTTCTTCTTTCGGCACCATGACGGCACCTGGTGGGTGTTTCCCCCTGCCGCCGACAGTCGGAAGTTGACCGCGGAACGCCGGGTCGCGTAGCTCACCTCTGATGACCGACGAGTGTTCAGAGGGCTTCTTGGCATAACGCCATCATCCGTTGGACCATTGTCGACGCCTCGTTCAATTCCCACTCGTTCGTGAAGAGCGCATTGACGCTTGACAACCGGACTGCAACACCTGCGTCCAGAAGGTCGCGATTCGCAATCTTCAGGGCGAGCTGGCCGATTCGAACTCGGTCGAGCCAACACATGGTCACGCTGTTTTTTGCCAGCCACTGACGGCAGCCCTCGACGACGTGGTCGACGCGCCATTCTTGCGTCAGCGCGTACGAAGCCGCCGCGGTTGCAACCAGGAAACACAGTAGGTCCGGGCGCGCGCTGGCCGCATCGCTAAATTCAGGCTTCGTCATGATGTGTTTCGTCCCGCGATTGTAGCCATACTCATTGTCAGCAAGAGCTTGGAAGTCTACGCCTAATCGCGTCCCTAAACACTGCGAGTGTGGACGTCTCAAACGTCGGTTGCTTAACCGTGGAAATGGCTTTCAGATTTGGACATCACCGTCGTCACTTCGCTTTCTGCACGCGCGCAGCCCGACCGCTGCGGCGCGCTACATCCGCACCTCGAAATCAGCGGCGGTCAACACAATCCGTTCGCCGGAGTGCGCAAGTATCTTCCTCTCCGCGACGGCCATGATGCGTTTGCGGCCATCTGCGAACGCCGTGAGAATGCGTGTATCGCTGGCTCCCGGTTGCACCCAGAAGTGCTGTTCAAGCGCCTCACGTGAGATGGAACACTCGACTTCACGTCCTTGAATCGAGAGTATAAAAATCACGTATCGGCTGTCGGCTGCTACGCTCGGCGCGGGTTCAATGGCTTCCACGGTCACGACTCGTCAAATTGATTGGTGCGCTCCCCACATCGTACTGGAGACCCGATAAAAACCTCAACGAAAAGCGATGCAAGGCGTCGCGCGCCATTTGTCTGATGGTCAACCGAAACGAGCTCGCGCGCGAGACAGTCGCGGCCGGCGCCCCGACGCTCGCGCAGCATTTCATGACGTTCGATTCTTTCGCGAACCGTATGCTCGCGTCCTCGCGGGAAGATTCGCGGGCCGGCAGGGTTTTCGGCCAAAGCCAGTTCACCGTCTCGGCGCCGCTGTTCAGGCGCCGGCGATGGCTAACACATGTACAGGCCGCCATTCAAAGAGAAGTCAGCTCCCGTCGCGAAAGCCGCATCGTCGGTAGCCAGCCAAGAGACAATCGACGCTATCTCAGAGGCCTCTCCGAGACGGCGAACCGGAATGCTCTGCACGATGGCATCCAATATTTCCGGACGCACTGCGCGAACCATATCGGTCCCGATATATCCGGGGGAAACCGTATTCACGGTGATGCCCTTAGTCGCGACCTCCTGGGCAAGCGACATCGTAAAGCCGTGAATACCCGCCTTCGCTGTCGAGTAGTTGGTCTGGCCAAATTGCCCTTTTTGTCCGTTCACGGACGAGATGTTGATAATTCGGCCCCACTCCCTGCTGACCATCCCCTCGATGACCTGTTTGGTCACGTTGAACAGGCTGGTGAGGTTCGTGGCAATGACGTCGTTCCAATTCTCCCGTGACATCTTGCGAAACACGCCGTCTCGCGTGATGCCTGCATTGTTCACGAGCACGTCGATGTCACCGACTTCCTTCTTCACCTTCGCGACGGCCGCCTCAGTCGAGTCCCAGTCCGCGACGTTGCCTTCCGATGCGATAAAGGAGAAACCCAGTTCGGCTTGCTCAGCCAGCCAGCGTTCCCGTCGCGGGGAATTGGCTCCGCAGGCCGCCACCACCGTGAGTCCATCCTGGTGCAGACGCTGACATATCGCTGTTCCGATTCCGCCCATCCCTCCGGTCACGTATGCAATCCGCTTCGTCATGTCTCTTACTCCTCGGTTAGGGTTTGCGTCCAAGATTTTCGTGCCATTTCCATGGTGACGTCACGTTATTCGCACCATTCCGTAGCAGTACTACCTTTCAACCTTTGGTTCGTGGTACAGCTTCATGCTCGTCCGTCAGACTACTACAAGGGCCGTCAGTTCAAGCGTGTCGCGTCGACCAGCCGGCGTATTCCAGCATAGGACTAGAAGTCACCGAACTCGGCCCGTTCATGCAGCTCCGTCGAAGGCAGCCGGCGCGCCCGGTGTCTGACCCGTGCAAAGCCAGTAGACGTCAAGATTGAGAAAAGCAGCAATCCGCGTGAAAACATTGAGCGGCGGAACCGTGATTCCCTGGCGCCAAAATTGCACATCGCTCTCGCTCACATTGAGCCATTTGGCGGCCCGAGCCGAGCTGACACCGGCCCGTTTCAAGGCAGTGTCAAGCCGAGCAGCAAGCGCGCGCCTCAGGCCACTGTCCTTGCCGCTACGCTCGAGGTGCTCGATGGTTTGAGCGCGTCGATTCATGGTGTTTGATATCTCTCAGAAATGCTTTTGTAGTTGCCGCCGTCTTACGGGCGCACCTGCTAACGCTAGCCAGCCATTTTGGCAATTTCAAGTCCCGACATGCGGATTTACAGCAACGGAGCACACGTCGCTATCGCTAAAACGTAGCCAGTCGCCAAGTCATGCACGATGGCGGGCGGTTCGCAGCTCCGCTAGGCGTAATGTGATTACGCACGAATAGGCCTCGACCCGACGGCGAGCCTATCAAATGGCTCGTGAAAAGCCATTTGTCTTTGAACAAGAGCGATGACTGGCGATGGATTACTGCGGCTGGATATTGGCTGCTTGCTTACCCTTCGGTCCCTGCTTGACGTCGAAGGTCACCCGTTGGTTTTCCTGCAAGGACTTGAAGCCGTTTGCCTGAATTTCGGAGAAGTGCGCAAAGAGGTCCTCGCCGCCGTCGTCCGGCGTAATGAACCCAAAACCCTTTGCATCGTTAAACCACTTTACTTTACCTGTTGCCATGTTCTGCGTTTTAAAACAATCGTTCCATTGACTACACGTCGCCGAAACGGCGACGAATGCGAGAGGATGTTTTTTAACACGGAAAGACGGCTGCAAAACATGGGAGTTTACGCCATGTGACACCACATATCGCTGTCATACTTCGTCTTCTTCGCGTATCACCGCAGATAAGCGAGACATTTCGCTTGCGCTAAATGATAAGCAAAACTGACCGAATCACGAACTTCCCGAGTCTTTATTACCGGATACGACGCCCCCCCGGCGGCAACATGCGGCTAGTGCCGGGACGCCGGTACCGTGCGCATCAGGGCTGCGACGCTCATCTCCTCGCTAAGCTCAGGCCAGAGCAACTGTTGTTGGTCGATAGATATCGCGAAGTGTTCGCGTTCGGCGGCAGTGGCCGCTTCGAGCACAGGAAACAAACGCAACGGCAAACGAACTTCCCGGCCGTCGGACAGTTCGAGACTTTGTTGTACCGCGCCAGCGCGAAAAAAATGGCGCCACGAAACCGTGGCGCCATCAAAAAGTTCTAGCCATTCCGAGGGCCGTGCTAGAACCTGAGAGACGGGATTCGAAATTCGCCGATGGCGAGGAAGGCCTTGAAAAGCAGCTCGGGGACACGCCGCGCGTGCGTCTGCTGAGACCTCAAATCAAAATCGGGTTCCATTTTTTATGGTTATGCTGACTAAGTCAAGAAAATTCTCGGCTGATTTGTTCAGCCTGCACTACACGGTGCCCGAGGATTTCATAATAGGAAACTGAAACGTGTCCGAACCTGTACGGAACGGCACCAAACGCAATAAGACTTGCCGCGGGATGCAAACTAATCCTAAAAATGAAATAAAGTTTCAGAAAAATCAGCGCATGACGACCATGTCCACACTCCCACGCAAAGCGGGCGCAGCGAACGAGCCCCGCGAAAAAGAAGGCTCAGGCGACGAAGTCACTGCATTGGCGCGCGGCCTCACCGTGCTGCGCCGCATTGCCGCAGCCGACGCGCCGGTCAGCAACCGCGAGCTGACCGAACTCACCGGCATTCCCAAGCCCACCGTGTCGCGCATCACGGCGACGCTCGTCAATGCGGGCTTTCTATTCCAGTTGCCGGACAGCGAGCGCTTCGTGCTGACCGCGTCGGTGCTCGAGCTTTCGAACGGGTTTCTGCGCAACTTCGACATCCGCTCGCGCTCGCGGCCGTTCCTGATCGAACTGGCCGAGCGGACGTCGCTGTCCGTGCATCTCGCGGTGCGCGACCGGCTCGAGATGGTCGTGATCGACGCGATCCGGCCGCGCTCGGCGATCCTGGTCTCGCGCCTCGAAGTCGGCTCGCGGATGGACCTCACCCGCACCGCCGTCGGCCGCGCCTACATGGCGGCGCTCGCGCCGGCCGAGCTCGAGACCTTGCTGATGGGCCTGCAAGTGGCTTCGGGCGATGATTGGCCGCACACGCACGGGCGCCTCACGAAGGCCCTGGCCGAAACCCGCGCGAACGGTTTTGCGATCGCCACGAGCGAATGGTACGAAGGGCTGAACGCGATCGCGGCCGGCTTCGTCGGGCCGTCCGGCACGCGCTACGCGGTGAGCTGCGGCGGCGCCGCGCACATGTGTCCGCGCGAATGGCTGATCGAGCACGCCGCGCCCGCGCTCATCGAGTGCATCGGGAAGATCATGCGCGAGATCGGCGGCTCGCCGGGCTACCGGCTCGACGTCTGAGGATCCGAGGTGCGCCTGAAACTCGCGTTTAAGCGCTGAGCCGGCTTGGACGCCTTGCCGGGTAGACGCCCGGTCCACTTCCGGCGCCGCGCCGATGCACTCTGTAACGCCCGTAACTCCTTGAAAAATACGCCGCTGGACTGGACCGGAGGCCCCATCGTAGGATCATGCTTTCCGCGCGGCGGCAGCACACGCCATGGACCGGCGCCGCGCGCCGCCGCTCTTTGCTTCGTCGAAACGCCCTAAGCGCACCGCGCGCCCGGCACGCCGCCAGGACCATCGCACAGCGGGCGAACGCCCCGCGATCCGCGTCTGTTCAGGTTCTTCGCATCGCATCGCGAATTCAGTCAGCCAGTGTGTCTGCTGCGCGCGCCGCGCGAGCGCTTCCGGCGACGAGCGCGGCCGCATCGCGCGAGTTTCCACCATTCCACGCACGCTACTCATCGAAACGATGGCCGAACAAGAAAACGTCACTGAATCGCAACGCCCCCTCTCGCCCGTGAAGGCCACGCCCGGTGCCGATCCCGCGGTCGCCCGCGGGCGGCAGCCGCGCCGCAGGCTCGGCACGCTCGTCGCCGCCGTGCTGATCGCGGCGGGCGTGATCGCCTGGTGGCATCCGTGGAGCCGCACGAGCCCGCAGGGTCCCGGCGCCACGGGTGCGCCGCAGGCCGGCCGCGGCGGCCGCGGCGGGTTCGCGAACCCGGTGCAGCCGGTGCAGGTGGCGGCCGCCACGCAAGGCGACATGCCGATCGTCCTCAATGCGCTCGGCACGGTCACGCCGCTTGCCACCGTCACCGTCAAGACGCAGCTCTCGGGTACGCTCCAGTCGGTCGAGTTCCAGGAAGGCCAGATGGTCAAGAAGGGCGACGTGCTCGCGCAAATCGACCCGCGCCCGTACCAGATCTCGCTCGACAACGCGCAAGGCGCGCTCCTCAAGGACCAGGCGCTCCTGCAGACGGCGCGCATCGATTTGAAGCGCTACCAGACGCTGCTCGCGCAGGACTCGATCGCGAGCCAGCAAGTCGACACGCAAGCGTCGCTGGTCAAGCAGTACGAAGGCCAGGTCAAGTCCGACCAGGCGAACATCGATACCTACAAGCTCGACCTCACCTACGCGCGCATCACGGCGCCGGTGTCGGGCCGCGTCGGCCTGCGCCAGGTCGACGCCGGCAACTACGTGACGCCAAGCGACGCCAACGGCATCGTCGTCATCACGCAGCTGCAGCCGATCAGCGTGATTTTCACGACTTCGGAAGACAACCTGCCGCCGATCGTCAAAGAGACGAAGAGCGGCGCGAAGCTCTCGACCACCGCCTACGACCGCAACAACACGACGCCGCTCGAAACCGGCCGCCTCGATACGTTCGACAACCAGATCGATACGACGACGGGCACCGTCAAGCTGCGCGCGATGTTCGATAACAAGGAACTGATGCTGTTCCCGAATCAGTTCGTCAACGCGCGCCTGCTCGTGAATACGATTCACGGCGCGGTGATCGTGCCGACCTCGGCGGTGCTCAACGGCGCGAAGGGGCCGTTCGTCTACGTCGTCAAGCCGGACCATACCGTGACTGTGCGGCAGATCAAGACCGGGCCGGTCGACGGCGAGCGCACGAGCGTCGCGTCCGGGCTGGAAGTGGGCGAACGCGTCGTCACCGACGGCTCGGACCGCCTGAAGGAAGGCGCGAAGATCACGATCCCGGCCGAGCGTGCGCAAGGCGCGTCCGCGGCCTCGAGCGGCGACAGCCGATCACGCACCGCTTCAACGTAGACACAGGCTGACACTGGCTGATACCGCATGAATCCATCCCGAGCTTTTATCCTGCGCCCGGTCGGCACCGCCCTTCTGATGGCGGCCATCCTGCTGGTCGGGCTCGTCGCCCTGCGTTTCTTGCCGATCTCCGCGCTGCCGGAGGTCGACTATCCGACGATCCAGGTCCAAACGTTCTACCCCGGCGCGAGCCCCGACGTGATGACCTCGTCGGTCACCGCGCCGCTGGAGCGGCAGTTCGGGCAGATGCCCTCGCTCAACCAGATGTCGTCGCAAAGCTCGGCGGGCTCGTCGGTGATCACGCTGCAGTTCAGCCTCGATCTGCCGCTCGACATCGCCGAGCAGGAAGTGCAGGCCGCGATCAACGCGGCCGGCAACCTGCTGCCCTCCGACCTGCCCGCGCCGCCGATCTACGCGAAAGTGAATCCGGCCGATGCGCCGATCCTCACGCTCGCCATCACGTCGGACACGATGCCGCTCACCCAGGTGCAGGACTTGGCCGACACGCGTCTCGCGCAAAAGATCTCGCAGGTGGCGGGCGTGGGTCTCGTGAGCGTCAGCGGCGGCAAGCGGCCCGCGGTGCGGATTCAGGCGAACCCGCTCGCGCTCGCGTCGTACGGCCTCAATCTCGACGACCTGCGCACGACGATCTCGAACCTGAACGTCAACACGCCGAAGGGCAATTTCGACGGGCCGACGCGCAACTACACGATCAACGCGAACGACCAGCTGACCGACGCCGACGCGTACCAAAGCGCCGTCATCGCCTACAAGAACGGCCGGCCGGTGATGCTCACCGACGTCGCGAAGATCATCGACGGCTCGGAGAACACGAAGCTCGGCGCGTGGGTCGGCACGCAAAGCGCGGATTCGGCGGGCGCCGGTGCGTCGGGGGCCGCGCCCTCCGTCAAGCCCGCGATCATCGTCAACGTGCAGCGCCAGCCGGGCGCGAACGTGATCCAGGTCGTCGACGGCATCAAGGCGCTGTTGCCGCAACTGCAGGCGTCGCTGCCGGCGTCGATCGACGTCTCGGTCATCACCGACCGCACGACGACGATCCGCGCATCCGTGCGCGATGTGCAGTTCGAGCTCGCGATGTCGGTCGTGCTCGTCGTGCTCGTGATGTACCTGTTCCTCGCGAACCTCTACGCGACGATCATCCCGAGCTTGTCGGTGCCGCTGTCGCTGATCGGCACGCTCGCCGTGATGTACCTGTTCGGTTTCTCGCTCGACAACCTCTCGCTGATGGCGCTCACGATCGCGACCGGCTTCGTCGTCGACGACGCGATCGTGATGATCGAGAACATCGCGCGCTACGTCGAAGCAGGCGACACGCCGCTCGATGCGGCGCTAAAGGGCTCGAGGCAGATCGGCTTCACGATCATCTCGCTGACGGTTTCGCTGATCGCGGTGCTGATTCCGCTGCTCTTCATGGGCGACGTGGTCGGGCGCCTGTTCCACGAGTTCGCGATCACGCTCGCCGTGACGATCGTGATTTCGGCGGTCGTGTCGCTCACGCTCGTGCCGATGATGTGCGCGAAGCTCCTGCGCCACACGCCGCCGAAGGAAAGCCGCCGCTTCGAAGCGAAGGCGCACGCGTTCATCGATTACGTGATCGCGCGCTACGCGGTCGCGCTCACGTGGGTGCTCGATCGCCGTCGTTCGACGCTGTTCGTCGCGATCCTCACGCTCGTCCTGACCGGCGTGCTTTACGTCGCGATTCCGAAGGGCTTCTTCCCCGTGCAGGATACGGGTGTGATCCAGGCGATCACGCAGGCGCCGCAGTCCGTGTCGTATGCGTCGATGGCCGAGCGGCAGCAGGCGCTGGCCGAGGCGATCCTCAAGAACCCGGACGTCGAGAGCCTGACGTCGTTCATCGGCGTGGACGGCAGCAACATCACGCTCAACAGCGGCCGCATGCTGATCAACCTGAAGCCGCGCGACGACCGCGGCAAGACCGCGAGCGAGATCATCCGCGATATCCAGGCCGATGTCGCGCACGTGCCCGGCGCGTCGCTCTACATGCAGCCGGTGCAGGACCTGACGATCGACTCCACGGTGAGCCCGACGCAGTACCAGTTCATGCTGACCGACCCGAACCCGGACGAATTCTCGAGCTGGGTGCCGAAGCTCGTCGAGCGCTTGAAAGAAGCGCCGGAACTCGCCGACGTCGCCACGGACTTGCAGGAAAACGGCCAGTCGGTCTACGTGGAAATCGACCGCGCGACCGCCGCGCGCTTCGGCATCACGCCCGCGACCGTCGACAACGCGCTGTACGACGCGTTCGGCCAGCGCATCGTCTCCACGATCTTCACGCAGTCGAATCAGTACCGCGTGATTCTCGAGGCCGAGCCCACGCAGCAGCACTACATCGATTCGTTGAAGTCGATCTATCTGCCGTCTTCGACGGCCTCCGGCGGACAGGTGCCGCTGTCCTCGATCGCGAAGTTCATCGAGCGCCCGGCGCCGCTCCTCGTCACGCACCTCGGCCAGTTTCCGGCCACGACCGTGTCGTTCAACCTTGCGCCCGGCGCGTCGCTCGGCGCGGCGGTCAAGGCGATCGGTCAGGCCGAGAAGGACATCGGCTTGCCCGCCTCGTTCCAGACCCGCTTCCAGGGCGCCGCGCTCGCGTTCCAGGCGTCGCTCGCGAACGAGCTGTTCCTGATCCTCGCGGCGATCGTCACGATGTACATCGTGCTCGGCGTGCTGTACGAGAGCTTCATCCATCCGATCACGATCCTCTCGACGCTGCCGTCAGCCGGGGTCGGCGCGCTGCTCGCGCTGATCGTCTCCGGCCACGACCTCGACATCATCGGGATCATCGGCATCGTGCTCTTGATCGGCATCGTGAAGAAGAACGCGATCATGATGATCGACTTCGCGCTCGAGGCGGAGCGCGTGCAAGGCAAGCCGCCGCGCGAGGCGATCTACCAAGCGTGTCTCTTGCGTTTCCGGCCGATTCTGATGACGACGATGGCGGCGCTCCTCGGCGCGCTGCCGCTGATGCTCGGCAGCGGCGCGGGCTCGGAGCTGCGGCGTCCGCTCGGCATCGCGATTGCGGGCGGCCTCGTCGTGAGCCAGTTGCTGACGCTCTTCACGACGCCGGTGATCTATCTCGGCTTCGATGCACTCGCGCGGCGGCTGCGCGGACGCTTTCAGGGCGGCGCCAAGCCTGCGGCCGATGCGCGGACATGATGAAGATGAGTCAACGATGAACCTGTCCCGCCCCTTCATCGCCCGCCCCGTCGCCACGACGCTCCTGGCGGTCGGCGTCGCGCTCGCCGGCGTCTTCGCCTTCGTGAAGCTGCCGGTGGCGCCCTTGCCGCAAGTCGACTTCCCGACCATCTCGGTGCAGGCCCAGTTGCCCGGCGCGAGCCCGGAGACGGTCGCGACCAGCGTCGCGAGCCCGCTCGAGCGGCATCTCGGCACGATCGCGGACGTCGCCGAGATGACGTCGCAAAGCTCGGTCGGCCAGACGCGCATCACGCTGCAGTTCGGCCTGAACCGCGACATCGACGGCGCCGCGCGCGACGTCCAGGCCGCGATCAACGCGGCCCGCGCCGACTTGCCCGCGAGCCTGAAAAGCAACCCGACCTACCACAAGGTCAACCCCGCCGACGCGCCGATCCTGATTCTCGCGCTCACCTCGCCGACGATGACGGCCGGCCAGCTGTACGACTCGGCGGCCACCGTCCTGCAGCAGGCGCTCTCGCAAGTCGACGGGGTCGGCGAAGTCGACGTGAGCGGGTCGGCGAACCCGGCCGTGCGCGTCGAGCTCGAACCGCAGGCGCTCTTTCACTACGGCATCGGGCTGGAGGACGTGCGCGCGGCGCTCGCGTCGGCGAACGCGAACAGCCCGAAGGGCGCGATCGAGTTCGGCCCGGACCACATCCAGCTCTACACCAACGATCAGGCGAGCAAGGCCCAGCAGTACAAGGACCTCGTGATCGCCTACCGCAACGGCGCGGCGGTGAAGCTGTCGGATGTCGCCGAAGTGGTCGATTCGGTCGAAGACCTGCGCAACCTCGGCCTGATGAACGGCAAGCGCTCGGTGCTCGTGATCCTGTACCGGCAGCCGGGCGCGAACATCATCGAAACCGTCGACCGCGTGAAGGCGATGATTCCGCAGTTGAAGGCGTCGCTGCCGGCCGCCGTCGACGTGACCCCCACCTCCGACCGCTCGATCACGATCCGCGCCTCGCTGAAAGACACCGAGCACACGCTCCTGATCGCGGTCGGGCTCGTCGTGATGGTCGTCTTCCTGTTCCTGCGCAACTGGCGCGCGGCCTTGATTCCGAGCGTCGCGGTGCCGATCTCGATCATCGGCACGTTCGCCGCGATGTACCTGATGGGGTTCTCGATCGACAACCTGTCGCTGATGGCGCTCATCGTCGCGACCGGCTTCGTCGTCGACGACGCGATCGTCGTGCTGGAAAACATCGCGCGGCACGTCGAGGCCGGCGTGCCGCGCATGCGGGCGGCCTACCTCGGCGCGCGCGAAGTGGGCTTCACGGTGATGTCGATCAGCATCTCGCTCGTCGCGGTGTTCCTGCCGATCCTGCTGATGGGCGGCATCGTCGGGCGGCTCTTTCGCGAGTTCGCGCTGACGCTGTCGCTCGCGATCGGCGTGTCGCTGCTCGTCTCGCTGACCGTGACGCCGATGATGTGCTCGCGCCTCTTGCGCGAGGCGCATGACAAGGGCGAGGAAGGCCGCTTCGCGCGCTGGCTCGAAAGCGGCTTCATGAAGATGCAGGGCGGCTACGAGCGCACGCTCACCTGGGCGCTGGCCCGGCCGCTTCTCATCGTGACGATCCTGCTCGCGACCGTCGCGCTGAACGTGTTCCTCTATATCGTCATCCCGAAGGGCTTCTTCCCGCAGCAGGACACGGGGCGCCTCGTGGGCGGCATCATGGCCGACCAGTCCACCTCGTTCCAGTCGATGAAGGTCAAGTTCTCGGAGATGATGCACATCGTGCAGAGCAACCCGGCGGTGGACAGCGTCGTCGGCTTCACCGGCGGACGGCAGACCAACTCGGGCTTCATGTTCGTGTCGCTCAAGCCCAAGAGCGAGCGCAAGAAATCCGCGGACAAGGTGATCGCCGAGCTGCGCGGGCCGCTCTCGCACGTCGCCGGCGCGCAGACGTTCCTGCAGGCCGTGCAGGATATTCGCGTGGGCGGCCGGCAATCGAATGCGCAATACCAGTTCACGCTGCTCGCCGATTCGACGCCCGATCTCTACAAGTGGGGGCCGAAGCTCACCGATGCCCTCAAGCTGCGCCCCGAACTCGCCGACGTGAACTCCGACCAGCAGCAAGGCGGCCTCGAATCGATGGTGACCTTCAACCGCGCGACGGCCTCGCGCCTCGGCATCACGCCGTCGCAGATCGACAACACGCTCTATGACGCGTTCGGCCAACGCCAGGTATCGACGATCTACAACCCGCTGAACCAGTATCACGTGGTGATGGAGGTCGCGCCGCGCTACTGGCAGAGCCCCGACATGCTGAACCAGATCTACATCAGCACGGCGGGCGGCACGCCGAGCGGCGCGCAGACGACCAACGCGGTGGCCGGCACCGTCACCGCGCCGGCGACGCGCAGCACGTCCGGCACCTCGTCGTCGAGCGCGGCGAGCGTGGCGGCCGATTCCGCCCGCAATCTCGCGAACAACGCGATTGCGGCAAGCGGCAAGTCGAGCGCATCGACGGGGGCGTCGGTGTCGACTTCGAAGGAGGCGATGATTCCGCTCTCGGCAATCGCGTCGTTCGGTCCCGGCAATGCGCCGCTGTCGGTGAACCACCAGGGGCAGTTCGTCGCCTCGACGATCTCGTTCAACCTGCCGCCCGGCAAGTCGCTCTCGGACGCCACCAACGCGATCTACGAGACGATGGTCGAAATCGGCATGCCGGAGACGATCCACGGCAGCTTCTCCGGCACCGCGCAAGCGTTCCAGCAGTCGATGTCGGATCAGCCGCTCTTGATTCTTGCGGCACTCGCGGCCGTCTACATCGTGCTCGGGATGCTCTACGAGAGCTACATCCATCCGATCACGATCCTGTCGACGCTGCCGTCGGCGGGCGTCGGCGCGCTGCTCGCGCTGCTGCTCTTCAAGACCGAGTTCAGCCTCATTTCGCTGATCGGCGTGATTCTCTTGATCGGGATCGTGAAGAAGAACGCGATCATGATGGTCGACTTCGCGATCGAGGCGTCGCGGCAAGGGATGTCGTCGTTCGACGCGATTCGCCAGGCGTGTCTCTTGCGCTTCCGGCCGATCATGATGACGACCATGGCGGCCCTTCTCGGCGCGCTGCCGCTCGCGTTCGGCAACGGCGAAGGCGCCGAGCTGAGGGCGCCGCTGGGGATCTCGATCGTCGGCGGGCTGATCGTCAGCCAGTTGCTGACGCTCTATACGACGCCCGTCGTGTATTTGTACATGGACCGCATTCGGGTGCGGTGGGAAAACCGCAAGGCGCGTCGTCTTGCGCCTGGGGGACAAGCCTAAGGGCTTGGAGGCTGCCGCCCCGCTTCGGGCGGCGGCCTTCGTCTCATACGCGGCGGGTTCGCCGCATCAGACTTCGTCATCCTCGGCAAACCCGTCGAGCTTGCGCAGCAATGCCGATCCGCGCGGCGTCAATCTGGCGATCTTCGCACCGCTTGCGCGCCGTTCGATCTCGACGAGCGCCTTTTTCTCCAGCATCACAAAATCGAGCCGCTGGACTTCCACTTGATACGGGGCACGCTGCACCAGCAGCAGCGTGGATATTTCGTGAGGACTGAGCATCCGCTTCTCCATTCGACTTGAGTTGCATTCAGGTCGTCCGAACCATCCTAACCGCCCGAGAAGGCAAAACCGCTACAGTCTTGTTTCAAGTCGTTACTTCGTTACTAGGGCCGGACGGCGCAACCTGTGTTCAAGGGGCTGCGCAGCCGCGTTGTTACGATTCGTATAAAGTGCGCGACCCAAAGTCGTCCGCCCCTTTTATTGCCGTTTTGCCGCCTGTCATTTGAATCGGACTACCAATTTCCGGCGCTTCATTTTTCTCGCCGCGTCATCGGAAAAGGGTCTACGTCCCGCTCATTTTTGATGATTCGTTTCACGTGTAAGCAACTGAAACAACTGTGAGACCTCGTGTGATTGTATTGAGAACGCGGATGCCCTAGCCTTCAATCGCGTACTCAAAACGCATTTACACAAACTATTTGAATCAGGAGTCGATCGTGAAGTGGCTGAAAACTTCCGTCGCTGTCTGCGCGCTGGCTGCGATCGGGGTCTGCGGTACCGCGCAAGCGCGCGTATTCGTCGGGGTCGGCATCGGCGTGCCGGCCTATCCCTACTACCCGGTCGCTCCGGTCCCGTATTACTACCCCGCGCCGGTCGTAGCCGTCCCCGCCGATCCGCCGGTCTATGTCGAGCAGGGTCAGGCGGCGGCCGATGCCGACCCGCAGCAAGCCGGCACCTGGTTCTACTGCGACGCCGCGCAGGCCTACTACCCGTACATCAAGCAATGCGCGGGCGGCTGGCGCGCCGTGCCGGCGAATCCGCCGGCGCCGAATCAATGAAATGAAGAGCTTCACCATGACACACGCACAATGGCTCGCGCTCGCCGCTCTTGCCGGGCTGAGCGCCTGCACCGTGATGCCCACCGGACCGACCGTGATGGCGCTCCCGGGCACCGGCAAGTCTTTCGACCAGTTCCGCGCCGACGACGCCTCGTGCCGGAACTTCGCTAATCAGCAAGTAGGCGGCGTCACCGCGAATCAAGCGGCGACGAACGCGGCGCTCGGCAGCGCCGTCGTCGGCACGGCGCTCGGCGCAGCCGCGGGCGCGGCGTTCAACGGCGGGCAGGGTGCTGCCGTCGGTGCGGGCGTCGGCCTGCTGGCGGGCAGCGTGGTCGGCGCGGGCAACGCCCAGGCGTCGGGCTACGGCGCGCAGCGCCGTTACGATCACGCGTACATCCAGTGCATGTACGCGTCGGGCGACAAGGTGCCGGTGTCCGGCCGCGTGATGAGCAATGCGCCGCCTCCGGGCGCGTATTACTACGCGCCGCCGCCTCCGCCGCCGGGTGCGTATATCCCTCCTCCGCCGCCGGGATATTGATCGATTGAGCGGAATTCCGCGGTGTGAAGCGCGAGCGTCACGCTCAAACAGTCGAACTCCGAAGTCCGAGGCTCGCGTTCCACTCTCAAACATTCGAACTCCGAGGTCTGAGGCTCGCGTTCCGCCCTCAAAGCGTGGACAACTCCACGGTCTGAGGCCCACGTTCCGCCCTCAAACATCCGAAGTCCTCGGTCTGAGGCTCGCGTTCCGCCCTCGAAGAGTCGAAGTCGCCGGTCTGAGGCTCCGATTTCGGCCCTCCAACAGTCGAATGCGTCGGTTTGGGGCTCGCGTCCCGCCTTCAAACATTCGAAATCCACGGCCGGGGGCTCGCGTTTCCGTCTGCGGCGTTCGAGTTCGACGGTTTGCGGTTCGATTTCCAGCCTCGGACCCCGGCGCGGGACCCGCAACTTGCCGCAAACGTAGGAGCAATCCGATCAGCAGAGAATCGGTTGTCGTGGAGTGAGTCAACCTCAATAGGGTCCACCTGTGCCGTTATCGCGCACGTCCCGCTCCCTATCCGCTTCTTCCCATCCGCCGCCTAGATTCTTGATCAGCGTGACGGTGCTCTGCGCGGCCTGCGCCTTGGCGTCGCGCGCGCCTTGTTCGGCGGTGAGCAGCGTCAACTGCTGCGTGAGCAAGCTCTGCTCGCTCGCGGTGCCCGCCTTCAATTGCGCGCCCACGCTCGCATAAAGCTGCACGTTGCGCCGGTAGACGCTCTCGAACGCGCGCGCCTCCTCGTTCAGGTGATTGACCGACGAGAGGCTGTCTTCGACGCTTTGAAACGCGGACAGCACCGTGCCGCGATACGTCGCGACCGCGCCGTCGTAGGTCGCCTCGGCTTCTTGCACGGCGGCCGTGCGCGCGCCCGCGTCGAAGATCGTTTCGGCAAGCGCGGGGCCGAGCGTCCAGATCCGGTTCGGCAGCGAGAACAGATGCGCGAGCCTGCTGCTCGCAAAGCCGCCTTCGGCCGACAGCGTGAGCGCCGGAAAAAACGCCGCCTTCGCGACCCCGATCTTCGCGTTCGCCGCGGCGGCCTCACGCTCGGCCGCGACGATGTCGGGACGCCGCTCGAGCAGCGTCGACGGCAAGGCGAGCGGCACGGGCGGCTGCGCGAACGCATAGTGCGGCGCCGGCGCGACGCTGAAGTTCGCCGGCGGCACGCCGACGAGCACCGCGAGCGCGTGCTCGTCCTGCTCGCGCGAAATCTTCGAGGTCTGCAGTGCGGCGATCACCGCTTCGAGCGTGTCTTCGGCGACGAGCAAGCTGTCGTTCGACGCCGTGCCTTGCGCATACGCCGCGTGCGTCATGTCGAGCAGCCGCTGGTCGATACGCTGCTGCGCCTCCAGCGACGCGATATCGAGATCGAGCTGGCGCAACAGCAGATAGTCTGCCGCGACGCTCGCCGCGATCGACAAGCGCTCGCCCGCCAGTTGCGCGTCGGTGGCCTGCGCGTTCTCTTTGCTCGATTCGATCTCGCGGCGAATCTGGCCCCACAGGTCGGGCTCCCAACTGACCGTCGCCGTGGCGGTGACTGAGTTGCGCAAGGCGCTCGGTGCCGACGCGCCGCTCGTCGACGATGTGCGGCTCACGCTCGCCGAATTGATGAGGCTGCGCGAGGCCGCCGCGTTCGCCGTCACCACCGGAAAAAGACTCGCGGTGCTCGCCGCCACCTCGGCCTGCGCGAGCCGGTACGCGGCCTCGGCGGCGATGATCGACTGATTGGCCTTGAGCGAGCGGTCGACCAGGTCGTTCAACTGCGCGTCGCCGAACGCTTCCCACCAGCGGCTCGACAGCGCGCCTTGCGGATTCGCGTCCGCGCGCTGCCAGTCGGCGCCCTCCTTGAAGTGCGTCGGCAGTTCGACCGGCGGGCGGTGGTAGTCGGGCCCGGCCATGCACCCTGCGAGACCCGCGAGCGCAAGACGCGCCGCGCTCGCGCGCAACGCCGACAGCGTATTCATGACCGCGCTCCTCCATCGGCGCCCCGCTTGCCGCGCGGCTTTCCCGGCGCGCGGTCGAGCCACAGGTAAATCACGGGCGTCGTATACAACGTCAGCAACTGGCTGAACAGCAAGCCGCCGATGATCGAAATCCCCAGCGGCCTGCGAAACTCGGTGCCGTAGCCCGAGATCACGACGAGCGGCACCGCGCCGAGCATCGCGGCCATCGTCGTCATCATGATCGGCCGAAAGCGCACGAGGCAAGCGCGCAGAATCGCCTCCTCGGCGCTCACGCGGTTGCGGCGCTGCTCGGAGAGCGCGAAGTCGATCATCATGATCGCGTTCTTCTTGACGATGCCGATCAGAAGAATCACGCCGACGAGCGCGATGATCGACAGCTCGGTGTGGGTCGCGAGCAGCGCGATCAGCGCGCCGACGCCGGCCGAAGGCAGCGTCGAGAGGATCGTCAGCGGGTGCCGCAGGTTTTCGTAGAGCACGCCGAGCACGATGTAGACCGACAGCAGCGCCGCCACGACGAGCAGCGGCTCGCTCGCGACCGCTTCCTGGAACACCTGCGCGGTGCCCGCGAAGCGGCCGACGACGCTGGCCGGCATCCGCAGCTCGGCGACGGCGGCATCGACCGCGCGCGTCGCGTCGCCGATCGAGGCGCCCGGCCGCAGGTTGAACGACGCCGTGACGGCCGGGAACGTGCCCTGGTGGTTGATCGAGATCGCGGTGCGGCCGATCGAGTACGTCGCCAGCGCCGAGAGCGGCACGAGCGCGTTGCCGTTCGCAAGCGCGGCGGCCGACGGCGTCGCCGCCGACACCCCATAGCCCGGCGAGCCGACGGCCACGCTCGTCTGCGCCGCCGATGCGGCGGACGCCGCGGCAGGCCCCGGCGCCGCAATGCTCGCCGCTTCGGTCCGGCTCGCGCGCGACAGCGCTTGCGCGAGGTTCGACGGCGCCGCCGGGCCCGCCGGCACATAGATGCTTTGCAGCGCAGAAGGCCGCATCCAGTACTCCGGCGCGAGTTCCATCACCACGTGATACTGATTCGCCGCCTTGTAGATCGTGGAGACCTGGCGCTGCCCGAACGCATCGTAGAGCCCCGCGTCGATCGACGCGAAGTTCACGTTCAGGCGCGCCGCCGTCGCGCGGTTCACGTTGACGCTCACCTGCATGCTGTTGTCCTGCTGGTCGGTGTTCACGTCGGCGACGAGCGGGATTTTCTCCATCGCCGCCACCACTTGCGGCACCCATTTGTCGACGTCGCCCTGATCGTCGGCGGTCAGCGTGTACTGGTATTGCGCGCCGCTGATGCGGCCGCCCACCGTGATGTCCTGCGCCGATTGCAGATAGAGCCGCGCGCCGGGAATCTCGGCCAGCGTGTGGCGGATCTGCCCGATCACCTCGTCGGCGCTCACCTTGCGCTCGCCGAGCGGCTTCAAGGACACGAAGATGAACGCGGTATTGATGGGATTCGTGCCGCCCACGAAGCCGCCCACCGTCGCCACGTTCGGGTTCTGCAGCACCAGCTCGTTCATGTGCTGGAATTTCTGCTGCATCGCGTGGTACGAAATGCTCTGCGACGCCTGCACGAGCCCGATCAGGCGCCCCGTGTCCTGCTGCGGGAAGAAGCCCTTCGGTATCACGATGTACAGGAACACGTTCAGCGCGAGCACACCGAGCGTGACGAGACCCATCGTCACGCGCCGGTGGATGACCCAGTTGAGCGTGCGTTCGTAGAAGCGGTGAAACACCGAGTCGGGATGCCCGGTCCGCACTTCGAACTCGTCGGCTTGCTGGGGCTTGCCCCGCAGCGTGACGCTCGCGAGCATCGGGGTGACCGTCAGCGAAATCAGCATCGACATGAGAATCGCCACCGACAACGACACCGAGAACTCGCGAAACAGCCGCCCGACGAGCCCGCCCATCAACAGCAGCGGAATGAAGACGGCGACGAGCGAGATGCTGATCGACAGCACGGTGAAGCCGACTTCGCGCGCGCCCATGAGCGCCGCCTCGATCGGCGGCTCGCCGCGCTCGAGATGCCGCATGATGTTCTCGACGACGACGATCGCATCGTCGACGACGAAGCCTGTCGAGATCGTCAGCGCCATCAGCGAGAGATTGTTCAAGCTGAAGTGCAGGAAGACCATCACGCTGAAGGTGGCGAGCAGCGACAGCGGCACGACGATGGCCGGCACGAGCGTCGCGCGCCAGGTGCGGAAGAACAGGAACGTCACGGCGGTGACGAGCACGATCGAGATCAAGAGCGTGATCTCCACTTCGATCAGCGACGCGCGGATCGTCGTCGTGCGGTCCATCAGGATGTGCAGCTTGATCGACGACAGGATCGACGCCTGCAGGAACGGGAGCGCCGCTTTCACGTGGTCGACGGTCTCGATCACGTTCGCGCCCGGTTGCTTGTAGACGATCAGGAGCACCGCGACCTTGCCGTCCGAAAGCCCGTAGTTGCGCAGGTTTTCGACCGCCTCGCGCACGTAGCCGAGATCGGAGATCCGCACCAGGTCGCCGTTGTTCTGCTTGACGACGAGCGACGTGTAATCGGCCGGCTGATAGAGCATGTCGTTCGCACCGATGTTGAAGGTCTCGCCGGCCGCCGACGTCCAGCCTTTGGCGAGATTCACGTTCTGGCTCGCAATCGCCGCGCGAACCTGTTCGAGGCTGATGCCGTAGTGACTGAGCCGGTCGGGGTTCAATTCGATTCTCACCGCCGGCAGCGCGCCGCCGCCCACCGTCACGTCGCCGACGCCCGGCGTTTGCAGGAGCTTTTGCTGGAGCACCGTCGAGGCCGCGTCGTACAGCTGCCCGCGCGACGCCGAATCCGACGTGAGGCTGATGATGAGGATCGGCGCGTCGGCCGGGTTCGCCTTGCGGTAGGTGGGGTTGCCGTCGAGATCCGCCGGCAGGTTCGTGCGCGCCGCGTTGATCGCGGCCTGCACGTCGCGCGCGGCGCCGTCGATATTGCGGTTCAGGTCGAACTGCAAGGTGATGCGCGTCGCGCCTTGCGAGCTGACCGAGGTCATCTGCGTGACGCCCGCGATCTGCCCGAACTGCCGCTCGAGCGGCGTCGCGACCGAGGTCGCGACCGTGTCCGGATCGGCGCCCGGCAGGTTCGCGATCACGTTGATCGTCGGGAAGTCGATCTCGGGCAACGGCGCCACCGGCAGCAGCTTGAACGCGAGCATGCCGAACAGCGCGATCGCGACCGCGATCAGCGTCGTCGCGATCGGCCGGCGGATGAAGGGCTCGGAGAGGTTCATGATGCCTCCCGCCGGGCCGCCCCAAGGGAGGCATCGGCCCCCTCGGGGGGAGCTTTGCATGGGACCGGAGTAAGCGCTAAAGCGCTAACTCCGGTCGACAGCGAACGGTAGTGAGCGTGGGGGTTCATGATTCGCCTCCGCCGTCCTTGCTGCCGCCGTCCAGCTCGGCGCGTACCGAGTTACCCGGCACTTGCGCGCCGTTCGAGGCCGGCGTGAAGAAGGCCTCGACGCGATGCATCGCGAGATAGATCACCGGCGTCGAAAAGAGCGTCAGCATCTGGCTCACGACAAGCCCGCCGATGATCGCGATACCGAGCGGATGCCGCAGCTCCGAGCCCATGCCGGTGCCGAACGCGAGCGGGAACGCGCCGAACATGGAGGCCATCGTCGTCATCAGGATCGGCCTGAAGCGAAGCTCGGCCGCGCGGCGAATCGCATCGAGCGGGGCGAGCCGCTCGCTCCTCTCTGCCTCGAGCGCGAAGTCGATCATCATGATCGCGTTCTTCATCACGATGCCTATCAAGAGCACGATGCCGATCAGGCCGATGATGTCGAACTGCGTGCCGGTGACGAGCAACGCCAAGAGCGCGCCGAACGCGGCCGAAGGCAGCGTCGAGAGGATCGTCACCGGATGGATGAAGCTCTCGTACAGGATGCCGAGCATCAGGTAGACGACGATGATCGCGGCGGTGACGAGAAACGCTTCGTTCGCGAGCGACGCCGCGAACGTCGCCGCCGCGCCCTCCAGATTCACTTGGACGGACGCCGGCAGCGCGACGCGCGCCTCGATATCGCGCAGATGCGACACCGCCGTGCCGAGCGTGTAGCCCGGCGCGAGATTGAACGAGAGGTCCGCGTACGGGAATTGCCCCTGCCGGTTGATCGTCACGGGCGCGTGCACGATCTTCATCGTCGCCATCGACGCGAGCGGCGCGACGCCCGCATTCGGCGTATTCACATAGAGGCCGCTCAACAAATCCGCGAGGCTGTCTTCCTTCTTGTCCGCGATCAGCACCACGTGGTACTGGTTCAGCTCGGTGTAGATCGTCGACACCTGGCGCTGGCCGAACGCGTCGTAGAGCACGTCGTCGATCTGCTGCGGCGTGATGCCGAGGCGCGACGCGCTCGAGCGGTCGAAGCTCAGCATCACCTCGTTGCCCTGCTGCAGCGCCTGGCTTTGCACGTCGGCGAACGCGGGGTCCGCTTTCATCGCGGCGACCATCTTCGCGGCCCAGGCATCGACGACACCCGGATCGACCGCCACGAGGCCGAGCCGGTACGCGGTCGTGGAAATCGTGTCGTCGAGCGTGAGGTCCTGCACCGGGTGCAGGAACAGATGCATGCCCGCGCTGCCCGCGTTGATGTCGGACAGGCGCCGGATCACGGCCGCGCTGCTCGCGCGCTCGCCCTTGTCCTTCAAGTTGATGAGGATGGTGCCCTGGTTGATCGTCGGGCTCGTCTGATCGATGCCGACGAACGACGACAGGCTCGTCACCGCCGGGTCCTTCAGGATCTGCGCGACGAGCTGCTGTTGCTTGACGACCATCTTCTTGAACGAGACCGTCGGCGCCGCCTGCGAAATCCCTTCGACGATCCCCGTGTCCTGCTCGGGAAAGAATCCCTTCGGCATCACGTACAGGCAGGCGAACGTGAGCGCCGCGGTCAGCAGCACGGAAAGCAGCGTCATCGTGCGGCGCTCGAGCACCCAGTCGAGCGCACGCAGATAGCGGCGGTTCACGCGGTCGAAGAAGTCGGCGCGCTTGCCCTCGTCGTGTTCCTCGAGCATGCGCGAGCACATCATCGGCGTGAGCGTGAGCGAAATCAGCGCCGAGATCACGATCGCCACGGCAAGCGTCATCGCGAACTCGCGGAACAGCCGTCCGACGATATCGCCCATGAAAAGCAGCGGAATCATCACCGCGATCAGCGCAACCGACAGCGACACGATCGTGAAGCCGATCTGCTTCGCCCCCTTGAGCGCCGCTGAAAACGGCGCCTCGCCGCCCTCGATGTGGCGCGCGATGTTCTCGATCATCACGATCGCGTCGTCGACGACGAAGCCGGTCGCGACCGTCAGCGACATCAGCGTCAGGTTGTTCAGCGAGAAACCGAACGCATAGGCGAGCGCGAGCGTGCCGATCAGCGAAAGCGGCACCGTGACCGCCGGAATCACGGTGGCGGGCACATTGCGCAGAAAGACGAAGATCACCATCACGACGAGCGCGACGGCCGTGGCGAGTTCGTACTGCACGTCGCGCACCGAGGCGCGGATCGTCTGCGTGCGGTCGGTCAGCGCGCTCACGTGCAGCGTGCCCGGCAGCGACGCGCGCAATTGCGGCAGGAGGCGCTGGATGCGGTCGACGACTTCGATCACGTTCGCGCCCGGCTGCCGCTGGATCGAGAGCAGGATCGACGGCGTCTTGCCGGTCCAGGCGGCCTGCTGCGGGTTTTCCGGGCCCTCGATCGAGCGCGCGATCTGCGCGAGCTCGATCGGCGCGCCGTTCTTGTACGCGATGATGAGGTCGCGGTACTCGCTCGCGGAGCGCAATTGGTCGTTCGCGCCGATCGAGTACGCCTGATAGTTGCCGTCGAGGTTGCCCTTCGCCTGGTTCACGTTGGCGTCGCCGAGCGCCGTGCGCACGTCGTCGAGCGAGAGGCCGAGCGCGTTCAACGCACCGTCGTTGGTCTCGATGCGCACCGACGGCCGCTGGCCGCCGCCGATCGTCACGAGCCCCACGCCCGACACCTGCGAGATTTTCTGCGCAAGGCGCGTATCGGCGAGATCCTCGATCCTCGTGAGCGGCAGCAGATCGGACGTGAGCGAGAGCGTCAGCACCGGCGCATCGGCCGGATTGACCTTGCTGTAGACCGGCGGATACGGCAGGTTCGCGGGCAGAAAGCTCGCCGCCGCATTGATCGCCGCCTGCACCTCCTGCTCGGCGACATCGAGCGAGAGCGACAGATCGAACTCGAGCGTGACGACCGACACGCCGTTCGAACTCGTCGAGTGCAGGGTCTTCAGGCCCGGCATCTCGCCGAACTGGCGCTCGAGCGGCGACGTGATCGACGAGCTGATCACGTCCGGGCTCGCGCCGGGATACTGCGTGTAGACCTGGATCGTCGGGTAGTCGACTTCGGGCAGCGCCGACACCGGCAGCAAGTGATACGCGAGCAAGCCGACGAGCAGCACGGCCACCATCAGGAGCGTGGTCGCGATCGGCCGTTCGATGAAGGGACGCGAGATGTTCATGATGCCTCCCGCTGGGCCGCCCCAAGGGGCGTAGCAGGGAATTCGCGGAGCATCGCTCCGCGCCTGCGCAGCCGGCCGGCTTTGCAAAGCCGGCCGTGGACGGCATCGCCCCCCTCGGGGGGAGCTTTGCATGGGACCGGAGTAAGCGCTAAAGCGCTAACTCCGGTCGACGGCGAACGGTAGTGAGCGTGGGGGTAGTTCATGATGGCCCCATTTGCGCTTCGGTTAGCGCGTCCCCGCGCTCACGACCTTGACGACGGAGCCGTTGTCGAGCTTGTCGGCGCCGTCGGTGACGACGCGCTCGCCCGCCTTCAAGCCGTGATCGAGGATCGCGGTGTCGTCGCCCGTCGCCGGCCCCGCCTTCACGTTGCGCAGCGCAACCTTGTTGCCCGCGCCGACGACGAACACGAAGTCGCCCGCCGCGCCGTGCTGGATCGCCGCGGTCGGCACGACGGGCACCTGCTCGAGCGTGTCGGCCTGCATCCGCGCGTTGACGAACTGATTCGGAAACAGCACGTCGCCGCCGTGTTCGAAGATCGCCTTGACCTTGACGGTGCCGGTCGTCGTGTCGACTTGATTGTCGAGCGCGAGCAGCTTGCCCGTCGCAAGCAGCGTCTTCTTGTTGCGGTCGTACGCGTAGACCGGCACCGCGCCGCGCCCCATCGCCTGATGGATCTCGCCGAGATAGTCCTCGGGCACCGCATAGACGAGCGTCGCCGGTTCCAGCGCGGTGATGACCGCGATGCCGGTGGTGCTCGTCGAGCTCACGTAGTTGCCGGGGTCGACGAGCCGCAAGCCCACCACGCCGTCGACCGGCGACGTGATCGTGCAATAGCCGACCTGCACTGCCAGATTCGCGACGTTGCCCGCGTCGGACTGCACCGTGCCCTCGTCCATCGCGACGGTCGCGACCTGCGTATCGAGCGTTTGCTGCGTGATCGAGCCCGCTTTGATCAGCACGCGATAGCGCGCCAGATCGAGCTTCGCATTGGCGAGCGCGGCGCGGTCGTGCGCGAGCGTGCCCTTCGCTTGTTCGAGCTGCGCCTCGAGCGAGCGTGAATCGATGCGCGCGATCACCTGCCCGCGCCGCACGTGCTGCCCTTCGACGAAATCGACCGAGCTCAGAATGCCGTTGACCTGGGTGATGACGGTGATCGAGCGCGTCGGCACGACGGTTGCGAGCGCATCGATATAGACGGGCACGTCGGCGAGCGTGACGGTCACCGCGCTGACCGGCGTCGCCGGCGGCGGCGGCGCTTTTTTGTGCGACGCATCGTAGAAAAAGCGGAAAACGAGCACGCCGGTCAGCAGCAGCAAAACGATGCCCGCTGCCGAGAAGATTCTCGACATTCTTCTGACACGCGCGTCGTCCAAAGGAAACCCCTTCGCAGACTGCAACGAACCGAAGCCGGCCGATGCGCTCGTGGCGCATGGTATCGCTGGTTAGGATGCCCCTTTTTGCTTTCTACATTCGTTACGTTCAACGATATGTTTGTATGCGAGCATTACCGACGAAAAGCTTTCATGCGGCGCCGGTGTCCACAGGTCCTGCAAATCACGCTATGCGAGCAACGCCGTCTCAGGAGCACAGGGAAAGCCCGCGGCGCGGAATTCGGAAATCGCTTAACTTTGCCGTTCCCGTCAGTGAGCCGATAACGGCGGCACTCGAGTTTCGCTCACTGCGACTTATGCGTCGCGGCCGTGCAGGCCGAACCACGCGGCCGCCGCCAGATTCAACTCGGCGAGCACCTCGGGCGTGAGGGCCGCGAACGGGTCGTGCGTGAGCTGCGCCGCAGACGTCAGCCGCTCGGCGCCGCCCTCGTCCGCGGCCTGTGCGATCGCGAGCAGCGCGCCCAGCGGACCGACGCCGTAGACGATCGCATCGCGAATCTCCGACACGAGGCCGAGCTTGTCGAGCGCCTCGGCCGGCGACGCCACGCCGAGCACCACGTGCACGAGCGAAAAGATGCCGGTCATGAACGCGGCATCGACGAAGCGCTCGTCGTCCGGACGCACGCGGCTCGCGGCCAACTCCATGAAGCGCGAGCGGGCGCCGGCCAATTGCACGAGCGGATCGGCGCGCCACGGCAGATCGCCGCTGTCGGCATACAGCAGCAACTGCGCCCAGCGCGCGATCTGGCGCGTGCCGGCCGCGATGATCGCCTCACGCAGCGACGCGATGCGGCGCCCGAGCCCGAACCCGCTCGAATTGACGAGTCGCAGCAATTGCACGACGACTTCCGGATTGAGCTTCAGCTCCGCTTCGAGCTCGGTCAGCTTCGCGTCGCTCGCGAGGAGCGCGAGCATGCGCAACAGCGAGCGCCGCGAGGGATCCGTGCGGCGCGCGGTCAGCACCTGCGGACGCGCGAAGTAATAGCCTTGGAACATGTCGAAGCCGAGCTGCCGCGCAAGCGCGAAGTCCTCCTGCGTTTCGACCTTCTCGGCAATCAGCGTCTTGCCGCGCGCGCGGACCGCCTCGGCGAGCGCCGCGAGCTTCGGCCGCGGCGTCTGCAGAAAATCGACCTTGACGATGTCGACGTGCTGAAGGGTCGAAAGCAACCCGCCGGACAGCTCGCACACGTCGTCGAGCGCAACCGCATAGCCCGCGCGGCGCAACTTGTTGACCCGCGCGATCAGCGGCGCGTCGAACGACACGGTTTCCAGCACCTCGAGCACGAAGCGCTCGGGCGACATCACGTGGATGATGTCGTCGAAGATCAGCTCGCGGCTGATGTTCACATAGCCGCGATGCGTGCCGAGCGCGGCCGACACCCCGATGCCGCCGATCGTGCGCGCGACGACTTGCGCGGTCGCCTGCGCGTCGCTCGTCACGAGCGCGAAATTTTGAGTGCTCGAACGAAACAGCAGCTCGTACGCCTTGAGCGCGCCGTTGCGCTCGATAATCGGCTGGCGCCCCAGGTACACGCATTCGGATGCCTGCGTCGTGCGTACGGGCGGGTTTTCGGCCATGAGTCGGTCTCAAGGAATTCAGTCAATTCGGCAGGTAAGGCTGGGTAAGCTGCCTCGGCGGCTCGTCGCGGCGCCGCGCAGCCCCGCATTGTCTCTCAAAAATTATCGATTCTGCAGACGAACCAAAACCTCAACGCGAAAGTGGGTTTGCGGCACTAAAGAAATCCAGGGCACCGCCGATATCTTGATCTGATGAGAGGCAACACGGACTGCCCAACCGGCGGCAGCCAGCCCGGCCTCTCGCGAACCCCCCGCCGGCCTTGGGGCAAGGCCCCTGGCCGGCCGCAAAGAGACTTCGCGTCGCCAACAAATACATGGAAGCGAATCGGACCCCCGCGCCCCGCCGGCCCTCCTGGCGCGCCGCCATCGACAAGTTGCGCGGCCGCTCGAGCGAGCCCGCCGGCACGCCGGGCGACGCCGCCGGCGACACGAAAGCGGCAGGCGCCGCCTTGCAGGCTCGGCTCGAAGAGACCGTCGGCGCCGTCGACTTCCTCGCGCACATCGACCTCGCCCAGCGCTTCCTCTACGTGTCCGACGCGAGCCTGCGCTTCATCGGCTACCGGCGCGAGTACCTGCAGACCATCACGCTGCACGATCTCGTGCCGGCCGGCGAAGCGGCCGCGCTCGAAGCGCTGCTCGCCCGCGCGGAGCTCTCCGGCGGCGTCGAGAAGGCGACGCTGCACCTCGTCAAGTCGCTGACCTACCCGCTCGCCGTCGAGCTGCGCGTCGTCAAGAGCAGCCACGCGGGCGTGGCGGGCTTCGCGATCGCCGGCTTCGACATCTCGGCTTGGCGCGCGGCCGAAGAGCGGCTCACCTACGAGCTGCACCACGACCGCATGACAGGCCTCGCCAATCTCTCCGGGCTCGTTCCCGCGCTCACGCGCGCGCAGGACGACGCAGACAGGCGCGGCACCTGCGCGGCGCTGCTTTTGCTCGACCTCGACGACTACCAGCGCGTGAACCGCGCGCTCGGCTACGACGCGGGCGACGACATGCTGCGCGAGACCGCGCGGCGCCTGCAGACGACCGCTTCGCAAGGCGAGACGCTCGCGCGCGTCGCGAGCGACGAGTTCGCGGTCCTGCTCACCGCGCCGAACAAAGACGACGCCACGGCCGCCGTCGAAGCGCTCGGCCGGCGCCTCATGACCGCGGTCCAGCAGCCCTACACCTTCAACGGGCAGCCGGTGCATTTGTCGGCGAGCATCGGCATCGCGCTCTATCCCGACGAGAGCCACCAGGGCCACGGCCATGGCACCGAGCACGCGCACCACGGCCAGTTGCTGCGCTGCGCCGATCACGCGCTCGCGCAGGCGAAGGCGGCGGGCGGCAACATGCTGACGTTCCATACGCCGGAGTCCGACCCGGCCGACGCCGAGCGGCTCAAGCTCGAAGCCGACCTCTACGACGGCGTGCGCAACGGCGAGTTCTCGCTGCACTTCCAGCCGATCACGACCAGCGCGACGCGCGGCGTCGTCGGCGTGGAGGCGCTGATCCGCTGGCACCACCCCGTGCACGGGCTCGTGCCGCCGTCGACTTTCATTCCGCTTGCGGAGTCGATCGGGCTCATCAACTACCTCGGCAACTGGGTGCTGAAGATCGCTTGCATGCAGGTGGTCCAATGGGACGCCCGAGGCATCCCGCTGCAATACGTGGCGGTCAACGTGTCGGCGCAGCAGTTCCGCGACCCGCGCTTCACGCAGAGCGTGCGCGACGCGATCGAGCTGACCGGGCTCGATCCGCACCGCCTCGTGTTCGAGATCACCGAGAGCCTCTTGATGCACGACCCCGCGCACGCGAAGGTGCTGCTGGAGGAGTTGACGAGCATCGGCATCCGCTTTGCCGTCGACGATTTCGGCACCGGCTACTCGAGCCTTGCGTACCTGCAACGCTTCCCGCTCGCTAAATTGAAAATCGACCGCAGCTTTGTCGAGAACCTGCTAACCTCCCGCAACGATCAAGCAATCGTTTCCGCGGTGGTCGGGCTCGCGCAGACGCTCGATCTCGAACTCGTCGCGGAAGGCGTAGAAACCGAAGCGCAGCGCGAGCTGCTCGCCGAAATGGGCTGCGACCACATCCAGGGCTGGCTCGTCTGCAAGGCGCTGCCGTCCGAGGAGCTGGCCCGGCGCTTCGAAGCGCGGACCCTCGTCCTGCATGAGAGCACCGATGCCTGATGCGCTCATTCACGACTAGCGTCTGCTGACCGGCGGCACGGCACACACTGAAATGCGTATGGGTACGGAATTGAAATTGAAACAGCCCCCTGCCTCACTTCGCTCGCTGCCCCTCGTGGGGGCGCTCAGCGTCCTTGGGGCGGCCCGGCGGATGCTGACATGGTAAAGGCGGCGCTGCTCGACAAGCTGTGGGCGCGGATGAGCGAGCGCGGGGACTTTCCGATGCTTTCGCAATCGCTGCGCACCACGATGGCGGCGATGAACAACGACGATCTGGACTTCACGGCGCTCGTGCAAGTCGTGCTGTCGGACTTCGCGCTGACGCAAAAGGTGCTGCGTCTCGCGAATTCGGCGATGTACATGGCCTTCGGCGGCAACATCACGACCGTCACGCGGGCCCTGATGGTGCTCGGCATGGATGCCGTGGGGCACCTCGTCGTGGGGCTCAAGCTCGTCGATCACTTTCATCACAGCGCGCCGCGCCGCATCGACGCGAAGCTCGAGCTGAACCGCACGATGCTCTCGGGCTGCGTCGCGCGCAAGCTCACCGAGTGGGGCGATCTGCGCGCGAGCGAAGAGGCGGTCGTCTGCACGCTGATGCGGCAGGTCGGCAAGCTCCTCGTCGTGTTCTACCTCGAAGGCGAGTGGGACCAGATCCGCCGCAAGGCCAGGGCCGAAGGCATCGGCGAAGCGGCCGCTTGCGTCGCCGTGCTCGGCGTGAGCTTCGCAGAGCTCGGGCTCGAAGCGGCCAAGCGCTGGCGGCTGCCGGACATGATCCGCGCAGGCATGGCCACGTACGAGCCCGACGCGAACGAATCGCGCGAGGTGCACTGGCTGCGCGCGATCACGAACTATTCGACTGAAGTCGCCGACGCGCTGACGGCCGCCGACGTGCCCGACCACGTGCGCGAGTCGCGCATCGCCGAGCTCGCGCATCGCTACAGCCGCCCGCTCGCGACCGATGCCGACACGCTCGCGCAGATGAGCGTCGCGCTCGCGCACGAGGAAACCGGCGACGGCGTGATGCGCGAGATCGTCGAGCTGCGCGCGAACGCCGATGCGATCGCGCGCGCGGCCGTCACGCCGGAGGCGCGCATCGGCGAAGGGCTCGAAGACTTGCGCGCGCTGCCGTCGGAGAATGCGCTCGCGCCGGTGCTCGCGCTCGCGTCGGAAACCGTGCTCGCGAGCCTCAATTTCTGCCGGACGGTCGTGTTCGTGCGGCAGGCACCGGGTGTCTTCAAGGCGCGCATGGGCTTCGGGCGCGACGTCGATACCCTGCTGCAGTCGCTGCATTTCCCCGAGGCGTTCGAGCCCGACGTGTTCCATCTCGCGATCGCCAATTCTGTCGGCATCTTCATCGAAAACGCGCACGACCCGAAGATGGTCGCGCGCCTGCCGGCCTGGTTCAAGCAGTCGTT
The DNA here is from genome assembly GCF_017315705.1 of Trinickia mobilis. Lineage (GTDB taxonomy): Bacteria > Pseudomonadota > Gammaproteobacteria > Burkholderiales > Burkholderiaceae > Trinickia_A > Trinickia_A mobilis. The sequence goes on along the minus strand of NZ_JAFLRF010000003.1, from coordinate 173,944 downwards.
CGACGACGCGCGCTCGTTCGTCTTGTTGCCGGTGACGGCCAATCATTCGACTGTGGCGCTCATGTACGGCGACTGGTCGCGTGATCAGGAGCCGCGCAAGATCTCGCAGCGCGAGATGAGCGCGCTCAACGAACTCGCGCGCGAGCTGGGCCGTTTCTTCGCGCACGCGCCGACGCGCGAGGTCGAAACGCTTTGATTCGACGGGGCGGCCGCTTGGCCGCGTGACCCCGCGTTCAATCCTCGAGTCGTTCCAAGCCTTGGCTATCCGCGCTGTGATCGGCGGAGGCCGCCCATGCCGCGGCGTTGAGCGCCAGCTCGGCCAGCTCGGCCGAGGTGAGCGGCGCGAGTGTCTCGCAGGCGCGGTCGAGCGCCGCCCAATCTCCGAGCTCCAGCGCTTCGACGGCCGAAAGCAGCGTGCCGAGCACGCCTTCGCGCTCGAGGATCGCCGCGCGAATATGGCGCGACAGCGTGAGATCTTCGAGCGTGTGCTCGAGCGAGTCGCCGAACACGGCGTCGACGAGCGAGAAGACGCCCGTCAGGAACGCCGCATCCGTCGTCTGCCGGTTCGCGTTCGGCAGGCGCGCAACGGCCAGCTCCATGAAACGCGCGCGCGTGGCCGCGAGCTGCAGCAGCGGATCGTCTTCGAGCGGCACCTTGCGGCCGTCCGCGTACAGCAGCATTTGGGTCCAGCGCGTGATGCGGTTGGTGCCGGTCGCGATGATCGCGTCGCGCAGCGTCGCCACCTTGCGGCCGATGCTGTACTCGCCCGAATTCGCGAGCCGCATCAGATGCATGACGAGCACCGGCGTGAGCTTCAATTCGGCTTCGAGCTGCGCGACGCTCGGGTCCGACGACAGCAGTCGCAGCAGATTGAGCAGCGCCTGACGCGGCGCGCTGGCGCGGCGGGCCGTCAGCATTTGCGGCCGCGCGAAGAAATACCCCTGGAACAGATCGAAGCCGAGCGCCTTCGCCTCCTCGAACGCGTCCTGCGATTCGACCTTCATCGCGATCAGGATCTTGCCCGCCGACTTCAGCACTTTCGCGAGTTTCGGCAGCAGCTCGGGCGAGCAGCGGCTGAAATCGATCTTGACGGATTCGGCGTAGGGCAAAAGCTTCGCGAACGTCGCGTCGGGCTGCACGACTTCGTCGAGCACGAAGCGGTAGCGCTTCGCGTGCAGTTGGACGAGCCGCCCGAGCAGCGCGGCGTCCACCTCGATATCGGGCGGCAGCTCGAACACGAAGCGTTCGTTCGGAATCAGCGTGATCGCATCGGCGAGCAGCATCGCGCGGCTCGCGTTCAGATAGCCCTTGTGGCCGCCGAGCGCGGCGCGCACGCCGAATTCGCCGATCGTGCGGATGATGACCTGGGCGGTGGCGTTGTCCTCGTCCTCGATTTTGGCGTGATTTTGGACATCGCCGCGAAACAGCAGCTCGAAGCCGCGCAGCATTCCGTCGCGATCGAGCAACGGCTGCCTGCCCAGGTGCGCAAAACCTTCGGGAACCCGGGATGGAGCGCCGGCCCCGGCAGGACCGGCGTCGGAATGCAGCGTGGGCCCGTCCCTGGTTTCCATCTCGAATGTCCCTCGCACGTACGCTTGATATCTTTTACTAAGGCGTCTTTTGTCGGAATCCCGGCCGGATTCCGTCTCGAATTTGCGGGTGATTATACGATGGCGAGCGTGGGGCAGGTGCTGACTTGGACGGTTGCTCGACAGCGTCGAATAGATAAGGCTTGGGGCCTGGCGTATCGTCGCAATGACAGATTTGCGGCATGCCAAGCGCAACAACAATCAACCCACAAGCGCAGCAAGCGTCTGCTGCGTAGTCTCCACGACCATCAACCCCGCCCGCAGGCCAGGTTTGACCGAAGGATTCGGAAACACAATCCGCTCCTCATCGTGCCAGACCGTATAACGGTATTCCCCATCCCGCGCGAGCAACGTGCCCTTGGCGAACGCCGTGAAGTTCGGCACGTCGGCAGCCACGTGCAATTCGAGCTGATCGCTCTGCTTGGTAATCTGACCGATCACCGTAAACACGCGCGGCATCGGCGCATCCTGAGCGTCCTCTGCCCCCGACACCATCTGCCGCACCGCGCTATCCGCGCCGGCAAACCGCGTCAAGTCGTTCTGGCCGAACGGTCTCACTTTCCCAAGCTCCAGCGTGCAAGCCTGCGCGCCGCACGTTCGCCCGGTGAAATGCGAGTACGTATTGCCCTTGGCCGTATGCAGCAGCACAGCGGCAATTCGCGCATCGCGCAGCCACTCGAACATGGCCCGCGACAGCGGCACCCCCGTATGCGGCAGCAGCGCAAACTGCTCGAACACCGACGCACGAATGGCCGTGTGCATATCGATGTGCCAGCGCGCGTCGGCGGCGCTGGCGGCACGTGCAAAGAAATCACGCGCCGCCTGCTCGAGCGTCGCCGCGCGCGGCGCTTCGCGACTTTGCGGCAATTGCGCATGCTTGCCGCTGAACAGGCGGTTTAGATCGTCATCGACATAGCGGCACGACGTACGCATCGCATCGAGGTTGCCGAGCACGATCAGCAAGCGGCAAGCGAGCGGCAGCGCCCCGCTCGCGATATCGCGCACGATCAACGACAGCAGTTCGATCGGCGCCGTTTCGTCACCGTGAATACCCGCCGATACGAGCACGCTGCGCGTCTTTTCATCGGTGGCCGACGGCTCCAGTTGCAGGATGCCGTCGTCGAGCCACGCGGCGCGCACGCCGTTCGCGCACGTCAGCGCTTCCTGCCCGGCAGCGGGCCGCCGGCCCGCGAGCGTGAACGCCAGGAAATCTGCGGTGAGACCCGGCGTGCCGCGCTCAGCGCTGGAAGTCATAGAGCGAGCCCAAGCCGAGGATTTGCGTCAGTTCGTCGAGCGCGGTGCGCGATTGAACGAGCAGGCTCGGATCGGCCAGGTCGGACGGCGTCAGGCGGTCGCGGTAGTGCGTTTCGATCCAGGCATCGAGCCGGCCGAACAGCGTGTCGTCGATCCAGACACCGGGTTTCACCGCCGCACGCTCCGGTTCGTTCAACACCACGCGCAGGCGCAGGCACGCCGGGCCTCCGCCGTTCTTCATGCTCTCGCGCAGATCGAAGACGAGCAGATCGTCGATCGGGCCCGAGCCGCTCATGAGCCGGTCCAGATACTCGGCCACGCGCGGGTTCTCGCGGCACTCCTGCGGCACGACGAGCGCCTGCTTGCCGTCCGGGCGCGTCAGCAACTGGCTGTTGAACAGATACGAGGACACCGCATCGGCCACGCTCACCTGCGCGTCCGGCACCTCGATCACGTTGAACGCGGCGCCCTGCTTCGACAGTTGCGTGCGCAACTGATCGTAGACGGCGCTCTGGTCGACGAACGCGCGCTCGTGGCAAAAGAGCGTTTCGCGATTGCCGACTGCGATCACGTCGTTGTGGAATACGCCTGCGTCGATCACGTCGGGGCTTTGCTGCGCGTAGACGGTCGCCGTGTCGTCGAGGCCGTGCCGCTGCGCGACCGCGCGGCTCGCTTCGAACGTCTGGCGCGCCGGATAGCGCTTGGGCTCCGGCCCGCGGCGGTACTCGCTGCGTCCATAGACGAAGCATTCGACGCCGCGCTTGCCGTACTCCGCGCAAAACCGCGTGTGGTTCGCCGCGCCCTCGTCGCCGAGCGCGGGCGTGCCCGGCAGGGCGTCGTGCACGGCGAAGCGCGCTTCGTCGGCGAAGATCGCGCGCAGCGTGCGGCGCGTCGCTTCGTGCTCGATCGCGCGATGCAGCTTGCTCGTGAGATTGGCGGGCGTGAAGTGGACGCGGCCGTCGTGCGTATCGGCCGACGGGCTCACCGTCGCCGCATTGGCCGTCCACATCGCCGAGGCCGAGCTCGCGGCCGCCAGCAGCTCCGGCGCTTCCTTCGCCGCGCGCTCGATCACGCGCGTCTCGTTGCCCGAGAACCCGAGCTCGCGCAACAGGCGCAGCGACGGACGCTCCTGCGGCGGCAGCACGCCTTGCAGGAAACCGAGGTCGGCAAGCTGCTTCATCTTGCGCAAGCCTTGCTTGGCCGCCGCCTTCGGATCGGCAACCGACTTCTCGTTGTTCTGCGAGGCCACGTTGCCGAACGAGAGCCCTGCGTAGTTGTGCGTCGGACCTACGAGTCCGTCGAAATTGGCTTCCCGAGCTTCCATAGCCAGTCCTTAGAAGTGAAGGCCCGGCGAGACGCTCGCGGGCATTTGCAGTTGCGCGCTTTCGACCGAGGCCATCGGGTACGCGCAGTAATCGGCTGCATAGTAGGCGCTTGGGCGATGGTTGCCCGAGCGTCCGGTGCCGCCGAACGGCGCGGCAGACGACGCTCCGTTGGTCGGCCGGTTCCAGTTGACGATGCCGGCGCGGATCGTGCGCTGGAAATGCGTCCAGGCGGCTTCGTCGTCGGCGAGCAAGCCAGCCGAGAGGCCGTAGACCGTGTCGTTCGCGCGCTCGATCGCTTCGTCGAAGCTCGCGTAGCGGACGATTTGCGCCAAAGGCCCGAAGTGCTCCTCATCGGGCAATTCGCTTAGCGCCGTGACATCCAGAATCGCCGGGCTCACGAAGCCGAGCTGCGGGTCGCGCTGTTCCATCTTCAAGAGCGCCTTTGCACCGCTCTCGATCAAACGGCTTTGCGCCTGAACCAGCCGCGACGCCGCGCGCGCCGACACCACCGCGCCCATGAACGGCTGCGGATCGGCGTCGTACAGGCCGTACGCGATCCGCGAACTCACTTCGGTGAAGCGCGCCAGGTAACGCTCGCCGAATGCGTTGTCCGGCACGAAGATGCGGCGCGCGCACGTGCAGCGCTGTCCTGCCGACAGGAACGCCGACTGAATCGTGTGATGCACGGCCGCATCGATGTCCGCGACATCGGCGACGACGAGCGGATTGTTGCCGCCCATCTCGAGCGCGAGCACGATTTCCGGGCGTCCGCCGAACTGCTTGTGCAGGAGCGTGCCGGTATCCGAGCTGCCCGTGAAGAAGAGGCCGTCGATCTGACGGTGATTCGCGAGCGCGATGCCCGTGTCCTTCTCGCCCTGCACGAGATTGAGCACGCCCGCGGGCAAGCCGGCATCGCGCCACACCTCGACCGTTGCGCGCGCAACGTCCGGCGCAAGCTCGGACGGCTTGAACACGACCGCGTTGCCCGCGATCAGCGCCGGCACGATGTGCCCGTTCGGCAAGTGTCCCGGGAAGTTATACGGCCCGAACACGGCGACGACGCCATGCGGACGGTGGCGCAGTACCGCTACGCCATCGGCCATCGGTGCGCGCTTCTCGCCGGTGCGCTCCTGATACGACGTGATCGAGATCTCGACCTTGGCCGCCATCGTGGCGACTTCGGTGCGCGCTTCCCACAGCGGCTTGCCGGTCTCGCGGCCGATCGCGTGCGCGATCGCTTCCTTGCGTTCGATCAGCACAGCCGCGAAGCGGCGCGCGATGGCGCAGCGCGCTTCGAAGCTCGTCGCGGACCACTTCGCGAATGCGCGGCGTGCGCTCTTCACCGCACGGTCGACGTCGTCGGCCGAGGCGCTCTTGCCTTCCCACACGGTCGCGCCCGTGCCCGGATTGCGCGACGAAAAAGCGGGTCCGCTCGCGGCGGCCCATTCGCCGTCGATAAAGAGTTCAGTCATGGTCATCTCTGCTGTTTAGATGTGAATGCGCCCCCACCCTGGCGCTTTGCGCCAGGCCCCCCGAGGGGGTCAATCCCCCAAGGGGACTTCCTGTCGGGCGAAGAACTTGGGGCGGCCCGGCGTTCTCTTGAGAGCGGCAACACACGCACGGGGTCGCCGGCTTTGACGTTGAGCGCGGCAGCTTCTTCAGCCGTCAAACGGAACACGCCGTCATCCACGATTCCTGCCGCAACGCCGACACGGAAGCCGCCAAGCGACGTATTCGACACGAGCGAGCGCGGCGCGTCGTCGCCGGCGGGCGCGGCGCCGATCTCGACCGGCACCACGGCGCTCTCGCGCACCGTGCGCAAGTCCGAGACATGGCATTCGAGGACGGGGCCCGCGTCGAAGATGTCGACGTGGTTCTGATAGCGCAGCCCTTCGGCTTCGAGCATCTTGCGTGCCGGCGCCGTGTCGCGATGCGTGACGCCGACGCAGTCCTGCGCCTCCTGCGGCAGCAAGTCGACGTACACCGGATAGCGCGGCATCAGTTCCGCGAGAAACGACTTGCGGCCGTGCGCGCTCAGATAATCGGCCGCGTTGAAATCGATCTGATAGAAGTGCGAGCCGACCGCGCGCCAGAACGGCGACGTGCCGTCCTCGTCGAAATGCCCGCGCAACTCGGCGCAGATGCGCTCCGGAAAGCGGTCGCGGAACTGCGCGATGAACATGAAGCGCGAGCGCGAAAGCAAGCCGCCGACGCCGCCCGTCCGATAGCGCGGGCTCAGGAACAGCGAGCACGCCTCGGCGTAACCGGTGAGGTCGTGCGAAATGTTGAGCGCCGACATCTTGGTCCACACGCCGAGATCCTGGCTCGCGTGCACGACCGTGCTCACGCGGTAGTTGTAGAACGGCTGCTCGAGGCCGACTTGCGTCTCGATGCCGCAGACGCCCGCGACATCGCCCGTCGCCGTGTCTTCCATCACGAAGAAGTAGCCCGCCTCGTGAGGCGCAGCACGCCCGTCCATCGTCTTTTGCGAGCGTGCGATGCGCGCGGCGAGCGCGTCGCGATCGGGTTTGAACGTGGTGAGACCCGGGCCGGTCTCCTGCGCGAGCGAGACGAGCGCGTCCACATCGCTCGGCTTGACGACGCGAACGACGATCATGGTCCAACTCCTTGAGGGTTATCCGTGCCGGTTTCGCTGTCGACGTCGAGCTCACGCTGATGCAGCCGCACGCAGCGCACCGTGTCGCCGTCCTGCACGCCGAGCGCGGCGCGCGCCGCGCTCGCGAGCGGCGCGCCCGCTGCACGTTCGTGCGGCAGCTCGGCCAGCACGCAGCGGAAGTCGCCCGCACGGTTGCTCGAAACGAGGTAGGTCGTGGCCGACGCAGTGGCCGACCGAGCGTCCGCCGCCGCGATCTCGTGCACGACGCGCGCTTCGTTGCGCGCGACGCACGCGCTGCGATCGACCTGCGCCGTCAACACCGGGCCGGCATCGAAGATATCGACGTAGCGATCCGGCTCGAAGCCTTCTTCGAGCTGAATGTCGTAAGCGAGGAGCGCGTGCTCGTCCGGCTCGCCGAGCACGCGCTGCGCCGCTTCAGGCAAGAGCGGCACGTAGAGCGGATAGCTCGGCATCACCTCGGCGATGAACGTGCGGCTGCGTCCGCCCGAGGCGACGTCGACATCCGCGAAGTTGCGGCCGAAGAACTTGCGCCCGACCGCCTCCCAGAACGGCGATACGCCGTTCTCGTCGGTCACGCCGAGCAGCAGCGAAAACACTTCCGGCGTGAAGCGCTTGCGGTTCGCGGCGATATACATCATCCGCGCGCGCGACATCAGGTGCGCGGCCGCATCGCCGCGCAGCGACGGGTCGATATAGAAGCCCGCGAGGCGGCTCATGCCGGTCAGCTCGTGCGACATCGTCAGCGCGTGAATCTTGCGGTTCACGTGCAGCTCGCGCGACGCGTGGATCAGCGCGTCGTTACGAAACGCGTAGAACGGCTCCGAGTAGCCCGCCGCGGCGACGATGCTCGCCGTGCCGAACAGCTTGCCGCTCGCACCGTCCTCGAGCACGAAGAGATAAAACTCCTCGCCCGGAAAATCGACTTCCGCGCGAAACGAGTCCTCGGACAGCGCGACGCGCGCCTCCAGCGCCTTCCTGTCATGCGGCAGCGAGTGCAGCACGGGCTGCGCGGTGCGCGCCATGTGTTCGAGCGCATCGAGATCGGACAGTCTTCCCGGGCGTACGTAGAGCATCATCGTTCCAGTGTTTGAGTGGATCGCGCGTTGCATGGGGCGCGCCATCGAATCCGTTACTTGGCGTGCGCTTCGCTCGTCGCGCCGACCACTTCCTCGATCGCCTTCGCAAGACGCGCGAAGCCTTCGTCGATGTCGGCCTGCGGGATGATCAGCGACGGCGCGAAGCGCAGCACGTTCGGGCCGGCGATCAACAGCATCGCGCCGTGCTTGGCGGCCGCGTTCACGAAGTCCTTCGCGCGGCCTTCGTATGCGCTCGTCAGCTCGGCGCCTATCAGGAGACCCTTGCCGCGCACTTCCGTGAAGATGCCGAAGCGCTGGTTCAGCTCGGCGAGCTTCGCCTTGATCGCCGCGCTTTTCGTTTGCACGCCTTCAAGCAGCGCCGGTGCGCTGACCAGCTCGACGACCTTGTCGGCGATCGCAGCACCCAACGGATTGCCGCCGTACGTCGTGCCGTGCACGCCGACCTTGAAGTGCGCGGCGATTTCCTTCGTCGTCAGCATCGCGCCGATCGGGAAGCCGTTGCCGAGCGACTTGGCCGTGGTGAGGATGTCCGGCGTCACGCCCGTATCCATGTAGGCGTAGAAATGACCCGTGCGGCCGACGCCCGTTTGCACCTCGTCGAAAATCAGCAGCGCGCCGTGCGCGTCGCACGCTTCGCGCAGCGCGCGCAGGAACGCGGGATCGGCCGGAATCACGCCGCCTTCGCCCTGGATCGGCTCGACGATGACCGCGCAGGTCTTCGGGCCGATGGCCTGCCTGGCCGCTTCGACGTCGTTGTACGGCAGGTGGAGGATGCCGGCCGGCTGCGGGCCGAAGCCTTCCGCGTATTTCGGCTGGCCGCCCACGCTGACCGTGAAGAAGGTGCGCCCGTGGAACGACTGCGTGAACGACACGATCTCGTACTTGTCCTCGCCGTGACGCTCGACCGCCACGCGGCGCGCGAGCTTGAGCGCCGCTTCGTTCGCTTCGGCGCCGGAGTTCGCGAAGAACGCGCGGTCCGCGAACGTCAGGGCTTCGAGGCGCTTGGCGAGGCGCAGCACCGGCTCGTTCGTGTACGCATTGCTGACGTGCCACACCTTCTCGCCCTGCTCGCGCAGCACGCGCAGCAGTTCCGGATGCGAGTGCCCGAGCGCCGTCACCGCGATGCCGCCGGTGAAGTCGATATAGTCGCGGCCCTGCGTGTCCCAGACGCGCGAGCCCTCGCCGCGGTCCGGCACGAAGGCGGCGGGCGAAAACACCGGCACCATGACTTCGTCGAAGGTCTGGCGGTTCACAGTCAGGTCGTTCATGGCTAATCCTCGTTGGGCAATGTCAGTAGTGTAGGAAACGATGCGTAGCGCGTCTTGCGCATACGCGACGCAAACTATCGGGGTTCAAGTCACACGATTCATGGTTCATCCGGGCGCTCGATCATCGCGCCCGCGCGCGGCTCGCCCGCGTGTCCTTTCGCGGCGCCGGCGCCCTCGCCGCCGTGCTGCTTTTCGATCCAGTTGCGGCGGTCCTCGCGCGGCGTCACGCCGAAGCGCTCGCGATAGGCGTTCGAGAAATGCGCCGCCGACGAAAACCCGCACGCCAAGCTGACCTGCACGACCGATTTGCTCGTGCGCTGCAGTTGCGTGCGCGCTTTCAGAAGACGCAATCCGAGGTAGTACTTCGACGGCATCGAACCGAGGTATTGGCGAAACAGGCGTTCGAGCTGGCGGCGCGACACGCCGACCAGCCCCGCGATTTCATCGGTCGTCAGCGGATCTTCGATGTTCGCTTCCATGAGGAGCAGCGCATCGTTCAGGCGCGGATGCCGCTCGCCCGGCGCGGTGACGAACGGAATGCGCTGGCGCTCTTCGCCGGCCCGCAACACGCCGACGCCGAGCGCATCGGCGATCCGCTCCGCCAGCTCCGGCCCGTGATCGCGGCCGATCATCGCGAGCATGAAGTCGACGGTCGCCTGGCCGCCCGCGCAGGTTGCGCGATCGCGGTCGATTTCGAAGATCTGCTGCGTGACGATCGAGCGCTCGAACTGCTCGGCGAACTGCTGATAGGTTTCCCAGTTGACGCTCACGCGATAGCCGGAGAGCTGCCCCGCCATCGCGAGCCACCAGACGCCGTGATGGATGCCGGTGACGAGCGGCGTGCGCTGCCCCACGCGCGCGAGGCTGGCGAGAAAGAGGCGGTAGTCGGCGAACTGCTGGAAGCGCTCGGAGACGAGGATCAGCCAGTCGCAGGCGATGCCGTCGTTGAACGCGGTGTCGGCGGGCCATTGCGCGCCGCCCGAGAGCGACACGGGCCGCCCGTCCCACGAACAGACTTGCCAGCGGTACAAGAGGCGCCCGTCGATCTCGTTGGCGAGCGTGAGCGCATCGACGATCGGCCCCACACCCGACATCGACACAGGCGGCAACGCGACGATCGCCACTTGCGTCGCGTGTGCGGGGCTGGCGGGCCGAACCATCAGTTGGACGGCAGAAGAACGGCTGCGGCCGTGCGAACGGGCACGCCGCCTACTTCAGGCTGCCCGAGAGGAACTGCTTCAGGCGCTCGCTGGTAGGCTGCGTGAGCACGATCTTCGGATCGCCCTGTTCCTCGGTGCGCCCTTGGTGCAGGAACATCACGTGGTTCGACACATTGCGCGCGAAGCCCATCTCGTGCGTCACGACGATCATCGTGCGGCCCTCCTCGGCGAGCTTCTGCATCACCTTGAGCACTTCGCCGACGAGCTCCGGATCGAGTGCCGAAGTCGGCTCGTCGAACAGCATCACGTCGGGGTTCATCGCGAGCGCGCGCGCAATCGCGACGCGCTGCTGCTGGCCGCCCGACAAATGCGACGGATACTGCTTCTCGACGCGCGGCGCGAGACCCACCTTCTCCAGATACTGGCGCGCGCGCTCCTCGGCTTCGCGGCGCGGCATGCCGAGCACGTGGAT
>NZ_JAFLRF010000003.1:0-163131 GCF_017315705.1 Trinickia mobilis | reverse complement strand
CTTCGATCACGTTCTCGAGCACGTTCATGTGCGCCCACAGGTTGAAGTGCTGGAACACCATCGAAAGCTTGGTGCGGATGCGCTGAAGTTGCTTGTGGTCCGCGACTTCGAGATTGCCGGCGCGATCGGCCTTGGTCTTCACGGTCTCGCCGTCGACGACGATCTGCCCCGCGTTCGGCCGCTCCAGAAAGTTGATGCAGCGCAGGAACGTGCTCTTGCCCGAGCCGCTTGCACCGATGATGCTGATGACGTCGCCGGCCTTCGCGGTCAGCGTCACGCCCTTCAACACTTCGTTGTCGCCGTAGCGCTTGTGGATGTCGAGCGCCGCGAGTTTGGCAGCGGCGGATGGATTGGTCTGGGACACCATGCTCTCCCGTTGTAAATGAAACAGCCCCCACGTTCACTTCGTTCACTGCCCCCCGAGGGGGCGGTCAGTGGCGGCCGACGGCCAGGTACGCGAGCCAGTGCTGTTCGGCCCGCCTGAACGCCGCGACGAGTGCGAACGATACAGCAAGATAGATCAGGGCGGCGATGCCGAACGCCTGGAACGACAGGTACGTGGCCGAATTGGCGTCGCGCGCGACCTTCAGGATGTCGGGCACGGTCGCGGTGAAGGCGACGGTGGTCGCGTGCAGCATCAGGATCACCTCGTTACTGTACAACGGCAGCGCCCGGCGCAAGGCCGACGGCACGATGATGCGGCGGTACATCGTGAACCACCCCATCCCGTAGGCGCGCGCCGCCTCGATCTCGCCGTAATTCGTCGCCTTGATCGCGCCCGCGAAAATCTCCGTCGTATAGGCGCCGGTGTTCAGCGCGAACGCGAGAATCGCGCAGTGGAAGCCGCTCCTGAAGAACGTGTTGAGCAGCTCATGCGAGCGCACATATTCGAGGCTGTAGACGCCCGTGTAGATCAGGAGCAGCTGCACGTAGAGCGGCGTGCCGCGAAACACGTAGGTGTAGAGGCGCACCGGCGTCGAGAGCCAGCGCTTCTTCGACACGCGCGCCACCGCGAGAGGCACCGCCATCACGAAGCCGATCGAGATCGACGCGGCCAGGAGCCACGCCGTCACGGCAAGCCCGGAGAAGCGCTGGCCGTCCCAGTAGAGGAACGCCTGCCCGAATTGCGAAAGGATCTCGATCATAGTTCTGCGTGCCTCACGCCGATGGAATAGCGCTTTTCGAGCCACAGGAGCACGACGTTCGACACCGTCGTGATCGCGAGGTAGATGAGCGCCGCAACGAGGATGAAGAAGAACATGTTGAAGGTGCTCTTGCCGGCGTCCTGGGCCGCCTTGACGACGTCGGCGAGGCCGATGATCGACACGAGCGCCGTGGCCTTCACGAGCACCTGCCAGTTATTGCCGATGCCCGGCAGGGCGAAGCGCATCATCTGCGGAAACATGATCCGCACGAACACGCGCATGCCGCTCATGCCGTACGCGCTGCCCGCCTCCAGCTGGCCGCGCGGCACGGAAAGGAACGCGCCGCGGAACGTCTCGGTGAAGTACGCGCCGTAGATGAAGCCGAGCGTGAGCACGCCGGCGACGAACGGGTCGATGTCGATCTGGTCCCAGCCGAGCGCGTCGGTCATCTGGTTGACCGCGATCTGGATGCTGTAGAAGAGCAAGAGCATCAGGACGAGATCGGGCACCGAGCGGATCAGCGTCGTGTAGGCGGTCGCCGTGGACCGCAGCGCGCGGTTGTGCGAGAGCTTCGCCACCGCACCGATGAGACCGAGCAGGACGGCCGCCGACAGCGACAGCACCGACAGCTTGATCGTCTGTATCGTGCCGGCCAGCAGCACCGGGCCAAAGCCGTAGAGGAACACGCGCGTCTCCGTCTGATTTTGGGGTTGGGTGGGCCTGCGCGGCGCCGCGCGTGTGATGCGCCGCGCGACCGCTTGGGCCTGGAGCGGATACTCGCAAGCGAATTTAAATTGCTCAAACTGAAAGGGATGCGCGTGCTGCATCGCAGCATGACGCGAACCGCCCTGGGGACGGGCGGCAAATGCTTGTGGGAGCGGCAAAATCGGTCTTGTCCGACCCGTACGCCTCGGCGTTCGCGACGCGCACCGCGCCGCGTTTTTACGAGTTTTGGGTCGCTTTTTCGATATTCAGCGGCCGCGGATCACGTCCGAGCGCGAGGTCGTGTACACGAGCCCGTCCGGCGCGAAATGCACGTTGAAATACGCGTCCTGATCGACGCCGCCTTCGAACCAGTGCCAGCTCCAGACCGTCTCCGGTTTGAGCGGGTAGACGGCGATCTCGGTCGGCTTGCCGAGCAGCTCGCGCACTTCGTCCTCGCTCATGCCGGCGTGGATCTTCGCGAAGTTGGCGGCCGTCAGCGCCTGCGTGATCGCCTTCAATCGGCCGTCGGGGCCGATGTCCACCATGAAGGTCTTCAGGCCAGCCGGGCCGCGCGGATATTCGAGGCGCTTGGCGCCGTCCGGGTAGTCGCGCTCGGTCTCCGGGCGCCCCATCTGGTCGCGGATCTGGGCTTCGGTCGTGACGCCGGGCGTCAAGCCTCGCAGCAGCATCGATTCCGGTTTGATCGAGTTGAACCAGTCTTTGAGTTTTTGCACGTCGAGTTCGTTTTGTCGATCGTTGCACGCGCTGAGCGCCAACGACGCGCACAGCACCGCCGCCGTGAGGAGCCGGTTACGGGTTGGCATCGGTGAGCAATAGAGGGCGCGTCATGGCCCATAGGATAACGGCTGGCGGCTCGCGCCTCTACATGCCGAAAAAACGAAACCGGCCGTCACATCGCGTAGGCGGCCGGTAAGCGTCTGAAGCGCGACGCAAAATATACGTCGGCAACATAGGCTGGACACAGGGCCGATCGGCGTCAAGAAATTCGCAGCGTCTTCCGCGTGCGGCGGCGGGAACCGAAGCGTCCTCGCCCACGCGCACTCCCCTCGGATGTGACCTCTGCTCGCGGTCGTCTAGCCTTGGTGGGATATCGTGCCCAGTGCACTTAATCTAGACGTATCGTCGTTCGCCAGCCAGAGAGTGTTTACACCGAATCAGATGATTATTTCGCTGCCCGAACGGTAATGTTTTCCGCATGCTCCGGGCGGCCCGGGCGCGCACCCGAACGCGGCCGGCTGTTTCGCTCCGCGGGAAGGCTCAGCGCGTGGATTGCGCCTCGGACTCGCGGCTGACGCCGCGCACCGGCACCGCGGCCGGCACCTTCGCGCGCTCGTCCCGCTGGGCGAGCACGTGGCGGCGCGTGCGGCGCAGCTCGGCGAACTGCCACGAGCCGAGCGCGAGGCAGCCGAACAGCACTTCGCGCATGCGCTTGACGAGCGCGAGCGACAGCGCCACGTCGTGACCGACGCCAAACATCTGGGCGAGCAGCACCACCGCCACTTCCTGGACGCCGAGCCCCGCCGGCACGATGAACGCCGCGTGGCGCACGGCCTGCGTCAGCGCCTCGATCGCGACCGCGCCGCCGATCGATACCGGATGGCCGAGCATCGCGAGCGCCCAGTAGGTTTCGAGAGAGCCGATCACGTAGCCCGCGAGCTGCCAGAGGAACGAGCGGAATACGAGGCCGGCTCGGCCCATCAAGATGTCGATTTCCGCGTCGAGGCGCTTGCCGTCGATGCCTTGCAGCAGACGATGCTCGCTGCCGAGCGCGCGCCCCGCAAAGCGCTCGATGGCGTGGAAGACGCCGCCGCGCCGCAGCAGCACGACCGCGAGCACCGGCAGCGGCAGCGACAGGAGCAGCGCGAGGCCGATCGCCGTCGCGCCGCCGTTCTGTGTCGACGCAATGATGAGCACGAGCCCGAGCGCCGAGAACGCGTATTGGACGGCGATCGTCACCAGCACCTCGACGATCACCGACGCCGTCACGAAGCTCGCGTCCCGCACGCGCCAGCGCGCGAGCCGGATGCCGACGATCTCGCCGCCGATGCCCGCCGACGGCAACAGCCGGGACACCGCTTCGCGCACGGTCGCGACCCACCAGAGGAAAGCGAGCGGCGCGCGCCGGGCGAGCAGCAGGCGCCAGGCGTACGCATCGAGCAGGAGCGGCAGCGCGTGGAACGGCACGAGCCAGAGCAGCACGAAACCGGCCTGGCCGATCACGTGCATCACATCCCCGACGCCCTCGCGCAGCACGAGCGCGATCAGGACGGCGATGCCGACCGGCCAGCCGGCGCGCTTGATCCATACCATCATGACGCGCGGGCTCCTTGAACGGCTGCCGGGGCCCGCCCCTTGCCGAACACGTCGGCAAAGCCGCCGCGCGAGCCCGGCCCGATGCCGGCTGCGGCGAGCGCCGCCGCGACGCGCGGCGAGAGCAGCGCGTCGAGCTCGTCGGCGTGCCGGTACGCGTGCATCGACGGCGTGAGCGGAGCATCGCCCGCCTCTGCCGGGTGGCAGTAGATCTCGCCGACCCCGCGCGGCAGGCGCGCGATCGCATCGAGCAGCACCGCTTCGTCCATGCCGCCCGTATTCGCGATGCCGACGACGTAGTCGTTATGCGCGACACCGGCGCGCTCGAGCCGCGAGCGCACGAGCGCGATCCACGGCTTGATCCACCACGGCTCATTCGCTTCGGCGGGCAGCCGCACGGCGGCGAGGCCGTACTCACGGCCGATCGACAGGATCAGCGACAGCACGGTCGGATGCAGATGGAAATGCTTGTGCGTGTTGACGTGATCGAGCGGCAGGCCGGTCGCGGCAAACGCTTCGAATTGCGCGCGGATCTCATGGGCGAGCTGCGCACGCACGGAAGGCAGAAAAAAGAACCGGAACCCGTCTTTGACCATCGCGTCGCCGAAGCGCCCGCTCGGACCGACGAGCGCCGGGATCCGGGCATGCGGCAAGGTTGCCGCGCCATCGGCGAGCACCAGATGAAGGCCCACGCGCAGGCTCGGCAACCGGCGCGCGCGCTCGACGGCATCGAGCACCGCCGGCGCGCTCACCATCAGGCTTGCGGCAGTCAGCACGCCGTCGCGATGCGCGCGCTCGACCGCCGAGTTCACGCGCGGATGCAGGCCGAAGTCGTCGGCCGTGAAAATGAGCGCGCGCTCAACCGATGCCGATAACAAAGGCGCCGGTCCCGTCGACGGCATCCCGCTTTACGCCTCGTGCGCGCGCAGGAAGCGGAAGAACTCGACGCCTTCGCGCAGGCGCCGCTTCATCATGTCCCAGCTCGTCAGCATTTCGCGGAGGATTTCCCAGATCTTCGACGGGCGGAAGTAGAACTCGCGGTAGAACTTCTCGAGCTCGTGATAGATGTCTTCGCGCGACAGATGCGGGTAGCCGATCGCGGCGAGCTGCACGCCTTCCTTGCTGACGAGGTTGATGACCTTGTTCTCTTCGAGCCAGCCGTTCTCGACGGCCTGGTTGTAGAGCGTCGTGCCCGGATACGGCGCGGCGAGCGACACTTGAATCGTGTGCGGATTGATTTCCTTCGCGTACTCGACCGTCTTCTTGATCGTGTCTTTCGTCTCGCCCGGCAGGCCGAGGATGAAGGTGCCGTGAATCTTGATGCCGAGCTTCTTGCAGTCCGCGTTGAAGCGGCGTGCGAAATCCGTGCGCAGGCCCTTCTTGATGTTGACGAGGATCTGGTCGTCGCCCGACTCATAGCCGACCAGCAAGAGGCGCAGACCGTTTTCCTTCATGATCTTGAGCGTCGAATACGGCACGTTCGCCTTGGCGTTGCACGACCATGTCACGCCGAGCTTGCCGAGCCCGCGCGCGATCTCTTCGGCGCGCGGCGTGTCGTCGGTGAAGGTGTCGTCGTCGAACATGATCTCCTTCACTTCCGGCATGTTGTCGCGGATCCACTTCACTTCCTCGATCACGTTTTCGACCGAACGCGTGCGGTAGCGGTGGCCGCTGACCGTCTGCGGCCACAGGCAGAACGTGCAGCGCGACTTGCAGCCACGGCCCGTGTAGATCGAGACGTACGGATAGTTCAGGTAGCCGATGAAGTAGTTGTCGATCTTGAGATCGCGCTTATAGACGGGCGCGACGAACGGCAGCTCGTCCATGTTCTCGAGCATCGGACGCGCTTCGTTGTGCTCGATCGAGCCGTCCTTGGCGCGCCAGCTCAAGCCCTTGATCTGAGGGAAAGGCTTGCCTTCGGCGATTTCCTTACAGGTGAAGTCGAATTCTTCGCGGCAAACGAAATCGATCGCTTCGGTCGCCGTGAGCGAGTTGTGCGGATCGACCATCACCTTCGCGCCGACCATGCCGATGAGGATCGACGGCTTGTGCTTCTTCAGGTCTTGCGCAAACAGCGCATCCGTCGGAAACGACGGCGTGCTTGTGTGGATGAAGACGAGGTCGTACTGCTCGGCGATCTTGATCGTTTCCTCGACCGACATGCCGTCGGCGGGCGCATCGATCACGCGGCTGCCCGGCACGAGCGCGGCGGGCTGTGCGAGCCATGTCGGATACCAGAACGAACGGATTTCGCGCTTTGCCTGGTAGCGCGAACCGGCTCCGCCATCGAAGCCGTCATAGGACGGGGCCTGCAAAAACAGCGTTTTCATGAGTGCTCCGGCAACTTGCATGGGGCTTGAACTAGATGAGTGAGAACTTTAAACCAAGGAACCTTATGCGCACCTTATGCGCGCCTTATGGGCACCTTATGGGCGATAAGGCTCGATAGCGTTCGAGCGGCCGCTTGCGCCGGCCGCCGCTTTCCGAATGTGTCTTACGAACCGTCCGACCCTTCGACCACCGACGCCCGCGTCGCGCCGACCACCGGCACGCGCGAGCCGCGCCAGACGACGTACGAGCCGAACGCCGCGACGAGCCACTCCAGCGCGAGCAGAATGTCGCGCAGCGGCACGAGCGGCAAATCGCGCCAGAACGTGCCGTTCCTCCCTTGCCACGCGCTACGCGCATGGAGCGCGATCTTCGCGAGCACGCCCGCGCCGGTGCTGGCCAAGAGCACGATATCGCGCAACGAGCCGCCGAAGCCTTCGAAGCCGTGCGCGAGCAGCGCGCCGGCCAGGAGCCACGGCGTTGTAAACGTGATGAACAGGAACGCGAAGCCGAGCGGATTGATCGAGCGGATCGTGCGCAGCCAGCGCGTCTCGCGCAGCCACAGCGTGGCCAGATCCGGCTCGACGACATCGGTGGCGACCGTCACCTCCGACAGCACCGTACGCAGGCCGAGGCGGCGCACATGCTCGGCGAGCCAGTAGTCGTCGGCGAGATCGTCCTTCAGCGCGTGAAAGCCGCCGATCTGTTCGAGCGTCGAGGCGCGCAGCGCAAGCGTCGCGCCGAAGCCGAAATCGGTCGAGCCGCCCGCGTGCGCGACGCGCACCGAAGGCGCGAACCATTCGTTGATGAACAGCGCGCCGACGCGCGGCCAGAAGCCGCCCACGCTGACCGCCCGGTACAGGCACGTGACGATGCCGACGTCGCGGTCCGCGAGCGGCGCCGTCACGGTTTCGAGGTAGTCGGGCTCGACCGCGATGTCGCTGTCCGCCACGACGATCACTTCGTGCTTTGCGCGCGAGACCATGTTGATCAGGTTGCTGACCTTCAGGTTCTGGCCGTACACGCGCGAATCGACGACCAGCTCGATATCGTGCGACGGGTACGCCGCCTGCAGCCGGCGCACGACCCCGATGGCCGGATCGGTCGGCGAGGAGACGCCGAAGAGCAACTGGAAGCGCGGATGGTGCTGCTCGCAGAACGTCGCGAGATTCTCGTAGAGGCGGGGCTCGGCGCCGCACAGCGGCTTGAGCACGCTGACCGACAGCGCGGCGGGCGCCGGAGCGCGGCGCCGGGCGCGCTCCGGCGCCGCCCGGCCCGGGGACAAGGCCGCGGCCGCCACCACCACATAGATCGTCGCCACGCAGCACAGCAGGACCAGCAGGTAGTCCGACACGGAAGACACCGTCATTGCCCGCCTCCCCGGGCCCGCATGACGCGCGCGGCCGCCGCCCTCATGGGCGCCTGGCTGTTCAAATTGTGAATTGACACGTTCGCTGCTCCTTCGTTTTGCGTGCTGTTGCGGCGCCGCGACAGCCGGCGGCGCGGCATCGGTGCGGCACACAGCCGGTTTCCGGCTTTGCGGTGCGGGCGCAGCGAGCGCAACGCGACAGAATGCGAAAGCGTGGGACTAGCCAGCAATTCATCGGGGCAATTCGATAGGCAAGCCGTTGGCAAGATGCTTTCTATTCTGTTGATGCGGAGCAAGGCTGCGAATGCAATGAGTTCTCGAACAGGCGCGCGCAACGCACCGCGCGTTCATTCGATCGAACGGAAACCGCAAGTTGGTTTTTGGAATCGTGAAATTTTAGCAGGACATCCGTGAAAACGCTGAGTTACGCTCGGAAACTTCTGAAACAGTGTTTCCATGCGACGTCACAGAACGGCGGCAATGACTCGGAGAATCGCTCCAGATTCGCCAAAACGCCCGCCTGGCGGGCTTTTGCGGCGGGCCTCAGCGCCCATCCCGCGGGCGCCGCGCTTCGACACCGGATTAACTCCGTCTTGACAATAGCCCTGCTTCGACGACGGGAATTGCGTTGTTCGTCGATTCCAAACGGCGGCGCGGCTTGATGGGGGCGGCGGGCACTCCCGAAAACAATCTGTCCCGAATTCGACCGCCGCGGCGACCGGCGAGCCAGCATCCCTCCCGCGCCCATGGGCTTGCCGGGCCCGCCAGCAGCCGCGCCCGCCCTTTGGCACAATCGGGCTCATCCCCCTGGCGCCGCCGCGTTCGCCCCGCCTGGCCGGCCCTGCTGGCCGCCCGCGCGGACTGCGGCGCACGAACCCCACCGGACCCCGCCCGATGATCCCCTTTTCCGTGCTGGACCTTTCCCCGATCGCCGCCGGCTCGACGGCCGCGCAAGCCTTCGCCAACACGCTCGACCTCGCGCAGCACGCCGAACGCTGGGGCTACCTGCGCTACTGGCTCGCCGAGCATCACAACATGACCGGCATCGCAAGCGCGGCCACGGCGGTCGTGATCGGCCACGTGGCCGGCGGCACGAAGACGATCCGCGTCGGCTCAGGCGGCGTCATGCTGCCGAACCACGCGCCGCTCGTGATCGCCGAGCAGTTCGGCACGCTCGCTTCGCTCTACCCCGGCCGCATCGACCTCGGCCTGGGCCGCGCGCCCGGCAGCGACCAGACCACCGCCCGCGCGCTGCGGCGCGATCTTGCCAATAGCGCGGAGTCGTTTCCGGACGACGTCGTCGAGCTGCAGCGCTATTTCGCTCACCCCGTGCCCGGCCAGCGCGTGCGCGCGGTGCCCGGCGCGGGGCTCGACGTGCCGATTTGGCTCCTCGGGTCGAGCCTCTTTTCCGCGCAACTGGCCGCGGCGCTCGGATTGCCGTTCGCGTTCGCGTCGCACTTCGCGCCCGATCACCTGCTCACCGCACTGCGGGTCTATCGCGCGCAGTTCCGTCCGTCGGCGGCGCTTGCGAAGCCTTATGCGATGGTCGGCGTCAACCTGTTCGCCGCCGAGACAGAAGCCGAAGCGCAGCGGCTCTTCACCTCGCTGCAGCAGCAGTTCTTGAACCTGCGGCGCGGGACGCCGGGGCCGCTGCAGCCGCCGGTCGACCGGATCGACGCCACGGACACGGAGCTGTCGAGCGTCGCGCATTTGCTTGCTTACTCGGCAGTCGGCTCGCGCGACACCGTGCGCGCCCGGCTCGCGTCGATCATCGCGGAGACCGGCGCCGACGAGCTGATGCTCACGGCGCAGATCTACGACCACGTCGCGCGGCTGCGCTCGTTCGAGATCGCCGCGCACGTCCGGGAGGAATGGGTGTCGGACAGCCGCTAAGGCGAGCCAAGGACGGCGGTTCGAGGCTGCGCGTGCGGGTTGTGCGCGAGCTGCTGGACGCTGTACCGGTAGTGCGCGGGCTGGCTCGATTCGCAAAAGCCGATCTGATCGGGCGCGATGACGCGATACCGTGGCGTATCCTCACGCGCTGGAACACACGCAGAAAAGGTGCACCGATGCATACCGTCGCCATCGCGATCTTCCCCGGCGTACAGGCGCTCGACGTCGCGGGCCCGATGGACGTTTTCGCCGAGGCCAACCGTTTCATCGCGCCGCAGGACCGCTACGAAGTGACGGTGTTGGCCGCCACGGCCGGCGCACTGCCCGCGTCGAACGGCATGAGCATGGCCGCCGGCGATACCTTCGAGCGCGCCGCGCGCCATTTCTCGCTCGCACTGATCGCAGGCGGCCCCGCCTTGCCCGATGCGGCGCCCGAGGCCCCGCTCATCGACTGGCTCGCGACCGTCGCCGCGAACTGCGACCGCTACGGCTCGGTCTGCACCGGCGCGTTCGCACTCGGACACGCGGGCCTGCTCGACGGCCGCAACGTGACGACGCACTGGCAGCACGCGGAGCAACTGGCCGAGCAGTTCCCGCGCGCCAACGTCGACTTCGACAGTATCTATCTGCGCGACGAACGGCTCGTGACGTCGGCCGGGGTCACGGCCGGCATCGATCTCGCGCTCGCGCTCGTTTCCGAGGATCACGGGCCGCAGGTGGCGCTCGCCGTCGCCAAGCGGCTCGTGGTGTTCGCGCAGCGGCAAGGCGGACAGTCCCAATTCAGCCCGTACCTGAGCGCCCCCGCCGACGGAACGTCGCCCGTCGCGAAAGTCCAGGCGCACGTGATGCAGCACATCGGCGGGCGTTTCACGGTGCAGCAGCTTGCAAAGGTGGCGGGCATGAGCGTGCGCAACTTCGCGCGCGTGTTCGTGCAGGAGACGAACATCACGCCGCACGAATTCATCGAGCGGGCCCGCGTGGACGCCGCGCGCAAGCTGCTGGAAAGCGGCGGCACGGCGCTCAAGGCCATTGCCTACGATTGCGGATTCGGCAGCCCCGACCGCATGCGCATCGTGTTCACGAAGCGCATCGGCGTGACGCCGATGCAGTACCGGGAGCGCTTTCGATCGTCGTGAGCCGGCGCACTCGATCGGCGGCTGGCCGCCTGCCCCGGCACTCGGCGCAAGCGCCGCGTTTCGCCCGAAAAGCGTCTTCGCGCACAGACAGCCGCCCCGCGCTCCGCTGAACTTGGCTGCCGCAGTGCGCAATGGCGGCACGTCTCGTCTACAGAAAAACGCGACTATCTGCGCCGTGCGTTTCGGTGCTAAAACGTTTGAATCCGTGTAAAAAAACAATCGAGACCAAGCGCAGCCTTGGGGGGCCGCCTGTACGAAAGCGTTGCATGGGACACAGGAGACACAGGAGACAAGCATGGAGACATCGCCCCGGCTCAACCTGATCCAACGCCAAACGCTTGCGATCGTGCTCGCAGGCGGCCGCGGCACCCGCCTCGGCCCGTTGACCAACAAGCGCGTCAAGCCGGCCGTCCACTTCGGCGGCAAATACCGGATCATCGATTTCGCGCTGTCGAACTGCCTGAATTCCGGCATCCGTCGCATCGCCGTCGTGACGCAATACAAGGCCCATTCGCTCTTGCGCCACCTGCAGCGCGGCTGGGGCTTCCTGCGCGGCGAGTTCAACGAATTCATCGACCTGTGGCCGGCGCAGCAACGCGTCGAAGGCGCGCACTGGTACCGCGGCACCGCCGACGCCGTGTTCCAGAACCTCGACATCATCCGTTCGATGAGGCCGAAGTACATCATCGTGCTGGCCGGCGACCACATCTACAAGATGGACTACATGCGCATGCTGCTCGATCACGCCGACAGCCAGGCGGACTGCACGGTCGGCTGCATCGAGGTGCCGCGCATGGACGCGACCGCGTTCGGCGTGATGGCCGTGGACGCGTCCCGCCGCGTGACCGGCTTCGTCGAAAAGCCGAAAGACCCGCCCGCGATGCCGGGCCGCCCGGACATCGCGCTCGCGAGCATGGGCATCTACGTGTTCAACGCCGACTACCTGTACTCCCTGCTCGAAGAGAACATCTCGAACCACGCGACCGACCACGATTTCGGCAAGGACATCATTCCGCGCGTCGTGACGCTCGGCAATACGATCGCTCACCCGTTCTCGATGTCGTGCGTCTCGTCGGACGAGAGCGTCGAGCCGTACTGGCGCGACGTCGGCACGATCGACGCGTACTGGGCCGCCAATCTCGATCTCGCCTCGACGATCCCCTCGCTCGACCTGTATGACGACACCTGGCCGATCTGGACGCTCCAGGAGCAATTGCCGCCCGCCAAGTTCGTGCGCGACCTGAAAGGCGAGCAAGGCGTCGCGACGAACCTGCTCGTCTGCGGCGGCTGCGTGATTGCGGGCTCGCAGGTATCGCGCGCGGTGGTGTCGTCGAGCGTGCGCGTGCAGTCGTTCTGTCATCTCGATGAGGCAGTCTTGTTGCCGCAGGTGCAGGTGGGCCAGGGGTGCCGGCTGAAGCGCGTGGTCGTCGACCGCGGCTGCGTGATTCCCGAGGGCACGGTGATCGGCGACGATCCGGCGCTCGACAACGAGCGCTTCTACCGGACCGAAGCCGGCATCGTGCTCGTCACGAGCGACGCGCTCGCGCGGCTCAAGCGGTAAGCCGCAGCGACACGGCCACGACCCTTGGCCCATTGCGCCCCGGGGAAAGTCCCCCGCCCCGCGGCCCAAGGCCACTTCCTTCGGGGCGCAGGAAGTCCTGTTGGGGGACCGGGGGATCAGGAGATCAGGACACGCCCTATCGGAGCCAAGCCCATGACGATTCGCGCGCTGCATGTCGCAAGCGAGCTGTATCCGTTGCTGAAGACCGGAGGGCTCGCCGATGTCGTCGGCGCGCTGCCGCCCGCCCTGGTGGAGCACGGCGCCGACGTGCGCGTGCTTCTGCCGGGCTTTCCATCGGTCGTCGCGGGGGTCGCCGACCTGCGCCCCGTCGCTTCGCTCGAGCCGCGCTTCGGCGTGCGCGACGCACGCCTCGAATACGGCACGCTCCCTGCCAACGACGTCGGCATCTACGTGATCCGCGCCGATTCGTTCTACGACCGCGGCGGCAGCCCGTACCTCGACGCCGCGCAGGTGCCGTACGGCGACAACGCGCAGCGCTTCGCGCTGCTCGGCTGGACCGCGGCGCTCCTCGCCCAGCACGCCGATCCCGACTGGAAGCCCGAGATCGTGCACGCGCACGACTGGCACGCCGGGCTCGCGCCGGCCTACCTGAAAGCGGCCGAGCGGCGGCACGGCAAGCCGCTCGCGCACTCGATCATCACCGTGCACAACCTCGCCTACCAGGGGATCTTTCCAGCCGCGATGTTCGGGCAGCTCGGCCTGCCGGACGACTTCTTCGACATGCACGGCGTCGAGTTCTATGGCCAGCTTTCGTTCCTGAAAGCGGGCCTGCACTTCGCCGAGCGCATCACGACCGTCAGCCCGGCTTACGCGCGCGAGATCCGCACCGTCGCGCAAGGCGCCGGGCTCGACGGGCTGTTGCGCGGCCGCGCGCACGAGCTGTCGGGCATCCTCAACGGCGTCGACTACACGGTGTGGAGCCCGGCCGAGGACGCGTCGATCGCGGCGACTTACACGGCGGCCAAGCTCTCCAGGAAGGGCGCCTGCAAGACGGCCTTGCAGGCGCGTCTCTCGCTCGCGCAGAAAAGCGACGCGCTGCTGTTCGGCGTCGTTTCGCGGCTGACCGAGCAAAAGGGCCTCGACCTGCTGCTCGAAGTGCTGCCCGAGATCGTCAAGCGCGGCGGTCAGCTCGCCGTGCTCGGCAGCGGCGAACCGGCTCTCGAGGCCGGCCTCCTGCGGGTCGCGCAGGCGCACCCCGATGCCGTGGCCGTGCAGCTCGGCTTCGACGAGGCGCTCGCGCATGCGGTCATCGCGGGCAGCGACGTCGTCGCGGTGCCGTCGCGCTTCGAGCCGTGCGGGCTCACGCAGCTCTACGCGCTCGCCTACGGCTCGCTGCCGCTCGTGCACTGCGTGGGCGGCTTGGCGGATACGGTCGTCGACGCGTCGCTCGAAAACCTCGCCGACGATCTCGCCACCGGCTTCGTCTTCCATCATTTCGAGCCGGCCTCGATCACGGCGGCGATCCGCCGCGCGTTCGCGCTCCACGCGCGCCGCAAGGAATGGAAAGCCGCCCAGCGCCGCGCGATGGCGCAGGACTTCGGCTGGGGCGCGTCGGCGCAGCACTATCTCGCGCTCTATCGCGAACTCGTTTGACGCACACGTGCGACGGCCGATGCCCAGCCTGACGCGCACGAGACGCTCCGCCCGTTCACCGATCCGCTGACGCGGCGCAACAACTTCGACGCCGGAACGCTTTGCGCCGGCCGAAAGTCATGTATTGTTGTTTCGTATGCGGCGGCGCGGTGCGCCCGCAACGGCCGCAGCGGGTAGATGAAACGGTCTGCTCCGGGCAGCCCTGGTTGATGCAACGCAGCGGTTTGCCGAGCGCAAGCCGGCATCGCGGCGCCGCCTCGCCCGTTTCCCGAACACCAGGGGTGCCCCGCCCTTCGAACCCAGATCGCGCTTGGCGCAGCGAAGTCAATTATGAAAAACGTCCTCAGCATCCAGTCGCACGTCGTGTTCGGCCACGCGGGCAACGGCGCCTCCGTGTTCCCGATGCAGCGGCTCGGCGTCAACGTGTGGCCCCTCAATACCGTCCAGTTCTCGAATCACACGCAATACGGGCACTGGGCCGGCAGCGCGATCGACGCTTCTCAGATGCAGGAACTCGTCGAAGGCATCGGCGCGATCGGCATGCTGCGGCGCTGCGACGCCGTGCTCTCCGGCTACCTCGGCTCGCCCGAGCAGGCCGAGGCGGTAGTCGAGATCGTGCGCGCGGTGAAGGCCACCAATCCGCGCGCCTGGTACTTCTGCGACCCGGTGATGGGCCAGACGGGCGGCACCAAAGTCGAGCCCGGCATTCAGGAGTACCTCGTCGACAAGATGCCCGAAGTGGCCGACGGCATGGCACCGAATCACAACGAGCTGCAAAAGCTAGCGGGGCGCAAGATCGAGACCGTCGAGGAGGCCGTGGAGGCCTGCCGCGAAATCGTCCGGCGCGGGCCCCAAGTGATCCTGGTGAAGCACTTGCTCGACCGCAACAGCCTCGCCGACCGCTTCAACATGCTCGTCGTGACCGAAAACGAAGCCTGGATGGGCCAGCGGCCGCTCTATCCGTTCGCGCGGCAGCCGGTCGGCGTGGGCGACCTGACGAGCGCGGTGTTCGTCGCGCGGCGCCTGCTGGGCGACTCCGTGCGCGCGGCGTTCGAGCATACGCTTGCGGCCGTGCACGCCGTCGTCAAGGCAACCTACGATGCCGGCCGCTACGAACTCGAAATCGTCGCCGCGCAGAATGAAATCGCTCAGCCGAGCGAATGGTTCGGGGCTTGGGTGACCGACGCGGCGTAATCCTGCGATCCGCTTTACGCGTCGGCATTCGATCCTATTTTGTTCGTTGAACGACCTAACGTCTCGGCGACGCTCGCGCGGTTCGCGCGCGGGTCCACGCACCGCCCTCAATCGAGCCTGAACTGCCCCACCGCGCTCGCGAGCTGCACCGCCTGCGTCTGCAGCGCGGCGGCAGCCGCCGCCGATTCCTCCACCAGCGCCGCGTTCTGCTGCACCATCTCGTCGAGCTGCGACACCGCGCGATTGACTTCCTGAATCCCGCGCGTCTGCTCGTCGGCGGCGTTCGTGATCTCGGCCATGATCGTCGTCACGCTCGACACGTTGCCGACGATCTCGGTCATCGTCTCGCCCGCGCGCCGCACCTGGCTCGAGCCCGACGAGACGCTGTCGATCGTCGACTCGATCAGCGACTTGATCTCCTTGGCCGCCTGCGCGCTGCGTTGCGCGAGGCTGCGCACTTCGCCCGCGACCACCGCGAAGCCGCGCCCCTGCTCGCCCGCGCGCGCCGCTTCGACGGCCGCATTCAGCGCGAGGATGTTGGTCTGGAACGCGATGCCGTCGATCACGCCGATGATGTCGCCGATCTTGCCCGACGCCGTCTCGATCTTGCCCATCGTGCTCACCACTTCCGACACGACCTCGCCGCCGCGCGAAGCGACCGCCGACGCCGAGCCCGCCATCCCGTTGGCCTGCCGCGCCGCACTCGCCGACTGCGTGACCGTCGACGTGATCTCCTCCATCGACGCCGCCGTCTGCTGCAGGCTCGCCGCGGCCGATTCGGTGCGGCCCGAGAGGTCGAGGTTGCCGGCTGCGATTTCGTCGGCGGCGGTGCGCACCGATTCGCTCGTATCGCGGATCTGCCGCATCACGTGGTTCAGCTTGTCGACGAACGTGTTGAACGAGCGCGCGATCTGCGCGACTTCGTCGCTGCCCTCCGACGGCAGGCGCTGGGTCAAGTCGCCGGTGCCCGTGCCGATCGCATCCATCGCGTCGCGCACGAGCGAAAGCCGCTTGAACGCAGTCGCGGTGATCGCGCTCACGACCGCCGCCGCAAGCGCGACGATCACGATCAGCGCGATCGCCGAGGTCGTCAGGAACGAGCGCACGCCGGCCGTGGCCTCGGACTTGTCGAGCGCGACCACGGTGATCCAGTCGGTGCCCGGCACCGCTTGGCCGCGCAGCAATTTCGCGTGGCCGTCGACGTGCACTTCGAGAGGACGCGCAGCCGTGGTGAGCGACGCAATGGCCGCCGTGTTCAGCTCCGTCATCAGGTCGCCGACGGGCTTTAGCGTGAGCTTCGCATCGGGATGCGCGACGATCGTGCCGCTTGCGTCGAGGAGCATGCCGAAGCTCGCGGGCGTCGGGTGAATCGACTTGACGTTGGCGATCACGCTATCCATGTTGACGTCGCCCGACACCACGGCCTTCAATGCGCCGTCGCGCACGATCGGCACCGCGAACGTGACGACGAGCTTGCCCGAGCCCGCATCGACATAGGGCGGCGTCACCACCGGCTTGCCCGCCGCGGCCGCCTGCTTGTACCACGGGCGGCCGGTCGGATCGTAGTCGGAAGGCACGCCGGTCGGATCGGAGAACTTCGCGGTCTTGTCGGCGGTGCCGACGTATACGTTGGTGAAACCGCCCGCCGCGGCGACTTGCTTGAAGGTCGGCACCGGGTCCGCCGTGAGCGCGACGTCCTCGAGCGAAACGATCGCCGCCGTCTTCGATGCGACCCAGTCGCCGATGCCGGCATCGTGGCCGTCGGCGAGCGCAATCAGGTTGTTGTTGATCGAATCGTTGTCGTACGAGCTGACGACCCAGTAGTTGAGCGCGGCGTTCACGACGAGCGAGCAGACGACGATCGCAAGACACGCTGCCAGCACGCGCGAGCGGATTGAGTCAAACATGAGGGAGGGTTCCTTCCGACGAATAGGCGTTCGAGGACTCGTGATCCTCTAGGGCGAATATCGGCTGGGAATTTCAATACTTGAGGAAAGTCTCTAGTGCGAACATTCGTGAAGCGGCTCGGCACGCGCGAGTGTGTCGCGAGCGTGTCGATTAAGCATTTCATTACCTCGAATTGAGAATCGACGGCACCGGTCCCCGCTTCACCGCCAAACGGCACGTTCCAAGCGCCTATAATTCGTTGCGCGCCGCGCGGCGTCACCGGCCGCATGGCGAGCGGCGCAATTGAACGAACAGCAAGCGAGGATCAGATGGGCGGCAACATCCGCAGCGAGCGGGAAGAATATTTCGAGCAGTTGTGCATGAGCATCGATGCGGACGAAGCGCACGAACAGGAAGGCATCGAATACTTCGAAGCGCAGATCGGCGAACCTGACTTCGACGCGGCGCTGTGGCTCGACATCGCGCTTTACTACGCGCCCGCGGTAGCGCGCGGCATCATCGACATGATCGACGAAGACGACCGCGCGCGCAGCAACATCGCCGAAATCATCGCGGAAAATCTCGACATCTCGTACGGCGAGGACGACTGCGAACGCTTCGAGCAAACGCTGCGCTTCGCACTCGCAAACGGAGTGCCGGTCGACGTCGACGTGCTCCTCGACGGCTGCGAGCGCGCGCTCGACGATCTCGACCATTGGGCCGACGACGAAACCAAAGCGCCGCTCGTCGAATTGCGCGACACACTCCAGCAACTGCAGCAAGCGCACTGACGTCGACCCGCCCTGCGCTGTGCCGAGACCGCTCGGTACGGCGCGCGCCACGCGCGCGCACGAAACGGCTCGCACGCCCTCCTGTACCGCCTTTCCTCAGTATTACCCCTACTGCCACGCGTTTTTCGCTTGTGCCGAAATGCGCATGCCGGACGTTGCGAACAGTCAAGACGGGCCCAAATTGGCTTTCTATATTCGCGCCATGTGACCGCCTCGATTGACGATACGGCTTGCCAGCGAACAAGCCTTCGAGCACGGGCGGCACACGTGGCAATTTCCCCGACAACGACCACCGAGAGTCCAAAGGAAGAAAAAACATGAGCCTTCGCAAGACGATCCAGCCTTATGCTTTTGCCGCCGCAGCCTTCGCGAGCCTGCTCGCCGCCGCACCGCTCGCGGCCTACGCGCAGGACGCGACCATCAAGATCGGCTATGCCGCCCCGCTCACCGGCGCGAACGCCGGCTACGGCAAAGACCTGCAAGACGGCGTGCAGCTCGCGCTCGAAGACGCCAAGGCGCAGAAGATCCTGATCAACGGCAAGCCCCCGGCCTTCGAGCTCATCCCCGAAGACGACCAGGCCGACCCGCGCGCGGGCGTCCAGGTCGCCCAAAAGCTCGTCGACCAGAACGTCGCCGTCGTGGTCGGCCACTTCAACTCGGGCACGACGCTGCCCGCCTCGCCGATCTACGACAAGGCCGGCATCCCGATGATCGACCCGGCCGCGACGAACCCGACGATCAGCGGCCGCGGCCTCTCGAACGTGTTCATGGTGATCTCGAACGACGCACAGAACGCGGGCAACGCGGGCGCTTATGCCGTCGACGTGACGAAGGCCAAGCGCATCGCGATCATCGACGACCGCACCGCGTTCGGCCAGGGCGAAGCCGACCAGTTCGAGAAGGCGGTGAAGGCGCACGGCGGCACGATCGTCGCGCGCGAGTACACCAACAACCAGGCGGTCGATTTCAGCACGCAGCTCACGAAGATCAAGTCGACCAATGCCGACCTGATCTTCTTCGGCGGGCTCGACACGCAGGCCGCGGACGTCGTGAAGAAGATGAAGGAGCTCGGCATGACCGCGCAGTTCCTGGGCGGCGGCGGCGTGAAGGACGCCGAGTTCATCAAGCTCGCGGGCGATGCGGCCAACGGCGCGATGGCATGGGAATACGGACGTCCGCTCGACGACCTCCCGCAGGGCAAGCACTTCGCCGAGCGTTTCAAGAAGCGCTTTGGCGTGGACGTGCTCTCCTACGCGCCATTCGGCTATGACGCGGCGTGGGCCGCGATCAAGGCGATGCAGGCGGCGAACTCGACCTCGCCCGACGCGTACCGGCCATATCTGAAGAAGATCGACTTCGAAGGCATCACGGGACGGATCTCGTTCAACGCGGACGGTTCGCTCAAGAGCGGTTTGTCGACGCTCTACCAAGTGAAAAACGGCCAATGGGTGACGATCGTGACGAAGAGCGCGACCTGAGGCTTTCTGATCCCGATGGCGGTCCCGGTTGTACGATAGACGGCAAAGACGCATCTGGAGAACGTATCAACCCAGCACGGCGCCTTCGGGTGTCGTGTTTTTCTTTGTGGAGCCGGCATGAGCTCGAAGGTAGTAATCGTAGGCGGCGGCGTGATCGGCAGTTCGATCGCCTATTTCCTGCGCGCGTCCGATGCGACGGTCGACGTCACCGTGATCGAGCGTGACCCGACCTATGCGCGCGCTTCATCGGCGCTATCCGCCGCTTCGATCCGGCAGCAGTTTTCGACGCCGCTGTCGGTGCAGATGTCGCTCTTCGGCATCGAGTTTCTACGCTCGATCGGCGAGCGTCTCGCGATCGGCGAAGACAAGCCGTCGATCGAACTGCACGAAGGCGGCTATCTCTTTCTCGCCACCGCCGCCGGCGAAACGATCCTGCGCGAGAACCATGCGCTGCAGACCTCGCTCGGGGCGCAGATCCGCTACTTGCCGCATGACGAATTACAAGCGGCGTTTCCGTGGCTCAATGCCGAAGACCTCGTCGCGGGCACGTTCGGCGTATCCGGCGAAGGCTGGTTCGACGGCTACGGGCTCGTGCAGGGCTTGCGCAAGAAGGCCCAGGCGCTCGGCGCGCGCTACGTCGCGGCGGAAGTCGCAAGCGTGCGCCGCGAAGGGCGCCGCGTGCAGCAGGTGCTGACCGCGCAGGGCCAGGCGTTCGACTGCGACGTGCTCGTCGATGCCGCCGGGCCGTGGGCGCGGCGCATCGCGGAGATGGCCGGCATCGATCTGCCGGTGTTCGCGCGACGGCGCAGCATCTTCAACGTGGCCTCGCCCGCGAAGCTCGGCCCGTGCCCGCTCGTGATCGACCCCACAGGCGTCTATTTCCGGCCCGAGGGCAAGACCTTCCTGTGCGGGGCCTCGCCTTCGGCCGACCACGACCCCGACGACCTGCCGCTCGACGAAGTCGACTACGCGATCTTCGACGACGTGATCTGGCCGGCGCTCGCACACCGCGTGCCGCACTTCGAGGCGCTGCGGATTCAGAACGCGTGGTCCGGCTACTACGAGTACAACGTGTTCGACCAGAACGCGATCATCGGCCGCCACCCCGATGTCGACAATTGCATGTTTGCCAACGGCTTCACCGGACACGGGCTGCAGCAAGGGCCGGCCGCCGGGCGCGGCGTGGCCGAGTTGATCCTGCACGGCAGGTTCGTCACGCTCGATCTCGGGGCGCTGGGGTTCGAGCGCGTGTTGCAGGGGCGGCCGCTCGTCGAGAGCAATGTGATTTGACGCGGCTTCTTGTTCAAGCCGTCATTTCGCCGCGCCCTGCACCACGATTTGCGCCAGCGCGTCGCGTTCGATCTTCACGAGCGTGGCGCGCGTTGCATCGAAATCCTGCGGCGAGCACACTTGCCGCCCGAATCTCGCGCGCAAGCGGCGCGTGATCTGCACGACTCGCGTTGCCGGATCGAACACGTAATGCGATTCGTAATCGTAGAACGCGTCCTGCACGCTCAGATCGTCCGGCAGGCCCACCATCCGCACGTTGCCGGGCAGCGCGATCTGCCCCGTCTCGTCGAATTCGCCGCCGATGCAGACGTACGGCTGCGTGCGCACCCGCTCGGCGAGCCAGCTCTGGACCTGGGTCGCGATGCCGCCTGACAGGCTCGACAGCGCGGGCACCGCCGTCATGCCCGCGGGCCACACGACGTGCTCGAGCGTGCCCGTCATCGAGACGGCAAACGGTCCGCCCGTCGCGGCGGCATCGTCCGTATCGAGCCGCGCGGTGCCTTGCAAGCCGGTCTGCTTCAAGCGGTCGAAAGCGATCTGCTGCACGCGCTGCTGCGTCGCGCGCCGGAACATGTTGCGCTCGAGCTCGGCGGTCCAGCCCGAATCCTCCACGCGGTAAGCGTAGCGCGCGTCCCCGCTGTCGGCGATACCGATCTGCAAGCGCGCGGTGCGGCCGCGCGGCTCGGTGGCCGGCGTGCGCGCCAGGACGCCCTCGTCCACGAGGAGCGCCGGACGGTCCATCAGGATCGGCGGCAAGTCGCCGAACCCGGTGCCGCCCGCGGTCGTATCCGCAAAGACCTTTAGATCAGGAATCCAAACGATCACGTGATTGATCGCCGTCGCCCCGAAGCCGGGCACCGACGGCAGCGTATAGACCGGGCCGAGCCCGATCAGCGCCGGCTCGCTCCGTATCCCCACCGCCGCGAGCAGCGCGCCGTAGAGCGCAACGTGGTCCTTGCAGTCGCCGTAGCGGTTGCGCAGGATGTCCGTCACCCGGTGCGGCATGGCCGCCGTCTCGCCCAAAAAGAGCGCCACGTAGCGCACGTTGGCGCGCATCCAGTCGTACAGCACGCGCGCCTTCGTGCGCGCGTCCGGAGCGTTCGCCGCGAGCGCCTGCGCGAAGCGCACGACGGCCGGGTCGCTCGCGCTCGGGTCCGCCGCGGCTTGCCGGTAGCGCGCGGCGAACGCGGCGAAGTCGGGCACCGTCGACACCATCAGCCGGTCGCCGTACTCCGTGTACCCGACCGCGCCGTTTTCGATCGACGGATACGGCCCGTGGCGGTAGTCGAATTCGTAGCGCGTGCGTCCGTTCACGGTCAGCGGCGCGAGCGCGACGTAGCCGCGCGCGTCCGCATAGAGCGGCATGTCGGCGGGCATGTCGAAAATGAGCTGCTGATGCTCGACGGGATCGCGCGCCGGTTCGTCGAAATACTCGAACATGCCCGCCTGCAACGGCTTCACGCGCGTCTTCGCGAACACGAGATGCACGCGCCAACCCGGCTCGACGCCTGGAAAGATCACCGTGCGCAGCACGCCGTCCTCGAAGGTCGGCGCCCCGGCCGAGCGCGGCTCCTGCACGTCGCGTATCGCCTCGGGACCGACCGGGTGCGCGCGGCCTTCGGGATCGATCGACTCGGCCGTCAGCAGATCGACTTTCTCGGTGTCCTTGTTGAACCACACATAACGCTCGGCGATGTCGTCGACGCCGGCGGTGGTGTTGGCGCGCAGCGTCGTATCGTCGTGCTCTTCGACGGTCCCGTCGTGCTGGACGACGAACACGTGCACGTCCGATTCGACCGTGAACGGCGCCGGGTTGCCGGGCGAGGCCGCGGTCTGGGCCGGCGCAAGCGGGCAATATGAGAGCGCAGCCGCGCACGTCGCGCATCGCAACAGGTAGCGGGATCGGTCACGGAAAAGCCCGGGATCGCGCCTCGCGGTGTCGGCTCGGCCAAGGGGCACGGCTACCCCTGCATCCGCATTCGATACGCGCGCGGGCTCGCGCCGAACTCCGCGCGAAACGCGTGATTGAAGTTCGACACGTCGTTGAAGCCGCAATCGAGCGCGACGTCGACGATCTTCGCGCTCTCCTCGGCGAGCCGCTGCGCCGCCGCACGCAAGCGCGCACGCAGCAGGTATTGATGCGGCGTGACGCCCGTCACGCGCTCGAACGTGCGCAGGAAATGGTAGGGGCTCAAGCCCGCGTGCCGCGCCAGCCGCTCGACGCTCAGCCCGTCGTCAGGCGCGCTGTCGATCAAACACAGGACCGGCGCGACGCGCGCGAGCGCCGCCGCGGGCACTTCGCGCGGGTCCTCGGCCGGCATGCCGGCCGCGAGCCGCAGCGCTAGTGCGGCCACGGCAGGCGCGAGTTCGTCCCACGCGACACCGGCCTCCGACACGACGCCGGCGCACGCGGCCGCGACGAGCGGCGCAAGCGGGCGCAACGGCGGAAGGCGCACCGCCGCGAAGCGCGCGTCGCGGCTGCGAATGCCCGCGTCCGCGGCGATTTGCTCGAAGCAGCCCGGCGTGTAGCGAAAGGCGATGCAGCGGTCGCCCGCGCGGTGCCGGTGACCGCATTCGAAGCACGCCCCGGCGTTGCCGAGCATGATCGCGCCCGGCGTCATCAGCCCCGACCCGGCGCGCGAGCGGTATTCGAATGCGCCCGCCGCCACCATCGCGACGCAAACATGCTCGTGGCGCTCCTCGAACGGCCTGTCGCGCGGTCCGCTCGTGCACAGCACGTCGTCCACGGACCAGCCCGCGCCGTGCGCCAGCACGCGCGGCATCACGGCGCCCTTGACGCCCTCCGCTTCGCGGCGCGCGAGCGCGCGTTCCAGTTCGGCCGCAATTTTCCCCAAGATTCGCCTCGCATCGGTGTCTATGATCGTTGTAGCACATCGGCGGCGCGGCCACGGCGGCGTCGCTCACCCTGGAGAACCGGTGTATGAACGACCCCCACGCTCACATTCGTTCGCTGTCGACCGGAGTTGGCGCTTTAGCGCTTACTCCGGTCCCATGCAAAGCTCCCCCCGAGGGGGCGGATGGGTTCCTGAAGGCGCTCGCGGCGCCTTGCCGCGCGGCCGACATCGACGCCGCCGACGATCTCTACGGCTGGCTCGTCGGCAGCTGGGCGCTCGACGTCCTGCACTTTCGCGAAGATGTCCGCGCCGAGCGGATCAAGGGCGAAGTGCAGGTCGGCTGGGTGCTGGAAGGCCGCGCGCTACAGGACGTCTGGATCATGCCGGCACGCGGCGCGCGCACGGCCCCGCCCAATCCGGCCAAAGATATGTACGGCACGACACTGCGCGTCTGGGACGCGGCGCTGCGCGCGTGGCGCATCACCTGGATCAACCCGCTGAACGGGCATCGCGAAGAGCAGATCGGACGCCGCGAAGGCAGCGGCATCGTGCAGCTGGGCACGCGTGCCGACGGCACCGCGACGCGCTGGCGCTTCACGGAGATCACGCCCGATTCGTTTCACTGGATCGGCGACGCGCGCGACGCGGGCGGGACGGCGTGGCGTCTCGAAGGGGAATTCCTCGCGAAGCGCACGGGCACATGAGCGCTCAAGCGCTCGGGCGCATTAGCTCTGCCGCAGCTGTGCGCCCTCCTCGTGCGAGAGCCGCACGAAGAACAACAGCGAGCACAGCGTCATCGCACCGACCACGACGAAAGCCGGCGAGAAATCGTCGGCGGCGAGATGCGCGGCGCTGCCGCCGTGCAGATGCGCGGTCAGCGCGACGAGCGATGCGCCGAACGCGACGCCCAGGCTCACCGACAGCTGCTGCATCATGCTCGAGAGCGCGGTGGCGCGGCTCATCTTCGGCTTCGGCATGTCGGCGTAGCCGAGCGTGTTGAGCGTCACCATCGCCAGCGAATTGAAGAGGCCGCCGAACAGCAGCACGACGAAGATCAGCAGATGGGGCGTCGTCGGCCGGAACAGGCCATAGCAGGCGTAGAAGACGCTCGTCGCCAAGGTCGCGCCGATCAACAGCGTGCGAAAGCCGATGCGGCGAATCGCGGTGGTCATCACGGTGCGCACGCTGAGCGAACCGACCGCCGTTGCGACCGAAAGCGACCCCGATTGCAGCGGCGACAGCCCAAAGCCGAGCTGCAGCATCAGCGGCATCAGAAACGGCGACGCGC
Source organism: Trinickia mobilis (assembly GCF_017315705.1). Lineage (GTDB taxonomy): Bacteria > Pseudomonadota > Gammaproteobacteria > Burkholderiales > Burkholderiaceae > Trinickia_A > Trinickia_A mobilis. The sequence continues at coordinate 138,266 of NZ_JAFLRF010000003.1, read as the reverse complement.
CGATCGCGATGCGCAGCGGCATCCCGCCGACCACCGCCGTCCGGTACGCGGTGTAGCGCAGGATGCCCAGATCGATGATCGTGCGCTCGCGCGCGCGGCCGTAGAGCCCATAAGCCAACAGCGACAGCGCGCCGGTGCCGACGAACGCGAGCGTCACCGCGTGCGGCACGAGCCCGCGCCCGACCGTGTCGAGCCCGCCGACCATCCCGACGAGGCCTGTCGACAGCAGCACGAAACCGGTCAGGTCGAAGCGCTCGATGACGGGCTCGTAGTCGCCGCCGATGAAGATCAGCGCGAGCGTCACGCCGAGCACGCCGAACGGGATGTTCAACAGAAAGATCCAGCGCCACGACGCGACCGTGACGATCAGCCCGCCGAAGAGCGGCCCCGCGAGCCGCCCGATCGCGCCCGGCACGGTGAACCAGACCATCGCGGCGACCATGCGCGCGCTCGGCACGCTTCTGAGCAGGATCAGGCGTCCAACCGGCACCATCATCGCGCCGCCCATGCCTTGCAGCACGCGGAACGCCACCAGTTGGGGCATCGACTGGGCGAGCCCGCACAGCGCCGAGCCGAGAGAAAAGCACACGATGGCGCCGCAGAACACGCGGCGCGGGCCGAAGCGGTCGGCAAGCCAGCCGCTCGCGGGCAGGAACACCGCGAGGCTCAGCAAGTAGGAGGTGATGGCGAGATTGAGGTGCAGCGCTTCGACATCGAGCGACCGGGCGATCGACGGCAGCGCCGTCGCCATGATCGACGTATCGAGATTCTGCAGAAACAGCGGGCACGCAACGATGAGCGGTATGAGTCGGGAGCGTTCGGTCATGCGCTCCCTTTTACCTCAAAACGCCGGATTGCGGTGTGCCCGGCATGCCCGCTGCGCCGTGCCCGAGCGCTTCGTGCAACTGGGCCGCGCCGGCGGCCTGCCCGCCCTGCCCGCCCTGCCCGCGCTCGAGATCGTGCTCGCTCGCAGCGTGAGGTCGAACCGTGCGCCGTGCGATTTTCTGGCCGAGCAGATCCTCAGCGAGCTGCGGGTTTGAGTGCGCTCTGCCGAGCGCGGATCGGAGCCCAGGGCCACTTCGCGCCGATCGCAGGCCCTACTCCGGACCTTCGCCCCCGCGCTCCGCCGGATCGAGCCGCGTAAGCAGCGCGTAGAGCTTCTCGACATGGCGCTTGAGCAGATCGTGATGCTTCTCGATCTGCTCGATCCGCCCGGCGAGATCGGCGTGCACGCGCTCGTCGAGATCGGTGCCGGCATCCATCACGTCTTCGACTTTCGCGCGCAACACGGCGAGCTCGGCCGGCGGATGATTGAGGTGCCATTCGAGCCTACGCACCTCTTGCGCCGCGAGATCGCGGACCTTGCGGAAATGCGCGCGCCGCCGGTTCTGCTCGGCTTCGTCGCTCGCCGCCTCGGCCGCGCGCCGCGCCGCCTCGCTGCGCCCGAGGATATCGCCGCTGCTCTTCAGCACGGTCTTCTTGCGAACCGGGTGCACGGTGCCGCGAAACTTCGCGAACGCGGTTTCGGTGTCGATCGCCGCTTGGGTGCGCTCGGGAACCTCGCCGGCGCGATGCGGCGTGTCCATCCAGTTTGCCGGCAGCCCGGTCACCGATTCGACGCCGCGCACGAACTCGACGCTGAACTCGCGCTGCCCGGCCAGGATCAGCTTCAGCAGGCTCGCGGAAAGCGACATCATCCGCGCGAGGCGCGTGACCGCCCCGACCGCTTCCGTCAACACGCCAAGGTTCGCCCGCCAGACCGGGACCAGGGCTTCATCGGAGTCGTCCATTGCCGATTCGTCCATCGATTCATTGCCTCCGAGGTGGGGGCGACGCGGTCGGCGGAACCGCATCACACGGATTCGGAATGTGTCTTCGGTGAACGAAAGCGTAGCCGCTATGCGGCGCCGCAGGCAATGCGGGAAATTGAAAACATCCGTTACCGGCAGCGGCTTCGGGGCAGCGTCCCGGCGCAGGCAAGGCGCCGGGACGCCGCGTCTAGCGCGGCGCGGCGGGCGTCAGCCCAGGCGAGCAATTTGCGCGCCTGGCGAGCGCTTCGAGCGAAGGGATCAGCTCGAAGCGACGCGTTCGAGCGCGGTCGCGACCAGCGTTTCAAGCAGGGGTTCGATTTTTACGGCGAGCGTGTCGTCGTAGGAATACGGCAGTTGCTCTTCCATATACGTGATTTGCGACAGCTCGAGCTGCACGGCATGAATGCCGTCGCCCGGCACGCCGTAACGGCGCGTGATGTAGCCGCCTTTGAAACGCCCGTTGGCGACCGCCGTGTAGCCGCCGTGCCCGGTCACGATCGCCGCCAGCGCCTCGGCGAGGCCCGCGGCCGCGCTCGCGCCGTCAGCCGTGCCGAAGTTGAAGTCCGGCAGGCGCCCTTCGAAGAAACGCGGCACGTGCGAGCGGATCGAATGCGCCTCCCACAGCAGCACTTTGCCGTGCCGCGCCTTGAGCGCCGCCAGTTCGGCGGCGAGCGCCTCGTGGTAGGGCCTCCAGTAAAGCTCGCGGCGGCGCGCGAGCTCCGCGTCGTCTGGTTCGCGGCCTGCCTGGTACAGCGGCTCCTTGTCGAACGTATCGAGCGGCAGAAGCCCGGTCGTGTCCTGCCCCGGGTACAGGTTCGCGCCGTCGGGCGGACGGTTCAGGTCGATCACGTAGCGCGCGTACGTCGGGCTCAGGATCGACGCGCCGAGCCGCTTCGCGAACGCGTACAAGCGGTCCAGATGCCAGTCGCAATCGTCGACGCGCATCGCGGCAGCCGTCATCGTCGCCGCGATGTCGTCGGCTATGCGCGTGCCCAGATGCGGGATCGAGATCAACAGCGGCAAGCTGCCGCGATGCAATGAAAAAATCGGGAGATCGGTGGAAGCGGTCATGGCGGTGCGCGTCACTGAACGGGTTGGTGTCGATGGGGTTGCCGGCGAGAGATCGCCCGCAAAGCCGGCGAAGCCGTCATTCGAGCAGATCCGCGACGGCCGCGCGATAGGCGGCGTAGGCCGGCGCTTCGTCGACATGCCGGCGTGCCTGAACGACATGCCGGCCGCCGGCGTAGACGTCGCGAATCGGCGTCTCGCCATGCTCGCAGAATACGACACCCGACAGCCACTTGCCGGGCGCATGCTCGGCAAGGCTCGGATGCTCCGGGTCGAGCACGAGCCAATCGGCGCGGCACCCGGCGGCGAGCGCGCCCGCCGCACGCCCTGTTGCTTGCGCGCCGCCCGAGCACGCAGCGTCGAAGAGACGGTCCGCGACGTGCGAATGCGCGTCCGACGCCAGCACATTGCGCTGCCGCCGCACGAGACGCTGCCCGTATTCGAGGAGCCGCAATTCCGCGCGCCAGTCGACGCCGATATGGCTATCCGAGCCGACGCCGAAGCGCCCCTGCGCTTCCAGATACGCATGCGCGGGGAAGATGCCGTCGCCGAGGTTGGCTTCGGTCGTCAGGCACAGGCCGGTCACGGCGCCGCTCCTCGCGAGCGAGACGGTCTCGGCGGCGTCGACGTGGGTTGCGTGCACGAGGCACCAGCGCGTATCGACGTCGAAGCGATCGAGCAGCCATTGCACGGGCCGCGCGCCGGTCGTCGCGAGGCAGTCGTAGACTTCGCCCGTTTGTTCGGCGATGTGGATATGCACGGGAGCGCCTTGCGGCAAGCTCGCGTCGAGTCCGGCAAGCAGCGCGCGCAATGAGTCTTCCGACACCGCGCGCAACGAATGCGGCGCCACGCCATAGCGCAGCGCGGCGTGCTCGGGCCGCGCGCGGCGCAACGTCAAGAGCAGATCGAGCAGACTGTCGGGCGTATTGATGAAGCGGCGTTGATCGTCGCGCGGCGCGCGCGCGCCGAAGCCGCTGTACTGATAGAGCACCGGCAGCATCGTCATGCCGATGCCCGTGCTCGCCGCCGCATCGACGACGCGCTCGGCCAGCTCCGCCGCGTTCGCGTAGCGGCTGCCGTCGGCCGTGTGATGCACGTAGTGAAACTCGCACACCGACGTATAGCCCGCCTTCAGCATTTCGACGTAGAGCCAGCGCGCGATGGCGCCGAGGCCCTCGGGCGTGATGCGCGCGGCGAACCGGTACATCAGGTCGCGCCAGCTCCAGAAGTTGTCCGCGGGGTTGCCGGCACCGTTGGCGCGATACTCGGCGAGCCCAGCCATCGCGCGCTGGAACGCATGCGAATGCAGGTTCGGCATGCCGGGCATGACCGGGCCGGCTGCGCGCGCCGCATCGGGGCGCGGCGCGCTGTCGGGCGTCACGGCGACGATTACGCCCGCGTCGTCCCATTCGAGCAAGACATTGCGCCGCCAGCCTTCCGGCAAATACGCGTGCTCGGCAAAAAGCGTGTGATTTTCAGTCATCGATCGAAAGCGTGAAGAGGTGACGATTCCAGGATCGGATGGGCGTCGCGCAGATGGACGGTGCCGCCTGCGCGCACGACGCGCTGCGCGAGCGGCCGCCCGATCCAGTAAGCGAGTTCGGCAAGCGTGTCGACGGACCACGCGACGAAGTCCGCCGAACGCCCCACCGCGAGTTCGCCGTGACGCTCGTGCTGCCCGAGTGCCCGCGCCGCGTGCTGTGTCACGCCCTTCAGCACTTCGGGCACGGTCAGGCGGAACAGCGTGCAAGCGAGGTTCAGCATCGATACGAGCGACGTGGACGGCGACGTGCCGGGGTTGCTGTCGGTCGAGATTGCGATCGGCACGTGATAGCGGCGCAGCAGATCGATCGGCGGCAATTGCGTTTCGCGGATGAAGTAGTACGCGCCCGGCAGCAGCACGGCGACAGTGCCCGCCGCCTTCATCGCGGCGACGCCCGCTTCATCGAGGAATTCCAGGTGATCGGCGGAGAGCGCGCGATGGCGCGCCGCGAGCGCGGCGCCGCCGCTGTTGCTCAACTGCTCGGCGTGCATCTTGACGGGCAGGTTGCGCTGCGCGGCCGCTTCGAACACGCGCTCGCTTTGCGCGAGCGTGAAGCCGATCCGCTCGCAGAACACGTCGACCGCATCGACGAGCCCTTCGTCCGCGAGCGCCGGCAGCATGCGGCGGCAGACTTCGTCGATATAGTCGTCGGCGCGGCCCGCGAATTCCGGCGGCAAGGCGTGCGCGCCGAGAAAGGTCGTGTAGACCGTCACGGGATAGCGGCGGCCCAGCTCGCGCGCGACGCGCAACATCTTGCGCTCGCTCGCGAGATCGAGGCCGTAGCCCGATTTGATCTCGATTGCCGTGACGCCTTCGGCGATCAACGGCTCAAGGCGTGCCGCCGACGCACGCAGCAATTCGGCCTCGCTCGCCGCACGCGTCGCGCGCACGGTCGATACGATGCCGCCGCCGCGCTGGGCGATCGCTTCGTAGCTGGCGCCCGCGAGGCGCATCGCGAATTCGTCGGCGCGCTGGCCGCCGTAGACCAGGTGCGTGTGGCAATCGACGAGGGCCGGCGTGACCCACGCGCCGCCCAGGTTCTCGCGCGGCCACGCCGCGAATTCGGCGGGCAGGTCGCTCGCGGCGCCGAGCCAGGCGACCTTGCCGTCGCGCACGGCGAGCGCTGCGTCGCGGATCGTGTGATCGGGGTCGCCTTGAGGACAGAGATGGAAGTGCTGCCAGACTGTATCGTTCATCGGGTGCTCGAAACGGTTTGCGGTAGCAGGCTCGGAAAAACCATGCAAAGCGTGACGGCCATGCCGGCGCGTGCGCGCCAGGCGCCGTTCACACGTAGCGGATGTACACCGCGAGCATCACGCCCGAGCCGGCCACCGCGCACGACAGCGCGCGGGGCGCTTCGATGCACAGCGTGTCGGTGTCGCCGAGCGTGACCGGCGCGCCGCTTTCCTGCACGTCCACGCCGAGCGTCACATCGAACGTCCCGCTCGCGCAAAACAGCAGCATCACATCGGCGTCGAGCGTGTGTTCCGCGTTGCCGCGCCACACGTCGATCAAGCCCCGCACGCGGCCGCGCCGCAGCATGAGGTTGAAATCGCGCGTCGGGCCGTCGACCAGGCTCGCCTCGATCGCCGTCTCGCCGTTGAAATGCGCGGCGTCGAGCGGCTTCATCAGCGAGTACGTGATGCCGCCGCGTTCGTCGAGCAGCATGCCGTTGCCCGAGAGCAGGACGAGCGTGCGGTCGATGCCCGGGAAACGCGAGAACGCTCCCGGCTTTTCGACCTCCGCGACGCTCACGCGCCACACGAACGTGTCGAGGTCAGAGCCCGCCGGATACGCGGCGATCTCGCGCGTGAGCCCGCCGCCGTTCTTCCAGCGCGTCGCGGCGAGATCGGCCGCGCGCAGCAGCGTAACGGCCCCTGCGCGCCCCGCGTGCGCCGGGTGCGCCTGAGCCGTGCCTTCCCCTGCGCCGGCCGCCACGATCAGCGCCCCAGCATCGGCAGCTTGAGACCCGCTTCGCGCGCGGTCCGCTGCGCGAGCTCATAGCCCGCATCGGCGTGGCGCATCACGCCTGTCGCCGGATCGTTGAACAGGACGCGTTCGATGCGGCGCGCGGCGGCGTCCGTGCCGTCGCAGACGATCACGACGCCCGAGTGCTGCGAGAAGCCCATCCCGACCCCGCCGCCATGGTGCAGCGACACCCACGTCGCGCCGCCCGCGGTGTTGAGCAGCGCATTCAGCAGCGGCCAGTCGCTGACCGCATCCGAGCCGTCCTTCATCGATTCGGTCTCGCGGTTCGGGCTCGCGACCGAACCCGTATCGAGGTGGTCGCGGCCGATCACGACCGGCGCCTTCAGCTCACCCTTCTTCACCATCTCGTTGAACGCGAGGCCGAGGCGATAGCGGTCCTTCACGCCGACCCAGCAGATCCGCGCGGGCAATCCCTGGAACGCGATGCGTTCGCGCGCCATGTCGAGCCAGTTGTGCAGGTGTGCGTCGTCGGGAATCAATTCCTTGACCTTCGCATCGGTCTTGTAGATGTCCTCGGGGTCGCCCGACAGCGCAACCCAGCGGAACGGCCCCTTGCCTTCGCAGAACAACGGACGGATATACGCAGGTACGAAGCCGGGGAAATCGAACGCGTTCTTCACGCCCATTTCGAGCGCCATCTGGCGGATGTTGTTGCCGTAGTCGAGCGTCGCCGCGCCGCGCTTTTGCAGCTCGAGCATGGCTTCGACTTGCTTCGCCATCGATTGCTTCGCGGGCTCCACGATGCTTTGCGGATCGACCTTCTGGCGCTCGCGCCAGGCTTCGACGCTCCAGCCTTGCGGCAGGTAGCCGTTGATCGGATCGTGCGCGCTCGTCTGGTCCGTCACGCAATCGGGCGTGATGCCGCGCGCCACGCATTCGGCGAACACGTCCACCGCATTGCCCACGAGACCGACCGACACCGGCTTGCCGCTTTGCTTCGCGTCTTCGATCATCGCGAGCGCTTCATCGAGCGTCTTCGCCTTCTTGTCGACGTAGCGCGTCTTCAGGCGCAAATCGATGCGCGTCTCGTCGCATTCCACGGCGATCATCGAGAAGCCCGCCATCGTCGCCGCGAGCGGCTGCGCGCCGCCCATGCCGCCCAGGCCGCCCGTCAGGATCCAGCGGCCCTTCGGGTTGCCGTTGAAGTGCTGATTCGCGACCGAGAAGAACGTTTCGTAGGTGCCCTGCACGATGCCCTGGCTGCCGATGTAGATCCAGCTGCCGGCCGTCATCTGGCCGTACATCATGAGACCCTTGCGGTCGAGCTCGTGGAAGTGATCCCAGGTCGCCCAGTGCGGCACGAGGTTCGAATTCGCGAGCAGCACGCGCGGCGCGTCGGCATGCGTGCGGAACACGCCGACCGGCTTGCCCGATTGAATGAGCAGCGTCTCGTCGTCGTTCAAGTCCTTGAGTGACGCGAGGATCTGGTCGAAGCAATCCCAGTTGCGCGCCGCGCGCCCGATGCCGCCATAGACGACGAGCGCATGCGGATGCTCGGCCACTTCCGGGTCGAGGTTGTTCTGGATCATCCGGAACGCCGCCTCGGTCAGCCAGCTCTTGCAGGTTTTTTCCGTGCCGCGCGGTGCGCGGATCGTGCGGGTCGGGTCCAGACGCGGGTCGATGTGCTTCGGGTTGTTCATGTCGGCTCTCTTTTGGTTCGTCGGGTTCGTCGGGTGCGCGAGGGACCGTGCGGGCCGCCCCGCAACGGCTTCGGGATTCGGTTCAGAAATGTCCGGTGAAACGGTAGCGGCTGCCGGGGTGCCAGAGATTGGCCACCGAAGCGACCGCCCCCTGCGACCACGTGCGCCGATGCAGCATCAAACACGGCTCGGTGTCGTTCATCGTCAGGTGCTTGCGGGTCTCGTCTTCAGGCAGCGCCGCTTCGATCCGGTACTCGACGCGCTGCAGCGGCGCGACGCGCACGAGGTACTGGTTCGGCGTGGTCAGCGAGAAGTCCTGCAGCGCGTACTCGGGCGCGACGGCCGGATTGACCCAGCGTTCTTCGAGCTGCACCGCCTCGTCGTTCTCGAAGTGCAGCACACGCGAATGGAACACGGGGCTGCCGGCGCTCACCTGCATTTCGTCGGCGAGCGCGTCGTCGGCGACGGTCGCGCCCAAGTGCAGCACGCTCGCATGATGACGATGCCCGCGCGCGACGATCTCGTCCGAGATGCTGCGGATCGCCACCAGCGTCGACTCGTATTTCGGCCGCGCGACGAACGTGCCGGCGCCCTGCACGCGCGTGAGCACCTGCTCCGACGTCAGCTCGCGCAGCGCGCGGTTGACCGTCATGCGCGCCACCTTGAAGTCGCGCGCGAGTTCGTTTTCCGAAGGCACCTGGTCGCCCTCCCCCCATTCGCCCGCGTCGATGCGCGCCAGGATGAAGTTCTTGATTTCCAGGTATGCGGGAGCGTTCATGCCGGTGCCCTCTGGTTCGGCCGGTTCGTTTTCGTTCGGCCCGTGTGAGTCAGCGCTGCTCGGAAACGAACGAGAACGGGCTGTGCGACGCGATCGTGCCGCTTTCCACCAGACGCGCGATGGCCGCGATATCCGGTGCGAAGTAGTGGTCGAGCTCGTAGTGCGCCACGGACTCGCGCACGGTGTCCATCACGCGCTGCAGCGCGGCGCTGGTCCGGTTCGGCGCGCGCAGGTCGACGCCTTGCGCGGCGGCGAGCAATTCGATCGCGAGGATGTGCGCGGTGTTCGCCGCGATGTCGCCGAGCTTGCGCGCGGCGAAGGTCGCCATCGAGACGTGGTCTTCCTGGTTGGCGGAAGTCGGCAGCGAATCGACCGAGGCCGGATGCGCGAGCGTCTTGTTCTCCGAGGCGAGTGCGGCGGCCGTCACGTGCGCGATCATGAAGCCCGAGTTGACGCCTCCGTCCTTGACGAGGAACGGCGGCAGGCCGGACAGCGTCGCGTCGATCAAGAGCGCGATGCGCCGCTCGGCGAGCGCGCCGATTTCGGCGGCGGCGAGCGCGAGATTGTCGGCGGCGAACGCCACCGGCTCCGCATGGAAGTTGCCGCCCGAGAGCACTTCGCCGGTATCGGGGAAGATCAGCGGATTGTCGGAGACCGCGTTCGCTTCGATGAGCAGCACGCCGGCCGCATGGCGCATCTGGTCGAGGCACGCGCCCATCACCTGCGGCTGGCAGCGCAGGCTGTACGGGTCCTGCACCTTGCCGCAATCGCGATGCGAGAGGTTGATGCCCGAGCCTTCGAGCAGCGTGCGGTAGGCCGCGGCCGCGTCGATCTGGCCTTGGTGGCCGCGCAGTTCGTGAATGCGCGCGTCGAACGGCTTGACCGAGCCCGCCGCCGCGTCGACCGACAGCGCGCCCGCCACGAGGCCGGTGCGGTACAGGTCTTCGATCGCGAACAGGTTGTAGAGCGCGAGCGCGGCGGACGCCTGCGTGCCGTTCAAGAGCGCGAGGCCTTCCTTCGCTTGCAGCGTCAGCGGCGCGAGGCCCGCGGCGCGCAGGCCTTCGGTCGCGCTCGCGCGCTCGCCGCGGATGAACACTTCGCCGATGCCGAGCAGCGCCGCCGACATATGCGCGAGCGGCGCCAGGTCGCCCGACGCGCCGACCGATCCCTTCACCGGGATCACCGGCAGCACGTCTTGGTTGAAGAGCGTGATGAGCGCGTCGATGACTTCGCGGCGGATGCCCGAGTGGCCGCGGCCGAGGCTCGACACCTTGAGCGCGATCAGGAGGCGCACGACGGGCGCCGACATCGGCTCGCCGACGCCCACCGCGTGCGACAGCACGAGATTGCGTTGCAGCAGTTCGAGCTGATCGTGCGGGATATGCGTGCTGGCGAGGCGCCCGAAGCCGGTATTGATCCCGTACGCGGGCTCGCCCTTCGCGGCGATATCGGCGACGGCCTTCGCGCAAGCGTCGATCGCGCCGAAGCTGGCCGGATCGAGCTGCAGTTTCACAGGGCCGCGGGCAATTTGGCGCAACTGCGGGAGGGTCAGATGGCCGGGCGTGAGAGTCATCATGGGTTCGAAGGTCCTGTCATATCGAAAACGTGAAGGCAGTCTAGCGCTGCGATCTTGTATAGACAACTTGTTTTTGCGATTTCCGGATAAGGGCTTTCCATTAGTGCGATCGAGCGTTCTCATTTCCCGGGAATCCCTGTTCTTTTGCTTTGCAGCAAATTCGACGCCGGTGGGCGGGCTTCATCGAAGGTGGGGGCGGACCTCCATCGAGTTGTATAGACACATTGTCTGCTGCTCCCAACTGCGCCGCAAATAAAAATGCCGGCGCGGCAGGACGGCGTCCCGGTCCCGGCCCAAGTTTTGAAAGAACTCCACGGTCCGCGATAACCCTTACGCCATCCGCCCCAGGACAGCGCGCGCCGCGCACCAGGATGGATGCGCCGGCGCACCGGAATTGCGCCGTTTCGCGCGCCGGGCGGGCCGCCGCGCCCGCATGCGGTGCCGAGCCGGAAAAGCTCCAACGGGCATAGCCAATGCTTTAGTGAAGGTGAGCCGGCCGCTTCGACCGCGGGCCACTCAAAGAAGCAAGAGACCGGACCCATCCGGCCGCCTTGAACGACAAACTGCGACAAAGCGTGAGTCACGCAAAACGCACGGAGAACGGCACGTGAACATCATTGAACTGGCGAAGGAGTCTGGCATGGCCGTCCTGCTCGACGGAAAAATCGGGCGCGAGGAATACGTGAGCGTCAGCGGTTCGCTGGCGGCGCTCGCGCGTTTTGCGGAAGCGGTACGGACGACTGCCACGCCTTCGGAGGAATTAAAGGAAACGCAATCCTGACGCGGCCGCCTGCGGCGCGACTGCCGCCGCAGGCGAAAAGCGCGGCACCCGCTCCCCGGCGGATCGACCATCCGGCCGGGCGGGCCGCCGCCGGCCCGCCGCCCAGCTTTCCCCGCCTTTCCCCAGCGCCCGCGCGCCGCCTTATCCGGCCAGGCCGGCGCCGCCGAAAGTTTGAACCACCCGGTAAACCCGCGCATTTTCGCCGCTTTCAAACGGGCGCTTCGCCGCTATACTTTCCAGGCTTCGCTGTACCTGCGAACCCCACCTGATTCCGCTCGCAGATGCCGCTCGTCGGCAACAATCGACCCAATAACGTCCGATGAAACTGGAGCCCCATTTTTTTTGCACCGTTAGCGCGGCGCCGCTGCGATGCTGATCCTGACGCGCCGCCCAGCCCTGATCGTCGCGCTCAGCGTCGCGCTCGCGGGCACCGTCCTCGCGATCTGCGTCTCGGTGCTGATCCAGATGCGGCAGGACGCGGCGCAACGCGCGCAGGACGCGGCGACCAACCTGCTCTTGCTCGTGGAACGGGATACCGCGCGCAATCTCGAGATCTACGCTCTGTCGCTGCAAGCCGTCATCGACGGGCTCAGGCAGCCGGGCCTCGACAAGCTGCCTCCCGCCATCCGGCAGGCGGTGCTGTTCGACGGTTCGGCCATGGCCACGCACCTGGGTTCGATCCTCGTCGTCGATGCGCAGGGCAACGTGATCTACGACTCGCGCGCGGAGCCGCCGCGCAAGCTCAACGTCGCCGATCGCGACTATTTCAGAGTGCAGCGCGATACACCGGACGCGGGCCTCTACGTGAGCCACCCGTTCATTCCGCGTCTGTCCGGCAAGAGCCCGAGCATCGCCTTGAGCCGAAGGCTGTCGAATCCGGACGGCAGCTTCGCGGGCGTCGTCGCCGGCACGCTGCGGCTCGACTACTTCCATAGCCTCTTCGACGGCATGAAGCTCGGCCCGCACGGCTCGATGGCGCTGATGCTCGCCGACGGCACGATGCTGATGCGCCGCCCATACGACCCGAACATCATCGGCCGCAGCCTCCTCAACACGTCCAACTACACGCGCTTCACGCAGGCGCCAAGCGGCTCGTTCTACGGGACCGCGGCGATCGACGGCGTCGAGCGCTGGTATGCGTTCAGCCACGTCGCGCGTTTTCCGCTGATCTACGACGTCGCGCTCTCGACCGACGACATGTACGCGAACTGGCGGCGCCGCGCCTGGGTCTTCGGGACGATCGTCGCCGTGCTCGACGTCCTCATCATCTGGTTTGCCATGCTGTTCTCGCAGCAAATGCGGCGCCGCACCGCCGTCGAAGCCGAGCTGCGGATGCTCGCGCGCACCGACGGCCTGACGAGCCTCGGCAACCGCCGCGCGCTCGACGAAGTCGGCGCCAAGGAATGGCGTCTCGCGCGGCGCGGCGGGCAGCCGCTGTCGGTGCTCCTGATCGACGTCGATCACTTCAAGGGCTTCAACGATCTGTATGGGCACGCCGCGGGCGACGACGCGCTGACGGCTGTCGCGCACTGCATCAAGAACGGCTTGCGGCGCCCGGCCGATCACGCCGCCCGCTACGGCGGCGAAGAGTTCGTCGTGCTGCTGCCGGCGACGGACATCGCGGGCGCGCGGCTCGTCGCGGAAAGCATGCGCGAGTCCGTGCAGTCGCTCGGCATGCGGCACGTGGCCAGCACCCATCAGGTGCTGACCGTCAGCATCGGGGTGGCGAGCACCGAGGCGCGCCGCTTTGCCGATCTGCGCGCGCTCATCGATGCCGCCGATGCCGCGCTCTACGCGGCGAAGGCCGAGGGACGCAACCGGACGATGCTGGACGGCGCGGCCGAGTGCGGTGCAGCGGATCGCGAGCCGGCGCCTGCGGCATCGCCGGCCAAATCAGACGCGAATCCCTCGTGACGAGCGGGCTGCGCCGACGCGTTTGACCGGGCAATCCGCCAGCCGCAGTCAGCCCAGGCTGGCGCTTTGCTCGCGGGCCGCCGCGTCGTCGCGCCGCGCACGGTACCGCTGAAACACGACGCTGCCCGGCGCGTCCTGCGGCAGCGCTCCCGTCTTCAGCCACGCCAGCGCGATCCACCACAGGCTGTCTTCAAAGCGGCTGTGAAAGAACGCGAAATGCCCGATCGCCGGGTGACCGATCTGCATCGGCGCGATGCGCAAATGCGTGAACGCGCTGCCGATGAAATAGCCGAGCAGGCGTTCGATGGCGGGGACGGTGCCGAACTCGTCGTCGGTGACGCTGATCGCCAGGAGCGGCGCGCGCACCCTTGCAAACTGCTCCACGAGACGCGCACGCTCGGCCTCGCCGCGAGCGAACGCGCCGCGCCGGTACGTGTCCTCGAAACGCGCCTTGCTGCGGCTCCACGACAGCGCCACGCCCTTGGGCGTGTCCTCCATCCAGCCGAGCCGCTTGGCGGGCACATAGCCGACGAGCGCCGCGAGCACCGGCATCAGCACGTGCCAGCGCCACAGCATCGCGCGCCGGTGAGCCGGCGCATAGTCGCGCCAATGGGCGTATTGCGCGCCCATCGTGACGATGCGCCGGATCATCGCGTTCGACGGCGCGAGCCCGACGACGAAGCCGCCGATGCTGTGCGCGACGACGTCGATCGGCTGGCCCGCGAATTCGCGGGCCGCGTATTGCAGCACCGCTTCGAAATCGAGCTGGCCCCATTCGAGCCACGACGCGCGAAACCCGCGCAGCGTCGCGGGCCGCGATTCGCCGATGCCGCGGTAGTCGTAGACGATCGCGTCGCATCCCTGCCGGTAGAGAAACTCCGCGAACCTGAAGTAGTAGCGGCAGCGCACCGAGGTCGCCGCATTGACGACGACCACGGGCCGCGCGGCAACGCCGGCAGCGTGCGCCACGACCTGCTCCCCGCTCATCGCCCGCTTGGGACGGCGCCAGACAAAGCCGTTGATCGGGCAGCCGTCGGCCGCGGCCAGCGCAATCGGCTCGGGTTCGGGTCCGAGCGCCTGCGATTCCCTATCCTCCATCGTGCCTCCTGATGAGCTGGCTCTCGATGGCACGCGCGGCGCGCACCGTGCTGCATTCCATCGGCACATGCGGTAGAACGCGGCACGCGCTATCGCTCGAAAACCATCAGCGTCGACGTCGCCGACGCATACAGCTTCCCATCAGCGTCGACGAGCTTCGCCTCCGCAAAAGCCGCCCGCCGCCCGATCGACAGCACGCGCCCTTCCGCCCTCACCACGCCCGTGTCGCGCGTCATCGCCTTGTGATAGGCCACTTTCAATTCGAGCGTCGTATAGGCCTGCGTGGCCGACAGACAGGAATGCACGGCACAGCCGCACGCCGAATCGAGCAGCGTGGCAGCGTAGCCGCCATGAATGGTACCGAGCGGGTTGTAGGCGTGATCGCCCGGCTTGCCCGCAAAGACCGCACGGCCGACATCGGCTTCGACGAAGTCGAAACCCAGCGACACCAATATTCCCGGCTTCTTTCCGGACGCAATCAATTGACGCAACTGCGCGAGCCCTTCGAGCTCGTTTGAAACCGGGGCCGGAATATCCATGGCAGAATCACCTGATAGATGAGGATAAACATCGAATTTATTAATGATGTTTTGTACAATCTAAAATGTCAACATCAGGGAGCCAGACGATGAAAGTGTCCCGAGAGCAGTTTCTGGAAAATCGCGAACGCATCCTCGAAGTCGCGAGCAGGATGTTTCGCGAGAACGGGTTCAACGGCGTCGGCGTCGCCGACATCATGAACGGCGCCGGCATGACGCACGGCGGCTTCTATCGCCACTTCGCCTCGAAGGAGGATCTCGCGGTCAAGACGAGCGAAGCGTCGATGACGCACACCGTCGAAAAATGGAGCCAGCAGCGACAAAGCAATCCCGATAGCGCGCTCTCGACGTTCATCGGCCACTACCTGTCCGAGCGCCATCGCGACAGCCCCGGCGAAGGCTGCATGCTCGCCGCGCTCGCCAGCGACGCCGGGCGCGAAGGCCCGGAGATCCGCAAGTGCTTCGCCGACGGCGTGACGTCGATGATCGGATCGCTCGAAAAGTTGCTTCCCGGCGAGGCAAGCGCAGACACACGCCGCACGGCGATCGCGATGATGGCGGAACTCGCCGGCGCCGTGGTGTTGTCGCGCGCGGTTGGCGACGCGGCGCTGTCGAAGGAAATCCTCGGCGCCGTTACCGAGGATTTGCAGCCGGTGTGCAGCGGCGCTTGATTGCAACCCGCGGCTTAGGCGGACTAGTCAGGCGGAATTGATCGGCGCGCGCGGAGAACCAAGCCGGACGACGCGGAGGCTCACGGATTGTTCTTCATCCCAAGCACCTCGATTTTTGCTATCGCAGGCGGCTGCACGAACAGCGTCTGTGCATTGGCCATCAGCGCCTTGGCGATTTCGCCGTCCAGGTGCGCCTGACGGTCGGCTTCGCTATGGAATGCGTCGAACACGCCGAACACCTGGTCGGACAATTTCAACGCAAACCAGATCGGCGTGGTGTGTTCCCGATTCGCCATCTCGAGCCCCTTCTGAAGAAACGCCGCCACTTCGGCTTCCTTGCCGGGCTTGGCTTCAAAGCGTGCGAACAGTGCGTACTGAATCATCATCGATCTCCGGTTGAGGGTGCATCGCGAACGTTGCGACGGATCACACTTTACAGAATGCAGCGCGTCTGGGCGAACGCGGGCACACGCATCGCGGCGGCATGAGTCGACATGGCGGGCCATGCCGGCGGCGTCACGTTGCGCACGCAGCTGCGCCGCCGGCTGGGGAAGGGTATACGCGAGATCAGAAGCGCTTGAGCGCGCGGATCTTCGCGACGCGCTCGAACAAGTCCAGGCTTTCGAATGCCATACGGTCGTGGCTTGCGCGCGCATCGCCGAGCGAGAAATGCTCGATGCGCGCGATCAGATCGCGTGCGGTAAGGAGCGCGCCGTTGAACTCGTCGAAGCACGACGCGCGTCCCGAGCGGACGAGCACATGCAGTGCCGCAGCGATGAGCACCTCGTCGTCCGCCCAGCTCGCGTAGCACTTTTCGCGCAGCGAATACAGGAGAGCGGGGCGGCCTGCTTCGTCGATGAGCGCCACATAGCGGTCGCCGATGTAGAAGCACAGCGAATCGATGTAATCGATCTCGTCGATCACCTGCTCCAGCGCACGCTGCAATCCGCCGTCGCTAAAGAGGCGCTCCACCGCTGCGCGAACCTGCACGAAGTACTCCGCTTCGCTGCGCTGCCACGCAGCATGCACGCCGCCGATTTCCGCCATCACCGGCGCGCCGGCCGCAACCTGGCCGACACCGATCCAAGCGTCGCCGCCGCAATCGATCCTCGCGTGCGACGCCGGACGAATATGCAGGCGTCCGTGCGCGTTGATATAGAGCGACAGCAGCGCAGCAGCGCCCAGCGTTCGGGACGGCACGACTGGCAGCGGCTCGACGCGCAGCTCGCGATGACGCCTCAGAACCGCAAGCGCGGCCCGGTCGTACGCGCCGAGCGCCTGCTGCATCTGCTCGAGCGGATAGACGCCGCCGTGCGTGAGCGCGTCCTCGGCGGCGTCGCACGCGACTTCGCCCGCGTAGGCGTCGGCCAGCAGATCGTCCGTCCAGCACGAATGATGACTGCGCGCGAATGAGTGTGCTTTCAGCTCCATTGACGCTCTCCCCCGTTTTGAATGGCAAACATCCGATTAATATGCGCACGGGCGGCATCGCCGGCGGCTGTCGAGGCCGCTTGCCGAAACGCGCCGCGGGTGCGTTCCGGCTCGTGGCTGTAGTTTTAGATTTCACCCACCGGAAAAGCCGGCTACAACTGCTAGTTCTGACAGCTACAGCGTGTCGTTGCGCACGGACAGAACCGGCAAAGCGCGCTTATCGACGGAAAGTCAGCCGGCGTGCGCCTTCCGAATGGCGCAGTGTGCAAGGCGGCGGTGCGGCGTGTCGCTATTGCACGACAGCAAACATTACCGCCCCCCTCGCCGGCACCGGCCGAAAGGCGCCAAACTTTGCCGGAAAGCCCTGGTTTTCGAGCATCTGTCTTCCCCGCGCCGCGTGCGCTAGCCCACATCTGCTGCAAGCGCGATCCAGCATGATTAAACTAAGACATGGAGTGCTGGGCGCGCCGGAACCACGCGACGCGCGAGGGTGCGAGCACCGGATTCTCTTGACGAAGCCGGCAGCGCTTGGCCCCGCGCCGCAGTCCCGCCGTCAGAAGCCCGGTACCGTGGCCCGTCGGGGATTGCCGCCATGAACCGCCCTCTCGCTCGATTCCCGTTTCGCGCCATCGCCACGATGCCTCTCGGCCGGCGCCTCAAATGGCTGCTGCTGCTCGTCGCGGCAGTGCTCATCGGGATCGCGGCGCATTTCGCCGACATCGAAATCGAAACGTCGCGGCTGCAGGCGCGCTACCTGTCCGACCTTGCGCGCAACCTCACCTACTCGCTCGAGCGCGGCCCGAGCGACCGCATCCATTTCCCGGCAAGCGGCCCCTACGACGTGCGCCTCGGCTACGCGGCGCTGCCCGGTTTCATTACGCGCCTCACCGAACGCGGCTTTGCAATCACGAGCCAAGCGCGCGATTCCCGGACGATGCTCTCGCTTGCGGACCGCGGCCTCTATCTCCCTTATGACGAGAAGGACCGCGCCGGCCTGCAGCTATTCGATGCGACAGGGGCTCCGCTTTATAGCGCGCGCTACCCGATTCGCACCTACGGCAGCTTCGAACAGGTTCCGCCGCTCGTCGTCGACGCGCTGACGTTCATCGAAGACCGCTATCTGCTCGACCCCGACGCGCCTTACCGCAACCCTGCGATCGACTGGGGGCGCTTCTCGCGCGCGCTGATGGATCAGGCCGTGCGGTTCGTCGACCGCCGTCAGGCCACGCCGGGCGGCAGCACGCTCGCCACGCAGATCGAGAAATTCCGCCATTCGCCGGACGGTCGGACCGCGACGCCGCCTGAGAAACTGCGGCAGATCGCGTCGGCATCGGTGCTCGCTTACCTTGACGGCCCCGAAACGCTGCCGGCCCGCAAAGAGATCGTCGTGCACTACCTGAACACCGAGCCGCTTGCCGCGCAGCCCGGCATCGGCGAGATCGAAGGTCTCGGCGACGGTCTCGCTGCCTGGTACGGGCGCGATTTCGACGAGGTGAACCGGATTCTGGCGGACACCGGCGCCGAAACGGGCAACGGCCCGATCGCCCCCGGCACGCTGGACGAACAGGCGCTCGCGTTCAAGCAGGTGCTGTCGCTGCTCGTCGCGCAACGCGCGCCGTCGAGCTTCCTGCGCCCCGACAGCCCCGCACTCGAGCCTCTGACCGACAGCTATCTGCGCGTGCTGGCGGCCAACGGCGTGATCTCGGCGCCGCTGCGCGACGCCGCGCTCGCCGCGCACCTGGAGCTCAAGCGCAAGACGACGCTGCCGCCTCCCGAATCGTTCATCGCGCGCAAGGCGGTCACTTCGTTGCGCGCGCATCTATTGAGCACGCTCGGCGTGAAGAGCTTCTACGATCTCGACCGGCTCGACCTGAGCGCCCGCGCGACGCTCGACAACGCCGTGCAGCAGGCCGTCAGCGACCGTCTCGCGCTTGCCGCGACCAAGGACGGCGCCCAAGCCGCGGGCCTCTACGGCTACGAGATGCTGCGGCCGGGCGACGACCCGTCGAAGATCACCTTCAGCTTCACGCTATTCGAGCGGCGCAACGGCGAAAACCTCATGCGCGTGCAAACCGACAGCGTGAACGAGCCGTTCGACATCAATCAGGGCGCGCGCCTGAACCTCGGATCGACGGCGAAGCTGCGCACGGTGATCACGTATTTGCAGGTCGTGACCGAGCTGCACGCGCGCTATGCGTCGATGAGCAACGCCGAATTGAAGCAGGTCGAGCCCGATCCGCTCGATGGGCTCACCAAATGGGCAGTCGACTATCTGCTGCACACGCCGGACCATTCTCTCTCGGCGATGCTGAATGCGGCGATCGAACGCAAGTATTCGGCAAGCACGGGCGAACTGTTCTATACGGGCGGCGGCGCGCAGACCTTCACGAACTTCGAGGCCTCGGACAACAGCCAGATCCTCACCGTGCACCGCGCATTCCAGCATTCGGTGAACCTCGTGTTCGTGCGGCTGATGCGCGACATCGTCCATTACGAAATGATTCAGGCGGCGGGGCCGTCGGCGAGCTGGTATGCCGATCCCGCAGTGCGCCAAGCGTATCTCGCGCAATTCGTCGATCAGGAAAGCAAGGTCTATCTGCACCGCTTCTACACGCGCTACCACGGCGAGACGCCCGACGACGCGCTCGCCACGCTGCTCGCGCATGTGCACAAGTCGCCGCAGAGAGTCGCGACGGTGCTGCGCAGCGTCGCCCCCGACGCGTCCATCACGTGGTTCAGCGCGGAGATGCGCGCCGCGCTCAAGGGCACGCCGGACGCCTCGCTCGACATTTACGATCTCGCGCGGCTCTACGAGAAATACGGCATCGACAAGTTCAACTTGAACGACCGCGGCTACATCGCCAAAGTGCATCCGCTCGAACTTTGGACTGCGAATTACCTGCGCGAGCATCCGAACGCGACCGAGGCGCAACTGCAGGACGCGAGCCGCGACGTGCGCTTCTATACGTACAAGTGGCTCTACAAGACGCGCTATCACCTGACGCAGGACCGCCGCATCCGGCACATGGTCGAGCTGCAGGCGTATCAGCGAATCGGCCAATCGTGGCGCGCGCTCGGCTATCCGTTCGAGACGCTCACGCCGTCGTTTGCCGCGGCCATCGGTGCGTCGGGCGACCGGCCGGCGGCGCTCGCGAAGTTGATCGGCATCGTCGAAAGCGGCGGCAAGATGCTGCCGACGGAAAGCATCAGCTCCCTCGACTTCGCGACCGGCACGCCGTATGAAACGCACCTCGCGCATGCGAGCCGGCCGACCGATCCGGTGTTGCCGCCGGAAATCGTCGGGATCGTGCAGGGACTGCTGCGCGACGTCGTGCTCGGCGGCACGGCGAGGCGGCTCGCCGACGGCATGCCGCTTGCCAACGGCAAGACGCTCGACGTGTACGGCAAAACCGGAACCGGCGACCAGCGCTTCGAAGTGTTCGCGCCGGGCCACCGGCTGATCGAATCGCGCAAGGTGAACCGCACGGCGACGTTCGTGTTCGAGATCGGCCAGCACTTCTACGGCACGCTGACCGCGTACGTGCACGAGCCGTATGCGGCGCGCTACGACTATACGAGCGCGCTTGCGGTGCAATTGCTCAAATCGCTTGCGCCGGCGCTGCAGCCGCTGATCGGCAGAGACGATCGAGCGGCGAACGTCTCCGAGCGGTAAGCGCCGTCACCCGATGCCGTCGCGGCTCGGCGCAATGGCCGGACGTTGCGCCGTGCGGCGCAAGGCGACATCGAACGGATTGGTTCGCGGCCCGATCGCATCGGCCTGGCGCTTGAGCAATTCGACGACCGTCGGCAGGCGCTCCGGCGTCAAGCGGCTTGCCAGCGTGCCGACGCTCAATGCGGCGACCGCTGCGCCCGCGCGGTCCAAAATTGGCACCGCGACGCCCGCCATGCCCTCCAGCACCCCGCTATTGCTGCCCGCGTAGCCGAGCTGGCGCACGCGCTCGATCTCCGTGCGCAAATACACCTCGTCGAGTACGCCATAGCCGCGCAAGCGCGGCACGTTGAAGTGAATGATCTCTTCGCGCTCCGCTTCGGGCAGGAACGCGAGAATCGCGAGGCTGCCCTGCCCGACGCCCAGCGCGACGCGTCCGCCGATATCGCCGGTGAACGAGCGAATCGGAAACGGGCCTTCGCACATATCGAGGCAGACGGCGTCGAACCCGCTTCGCACGAGCAGGAAGATCGTGTCGCCAAGGCTCGCGCAGAGCCGCAGCATCGCCGGGCGGCAGAGCGTGCGCAGGCCGCTCGGGTTGCTCGCTTGCGCCGCGAGCGCGAAAAAATCGATGCCGAGGCGATACAGCTTCGAGTGGCCGTCCTGCTCGACGATGCCCTCGTCCGCGAGCGACTGCAGGATGCGATGCGCGGTGGCCTGCGTGAGCCCCGCCTCCTTGGCGATGCGCGTGACGCGCGCGCCTTCGGCCGGCGCATGCGCGAGCGCGCGGATGATCGAGAACGCGCGCTGCAATGCGCCGGGTGCGGGCGCGCCGGGCACATTGCCGGTCACCGGCTTCGA
This sequence comes from Trinickia mobilis, assembly GCF_017315705.1. Lineage (GTDB taxonomy): Bacteria > Pseudomonadota > Gammaproteobacteria > Burkholderiales > Burkholderiaceae > Trinickia_A > Trinickia_A mobilis. Next base: position 116,896 of record NZ_JAFLRF010000003.1, on the reverse strand, counting down.
TTGATCGTCGGCAGAATTCATCGCTTATCCCATGGCTTCATTCCAATGGGCGGAATCATATAGAAATTTCTAACCGCACGGAATCTTCGCGCCCGACGCCGCCCGGAAGCCGTTTATTGGCATTTACCCCTATTTTTCCGGGCCTCCTGCGAACTTCTACAATGGAATAAGCAAAGTCGTCAAATCCTCTTTCATTCCATTCAACGGAATTTTTTAACTTTTTATCCCATTGAATGGAATTTGAAATTGACGTTGCGTAATTTGGCTGGCTAGAGTCGCTTCACCGGCTTTTCGTCCACCGCCGCACTCAGAGGCCAGACCATGTCGTTCCTCACTCTCACGGATCTCTCGAAGTCGTACGGCACGCTGCACGCCGTCGCCGATTTCGATCTCTCGGTGGAAAAAGGCGAGTTCGTCTCGCTGCTCGGCCCGTCCGGATGCGGCAAGACGACGACGCTGCAGATGATCGCGGGCTTCATCGACGTGACGCGCGGGCGCATCGCGCTCGACGGCAAAGACATCACGCACGTGAAGCCGAACAAGCGCGGGCTCGGTGTCGTGTTCCAGAGCTACGCGCTCTTTGCGCACATGACGGTCGCCGAGAACGTGAGCTTCGGGCTCGAAATGCGCGGCGTCGCCAAAGCCGAGCGCGCCGGGCGCATTCGCGACGCACTCGGCCTCGTGCGTCTCGACAAGCTCGGCGAGCGCTTCCCGCGCGAGCTGTCGGGCGGGCAACGGCAGCGCGTCGCGCTGGCCCGCGCGCTCGTCATCGAGCCGCCCGTGCTGCTGCTCGACGAACCGATGTCGAATCTCGACGCGAAGCTGCGCGAGGACATGCAGTTCGAACTGCGCGCGATCCAGCGCAAGGTCGGCACCACGACGGTGATGGTCACGCACGATCAGGCGGAAGCGCTGTCGATCAGCGACCGCGTCGTCGTGATGGAGGCCGGCCGCATCACGCAGGTCGATACGCCGTATCGCGCGTATGAACGCCCGCAAACGCACTTCGTCTCGCAGTTCCTCGGCAAGGCGAACATGCTGCCGGGCGTGGTCGTGCATGCCGCGGGCGACCGGATCCGCATCGACCTCGGCCACGATCTGAGCGAGACGCGCGACGCCTCGCATGGGCCGTGCGCTCAACGTCCGCTCGGCCTCGGCGACGCTGTCACGCTCTGCATCCGCCCCGAAAAGCTGCGCCTGTGCGCGCCCGATGCGGGCCGCCTCTCGGCGCGCGTGTCGAGCCGCTTCTTCCTCGGCAGCCAGTGGCTCTACCGCGTCGACAGCGCGCTCGGCGACATGCTCGTCTGCTGCCAGAACGAAGGCGGCGAGCCGTTCTCGGAAGGCGATGCGGTCGGCGTCGACTGGGCGAGCGACGCCGTGCGCTTCATCGAAAAGGATGTCCGCCATGCCCACTAGCACGCTTCGCGCCGCCGCGGCCGCCGACTCCGCCGCCCCCTCGCCGTCGCAAGCGCCCTGGCGCGCGTTCCTGCCCGCATGGCTGCTGTGCGCGCCGGCGTTCGTGCTGTTCGCGACGCTCGTGCTCGTGCCGCTCGCGATGACGCTCGCGCTGACGTTCTACCGCTTCGATCCTCAAAGCGGCCCGATCGCGGCGTTCCAGTTCGGCAACTACGCGCAAGTGCTCGGCTCGTCGTATTACCACGAGATTTTCGCGCGCACATTCGGCCTCGCGATTGTGACGACGCTCCTGTGCGTGCTGATCGGCGCACCCGAGGCTTATGTGCTCTACCGGATGCGCGATCCGTGGCGCTCGCTCTTCTTGCTCGCGATCCTCGCGCCGCTCTTGGTATCGGTCGTGGTGCGAGCGTTCGGCTGGAGCATGCTGCTCAATACGAACGGCCTCGTGAACCAGGCGCTCGGCGTCTTCGGGCTCGGCCCCTATCGGCTCGAATACACGAAGTTCGCGATCGTCGTCGCGCTCGTTCACGTCATGCTGCCGTTCATGGTGATTCCGGTCTGGACGTCGCTGCAAAAGCTCGACCCGCAAACGGAGAACGCGGCGCTGTCGCTGATGGCGTCGCCCGCGACCACGCTGCGGCGCATCGTCCTGCCGCAACTGACGCCGGGCATCCTGTCCGGCAGCCTGATGGTGTTCGGACTGTCCGCAAGCGCGTTCGCCATTCCCGGCCTATTGGGCGGACGGCGCCTCAAAGTCGCCGCAACCGCCGTCTACGACGAATTTCTGAGTTCGCTCAATTGGCCGCTCGGCGCGACGATCGCGGTGCTGCTCCTCGTCGCCAATCTCGCGATCATGCTCACGTACTACCGCGTGCTCGAACGACGTTATCAGCGCAGCATGGGCTAGATGAACTACCCCCACGCTCACTTACGTTCGCTGCCCCCCGAGGGGGCGGACGCCTCCCTTGGGACGGCCCGGCGGGAGGCGTCACGAGGACTCCGGCAATGAGAAAAAACGGCCCCATCGCGCTCGCATTTCACACGCTCGTGATCCTGTTCGTGCTCGCGCCGCTTGCGATCGTCGTGCTGGTCGCATTCACACCCGATGAAACGCTGACGCTGCCGACGCACGGCTTCTCGCTGCGCTGGTTCCGCGCGATTCTCGACTATCCGGATTTCATCAGCGCGTTTTTCAACAGCGTGAAGCTCGCGTTGCTGTCGGCGACGCTGTCGCTTGCGCTCGCCTTGCCCGCCGCACTCGCGATCGGACGGATGCGCTTTCCCGGCCGCGGCTTGCTGAACGGCTTGCTGCTGTCCCCGCTCGTGATTCCGAGCCTCGTGCTCGGCATCGCGTTCCTGCGCTTCTTCGCGCTGATCGGCGCGACCGGCTCGTTCGTGTGGCTCACGGTCTCGCACATCATCATCGTCACGCCGTTCATGATGCGGCTCTTGCTCGCCTCGGTGGCCGGGCTCGAACGCAGCGTCGAGCACGCCGCCGCTTCGCTCGGCGCCGACCCATGGACGACGTTCAAGCGCATCACGCTGCCGATGATCGTTCCCGGCATCACCGGCGGCTGGCTCCTTGCGTTCATCAACAGCTTCGACGAGCTGACGATGTCGATCTTCGTCACGTCGCCGCAAACCGTCACGCTGCCGGTGCGCATGTACATGTATGCGACCGAATCGATCGACCCGATGATGGCGTCCGTCTCCGCGCTCGTGATCGTCATCACGGCCGGCGCGATGCTGCTGATCGACCGGGCATACGGCCTCAATCGCATTTTGGCCGGGCATCACTGATGACTTCCTCGTCCCTCATGGCACACCTCTCGCCCGATACCTGCGCTGCCGGGAATCGCGAACGCGATGCGCATTCGAGCGGCGGCGACGGTCCGCAATTCGTGCGCGTTGCCGAACAAGCCCGCGCGCCCGTTGCCTTCACGCTCGACGGCCGCCACGTCGATGCACTTGCCGGCGACACCGTGCTGACCGCGATCCTGCTCGCCGGCAAGCGCGTGCGCGACAGCGAATTCAGCGGCGCGCCGCGCGCCGGTTTCTGTCTCATGGGCGCGTGTCAGGACTGCTGGGTAAGAACCGAAGACGGCGTACGGATACGCGCGTGCTCGACGCTCGTCGAAGCCGGGATGCGGATCGTCACCGGCGTGCCGGATGCCCGGTCGAGCACCAACGCGGAGCCCGCCCGATGAGCTCGCCATCGAACGAAGCCCCTCGCATCGTGATCGTCGGCGCCGGTCCGGCCGGCGTGCGCGCCGCCGAAACGCTCGTCGCCGCGGGTCTCGCGCCGGTCGTGCTCGACGAGAACGCGCGCTGGGGCGGCCAGATCTATCGGCAGCCGCCGGCAACGGGCGGCTTCGCGCGATCGAAGCGAACCCTGTATGGCTTCGAGGCAAAGAAGGCCGATCGCCTGCATGCGGCGATGGCCGCGCTGCTGCCGCACATCGACTACCGGCCCGATACGCTCGCCTGGGGCGTCAGCGCCAAGCGCATCGATACGCTTCATGCCGGGCGTGCGCAAAGCGTGCCGTTCTCGCACCTCATCATCGCGGGCGGCGCGACCGATCGCGTGCTGCCGCTGCCCGGCTGGACGCTGCCCGGCGTCTTCACGCTCGGCGGCGCGCAGATCGCGCTGAAAGCGCAGGGCTGCGCGATCGGCAGGCGAGTCGTGTTCGCGGGCACCGGGCCCCTGCTCTATCTGGTTGCCTATCAATACGCGAAAGCCGGCGCGAAAGCCGGCGCGCAGGTGGCCGCCGTGATCGATACGAGCTCGTTCGCCCAGCAGGCCGCGGCTGTCCCGCGCCTCGCGAACGATCCTGTGACGCTGGCGAAAGGGCTCTACTACGCGGGATGGTTGCGCGCGCAAGGAATTCGCATCGTGCGCGGCGCGACGCTCGTGCGGGTCCGAGGCGAGCGCTTCGTCACCGGCATCGAATGGCGCGTGGCGCAACGCGCGCCGCTCGCGATCGATTGCGATGCGATCGGCCTCGGCTTCGGACTGCGCCCGGAAACGCAGCTCGCCGATCTGGCCGGCTGCGCGTTTCGCTTCGATTCGAGAAGCCGCGGCTGGCTGCCCTCGCTGGATGACGCGGGCCGCAGCTCGGTTGCAGGCCTCTATCTGGCGGGCGACGGCGCGGGCCCATCCGGCGCCGATGCGGCGGAACTCGCGGGACGCCGCGCGGCACTGGCGCTGATCGACGATCTCGGCGTGGCGCGTCCGCGTATGTCCGGCATCGATAGCGACGCTGCGATTGAACACCGCATGCGACGCATCGCTGCCTTCCGCGCCGGGCTCGACGCCGCGTTCACGCCGCGCGAACCCTGCGCCTCGCCCTGGCCCGACGAGACGATCGTGTGCCGCTGCGAGGAAATCGACGCAGGCACGTTGCGCGCCTCGATCCGCAACGACGGCGTCACCGAGATCAATCGGCTGAAAGCGCTCACGCGCGCCGGCATGGGACGCTGCCAAGGACGCATGTGCGGCGAAGCGGCCGCGCTGCTGCTCGCGGAAGAAACCGGCCGCTCGCTCGACGCCGTTGGCCGCCTGCGTGCGCAGGCACCCGTCAAGCCCGTGCCGGTCTCGCTCGCGCTCCATTCCGGCGCGGTCCCCGAAATCGCCGAGGAGGCCCGCGATGAATGACGGCACGCACTACGACGTGGCGATCGCGGGAGGCGGTCTCGTCGGCGCGTCGGCGGCGCTCAATCTCGCGAAGCGAGGCTTGCGCGTCGGCCTGTTCGAGCGGCGCTTTTGCGGCGCGCAGGCAAGCGGCGTGAACTACGGCGGCGTGCGCTGCCAAGGACGCCCCGCCGAACAACTGCCGCTCGCGCTGCGCGCGCGCCGTGTGTGGGACCGCTTGCCGGAACTGATCGGCAGCGGCGGCGAATTCGTCGTGTCGGGGCACTTGCGGCTCGCGCGGAGCGTTGCCGATCTCGACGGGCTCCACCGCTATGCGCGGCTGGCCGGCGAGCATGGACTCGATCTGCACGTGATGGCGGGCGACGCGTTCCGCCGCCGCTATCCGTGGCTCGGTCCGCGTGCGGTCGGCGGCTCGCTTTGCGAGCGCGACGGCCACGCGAATCCGCGCCTCGTGTCGCCTGCTTTTGCGCGTGCCGCACGCGAGGCCGGCGCGGAGATTCGCGAAAACGCCGCGCTTACCGAGGCCGTTTTCGACGGCACGCGTTTCCGGCTGCGCGCGAGCGACGCCTCCTTTACCGCCGACTGGCTCATCAACGCGGCCGGCGCCTGGGGCAACACGCTGGCGGCAAGGTTCGGCGAAGCCGTGCCGCTCGAACCGATCTATCCGAACATGTGGGTCACCGAGCCGCTGCCCGTGTTCATCACGCACAACCTCGGCGTGTTCGGCGGCGGCATCTACGCGCGGCAAGTGGCGCGCGGCAATGTCGTGATCGGCGGCGGACGCGGGCGCGGCGACGGCGAATTCGGCCAGCCGTCCACCGACACCACGCGCAGCGTGATGCGCGACGCCTGCCAGTTGCTGCCGCTCGTCGAGCATGCGCTCGTGATCCGCACATGGAGCGGCGTCGAAGGCGCGACGCCCGACGACAATCCGATTATCGGCGCGAGTTTCACGACGCCGCGTCTGTTGCATGCGTTCGGCTTTTCCGGCGCAGGGTTTCTGCTCGCGCCGGGCGTCGGCGAAGTCCTCGCGGACCTGGTCGCCGACGGCGCCACCGCAACGCCGCTCGACGCGTTTTCGATCGAACGCTTCACGCGTGCCAACGCCACGCTTTCGCTTCCCGCTGTGAATGCCGTGCAGTGATTCCGCCCTTCAGGAGACCATATGAACCACCCCCACGCTCACTTTCGTTCGCTGCCCCCCGAGGGGGCCCGATGCCTCCCTTGGGGCGGCCCGGCGGGCGGCATCATGAAACTCATCAAAACGATCGCGGCAGCCGCGGCCTTGTGCGGCCTTTCCGCAGCCATCCCCGCCTTCGCGCAAAGCAAGACGATCTACATCGGCATGAACGGCGGCCCGATGGAAAAGGCGTACACGAGCCAGGTGCTGCCCGACTTCGAAAAAGCCAACAACGTGAAGGTCGTCGTCGTGCCGGGCACGTCGTCGGACATTCTCGCGAAGCTGCTCGCTAACAAGAGCAATCCGCAGATTCATGTCGTGTTTCTCGACGACGGCGTGATGGCGCGCGCGGTCAGCATGGGCGTGTGCAAGAAGCTCGACGATGCGCCGGTGCTCAAGGAGCTCTATCCGTTCGCGCGCATGAAGGACGACATCGGCGCCGGCGTCCAGCTCGGCATGACCGGCATTGCGTACAACACGAAGCTCTTCAAGGAAAAAGGCTGGGCGCCGCCCACCTCGTGGCTCGATTTCGCCGATCCGAAATACAAGGGCAAGGTGGTGTTCCAATCGGCGTCGAGCAGCACGTTCGGCCTGCACGGGTTCCTCGAAATCAACCGCTTGTGGGGCGGCAGCGAGCAGAACGTCGAGCCGGGCTTCACGAAGTGGCAAGGCACGGTCGGGCCGAATGTCGTCGAATACATTCCGAACTCGGCGAAGATCTCGGAGATGGTGCAGACGGGTGAAGCCGGATTGTTTCCGCTTACGCCGACCGCAGTCGGCGATTTGCAGGACAAGGGCATTCCGGTGGCCTACGTGAGTCCGAAAGAAGGCCCGGTGCTGCTGCTCGTCGATCTGTGCGTCGTCAACAACAATCCCGATCCGCAGCTTGCGCAGAAGCTCGCGCAGTTCCTGTTGTCGGCACCCGCCGAGACCCAGGCCGCCATCGCAGGCAAGCAGATTCCGACCAACCGCCTCGCGACGATGCCCGCTTCGATGCAGCAAAGCCTCGGCAATCTCGACGAGCTGGTGCGCAAGGTCAACGTCGTCGATTGGGATGTGATCAATGCCCATCGCGCGCAGTGGGATGCGCGCTGGAATCGCGAAATCGAGCGGTAGGGGTGAATGGAGGGAGGGGCGAGCGGCCGGTGCTTACTCATACTCACGCAATGCGGGGACGAGGTGTTCTACTTCGGCGCTACGGGTAGCCTTGCTAACCCGTAGCGGATTTGCTTGCCCCGCTATTTGATCAAGAGGCCCACTCTGTTACTGAAGGCAACTTGCCTTGCTTCCACTCTCTCATTATTTTAACTGCCGCCCGGTTAAATATATGCCCCGCCTTGTCGCCAGGCATTTCCTCAAGAATTCTTACTTCTCCGCTCGCCTTGTTGATTTGAAACACACCCGTTAGCCCTCCGTCGCTTTTGAAGCGATAGTTGGCAACTGTATCCTTCTCGTCGATCATTTCAATGATAATGTGAAATGCCATAATCACTCCGGAATCCAGGCGCGACCCGAGCGAATTGCCGCTTCGCGGGCTGTTCACGATTTCTTATAGTGCCGCAGCATTCTGCTCCGGCTTAAGCACCGTTTGTGCAATTGTTTCGCCATCTTCGTTGCAAAACTCTACTTCATATGCCTCTATTGGCTCCTCATATTCGAAAACAATTGCACCGATACTTCCCATTGAAAGCCCTTCCTCTTTTAATTCAACCAAGAGCCGAATTGTGTCATTAACTTTGAATTCCAAGGGTGGCACACTTAAAGTAGATGGCAGTTAATCCAGGCGCAGTAGAGTTTTGCTTATAAACAGAGGGGCAGCGTTAGCGGCCCCTCTGATTTATTTCAGGTTGCGCTCCCAGTCAGAAAAATCCTCATCTGCATACAAGTAAGGTCGGTCAATACCAGGCATGTCTACCGCCCCAAGATTCTTGAGCACCTTCCAAACAACACTATCTGTCACCTCTACAGAATCGTCCTCGATGATAGTCATCGCCCATGCCGCTACCGCTTCCCGCGATTCGGTCGCAGCACGCATGGCTTCAATTTTCATCAAAACTTCGGCTCGGGTGGGAGGACCAACGCGCATATCTTTATCTCCTTCCCATGTAACTGCCATCTGCATCAAATTCTTGGCTCAATATCCAAACCACACTATCGGCTAATGGATTAAATTCTTTATTGCTATATATACGATAAAAGCAACAAATAAAGCAACCGCGATCCACCAGCGAATTTTGTCAGCACGAGTTTTTGGCGAAGTTGTCAGCACAGTTACCACCCAAATCCCAAATTAGTCCAAGGAGTCGCATATCCGAAGCTAGCTTGGAACGGGTTATTCACCTTACCCACATTCGCCCCGATACCAAAGTCAGCAACAGTCGCCGTCCCATTTCCCGGTGAATCAGGAACGCCGCGATTCCGAACGTAGGTAAACGCGCTTTCCAGATTGCCAAAGACGTCGCCTTTGTTCATTCGAATCAGTTTCTGTAATTCCTGGTTCTGAATATCTGGATACACTCGCCTCAACTCAGCGACTTCGCGACCAAGACCTTCTCGTAGCGTGCTCAATCCTTCTACACTGCGGGAGACAATTCCATTCGACCCTCTATGGCTTCTTTTTAAATACCAGTCCTTCTTGTGTTAGATCAATCTCAGCATCGTCCATTGTCCATGGAGCTAAGTGTATCGGCACACACACGGTTTTCACACCATCTTCAGCAAAGAACAAATTGATTACAGCTGCTTCCAAGTCGGCCTTCATCTTGTTCTCCCCTAAGGTTACTGAACCTTCCGAGGGATATGTAAGTAGCTCGGTGATTGTAACGGTATCGTCTTCTCGCCTTCCCGCAAAGTGAGGCGAAATCGCTTGGTCTCGATTGGCACCAATGCGACAGACTTGCGATGCCCGCAATTTTGCAATCGCGTTGGCAGCCGATTCGCTATCAAGAATACGTGCTTGTGCCAAGGGATTTCCAAGCCCATCCCAAATGACGATGCACATTGCTTGCTCGGTCAGTTGTGTTGTCAAACTGTCCCAAAGAGAAGGTCTTCTTTCTGGATTTTCAAGAAATAACATCGCGTCCTCAATTTAACGAGAGCCGTAGGGCTTGGAGTAGTAATTCTCGATGAGATACCTCTTCTCTTCGAGATAGTCTTCGACCAATTGGCGGCGAGCGGTTGCGTCGCCCAGTTCCCTTGCAGTGCGAACCTCACCTAAGTACTGGCGTCGTTCCGTTGCCAAGCGCGCACTAGGATTTTCATAGTAAAAACGTTGCCCAGGATACCCCGAAGCAAGGTCATCGAGATAGTGCCCATACTCGTGCCTAATTGCGGAAATCGATGCGTCGGGATCGAAAACGATATTCCCAGGACGCCCCCCACTTGGAGCTGGGCCATACGCAAACTGCCCTTTGCGATAACTAATATCGACGCCCTTCGCCTTCAAATCATCGACGATGGCTCGATATTCCGCAGCATTATTGGCTCGCGCCGATCCCAGAGTATTGATCAGACGATCGCCGCCTGAGCTCATCGCGATCCCAGTTGCATTATTTCCGCCCAGACGGACGGCCTTCGTAGCACTTAGCACGAGTTGCTCAGGAATCTGTCCGACCATCGTCAACGCAAGTCCCGCCGCGCTACCCGAACGCGCAGCCAACCCCCCATCGGTTTGGAAGTAAGTAATCTGCGGCGTTTGACCGCCTCCGGCTCCTGGGGGGAAACACCCCAGCTGCTTCCAGCCCCTTCACCGCTGCACCCCGTTCGAGAGTTGAATCGGCGTGTTCGCCAGCCCCTTCCCGAAGTTCAAACCGTCGGACGCGATTTGCTGCGCCGCCTTCCAGGCAGACAACGAACTACCCGGATCCGTACCCGCCACCGGTACCCCCGGCAACGGCTCGCCGAACTGCGCACGAAACGGCTCGCCCGCGAGCGGCGTGCTTGCCCCTCCCGCTTTCAGCCTGCGTTGCCGAGACACCTGCTCCAAGCGTGACAGCAATGCGCTGCCGTTTTCCGCGTAACGCGCTTTCGGACGAAGCTGCCAGCGCCCGCCCTCGGGCAACTGGGCATCCTCCACCCATTCGACCATCCGCTCTTCCCACCACCCGAGCACGGCCCAGTACCCACGGTCTATCTGGCGTTTGAGCGCTTCCAGCTGATTCCGCAATATGGCCGCGTCGTACACAGGCGCACGGCGCCAGCATGAATCGAAGGTGTCGTCCAGGAACTCGGCAAGCTGGTATCCGTTGACGGAGTTCAGATCAAAGTCGACGAGGTTTCTGTGCATCAATGCCAAGCTCGCCTTGATCTCGATCGCGGTCCACGCAAAAACCGGAAGAAGAACCCAAGATGCGTCCTCCAGCTCGAGCTCGCGCATGCGGATCAATTCTGGCTGTGAGCCGAACGTGCGGGTGTGCAGCCTCTTCGTCGCGCTCATCGGGCACCACCCAGGCGGGCCAGGGGCGTTACCGCATGTCGACGTCGCCCTCGACTCGTTAGCCGCATCGCGGGCCCATCTTCCATACGTTGTCGTGCGCAACTCGACATCTGCATCGTTTCTCTCCTGTGTTTGTTTTTTGGAGAACGAAACGTAATCGAGTGGTGACGCAGCGCGATATAGGAATAGTCCGAAATGAAACTCCTCTGCTTTTTGCCTAGATCATCCAGCTAGGGAGCACATCACCTCCGCCCACCCGGTCCCTCACCGCCCCTCCCGCCGGGCCTGCTCCAAAACGAACTCGATAAACGCACTGGCGGCCCGCGTGTGGTGCCGGTTCGGCATGTACAGCATGTACATCCGCGTGCCGAAGATACTCAGGCGCCATTCATCGAGCGCGGTCACCACGTCGCCGCGCCGCAAGTCGTCCATCACCACGTAGTCGGGGACGATCCCGACGCCAAGCCCCGCGAGGACGGCCTGACGTAGAAACAGGAAGTTCTCCGAGATCAGCGTCGGTTCGAGCAGCACCTCGTGCCGTTCGTCCCCAAGGTAAGCCGCCACGCGCAACTGCCGCCCCACCACCGCCGCCGTGATGACCGGCGCGGTGCGCAAATCGTCGAGCCCCGCCGGCATGCCGCGCTCGGCCGCATAGGCAGGCGACGCGCACGCGACATACCGCACCGCCCCCATGTCCCGCGCGACCAGGTTCTGCGGCGGCTCGGACATCACGCGCACCGCAATATCGACTTCGTCGCGCATCAGGTCTTCGACGCGGTTCTCGAACATCACGTCGAGCACGATCCCGGGATGCTGCCGCTTGAATTCGAGGAGCCACCCGGACATGACCAATTGCCCGTAACCGCTCGGCACGGAAAGCCGCACCCGGCCCTGCAAGGTCGATCCCAGCGTAGCGACCGATTCCTGCGCGGCGAGCAGTTCGTTGCGGATCGCACGCCCGTGCTCGTAAAGCCGCAGGCCGGCTTCGGTCGGCTCCACGCGCCGTGTCGTGCGCCGCACGAGTTGCAGCCCGAGCGAGCGCTCGAACTGATTGAGGTGGTAGCTGACGTTCGCCCGCGTCATCTTCAGGCGCCGCGCGGCCTCGCTGAGGTTGCCGGCCTCCAGGATCTCGACGAGCAAGGACAGCGAATTCAGGTCCATCGAGTTTTTGTGTCAAAGGAATTTTGACAGTCTGTCAACCAGAACCTGGATTGTCAATCGCGCCTAGTCACTCGACAATCGACCCTAAACGAGGCCCACGCGCCAATGCGCACACCCAGGCCGCAGCACCCCGCAGCGGGCCGCCCCGTCAATGCGACACGAGCCAAGACACGTACGGAGACAACACGATGCCTGACACCCCTCTTAGCCCCAGCAGTTCCGCCCCCGCCGTCACGCGCACGATGCACGGCAAGGTCCTGCTCGTCGAAATCGACAATCCGCCCGTCAACGCGCTCGGCGTCGAGGTGCGGCGCGGCCTGCTCGCCGCGATCGAAGCCGCCGACGCCGACGCGGGCGTCGCCGCCGTGCTGATCGCCGGCGCGGGGCGCAACTTCATCGCGGGCGCCGACATCCGCGAGTTCGGCAAGCCGCCGCTGCCGCCTTCGCTGCCGGAGGTCTGCAACCGCATCGAGGCGTGCCGCAAGCCGGTCGTCGCCGCGATCCACGGTGCCGCGCTCGGCGGCGGTCTCGAGATCGCGCTGGCCGCGCACTACCGGCTCGCCGTCGCGAACGCGAAGCTCGGGCTGCCCGAAGTGCAGCTCGGCCTGATGCCCGGCGCGGGCGGCACGCAGCGCGCGCCGCGCCTGATCGGCGCGGCCGCCGCGCTCGATCTGATGCTCTCCGGACGCCATGCGAGCGGGACGGAAGCGGCGCAGCTCGGGCTCGTCGACCGTCTCGCGCAGAGCGAAGACATCCTCGCCGAAGGCCTCGCCTACACGCAGGAACTGCTCGCGTCGCATGCGAGCGTGCGCCCCACGCGCGCGGCCGCCGCGCTCGCCGACCGCGAGGCGAGCCGTGCCGCCGTCCACGCCGCGCGCAAGGACACCGAGCGCAAGTCGCGCGGCCTCTTCTCGCCGCTGAAAATCGTCGAAGCCGCCGAAGCCGCGCTCGACCTGCCGTTCGATCAAGGCCTCGCGCTCGAACGCAAGCTGTTCCTGCAATGCATCGACAGTCCGCAGCGCGCGGGCTTGATCCACGCGTTCTTCGCCGAGCGCGAAGTCGCCAAGGCGCCCGAAACGCGCAGCGCGGCGCCGCGTGAGATCGCGCGCGTCGGCTTGATCGGCGGCGGCACGATGGGCGCGGGCATCGCGGTCGCCGTGCTCGATGCGGGCCTGCCCGTCACGATGATCGAACGCGACGACGAGGCGCTTTCGCGAGGCCGCGCGCATGTCGAGCGCGTCTACGACGGACTTGTCGCCAAAGGCCGCATGAGCGCCGGCGCGAAAGCCGCCGTGATGGCGCGCTTTGCCGGCAGCACGGCGTATGACGCGCTCTCTTCAGCCGATCTCGTGATCGAGGCAGTGTTCGAAGACATGGCGGTCAAGCAAGCCGTGTTCGCCGAACTGGACCGCGTCTGCAAGCCGCAAGCCGTGCTCGCGACCAACACCTCCTATCTGGACATCGACGAGATCGCGGCCAGCGTGTCGCGCGCCTCCGACGTGATCGGCCTGCACTTCTTCTCGCCGGCCAACATCATGAGGCTGCTCGAAGTCGTGGTGCCGGCGAAGGTCAGCGCGGATGTCGTCGCCACGGCGTTCGAGCTCGCGAAGAAACTGCGCAAGGTGCCCGTGCGCGCGGGCGTCTGCGACGGCTTCATCGGCAACCGGATTCTGGCGGTCTACCGGACGGCGGCCGATTACCTCATGGAAGACGGCGCCTCGCCGTATCAGATCGACAGCGCGATGCGCAACTTCGGCTATCCGATGGGCCCGTACCAGGTGGTCGATCTCGCGGGCGGCGACATCGGCTGGGCCGCGAGAAAGCGCCGCGCCCCGGCGCGCAATCCGCAAGCGCGCTACGTCGAGATCGCCGACCGCCTCTGCGAGCGCGGCTGGTTCGGCCAGAAGACCCGGCGCGGCTTCTACCTGTACCCCGAGGGCGCGCGCACCGGCATGCCCGATCCCGAAGTCGAAGCGATCATCGACGCCGAGCGCGCACGCGCCGGCGCCGTACCGCGCAGCTTCACCGACGGCAAGATCGTGCGCCGCCTGATGGCCGCCGTCATCAACGAAGGCGCGAACGTGGTTCGCGAAGGGATCGCGTTGAGACCGCTCGACGTCGACATGACGCTGCTCCACGGCTACGGTTTTCCGCGCTATCGCGGCGGCCCGATGAAATACGCGGACACGGTGGGACTCGCGACGGTACTCGCCGACCTGCGCGCCTTCGAGAAGGAAGACCCGCTGTTCTGGAAGCCGTCGCCGCTTCTCGCCGAACTCGTCGAGCGCGGCGCGGATTTCGCGAGCCTCAATCAGCACGCGGGCTGATCCGCTCTGCCCGTCGTCTGCTGCAAGCGCCGCGTGCCGCGCGTTTTCGCGCGCGCATCGCACGCGGCCCTTCACCGAACCCGAATGAAGGTCACGCCATGGATCTGAATTTCACTCCCGAAGAAGAAGCGTTTCGCGCCGACGTGCAGCGTTTCCTGCACGACAAGCTGCCCGAGCGCATTTCGAGCCAAGTCAAGAACGGCAAGCGCCTGACGCGCGAGGACATGACGCAGTGGCACGCGATCCTCAACGAGCGCGGCTGGCTCGCGAGCCACTGGCCGGTCGAACACGGCGGCCCGGGCTGGAGCGCGGTGCAGAAGTTCATCTTCGACAACGAATGCGCGCTCGCCGGCGCGCCGCGCATCGTGCCGTTCGGCGTCAACATGCTCGGCCCCGTGCTCATCAAGTACGCCAGCGAAGCGCAAAAGCGCCACTGGCTGCCGCGCATTCTCGACGGCTCGGACTGGTGGTGCCAGGGCTATTCGGAGCCGGGCGCGGGGTCCGATCTGGCGTCGGTCAGAACGACGGCCGTGCGCGGCAGGGATGACCAGGGCGCCCACTACCTCGTCAACGGCCAGAAGACGTGGACCACGCTCGGCCACTACGCGAACATGATCTTCTGCCTCGTGCGCACTGCGACCGACGTACGCAAGCAAGAAGGCATCAGCTTCCTCTTGATCGACATGAAGACGCCGGGCGTCGAGGTGCGCCCGATCATCACGCTCGACGGCGAGCACGAGGTCAACGAGGTGTTCTTCACCGACGTGCGCGTGCCCGCGGAAAACCTGATCGGCGAGGAGAACAAAGGCTGGACGTACGCGAAATACCTGCTCACGTACGAGCGCACGAACATCGCGGGCGTGGGCTTTTCGGTGGCGGCGCTCGAGCGCCTGCAGCGCATCGCCGCGTCGCAGACGAAGAACGGCAAGCCGCTCGCGGACGATCCGCTGTTCGCGGCGCGTCTGGCACGCGTGCAGATCGATCTCGAGAACATGAAGACCACCAACCTGCGCACGATCGCTTTGGCGGCCGGCGGCGGCGCTCCGGGCGCGCAAAGCTCGATGCTGAAGATCCGCGGCACCGAGATCCGTCAGGAAATCGCTTCGCTCACGCGCCGCGCGATGGGTCCGCACGCGCAGCCGTTCGTCGAGGACGCACTCGACGCCGGCTACACCGGCGAGCCGATCGGCCCGCTCGACGCCGCGAGCGCCGCGTCGAGCTATTTCAACAACCTCAAGCTGTCGATCTTCGGCGGCTCCAACGAAATCCAGAAGAACATCATCGCCAAGATGATTCTTGGACTGTGAGGGAACAGAGGCCATGAACTTCCAGCACTCCGAAGACCGCCGCATGCTCGCGGATACGCTCGACCGTTTCATTGCCGGCGAATACGGGTTCGAGACGCGCAACAAGCTCGCCGGCTCGGAAACGGGCTATAGCCCCAGCATGTGGCGGCGTTTTGCAGAATTGGGCGCGGTCGGCGCGCTCTTTAGCGAAGCCGAGGGCGGTTTCGGCGGCGCCGCGTTCGACATTGCCGTGGTCTTCGAGAGCCTGGGGCGCGGGCTCGTCGTCGAGCCGTTTCTCGGCGCGCTGATGGCCGGGCGTGCGGTCTCCTCGGCAGGCACCGATGCGCAAAAAACGCGGCTTGCGGGCTTGATCGACGGCAGCGCGGTCGCCGCGTTCGCGCATGGCGAGCCGGGCGCGCACTACGAACCGTCGCGCGTCGTCACCCGTGCGGCTCGCGCCGGCGGCGGCTGGGTGCTCTCGGGCGCGAAAGCCGTCGTGCCGCACGGCGAGCACGCGGACTTCTTCGTCGTGTCGGCGCGCACGGGCGGCGCCGTGGACGATGAAGCCGGCATCTCGCTCTTCATCGTGCCGCGCGATGCACCGGGCCTTTCCTTGCGCGGCTATCCGCTGATCGACGGCGGGCGCGCCGCCGAGCTCACGCTTGCCGGCACGCCGCTCGGCGCCGATGCCTTGCTCGACAGCGAAGGCGCCGGCTTCCGAACGCTGGAATCCGCGCTCGGCTTCGGCGTGCTCGCGTTGTGCGCGGAAGCGCTCGGCGCGATGGACGTCGCGCAGCGCGACACGCTCGACTATCTGCGCACCCGCAAGCAATTCGGCGTGCCGATCGGCAGCTTCCAGGCGTTGCAGCACCGCATGGCCGATGTCGCGCTCGAAATCGAACAGGCGCGCTCGGCGGTGATCAACGCGGCCGCCGCGCTCGATGCCGGGCGCCTCGTCCGCGAACGTGCGCTGTCGGCGGCGAAGGTCACGATCGGCCGCGTCGGCGCGCTCGTCGCGACCGAAGCCGTGCAGCTGCACGGCGCCGTCGGCATGACATGGGAGCTGCCGCTCGCCCACTACGCGAAGCGTCTCGTGATGATCGACCATCAGCTCGGCGACGAGGATCATCATCTCGCGCGCTATATCGCACTTTCAAAACAATGAACGCTCGCAGGGACGACAAATCGACGGCAGCCAACCACAAAGTCTGAAGTTGGAGAGCGCCTATCGCAATGAAGATCGGCGGACGCGCCGATAAAGCGCCAATAAAAAGAGCCTGGAAACGCGAGTTCCCAGGCTTGAAGACCACCAACGAAAATGATGGTGGAGGAGACAACGTCCTCTCGATGCGTCGCCGCGGCATCTCGCGCGGCAACGCCCGGAAATCGTCTTCAGATGGCCCAGCCTCCGAAGTAGAAGGCCACCAGAACCGCAGCAATCGCCACCGTGCCGACGTTGAGCTTGCGGAACTCGCCGCTCACCACGCGTCCGATCACGAGCGTCGAGAAGCCGAGCATGATGCCCGTCACGATGTTGGCGGTCAGCACGATGAACACCGCGCAAACGAGACCGGACATCGCGTCGACCATGTCGTCCATGTGCAGCTTGCTCACGCTGGAGAGCATCATGAGGCCGACGTACATCAGCGCCGGCGCGGTCGCATACGACGGCACAAGACCCGCGAGCGGCGAAAAGAACATCACGACCAGGAACAGCAGGCCGACCACCGCCGCCGCGAGGCCCGTCTTCGCACCGGCGGCCACGCCGACTGTCGATTCGATGTAGGCCGCAGCCGGTGCGCCGCCGAGGAAGCCGGAGAAGATCGAGCTCAGCGAATCCGCGGTCAGCGCGCGTCCGCCGTTGATGATGCGGCCGTTCTCGTCGAGCTGGCCCGCCTGCCCCGCCACCGCGCGGATCGTGCCGGTCGCGTCGAACACGGCGGTCATCACGAGCGCCAGGACGCTCGGCAGCACCGCGAGCGAGAGCGCACCCTTGATGTCCATCGCGCCGATCAGCGACGCATGGCCCGGCGCGGAGAGCGACGGCAGCGCGAAGATGCCGTGGAACTTCACGTCCGGATCGAACGCGACGCCGGCCGCCGAAATCGCGATCACCACGAGCAGGATCGAGCCCGGCACACGGCGCTTGACCAAACCGAAGATCGCCGCGAGGCCGATCACCGACATGATCACGGGGAACGACGTGATATGCCCGAGCGACACCGGCAGGCCGGCGCCCGGGTTCTTGACGACGAGACCGACGTCGTTCGACGCGATCAACAGCAAGAACAAGCCGATGCCGATCCCGGTGCCGTGCGCCACGCCCGCGGGCAGATTGCGCAGAATCCACGAGCGCACGCCGGTGACGGAAATGCCCGTGAACACGAGCCCCATCAGGAACACGGCGCCGAGCGCCACGGTCGGATGCAGGCCCTTGCCGAGCACGAGGCCGAACGCGGTAAACGCGGTGAGCGAAATCGCGCAGCCGATCGCGATCGGCAGCTTCGCCCACAGGCCCATCAACAGCGAGCCGAAGGCCGTAGTCAGACAGACGGCGACGAACACGGCGCTCATGTCGAAACCGGCCTTGCCGAACATGCCGGGCACGACGAACACCGAATAGACCATCGCCAGAAACGTGGTGACGCCCGCGACGATTTCCTGACGCTGCGTGCTGCCGCGCGAGGAAATGCCGAAATATCGATCGATGAATCCCTTGGTGCCGAAGTCTGTTTCCGCGCCGACGCCGACGACCGGCTGCGCCTGGGTATCACTCATGAGCTTGCTCCTTTATCAGCATGCTGAAACGGCCGCTGCGGACCGTCATCAGGTTTGTCTCGAATCTAATAGCGCCCCCAGACCTGCCGCTGCGCGTCAGGCCCCCCCGAGGGGGCAATCCCCCAAGAGGACTTCCTGCGGGGCGGAAAACTTGGGGCGGCCCGGCGTTTTCTTGAGAGGCTTAGGCTTGTCAGCAACGTCTTGGGGACGGGCGAGTCGTTGTGCGTCTCGTCGTTTCAGAAGCGTCGGCTGCTTTTTTTCTTGCGCTTGTGCGACGCGCTTTTCTATCAGCCTCGTCATTTGCACTTTGCCGTAGCGAAGGTTAGGCGAACGTGACATCACGTCCCATCGGGCCAGGAGCATGCAGCGCATGTCATAGCGCTTATATCCGCGTCAAACCGGGATTCGCCGTCTCCGACCGCGTGTATACGCTTAGTGTGAATCTGTTAAGGCGGATATTTGAGCGCTGGATGAACGGGCGGATTTCAAGCCCGGCGAGGGCCGAATCTTACGATAAGCCGACAGTTGCGCCTAACGGAGGGGGAAGCGGAGAGACGGAAGCAGCGATCCCGGCGGAGGAATCGGGGGGAATGCGGGAATGGCAATGCGGCGCTTTAGCGGGCGATTGCGCGCCGGTTCGACGCGCAGACACAGCGGGACGCCCGCGTGGCGTCCCGCTGCGACCGTACTGCATCATTGGCCGAAATAGAGCGGCTTCGTGCCGCCGTTCGACACAGCCCGGGTCGCGCCCGACTGCGACGTGCCGCCAAGCGCCGGGCCATAGCCCGTCTTTACCGGCTGCGCCTGGCCGTCCGCCGCGGCAATCTTCGCTTCGACGGTCTGCACGTCGGCGGGATAGGTGAGGTTGTCGTTGGCGGTGTAGCCGGCCTTCTCCGCTTCGATAAGCTGCGCACGCACTTCGGCGCGCGTAAGCGGCGCATTCGATTGCTGCGCGAACGAAGCGAGCGGCGCGGAAAGCAGCACGGCGGCGGCAGCCACGGCAAACAGATGGGTCTTCATGATTCTTACCTCGATGGATGATTTCTGAACCGCTTCGAACGCAAAGTCCTTGGCGAACGGCTCAAGAATAGGCTCTGAAACGAGCCGTAAAAATCCCCGAGTGAACAAGAGACCATTTCATCAAGTGTAAGAATGTCCGCCCCGCGCGATTCGTGCGGCAAGGCCGCCTCGTCAGCTCGGCAACCCCGGGGTGTTCACGCCGAACGTCTGCAGCACGAGAATGACGTTCAACGCCAAAACGCCGGCCGCGGCGACACTCGCCGTCACCGCCAGCAACACCGAGTTGGTGTGCTCGCCCATCACGCTGCGCCGGCAGCTGAACCAAACCAGGGTCGCCATCGGAAACGGCAGCGCCAGACTCAGCACGACTTGGCTGATGACGAGCGCGCGCGTCGCGTCCACGCCCATCGCCACGACCACGACGCTCGGCACCATCGTGATGACGCGTCGCAGCCAGAGCGGAATCTGAAAGCCGACGAAGCCCTGCATGATCATCTGCCCCGCCATGGTCCCGACGACCGAGCTCGAAATGCCCGATGCGATCAGCGCGAGCAGGAAGATTCCGGCCGCGCCGATGCCAAGCAGCGGCGCGAGCGTGTGATAAGCGGTCTGGATCTCGGCGACGTCCGGATGGCCCGCATGAAACGCGGCCGACGCCATGATCACCATCGCCATGTTGATGAGCCCCGCCACCGTCAGTGCGATGACGACTTCGATGTCGGAGAACTTCACGAGCGTGCGTTGCTCGTCGGGCGTGTAAGCGATCGCGCGGCTTTGCGTGAGGCCCGAGTGCAGGAACAGGGCGTGCGGCATCACGGTCGCGCCGATGATGCCGACCGCGATCATCACCGCGTCCGCGTCGGGCAGATGGAGCGAGAACATGCCGCCGAATACGCCGTGCCACGCCACGTTCGTGATGAACAGCTCGGCGACATACGAGAGCCCGATGATGCCGACCAGCGCGCCGATCGCAAGCTCGAGCGGCCGGAAGCCCGCCTTCTCGAACAGCAGCAGCACATAGGTGACGATTGCCGTGACGATCATGCCGGCGGCGAGCGGCACGTGAAACAGCAGCGACAGGCCGATCGCGCCGCCGAGGAACTCGGCCAGATCGGTCGCCATCGCGGCGATCTCGCTCACGCCCCACATCAGCAGCACGAGCGGCATCGGGAAATATGCGCGGCACAGTTCGGCGAGGTTCTTGCCGGTGACGATGCCGAGCTTCGCCGAGAGCGCCTGGAACAGCATCGCGACGACGTTCGCCAGCAGCACGACCCACAGGAGCGCATAGCCGTAGCGCGCGCCGGCCTGGATGTTGGTCGCGAAGTTACCCGGGTCCATGTAGGCCACCGACACGACCACCGCCGGGCCCGCCAGCGGCACGATCATCGACAGGCCCTTGCGGCGCCCTTCCAGCACTTCCCGAATCGCGAGCTTCGTGCGCCCCGTTATCGTCGAGGGCGCCGTGTCGTCGCGAACGCGTCCATCCATCCTTCGCCTCGCGCGGTTGGAGAGCGGCATGCCGGGCGGATTCCGCGTGAATCCGTCCTCGCCGCATCGCGGATCTAAGAAAGCATAGCTTTTGCCGCGTTTTATTTCGCGGCTCGCACGCGCGCGGCGGACGCTATGACCGCTCGCCGATCTTGTCGAGCGAGATCCCCAGTTCAGCCGCCATGTGCTCGACGAGCGCCTGAAGCCGCCCCACTTCGGCGGCCAGGCGCTTTTGCTCGCTTTTCAGCGCGTCGAATTCGTCGAGTGAGACTGCCAGGTCGACGACGGCGCCCGGCGCCGCATCGCCCGCGCCCGCGGGCACGCTCGCCTCGCCGCACAGCAGATGCGCCCAGCGGCTTTCGCGTTCGCCGAGCGCGCGCGGCAACTTGACGACGAGCGGCGGATCGCGCTCTCCGAGTTCCTCCAGAAACGCCTCGGCCGACGACGCATCGGCAAACGCATGCAGACGCGCGGAGTTGAGCCGCAGCTCGGCCGCGGTCTGCGGACCGCGCAGCATCAGCACCGTCAGTAACGCGCCGGCCTGGCTCGGAATGCCGAGCACGCGGTTCAGGTTGTGCTCGAAGCGCGGCACGCGGCTGCTGCTGCCTTCGAAGACCAGGCTCAGGTGCTTGAGATCCTCGATTGCGTTGAGCACCTCGGCTTCGGTCGCGTTCATCACCGGAGCGCGCGCGGTCTTCTGGTTGCAGCCTGAAGTCAGCGCGTTGAGCGAGAGCGGGTACGTGTCCGGCACCGTGTGCTGCTTTTCGACCAGCACGCCCAGCACGCGAGCCTCCAGCGGGCTCAGGATGCGAATGGGTCGCGGCGGGGAAACTTCGGGAGTGGAGTTCATATGTGGTGGGGGTGCGTGGGTTTTTGTCGGCTGGAGTTAGCGCTTCAGCGCTTACTCCAGTCTCATGCGGCGTTCATGGCGTTTGATCATACGCGCGTACGACGCGACACCACCACCGTGTGCAGCCACACCGAAGGCGTGCTGTACATGCGGCGCGCGATCCGCTTCGTGACGGCCGGCGCGCCGCTCGGGCGCGTCACGGGCATCCGGCCGGTCCGCAGCGGCGCGCTGCTCGGGGCATGAGGCCGGTGCGCCGGCGCCTGCCGGCTGCGGCGCCGGATTATGTCGGCGCGTCGGAATCGGCGCCTCGCGTGCGCGTCGCATCGGCGCCGCGGTGGGTCGTGCGGGCGTCGACGGGCGCGCCCAGCCAGACGATCCCCGCGATGAGCGGTATCGAACCGCCCGTGATCAGCAGCAGATGTTCGACGACGAAGCGATAACCGTTGCTCTGCGGATCGAGAAACGGATACGGGTACCAGCCGACCAACGCGCCGCGAACCAGCGTATAGCCGACGTAGAGGATCGGGAACAGCAGCAGCACCCACGCTTCGCGCAGGCGTATGCGCGTGCGCGGCGGCTCGATCAGCCAGTCCGCCACCATCGCCGTCGGCATGACCCTATGCAGCACCCAGTTGTTGAACGTGGGCGTCGCGTGCGTCACCGCGTCGATCGGCGCGAGCAGCAGCGCGTAGACGATGCCGGTCACGAGCAAGTAGACCGTCGCAGCCGCGCGCAACCTATCGACCGTGCGCGACGCGGGCCTCCCGTTCCTGACTACGCCTGCCAGCAGCACCGCCGACGCAAACAGATTGCTGATGTTCGTGAAATAGCTGAAATAATTGGAAAGCGCGAAGGCAGGGTTGCCCCATTTGGCGACGATGCCGTTGACGATGGCCGCCCAAATGAACAGGACGCAGACGAGACGACCGCTCGAAATCAGCACGCGCATGGGAGGGACAAGACGAATGGGCTCGTGCGCATTATCCCCGAAAGTCTCTTTCGAAAAATCGATCGAGCCGGGTCACGAACTCGACGGCGACGCCCGGACCGAGCGCGACGAACAGCTGCAGCTCGCCGGTGAGCGGCACCTCGGCGGCTTCAAACGGAACGCGGTTCGCGTGCAGGCGACCGAGCAGCGCGCGCCACTCGCTGCCATCGTCGACACGAAACGCAACATGATCGATGCGCGGCGCGGCTCTGCCTTCGAGCGACGGCACGGTCGCTTCGACGAGGTGAATGACGGGCCGCCCATCGGCGTAGAGCCAATGGCCGCCGACGCCGAACGGCGGCCGGCAGCCGTCGGTCAGGCCCGCGACCGCGCAAAAGAAATGCCGCGCGGCTTCGAGATCCTGGGTAACGATCGTGGCGTGATCGAGCTTCATGATGTTGCAGTGACTGTCGATGTCCGCATTCTGCATACCACGCTGTCGCTTGATAATTGGCGTAGGCTTTGAATCAATTTCAAACGAAACGGAAATATCGTGGACAACCTTGGCGACATCCGGCTCTTCGTAGAAGCGGCGAACCTCGGTGGACTTTCGGCGGCAGGCCGCAAGCTCGGTCTTTCCCCCGCCGCGGCGAGCGCGCGGCTCGTGAAACTGGAAGCCGCCCTGCACACGCGGCTCTTCGAGCGCACGACTCGCCAGTTGCGGCTCACCGAAGAAGGCAGGATGTACCTCGCGCACTGTCAGCTGGCGCTGCAAGCGCTCGACGACGCACACGCGGCACTGCAGGCCGGCAGCACCGTCGTGCGCGGCAAGGTGCGGATTTCGGCGACGTCCGACTTCGGCCGCCACGTCCTCAAGGGCTGGCTCGACGAGTTCAACCAGCACTACCCGGAAGTCACGTTCGGGCTGGTGTTGTCCGATTCGCTGGCGAATTTGTTGCAGGACGATCTCGATCTTGCAGTCCGCTTCGGCGTTCCGCCGGATAGCGCGCTCGTCGCGCGGCGCCTCGCGTCGAACCGGCGCGTGCTGTGCGCCTCGCCGGAATATCTCGCGAAACATGGAACGCCCGGACATCCGCGCGACCTCGAACGGTTCCCGTGCATCGGCACAGCCAGCGGTTTCACCAACGAGTGGCATTTCGCGCGAGGCGAAGAAATGGCCGCGTATACGGTGCCCCTGGCCGCCGCCCGCGAAACCAACGACGGCGCCGTCGCGCGCGAATGGGCCGTGGCGGGCTACGGCATCGCGATGAAGTCGATCTGGGACATCGGCGCCGACCTGCGCGCCGGCCGCTTGAGCGTGGTGATGCCGGAGTGGCGCTCTCCCGATGCGCCCGTGCACGCGATCTATCAACGCAACCGGTATATGGCGCCGCGCGTGCGCGCGCTGCTGGACTTTCTGATCGAGCGTTTCAACACGGTGTCCGGCGAGTTGGACGCGTATTTGAATCCGCCGGCGCATGAGTCACCGAGCTAGGCAAGCCGCCGCGATCTTTCCGCAGCGGTTGAAAGTGATTCAAGATTCACGCCAATTATCAAAGCCCGGCTCGATTTGCAGAATGGAGTCACGTCGTAGCACGTCCTTCCACTCAACTCACGAATCGAGGCTTGATATGTACGACCCCCACGCTCACTATCGTTCGCTGCCCCCCGAGGGGGCGGATGCCTCCCTTGGGGCGGTCCGGCGGGAGGCATCATGAACGACCCCCAACGCATTCTCGTCGTAGGCGGCAGCTCCGGCATTGGCGCCGCAACCGCCAAGGCGTTTGCCGAACGCGGCGCGAACGTCGTCATCGCGTCGCGCAGCCAGGCAAAGCTCGACGCCGCCGCCGCGCAGATCGGCAAGCCCGTCGCGACAGCCGTGCTCGATACGACCGATGCAGCCGGCGTCGAAGCCTTCTTCGCGCAGGCCGGCACCTTCGATCACGTCGTGATCTCAGCCGCGCAAACGCCGGGCGGACCCGTGCGTCAACTGCCGCTGCCCGATGCCTACGCCGCGATGGAAAGCAAGTTCTGGGGCGCGTATCGCGTGGCGCGTGCGGCCAGGATCGCCGAAGGCGGCTCGCTGACCTTCGTGTCCGGCTTCCTGAGCGTGCGGCCAAGCAAGACGTCGGTGCTGCAAGGCGCGATCAACGCCGCCCTCGAAGCGCTGGCGCGCGGGCTGGCGCTGGAACTCTCGCCGGTGCGCGTCAACACGGTGTCGCCGGGCCTGATCGCGACGCCGCTGTGGGACAAGCTCGGCGCCGAAGCGCGCCAAGGCATGTACGACAGCGCCGCCGCCCGCCTGCCCGCATGCCGCGTCGGCCAGCCGGAAGACCTCGCCAACGCGGTCGTCTATCTGGCGACGACGCCGTATGCGACGGGCTCCACCGTGCTCGTCGACGGCGGCGGCGCGATCGCGTGACCGATCGCGTCACGTCAAGCGCAACATAGGGGCGGTCGCGCAAGCCGCCCCTGCATCTCGCTCATCCGCTTACCCGGTAGTACACTTCCCGCTCCAAGCTCTGCACCAACTTCCAAAGCGCCGCCGGTCTTTCGCGGCTATCCGACAAGCGGTGAAGTGAGGACAAGAATGGAACAGCTCGCCGGCGACTCGGGGATGCCTGGCAACGACGCCGGGCGCGATTTGGCGCAAGGCAATCGGATGTTCCTGTCGACCGTGCCGGCCGGGCCCGGCGAGCGGAGGCTCGCGCGCACGCTGATGCTCGTGAGCGTCGCCGTGTTTCTCGCCGCCGTCCCGTTCGCCAAGCGCGAGTGGCCGGTCATCTGGGCATTCGTCCCGACCTACGAATCGGCACTCGTGGTGACCGATTTGATCACCTCGATGCTGCTCCTCGGCCAGTTCTATTCGCTGAGATCCCAACGCCTCCTCGTGCTGGCCTGCGGCTATCTCTTCACCGCCGGCATGACGGTCGCGCACGCGCTCACGTTTCCCGGCCTGTTCGCGCCCGGCGGCCTGATCGGCGCGGGCCCGCAAAGCACGGCGTGGATCTACGTGTTCTGGCATGCCGGGTTTCCGCTCTTCGTGAGCGTCTATGCGCTGCTCAAGGACGAGCGCGTCGAAGGCGGCCCGCTCGCCCGGATTCCGGAAATCGCCCCGCGCCGCGCCATCCTGCTGTACGCGGCGCTCGCGCTCGCGATCGCGTTTGCCCTCGCCGCCTTGGCGACCGCGGGCCGGGCGTCGCTGCCCGACTTGCTGAACCAGGGCCGCTTCACTCCGGTGTATCGCGTGACGATCACGCTCGTCTGGGCGACGAGCCTCGCCGCGTTCCTCGTGCTGCTGCGCTTCGGCACGCGCTCGACGCTCGACATGTGGCTGCGAGTCGTCTTGTGCGCCTGGATGATCGACATCGCGCTCGCCGCGGTGCTCAACCACGGCCGCTTCGACCTCGGCTTCTACGTGGGCCGGATCTACGGTCTGCTTTCCGCGAGCTTCGTGCTGGTGGTGCTGCTCGTCGAAAGCGGGATGCTCTACGCGCGGCTCGCGGCGCTCACGCGGCGCGACCTGCAGGAACGCATGCGCGTGAAGGAACTCGAGCACCTGGGCCTGTTGTCGGCCAGCATCCAGGCCGCACGCGAAGAGGAACAGAAACGCATCGCGCGCGAGCTGCACGACGATCTCGGCCAGCGCCTGACCGCCATCAAGATCGACCTCACGATGCTCGAAACCGATCTGCAGGACCGCGCGATGTCGCCGGAATTGCGCGCGCAAGCACAGTCGATGCAGGCGCTGATCGACGAAACGGTGACTTCGGTGCGGCGCATCGCGGCCGGCCTGCGGCCCGTCGCGCTCGACGACCTCGGCCTCGTGCCGGCCCTCGAATGGCTCGCGCGCAATTTCGAAACCCGCTACGGCATCCCCGTCATGCTCGACTTCCCGAGCGGCGAGCCGAGCTTCAACCCGGCCGCCGCGACCGCGGTGTTCCGCATCGTGCAGGAAGCGCTGACGAACGTCGCGCGCCACGCGCAGGCGACCCAGGTGCACGTCGAGGCCATGCTCGTCGACGACGCGTGGCGCGTGATCGTGGCCGACGACGGCCGCGGCATCGCCGCCGACGCGCCGCGCAAGGACAAATCGTTCGGCTTGCTCGGCATTCGCGAGCGCGTGCGCCTCTTGAACGGCACGGCTGTCATCGATACCGCGCCGGGCCAGGGATTGCGCCTGACGGTCGATCTCCCCCTCGCCGCGGTCGGCGACGACAGCCCCGCGTAACCCCGCCTCTCTTTCCACACCGTCTGCCGGCTTGTAGGAAAACGCCTATAGGCATTCCTGTACGCCTACGCAAACTCAAGCCATCGCCGATTTTCATTCCCCCGGCCGTGACCAATACTTCGGTCACAAATTGTCATACCTGAGAAACGCAGTCCGCACACCGCCGGGGGATTCGCCATGACATGCCTGTACTACACGAACGACGCCATCCAAGAGCATCACCACGCCAGCCGCCAGCAAGCGCCCGCCGGCGCGGCCGCGCCTAAGCCGGCCGCGCCTGAGCAGCCGCTCGATGTCGTCGCCCTCGCCCGCGGCGTGGGCATGCTGGTCACGCTCGATGGCCGCATCGGCAACGCGCAATATCAAAGCGTGTTCGGGTCGCTGTCGTCGCTCGAGCGTTTCGCGCAAGCGGTGCGCGAATCCGCGGCCGCCTGAGCGGACCGCCACGGCACGCCGCCAGCCCGTCGCGGCAACACCTACCGGGGAAAATGAAATGAACGATAGCGAACACCCGCTGGACTCGATTCGAGAACTCAACTTGTCGTACATGCTCCTCGCGCAGCGGCTGTTGCGCGAAGACAAGGCGATCGGCATGTATCGCCTCGGCATCTCGGCGCAAGTCGCGGACATCCTGCAGAACCTGTCGCCCGCCCAGATCGTCAGGATCGCCGCGACGCAACAACTGCTGTGCTTTTTCCGCTTCAAGGACTACGCGATTCTCGCTTCGCTCACGCATGCGGCCAAGAACGCGGACGTGATTCCGGCGCACGCCGCTATCGTGCTGTCTGCGCAGCCCGCCGAGGTTTTCGCATGAAACCGGCCGCCGAAAACGTTGCGCACGCCGCGAAGAAGAGCGTCGCCGAAGACGCCCAGCAGGTCTTGCGCGCGATCGAGCTGATCGAACTGGGCGCGCGCATGCAGGTGCTGGAAAGCGAGCTGACGCTGCCGCGCGAGCGCATGATCCGGCTCTATCACGAACTCAAAGGCAAGGCGCCGCCGCGCGGCCTCCTGCCCTCGTCGGCCGACTGGTACATGACGTGGCTCGCGAACATCCACTCGTCGCTCTTCTATAACGCTTACCACTTCATGCGCCACGACGCGGGCGAGACCCGCCTCGACGCGCTGACCAAGGCCTACCGGGTCTACCTCGAACACTGCCGGACCACCGGCGCCGAGGTGCCGCTCGATCTGACGCGCGCCTGGACGCTCGTGCGCTTTTTCGGTGCGGACATCGTGCAGATGGTCCCGTGCAGCCGCTGCGGCGGCAAGTTCGTCGCGTACAAATACGACCTGTGCGACGGCATGGTGTGCGGCGCCTGCTGCCCGCCGCCGCGGGCCGGCAAGACCTCGAAGCGCGCCGCGGGACCTGCGTGCAATCCCTGCTCG
This sequence comes from Trinickia mobilis, assembly GCF_017315705.1. GTDB lineage: Bacteria > Pseudomonadota > Gammaproteobacteria > Burkholderiales > Burkholderiaceae > Trinickia_A > Trinickia_A mobilis. Next base: position 88,755 of record NZ_JAFLRF010000003.1, on the reverse strand, counting down.
CCAAGCGCTTTCGTATGATGGAAAATTGCTGCTCCTACGCTACCGACGCGACCGCGACACCGGATGCGATCGCGACAAAGGAGCCTTGCAATGATCCGCGTCTTGCTCGCCGACGACCACGCCCTCGTTCGCGATGGTTTGCGGCGCATCCTGCAAAGCACGTCCGAAGTGGAAGTGGTCGGCGAGGCTGCCGACGCCGCCACGGCCCTGCAGCTCGCTCGCAAGGGCGACGCCCAGGTCCTCGTGCTCGACCTGTCGATGCCCGGCCGTAACGGGCTCGAACTCCTCAAGCAGATCCACGAAGAAATCCCCGCGCTGCGCATCCTCGTGCTCACCATGCACGCCGAGGAGCAATACGCGGTGCGCGCGTTCAAGGCCGGCGCCGCGGGCTACCTGACCAAGGAAAGCGCGCCTACCGAGCTTGTCAAAGCCGTGACGAGGATCGCCTCGGGCAACGCGTACGTGAGCGTCGCGATGGCCGAGCGCTTTGCGCAGAACCTCTCCACGCCGCCCGACGATGCGCCGCATCACCGGCTGTCCGACCGCGAGTACGACGTGTTCCGGCGCCTCGTCGCCGGGGAAACGATTTCCGAAATCGCCGAGAAGCTTTGCGTGAGCGCGAAAACGGTCAGCACGTACAAGACGCGCATCCTCGAGAAGATGCAGATCCCGCACGACGCGGGGCTCGTGCGCTACGCGATCAAGAACAAGCTGTTCGAAGACGAAGAAAGCGGCGGTCTGTGATTCGGGGCGAACGGGCCGGACGTCGCGGCGAGCATCGGGGTCACCGCCGAGCGAGGCTGTAGGAATCGGCGTACAGGCGTTCCTTCCGTCCTACAGGACACTTATCCATCGCTGATTTCGCAAGCATTGCCCGCGCGCCATACTGGGTGCATGAAATCGACAAGCGCGAGCCCCCCCGTGAAAGTGTTTCTGGTAGAGGATTCCGAGATGATTCGGCGGCGCCTTCGAACGCTCGTCGGTGCGATCGACGGCGTGCTGATCGTCGGCGAAGCGGAGGACTCGGACGCGGGGCTCGACGGTATCGCCGAGGCCGCCGCGGATGTCGCGATCGTCGACTTGCATCTCGCGAAGGGCAGCGGGCTCGCGCTCTTGAGGGAGCTGGCGGAGCGCGCGCTGCCGGTGGTGTCGATCGTGGTGACCAACGAGCCGACGCCCGAATACAAGCACGAATGCCTGGCTGCGGGGGCGCAGTATTTCTTCGACAAGTCGAACGAGCTCGAGCTCGTTCGACGGACGATCAGGGGGATTGTCGAGGCGCGGGGCTAATTTCCCGCTGTCGACCTCGGGACGCGTCACAGAATGCCGGCGCCGCGGCTATAGTAAAGATCAGCTCCCTCTTCGCAGCCCATCGCACAATCGGCCATGCAACGCCCGACACCAGACATCGTGCGTCTGTTCCCGACCTTCCTTTGGCAGCGCCGCCTCGATTCCGCGTCCTGCGAGCCGCTTAACCGCAACCTGCTGGCACATGCCGATGCGTTGCAGCGCGACGGACGCGGAACCCGCACCGGCTCCGCGTGGCAATCCGAGCACCAGTTGCATCAGGCGCCCGTGTTTGCCGCGCTGGCTGCTCACATCGATGCCGCCATGGCCGACGTGCTCGCGTTCGTCAAAGTCGCCCACGCCCCGCTCCACCTCACCGGCTGCTGGCTCAACGTCCTGGATCCCGGCGCGGCGCATGCCGTGCACACGCATCCGAACAATTTCCTGAGCGGCGTCTACTACGTTCAAACGCAGTCCGGCGCCGACACCATCAACTTTCATGATCCGCGCCCTCAGACAGCGATCATTCGTCCGCCCGTCACCGAATTGACGGCGTACAACACGGACCAGGTGGTCGTGCCCGTCAGCGACGGCACCCTGCTCGTGTTCCCCGCCTGGCTGCCGCATTCGGTGTCGGCGAACCTCAGCGGCCGGGCGCGCGTGAGCGTCAGTTTCAACGCCATGTTCAGCGCCTACGACACGACCATGAGCTCGCCGCTTTGGGGGCCGATGCAGGACCCGGATCCGGTTCGAGGTTGATGGGCTCAGCCCGATTCGCTGCGGCCGTCGAGCGGATCATCTGAGCTCGATCGACACAAAGCGGCGCACGTTATGGCGCTGGATCAGCACCGCGATCTGCTTCTTTGCCTTGGCTTCCAGAGAACTCGCCTGGTCCTGCGACTCGACCAGCTCGCCATTGAACGAGAGGACGATATCGCCGGGTTGAATGCCGGCGCTCGCGGCAGGGCCAGCCACCTCGTCGACCATCAGGCCAAGGGGAAGATCGCTCGCGCGCTTCTCCTCCTCGCTGAGCGCATGCATGGTCAAGCCAAGGCGATCCGCCGCGCCGCCTTCGTTCTGCCCGGCCTCGGGGATTGGCTGGGCCTCGGGGATTGGCTTGACCTCCGGAATTTGCTTGGTCTCCGGAATTTGCCTCGCCTCGGGGATTGGCTTGACCACCGGAATTTGCTTGGTCTCCGGAATTTGCCTCGCCTCGGGGATTTGCCCCGCGGCGGGGCTTTCCCCGGCCGTACCGGCCATGAGTCTTATCGCCATCGGTCTTCGATCGCGAATCAGCCGGAGGACGGTTTTCGTCCCCGGCCGCAAGCCAGCGGCATATTCGACGAGTTCGGCCGAGCGATCGATGGTCTTGGGGCCGATCTGCGTGACGACGTCACCCGCCTTCAGGCCGCTCGCGGCAGCCGGCGTGCCGGGCGCGACGGCATTGACCAGCGCCCCGGCCGGACGCGGCAGGCCAAGGGCCGCTGCCAACCCGGGGCCGATGTCCTGCACGTCTGCGCCAAAACCGCCGCTCGTCCCATTGCGCTGGGCCTGCAACTGCGCACGCACTTTGTTGGCCAGGTTGATCGGGATGGCAAAGGTGAGGCTCTGGAACGGCTCCGCATTCGTATAAATCTGCACGTCGATGCCGATCACCTCGCCGGCACGGTTGAACAACGGGCCGCCCGAATTGTCGGGATTGGTGGCGACGTCGGTTTGAAAGAAGGGGAAATTGCTGCCGTCCGGCAGCACGCGAGGCGTCGCACTGATGATGCCGTCGGTCACGGCATTCGCAAAACTGTCGGGCGAGCCGACCGTCAGGACCTGCTCGCCGACCCGCACGCGCGACGAGTCACCCAGTTTGACGGTCGGCAGCTTCGTGGCGTCGATCTGAAGCAACGCCACGCCGCTTTCCGTGTCGACAGTGAGCACCCTCCCCTTGAACGCGCGCCGATCGGTCAGCGTGACGGTCACTTCGGCGGCCTGATCCACCACGTGCGCCGTGGTCAGGATGAGGCCGTCCGGGCTGATGATGAAGCCCGAGCCGCTACCCGCTATCGCGCGCGGCGGGCCGCGTTGAGACTCCGGCTGTTGCGGCACGACCCGCTTGAAAAACGCGGCAAAGGGATCGTCCGAATCGACGGCCTCGGCGGCCGGCGCGGACGTCTGCTGTTCCGGGGCAGCCGCACTGATGTTGACGACCGCTGGCCCGTATCGCTCCACGATGGCGGGAAAGTCGATCGGCATCGCGGCGAAGACCTGCTGCGCCACCCGCTTCTCCTTGGCAGGAGGCGGCGGAGGGGGTGGCGCAGCCGCCGCGGCGGCCGCCGCAGGCTGCAAATGCAAATGGCTACCGAGAAGTCCAGCCGCCAAAGCAGCATGGAGCAAGGTGCGGGCAAAAGACCGGCGGAACACGGCGCGCCTCCGAGAGGGTCGCTATGGCAGGGTGTCGGTGCCTGAGGCGTCGAGTGCCAACATAACGAACACGGGCCGACACTATTATTTATAGAGCAACCAGCCGCCGCGACGCAGATCCCGCCGAGTTTCTTCGTGCCGCACCGCACGATGCCCGCGCGACTCAACCTTCCTTGCTCGACCCCGCCCGGATGCCCGCCATCAACGCGATCCCGCTCGCCAGCAGGAGCCCGGCCAGGAGATAGATGGCGAGGTCCATGCTCCCCGTGCTCGTGCGGATCTGGCCGATCACCCAGGGGCTCACGATGCCGCTGGTGATGCCGATGCTGCTGATCAGCGCGATCCCCGATGCCGCCGCCTCGCCCGGCAGATAGCTCGACGGAATCGCCCAGAAAATCGGCAGCGCCGCGAAAATCAGGATCGACGCGACCGAGAGGATCGCAAGCATCGCGGCAAAGCTGCTCAGATGCAGCGTGAGCGCCGCAAGCGCGAGTCCGCCGCCGATCGTGCAGCTCGCGAAATGCTTGCGCCGCTCGCCGACCCGGTCGGAACGGCGCGCGATCAGGATCAGGCCGATCGCGCCGATCGCATTCGGCACGACCGTGTAGAGGCTTACCGAGAGCACATCCTTGATGCCGAAGTCGCGGATCATCAGCGGCATCCAGAAGTTCAGCGTGAGCGACGCGCACGTCAGCGAAAAATAGATGAACGCAAACAGGTACACGCGCGGGTTGACGAGCGCCGCCGCGAAGCTGCGCTCCCGGTGCGCGCCGCGCTCGGCCTGATCGCTCGCGCAGAGCGCGACGATCCGCTCCTGTTCGGCCGGCGCGAGCCAGCGCGCGTCGCGCGGCCGGTCGACCAGGCGAAACAGCGCGAAGCACGCGAGGATCACGGCGGGCAGGCCTTCGAGGACGAACATCCACTGCCATCCGTAAAGCCCGAGCACGCCGCCCATGTCCCGCATGATCCAGCCGGACATGAGCCCGCCGAGCACGCCCGCAACCGCGACGCCCGCAAAAAAGACCGCCATCACGGCCGCGCGCCGGCTCGCAGGAAACCAGTACGACAGATACAGCACGATGCCGGGAAAGAATCCTGCCTCGAACACGCCGAGCATGAAGCGCAGGAGGTAGAAATGCGCGGGCTTGGACACGAACATCATGCCGATCGAAGCCAGCCCCCAGAGCAGCATGATCCGCGTGAAGGTCCTGCGCGCGCCGAAGCGCGCGAGCAGCATGTTGCTCGGCACTTCACAGAGCACGTAGCCGACATAGAACACGGCCGCGCCGAGCCCGTACATTGCGTCGCTGAAGCCGAGATCGTGCTTCATCTGCAACTGCGCAAAGCCGATGTTGATGCGGTCGAGAAACGACACGACGTAGCAAAGAAACAGAAACGGAATGATGCGCCAGGCGACCTTGCGGAACATCGCCTGATCGTCGGCAGCGCAAGCGGCGCGCTGCGCCGCTTGCGCGGAAAGGGAATAGCTCATGCTGTCTCGCTCCAAATGTCTCCGCGCCTACACAAATCGGTTATTCCTTAGCGCATGGTTCAGCATTGTATAAATCATTTCTCAATGTTGAATAACCGTTTACCCCTAACCCTCAGACAACAGGCGAGCCGAAGCCCCCGACGGACGCGCTCGACGCGTCGCGGGAAAACTGAAACGGTGAGAACAGGAAGAGCGGTTTAGACGGCGGTAAAGCCGAGCCGGGAAGAAACCGCCGCCGCGCTCGCGCGCAGCGTGTGGGCGAGTTCGCCGTCCCAAGCCGTGTCGAGCGAGCCGCTCGGGCCGATCGCGGTGATCGCGAGCACGACGTTGCGCGTGTGATCGAACACCGGTGCGCTCATCGCGCTGATGCCGGCGACGGGCGCATCGACGCTGCGCGCCAGCGTGCGCTGCCGCACTTCGGCGAGCTTCGCGTCGATCTCCTTCTGACTGAACTTGCGGTGCGCCACGCCGAGTCGAGTCGCGTTGGATTCTTCCAGCGCGACGAGCGCCGCAACGGTCATCGGCGGCAGATAGGCGGCGAACGCGAGACCGGTTGCCGTCTGCAAGAGCGACATCACCGTGCCGGTGCGCATCGCCACATAGATCGGATCGCTCGCATGCCGGATATAGACGATGGTCGGCCCGCTGCTGCCGGGCGTCGCGAGCGCGACGGTATGGCCGATGCCGGCCGCCATCTCGTCGATGACCGAGACCGCCGTGCGCACGGGGTCCGAGCGCTGCAGGCTGATGAGCCCCATCTGCAGCGCGAACGGGCCCAGTTCGTAACGGCCCGTCGCCGCATCCTGCTGGATCAGGCCGAGCGCGCCGTAGCTCACGAGATAAGGATGCGCCTTGGCCGAGGTCATGCCGGCCTTTCTTGCGAGATCGCCGAGCAGCATCGGCCCGCCGTGATCCACGAGCGCCTGCAGCAGCGCGCCCCCCACTTCAATCGATTGAATACCGCGCCGTTCTTTTGTCATTGTTCCGGTTCCATCGCGCCAATTCCGCGCATGATGACACGCGCTCCCCGGCGTTGCTCAACGCCCGCTCAACCGCCGCACGGTCAGCCAAGGCAACCGCAGCACAAACCCGAAAATCAAACGGAGATGCATCCACGTGAGGAGTACGTTGTCGCGCCCGTAATGGAAATGCGAGACCCCGCCCTCCGCGGCGCGAAAATAGCGCACCGGCGCATCCAGCCTGATCGGCCTCACGCCGGCCCAGCACAAGCGCACGGCGGCTTCCGGATCGAAATCGAAGCGCCGCATCCACAAACGCCTGCGCATGAGCGCGCGCAGCGGCGCAACCGGATACACGCGAAAGCCGAACAGCGAATCGCCGATGCCGGCCCACAGGGTCTCGATGTCGGCGCAAAGATTCGAGAGCCGCCGCCCGTACACGCGCGCTCGCGGGGCGCTCGCATCGAATTTCGGCCGGCCCAGCACCATGCATTCGGGCGCGGCCTTCGACGCCGCCATGAACGCCTCGATCAAATGCGCGGGATGCTGTCCGTCGGCGTCCATCGTGAGGACATGCGTGAAGCCGCGCGCGGCCGCTTCGTCGAGCCCGGCGTGCACCGCCGCGCCTTTGCCCTGGTTGACCGGCAGCACGATGACGTGCAATCCCGGATCGCTTTCGGCCATCGCCAGGAGGCGCGCGGTGCTGCCGTCGGTGCTGCCGTCCGCCACGACCCACACCGGATTCCAGTGCGCTCGCGCACTGCGCACGGTCTCGCCGAGCTTCTCCCCCGGGTTGTAGCTCGGAATCAGGACGAGATGGGTGGACGACGCTCGCGGGGTGGGCATGGGTACAGCCGGTCGATGGTTGTCGAGGAAAGGACGCGATCGGGCGTTGGGCAATGAACGAGGTAAGCAGCTTGGCGGTGATCGATGAGCGAGGGAGGGATGAGCGTCTTATGCCATCCCGCCGTTGATCGACAGCACTTGTCCCGTGACGTAGGCGGCCGCGTCCGAGGCCAGATAGGCCACCATCGCCGCCACTTCGACCGGCTCGCCCGCCCTGCCGGCCGGCACGATCTGCTTGATGCGCTCGGGCGGAAACGCCGCTTCGATCATCGGCGACGCGATGATGCCGGGCGCCACCGCATTGACGGTGATCCCGCGCGACGCGATTTCCTGCGCCAGCGATTTCGTCGCGCCGATCAAGCCGGCCTTCGCGGCCGCATAGTTGACCTGTCCGCGATTTCCCATCACGCCGGCCACCGACGCGATATTGACGATGCGCCCCCAGCGCGTGCGGATCATCGGCATCAGGAGCGGCTGCGTGACGTTGAAGAAGCCGTTGAGCGTGACGTCGATGACGCGCTTCCATTGATGCTGCGTCATGCCGGCCATCGGCGCATCGTCGTGAATGCCGGCGTTGTTGACGACGATTTGAAACGCGCCGCCTTCGAGCGCGGCGTCCAGCGCGGCTTGTGTCGCGCCGGCATCGGTCACGTCGAACGCGATCGCCTGTGCCGCGCCGCCGGCCTCGACGATGCGCTGCACCGTCTCTTGCGCACGCGCGAGGCTGCTGTTCGCATGCACCCAGACTTCGTGGCCGGCCATCGCCAGCGCTTCGCTGATCGCTTGCCCCAATGCGCCGCTGCCGCCCGTGACCAGCGCTTTCTTCCGTGCGTTCGTCATGATCCCGATGTGAGCCTGAATGAGCCCAGGTGAGCGTAAATGAGTGAGCGCGAGCCTAGCGGACGCGGCATTCCGCCACATAGGCGGCCAATCCGCCGAGCGTGGCGAAAATCTTTGCGTTGTCGGGATTGTCCGAACGCAGCGCAAAGCCGTACTTCTTGGAGACCAAGAGCGCGATTTCCAAAATGTCGATGGAATCGAGGCCGAAGCCTTCGCCGTACAACGGAGTCGCTGCGGACACTTCCTCGAGCCGAATGTCTTCGAGGTTCAGTTCGAGGATGATCAGTCCGGCGAGCTCTTTTTCCAGTTCGTTCATCATGCATGCAACGGCGTTTTACAGCGAAAAGTGGCCTGAGACGGCGACGCGCGGCGGACCGGGCGCTTGTGCACAGCCTGCCCGGCGACGGGGCCGCCCAGGTTCGGAGCGATTCTAACTACGGGTGACGCCTAGTACGCGAAAAAACGGTTACAGAACGTCTTGGGGCTGCATGCGCCCTGGGCGCCCCGCTTGGGCGGAACCGCCCGAACGGCGTTGAAAGGCGACACATGCGCTAAAATTCGGCCCTTGCACGCCCGTTGGGGCGCCATACAAACGGTTACAAAACGCAACCCCTGCGTCTTAGGAAAACCGTAACATCCGTCGACTCGGGCGATGGGGAAGGCCCCGCGCCGCAGGCAGATTTCGTCGGCTTCGCGAAACTAGAATGCTCTGTATTTTAAATCATCAGCTTTCAGTCCGGCTGCAGCCGCGGCATGGCCGTGCCGAGGGCGCGGCGTGAACGGGCCGGCTCGCTTCGCGCGCGCGGCGCTCGGCATTGCGTTCGTCGCCGGGTACGAGATTGGAGCCCATTACGCGGTGAGCACGCCCGGCCTGCAGATCGTCGGCCTCGCGCTGGCCCTGGCGCCCCTGATGGCGCTCACGCTGGGCGCCGCGCTGCAGCCGCGCCGTCGCGCCTGGATGCTGCCGTTGTGGCTCGCCGCGTGCGCGGCGCTCTGGGTCCTGCGCGCACCGCTTGCGCGGCATTTCGAATGGGGGCTGTATCTCGAGCACGTGTCGTTCAATCTGGCGCTGGCCGCCGTATTCGGCCGCACGCTGCGAGCGGCACACGAGCCGCTCTGCAGCCGGTTCGCCACGATGGTGCACGGCCCGCTGACGCCCGTCGTCGCCGTCTACACGAGGCGCATCACGCTCGCGTGGACGCTTTTCTTCATAACGATGGCCGGCGTGTCGACGCTGTTGTTCGCGCTGACATCGATCGTGGTCTGGTCGACGTTCGCCAACTATTTGATGTTGCCGCTCGTCGTGCTGATGTTCGCCGCCGAATACGGATGCCGCCGCGCAGCCCTGCCGGGCGAGCGCTCCGGCATTCTCGACGGGGTTCGCGCCTACCGGCGCTCGATGCGCGATCACGCCGTGGAGGCACGTTGAAACCGCCGCCGCGGTGCGCGCTTTCGATGCGCCGCGGGCGTCCTGCTACTGCTTTTTTTGACGTTATGCCGAGTTTTCCGCTCGTATCCCATTGCTCGCTCGATGAGCCGATCGCCTGGCGCGACGGCGTGCCGGTTCCGGTGCGCGACTTTCTCGCCGACGTGGCGCAGCTCGCCGCGGCTTTGCCGCCCGGCGGGCACGTCTTCAATGCGTGCAAGGACCGCTACCGCTTCGCGGTCGGCTTTTGCGCCGCGCTCGTCGCCGGCAAGGTGTCCTTGCTGCCTTCGACGCACACGCAGGAATCCTTACGCCAGCTTGCGTCGTTTGCGCCCGACACGTTCTGCCTGCACGATTCGAACGAAGGCGCGAGCGTGCTGCCGGGCTTTCGCTTTCCCGCGCCGGATCGCGCCGCCCCGAGCGCGAGCGGCGCCGCTGCCGTGCCGCGCATCGACGCCTCGCGCGTCGCCGCTTACCTCTTCACATCGGGCTCGACGGGCATGCCCGTCCCTCACCGCAAGACGTGGGGCGCGCTCGTCAAGAGCGTGCGTGCCGGACTGGAACCGCTCGGCCTCGCCGGCGCAAGGGGCAGCACGCTCGTTGGAACGGTGCCGCCGCAGCATATGTACGGCTTCGAGCACACGATCCTGCTTGCTTTGATCGGCGGGCTTGCCTTCAGCAACCGTCGGCCGTTCTATCCCGCCGACATCCGCCTGGCGCTCGAAACCGTGCCGGAACCGCGTGTGCTCGTCACCTCGCCGATTCATTTGCGCGCGCTCTTGATGTCCGAAAGCGCGCAGCAGCCGAGCGCGTCGCTGATCCTGTCGGCCACGGCCCCGCTCGCGAAGACGCTGGCCGCCGAGGCCGAAGCGCGTCTCGCCGCGCCGCTGGTGGAAATCTACGGCAGCACCGAAACGGGCAAGATCGCGACGCGGCGCACGGCGCTCGGCGATGTCTGGCAGCTCGTCCCGGACGTCGCGCTGCAAGCGCGTGCCGGCCAGGACGCCGGCGGCGAAGCCGAAATATGGGCCGCCGGCGGACACATCGAAGCACCGTCGCCCATGGGCGACGTGCTGGAACTGCTCGACGATACGCACTTCCTGTTGCACGGGCGCAAGTCCGACCTGATCAACATCGCGGGCAAGCGCACTTCGCTCGAGTATCTGAACCGTCAACTGAATGCGATACCGGGCGTGGCGGACGGCGTGTTTTTCATGCCGGATGTCCCGGCGCACGCTCGCGATGAGCGGCACGAACCCGTCACGCGGCTCGCTGCGTTCGTCGTGGCGCCGGCGCTTTCCACTACCGACGTGCAACGCGCCTTGCGCGAGCGCATCGACGCGGCCTTCATGCCGCGCCCGCTGCTGTGCGTCGATGCGCTGCCGCGCAACGAGGCGGGCAAGCTGCCGCGCGACGCGCTGGTTTCGCTCGCCGCCCGGCATGCTCGCGAAGCGAAAGACGCGAACCGCCACGTTGCCGGCGAAGCGCAGCCCGTCACCTTCGAAATCCCGCTCGATCATCCCGCCCTGCCCGGCCACTTCCCGGGGCAGCCGATCGTGCCGGGCGTGGTGCTCCTCGATCACGCGATCAGCGGCATCGGCCACGCGCTCGAACGTCCTCTGCACGCGTTCAAGATCCGTTCCGCGAAGTTTCCGAGCTCCGCGATGCCGGGCGTGCCGCTCGAGCTCACGTATCGCACGGGCGAGAACGGTGCGATTCACTTCGCGGTCACGGCCGGCGCGCACACGGTCGCGACCGGCGTGCTGACCGAACGACAGGGGACATCGTGAAGCCACCCGGAACCACCGCCCGCGCGGCATGGGCCGAGCGCGAGGAGCGCAGCAATCCGGCGCTGCTGCGTGTCATGACGTGGATTTCGCTGCGTCTCGGACGGAGGCTCGGCCGCGTCGTCCTGCGGGCCGTCGCCGCCTATTTCGTGCTGTTCTCGCCGCAGGCCCGCCAGGCTTCGCGCGATTATCTCGGCCGCGTGTTCGGCCGGCCCGCCGGCTGGCGCGAAGTCTATCGCCACGTGCTGACCTTCGGCACGACGATTCACGATCGCCTCTACCTGCTATCCGGGCGCTTCGATCTGTTCGACATCCGCGTGCACGGCGGCGAGCACGTGCTGGCCGCGCTCGCGCGAGGAGACGGCGCGTTTCTGCTGGGCGGGCACCTGGGCAGCTTCGAAGTCGTCCGCACGATCGGCCGCACCCTGCCCGAGCTGCGCGTCGCCGTCATGATGTACGAGGAGAACGCGCGCAATATCAACGCGATTCTCGCGACCGTGAACCCCGCTGCGAAAGCGAACGTCATCAGCCTCGGGCGTGCGGATTCGATGCTCAAGGCGCGCGAAAGCCTCGACGAGGGCTGCATGATCGGCATGCTCGCCGACCGCACCCTGCTTTCCGAAAACAGCGATTCGCTCGAGCGCCTTCCCTTCCTCGGCACGCCTGCCGCGTTTCCGCTCGGCCCGCTGCGCATGGCCGCGATGCTGCGGCGCCCGGTCATCTTCATGACCGGTCTCTATCGCGGGGGCAATCGCTACGACGTGCACTTCGAGGCGCTTGCCGATTTCACCGGCGTACCGCGCGGCGAACGTTCCGAACACGTGCGTGCCGCGCTCGTGCGTTACGTCGCGCTCTTGGAAAAGCATTGCCGCGCGGCGCCCTATAACTGGTTCAACTATTTCGACTTCTGGCAAGGCAGCGAAGCCGCCGCTGCCCCGCGCATCAAACGCGACGATGAGCCATCCCGGGCTGCGCTCCGTCTGCCCGTCGTCGAGGAGTCTGACGCATGACCGTCTCGCGCCGCTTCGATTTCCGTCGACTTGCCGCCCGATCGCTCGCGGCGACGGCGGCGGCCGTGCTCGCTTCGGCCGCCTCGCTGTGCTGCGCGCAAGCGTCTGCGCCGAGCACGCCGAGCGCGCCGGGCTGGACGCTCGACGCGCTGATGTCGACACTCGCGCGCAACAAGTCCGGACACGCGGCGTTCGTCGAAACGAAGTACCTTTCGATCGCGACGAAGCCTGTCGAATCGTCGGGTGAACTCGTGTTCGTCGCGCCCGATCATCTGGAGAAGGTCACGACGAGCCCGAAGCCGGAACGCCTCGTCGTCGACGGCGACAAGCTGACCGTCGAGCGCGATCGGCACAAGTACACGCTCGCGCTCGACCGCTATCCCGAACTGGCCGCATTCATCGAAAGCATCCGCGCGACGCTCGACGGCGATCGCTTTGCGCTCGAACGCCTCTACCAGGTGGCGCTCGAAGGCAATCGCGACGACTGGACGTTGACGCTGACGCCGCTCGACGCGCGCACGTCGAAGGTGATCCGCACCGTGACGCTGCACGGCGCACGCGACGCGCTGCGCACCGTCGCGATCGAGCAGGCCGACGGCGACCATTCGGTGATGCAGCTTCAGGACGTCGCGAGAAACTGATGGAAGAGCCGGCGCTGCAACGTTCCGCTGGACCGTGGCTTCGCACGCTGTTGGGCAAGCGTGCGGTGCAGTGGTGGCTGCTGTTTCTCGTCGTCTGCGCGGTCCTCGTTCATCGCGCCTCGTTCACCGCCGACCTCTCCGCCTTTCTGCCGCGCGCGCCAAGTGCGGCGCAGCGCGTCCTCGTGGACCAACTGCGCGACGGGCTCGTGTCGCGGCTCATGCTCGTCGCGATCGAAGGCGGCGATTCGCAGGGACGCGCCGCCATTTCGCGGCAACTGGCCGCGCGCTTGCGCGACGACTCGCAGTTCGCTTCGGTCAATAACGGCGAGCCGGTCACCGAAGCGCGCGACCAGCAGTTCGTCTTCGATCATCGCTATCTGCTGAGCCCGTCGGTAACGCCGCAGCGCTTCACGGCAGAAGGGCTGCATCAGGCGCTCGGCGACAGTATCGATCTGCTCGGTTCGTCCGCGGGGTTGATGGTCAAGGCGCTGCTGCCGCACGACCCGACCGGCGAAGTGGCCGCCATCGCGAGCCAGCTCGACAGCGGCGCGCAGCCCTCGTCGATAGACGGCGCCTGGGCCTCGCGCGACGGCAAGCGAGCCGTGCTCGTCGTCGAGACCGCCGGCGCGGGCTCCGATACCGATGCGCAAGAACGGGCGATTCGCGCGGTGCGCCGCACGTTCGACGCCGCCTCGCACGGCACCGGCAGCGCATCGCCCTACCGCCTGCTGCTGAGCGGCCCGGGCGTGTTTTCCGTCGACACGCGCGACACGATCAAGCACGACGTCGAACGGCTGTCGAGCGTGAGCCTCGTGTTGATCGTAGGCTTGCTGCTGGTCGTCTACCGCTCGCCGCTGACGCTCGCGTTCGGCCTCTTGCCCGTGCTCACGGGCGTCGCCGCCGGGCTCGCGGCGGTCAGCCTCGCGTTCGGCACGGTGCATGGCTTGACGCTCGGCTTCGGCACGACGCTCATCGGCGAGGCGGTCGATTATTCGATCTATCTGTTCGTCCAATCGACGGGCCCTGCCGCGCGTGCGCAAGTCGCACGCAGCGCGGATTCGATGCGCGAGTGGATCGCAACCTACTGGCCGACCATCCGGCTCGGCGTGCTGACTTCGATCTGCGGCTTCGCATCGATGCTGTTTTCGGGCTTTCCCGGCCTCGTGCAGCTCGGGCTGTATTCGATCGCCGGATTGATCGCCGCAGCCGCCGTGACGCGCTACGTCCTGCCGCACATGCGCGAGCGGGCCGGCGCGATGCGCGATGTGTCGCGGCTCGCGGGCGTGCTCGCGCGCGCAGTCCGCGCCGCGCCCATGCTGCGCTGGCCGCTGTTCGCGCTGCTGGCGCTCGCCGTGGCGATCCTCGGACTGCATCGCGGCGCGTTGTGGAGCCACGAGCTTGCCGCCTTGAGCCCGGTGCCGATGCAAAGCCAGGCGCTCGACGCTTCGCTGCGTGCCGATATCGGCGCGCCCGACGTGCGCTATCTGGTGGTCGTGTCGGGCGATAGCGAGCAAGCCGTGCTCGGAGGCGCGGAAAAGATCGGCGTGCAACTGCAGCCGCTCGTCGACAAGGGCACCCTCGCCGGCTACGAGAGTCCGGCGCGATATCTGCCGAGCGACGCCACGCAGCGCGCGCGGCTCGCGAGCCTTCCTTCTGCCGGCGTCCTCGCGCCGCGCCTTCATGCGGCGCTGGAGCATCAGGCGGTCGATTTGAAGCCGGACGCCTTGACGCCCTTCATCGCCGATGTCGAGCGGGCGCGCCGACAGCCGTTGCTGAGCCGCGCCGGCCTGCGGGGAACGTCGATGGCGCTGGCGGTCGATGCGCTCCTGACCGAGCGGGCCGGCCGCTGGAGCGCCATGCTTACGCTGCGCGCGCCGTCGCCGTCGCCGTCGCCTTCGCCTTCGCCGTCGCCTTCGACTTCGCCCTCGCAGGCAGTCCCGCAAGGGACCAGCGCCTCCGACGACTCGAGCCTCGACGCCAACGCCATCAGAACCGCCGTCGCGCAAGCGGGCGTGCCCGACGCGCTCTTCGTCGACATGAAAGCCGAAGCCGACCGGCTCTACGTGAACTATTTGAACGAGGACATTCGCCTCTCACTGGCAGGACTCGCGGCCATCGTCGTCTTGCTGCTCGCCGCGCTGCGCGATCCGGTGCGTGTCGCACGCACGCTCGCGCCGCTTGTCGCAGCCGTGCTCGTGGTAAGCGCCGGATTCGCGCTCGCGCACGTGCGGCTCACGATCCTGCATTTGATCGGGCTCCTGCTGATCGTGGCTGTCGGTTCGAACTACGCGTTGTTCTTCAACCGGGGGAGGGGCGCAGGCGTTGCGGCACGGACCGGGGCGCCGCTCATCGCCGCGCCCACGCTCGTCTCGCTCTTGATCGCGAATCTCGCGACCGTGGCCGGATTCGGCTTGCTGGCGCTCTCGCGTGTGCCGCTGCTCGAATCGTTCGGCTTGACGGTCGGGCCCGGCGCCATCCTCGCGCTGCTGTTCTCCGCTATCCTGGCGCCGCATGCGTCGCGCTCGCCCTCGCAGCAACGAGAAGGCCGGCGCACTGAGAGGCCGATATGAAGTGCCCCAACGCTCACTATCGTTCGCTGCCCCCCGAGGGGGCGGATGCCTCCCTTGGGGCGGCCCGGCGGGAGGCATCATGAAGCGCCCCCACGCTCACTATCGTTCGCCGGGGGCATCATGAACTCAATCTCCCCGATCGGCACGGCCATCGGCGCGCGCCGCTGGAAGCCCACGCCGGTCATCAGCGGCACGATCGCGCTGCACGCGGGGGCCGCGGCCGCCGTTGCGGCACAGCATGCGTGGTGGCCATGGGCGGCGGGGAGCGTGGTCGCGTCGCATCTGGCCTTGACGGCGGCGGGCCTCTGGCCGCGCAGCACCCTCCTCGGCCCGAACTGGACCGCGCTGCCGGCAAGCGCGGGCAACCGGATCGCGCTCACGATCGACGACGGTCCCGATCCCGACGTGACGCCACGCGTGCTCGATCTGCTCGATCGCTATGACGCGCGCGCCACCTTTTTCTGCATCGGCGACGCGGCGCGCCGGTATCCGCACTGCGTGGAGGCCATCGCGGCGCGCGGCCATGCCGTCGAGAACCACAGCCAGCGCCATCGCCACCATTTCTCGCTGCAGGGGCCGCGCGCGCTGCGGCGCGAAATCGAAGCCGCGCAGAACACGTTGACCGAAATCAGCGGCGTGCGCCCGCTGTTCTTCCGTGCGCCTGCGGGACTGCGCAATCCGTTCCTCGAGCCGGTGCTGTGCGCGTTGGGCTTGCAGTTGGCGAGCTGGACGCGGCGCGGCTTCGACACGCGAAATCGCGATGCCGAGGCCGTCTCGCGACGGCTGCTCGCCGGGCTCGCCGCGCGCGACATTCTGCTGCTGCACGACGGCCATGCCGCGCGCGACGCGCAAGGCAAGCCGATCGTGCTGGAGGTGCTGCCGACGGTCCTGAAGGCCGCCCACGACGCGCAATTGCGTTGGACGACGCTGCGCGCGGCGCTCGATTCACGGCCGCCGTCGCCAGGCTGCACCACACTGACGCAGGCCCCAAAGCTAGCCGGCGCGCCCGCTGAGGCAAACCGGCAACCGGATGGAACCCAGTGAACCCGCTACTTTTCACGCACTTCACCGCCACGAGCTGCCTCGGACGCGGCCTCGACGCCACCGCGCAAGCGCTGCGCGATCGGCGCGACGGACTGACCCAGTGCGACTTCGAGCGCGCCACGCTCGACACGTGGATCGGCGCCGTCGACGGCGTCGACGACGAACGGATGCGAGCCGGCTTGAGCGACTTCGACTGCCGCAATCACCGGCTCGCGCAAGCCGGCCTGCTGCAAGACGGATTCGCTGAAGCCGTCGAAGCGGCAGCTGCGCGCCATGGCGCGGGGCGTATCGGCGTTTTCATGGGCACGAGCACGGCGGGCATTCTCGAAACCGAACACGCCTACCGGCAGCGCGATCCGCAGACCGGCGCCCTGCCCGCGCATTTTCACTACGCGCACACGCACAATCCGTACTCGCTCGCCGCGTTCGTGAGGGCGTTCTTCGGCTTGCGCGGGCCGGCGATGTCGGTTTCGTCGGCGTGCTCGTCGGGCGCCAAGGTCTTCGGCTCGGCCCGCCGCCTGCTCGAAGCCGGACTGATCGATGCGGCCGTGGTCGGCGGCGTCGATTCGCTATGCCTGACGACGCTGTACGGCTTCAACTCGCTCGAACTGCTGTCGACGCAGCCCTGCAAGCCGTTCGACATCGCGCGCAAGGGCATCTCGATCGGCGAAGCGGCGGCGTTCGTCCTCCTCGAGCGTCCGCGCGATGCAGCGGGTCACGCGAGCGCGTCGCACGACGACACCATCGCGCTGCTCGGCATCGGCGAATCGAGCGACGCGCATCACATGTCGTCGCCGCATCCGGACGGGCTCGGCGCCCGGCTCGCCATGCAAGAGGCGCTGGCGATGGCGAAGGTCGAGGCGAGCGAAGTCGACTACATCAATCTGCACGGCACCGCCACGCCGAGCAACGATGCCGCCGAAAGTCACGCGGTCAATGCGCTCTTCGACGGCACGCCCTGCAGCTCCACCAAAGGCGCGACCGGCCATACGCTCGGCGCGGCGGGCGCGCTCGAAGCGGTCATCGCAGCCCTCGCGCTGCGCGATCAGTTCGTGCCGGCGGGTGTGCAGACCACGCATCCCGATCCGGCATTGGGACTCAACTACCTCTTGACGAGCCGCGCCGCGCGCCTGCGCACCGTGCTCAGCAACTCGTTCGGCTTCGGCGGCACGAATTGCGCCCTGCTGCTGGGCCGCACCGGCGCTGCGCGCAACGCGGAACTTGCATGTTGAACGCGCCCCACGCTCACCATCGCTCGCGGCCCCCAAGGGAGGCATCATGAAGCGCTTGAGCGCATTCATCGAAGGCGTCGGGCTGCTCGGGCCGGGCTTGGCCAACTGGGAGCAAGCCGCGCAAGTGCTGGCCGGCAAGGCGGCTTACCAACCGCAGCGCACCGTGCTGCCCGTGCCGTCAGCCCTGCCGCCGCCCGAACGCCGCCGCACCGTAGCGACCGTCAAGCTCTCGCTCGCGATCGGCCGCGAAGCCGCGCTGGCGAGCGGGCGCGACCCGGCGGCGCTCAGCACTGTCTTCGCCTCGTCGGGCGGCGACGGCCACAATTGCCACGTGGTGTGCGAAACACTGGCGGGCGACGACCGCGAATTGTCGCCGACGCGTTTCCACAACTCAGTCCATAACGCGCCGGCTGGATACTGGGGCATTGCGATGGGCTCGATGGCACCGTCCAACGTGCTGTGCGCGTACGACGGCAGCTTCGCAGCGGGGCTGCTCGAAAGCGTCACGCAAGTGGCGATCGATGCAAAGCCGACGCTCTTGATCGCATTCGACGCCGACTACCCCGCTCCGATCAGGGACGTGCGTCCCGTCGACGATTCGTTCGGCGTGGCGCTCGTATTGGCTGCGCAGGCGAGCGAACGCGCACTGGCGCGCATCGAGGTTAGGCTCGCCGACGCCCCCGCGACCACGCTGGCATCGCCCGAATTCGAGGCACTGCGCCTCGACAATCCCGCTGCACGCGCGCTGCCCTTGATCGAAGCGCTCGCCATGCGGCGCTCGACGAGCGTCGTGCTGGACTATCTGGACGATCTGCGACTCGAAGCGGACATCACGATGTGCGACGCTTGCGGAGACATCGGGCGATGAATTCCGCTGCCTCCCGCCCGCCTGCGCTCGATCATGCGTGGATCGCCGCGCGCATCCCGCACAGCGGCGCGATGTGCCTGCTCGATGAAGTCGAGGCATGGAGCGACGAACGGATTCGCTGCGTGGCGACGAGCCATCGCGATCCGAACCATCCGCTGCGATTCAACGGACGCTTAGCCGCGGTCTGCGGCATTGAATATGCGGCCCAAGCCATGGCCGTGCACGGCGCCGCGCTTGCCGCTCAGACGCAACGTCCGCGCGCCGGGTTTCTGGCGAGCTTGCGCAACGTCGAGACACATGTGGAACGGCTCGATACGCTCGACGGTGTGTTGATTGTCGAAGCCGAGCGCATCAGCGGCGACGCCAATAACGTGCTGTACCGCTTCACTTTGCGTTGCGGCGCTCAGCTTGTGATGACAGGACGCGCCGCCGTCATCCTCGATGCTTCCGGCTTGGGCTCGATTGGCGAAGCGGCGAAGCCGGACGCGGGCGGATGATCGCTGCCCTTGTTGTCTTTGTGATTTTTACGGGAACCGGTTCATGAAAATTCGAAAACTGCTGTTGGCCGCGCTTGTGCTCGGCGTGATTCATTCTGTGGCGTACGCAGACGTCTCCGAAGCCGCGCACGATTTCAAGGCAGACGTGAAGGAGGCCGGGACGAAGATCGGCCACGGTGCGCGCGATGCGGCGCATGCGACTGCCGATGCGTCAAAGAAGGTGGGACATGCGGTGGCGAATACGGCCCGGCATGGGTATCACGCGACTAAGAATGCGATTCACAACGCTACGCATAAGAGCGGTACGAGTGAGAGAACGGCATCGGAGGAGGAAAAGAGATAACGGTCTTTCGGCGCGAGCCGCCATCCGGGAGAATCGGCAGCCAACCGCGCAAATGGAGCCCCTCTCACGAGATCGTGTACCAGTTCTGGGGACCGCCCTTATAAAGGTCTCTGGCGAGTCCCAGAATCCGGTCGCGGTTGCGGTCGAAGGCCGCCAGCAAGGCAAGCTCGTCAGAACCCATGCCGGAGTTCAGTTTCGTCAGCATCGCATCGTCGACGAGAAAGGTAACCTCGCGAGAATTGTCGTAGCCCCAGAAGCACACACAGTGTCTGGTAGCGTCGTAGGTGCGACTGGGATTAGGAAAGTTGAGCGTCACGTCACTTTTACCCATCTAATCCTCCTGACAGATATAACGCCACTTGCTCGCGTTGACATTGATGCGGGCGTCACTTTCGCGCCGCTTCTCGGCGCGCTCGCTGTCCGCGCGCTTCAGTGCCAAGGCGCGCGCCTTATACGCGTCGACGTAGTCGCTTTGCCTGACGGCCGTGGCTAGCTTCAGTTCGGTTTGCTTTGGCATGCCGGTTCCAAGAAAAGAATTTCAAATGTAAGGGCCGTCGCGGCGACTGAATTTCGTTGGCGAGGCGTCGACGCAAAACCACCGGTCGCGCACGTCGAACAAGATGAGAATGCGCCCTATACCACAGCCGTGCAAGCGCTATCTCGACGCGTCAATTCACTCAAGTTTCCCCCCCGCACCTATCAACCTTGCGCTTTCGTGCTCGTCGCTAGGCTCGCTTATCCTCCTCTGCGCGCACACTCCGCATGAAATGCTTCGCGACAGTTGGGTGAATTCGGCGCACACTGCTCGAACGTTCGGTTAATTCGGCGGACGTCAATACAAATGGAGCAGTGCCATGGCAAAGAGTCAGTTGCGCGGTAATCGCGAGGCAAAGAAACCTAAGCAGGCGAAAAAGCCGCTTCCCGTTTCGTTGTCGTCAGGTTCGCCCCCGATCAAAGTGCGGCCGGCTTCTCCGGCAACCGAGAAGAAACGTTGAGAACGGTCTCATGGCTCGAAAAGAGCCGTTCCTCACACGTCGACGCGACCGTTCCACTACGCACCCGGAGGTGAAGGACTCGCTATACTGACGCCGAATCCAACCAGACCGGAATTCGTCGTGAAGAAAACCGTAAGCCTGCTCGCCAGCTTCTGCGCCCTCCTCTATTCCGTGCCCGGCTTCACCGATACGCCAGACATTTCGCCCGCAGTCCTTCAGGCGAGGCTCGCAGATATCCAGAAGGCGCCGGCGATCGTCGAACACGCGGACGGCGTCGTCAGGAACACCATCTATGTGTTCATGGACCCCAATTGCATCTTCTGCCACTTCGCCTGGAAGGCGCTCCACCCATACGAAGCCGTGGGACTGGAAGTACACTGGATTCCGATGGGATTCCTCAAGGCCGATTCACCGGGCAAAGGCGCGGCACTGCTTCAGGCAAAAGACGGCGCTGTGTTGCTCGCGCAACTCGAAACGAAGTTTGACGAGAAAAAAGAGTCCGGCGGCATCGCTCCGTTGAACCCGATCCCGCCAACAGCGAAGGCGAAACTCGACGGCAACCTGAACCTGTTCAAGCAGATCGGATTTCAGGGCACGCCTGCGATCGTCTACAAGGACGGCAGCGGCAGGTGGACGGAAGTGGATGGGCTTCCGCGCCTCGCCGAGTTGCCGAAGATGCTCGACTTGCCGCCCCAGCCGATTACCGATCCGTCGCTGGTTCAATTCCAATAAACCGCTGATCGCGTGTCTGCGGCATGAATGTGCCGCGAGAGCCGGCGCGACCCGCGCGGCCGCTACAGGGTAGCGACGGACACGGCGACACCTTCGCTGAACGTGCGCCCATCGTTGAGCATTAATCTAACGGTGGACGCCACACCGCCATTGCCTTGCCCTGGCGGATGGATCAACGGTCTCAATCAACCACGCGGCGCGGCTGGCAATCGGTCTCAAGCACTTGCGCGAGCCTGACAGGCGGCGAGCGGCCGGCAACCCCCTCAGAACATTTAAGGTCTTTCTCAGGACATTAAGGCGCGCGCAGCGTAACTTGCTTCGCAAGCGGAACAAGGTGGACGGACGGCGTACCCGTTCGTCCCCTGCCCACGCCTGTCCCAGGAGAAGCGACGATGAATGCGCAAACGAATGCAGCGGCTTTCGCGGATACGCTGTTTTTCAACGGCAAGATCGCAACGCAAGACGACAAACGGTCGTTCGTCACGGCACTCGCGGTCAAGGACGGCAAGATTCTCGCCGCGGGCAACGATCACGACATGGCTCAGCGTGCCGACGGGGGCACGAAACGGATCGACCTGCGCGGCCGCACGGTGATCCCAGGCCTGAACGATTCGCACCTGCACGTGATCCGCGGCGGCCTGAACTTCAATATGGAACTACGCTGGGATGGCGTGCCGTCGCTTGCCGATGCGCTTTCCATGTTGCGCCGCCAAGTGGAACGGACACCCGCTCCGCAGTGGGTGCGCGTGGTCGGCGGCTGGAACGAGCTTCAGTTCGCCGAGCAGCGTGGCCCGACGCTCGACGAAATCAATGCGATGGCACCGGAGACGCCGGTATTCATCCTGCACCTCTATGACAGCGCGCTTTTGAACGCGGCGGCGCTGCGCGCGGTCGGCTATACGAAGGACACGCCGAATCCGCCCGGCGGCGAGATCCAGCGTGACCGCCAGGGCAATCCGACCGGCATGCTGATCGCTCGGCCTAACGCGGGCCTGCTTTACGCCACGCTCGCCAAAGGACCGAAGCTCGCGCCGGAAGACCAGATGAACTCGACGCGGCACTTCATGCGCGAACTCAACCGCCTCGGCGTCACGAGTGCGATCGACGCGGGCGGCGGATACCAGGCCTATCCGGACGACTACGCCGTAGTCATGGAACTCGCGAAGCGCGGCGAACTGACGATGCGCATCGCGTACAACCTCTTCACGCAGAACGCGAAAAAAGAAATCGAAGACTTCGCGAAGTGGGTCAAAATGACCAAGCCCGGCGATGGCGATGCGTTCCTGCGGATGAACGGCGCCGGCGAGATGCTGGTGTTCTCCGCCGCCGATTTCGAGGACTTTCTCGAACCGCGCCCGGATCTGCCCGAGACGCTCGAGACCGAGCTCGCCGCAGTCGTGAAGCTGCTGGTGCAGAACCGCTGGCCGTTCCGGCTGCACGCAACGTACGACGAATCGATCAGCCGCTTCCTGAACGTGTTCGAACAGGTGAACCGCGAAGTCCCGTTCGACGGTTTGCGCTGGTTCTTCGACCACTGCGAGACGATCTCCGAAGCGAACATCGCGCGCATCGCCGCGCTCGGCGGCGGCATCGCGGTGCAGCACCGCATGGCGTATCAAGGCGAGTACTTCATCAATCGATACGGCGCCGATGCCGTCGCGCGCACACCGCCGATCCAGGCGATGCTCGCCGCCGGCCTGCCTGTCGGGGCCGGCACCGACGCGACGCGGGTCGCGAGCTTCAATCCGTTCGTCGCGCTGTACTGGATGGCCTCAGGACGCACCGTGGGCGGCACGCTCATGTACCCGGAGCGCAACCGGCTCGACCGGATGGAGGCGCTGCGCCGCTACACCGTCGGCAGCAGCTGGTTCTCCGGGGAGGACGACCGCAAGGGCGCACTCGTGCCCGGTCAATATGCGGACTTCGCCGCATTGACCGAGGACTACTTCACGATCGACGAGGCGCGGATCAAATACCTGGCGTCGGTTCTGACCGTGGTCGACGGCAAGGTGGTGTACGCGGACGAGGCGTTCAGCGAGCTCGCCCCGCCGCCGCTGCCGGTGAGCCCCTCATGGTCGCCCGTGGCCGAATTCGGCGGCTATAGCCGCTACCGGCCCGCCGCAAATGCCCAGGCGTGCTCCGCCGCCTGCGCAAAATTGTGCGCGATACACGGCCACGGCCACATGTGGGCATGGCGCAGCAATGTGCCGGTGAGCGACGCCAACGGCTTCTGGGGCGCACTCGGCTGCAGCTGCTTCGCTTTCTGACGCGCGCGCGGCCCATCCGATCGACCATGACCTCCGCCCTCGCCCTCCTTGTCGCCAGCTCGACGGATCTGGGCCTGCTGTTCCTGCGCGTCGGCGCGAGCGTCATCCTGCTGATCGTGCATGGGCTGCCCAAGGTCCGGCACTACCGCGCTGAAGCAGCCAGGATGGAAGACCCGTTCCACGTCGGCAAGAAGCTGTCGATGGCCTTTGCGATCTTCGCGGAAGTCGTGTGCCCGCTGTTCATGATCGCGGGTTTCGCGACAAGGCTCGCTGCGCTGCCGATCATGGTCGTCACCGTGATCGCGCTGCTGCGCGTTCACCCCGAGTGGACCGTCGAGCAGGGCCAGTTTGCATGGATGCTGCTGGTCCTGTTCGGCACGATCGCGATTGCCGGCGCGGGCCATTACTCGCTCGCAGCCCTGCTGAGCCGCTAAGGGGAACCACGATGAGCCGCACCATCGCCGGCATAGCGCTTCCTGAGGGTGCAATGGCACAGGCCGCAACGGCGGCAGCGCTGAGCAGCGAACCGTTGCTTCTGTTTCGCCACTCGATGCGGGTGTTCCTGTTCGCTTCGCTGATCGGCCGGCGCCGGGGGCTCGAATTCGATGCCAACCTTCTCTATGTCGCCGCGCTGTTTCACGATATCGGCTTGATGGATGCCTATCGCCATTCGCGCAAGCGCTTCGAAGTCGACGGGGCGAACGCAGCCGATGCGTTCCTGTCCCGCCACCAGGTATCGCAAGCAGACCGCGACGAAGCGTGGCGCGCGGTCGCGCTGCACACCACGTTCGGCGTACCTGCCGAGATGGCGTCGCTCACTGCGCTGCTCTGCGCCGGCGTCGAGACGGACCTGCTTGCCCTGCACTTCGATGAAGTCAGCGACGCCGAGCGCATCGAGGTGCTGCGCGAGTACCCGCGCGGCGCGAAATTCAAGGAGCGGATCATCGATACCTTTGCACAGGGCATGGCACGCCGCCCTGCGACCACGTTCGGGACGGTGAACGCGGATGTGCTCGACCGGTGCGATCCGAACTACCGGCGTCTGAATTTCTGCGGCTTGATTCTCGGGTCGAGCTGGAAGGAGTGAAGCACAGCAAGCGGAACCCGTCCCGGTCCGCGGCGGCGCTCTCGAGGGCCGCCGAACGGGAAAAACGCAGACGGTTTCAGAGCAAACGGGTGGACGACCCGGTCCGCTCTATGAATACCGCCTGTTCAAAGACACTTCAATGGAGGTCATGATGCCCACAGCGAAAGCACAACCCGGCAAGATGCTGCTCGACCCGACCAATCACACGCTGATCATGATCGACTTCCAGTCGCAGATGTCGTTCGCGACCAAGTCGATCGATGCGGTCTCGCTGCGTAACAACGCCGCGCTTGTCACGAAGGCCGCGAAGGAGTTCAAGGTACCGACGATCCTCACGACCGTCGCCGAGAAGAGCTTCTCGGGCCCGATGTTCGAAGAGATCACGTCGGTGTTTCCGGAGGAAAAGCTGATTGACCGCACGTCGATGAACACTTGGGAAGATCCGCGCATCGCAGAGCGCGTGAATGCGATCGGCAAGGGCCGGATCGTGCTGGCCGGCCTGTGGACGTCGGTGTGCATCGTCGGCCCGGCGCTGTCGGCGCTCGACCAGGGCTTCGAGGTCTACGTGATCGCCGATGCATGCGGCGACGTGTCCGACGAAGCGCACGAGCGCGCGATGGAGCGCATGATCCAGGCGGGCGCGCGCCCAATGACGTCTCTCCAGTACCTGCTCGAGCTGCAGCGCGACTGGGCGCGTGGTGAAACCTACGACCAGACGGTTGCCACGTCGATCGCCCATGGCGGCGCATATGGCCTCGGGCTGATCTACGCGAAGACGATGTTCGGCGGCAGCGAGGGCCACTGACGCCCGGGCCCACGCCATGCGGCGCCGGGCCCGCTGGCCGTAAGCGGTCTGCGGGCCCGGCGCGGCGTTTCGCGTGCCTGCCCTGTCTTGCCGTCGATGATGAACGAAGCGGCCCTGTCCACGCCGAATCCCGCCACGCCGCCAGCACCGCCGCCGGCGGCGTCCGCACTGGCGCCCGCCCATACGCGGTGGCTGCTGATCGGCCTTGGCCTCGCGACCGGCATGGAGTTCTACACGTTCGACAGCATGAACCTCGTGCTCGCCGATCTGACCGGCACGCTCGGCGTCTCCGCCGACGAGGCCAGCTGGCTGCTGACCGTCTATAGCTGCACGCTTTTTCTCGGTGTGCCCGTATCGATCTGGATGGCCGGGCACTTTGGCTACAAGCGCTTTCTGCTCGCCACCGTCGTCGCCTTTGCGGCCACGTCGATGGGCTGCGCCCTGTCGCCCGACCTCGATTCGATGCTGTTTTGGCGCGCGCTGCAAGGGCTCGCGGCGGCGGGTCTCGTCGTCTGGTGGCGCGCGAGCATCTATGTGCTGATGCCGAAGCCGCAGCGCAGCCCGTCGCTGATGCGCGTGTCGACGATCCTCTATCTGTCGAGCGCTGCGGGCCTGCTGGCGAGCGGCTATATCACCGACCACGCGAACTGGCGGCTGATCTTCCTGCCCAATCTGCTGTATGCGGCCGGCGCGCTGTGGCTGATCGGCCGCTATTTCCCGAAGCTTCCGGCGCCTTCGTCGGACCGTCTGATCGCCACCGACTGGCCGGGCATCGCACTGCTCGCTATCGCGCTGGTTTCGCTTCAGATCATCCTCAATCGCGGCGAGATCGACGATTGGTTCGGCTCGCCGCACCTGCGCGCGCTCGCGCTGATCGCCGCTGCCGCACTGGTGCTGTTCGTCGCGTGGCAATCGAGCGCCGCGAACCGCACACCGCTGCTGTGCCTCGATTTGCTGCGCGACCGTCGCGTGCTGTCATCCGCGCTGCTTGGCCTCCTCACCGGCATGATCCTGTCGGGCAGCCTGTTCGTGCTGCCCGAGTTTCTGCGCAACCTGTCGTCGCAAACACACAGCGCGACGCAAACCGGCCAGATCATCTGCGTCTACGCGCTCAGTGCGGCCGCGATCCGCCCGTTGATGGTCGGCTTCATTGCGCGCGTCGGCCAGCGCAAGGCGATCGCGTTCGCGCTCGTCATGCTGATCGCGTCGATGGTCGTCTTCAACCGGCTGCTCACGACCGGCACGCCCGGCTGGTATTTCGCGCTGCCGCTCGTGCTCTACGCATGCTGCCTGTCGCCGTTGCTGCCGGCCGTGGGCAGCGGCACCGTTGCGAAGATCGAGCAGAACAAGCTGCTCGACGGCGTCTCGCTCTACATGACGTTTCGCCAGTTCGGCGCGTCGCTCGGCGTTGCGGTGCTCACGATCCTGATCTCCCATCGGGAAACCCTGCATTCGTCGCGCCTGTTCGACCACGTGCGGCAGGACAGTTCGGTGACGCGTGCGTGGCTTTCATCGGTCGGCGGCACGCTGACTTCGCACGCCGGCTATACGCCGCTCGAAGGACGAGAGGCTGCCGTGCGCATGCTCGCAGAGCAAGGTGCGCACCAGGCGGCGACGCTCGCCTACGCCGACGCCTTTGCATTCATGGCGGCCATCGGCGTGCTCGCGCTCTGCGTGCTGCCGATCGTGCCGCCTACTCCGGTGCAATCCAAATAAAGGACAGGCCGTGAAGTCCCTCAATACCATCGATTTCACCGCTACGCGGATCCGCACTGCCGGCGGGGGACCACGATGAACCAGGCGCCGCCGGTCGAGAAGCCGCCGGAGACGCGCGCGCCGGCTGCACCGTCGCAGCCGCCCACGCCGCCCACCGCCGCGCCGGGGCCAAGCCGGCGCCCGCTGCTGTTCGCGTTGCTGGGTCTCGTGGTGATCGCCGTGATCGCGCTGTATTTCCTCGTGCCTGTTTTCTACGGCAAAGAAACCGACGACGCGTACGTCGAAGCCCATGTCGTGTCGATCATCCCGAAGGTCCCGGCCTATGTTCAGAAGCTCTACGTCGACGACAACAGCCCGGTGACCGCCGGCGAGCTGCTGGTCGAGCTGGACCCGCGCGACTACGCGGTCGCGCTGTCCCAGGCCCGCGCGAATCTCGCGAATGCCGAAGGGAAGCTGCAAGAAGCCCGCGACCAGATTCCCGTTGCCGATGCGGAAGTCGCCAGACAGCGCGCCGAGCTCGACGTCGCGCAAGCCAACGCCCGGCTCGCTGACGCGAACCTGAGCCGCCTGCTGTCCGTCTCCGATATCCGTGCTGTGTCCACGGAACGCGTCGACGAAGGCAAGGCGGCGGCGGCCAGCAACCGTGCAACCGTGGTCGCGTCGCAGGTGCGGATCGAAGCAGCGCAGGCCCAGGCAAAGCTCGCCCGCTCGCAAGCCGTCACCGCTGAAGCAGCCGTCGAACAGGCCCGGGCGGCACTTGCCCAGGCCGAGCTGAATCTGTCGTATACGAAGATCTACGCAACCGAAGCCGGCAGTGTCGCGCGCAAGAGCGTCGAGCCGGGCAACTTCGTACAGCCGGGGCAATTGCTGCTTTCGGTGGTGCCGCAACGGCTCTATGTGATTGCGAACTACAAGGAAACGCAGCTGACCGACGTGCGTCCTGGACAACCGGTGACGATCCGCGTCGATGCGTTTCCAGACTTGCGGTTGCGCGGCCATGTGGACAGCATTCAGCGCGGTACGGGTTCGCGCTTCGCGCTGCTTCCGCCGGAGAACGCAACGGGCAACTTCGTCAAAGTCGTGCAGCGCGTGCCCGTCAAAATCGAGTTCGACAACCCGGGCGAAGCGCTGCGCTGGATCTCGCCGGGGATGTCAGTCGAAACCCGCATCTTTGTTCGGAAGCCACCGGCATGGTTAGGATTTCTGAACTAGCGATGGCCGCATGCCGATCGATCGGCCGATGGCCGCATCGGCTCGCCATGTCCGCGTGGATGCTCTGCATGCTCGGCGCCTGCACGGTCGGGCCCGACTACGTCCCGCCGAAGATGACCCTGCCCGACAGCTTTGCGGAACACGCGCCGGTCACGGCAGGGACGGCGCTAAAGCCTGTCGCTCCACTCGATGCGTGGTGGCAAAACTTTGGCGACGCGGTCCTCGACCAGCTCATCGACGAAGCGCTGCAAGCGTCGCCCGACCTCGCAGCGGCGCAAGCGCGCGTGCGCGAAGCGCGCGCGCTGCGCGGCGTTGCGGGCGCCGCGCTGTACCCCGAAGCCGACGCGGACGCAGCTTACGCCCGCACGCACGGCAGTGCGAACGTACCGGTCGGCGTGCCGCCCGGAGGCCTCGGCCCGGGCGCCGACGGCAACCTGTGGCAGGCCGGGTTCGACGCGTCGTGGGAGATCGATGTGTTCGGCGGCAACCGGCGCGGCATCGAAGCCGCCGACGCCTCGTGGCAAGCGGCCGTCGCCGAGCGCGGCGACATCACGTTGACGCTGGTCGCCGAGATCGCCCGCAACTATATCGAGGTGCGCGGTGCGCAACGGCGGCTCGCGGTCGCGCGCGACAACCTCGCCACCCAGCGGGATGCGCTGGCGCTCACACGCTCTCAGTTCGACGCGGGCCTTGCGTCGCGCCTCGATGTCCTGCGATCGCAGGCCTTGGTCGCCGATACGGAAGCCGTCGTGCCGGACTTGACCGCCGAATCGCGGGCCGCAATCTACCGGATCGGCGCGCTCATCGGTCATCAACCGGAGACGCTGCTCGCCGAGCTCGATACGCCGGCCACGATCCCCGCTCCCATCGCCGATGTGCCCATCGGCCTGCCGTCGGAGCTGCTGCAGCGCCGGCCCGATATCCGCGCCGCGGAACGCAGGCTCGCGGCAGCGAATGCGCGTATCGGCGTGGTCAAGGCCGACCTCTATCCGCACTTCTACCTGACGGGCGCTGCCGGCGTGGAGAGCCTCGAAGCCTCCACGTTCCTCACCGCCCCGAGCCGCTACCTGTCGGTCGGCCCCGGCATCCGCTGGCTGATCTTCGATGCCGGCAAGGTCCGCTTCGGCGTCGAGGCACAGCAAGCACGCACCGACGAGGCCGCGGCGTCGTACCAGCGCACCGTGCTCGAAGCGCTGCGCGATGTCGAGACCGCGCTCGCGTCGTACGGCCAGTCGCGCATCCGCCGCGAGCGCCTCGCCGAGGAGGCAGCGTCGGACCGCGAAGCGGTAACGGTCGCGACTCGGCTGTACCGTCAGGGACTCGAGGACTTTCTTTCGGTGCTCGATGCCGAGCGTTCGCTTTACGCGGCCGAGGACAAGCTTGCACAAACCGACCGCGACAGCGACCTCTCGCTGGTCGCACTCTACAAATCGCTTGGCGGCGGCTGGCCGGCCCGCGAAGAGACCGCCCTCTCCTCGGCCTCCGCCGGCAAGCCTTGAACTGCTGCGCCGGCCGGCCGCAGCTCATCTGCCAGCGCGTACAGCTCGCGAACGTCGCTTGCGCCCGATTGGGCATCGAAGGTCGAGGTGAACGCTTGCAGCCGGCACGAGGCCTCTGCGCGACGCCCTTGCAAAACACAGAGTCTCGCCAGTGCAATCGTGCTCCTTAGCATCCACATGATGGCGCCCTGCTCCGTTGCGATCCGGATGGCGGTTTCGAAGCACTGCCGTGCGCGTTCTTCGTGTGCGTCCGAACGCTCGCCTGCGCGCGTGTGGCGTGCGTCCTCCAGCTCGACGATCCCCATCGCGCGCCACAGCTCGGGAACGAACAGCTGCTCGCCGTGTTGCGCGCAAAAGGCCTGCGCTTCCGCCAGCCTTGCTTTCGCTTCCTCGATCCGTCCACATGCGGCGAGCGCCTGGGCGCAGGCGGCCTGCAGCGGCGTGAGCAGGCGGCGAAAGCCGCGTGCGAGGAGCGCGTCGAGCGCCGCCTCGAGGACCGGCAGCGCGTGCTCGCCGCGCCCGCTCAGCAGATCCCGATACACGCCCAGGCAATCACAGTACTCGCGCCAGACATCGAAACGATGCAGGGTCACCTGCGAGCGCAGGATGTCGAGATAGCGGTCCGCGGCGAGCACGTCTCCCGTCATCAGCGCGAGCGGCACCGCAACGACCGCGAGCACGTGGCTGAGCGACGGCTCGAGCGCGACGCCTCGCACCCGGTCCACGGCGCGGTTGACGAGCGTCATCGCGTGCTCCGGGCGCCCCTGCAGCCACTCGATGCGCGCGAGCGTGCCGTTCATGAAGATCAGCGGGTCGACGGCAAGTTTCGCGCGCGGCACGTCACGGTCGAGCCGCGCGAGGCCGCGCTCGAGACTCGCGCGCGCCTCATCGTGCATCCCGAGGCAATGCTGCGTCACCGCAACGAGCTGCTCGCCGAGGATGCGGTGCCATTCGGTACCCTGCGCGGCGGCGAACTGCTGGTAACGCGTGGCGCACTCCATCGCCGCATGGATGTCGGCGGACGTCAGCATCGTATTCCACAGCCCACAGAGCGCCCGCGAGCGGTCCTCCAGATCGCCGGCCTGTGCGGCGAGCGCGAGCGCCCTTTGCCAAAGTTGCGCAGCACGGCTGACGGGACCGCTCGTATGCAGCAGCGCATAGGCTAGCGCCGCGCACAGGCGCATTTCACAGCTCGCGTCCACGCTGCCGGCCGGCAGGTCTTCGATAGCCGCTACGGCCCGGCCCGCGCGTGTCCGGCACTCGTCGAGCAACGAACATTCGAGTAACGGACCGGCCAGCGCACTTGCGAGCGCAATGCCGAGCTGCGGATTGCCCTCCGCGGAGAAGGCCCAGTCAAATGTGCCCCGCGCATCGTCCAGTGCTTGCCTGAAGTCCGATTGCGCGGTCCGCTTGCGGGACCAGCGCTCGGCTGGCAGGCCGCGGTCAAAGCGCTGCTGCAGAAACCGCGCGTGGCGCTCGGTCACCGACTGGAGTTCGCCCTCGTCGCGCAGCTTTTCCAGCGCATAGGCACGCGTCGATTCCGGCAGCCGGTAGCGCGCCACGCCGTCCTCGAACTCCACGTTCAACAGCGACTTCTCGGTCAGTTCGCTGATGCTGGTGATCACGCGGGCGGCTGCCATGTCCCGGTCCCCGGCCACCGCACAGATCGCTTCGAACGTGAACACGCCGGCGAATACGCCGAGGCGCCGGAATACCTTGCGGGACATCGCGTCGAGCAACGCGTAGCTCCAGTCGAAGGTGGCCCGGAGCGTCTGATGGCGCGGCAGCGCGTTCCGGTGTCCGCCCGCCAGCAACTGCAAACGATCGTCGAGGTGCGCGTAGACGCCCGCCACCCCGAGCGCCACCGCACGCGCCGCGGCCAGCTCGATCCCCAGCGGAATGCCGTCCAGACGACGGCAGATGGCGCCGATCAGGCGCACGCTTCGGGCGTCGGTGCCGAGGTCGCACGCCAGTGCCCGGGCGCGCCGCACGAAAAGCTGCACGGCAGAGGATGACAGCAGATGCTCGATCGGTGCGTCGTCGGCCGCGACCTCGAGCGGCCGAACCCGGTAAATCGACTCCCCGGCCACCCGCAGCGGCTCCCGGCTCGTCACGAGCACGTTGACCTCCGGGTAATAAGGCAGCAGTGCGTCGACCAGCCCGGCAACGACGTCGACGACGTGTTCGGCGTTGTCGAGGACGACGAGACATGGCGAATGCGCAAGGGCACCGGCGATATGGGGCGCGCTGATCGCACCGCTGGCGCAGCGCATGCCGCATGCTTCGGCCACCGCTACGAGCACCGTACCCGGTTCGGACAACGGCGCCAGTTCGATGAAGTGCACGCCGCCCGCAAATCGATGACCGAACTCGCGTGCCACGCGGATCGCAAGACTGGTCTTGCCGATCCCGCCGGCGCCAACCAGTGTTACCAGGGGCGCTTGCGCCAGCATCGCAGTGATCTCGTCGACGGCCGACTCGCGGCCAATGAGATCCATCTGTGCCGGCAGATTACGTATCGCGTCGCGTTGCGCGACACAACGCCGGCCAGGCAGATGCGTACCGCTCCCGACAAGTTGATAGCCCCGCCCAGGCACGGTCCGGATCAGGTCGCGGTCCTCGCCGAGCGCCTTGCGCAGCACGGTGATCTGGACTTGCAGGTTGTTTTCTTCGACGATCGTTTCGGGCCAGACCCGGCTGATGAGGTCCTCTTTCGACACCAGCGCACCGTTGGCCTCGATCAGGTGTCCGAGGACATCGAATGCACGCGAACCGATGCGCAGCGGCGCGCCATCCCGGCTCACCTCCCGCCGCTCGAGATTGACATGCAGTTTGCCGATCTGAACCATCAACGCCCCGCAAGTTCGTGCGTCGCTATGGATGTCACGCTTCGATGAGCAAAACGAGGAAGTGGGCGCGGCCGGAACCCGGCAAAGAAGGCTGGCATGGAGAGCGCCTGTTGCGATTGCCGCGACTTCAATTCTCAGACGATGGGAAGCGGCGCTGGCATACGGCAAAGCCCACCTGCCTCAAATTCCCCAGACATTTGAGGCGCGGCTTTTCCACAGCCGCGACTGGAACCACCCTACCCATCCCGCAGCGTTAATCTTAGTGCAAATAAAGTGGAGACAGAGTTGAAAGGCCAAGGGGCTTGACGCCTGGATCAAGCGAGCCAGCCTGGGTGACGAAGCCTCGCGATGCAGCCGTTTCAAGCATTGAAACATCGTGCGTGAGGCACGTTCGCAGACCGTGCCGCAGCCGCACATCAGCGCCCGTAGCGCCGCAAGAACTCCCGCAACGGCGGATTGACGCTCGCAGGGTGCGTGAGATTGGGCGTGTGTCCGGCGCCGTCCACCAGAACCAGCCCCTTGCAGTTCGGCAGCGCCGAGGCGAGCGCCTCGCCGCAGCTCGGGCTGATCGCGGCATCGTCCCGGCCATGGAACACGATCGACGCGTGCGCAATGCTGTCGAGGCGAGGCGTAATATCGTCTCGCGTCGTCAGCGCATCGACCGGACGCTCGAAATGGTCGCGACTCATTCGTAGCCATTTCGCAGTCCACGCCGATGCGCAATAGTCCGGGCCGAACAGGAATGCAGCCATTGGCGACGCGACGTTCGCCGCACCATTGCGCGCCCATTCGGCCTTCAGCTGCTCGAACGACGCTTTCACCGGCTCGGCATCCGGATCGCTTCGGGTCGAGATCAGCGCGAGCGCGCGAAAGCGGTTGGGCTCGAGCAACGCCGCTCGCATCGACAGGAATCCGCCTTGCGACATGCCGACGAGCGAAGCCGAATCCACCTCCAGATGATCGAGCAAACCGATCAGATCCCGAGCGGAATCCCAATAACTGAAGGTGCGATCGGTCGGTCCGGTCGCACCGAAGCCGCGCTGGTCCCAAACGACGCATCGGAACACGTCACATAATGCGGCAACGTTCGGCTGGAACATCGCGCCGTCCATCAGAAAGCCGTGACTGAACACGATCGCCGGTGCGGCGCGCGGGCCGAATTCCTCATAAGCGAAGCGGATTCCTTCGCGTTCAAACCATCCCATGTCTTGCCCCTCGTCAAGCGTCGAGCCGTTCCGTTCGCGCGACGATGCGCGTGGCTCTCAATATACGGTCGCCGTTCCCGCGGCGATTGATCGAAGGCGCCGGTCACTTGCCGAATCGTCCGAAATTCGCCTGCGTCCCCCGCAGCACACGAATCGTTCTTTCCTCCAAGTGCGACTACGCAGCGGACGTGGTGCAAGCATGTTTTCACCGATTGACGTGTTAACAGGCATTTGATTAAGTGACGTTCGTGCGCGCATTCCGGAGTCAAGCAGTGCGCGCGCAATGGGATGCTTGCCGCAAGCATTTGAACGAAACACGCGTGATGGCGCTTGTTTAGCTGATCCGCCAAGAGAGAATTTGGGTATGCCGACCGTAGTAACCGATGCAGAGAACGCAGAAAAGCCCGTCTGGATCCTGCGAGGCGATTTCGGCCGCGCGACTGTCAACTTCATCAACCGTCCGCTCGTTGCTCACGCGCATTCGCAGTACCAATTCCTTTTCAAGCTGGGCGGAAGCGATTGCGACTTCCGTATCGGCGCCCAGGACTGCACGCTGACGGCCGAACGCGCGATCTGCCTGAATCCCTGGGTCGAGCATGCGAAAGACGGTAACGGCGAAATGGCGTCGCTGATCCTTTCGCTGGTGATCGAACCCGCCTGGCTGCGTGACACGTTGCAGCTGGCCGACAGCGGAGCGGCCGATATCTTCCCGAACCGATGGGTCGTGGTGACGCCGGACGTGCGTCACCACGTGGACCGTCTCGCCGCCGCGATCACCCATCATCTCGTTGCACACGACGAAGGCTGCATGCCGATTCTGGAGGATCTCGTCAAGGCGCTCGGACGTGATTTCGCGGACCCCGCGCTCACGACAGGCATCGTGCCGTCACGTCGTCCGGTCGACTTCCGGATCCGCAAGGCGCTCGACTTCATCAAGCGGTCTCCGGTCGCGAACCCGACAGTCGCGCAAGTCGCCACGGAGGTCGGGCTTTCAAGATCGCGATTCTTCGAGCAATTCCGGCGCTGCATGGGGATCTCGCCGCAGCACTACATCGACTGGGTGCGCATGTCGCACGCGATCCAACTGCTCGGCGCAAGCGCCAAGCCGCTTGCCGACATCGCAGACCAACTGGGCTTCGAGGAACACAGTCACTTCACGCGCTTTTTCGCGCAGCACATGGGCGTGCCGCCGAGCGAATTCCGCCGGCACTCGGTCACGCTGAACACGCGCGAAGGCTGATCGCCCGAAGACGGCCTCGCCGTCCCGGACGCCGCCGCAGGCGCCCGGCTCATGCACCGGGCGCCTGCGGGCGGCATCCGTCACTCGGCGCCGGCGTACGACGGGTCCGCAATCACCGGATTGCACAGGACGCCTAACCCGTCGATCTCGACCTCCACGCAGTCTCCCGGCCGCATGTGCACCAGACCCGGCGTCGGGAACGGCCCGTACTGCCGCGACAGATCGAGGCCCTCCGCATCGTCGGGCTGCGGCTTCAGTGCGCCGGGCGTGCCCATCGCGATGAGGTCGCCGGGACGCAACGAGTAGCCGCGACTCAGATAGCTGATCACGCTGGCGACATCGATCAGCATGTCGTCCAACGGCGCACGCTGCCGTACGACGCCGTTGACGCGGGTGAGCACGGTGTGCCGTTGCGGATCCCCGAACTCGTCGGGTGTCATCAGCCAAGGGCCATACGCGCCGGACGCCTCGAAATTCTTGCCCAAGCCGAATTGCCGGTTGTGCATCTGATACTCGCGCACCGAACCTTCGTTCAGGCAGGTGTAGCCCGCAACGTGCTCCATTGCGCGCTCGACGGGAATATAGCGCCCCGGCTTGCCGATGACGACGGCCAGTTCGCCCTCGTAATCGAATGCGCGCGCCACGTCTTCCGGCGGCGCGACAATCGGCTCTCCTGCACCGACGAACGACGCCGCCGTGCGCATGAAGAGATGCGGGTAGTCGGCGTTGGTCTGCAAGCCGGTTTCCGCGATGTGGCTTTTGAAGTTCAGCGCCAGCGCCCACATCGCGTTCGGCCGATCGAGGAACGGCTTGAGGGTCACGTCCGCGAGCGCCCGGTTGCCTGTTTTGCCCTCGACCGCTTGCCGCAGTCGCGCGAGGCCATCGTGCATTTCGAGAATATCGATCAGACGGGTGGGCAAGTCAGGGGCAACATCGTCGACGGCGATGAAGCGGGTCGCGCCGGTGACGACGCCAAGCGCGGTACGGCCCGCGTCCGCATAAGCAATGATTTTCATGATTGAAACGTGATTTCGAGTTGAGTTAAGAAAACGAAAACTGTAGTCGGGAGTTCAATGCTCCACCAGCGCATGACCGGCTGCCCGGCTGCCTGCCCGGCGCCCGGCCAACGACAATGCGACGAGCGTCACGATCGAAGCGAGCGCCGGCAGGATCGCGGTCAGGACGATGTCGCGCGGCGCCCAGCCCAGGGATAGCAGTGCACCGCCGACCGCCGGACCGATGAACGACCCGATGCGTCCCATCGCGAGGCCCCAGCCCACACCCGTCGCGCGGATGTTCGCCGGGTAGAAAGCAACCGCAAGCGCGGTTTGTCCCATGATGCCGTTGACGAGCCCCGCGCCGATGACGCCGATCAGCAACAGCACGCCTGGCGGCGGCAAGGCGGCCTGGCTCAGCGCCGCTATGCTGGCGATCACGCACGCCACGCCGATCGTCAGCGCCGACTTGATCCGCAGCTTGCCCTTCAGCGTCATCGCCGCGACGGCCGCCGTCATCAGAAGATTGCCGCTCAGCCCGCCGACGCTGAATGCCGCCATCCCGGCCGGGGCATGATCGAGCGAGAAGCCGAATGCGACCAAGAGCGTCGGTAGCCAGAACAGCAGCGCATAGACGTCCATGAAGATCAGAAAGGAGAACAGCCAAAGAAGGCACGTGTAGCCCGCAAGACCGTTCCTGAATAGCGCCTTCAACTGATTGGCGCCCTGCCCCGCCGCGGGACCCCCGCTCGCCTGCCCGGCTGTTCGCAGGACGCTGTAAAACGCGGGCACCACCACGAACGGCAGCGTGCCGCCGAGCACGAAGACGGATTGCCAACCGAACTGGTGCATCAGCGGCCCGCCTACGAGACCGCCGATGACGGCCCCCACGGACATGCCGGTCGTCACCAGAATCGATGCGGCGACCTTGTGCTTCGCGCCGAGGATGCCCGCCGACGCCGTGATGGCGATCGGCAATGCCGCGCCCAGTCCGATCGCCGCGAGCACGCGCATCGCAGACAGGCTCATGATGTCGCCCGCGTACGCGGTGAGCAGCGTGCAGCCGCCGAACAGCACGACGCTCGCGAGGCCGACGAGCCTCTGTCCGACGCGATGCGCGAGCGGCCCCGTGACGACGAATCCGATCGCCGCGCCGACGTTCGTCGCCACGAACACCGGCGTGAACAAAGCCGGCGCCAGTTGCCATTCACGCGCCAGCGTCGGAACGACGAACGAGATCGACGTCGTATTGAATCCGTCCAGCACGACAATCAGAAAGCACACCAGCAGCGCAAAACACCGGCCCGTGCTGCCCATTGCAGAAAGTTCGTCCGCGACCGCGGCCTTCTTGTCTTTCACATCCATCACATCCACTCCTCACGGCGTGCGCCTGCACGCCCCCATTCGAAACACGGAGGCACCGGCACCGCCGTTTGCTCAAACCATTGGAAAGGAACGCCGCATCACGCCCGCATGTAAGCCGAAATGCGTTGTTGCAGTTCCGCCGAGAAAATGCGCTTGGGCAGCATGCAATGAATGCCCTTCGGCGGTTTGGTCGCGTACACCGTGCCGGTCTGATTCGCGTACTGCGACACGCGAAAGCTCCCCGCCACGCTGTAGATGCCATAGCAGTCTTCCGGCGCGATGCCGGTGGCGGCCGATAGCCAGCCGATCATCTGCCGCAGGCATGCGACAAGCGCACTGTCCAGACTGTCGGAGAAGCCGAAGCCGATCCAGTGCTCCGGCGTCTCCGCCATCGGCCCGTCGAGGGCCGCGCGTTTGTGCAGCAGGAACTGGATCCGCATCTCTTCGAACGCGGTCTCGATCGACGTCTGATCGACGTTGCCCTCGCCCGACGCCCCCATCGAGCCGCCCGTCCAAACCCGCGCGCCGGCCATCTGCACCGGCAGAAAGATCGAGCTGCCGGCGCCGAGCACGGCGCAATCCAGATTGCCGCCGTAGCTGCCCGCGAAATTCGCGCTGGTCGGCCGGTCGCCCGGCGGCTGCGTGCCGAGATAGGCCTGAAAGGGCTTCAGCGGAATGTCGACGCCGGGCACATACGCCGCATACGTACGGTCGCTGTTGATTTTCAGGTAGCGAAGATAGGGCTTGAAATCGTGCGGCAACGCACCGACGCCCGGCGGTGCCGAGTTCCAGCCCCAGTCGATGGTCCGCATTTTCAGCATCCGGCATTCGACGAGATCGCCCGGCTCCGCGCCGTCGATCACGACCGGGCCGATCAGCGAGAAGGCGCCGTTCGGATACTTCTTGCGGATCGGCTCGCGTTCCTTGAACCCCATCCCGTACTTCGCCTCGTTGCCCCAATTGGTCCACGTGCCGTCGTACCACACGGTATCGCCCGGATGGATCGTGACGGCCGGCGCCGCGTTCGGCTCCATGCGTCCGACCTGAACCGTGTCCCACGATGGCACGAGGCGCACCACCTTGCCGCGGCGCACCGCATGGGGACTCGCGCCGCCGGCGGCCGCATGGGTCGCTTGCGCACGGGCCGCGCCGGCCAAGCCGGCCGCGCCCGCGGCAAGCGCGCCAAAGCCGAGCCGCAGCATCGTCCGCCGGCAGATCGCCGTCGCGTCCCGCGTCGCGGTGCCTGTCGTCTCCATGTCGCTCGCCGCCATGTCGGCCGAGCGGTCAATCTCTGTGTTGCGTGTCATAAATCGTCCTGACAAAGTTGCAATGACAAAGCACGCTCAACGCGCGGTGCTCGCGCCGAGCGCTTCGATGGCTTCCTTGACCACTTGGTCGTCAATCGCCGACGGTGCGCCGCTTGCGCCCAATGCGCCCAGCAGGTGTCCGTTCGAGAAGACGGGAAAGGTGCCGCCCGCCGGCAGGAACGGGGCGTAATAGCCCGCGCCGGACACGTTGCTGTATTCCGACGGATCGTCGCGGTACCGCTGCTCGAGCGTCGTGCCCGATTGCCCGCCGAGCGCCACCGACGCGAACGCCTTGCCGCGCGCGAAATCGAGACTCGCGAACGGCGCCCCGTCCATGCGCGCGGCGGCGATCAGATGACCGCCGGGATCGACGGCCGCGAAGCTCATCGCGAGATGGCGCGCGCTCGCTGCCGCGACCGCGAGCCCGATCAGCTTTTCGGTTTGCGCGAAGCTGAGCGAATAGGCCGGCGCCGGCGCGAGCGCGCCGGTCTCGTCGGCAGCCGCGGAATGAGCCATGCCCGCGAATCCCAACGACGCGATCGCCACCTGCGCCAGCCGCTGCATCGAGAACCTGAACTTCACATCCCTCTCCTTCTTGTTGCGCAATCCGTTTGTGTCGCAGCGCCGACCGAGCGGGTCGCGTCCGTCATTCGAATCGTTATCCAAAATATTTTCAAAATCGGCCACTTTTACGGGTATCCACGAGTTAGAACGGCAGGCGAAATCTGCCTAGCCTTGATTTCAGGTTTGCGTAACGTAGAACCTGGAGAACCATCATGAAAACGTTGATGTATGGCACCGCGCTAATGCTGGGGATGCTCCTGGCAGGTCCGTCTATGGCGAACGGTCGGTTTCACGTCGATCACGAACACGACCACACGCGTTACCAGCCCCCGCCGCAGAGTCAGGGCGACACCAGCCGATCCGCGCCTGACACGGCCCAGCACGCCGGCTCGTGAACGCTGCCCGGACCGGAACACGGCATGACGAAACCGCCGCGCGACAAAAAAACCCGTAAGACCCTCGGGCGGCCTCACGGGCAAGCCGCCTCGATCGCGCGACGATGAAACCGTCATTCGGTCTCGAACACCGACACGCCGGTACCCGTGAATTGCTCCGACGGGCCCGCGGCAAACGGGACGAACACGTGATGCGATTCGCCGTCGACCGCTACTGAATGCGCGCCGGCGCCGGTCGGCACGATCGCGACCAGACTGCGCGTGCTCGCATTGACGATGCCGAGAGACGGATCGAACTTCGCTGCCTTGTTGCCGACGCGCGAGACGTTGTCCGCCGAGTGGTGACCGGCGGCGAGGAAATAGCGGTTCGAGACCGGATCGTAGACGGCTTCGTCCGTGCCGCCGAACGGTAGTTCGGCGAGCGTCGTGCCGTTGGTGCGATCGATGATCACGGTGGACTGCTTGCCGCCCTCGTCCGGGTCGCAGCCGATCAACGCGTCGTTGCCGGGCCCCATGGCAATGCCGCTCGGCCCTTCGCAGCCCTTCAACTTGAAGGTGTTCGACACGACCGGCTTACCCTCCAGCACCGATGCGACCGGAATCACATCGACCTCTCCCTTGGGATTGGCCTTCGTACCGTCGTTGTTGAGGACGAAGTTGTTGCCCTTCGGGTCGTACGCGCACGCTTCCAGTCCGGTCGAGTCGCTCAAGGCGAGCTTTGCGACGACCGACTGTGTGTCAGTGTTGATGAAGGTGGCGAACGGCGGCTCCTCGGCGCCGCTCGAGAACATCACGATGTGATGCTGCGGATCGAGACAGCCCTCGTCAGCTCGAATTCCGGTCGTGCTGACTTCGATGCGCTTGACGAGCTGCTTCGACGCCACGTCGATCACCTTCACCGCGTTGACGTCGCCGACGTAGACGAGCGACGTCCCCGGCACCGGAATCACGCCCGCCGGCCCCGACTTGTCGTGGCTCGGGCCGATGCCGGCGAAGTCCGCGGAGATCCGGTCGCGCAGCGTCATCGTCTTCGCGTCGAATACGTCGAGCGTCGCGTTCGAACCGTCCGCAAGATAATAGGTACCGTCCGCCGTCGCGCTGATGTCGAAGCCGAACGGCTTCGCGCTCGTCATCGGGATGTTGGTGAGCCATTTCGGCGCGTTGCCCGCATCGCTCGCCCATGCGTAGGCGCACGCCGCCAGCGCGCCCGCCAATGTGATTGCACCCAATGCTCGTTTCATATTCGCCTCCTCCTACACTCGTTGATGGCTCCAGCCGAAGCCGGGACAGGATGTTGCAGCCGTTCGCCTGCGGCACGCCCACCGGCGCGCCGCCAGCTTCGACTAAAAGGTGTGATAGATACCGACGCGCACGTCGACCTGCTGTCCCGCCAGCGACGGCGCGAAGCTCGCGCCGATCACGGGATCGACACCGGCCGATGCCTTCAGGTAGTCCGACGACACGTAGACCTGGGTTCGCTTCGACAGCGAGTAAAGCGCGGCCGCGGTCACTTGATTCCAGGCATGTTCTTCGAAGCTCGTGTGCTGATAGCCCGCGACCAGCTCGGTCGCAGGCGTCACCTGCCAGGTGGCGCCCCCTTCGTAGACGTGCATGACGGACGTTTCATTCAAGTACTTCAGCACCGTGTCGCTGAAGTTGCCGTACAGCGTGAAGTCGCCGATCGCGTAAGACGCGCCGACGCCCAACGTGCCAAGCGAGCGGATCTGGAAATTGGGCGCGAGGTCGGTGGCGACGTTGTTCGACACGCTCGCTACCGGCAGGCCGAAAAACGTGTGCGTGCCGATCTGCGCGTACGGATCCAGAGTCGGTGTCGCGAGATAGGTGTACGCAGCCGCAACCGTCAGCGGACCGTTCGCATATTGCGCGCCTGCACTCCAGCCGCTGTTGTCGTGAAAGCTTCCCGCCGTGTTGCTGAATCCGTACATCGCACCGAACGTGAGCCCGCCAAACGACGGACTGACATATTTGACGGAATTCTTCAGCCGATCGTTGTTGGTGCGATCGAAGTCGCCCTGGTGAATGGCATAGCCGCTACCCGACGAGCCGATGTTGAACTGTCCGTAGTAGTCGGCGCTGAAATCGAACTGATTGCCGAACGAGACCGTGCCGAAGCGGGTTTGCAGCCCCACCCAGGCCTGCTGCCCGAACAGCGTGTTGGCCTGGCCCAGCTCTCCGTTGTTCAGGTTGAAGAGCGACGACAGCTTGAACAATGCTTTGTTTCCGCCGCCGAGATCCTCGGTGCCCGAGAGTATCCACAGGTTCGGAAACAGCACGCCGCTGTCCATCTTCGTGTTGCTGCTCCCTCCGTCTTTCGAGACATACGTGATGCCTTCATCGATCCTGCCCGAAAGCGTGACACTGCTCTGCGCGAACGCCGTGCTGCTGATTGCCGCAACGATCGACGCCGCGATCATCCTTCTTTTCATCTCCACCATTCCCCTCCATGTCAGCAAACCAGTAACTGGTGCATTTCGCACTCGATCTTTCGTCGATTCGCACTGCGAATTTATTTTTAATCTCGATTCCCTGTCGATGAAGCGATGCCGGTCAGTGGCAGTCGAAATCGATAGCGAATCGTTCGCCCTGTTGACCGCAATGATGCAATGCCTCGCCGCGGTTATCAGGGCACGCCGCATGCGGCGTCGTTACATGGATGCTACGGAAAACTCTGTCATGTGCGGTCGCCGAAAAGTCCCGCCGCTTGTCAAATCGTCTCTTTGTTGTGCCCGCCGACGCGGCAGCGATCAGCGGGCCTTCTCCGCATGCCGCCGGCCGAGCGCATCGGCCAGCACGGCGATCAGCAAGACAGCGCCCACTACCAACGGCTGCCAGTTCGCGTTGAGGTTCAACAGGTTCATCCCGTCGATGACCAGCGCGAGGATCACGCACCCGGACAGGGTGCCCAGCAATGACCCCGATCCGCCGAACAGCGACGCGCCGCCGATCAGGATCGCGGCGATCGCCGGCAGCAGAATCGGTTCGCCCATCGCCGAGTCCGCCGCGTTGACTCTGGCCAGGTAGACGATCGCGGCGATACCCGCCGTCAGGCCGCTGATCGTGTAGACGGCAATCCGGCGCCGGCGCACGGGAATTCCGGACAGCCGCGCCGCCTCGGCATTGGCGCCGATGGCATAGATCTCGCGGCCGAAGTTCAGACAGGCTGTGACAACCGTGCCGCCGATCAAAACGAACAGCATCATGTAGACGGGCAACGGCACGTGCCACCAGAATCCGGTGCCGAGCGCCCGAAATCCCTCCGGAAACCCGAAGATTTCGTTGCCGCCCATGTAGTGGAAGGCGAGCCCCTGCACGACCCACAGCATTCCGTATGTCGCCAGAAAAGGCGGCAGCCTCAGGAACGTCACGGCGAGCCCGTTCAGCAACCCGATCGAGGTGCCGCACGCAAGCGCGATCGCGACCGCCAGCACCGGCGATCCGCCCGACTTCATCACGCCGGCGGCAAGGCATGCGGACAACGTCATGTTGGCCGCAATCGACAAATCGAAGCCGCCGGACAGGATCACGAGCGTGAGGCCCGAGGCCAGCAGGAACATCAGGCTCGCCTGCCGCATCACGTTCAGCAGGTTCGCGGAGGTGGCGAATCCGTCAGTCGCCACGGCGAGCGCCAGCGCGATCGCCCCCACCAGTATCGCGCGAGAGATCAGCCCGGCGGGCTCCTCGCGCA
This sequence comes from Trinickia mobilis, assembly GCF_017315705.1. GTDB lineage: Bacteria > Pseudomonadota > Gammaproteobacteria > Burkholderiales > Burkholderiaceae > Trinickia_A > Trinickia_A mobilis. The sequence continues at coordinate 45,559 of NZ_JAFLRF010000003.1, read as the reverse complement.
CGCGACGGCGGACATCGAACTGGCCCACTTGAGCCCACAGGGACCGGGAGTGATTCTGGATACTCATGCTTGCGCTCCAATGACGCGGGATTTGCGAACGCTGTCGACAACGACGACGAGCAGGACCAGCATGCCCACCGACACCACCTGAAGGGACGACTCGACGCCGAGCAGGTTGAGCGCATTGCGCAACACCCCGATCGTCACGACGCCCATCAGGGTTCCGAACAATCCGCCTTCGCCGCGCTCGAACGAGGTGCCCCCGAGCACGACCGCGGCAATCGCGTCGAACTCCATGCCGATCGCCGAGGTCGGTTCCGCGGCGTTCATACGGCCGACCAGCAGCAGCGCGGCAAGACCGGCAAAGAGGCCGCTCAAGGCGTAGATCGCGACGTGAAATGCCCTCGCCTTCACGCCTGCCAGCACGAGTGCTTCGCGATTTCCGCCGATGGCGAACACGTAGGCGCCGAACTTCGTGTGATAGAGCAGCAGATGCGTCGCCGCATAGGCCGCCAGCGCGCAGAGAACCGGAAACGGCACGCCGAGCGCCGACCACGCGTACAGCTGCGCGACGGCGGGCGTGCCGACCACGACGGCGTTGCCGTCGGTCAACGCGAGCGCGATGCCCTGCGAGATGCCGAGCGTGCCGAGCGTCACGACGAAAGGCGGCAGCCCGAGCCTCGCGATGAGCGTGCCGTTCAGCAAGCCGATCGCAATGCCCACCGCCGCCGCAATCAGCAGTGCGGCCGCCACGCCGAACCCCGCTCCCAGCGTCATGGCGAAAACCACACCGCACAGGCTAAGCAGCGCACCCACCGAGAGGTCGAGCCCTTCGCTGAGGATGACGAGTGTCATCGGCATCGCAATCATCACGAGCATCGCGATTTGCAGACCGATGTCGGTCACATTGGCGCGCGACGCGAATCCCGGCACGCCGATCGACGCAGCCACGGCAAGCACGGCGCTTGCCCACACGATCGACGGCAGCGGCCGCCCGCGCCGTGCCGTCTCGACTTTCCTGCCTTGCTTCCCATCGCGTGACATCGTTACCCTCCATGCATGGCCAGACCAAGAATGTTCTGCTCGCTCAACCGATCGCGCGGCAATTCGCCCGAGATGGCGCCCTCGCGCATCACGTACGCGCGATCGCAGACGTGCACGATTTCCGTGAGTTCGGAACTGATCAACAGCACCGCCGCACCCTCTTCGACCAGCCGCTCGATCAAGTTGAAGATTTCCGTCTTCGCGCCGATGTCGATGCCGCGCGTCGGTTCGTCGAAGATGAAGAGGCGGCAGCGGGCGCTGAGCCATTTGCCGATCACGATCTTTTGCTGATTGCCGCCGCTCAGGAACCGCGCGCGCTTTGCCGGATCGCCCGGCGCGATCCGCAGTGTCTCGATCAGCTCCTGCGTTGCGCGTCGCGCCCGCTCCGCGCGATACCAGCCTCTTGGAAAAAGCCGCCACAGGCTCGACGCGAGCAGGTTCTCGTGGACCGAGCGGTTCAGCGCCAGCCCTTCCTGCTTGCGGTTTTCAGGAATCAGGCCCACGCCCCGCGCCGTCACCTTGTGAGGTCCGCCCGTCACCGGTTCGCCGAAGATCTCGATGCGGCCGCCCTGAATCGGATCGGCGCCGAACACCGCGCGGGCCACTTCCGTGCGCCCCGCACCGACGAGCCCGGACAGGCCGACGATTTCGCCGCATCTGACCTGAAGATCGACGCCCTTCACACCGGTCGCGGTCGTCAGCCGCCGCACGTCGAGCGCGACTTCGCCGGGCGTGCCGAAATAACGCCGCCGATACACGGTTCCTACCTGACGGCCGACCATCAGCGCGATCAGTTCCTCGGCTGCCGTCTCGGCAGCCGGCATCGATTTCACGAGGCGTCCGTCGCGCAACACCGTCACGCGATCGCCTAGATCGAAGACTTCCTTCATCCGATGCGAGATATAGACGATCGCCACGCCGGCATCGCGCAACCTGTGAACGACGGCAAACAGCGCATCGGCCTCGCGGTCCGAAATGGCCGCGGTCGGCTCGTCCATGACGAGCACGCGCGCGTCGTGCGAAAGTGCCTTCGCGATCTCGACCATCTGCTGCTGCGCGACGCCGAGCTTCGCCACGTGGGCATGCGTGTCGTACGCGAGCCCCAGTTCGCGGAGCAGTGCCGAGGCGTCGGCGTGCATCCTGCGATGGTCGACGAGGCCAAGACGGTTGCGCGGTTCGCGCCCGAGATAGATGTTCTGCGCGATCGACAGATGCGGCACTAGTGAGAACTCCTGAAATATCACCGCGATGCCCAACCGTTTCGCGTCAGCCGGCGAGTCGATCGAGATCGGCTCTCCGTCGAAGAAGAACGCGCCGGAGTCGGCTCGATAGGCGCCGAACAGCACCTTCATCAGCGACGATTTCCCCGCACCGTTTTCGCCGAGGAGCATGTGGACTTCGCCGGGATACAGTCGCAGATCGACATCGGTCAGCGCGCGAACGCCGGGGAAGCTCTTGCAGATCTTGCGTAACTCGAGTCGCGGCACGCGCTCGGTCGAAGTCGTGGTTTCCATGTTCGCCTCCGGGGTGCTGACGGGGCGGCGACCACGGCGCGCGAGGCGCCTTGAGGCGCCGCACCTGAATGCGCCCCGCGTGGCCCGCCGTCGCGTCAATTGCTGGCCACTTCATCCCATGCCGGGCATTGCCGCTGGTCGCCGGGCACTTCGAACGGCGCGTAGTTGGTCTTGTCGATGACGATGCCCTTCAACAGGATGGTCTTCGGAACGGATTCCTTGCGAAGCGTTCGGACCGCCGCCATCGTCGCGATGCAGCCCATCTTGAAGCCGTTGAATTCGGCGGTAGCGAGCAGGCGGCCGTCCTTGATCGCCTTGACCGACTCCGGCACGCCGCCGATGCCGACCACCTTCGCCTGCTTCTGGCCGGCTGCCTCCAGCGCCTCGATTGCACCCATCGCCATCACGTCCGCCGCAGCGAGCACGCCGTCGATCTTCGGGTTCGCCTGGATCAGGTTCTCCGTCACCTGAAGGGCCTGCAAGCGTTGATAATTCGCCGGCTGCGAGGCAAGCAGACGGATGTTCGGGAATTCCTCGAGCGCCTTGCGGAAGCCCCGCACGCGTTCGTCACTCGTGGTCGAGCCCTTCACGCCCTCGAGGATGACGACATTCCCCTTGCCCCCCATGTTCGTGAACAGGTATCGCGCGATCTCGAGGCCGAGATTGAAGTCGTCCGCCACGACCACCGACGCGAACGTGCCGCCCGCGACCCGGTCGTTGTAGTTGACGACAGGAATGCCGATGGTGTTCAGCTTCTCAATCTCGGGCACCACGCCGCGCGGGTTCACCCCCATGAACAGCACCGCGCCCGGTTTCTTTACGCTCACATCCTCGAGCTCGCTCAATTGCTCCCCGAGGTCGTTGGGCCGCGTCGGCGCGTAATGGGTCACCGACACGCCAAGAAGCTTGGCCTCGGCATCCACGCCGGCGTGCACCAGCGCGAAATGCGGATCGACCTGGTTCTTGTAGAAAGCGGCAAGATTCTCGCCTGCCGCGAATGCGCTCGATGCATGAGTCACGCCAAGCGCGACGGCACATGCGATGGCGATGCGCCCCCGGGACCCCTTGCCTGCTGGCATCCGTTCTACTTTCAAGTTCGTCTCCCTCCACGTAAACCTGCACATTGCCGGCGCCGCGACGCGAAAGTGGCCTCGCCAGCGTCGCGGCACCGGCACTTTTGGATGCTTCCATGCGACCGTTTGCATCAATACCCACAAGTCGATTTATCGTGCCGACATCATCCCAGCAGCGGGTGTTTTGCAGTCGTGACGCACATCAAGCGGTGGGTTGCTTCAGTTTCATGCAAACGTGTGCATATGGTACCGACGCACTGCCCAATGTCAAAGCGTTTTAGTGCCTGAAAACGTGAGGGTTTTTACTGCGACATTGAAGGCAACCCTTTGCATCTATACAATCGGCCCAAAATCGACCAACGGGTTCCATGGCCAATACACCAGACACGCGCGGCACCGGCCGCGTGACCATTCGCGAAGTCGCCGCTGCAGCCTCCGTCAACGCTTCCACCGTGTCGAGAGTCCTGAATCCGGCCACGCGCCACCTGATCGGCGACGAGGTGGTGCGCAGAGTGCTTGCGGCGGCAAAGTCCCTCGGCTACCGCCAGAACCGGCTCGCCTCCGCGCTGCGCGGCGGCCAGTCAAAAGTGATCGGTGTTTGCCTGCCCGACATCGAAAACCCGGTATTTCCGCCGATCGTCTGCGGCATCTCGCAAGCGTTGGCGGCGGAAGGCTACGGCGTGCTGATCGCCAATGTCGTCGGCAAGCCCAAGGAGCAGGAGCGCATGCTCGAACAGATGCTCGAACGCCAGGTGGACGGACTGGTTCTCGCGACGGCGTCACGGCACGACCCGCTGGTACGCCGCTGCATGCGCGACGGCGTACCCGTGGTGCTCGTGAATCGCGGCGAGGACGGCGGGCAGGTTCCGGAAGTCGTCAACGACGACTTCCTGTCCATGAGGCTTGCGGTCGAGCATCTGGTCAAGCTCGGGCACACGTGCATTGCGCATTTGTCCGGGCCGGAGCGGCTCGCCACCGGCCTGTCCCGGCTTCAGGGTTTCCAGATCGCGACGCAGCAGCACGGCCTGAGCTCCACCGTCGTATTCGAGGCCGCGGAATTCACGCGCGAGGCCGGCCGGGTAGCATGCGAGCAGTTGCTCAAGGCCCACCGCAACGTCACCGCGATCGTGGCTGCCAACGACCTCATCGCGCTCGGCTGCTACGACGTGTTTGCCGCGCAGCGGATCGCGTGCCCCACGGACATCTCGCTGATCGGCCACAACGACATGCCGCTTGTCGACATGCTGCATCCCCCGCTGACGACGCTGCGGATTCAGCATCACGAGATGGGCCGGCAGGCGGCGCGCCTGCTGCTCGGCATGATTTCGACGCCGGGCGCCGCGCCGCTGCGCATCACGCTTGCACCCGAACTCATGGTTCGCGGATCGACAGCCGCGCCGCGCCAAGCCACCTCGCGTTCGCGCTCAGCCGCCTTGGCGCGCTGAGCCGCCGCCTTCGCGGCGGTCATGCCGGGTCCTGATGCGCCGGCGCGCGACGCCGCGCCAACCATTCACGCGGGGCATAGCCGACCTGCGCCTTGAAGAACGTTGAAAACGCGCTCGCCGTGAACCCTAGACCGCGAGCGATGTCCGCGACGGGAAAGTCGAGGGCCAGCGCACACATGCCGGCGCCGATCTGCGCATGTCTGCGCCATCGCCCCGCGCTCGTGCCGAGCTCGCCGACGAAGATCCGATGCAGGGTGCGGATGCTGACTCCCGCTTGACCGGCCACCTCGTCGAGACGCATGTCCCGGCGCGGATTCAGGATCAATGCATCGCACAGATTCGCGACACGGCTACGTGGCGACGGCATGTCGACGGCGAGCCCCCACGCCCCGTTTCCTGCGGCGCGCAGTTCGTCGAACAGCAACGCGACGGCCGCCTGCGGGGAGCGCGCGAGCGCCTGCCGTCCAGTTGCGGACAGGAGCGACGCCAGCACGCTCGAACAACGCTCGACTCGCCCTGGGCGAACGAATCCGGCGCTCAACGCGGGCGCAACCCGCAACTCGCACCATTGCGCCTCATAGGCCGCGTAGACGCGATACGCAGCCGCAGGCGGCAACCAGATGCCGCTGCCTCGCGTCAGGCAGTATGCGCGGCGTGCGCTGGCGACCCAGATCCCGCCTCGCCCGACATACACAAACCGTCCGCTGGCGTCACGCGGGAAATCGCGCCGTTCAGATGGCCCGAGTTGCACGTCCGCCACGTGGCAGGCGCGATCGCTCACGCGCGAAGCCTTCGCGAATCGCCGTCGCGCCGCATGCGCTCGCTCAACGCGAAGCCGGCCGCGCGAAAGGCATCGCAAGCAGCAGTCGCGCAGGCCGATCGGAACGGTTACGCAATGCACGGCGCTCACCTGGCGCGAGCCGGCACGAATCGAAGGTCCGCATTGCGACCTCCCCCTCGTCGGTCGATACGCAGACCTCGCCCGCGAGCACCACGTAGTGCTTTTCAACGGAAGACGCGTCCATCGTCGTGTATCCGCCCGGTTCCAGCGTGGACACGCCGAGCCACAACGATTCGGCCGGCCCGGCCTCGTGCCCCTGCAGCCGGACGCAGCGCATCAGAACGTGATTCGCGGGAAAGTACTCGGGGGCCTCGTCGAAGCGGGTCACGTTCATGGCTTGAGCAGCACCCGGTTGGCCGCGCCGCGATACACCGCCTGATAAGCCAACGTGGCATCGGCGAGATCAAACACGAAATCGCCATCGATCGGAAACGGCTTGAGCGTGCCTTGCTCGAAATGCGGCATCAGCACGTCGAAAATCAGCGCGCCGTCCTTGGCGTCGAGTGCGAGCGTATCGACGCCGACGTACGTGTGCTGCCCGCGATAGAAGGCGAAGATATCGAACGGCACCGGTCGCTCGATCGTCGAGATGAAAATCTGCGTGCCGCGAACCGCCATGGCCTTGTTGGCGCGCTCGAAATAAGGACTGCCCACCGTATTGAAAACGAAGTCCGCCCCGTGACCGCCGGTTACGTCGAGCACGACTTCATCGAAGTTGACCGATGACGCGTCGATCATTGCTACGTCGCCGCTGGCATGGCCGATGTAGCGCTGCTCGCCGCGCGCTACGCCCAGCACTTTCGCGCCCGCCATCGTCGCGAGCTGGATCGCGGCTTGACCGACCTTGCCGTTGGCACCGAGCACCAGCACCACGTCACCCTGCTTCACGCGGCCGGCGCGCCGCAGCCCTTCGAAAGCCGTGATGAACGGCACCCCGACGGCACCCGCTTCGTCCATCGTGAGATTGGCCGGCTTCTCGCGCACGCTGTGGGTGGGCACGGCGAGGTAGCGCGCATGCGTGCCGTCGCGCCGGATGCCCAGCTCGCCGCCGCTGCCCCATACGTGCATACCGAGCAGATGCGAGGGGCCGTCGATCACGCGGCCGGCGTAATCACGGCCGGGGGTGCGCGGCCACACCGCATGCGGCATGAGTCCGAGCGCCGCCTTCACGTCGCTCGGGTTCACCCCCGCACTCTCGATCTCGACGAGACACTCCGTAGCCCCGACCCGTGGAACGGATTGCGTATCGATGTGCAACGCCAGCGAATCGATGTCGATGCTTCTTTCCAGAATACGGACGTTTTTCATTCTACTAGGTCTCCTAAATGACGACGTAGGCAGGATTCGCTGCCTTGTAACGTTCAGCCAATGCCACGTATCTGGCGGCGGACGCCGCCAACCCCTCGCGTTCCTCGTGAGCCAGCGTACGTAGCAGTCTCGCCGGATTGCCGGCCCACAGCTCGCCGGCGCCGACGATTTTGCGGGACGTCAGTACGGCGCCGGCGGCGAGCATGCCGCCAGACCGGATAACAGCGCCGTCGAGCACCCGCGCGCCGAAACCCACGAAGCCTGCATCCTCCACGGTGCACGCATGCAGGATCGCGCCGTGCCCCACCGTGACGTCGTCCCCGATGATCACCGGCGAGCCGCCGGTCGTGCCGTGGATCACCGTGCCGTCCTGAATGTTCGTTCGGCAGCCGACCACGATGCGTTGTACATCCCCGCGCAGCACGCAGTTGAACCAGACCGATGCGGCGCGGCCGATCGTCACGTCGCCGATCAGCACCGCGCCGCGTGCAACATAGGCGCTCGGATCGACGACCGGCGTGCGAATATCGGGTGCGCCCTCCTTCATGCCAGCCCCAGCATGCCGCGCGCTTCGCGGCTGCTGGCCACCTCGCCGCCGAGCAGGCCGACAATCTCGCGCGCACGCGCGACGAGCGCGGCATTGCTTTCGGCAAGCACGCCCTTCTCGATGTAAATGTTGTCTTCCAGGCCGACCCGAACGTGACCGCCCGCGAGCCACGCCTGCGCGACGATCGGAAACTCGAAGCGGCCGGTGCCGAATGCAGACCAGACCGAGCCCGCAGGCAGCAGGTCGCGCGCATAAAGCAGGGTCTCAGGCGTGGCCGCGAATCCGTATTTGACGCCCATCACGATCGTCCAGAGGCCCGGTCCGTGGAGCACACCCGATTGGATCAGGTCACGCGCCAGGTGCATGTCGCCGGAATCGAAGATCTCGAGCTCCGGCTTGACGCCCGCCTCGCGAATGACGTTCGCCATGCGCGTCACGTTCTTCGGCGTATTGATGACGACGTCGCCTCCGGAATTCATCGTGTTCAGATCCAGGCTGCAGATGTCCGGCCTGAGCTCGAGAATGTGTTCGACGCGCTTTTCCGGCGGCAAGAGCGTGGTGCCCGGCGCCGCGACCTTCGGGTCGTTCTCGCTCGGTATGAAGCGCCCGCCGGGGCCCGTGGTGAGATTGATGATCAGCGCGTCGTCGACGGCGCGGATGCGTTCGATGACTTCGCGGTACAGCCGGATGTCCATCGAGGGCCGGCCGGTCTCCGGGTCGCGCACGTGAATGTGGACAGCCGCGGCGCCCGCCTGCGCGGCTTCTAGCGATGCGGTCGCGATCTGCCCAGGCGTGACCGGCAAGCCGGGATGCTGCTCGGGGCGCGTGATGTTGCCCGTTACCGCACAGGTAATGATGGTCTTGCGGGTATGCATGCAGGTCTCCGGGGGAATCAGATCAAGCGCCGGCCGCCGTCGACGACGATCGTCACGCCGGTGCTGAACGTCAGGTGGGTGGCGCACGCTTCGATCGCGGCCGCCACGTCGTCAGGCGTTCCGATTCGGCCGAGCGGCGTCGCCGCCGCCGCCTTGTCGTTGAAATCAGCGCCGCGCCCTGGCACGAACGCCGTGTCGACGACCCCGGGCGACACGTTCAACACGCGGATGCGCGGCGCGAGCGCGCGGCCGAGCGAGGCCGTCATCACGTCCAGTCCGGCCTTGGCCGCGCAGTACGCGATGTTGCTGCCGGAGCCGGTAGCGCCCGCGATGGACGACACGTTGACGACAAGGCCATCGCCCGACTCGTCCAGCAACGCGCGAAATGCGCGGACGGCTGCGAACTGGCCGCGCCAGTTGACCTTCATGATCTCGTCGATCAGCTCGTCGGTCAGCGCATCCAGATCGGCGTGCCTGACGGCTTGGGTAAAACCCGACGCGTTCACGAGAATGTCCGCGCGTCCGTATTGCGCGCGGACCTGCTCAGCGAGCGCGTTCAGGCTGCGGCTCTCCGTGATCGACGCGACTGCCGAGCCGTGCCCCGAGCCGGGCACGGCATCCGCTATCTGCCGCGCCTTCGTCTCGTCACGCTGGCCGACGACCACCACGCGCGCGCCCGCTTGGGCAAGACGCCTCGCGGTTGCGGCGCCGATCCCTCCTGTGCCGCCGAGAATGACGGCTACCTTTCCTTGCAGCGTACTGGACACCGGTATGCTCCTCTCTACTGAATGGGCGGCGTGGGATACGTCGGCGTCCCCTCGGCCAGGATGAAGTCGAAATCGAGCGTGTAGTACGCCTCACCGACGTCCGCGTGCGGCCCCGAACCGTTCTCATGACGCTCGAACACACCGACGAGACGGCGGTTCACGCCGAATACGACATCGGATTCGAGGTGCTCCGAATCGTCTGCAAACACCTGGGACACGAGCGTCGCGTAGCCTTCGGCGAAGATCGCGAAATGCAGGTGCGCCGGCCGGTATGGGTGGCGTTGCTGCAGCGCGAGCAGCGTACCGACGGGGCCGTCGGTCGGCACCGGATAGCCCGAGGGGCGAACACTCCTGAAGCTGAACGTGCCGCTTGCGGCCGTATGGAAATGGCCCCGCAGGTTCATCTCGGGCTGACTTGCATCTTGGTTCTCGTACAAGCCGACCGGCGACGCTTGCCACACGTCGACCTTAGCGTTGGGGACCGGGCGGCCTTGTTTGTCGAGCACGCGGCCGCGAACGAACAGCGGCGAACCGGGCGAGCCTTCGCACGCGATGCACTGGCCGCTCTCGTAGGTCGGCGAACCAGCGCGGTAGAACGGGCCGAGTAGCGCGGCCGGGGTCCGGTCGCTCGCGTCCGAGTTGTTCAGCAACGCTACCAGCGTCGAGAAGCCCAGCGCATCGGCGAGCAGGACGACTTCATTGTGTTTTTCGTTACATGCCTGCCCGACGTCTTTCAGGAATGCCAGGCCCTTTTCGAACTCTTCGTCCGTCAGCCGTACCTGATTCAGGAACGCATGGCCGTGATCGACGAGCGCGTCGACGATTTCCTTCAGCCTCGAATCACGCGTGCCGGACATGGCGGCCTTGACGACCTCGGTGACGGACGCCACGTCGTCGATAAGGCCTTTTGGAATGGTCAATTGGGACACGATTCAGCTCCTATGCAACCGTTTGCATAAACGCACTGAATATACGCGTCATTACGTGTCGAGAAATAGAGCGTTAACCCTAATCTCCGTACAGCGCACAATGCCGTCCCAAGGCCAGGGCTAGCAACCGTTTGCATCGCCAATTGCGGTCGTGACCCGCCTGATTGCTGCGGGCCATTTCACTCTTGAGGCACAGCCTCGCAATCAATGTCCGGACGATCCGGCAAGCGCTCATCGGACGTGCGGAGGGACCGCATGACCTCTTTCTTGCCGTCGTAATGGGCAATCAAATCAAACGGAATTTTGCGGCGGAAGTAGTAGAGGCACCGATGGAATGCGCTGGGATACAGGGACTTGCAGAGGCATTGCCACCCATGTGCCGGTTATGCGAAGTTGGCCGCCGTGATGCTCGCCGGCTTCGTTATGGCGGTTGTCAACGTAGTTGTGCCGGCGCCTGTGGCGACGGCCCATAGGTCGTAGCGCTGCGGCCGCCGGACCGCGACACACAGAAGGCCGAAACCAGCGCGGCGAACACCACATAGGCGCAGACCAGCCACGGCTGACCGCCGTTCGCCCGCAACAGCGCGATGGCGATGATCGGCGTGAGTCCGCTCGCGAAGATGCCGGAAAACTGATAGACAAATGAAATCCCCGTGTAGCGAATCTGCGGTTCGAACAATTCCGCGAAGAGCGCCGCCTCGGGACCATAGATCATCGCGTAAAAGATACCGAACGGGATGACGATAGCGGCCCATACCACGAGCAGGTGACTGGTCTGGTGGGACATCAGCCAGAAACTCGGATAGATCGAACAGGCGCAGATCACAGTACCCCAGAAGAAGGTACGCGTTCGGCCGAAGCGATCGGACAGATGACCGAACACCGGAATGAAAAAGCACATGACCACGGCAGCGGTCATCACGCCGATGAGCGCCTCGGCACGCGTCAATTTCAGTTGCGCGGTCAAGTATGTAATCGCGAATACGGCAAACATATTGAAGAACACGCCTTCGATAAAGCGAATGCCGAGACCGAGCCCCACCCGCTGCGCAGCAGTGCGCATCATTTCCATGAAGGGAATCTTGGCCTGCTCGCCGCGCGCTTTCACAGCCTGGAACTCGGGTGTTTCCATCAGCGTCAAGCGAATCCATAAGCCGATCGTGACCAGTACCACCGAAGCACCGAATGCGAGCCGCCAGCCCCAGGCGAAGAACTGGGCTTCAGTTAAGGTGTCGGACATCAACGCGATGAGACCGGAAGCGAGGCACAAGCCTATCGAGACTCCCATCTGAGGCAGGCTCGCATAGAATCCGCGGCGCTCCGGCGGGGCGTATTCGAAGGCCATCAGTACCGAGCCGCCCCATTCGCCACCTAGGCCGAGACCTTGCAACACGCGCAACAAGAGCAATAGCAGCGGCGCCCAGATGCCGATCTGCGCGAACGTGGGCACCAGTCCGATCGCCATGGTAGCGATACCCATGATCAGTAAGGAGACCACCAGCATGCTCTTGCGGCCGACACGATCGCCGAAATGCCCGAAAATGACGCCGCCTAACGGGCGCGCAACAAACCCCACAAGAAAAGTGGTGTAGGCGAGCAACGTGGAAACCAGTGGATCACTGTTCGGAAAATACAGCTTATTCAAGACAATGCCCGCGACCACGCCGTACAGGAAAAAGTCATACCACTCGATCGTCGTACCGATCACGCTCGCCAGCGCTACGCGTCGTAACATCCTGTTGCTATCAATCTCCATGATGCCTCCTCCTGGGAAGTTCCATCCATCTCGTCGTCGACCGTCGCGCCGAGCATGATTCGCTCGACAACGCTTTTCTCGTCGAACGTGTGCATCCGAGCCAACAGTGGAATCTCACGCGTTAAAGGCAATGGGGCGACAGCCGTCGTCAGCACTCCGAAATTCTAAGCCGGGTTCGACCGGCATCGATCAACTCGTCAGAAATCCGCCATCGACGGCGAGAGTCTGGCCGGTGATGAACGACGCCGCGTCGGAGGCTAGAAAAACGGTGGCTCGAGCGACGTCTTCGACGGTCGCGAGTCGTTGCAGCGGGAAGCGCGTCAACACGCGTTGCCGCACCTCGGGTGTCAATGCGGTTTTTACCATCTCAGTTTCGATCACGCCAGGCGCGATCGCGTTGACGCGCACCCCGTCCGCTCCGAGTTCGCGCGCCAGGCCCTTAGTGATGGAGACCACTGCCGCCTTCGTGGCGCCGTACCAGACGTTACCGATCGAACCGCCGCCGCGCATCGCCGACACCGAGGCAAGATTGATAATGACGCCGCGTTGGCGTTGCCGCATGCTGCCGGCAACGGCCTGCACGCAGTGATAGACCCCTGTGAGATTGACGGCGAGCAGCTTCTGCCAAGCCGGCTCCAAGGTTTCCGCGTAAGATCCCTGAGCCACTACGCCAGCGTTGTTGACGAGTACGTCGATGCCGCCACGCGTATCGATGATCTCGGTAACAACACGTTCCACCTCGCCGGCGTCGCACACGTCCATGCGTCTTGCGCAGGCATTCGCACCGAGCGCGCCGGCATTGCGCGCCAGGGCGACCTCCTCGACGTCGGTCAGATAGACCACTGCGCCTTGTGCGATGCAATGCCGCGCGATACCAAGGCCGATGCCACTCGCGGCACCCGTCACCAAGACGACGCGTCCGTCGAGTCTGATATCGATCGAATCCATGGTTGCCTCAGCGCCGTAGTTGCTTGCGTTACGCGCTTGCGGCAGTGCCGGTGCGCCGGTCGATGAAATTTGATGTCTCCATAGATTCATCATTGCACGGTCTGAATGCGAGTGCAATGATGGAATAGACGATTTCTCTGAGTGAAATAAATTAGTGAATAGGACTCTGACTAAGCCCCGTACTTTCGCCGATATCCGCCGAACAACTCCTCTTCCGTCGGCTCAACAGCCGGGATGACTCGCGAGATGCGCGTGATGTTTAAATAATGGCGGTAATTCAGGTTGTCGGAAATGCTGTTCCTTCCCCACGTGCCGCATCCCATCGATAACGAAAATGGCAAGCCGTTGTCAAAACTGCCGCCCGTGGCAAAGCAATGGGCCTGATTGACGATCACCCGGGATACAGGCATATCGAGGCCCAGACGATGCGGTCTCGCGTCGTCGGCGGTGTGAATGCCGATAGAGTGGCCCGCGCCCTGATACTGGTAAAGTTCGCGCACGCGTTCCATCGCATCGTCGAAGTCGCGCGCTCGATACAGCGCGAGCACGGGTGACAGTTTTTCGCCCGAAAAGGGAAATGCGTCGCCCACGCCGGTTTCTTCGACAAGAAGGCACGAGCACGCTTCGAACTCCCGCCCTTCGAGCCCGGCGATCGCCGCGATTTCACGTGCAGATCTCGCGGTCACCTGAGTCGAGAGTTTGCCATCCGGCCACATCGCGTCTTTCAAGCGTTCCTTCTGTGCCGGGGAGAGCATCACGCAGCCTTGGAGCTTTAACTGGCCCAGCAGCGCGTCATACACGCCGTCAACGATCACTGCACTGTTCTCCGACGAGCAACTGGTCGCGTTGTCGAAGGTCTTCGACAGCCTGATCTTCAGTGCCGCGTCGGCCAGATCCGCAGTCTCGTCGACCACCGTGGCGACGTTGCCGGCGCCCACGCCGATTGCGGGCGTCCCGCTCGAATACGCTGCGCGAACGTTGTTTTGCGATCCGGTGACGACGACGAGGTCAGCGCAGCGCATCAGTTCGGCTGTAGCCAACTTCGAGACCGGCGCGGGCAGTTGGGTCACGAGATCGCGCGGCGCGCCGACGCGGTCGAGCTCGGCATGGATGTACTCGAGAAGCAGCGAGCTAGTGCTGTGGCCCTTCGGGGACGGCGACACGATAATGGCGTTGCGCCCTTTCAACGCGTTGATGATCTTGTTTGCCGGGGTAGCCGCCGGATTGGTCGACGGCGTGACGGCGGCCACCACGCCGACCGGCCGCGCGATTTCGACGATCCCTTTGTCCGGATAGACCGCGATGACACCGACGCTCTTCGCATCGCGAAGATCCCTCAGCAGGCCCATGGTCTTGCGGCGGTTCTTGATGAACTTGTCGGGGACGTTGCCAAGGCCGGTATCCCTCACCGCCTGTTCGGCAAGTGCCTGGTTATGCAACGGATCGACGATCGCCCACCCCGCTGCGGTCACGACCTCGTCGACCTGCCCCTGTGAATAGCGCTCGTAGATACGCTGCGCAGCGCGCGAGCGCGCGATCAGTTCACCCACGCCATAGTCCTGCGACGATTGCTCAGTTTGTGATGTAGCCACAATGCCCCTCCGGTGTTCGACTAGGCCATGTGCCAGCCGTGGCTGACCACTACGGATTGCCCCGTAAGCGCGTTGGTTGGGAATGCCGCGAGGAACACCGCGACCCGCGCGATGTCCTCGACCGTCGTAAATTCGCCGTCGACGGTGGTGCCCAGCATCACTTCGCGCACCACCGCCTCTTCAGTGATGCCGCGCTCACGGGCAAGTACGGGAATCTGACTTTCGACGAGCGGTGTGCGGACGTACCCCGGACAAATCAGATTCGCACGCACGCCGTAGTCCGCCCCCTCCTTCGCGACCACCCGGCAGAGTCCGAGCAGCCCGTGTTTGGCGGCGACGTAAGGTCCCTTTTGAAGCGATGCTTCCTTCGCGTGGACCGATCCCATCAGGAGCACCGTGCCGCCGCGCTGTTGCGCGCGCATATGGCGCAGGCAGGCACGCGTCATCAGAAAGCCGCCGTCAAGGTGGATCGAAATAATACGTCTCCAGTTGTCGAACGTGACGTCGGCAATCGCGTCCAGATGCTGTACGCCGGCGTTGCTGACCAGGATATCGATTCCGCCCAGCGCTTGCGAGGCGGCATCGACACCGCGCTCGACTTCACCTTCGGATGTCACGTCAATGCGAACCGCCACAGCCGAGGACGGCGGAAGCCCGAGTTCGTCGACCACACGCTGCGCGGCCTCAAAGTCGATATCTGCGACGCATACCTTGGCACCTTCCCGCGCGAACGCGCGCGCAATTGCGGCGCCAATGCCGCTGCCGGCTCCGGTAATGAGCGCGGACTTGTCATTGAGCTGCATAACTCCCCCTGTTGAATTGGGTCAGACCGGGTCGCGCCTTCACCGGAACAGCGCGACCGTCGACACACTCATCAGCAACGCCAGTGCGAGTAGCCGAAACCTGGTTTCACTGACCCGCGAGAACAGATACGTGCCGATCACGATTCCGCCATAAAAGCACGGCGCCATCGCCAGCGGCGACAACGGACCATCAAGGACCGGGATGCCTTGTGCCCGCAGCATGACGAGTGCGGCGACGGACATGGCGGCAACGCCCAGCGTCAGGTTCGAGCGGGTGACGACCACCGGGTCCGAGCCGGACAGCAAATACAGAATCATCGGCGGCGCGCCGATGCCGGTAGCCCCGAGAAGCGCTCCGCAGAGGGCACCTAGCCCGACCAACAGGCTGACCGGTCTGGGTCCGGAATACCGCACGCCCTTAAATAACAGCGCGGAAGACACGATCACCAGAACGGCGATGCCACGCCGCAACACGTGAGGATCCGCATGTACGAGCAGGTATCCCCCTAGCGGCAACGTGACGAACGAGGCCGCACAGATAGGGGCAATCGTGCGGTAGTGCGCAAGCCCGGCGGCCTTGATGAGCATCGGCGTGGCAGCGAACGCTTCGAGCAGCAAGACGGCCGGGACGACCTGTTTCGGCTCGAACACCATGGTGAGCAGGGGCGTCATGATCAACGATCCCCCGAACCCGGTCATGCCACGCACCACGCCACCGGCAGCGGCGACGAGCATGGACACGACGAGCAGATGGCTCACCGCCGGCTCACCAGAAATCCAACCCGCACCCCATTCATCAATACGCTCCCCGATAGCCGTCCGTTTACTGCTCCACCTGGAATTCGTCGTGGATCAGGTTGCGCAGCTCCATTTTCAGGTCGATGAATCTCGGATCCGCTTCGCTGCGCGGTCTCGGCAGATCCACCTCGATATTCGCCTTCACCCTGCCCGGCCTGCGGGTCAACACAACGATGCGGTCGGACAGGATGATCGCCTCTTCGATGCTGTGCGTGACCAGCACCATCGTCTTTCTTTGGCGTGCGTCGCTCGACGCGAGCATGCGGCCCAGTTCCTCCTGCATCATCGCTCGGTTCTGCGCGTCGAGTGCGGCGAAAGGCTCGTCCATCAGCAGCACATGGGGTTCCACTGCAAGTGCGCGCGCAATCGAAACACGCTGCTTCATGCCGCCGGACAGCTGATGCGGATAGCGCTTTTCGAATCCGCTTAGGCCAACGAGGTCAATGTGACGAGACACGATGGCTTCACGATCCTGCGCGGGGATTTTCTTCATTTCCAGACCGAACGCAATGTTTTGTTCGACGGTCATCCACGGAAAGAGTGCGTAGTCCTGAAAGACAATGGTCCGTTCCCAGGTTGGCTTGCCCACCGGCTGCCCGTCGACGAGAACCTGTCCGCGCGTAGGCCTCTCGAAACCGGCCAACAGGTTCAGCAGCGTAGTCTTGCCGCAGCCGCTATGGCCAAGGATCGAACAGAATTCATGATCCTTCGCCTCGAAATTCACCCTCTCCAGCGCGAGAACCGCGTCATCGTGGGCGCCGTGGCCCGGATATTCTTTGCAGACGTTGGCGATTCTTACTTCGCTCATGCTTGCCTCCATTGCCGGACGGGCTGCTTGGCAGCGTCACTTGGCGACTGCGCGCGACCACGGCAGAAGCCGTCGCGTCACGAGCTGTATCACGCGGTCCATCAGTAAGCCGACCAGTCCGATGGTGACCATGCCGACCAGGATGTAGTCCGTTCTCAGCACGGTCCTGGCATCGTTGATCATGAACCCGAGACCGGAGATCGCGCCCACCAGTTCGGCCGCCACCAACGCCATCCAGCCGACACCCAAGCCGATGCGGATGCCCGTCATGATCTGAGGCAACGCCGCTCTGAGCGCCACACGCCAAAGGATCTTCCATTCCGGTGCACCCAGACAGCGCGCGGCGCGAATGAGATTGGGTTCGATACCTTTGACCCCGGCGATGGTGTTCAAGAGGATCGGAAAGAAGATGCCCAAAAAGATGATGAATTGGTTCTGCGTGTCGCCGATGCCAAACCAAAGTATCGACAGCGGAATCCAGGCGAGCGGCGGAACCGGGCGCAAGATTTCCAGGACCGGATCGAGTTGCTCCTCGACCATGGGCCACCAGCTCATCGCGATGCCGATCGGGATCGCAATGGTGGCCCATACGAACGCCACAAGTTCG
Source organism: Trinickia mobilis (assembly GCF_017315705.1). GTDB lineage: Bacteria > Pseudomonadota > Gammaproteobacteria > Burkholderiales > Burkholderiaceae > Trinickia_A > Trinickia_A mobilis. The sequence continues at coordinate 27,904 of NZ_JAFLRF010000003.1, read as the reverse complement.
CGCCGGACACTGTCCTCGAGGTTGCGCAACAGGTCCCCGGAACGGATCAGCTCCCAAGCGGCCGCAAACATGGCCGTCGGCGGTGGAAGCAGCGTCCGCGTGGTGTCACTCAGCACATAGACGCTGATGCACTGCCAAAGCACAAGCAGCCCTGTAAGGAGGATCAGCCGTCTAAGTCGCCTGGCGAAACGCACGAGCGGCGCGGGTGGCTTGGCAGCGCCGAGCGTGGCCCGTTTCGATATGCCCGTCATCTCCATCTTTCCTCCTTGCGAATCATCACTGGAACGTGGCCACCTGCCTCGGCGGCTCGAGGCAGCAACAACACGCGTGTTGCTTCACGGGTTGTATGTCTCGCCACCGAACGCCCAAGGCTTGACGAGGTCACCGGTCTCGGGAAAAGGTTGCGGCTGCTTCAAATCCTGCTCGGTCCAGTAATGCGGATAGGGCACCTTGTCAGGTCGGCCCTGCCAATCGGAGGGAATGAACGGCGGCTGCTTCGGCACGGCCCAGCCGAGCTTCGCGAACGACTTGTCCATAAAGCGTGCATCGACGGCAGCTGCAAAGTCCTTCGCGCTCATTTGCTGCTCGATGCGCTTATGCTCGTAGAGCCATTTGAATATCGGCTCATTCGCAGCGCCCCAGAATTGCGCGTGCGGATAGATATAGGTTGGCTTGTAAAGGTTGTTGTAGGCCTTGACTTGCTGCAATAAGAGCGTCTTCGAGTAGTTCTTGAGATTGGGGTCCTCGGTCATGAGCTGCGCGGCTTTTTCCGGGTAAAGTCGAATCCACAGCGTTGCCTCCGCAAACGCGTCGGACATCGCCTGCACGACGTCAGGCACGTGCTCGATGAGTTCGGCGCGAACATAAAATTGCCCCTCGTACATGTTGTACGGAAAAATCGTGTCCACGATCCGCCCCGTCTTACGCTCATCCACAATCATGCTGGCGGTCGGATCCCATGAGGCCACGGCAGCAAGCCCCTTGGGCATCGCCATCTGATCGCCAGGCGCCATGTTCTTGAGAACGATGTCCTTGCCGATCGTCACGCCATTCACTGCTGCTGCCATTTGAATGTAGAACTCGGCAGACGAGCCGGTCACCAGGCCAATGGCCGCCGGCGGATTGCTGCCCTTTAAATCTTTGAAACTTTTCAGCGTGGAATCGTCGGGAACGACCAACGCGTGCAGAAGGTTGGGACTCTCGATGGCAATAGCTTTGACCGGTACGCGTTTGTCCAGTAGCGACGTGAACGGGAAGTTGCCGCCACTCGCCGCCTGGAACCGGCCGGAGACGATGACCTCGTTGATGGCGGGACCCGACGCGAACGCCTGGAATTTCGTCTCCAGCCCGCGCTGCTTGAGCAAGCCTTGCCGGTCCATCACGATGTTGGTCGCGTTCTGCCCTGACCACGGCGCCTGATAGGCGATCTTGAGCGGCCACCAACCCTGGCTCTTGAGCCACTCGATCGATTTCGGCGAGACCTGTTCATACGGTACTGGCCAGCCCCATTCAGTGAACTTTTGTTGCGCGAAACCGAGCGACGGCGACGCAAGCAACACCAGCAATCCCACGATCCTCCACAGCCATGGACGGCAGACTCCCGCCACATTCCCTATGCGTTCCATCGTTGTCTCCTCGTTCACAACAGCGTGAGCCCTTACCCGAGCCGGCATTCCACTTCCCTGACGCTGAGTCCGCGCCTTCTTGCTGCATTGCCACGTTTATGCTGAGAGCGTCATGTCGGTGCCGGCAAATCGGATGCGTGCGTAGTTAATGTCGCTGCGTGACCCCAAGTAGCGAATGAGCTCGTGCAGCGGCGAGGTCTTGTATTGGTAGCTCGGCGCGGATCTTCTAAGCGGTTCGAGCAGCGGTTTGTCGAAGAATGCACGAAGAAGAATGTCCTCGTCGCTAGCCGACTTGCCTAATTCGGCGCGCAATCGCGGAATCCATGGCGCGACGTGTTCCCCGGGCCGCTCTGTTACGACCTCAGATGGCTTTATGTTCGCTCGCTCCAGGAACGACTGCGACGGCTGCGCCGCCAGCCCGCCGTAGTAGCCCATCGCATACTTGCGCACCTCATCCGGAATCGTCTTGTACCGTTCGCCCTGCACCACATTCAGAACTGCTTGCGTGATGATGTACTGAGCAAAAGGACTCACGAGAATCGGATAGCCGAGGTCCTGCCGGACTTGAGCCGCCTCCTCAAGGATCTCAGGCAATCGCGCCTGCATCCCCATCGTCTGAAGTTGCGACTTGAGATTCGAAATCATTCCGCCTGGCACCTGATGCTGATAAAGCGCGGGATCGTAGCTCGCAACGATGCCCCGAGGTTTGCCCTCCCGTTCGGCGAGCCAGCTGAAGTAACCCGACACTTCCCGCAGCGCGTCTTGATCGATGCCGGTGTTCAGTCCAAGCCCGCGCGATCGGGCGTCGATATCCTCGGTAGCCGGCAGCGATGCGCCGTTCGCAAGCGGCTCCACGGCTGTATAGCCGAACTTGAAGCCGCTTTCAATCGCAACCTGGTAGACCTCGGGCGCCAAGCCAGACTGGCAATGCGAGTGCAATTTCAGCGGGATGTCATCGGCCGCGGCGACTACCGCAGGAAAGAGCGTTCTTGCGCGCTCGGGCGTGAGCAGGCCGGTTGGGTCTTTGATCGATATGAAATCAGCCTTGAGCGCGACCAGTTCCTTGGCGCGCGCGACGTAATATTCATCGGTGTGCACCGGACTGAGCGAATAGGTCATCATAGTGTTGACCTTCATGCCGGCATCATGGGCAGACTTGACTGACGATTCGATGTTGCGGTTGTCATTGAGCGCATCATAGACCGTCAACACCGAGATCCCGCGTTTGGCCAAGGCTTCGGAGTTCAGCGCGACGATGTCGTCAGGAAAGAGTTCAAACGTATAGAGGCTTTGGCCACGCGTCAATGCATCGCAAGGCGTCGCGAACCGTTCGCATAACAAACCGATTCGCTCCCACGGGTTCTCCTGCAAATAGCGCACGCACACGTCGAACACGGCACCGCCGAGGATATTGATATAGGCGTACCCGATCCGGTCCATAGCCGCCAGTATCGGCGTCATCATCGCCGTCGTCATGCGCGTCGACCACAGGCACTGATGCGCGTCCCTGAGCGTGACGTCCACCAGCCCGAATGCGCCGGCGGCCACGTTTGGCTTGCCGAGGTTGCCACGCGTCGATGTTGGCTGAATCATTTCGTCTCCAATACGGTTTCCTCGACAAACTTCGTATGCACGTCGCCGCGCCTGAACTGCTCATTGCGCAGCAACGACTGATGAAACGGCAAGGTCGTCTTGACGCCATCGATGCGCATCTCCCACAGAGCGCGACGCATGCGTTCGAGCGCCTCGTCACGGGAATGGCCCCACGCGATGACCTTCGCGAGCAGCGAGTCGTAGTAAGGAGGGATTGGGTACCCAGTAAAGATGTGTGAATCGACACGGATTCCGGGACCGCCCGGTGCATGAAAATGCTGAATCGTCCCCGGGCACGGAGCAAAGCCGTTGTCTGAGTCTTCCGCGTTGATGCGGCACTCGATCGCATGCCCCCGAAAACCGATGTCAGCCTGAGTCAACACAAGCGAATTGCCCTGCGCAATGCCGATCTGTTCTTTCACGATGTCGATGCCCGTCACCAGCTCGGTGACCGGATGTTCAACCTGCACGCGCGTGTTCATTTCCATGAAATAGAACTGTCCGGTGGTGCCGTCGAGAATGTACTCGATGGTCCCCGCATTCTTGTATCGGACATGTCTGCACAGCCGCACCGCAGCTTCCCCTAACTGCTTGCGCACTGCGTCATCGAGTACCGGCGAAGGGCTTTCTTCAACGAGCTTTTGATTGCGCCGCTGGATCGAGCAATCGCGCTCGCCCAGATGCAAGACATTCTGCCCATCGGAGAGGATCTGGATCTCGATATGACGTATCGCGGTCAAGTACTTCTCGACGTAAATCGAATCGTCGTTGAACGCCGCCTTGGCTTCGCGCGCGGCATTGAGAAACTGGCTTTCGAGCTCCTCCTCGGCCCATACGATACGCATGCCGCGCCCGCCCCCGCCCGCTGCCGCTTTGAGAATGACCGGATAACCGAGCGTCGCGGCAACTGCTTCGGCATGCGCAGCGTTATCGACCGTGCCGGTCGATCCCGGCGTCGTCGGGACGTCGGCCTCCTGCGCCATGCGTCTTGCCATCGCCTTGTCGCCCATCAGCGCGATCACTTCCGCAGACGGTCCGATAAAAGTCACGCCCTCCTTTTCGCACAGCCTCGCAAAATGCGCGTTCTCCGACAGAAAGCCGTATCCGGGGTGGATCGCATCGGCACCGTGTATCAGCGCAGCAGAGACAATGAACTCCGCATTCAGATAGCTTTGAGCTGAGCGCGGCGGTCCAATGCACACGGCGCGGTCCGCAAGGCGTACCGCGAGGGATTCCCGGTCAGCATCCGAATACACTTGCACGGTTTCCAGTCCGAGCTCTTTGCATGCACGAATGACGCGCACAGCAATCTCACCGCGATTTGCCACCAGAACTCGCTTAAAAGGTTTTGCCATCGTTGTCACGCTTCGCGTTCGAGGTGGGTAAGGTCAGGCGATTCAACGCCGACGCAGGCCGCCGGCTCCAGCTCGGCACTAGGCCGGGTCGACCACCATCAGAACTTGTCCATACTCCACCGGGTCGCCATCCCCGACGAGAATGTGCGTGACCACCCCGTTGCGCCCGGCCGTGATCGAATTCATCAGTTTCATCACCTCAATGATGCACACAGTCGTATCGGCCTCGACACGCTGACCCACTTCGGCAAACGGACGCGCACCGGGCTCGGCGGCACGATAGAAGCTCCCCACCATCGGGGACTTGATCAACACCGCACCTGGCGGATAAGCGACCGGCGGCGCATGCGCGCCCGTGGGCGCCAGGCCGGGTGCCGGCGCTGCTGGCTCCACAACGATTTCGCCGCCGCCGACATGACCATGTCGCTGGCTCGTCACAGACGCGTGCTCTTCGGAGGCGGCTCGCGCCGAGGCATTTGCCGCAGGCGCGACCTGATGCGGAACCTCAACCGCTTGAGACGAGGCCGAAGTGGACAGCGTGCGCGCCGAGCCATCGGCGCCACGTTTGAGGTCCACCTCGAGGTCACCGGTTTTCAGATGAAACTCGCCGAAGTGCGAGGACGACTTGATCAGTTCGACAATCTGAAGCAGGTCCTGATAGGTCATACGTTCGTTGCTCACGGCAAATCGTCTCCCGTTGTCCTGACGTGAACGGAGGCTAATTCAGGCGGCCCAGCGCCACGAAATTTCGCCCATCGAAATCGCCCGTTCCCCTGAGCAAAATAATTGCACGCGGAGGCCGACATTGCAATAATGGAATACACGATTTCACTGAGCGATATTTTGAGGAGAATCCTGTGACCCTTCCCGTCATCATCACAGTCGCTATCACAGGCGCCGTACCGCGCAAGAAAGACAATCCGGCAGTGCCCGTCACGCCGTCTGAACAAATCGAGTCGACGCATGAAGCGTATGAGGCAGGCGCATCGCTTGTGCACATTCACGTGCGCAATGCGGACGAGTCCCCAAGCTCCGATCCCGCGCTCTATGCTCAGGTGCAGGATGGGGTGCGCAAACACTGTCCTGGAATGATCGTGCAGTTCTCGACTGGCGGACGCGGACGCGACCAAGCCGCTCGCGGCGCGATGCTCGATCTAAAGCCGGACATGGCGTCGCTCGCCACCGGCTCGGTGAATTTCCCGAATGGCATCTACGAGAATCCGCCCGAGTTCGTTGAAGGGCTGGCCAAGACCATGCTCGACAACGACATCAAAGCGGAAATCGAGGTGTTCGATCTGGCGATGCTGTACAGCGCCGCAAACCTGATCAAGAAAGGGCTCCTGAAGAATCCGCCGCACGTCCAGTTCGTGATGGGCGTTCCCAACGCGATGCCCGCACGGCGCTCGGTCTTCGACTTCTTGCGAGCGGAACTCAAGGAGGTGCTGCCGCATGCGACGTGGGTCGCAGCCGGGATCGGGCGGCATCAATGGGAAGTCAATCAATGGTGCCTCGCCGAAGGCGGCCATTGCCGCACCGGACTCGAGGACAACCTCCATTTCGATTCGACACGTCTTGCTGCGAGCAACGCGGAGCTGGTCAGAAAAATCGCCGCTGCGTGCGGCCAATTCAATCGCAGGCCCGCGACGCCAACGGAGGCCCGGGAAATCCTCGGCCTGCGAGCCTGTGAGCGCGAGCCGCGCGATGCTCGCTTTTTGCAGCAATGATCGGCAAGACCAAGAGGCCATAGAAAAGGTGTGATACGCGGGGCAATGCGCCCTCGATTCGAATAGCCTACCGATAGTCGCGCAAACAGGAATCCACCATGATCGACGTCTCTCCATCCGTCCACTCATCAGGACGACTCGCACAAGACCAGCAGCGCACAAGCAACCATGGTTGGCGCGCCGATGATGTGCTCGCGCTATTCGAACTGTCCTTTGCCGATCTGCTATACCACGCACAGTTCGTGCATCGCCAGCACTTCGACGCAAACGCTGTCCAACTCTCGACGCTGCTTTCCGTCAAGACCGGTGGATGCCCGGAGGACTGCGCCTATTGTCCGCAGTCGGCGCACTACGACACGGGAATAAAAGCCGAGAAGCTGGTCGCGCTCGAAGCGGTACTGGATGCGGCGAAGCTCGCCAAACAGAACGGCGCGACACGTTTTTGCATGGGCGCCGCCTGGCGCAGCCCGAAGCCGCGACAGCTTGAACGCGTTGCGGCGATGATCCGCGAGGTCAAGGCGCTCGGACTCGAAACCTGCGTCACGCTTGGCATGCTCGAAGACGGGCAGGCTCAGCAGTTAAAGGAGGCGGGGCTCGACTATTACAACCACAATCTCGATGCGGCGCCCGACTTCTACGGCCACATCATTACGACCCGCTGCTATCAGGACCGGCTGGATACGCTCGGACGCGTGCGCGATGCGGGCCTCAAGGTGTGTTGCGGCGGCATCGTCGGCCTGGGCGAGTCGCGCCGGCAGCGCGCCGCGCTCATCGCGCAACTGGCCAGTCTCGATCCGTACCCGGAATCGGTGCCGATCAACAATCTCGTAAAGGTCGAAGGCACCCCCCTGGCGAACAACGAATCGATCGACCCGTTAGAGTTCGTTCGGTCCATTGCCGTTGCACGCATCACGATGCCGCGCGCGATGGTTCGGCTTTCGGCCGGGCGCGAGCGCATGGACGACGCACTGCAGGCGTTGTGCTTTCTCGCCGGCGCCAATTCGATTTTTTTCGGTGAGAAGCTGCTGACGACCGGCAACCCCCAAGCGCGGGGCGACCTCGAACTTCTGGAGCGTTTGGGCATCCGTACCGTTGGCCAAGCATAGCTGCAGCGCCTGGATGCAGAGCCTCGCGCGCACGGGCGCGATGTGGCGCTCCGAATCGGCGACAAAGGGTGGAGCACGTGGAATACAATAGCGAACCCTTAGGATTCTTCAGGCAAAGAGTCATGCCGAGCAACGAAGAGACAAAACCGGAATCCACGGCACTGCGAGCTTTTTCGGTACTGGAGTACGTGGTCAGAGCAGGCGTTCCGGTCTCGCTGGATGACGCCACCCACGCGTGCAACCTGCCAAAACCGACGGTCTTCCGAATACTGGCGATGTTGCAAGAAGCCGATCTATTGCGCCGCGAACCGCTCAGCAAGCGCTACATCGTCGGCGCACGCACGTCCGCGCTCGCGATTGACGTGATGCAACACTCGACATTGCGCACCCAATGTCACGCGGTTTTGCAGGAACTGGTTGATGAAATCGGCGAAAGCAGCAATCTAACGATGCTTGACGGCAACGAGGTGCTGTATATCGACCGTGCGGAAACACCCTTGCCTCTGCGGCTCCATTTGGAGCCTGGCACGCGTGTTCCACTGCACTGCACCGCGAGCGGAAAGATCTTTCTGAGCCAGATGTCGGCCAAGCAGATATACCGGCTCTTGGGCAAGGGGCCGTATAGGCGATATACAGATAAGACCATTACGGATCCGCATCTCCTGGAGCAGGAGCTTAAGCGGACCAAGCGAACCTTGGTGGGAACGCATGACAGCGAGCTATTCGACGCATCGGTGGCCGTCGGCGTTCCGGTGACAGACCAGCAAGGGCGGGTGTATGCGGCGGTCGCGATTCATGCGCCGACCGCTCGGATGACCATTGAATCGTGCATGACGCACGTGCCCACCTTGCGGCGTGCCGCAGAAGCAATAGCCTCGATTCTGACGCCGGCCAAAGGCCTTGACCGCCGTGCGCCGGGCTCACGCAAGTAGACAACAATACAGGTGCCGTAACGTTCCAGCGTGATTGTCGAGCTGGAGAATGCGAGTGTCCCGAGTTCGCCCAGGTTCACTCCGTCGCGCCTGCCTGGCGTAGCGCATCAGCCACCGCCGTATTGCGCTGTGCGATAGCCATTTGCAGTGCGGTGCCGCCGCGCGCATCCACGTGGTTCGCGTTGGCGCCCTGCGCCACCAGCACCGGGATCATGTCGAGGCGGCCAAACAGCGCCGCAAACGAGAGTGCGGTTTCGCCGGCATTGTTGGTCTGATCGATATTGCAGGGCGTATCCAGCAGTATCTTTGCGATGTTCGTCTCGCCCTTGAAAAGTGCGCCCATTAGGGCGGTATTGCCGTGCTGATCCGCCGCGCACGCATTGGCGCCGGCGGCAAGCAAGGCCTTGAGCGTGTCCGGATGATTGTCATACGCGCTAAGAATCAGCGCCGTGTATCCCTCAGGCGTCTTTGTTTCGAGCGGGTAGTGCGCGTCGATCAGTAACTGGACGATATCGGTTCGTCCGGCACGCGCCGCGGCAAACCAGTCGCCGGTGTACTTCGATGCGGCCGCTGTGTTATCTGCGCTCGAATACCCTTGCGACAGATACATGTGCTGGGCGCAACCCGCCGTCATCAATACCGCTATGGCCGCGGCCGCCGTGCTGCGAATCCTGCTCCGCGCGGTAGAAATGCATTGCATGTCTGCTCCGTCGAAAGTCGTATGTGGGCAAAGATGAGCCTGCTCGCGCAGGCTCAACGCTACAACTTAGTTTTCGCTCAGGTGCGCAGCGATGCTCTGCACCCGGGACACATCCGCGTGCGTCGCCTGCGCAAGACGGGTTCCGTAGTCGGAATCAGCCTTGTAGAAATACGACAGCATCGCGTACTTGTTCGCATCGTTCGTTACGTGCGAGAGGTCCGCCGACAGCGCCGTCACCAGGTCCGTCTTGTCCTGATCGGACAAGGTGCGGTAGTACTCGCCGGCCTGACGAAAGTCGAGCGTCTTGTGGATCGCCTGTTGCTGGATCGTACCTGACACCGGTGTCCGCACGGCTTTGTACTTCGGCTGCTCGGCGATTTCGTTGATGCCGGAGGGCTCATAGTTGACTTCACCCTTGCGGTCGCCGGCATTCATGAAGCCGTCCTGGTTGTTGTTGTTCACAGGCGCAACAGGGCGGTTGATCGGCAGATCCATGTAGTTCGGTCCGAGGCGGTACATCTGCGTATCGGCGTAGGCGAACAGACGGCCCTGCAACATCCGGTCTTCGGAAGGTTCGATGCCCGGCACGAGGCGCGACGGCGCAAACGCGGACTCTTCCGTGGACTGGAAATAGTTATCCGGAATGCGGTTGAGGGTCATGGTGCCGATCTTTTGCTCAGGGATCGACGTCGGCCATACCTTCGTGTCGTCCAGCGGGTCGAAGTCGTACTTGGCCAGATCCTTCGGCGACATCACCTGGATATACAGGTCCCACTGCGGATACGAATGTGCCTTGACCGAGTTGTACAGGTCGTTGGTCATCATGTTCCAGTCCGCGCCGATCGAATGCGGGATGTCCTGCGGACGGATGCCGTGGACGCCCTGGCGGCTCTTCCAGTGGAACTTCACGTAGTGAACTTCGCCCTGGGCATTGACGAACTTGAACGCGTGGACGGCAAAGCCATCCATGTGACGGTACGAGTCAGGCATGCCCTCGTCCGTGTACAGGTGCGTCAGCATGTTGGTCGCTTCGGGCGAGTGAGCGAAGAAGTCGAAGGCCAGGTTCGGATCCTGCACGCCGGTCACTGCCGACGGTTTGTTCGCATGCACGAAGTCCGGGAACTTGATGGCGTCACGGATAAAGAACACCGGCCAGTTGATGCCGACCATGTCCCAGTTACCTTGCTGCGTGTAGAACTTGATCGCGAAGCCGCGCGGGTCGCGAGCCTGCTCCGGCGATCCGCGATAGCCCATCACGGTCGAAAAGCGGACGAAGACCGGGGTCTTCGTGCCCGGCGTGAACACCTTGGCCATGGTCAGCGAGCTGATGTCGGTACTCGGCACGAACTCGCCGAAGAGGCCGGTGCCACGCGCGTGAACGACGCGCTCAGGAATGCGCTCGCGATCGAAGCGCTGCAGTTTCTCGATGAGATTCGAGTCCTGCAGCACAACCGGGCCTTCCGGACCGGCGGTCTCGGAGTTCTGATTGTCGGCGACAGGCGCGCCAGTGTCACGGGTCATCACGCCTTCGGCGTGAGCCAGTTGAGCGAGACCGATGGCCGAGACAACGGAGAGAACGCTTGCTGAGAGATAAGCCTTAGATCTTTTCACGGTGGAATCCTTTTTAACGGGGGGCGCGAGGGCTTGTCAAATCGCGGAAGCGCGATCGTCGATTCCGAGGGCAGCTAGTTCGTGCTCGACGTCAACCTCTGGCACAACCGCCGCAGGATCTTAGGGCGGCAATTCAGACATTTAGGAGACCGGGAGATGACAAATTTGTCATGCCTCGCGCTATTGGATTGATCAAAGAAATCTATTGGCTAAGCGGACGTTGAAAGCGCTGACCAGGCGACTCCGCTTGCGGGCTTGCCTGAGCGGCTGTACGACTTCGAAATTGTGATGTCGTGCACCGAGTCCTCGTTGCCGACTATCGGCCTTGGCGCGGTCGGACATGGGAGTCGAATGGATGGATGAATGAACCCCGAGCTTGCTAAAAAGAGAAAGTCCTTATATGCGGTATGGTCTGCGCGCCTATTGGATCTATAAAGACAAACCATTGGCAGTCGGGTGTCGCAAACCATAGCATGCTGCTCAGCCCATCCGCCGACTCATTGTCCTTACATGCAACTGCTCTCGATCGGGATCAATCATCACACCGCGCCGGTCGCATTGCGCGAACGTGTGGCGTTCCCTCTCGAGCAAATCCGGCCCGCGCTCCAGATGCTGAAAACCGCTTGGCAGTGGCTCGAGCAGCGCAGCGTGGTGCCCGTGATCCGGCATATTCACACGCAGGCCGATGCGCTGCGGCGCGTCGAACTCGAGCGCGCGCAGAAAATGCTCACACGCGGCGACGACCCCGCCGCGGTGCTCGAAGCACTGTCGCAGGCGCTCACAAGCAAGTTCATCCACGGTCCGACGCATGCGCCCACGCATGCATGTGGCGACGATCGTGACAAGCTCGTCGACCTGTTGTCTGGCTTCTACAGCCATTCAGCGTCGCCCGGGCGTTAGCGGCGCTCGCTTGCGTTTCTCTGCCGGCGCGCGCTGTCACACTAGTGATAAAGCGACGCAATACCGACCAGCGCGAGCTATCGCCTGTAAGGCGACGGCGCCGTGTCAATCACGTCGCGCTCCCTGACCGAGCAGGGCGTGATCGTCAGGTACGCCAGAAGGCGTGAAGGTCGCCCCCCTGAAGGGGACTTTTGCCTTTACGACGGCGTGGATTCAGGCAGAGCGTGGAAAATACAGCGCGAAGGTCGTGTTGTCGCGATTGCTCACAACTTCCACCTTGCCCCGATGCGACTCCATGATCGACTTCACGATCGCAAGACCCAACCCGGTGTTCTTGGCTGACCCGTGTCTCGCCGCATTGACTCGATAAAACCGGTCGAAAATTTTCTCGATGTGCTCAGGGGGAATGGGCTGACCCTTATTCGTGACCTCGATGGTCACATAGCCTTCCGATTCGTACGTACGCAGTTCGATGTCGGTTCCCACCGCGGCGTGATCCAGTGCATTGGACATCAGGTTGCTGACTGCCCGGCGAAACATGGTGGGGTCCGCGGAGATCGTGGCGTTGCCATCGATGACGAAGCGGACCCCCGTCCCTTCGGCGATGCCTTGAAAATACGAGGTAAGCCTCGCGAGTTCACCGCGGCAGTCCACTTCACCCAGCTTGAAATACTGCTTTGAATTGTCGTTTCGCGCGAGAAACAACATGTTCTCAATCATTCGATGAAGACGCTCGCACTCTTCAATATTGGAGTCGATCAGGTTTTCGTATTCTTCCGTCGTCCTCGTGCGGGACAGCGTGATTTGCGACGAACTGATCACGTTCGCTAACGGTGTTCGCATATCGTGAGCCAGATCCGACGAAAACTGGCTCAGGCGCATGAACGCCCGCTCCAGACGGTCAAGCATGCGATTGACCGATACCGCAATTTCCTGCAATTCGATGGGACCCGCGCTGATATCGAGGCGCTCGTTCAGCCTGTGCGCTTCAATGGTTGACGTCTGACGGCCAATCGCTTTTACAGGCGAAAGTCCCCTGCTCGCGATTGCATAACCCAGGATGCCCATCAAGATCGACCCCGCGGCAATCGCTAGCCAAACATCGACTTGATAGGTGTCGAGTAGCGATTGCCGTTCCGTCGCCACGTGCGCGAGAACGACGCGAATCCCTTCGCCTGAGGGCAGAGTTTCGTCCGCAAAGATGCAGCGGGAAGATCCGATGGTTGGGGGATCACACGTATACGCCGTATGTTGACCGGGGTGACTTGACCCGATAGATCTCAACTCCCGCGAAGGCTTGTTCGAATGCTGGACCAGGATGTCGCCGCGGCTGTTCGCGATCAGGAGATAGACGGCAGGATGCGACTGCAGCACTTCATGGAAAACCGCACTTTTTTGGCGCAGCACCTGTGTTGAACCGAAATCGCGAGCCTGTTGTAGAAACTGATCCAGCTTCTCGGCGATCTCGGTGTCATCCCGCCGTTGGAGTTCGAGCCCTAGCGTGTCGTATAGCAGACCACCCACCAACGCAAACACGAATAGCGCAACGACCGAGATCGCTACCGTCAGGCGCTTAAGTAGAGAATACGGTCTGGCGACGGCAGGTCTGGCAGAGGCAGTCAAGATCTGTCCTCGAGCACGTAGCCCATGCCTCGAACGGTATGCAGCAATTTATTGTCAAATGCGGCGTCAATTTTCGCGCGAAGGCGTTTGACGGCAACATCGACCACATTCGTGTCACTGTCGAAATTCATATCCCAGATCTGTGACGTTACGAACGTCCGCGTCAGTACCTCCCCTTGCCGTTCAGCAAGAAGTTGCAAAAGCGCAAATTCCTGGGCCGTCAGGTCGATGCGCGCGTTCCCGCGTCGACTTCTCCGTTTGATCAGATCGATCTCAAGATCCCCGACTACCAGGACATCGCGCGCTGTACGCGGCGCCCGACGGATCAGCGAGCGAATCCTCGCCAGCAACTCGGCGTAGGCGAACGGCTTGGAAAGGTAATCGTCAGCGCCCGATTCGAAGCCGGCGACCTTGTCTTCGACCGTATCCCGCGCCGTGAGCAATAGCACGGGCGTGTGCTTTTTTTCCATTCGCAGGCGTTTAAGCACGCTGAGTCCATCCAGCTCCGGCAACATCACATCGAGCACGATCAGGTCGAAATCCTCGTGCAACGCGAGGAACAGTCCGTCCCTCCCGTCCGCGGCGATATCGACAGTAAAGCTGGCTTCCGTCAGCCCCTTGCGAAGGTAGGACGCCATCTTGGGCTCGTCCTCAACGATCAGGATCCTCATTACACGAATACCTTTTAGGACAGGAAGCTATAGCGGAGCCAACGCCGCATTGTCAAAGCTATCCTGGCGATTGATACAGACGAATGGCAAGAAAATTACATTTTTGCCATCTTGGTGCGGATGACTTAACAGTCATTTTCGGCCAGGTTGTGGTTGCGAGCAAACCGATGGCCTGCAGTGAATCGTACCAGTTACGCGCTGTTTCGTCTGTCGGGCGTTCATCGTCGCGATGACGAAGGAATGACCGAAAAGTCATTTTCTCGCCACACCGCGTTCATTGCGCCGAGGCAAAAATTACATCACTCCAAGGTCAACCGGAACGGCTTTCGGGTCGGCCTTCATTCCAATGCTTGAGTGATCACAGAAAATGCAAAATACCCATACGTCTGCGATGTGCATGCGAGCTCGTCACAGCTTCGTTAGTGATGCCAACGATACTGACGATATTGGCCGGGGCGCCCGGTCGCACCGGACAGCGCGCGCGGAGGCGACATGCTGACCCGCAGGCGGCTTTTGGTATCGATTGGCTCCGCCGGCGTCGTGGTCGTCGGCAGTCTGGTCGCTTTTCATGCGTTTTCTCCGGCCGAGGCGAACACGACGCCGCCCTCCGCCGTCGCGTCTAACCCGCCGGTACCGACCGCAGTGGACGTGCCGCGCGAGGCGCTTGCCAATATGGACCTGCACTTCGCCGACGCCGAGCTCCGGCCGCTTGTGCGCTCGGTGCAGGCCACGGGCGTGGTCAGTTTCGACGCAAGGCATCTCGCTCAAGTCAGTTCTCCATCGCGCGGGCGGATCGAAGCAATTGACGTTGTGGTGGGGCAACGCGTGCGTGCGGGCCAACGGCTCGCCATCCTGGATGACTTCGATCTCAGCGATGTGCGCAGTCAGGTGGCGAGCGCCCAGGCCGCCGTCACGGACGCGACGGTCGCGGCCACGACCGCCCAAGTGGCGTTGACGCGCGCCACTGAGCTGGTTGGCATTGGTGCGATGGCCCAAAGCGAACTCGAGCGCCGTCGTTCGATGGTCGCAAGCGCGCAGGCCACGTTACGCTCGCGCGAGGCGGAGTTGCAAAAGTGGCTGGGCATGAGACAGCGGCTGGTGCCGAGCGGGTCGCTCGCGAGGAGTGGCGACAACGCCGCTTTGACCAGACTGGGCCCCGGCGATTCGTTGGGCGCTGTAGTGGCGCCCTTTGACGGTGTGATCAATTCGGTGGGAGCCGCGCCCGGCGATATCGTCGACACGTCGCTGCAGATCTTTGCAGTGGCGGATCTTTCGACAGTCTGGTTGCAAGCCAATGTCCCGGAACGGGAATTGGGCATCATCAAAGAGGGTGATGCGGTCGCCGTCACGGTCGATGCGTATCCCGGCAAACAGTTCGCCGGACATGTCACCTACATCGCCGACCAGGTCGATCCGAACACCGGTACCGTGACCGTGCGGTGCGACCTGCCGAACCCCGACGGTGCCCTGCGCGCCAACATGTTCGCCACAGCGAATATCGCGTCGCCGCTCGGACGCGATGCCGTACTGGTGCCGGATAGCGCGCTGCAGGACGTGGATGGTCAAACAGCGGTCTTTATTCCGTCCGGCGCCGGCCACTTCACGAAGCAAGTCGTCCGCACAGGTGTCAGCAGCGGCGGGTTCACTGAAATTATCGAGGGCGTGAAGGCGGGTACGCAGGTCGTGACCAACGGCAGCTATTGGCTCAAAGCCGATTTCCTTCAGAACGCCATTCCGGACGAAGGCTAAGAGGCCACCCCATGATTACGAAGATGATCGACGCGGCGCTCGGAAACCGCGCCGTCGTACTGCTTCTGGTTCTGCTTCTGGTCGGTATCGGCTTCATGAGCATGCAGCGCTTGCCGTTCGATGCCGACCCTGACATTTCGCCTCTTCAGGTACTGGTCACCACCCAGGCGCCGGGTCTTGCCCCGCTCGATGTCGAGCGCAACATCACCGCGCCGATTGAACTGGCGCTGCAGGGCCTGCCGGGCATGCAGGGGCTGCGCTCCATATCGCGTTACGGTGTGTCCGTACTTTACGTGCGCTTTGCGGACGGCGGGAACATCTACCTCGATCGCAACCTGGTGACCGAGCGTCTGCAGACCCTGCAATTGCCGCCCGGTACCAGTGCACCGCAGCTAGGGCCGCTCTCCGACGGTCTGAGCGAAATCTACCAGTTCCAGGTGCGCGGCAAGGGACAGTCGTTGATGGACTTGCGCACGATCCTCGACTGGCAGGTCGCTCCTCGTCTGCGCCAAGTGCCCGGCGTGGTGGACGTCAACGTCAATGGCGGCGAACTCAAGACCTACGAAGTGCAGGTCTCGGACGATGCTTTGACTCGCTACGGCCTGTCAATCGACGATGTATTCAATGCCGTACAAGTGAACAACGGTTCCTCCGGCGGCGCAACGATCGAGCACAACGGCGGTGAGGCGATCATCCGCGGCGAGGGTCTGCTGCAAAAGAGCGCAGACATCGGCAACATCGTGTTGCGCACGCGCAGCGGCGGCGCGCCGCTTTACGTGCACGACGTCGCCAAGGTGGTCGAGGCGCCGATGCCACGCCTTGGCGGCGTGACGCGAGACGGCCACGGCGAGGCGGTGGTGGGCGTCGTCTTGATGTCGCTCGGCCAGAACACGCGGGTCGTTGCGCAGAATGTTGAATCGACTATCAAGCAGATCCAGCGCTCCCTTCCCCCTGGCGTCGAGATAGCGCCCTACTACAACCGTGCGGATCTCATGGGCCGCGTGCTCCATACCGTCGCCCACAATCTGGCCGAGGGTGCGGTTCTCGTCATGGTGGTGTTGTTTTTGCTGCTGGGTAACGCTCGGGCCGGCTTGATCGTGGCGCTGGCCATTCCGCTCTCTATGCTGGCCGCCATTACCGCGATGTACTACGCCGGCATGTCCGGCAACCTGATGAGCCTGGGTGCGATCGACTTCGGTCTTCTCGTCGACGGCGCCGTCGTGCTGATTGAAAACGTCGTGCGTCGACGCGCGGAAATGCCGGACCGCCCGGTCCTGCAGACGGTCCGCGAGGCGGCCCAGGAAGTCGCGCGACCGGTCACGTATGCCGTCGTGATTATCACTGCCGTCTACCTGCCCATCCTTAGCCTGCAGGGTGTCGAAGGAAAGATGTTTAAACCGATGGCGATGACCGTGATCTTCGCACTCATCGCTTCGCTTGCGCTCACCCTCACGCTCATGCCGGTGCTCGCGAGTTTTCTGCTCCGGCGCAAGGTGGCGGAACATGACAGCCGCATCATCCAATGGGCTCGCCGCATGTACAAGCCGGCGCTGGCGCGAACCGCCCGGCATCCCGGCATTGCGATGGGACTGGCCGTACTGCTGTTGTTGAGCGCTTGCGCGGCCGGCTCGCGCCTTGGTGCCGAATTTCTGCCGCGTCTCGACGAAGGTGCGCTGACTGTCACGACGACCAAACTGCCTGGCATCTCGCTCGCCTCGGCCATTCAAACGCAGACGATGATCGAGCGCACCCTGATGCGCTTTCCGGAGGTGCAGTCGACGGTCACTCTGGGTGGTACCTCGGAGATTCCGACGGACCCGATGGGGGTCGAGCAGAGCGATACGTTCATCATGCTCAAGCCGACCTCCCAATGGCGCACTGCGCAAACTCAGGAAGGACTCGTCGCCGCTTATTCAGCAGCGTTGAAACGCAACGTCCCCGGCCTGCAACTGAGTTGGGCGCAGCCTATCGAAATGCGCATGGACGACATGCTGCAGGGCGTACAGGCAGACGTTGCTGTGCGAATCCACGGCAACGACCTCAACACGCTGCACGACACGGCGGAGCGCGTGGCCGCCGTTCTCGCACGCGTGCCCGGTGCCGCCGACGTCGAGGCCGAACAGACGATCGGCCAGCCCTATCTGCGCATCGTCGTCAATCGTGAGGCGATCGCGCGCTATGGATTAAATGCCAGTCAGGTGCTCGACCTCGTGCAGTCGCTGGGCGGCCGCACCGTGGGCACGATCGTCGACGGCGATGGTCGCTTCGATATCCGCGTTCGCCTTCAGCCGCATGACCGGGACAGCGTTGCGAGAATCGGCGATCTGCGTGTCAGCGACAGCGCGGGCCGCGCCGTTCCGTTGAGCGAGATCGCTGACATACGCATGGAGCCGGGGCCCTCTGCAATCGCACGCGAGCAGGGACACCGCGTCATCACGGTGCAGGCCAATGTGCGCGGCCGCGATCTTGCCGGTTTTGTGGCGGCTGCGCAGCAGGCGGTCACATCACAGGTGCATCTGCCGCCCGGATATTCGGTTTCGTGGGCGGGGAGTTTCCAGAATCTCCAGGAAGCGATGTCGCGCCTTGCGGTCGTCGTACCGGCCGCGCTCGCGTTGATTTTTGCGCTGCTGTTCCTGATGTTCAAAAGCTGGCGGCTCGCCGCGCTCATCTTCTTCAATGTGCCGTTTGCGTCGATCGGCGGAATTTTCGCACTTTCGATGCGCGGACTGCCGTTCAGCATTTCCGCTGCGGTCGGCTTCATCGCGCTATTCGGAATTGCGGTCCTGAATGGTGTGGTGATGGTGAGTTACATCGAAGAAAGGCGCGCAAGCGGTCTCGATGCCGTGGAGGCCGCGATGCAAGCCGCGATGACCCGGTTGCGGCCCGTGCTGATGACCGCGACCGTCGCGAGCCTGGGCTTCCTGCCGATGGCGCTTTCCACCGGCTCGGGTGCTGAAGTCCAGCGACCGCTTGCCACCGTCGTGATCGGCGGACTGGTGTCCGCCACGCTGCTGACGCTGCTGGTGCTGCCTGCTGTCTACCCCTGGTTTAGCGGCAAGCGACGGGCCCCGCGCACGTCAGCCGAGTCCGCATCCCAGCCACAATTTGCAGAATAAAAAGGGGGTTCTTCAGTCATGGCTTTCAGGCGCTCTACAAATCTTTTGGCAACCTTGCTACTCGCAGGTTGTGCGGTCGGTCCGAACTTCAAGCAGCCGTCGGCGCCGAGCGGCGCCGGATACACGCCGGAGCCGCTCGCGCGGACCACAACATCGACACCCGCTCAATTCGGTGGAGCGCAAAGCTTCATCGAGGACAAGGACATCTCGGGCCGCTGGTGGGAACTGTTTCAGTCACAGGCTCTGAATGAGCTCGTGGACCGGTCGTTCAGAGCCAATCCCACGATCGCAGCGGCCCAGGCCGCGCTCGGGGTGGCGCGGGAAAACATGCTCGCGCAAGGCGGCACACTCTTGCCCAGCGTCGGACTCGACGTGTCCGGCAGCAAGAACCAGACTTCAATTGCAAGCCTCGCACCGGTTGCTGCGAACAACAAATCCATCTATTCGCTCTATTCGGCCGGCCTCACCGTTTCGTATTCTCTTGACGCGTTCGGCCTCGGCCGCCGGACGGTCGAATCGTTTGCGGCTCAGGCTGACAATCAGCGCTTCGAGCTGGAGGCGGCATATCTGACCCTGAGCACGAACGTCGTGCTGGCTGCCATTCAGGAGGCTGGACTGCGCGGACAGATCGCCGCACAACAGGAAACGATCAAGGCGGACACGCAACTCCGGGATATCCTGCAGCGCGAATATGCGCTGGGTGAAATTGCGCAATCGGACGTGCTTCAGCAAGAGGCCGTGTTGGCCCAGGCTGAGGAACGGCTGCCGTCGATGCAAAAAGAACTGGCCCTGCAGCGCAACGCGCTGATTGCGCTTGTTGGTGGCTTGCCGAATGAGGACCTGGCCGCGAATTTCGAACTCTCTTCCTTGCATCTGCCGCAGGAGTTGCCGGTCAGCATTGCGTCGAAGCTGGTCGAGCAACGCCCGGACATTCTCGCTGCGGCTGCAACACTGCACGCGGCGAGTGCGCAGGTCGGCGTCGCGATTGCTAACCGCCTGCCACAGCTCTCATTGACGGCGTCGTTCGGCACGTCGCCGGGTGCGATCGCCAATGCCTTTTCGCCGTACAACCAATTCTTCACCGTGATCGGCAAATTATCCCAACCGATTTTTGACGGCGGAACGCTCATGCATCGTCAGCGCGCAGCACAGGCAGCGTTCGACCAGGCGGCGGCGCAGTATCGCGTGACCGTGATCGGCGCGTATCAGAACGTCGCCGATGTTCTGCGGGCATTGCAGTACGACGCCAATACGCTGCAAGCCGCCGTTACCGCCGAACAGGCCGCGTCCCGCTCCCTGGATCTGACTCAAAAACAGCAGCAGTTTGGCGCGATGTCGAATCTGGACGTTCTAAACGCGGAGCAGATTGAGGAGGCAGCACGGCTTGCGGTGGTTCAGGCACAGTCGGCGCGCCTCGCCGATACCGCGGCACTATTCCAGGCGCTGGGCGGTGGTTGGTGGAATCGCTCCGATCCCCTTCCCTCTCCCGGCAAACAAATCGCAGGCAATTGATCGCCTTGCGTGAGCATGCATCGCCGGCCCGGCGGCGGAAACGTCACCTGTCTGTCGACGCACTACGTTGGTAAGCCAGAACCGGAGACAGCTCCAAGATGAAGCTCACTCAATTCCTCCTGCTCGCGGCCGCCGCCTTCGCCTCAGTTTCCGGCGCGGCGCTTGCCGACGACGGTGCGCTTGCGCCCCGCCAAGTGCCCGCGAAGACCATTCCGGTGCCGACGGAAGTCAGCCCCCAATTGCAAAAGCTCATCGCGGCGCCACTCAACCCCGCCTGGAATGTCTTGTGGACGACGGGCGAGCAATGGAGAACGGCTGCCAACGCACAGGCCGCAAAGGTCATGCAAACGCTCCCGGCCCTGCGCGAGCGTCTGGACGTGACGGTGCAGGCATCGACGATCAACGGCGTGAGGGTGCACATCGTGACGCCCAACCATATTCCGCCCGAACATCGCGACAAGGTGCTGATTCATATCCATGGCGGCTGCTACGAGCTTTACCCTGGCGAGTCGGGCACGGGCGAGGCCATCATCATGGCGGGTCTTGGACACTACAAGGTCATTTCGGTCGACTACCGCATGCCGCCCGAGGCTTATTTCCCCGCGGCGCTCGACGACGTCGAGACTGTGTATAAGTCGGTGCTCCGGACGAGCGACCCGAAGAATGTAGGCGTTTTCGGGACCTCGGCCGGCGGCGCGCTCGTGCTCGAGCTGATGCTGCGCGCGAAGCAGGAAGGGCTGAAAATGCCGGGTGCGATCGCGCCCGGTACGCCAATGTCCGACCTGACGAAGACTGGCGACTCGTTCTACACGAACGAAAAGGTGGACAACGTCCTGGTGTCGCCCAATGGGTTCTGCCATGCCGCGGCAATTGTCTACGCGCACGGTCATAATCTGAAGGACCCGCTGCTCTCACCCGTCTACGGCGATATGCATGGCTTTCCGCCGGCGATCCTGACCACGGGAACACGCGACTTGCTGCTCAGCAACACGGTCCGTGTGCACCAGAAGCTTCAGCAGTCCGGTGTCGATGCACAACTCGAAGTTTTCGACGGAATATCGCACGCTCAGTACCAGATGGATGATCGCGTGCCCGAGGCCAGAGCGGCATTCGCAGAAATCACTCAATTCTTCGACAAGCACCTCGGCCATTGACCCCCATTCGCGAGGAGCGCTTTTGCTCCTCCCGACAAGGATTGCGACTGTTCGGGTGTCCGCTGTGTCGCCTGTGCCGGCGCAACCACCGATCGATCTGCCTGATCCGCAAACGCGTCGCGCTCTCTGCGTGTGAGTACCTATTTTGGGCTCGCAAACCTCGTAGCCACAATCGCTGCGGAAAATTTGATTTTCGTAAAAACTCGCCGAAAGCGGAATCGGACGGCATTGGTGCGGGCTTTTTATTATTGGATCGACCGCCTGAAAATGGCATGACTCGAAAATGACGCGTCGGCAATCTACAAAGTCAAGTTTGAAGAAAAATTCTTACTCTACGACTCGATGGCTGCTTCTACCTCGACGGGCAGTTCAAGGTTTTCACATGCATATATTGGCAGGGATATTCGTGTGGAAGGCGCGGCGTTTCGTTGCGGGCAAGAGAATCTGCCGTTCCTCCCGTCGTCGAGTTTGCGCACCCTGCCACCGCTCCAAATAAAGCAAAAAGAACAATCAGACGGCTCAATGAAAAAGATCGCGACAGCATAAATTGCCCACGGAGGTAGCGCGTCGATGGATCTCGACATTGGGCCGCGACATCAATACCACGCTTAAAACGACTTATAGTGTTCATATATCTATGCATAATAAAAGAAGGATGTCTATGGCTAGAAATATCTTCTTGTTACTGTTGCCTCGTCCAGTACTTCTCGGCAAGACTGAAGCGCACTCGATTGCGGTTAATCGTCGCCTGACTCGGTGGATAATCAGTTCTCCCAACAGGCACGAGGCCAGCGCGTTCTGACTCGATCAGTTCTTGCCGCACCTGCCCACGTGTTTTTTCTGCCCCGGGAACTTCTGCCTTAACTGCATCGAGACTGGACAGCGATTTTTCGGTTTGGTCTCTCGTGTATGCCTCGACGGAGGCGGCTGACTTCGGGTCATCGTGACCATTTTCAGCAAAAACAGATGTCGCAGACATTATCGCCATGAATGCTACGCAAAATTTGATTTTCATAAAAGCTCCTTGAGAATGAAATCGGAGAGCATTGATCTCGTGTTTTTATTATTGGATCGACCGCGTGAAAATGGCATGGCCCGAAAATGACGCTTCGGTAATCTACAAAGTCGCGCTTGAAGACAGAAAAATTCCCACTCTGCTCCAAACACACGAGCACGAGTAACCGTTTAGAGGCATCGGACCAAGCGGCATCGTGACATTGAAAACCTGATGCGGAAGATCAGAAAAAGGGCCCGGTGAAACTGCAGATAACGGTCATGGGCTCCGGCCATCACCTATGCAGTGCGCCGACCCCAAAGTTTTTTAGTGAAGGCTGCTCGATACTAAAGAACTGAAAAACTCCCGTTCGAGGGCTGCGTCGTCTCGTGCTCTTATTTCCCACCGGATCACTTTCGAGGAGAGCAAGTGCGTTGGCTGCATCAATCTTGAGGTTGCCACCCGCTGAAAGCAATCTTGATCGTTTTTCCAAATTGACGGCGAGAGCAAGCTATTGGCCAACGGGCGAATACACTTGCGATGCCAAATCGCGGTGCCCTGTGTGCATTCCTTGAAAGGAGACCCGTGGGGCGGTTTGCACGCCCACGCGGCAAGGGATCAGCGCTGCGATGCGACGCGCGGTTGCTACGCGCTAAGTCTGAGGATGTCCGCAGTGGCTCCGGGGCTTCTCACCCGGGTTGAAACTGCTGGCACTCCGTTTCGAACCAATAGTCGACTAGGCGCTGCGCCGCCTGTAGATCCTCTGGGTAGTATGGGTCGTCGTACCATGGTGGCGGGTCGTAGCCCGCTTTCCTGAGGGCCGCAAGCTCGCTGTGGTGTTGCGCCATCGTCGGAGGCGCGTTGCTTCTAAGTGCGGCCAAGTCGCGGCACTCCGTTGGGCTCAGGTGCGGCCCGCTTCGTGGCACGCCGCCGACGGCACATCCAGCCAGCAGGAGCACTAACATAGTAAGCGTCGAGCGAGTTCTCGTGAGGTTTTCCATAGCGCATCTCCACCCATCCGATCGGCGCAGCGCTAGGGGTGCGATGCCGCCAGTCGCGCGTGACTTTGCGTTGATCCAATGCGTAATCCGCAGCCATCCGGGTTGAACCATGTTGTGACTCAAGATCGCTCCAGGCTTGGTGGCTGGCATTCATTCCAGTGCCGCGGGAGCCGTCAAAGCACATACCGACAGCGCCGGCACAGGGCGCAAGCGGGATCGGACAACGAATCACGCTCCGATCGTCAGACTGCCATTGCGACAGATAACGCGATTGATCGACGGTTATTCCGTCGTGCCTGAAGAAATCGACTTTCAATGGCGATGCGCAGCGCGCGGGAACCGCGCGATCGCTATAACCGTAGTCTTTTGGCGTAGCGGCAGTTTCAACCTCATGTTAGACACGAAAAATCCGGTGTAACTTGGCATAACCGCACGCTTCGCCGCGGGCACACATCCGCCGGTGCCGCCCCCGGCGACGGCAGAGAACGGTCGAGCTACGCGAACAATTCGGCCATAGCCGCCACTGGCGCAACCATCGGCCAACGGCGGCTTTGCTCAGTATTGCTGACGTCGAGCACACGATCAGGTCGAAAGGCAGCTATGTGCCCGTTTGGAGGACAGCAAGCGACCCACAAGAGACAGTCGTCGCACCACGAAGCGGCCATTCGAGACGGCTGTAGCCTCCCTGGCTTCTTGCTAGGCAAGGAGATTACCTGAGCGCAACGAAGGCAACATGCATAGCCAGTTCGTACACGAAACTTCAAACGGGCTTAATTGAACGGGATGTCCACCACCCATGATGGCTATAGAGTGCCTCTAAATAAGAAATGCGCGCAGCCCTATCTTTCGCCAATTCAGTTATTACCAACATACATTGCCGATATAAATTTTGACACGGCATCATCGATTTCCCGATAATCAACATTCAAACTCTTATCGAAAGAAAAAGTGATCATATACCGTTGCGCGATTCCATGGTTTATCTGATTTCGGATCGACCAGCTCCCCTCAATTTCCACCACCACATTGTTCTCGCGCGCATCCTTAAACGCCAGGATTTTTCTCGGCGTCGATCGGATCGGCTCAACATAAACGGTGTAGCCGTTCTCATATCCCGCAATTCGTGATCCGGTGACTCCGTTCACAACAACGTCGGCAAATGTGCCGTTTTTCGGATATCCGTTGATCACGATGTCCAAGGAAGTCTTGTTTATTGGTGGAGACCTCGACCATATAGTCGGGCGCATCGAAGGATAGTCCACAATAACTCGATAAAAGCTGTCATACACCTCCGGTTTATATATTTTTGGAATATGGAAATGTGCGCGATTATTGTTATAATACCCAACCGACACATCTATAATGTCATCGCCTGCCCAGGCCAAACTAGCACTCGCCAAGAACAAAAAACTAGTGCTGAATAGTAGGAAGAGCGACCGTAACGACCATCTACTGCGACGCCTTCCTGAGATTATCTGAGTTGATGTTTCGCCTTCTGATTCGTCTATTAGACTCACGGCATAGTCCTCAAAATTAATCAGTTTGCGCCGCCAACACAAAATAAATGTCAACGATCGGCACAATGCGACCCGCAACGGCCACTGGTGCGAAGCGAAAGCAGCCATTGCTCGCTCCATCGCTATCACTTGACGGCGACCAGGGCTCTTGAAAAAGCTGGCGTATGGCGCTCGGGATACGCACAAACAGACGACGTATTCACTTTGATTTTATGGGAAACCCAAGCGATTTTCTCATATTGGCTGAAATTCGATTCGCGCGACGACTGAAGATTTGCACAGGACGCTTTGCGGAAAAAAGAGAAGGATCAAAAGAAAGTGTCTTTTTTGCCGGATCGTAAATCATGATCTCACTAGAAGTGATCTTTTCATTGTCGATTAAGTCAACCTTGAGCATGTTGGTTTTTGTGTCATAAGAAGTTACCAAAAACTGCACACCCAAAACATCTGTTCCATCACCGCCGACACCTGCACCGCTGCCGTCCGCGTCGAGATAGATGGCATGGCCCTTCCATAGCGCCTCACCTCTGAACTGCGAGTTCTCTGTTGCCCAGATACCAACTAGATCTGCTGGGATCGGAGTCGCAGAGTAGGCAAACGCTGCGAGGCAGGAAATGACCGACAGCAGGAGAATGCGCCATATGATTATTGGGTCCCGGTCTTCATTTTTCATCTTCGATGACATTCCTAGGAAATGGTCTTCTGAGGGGGCAACCGCTCGTGTCCGCGATCGTCGATTGCGAGAATGTCGGCAATTTCAGTGCGCGTTTTTGCCACCTCAGGCGTCTCGCCCATCGCATATTTGATGGTTTGCACGGTTACGGCGTCGTAGACGTGCTCCATTCCGATTTCAATAATGGCGTCCCTCGGTTCGAACGAGCCCATGCGCGAGCGAACCCATTTAAATGCGGCAGGATCCAGCGCTCTAGTGTTTACCAGTATTCCAGCGAAACGCGACTCGCACTGAATAGATTTCGGCTGGCCCGTGAAGACGAACCTCTTTTTGAACAGCACTCGGCAAACCGGCACGGCAATCAAGATTGAATACACTGCCACTATCCAAGGACCAGCCGCATGGCTGCCCTTATACAACCTCAAACTGCTCGCCGAGACAGCAATAAAATAGACGAGCGTCGGCCACATTCGACCTCGCGTCCAGCACGGGACTACAAGTTCGTTTGCCATCCGCGCTCCTGTACGTGGTTCGATTTTGACCAGATGCCGTCTCGCAGGTGACATGCGGCAACGAATGAACACGAGCCTCCAATATCTCCCTCGCTCCCTTACCCTGAAGATCTCGGCGCACAAATCGATGTCGTTCGAATGATCACCGACAACTCGCGACATCGTTTGTGCGCTGGGCAACCTGGCGAGCACCTTGATTGATCGCCCTTGTCGGCCGCGCCTATAAACCGGCTAACGGCACGCTAGCGCAGAGTTTGAGGCTGGTCCATCGGTGATTGTCAGCAATCTGGGAGCCAACGGTGAATGGCCGAACCTGGCCGCGCCCGGACCGACGACCCGTTGGAACTCGCTCGGCCTGCCGTCTGACATGCGGGCGGCAAGCACGGACCCACTGCCACTGCTCGGAAGCTAATGGCCAATGGCTGCTTACGCGCCACAAAGGGACCGCTATACTGCTGAGCGCCCCCGACGTACGACACACAGTCTTTCTCAAGCACCCGCTAGCAAATGAAGAAGTTTTTGCTGTTTGTTCTCACCGCGCTGGCGGAAATTATCGGTTGCTACCTACCATTCCGGTGGTTGAGAGATGGCGGAAGCGTCTGGCTGTTGATTCCCGCGGCATTCTCGCTCGCAGTCTTTGCATGGCTTCTTACGCTTCAACCCTCAGCAGCCGGTCGAACGTATGCAGCATATGGGGGTGTCTACATCTCAGTGGCGATCATCTGGCTCTGGTGTGTAGACGGTATCCGCCCCACGTTGTGGGACTGGACGGGGGGTGGCTTTCACGCTAACGGGCATGGCCCTTATCGCATTCCAGCCAAGGTGATCCGGTTTTAGCGGCAGCCATGATCAAAACATCACTGACGACATGACAGCGCAGGACATCGTGGCCCGGAATCGTCCGGCCGCGTTCGGTGGCGGAGCGATCATCGGCGCCCTTGGCGGACTGATTGGTCTCGGCGGTGCGGAGTTTCGCCTGCCGCTGCTTATTGGTGCATTTCAGTTTGGCGCGCTGGAAGCGGTGATTCTCAACAAGGCGATGAGCCTCGTCGTTGTCGCGTCGGCGCTGCCCTTTCGGGCACACGCAGTGCCATGGAGCGCCGTGCTCGCGCACTGGCCTGTGATCGTGAACCTGTTGGCCGGCAGTCTCCTCGGCGCCTGGCGGGGCGCAGGCTGGGCAACGCGAACGCGTCCCCAACTGCTGTACAAGGTGATTGCCGGTTTGCTTGTCGCGATTGCGGCGATCCTGCTGTTCGGCCACAGTGCGACGCATCACGACTCAGTGCCCGTGACGGGGATGATGCAGATGACGCTGGGCGTAATCGCAGGTCCTCATCATCGGCACCGTCGCGGCTCTGATGGGCGTGGCCGGCGGAGAACTCTTGATACCGACGCTGGTGCTGCTCTTCGGTATCGACATCAAGCTGGCGGGCAGCCTCAGTCTGGTGGTGAGCTTACCGACGATGCTGACCGGATTCGCGCGCTACAGCCAGGACAGCAGTTTCGCGGTCTTGCGAAGGCACTGGGCATTCGTGCTCCTGATGGCGGCCGGCTCGATCGGCGGCGCATTCGTGGGCGGCCGGTTGGTCGGCATCACCTCCAGCGCCGTGCTGCTGCCAGTACTCGCAGCGATTCTGGTGATCTCGTCGATAAAGGTCTGGCAGCACGGCTGATGTCGCATCCGGTTGAACCACACCCTTTATCCAGCACCGCTGCGCCACTGACCGAAACTGGCCGAACCCGTAAGCTCGAAGCCTATTGGGTAGTGTGCGGAGATATGTGCAAGAAGGCTGAGGGGGCAAGTGCCTGAGGTGGAAGGTGACCATGGTGTAAGTT
>NZ_JAFLRF010000029.1 GCF_017315705.1 Trinickia mobilis | reverse complement strand
GCCGGTATCAAGCACTTCGCGGAACGCTGGGGGTTCCTCGATTCGCAGCCGAATCACTAGGCCTACTATGACGAGCAGGGCGCTGAACACAAAGGGAACGCGCCAGCCCCACGAAAAGAACTCCGCTTCGGGCAAACGACTGACCAGCTCCATGCCTACGGTTGCAAGACATAGGCCCGCGGGTACGCCCATCTGGGGAAAGCTCCCATAAAGGCCGCGTCTTCCCTCCGGCGCATGCTCTACCGCGATCAGCGCGGCGCCTCCCCACTCGCCGCCTACTGCCAGCCCTTGCAGTACGCGCAACGCGATGAGAAGAGCGGGAGCCACCATACCGATGCTCTTGTATGCGGGTACGAGACCGATGATCGCCGTGGAGATTCCCATGCCTAGCAACGTCGTGACGAGCACAAATTTGCGGCCTACGCGGTCGCCAAGGTGGCCTGCTATGATGCCGCCGAATGGGCGCGCGATGAAACCAACTGCGAAAGTCCCGAAAGCGAGGAGTGTTCCGGTTAGGGGATCACCGCTTGGAAAATAGAGTTTGCCGAAAACGAGTGCGGCGGTGATGCCATAGAGGAAAAAGTCGTACCATTCGATCGTGCTGCCAATGAAGCTAGCGGCGGCAATCGTCCGCATCTTCGTCTGCGACGCTCTTTTGGCGCGCGGAGCCGGTTTGTCCAATTTTGTCTCCTTGTTGCAAGCGTATGCAATCTGTCGCGTTATACCTGGCGCTTGTTGTCAGGACGCCGACCCGTGGCAATCGGACGCCAGTCTTCGTTCTCTTCGCTCAGGCGTAGGGTGGGTCGGGGAGCTCCTTGCCTCCCCGAATAATGTACTTCGGTACGTATTCGAGCAGACCGGTTTCAATCTTCTCCTCGGAGATACCCGTGCATTCGCTGAAGATCGCGCTAATCTTCTTGACGAGAGAAATCTTGGCTTCTTCGGAGCGGCCGCTACGGATGTTGCACATGATGAGCGTGTCGCCCCCCGGCTTTCCGCCGACGTAGCTGCTTTCAGCCGCCAGGTCGTTGAAGACCACACTAATGATGTTCAACGGCGACTTGATGGTTTCGTGCACCGCGGACGTTATCTCTTTGGCGATGCGTCGTTTGGCATCGACGTCCAGACCGGCTCGGGTATTGCAAACAATGATCGGCACGACAATCTCCTTTCGGTTAAAGGTTGATTTAGTTATCCGGTGGTCAGGCTTTGGAGACCAAATTAGCGGCTACGCGACAGATGCGGAAATACGAGTTGGAGCTAGCCGGCATAGGCCAATCCTATCTCCCTCGCCTTTGCTGGCGTTGTGCGGTATTGCTGACCGGCTGATAGGGGAAACACCCTATCAGCCGGTCAGTTCGCTCGTCGCTATGGGAGCAGATAGACGGGTTCTGTCGCGGTAAGGCAAACCGGATCTGCTGCGCCGTCTGAAACAGGCACTAAGGTAATGCTGAAAAGGCTTAGAAGCGGAGACGCATGCCAGCCGTCACAGCGATTTGATTGCTCGTCGTCGATGCGCCACCGCTGGTAGTGTTGTTGATCATCGCGCCGATGGTTTGGCCGTTCAGGCCTTCCCCGTTCATCACGTGCTGGTATTCGCCCTGCAGGTACACGGTCGTCAGCTTCGACAAGTAGTAGGCGGCCTGCAGGTTAATTTGGCCCCACTTCGGCTGCGAGCCCGAGCCGAAATTGGCTTGCGTGTACGTGTACGAGCTTGCGAGGCTTAGCGTCGATATGGGGTTATAGCGGACATTAAATTCGAAGTTCTGGAAGTGGACGCTGTTGCCATCAAACGAGATGGCCTGGCCGGCGAGGGTCGGGTTGATGCCGAAGCCTTGCGTCAGGTTCGTTTGCGAGTACACGAAGCCAACCGTTGCCCGGCCGAACACATAGTTCGCACCTACGCCCCAGGTCTGCTGACGGTCCGCGAGGAGCGTGTTGTCGCCGGTGAGCGCGCCTGCGCTGTTCACGGAGGCAAGCGCCGCGGCCGGAGTGGCGCCCGACAGGCCGTTGTTCAGCTGCAGGTACGCAGCCGCGACAGTCAGGCCGCCGTAGTTGTACGAAGCGCCCGCGCTGTACGCTCGGTTGTTCGAGAATTGGCCTGCAGTGTTCGAGAAGCCATACAACGCACCGAACTTGAAGCCGTCGTAGTTCACACTCTTGAACTTGGCCGAATTGTTCACGCGGAACGCATTGTTCAGATTGTCGTTATCGAACGGGTGAGCGGTGTACGTGCCGCCGAATTGCGTCCCGGGCAGGCTCAGCGGTCCGACGAAGTCGACAATGCTGTCGTATTGGCGACCGAGGGTCACCGTACCGAAACGATCGCTAGACAGGCCGACGAGCGCTTGACGGCCGAATTCCCGGCCGCCTTGGCCGAGCGTGCCGTTGTTGGTGCTAAAGCCGTTTTCCAATATGAAGGTGGCCTTCAAACCGCCACCGAGGTCCTCGAAACCAAGCAGGCCCCAGCGGTTGGGGTTGACCTCGGCGGTCGTTTGTTGCCAGTTGGCGTGGCCCTTTACGTTGTTCGTATATGTGATGCCCCCGTCGATCAGGCCATACAGCGTGACGCTGCTTTGTGCATGAGCTGCGGTTGCAAAAACGCCCGACAGGGCAGCAAACATAAGTCTCTTTTTCATATTTGTTAACTCCAGGATAGGAGGGCGGGCTCTTTGGGCCCAATTTTTAGGAAGTCCGTGTCACGCGGTCATGCTTGGTAGGGAAGCCGCACGATCGCGTGCCGGCGCGCAAAGCGCGTCTGTTGACCACACAAGACCACCCATTGCGCATCGGTGATCGATGTATCCGTCCGCCTTGATCGTCGCGAATTCGCCGGCTGGAATGAGGCCACGGTTGTCTCACCCTTAGCACGAAGTTCATCAGAGTGTTGTGCTTGGCGTCGCCGGTAGGATTGCCGCCGCGGATCTGCCTGGGCTCGTTGAGAAAAGACTCGCCGGTTTGCCGAGCATCACATGCGCGGCCACACAGTAGCCGCACCTTGAGGGTTTATTGACCATAAGATTGTCTTGTCTCCATTTACTTCTTGTCGAGCAAGCCTGCGTCGAGTACGCCCTCTGCATTCATGCTGAGGGAGCTTATTCGCACCCAGCTTGCTTAAATTCTTGACGAGCGAGGCGCAGCGTTGACGCCCCACCGACGGAGCGTTCTTGATGCTCGGGTGGTGCCTTCCACGCCTTCCGCGAGTAGCTCATCCGCCGTCAATGCCATCCGCTGCTCCGTCTCGCCGTCTCGTAAAATTTTGTCGCGACAGTTGTAGCTAGGCTGGGCCCTATTTCGTAGGCACCTCCTCGATCCTGTCGCCTGCCTTTGCAATGGGAATGATCCACCATGGCGTCTCGACATCTGCGGGAGCGGGACCGTAGACGGCTATAAAGTGCTGGTCATTGGAGAAATGCCGACTGACGCCCTGGAACGCGTCCTTGTCTGAGTCGGGAAGCACGACCATGATGTGCGGGCCGACATAGACCCATTTCTTGACCTGGCTGGGATCTTTATCCGAAATTAGACGCTGTCCTCCCTGCTCCTTTGCCTCGCCCGCGAGCATGAAGGACAGTCCAACGCGATCGATGTCCGGCTTCTTCCCAGCGAGGGTCGCCGAGAGCCACTTCATCGTGGTCTCGTCCACGCACATCGGGTCGTGCTGAGGCCTTCCGGGCATGTCGGGCATGCACGTCCAACCATTGGTGCCCTGGCGAAGCACCCTGCCATGAGACATTGACATTCCATCCTTCATAGTCGCAGGCCAATCGATTACGGTTGCGTGCTCCGTGATGGTGCCAGGGCCCCCGCTCAATGCATTTCGGATTTTCCACTCGTCAGAATGCGCTGACGTGGTGAACGTGCCGGGCGGCAAGGGCGCTGTAGCAGTCGACAGATCTTCGGCAGAAGCTATCGATGAAATCGCCACAACGCTGGCAGCTAGAGCTAGATACAGAATGCTTCTGGTCATTACGGTCTCCGTGGTCCTCTCTGGGGGGGGGCCTTGCGACGTCAGTGGTGCTTAGTTTGCGATTTTTCCTTGCGACGTCAGCGCTGCTCACTTTCGCACATCGTGCAGCCTGTCATTCGCCTGTTTCAGCGGCGCGTTCGCCTCCATCGGCCATGAACCGCCCCGGAAACATCGGAGACTTCATGGAAGGCAAAGATCCGGGCGTCTGGAAGGGAAGGCCACCACGCATGGACTGGTCGACCAGATCGGCGTCGTGCACGGAATCGACCGCAAAGATTACTTGCGATAAAGCCCGATGCCAGATAGACGACGATCGGGCCCGCAGAATATATGATCGAAATCCGCGAGCTCCAGGCCACGGCGTCAGCTTCGCCCATCGCTAGATCTCTTCGCGTATCCACTTTTCCGTTGCTGGAAGTCTCGTGGGCGCTTCGTTACCGATAGCCGGGAAGAATGCGCCGAGAAGCACAGGTACCCGGTGGATCTGCGCGTTGGTCTCCTTCGCCACGTTTGGCAATTCCAGGTGTGCCAGATAGGATGTCGGGCTAGCGACATCGAAATAGAATTTGATGACTTTGGACATACGCGGGTTGCTCTTGCGTGAGTAAGGAGATTAAGACGACCAGCGTCCCATGTACGGACGAAGGTCAAGTGCAAAGGTTCGGGCGGTTCGCGGCTGGCAATGGATGCGCTGCACGATGAGACTATTCCATCAGCTACGCCACGCTCAGGGACCAGGTTGCCAATAGTTAACTGCCTCGGGACTTTAGAGCAGTTCTACTTTAAGGGTTGCTGCGAAGCGGACCTGGATCGTCAATTTAGGATCCGCCCCGCCGCGTCTTAAAGGGCGGGCGTGCCAGAGCCCCGCGCCGGAGTATCAGTTCTTCGCCCAGGGCGTTGGAGCCGGGGTCTCGCAGAACGGCTCGACAATCTCTTCCGGGATCATGCCGTCTGGTGTGCCGGTCATGGCGATCTCCAGGAAGCACATGTCTGGACTGTAGTCGTAGAGGTAATGGGCAATGCCCGGCGGCATGTTGACAAAGTCACTGGTCTCTACAAACGTTGGCTTGCCCTCGTACATGAAGCGGGCCCAACCGCTCACCATATAGATCGCATGGAAACCGAGTTTGTGGCGATGCCAGCCGGTGCCGTATTCCGGCGCCTCGTTGGCTCGGACGAGGTGCACGTCGAGGCGGTTGCCCGTAGCCTGTCGGATACCCGGGTCGGCGTAGCGGAAGAAGTCACGCAGGCCCAACTTGGTCCAGACCAAATCGCGACCCTTGGCGTGATGGAATTTGTTTACTGGACCCGAACCATTGAGACCGGCCGAATATTCGGCCGAGCAAATCGAGAGGGCGTCATTTTCGTCCTCGGTGAACGCCGTGGGTTGGGTCGGGAGGGCAGACATGTCAAGCTCCATTGTGAACAGAAAACAGCGGTGAGGGTCCGCGGCGAATCAGAAAGAGAAGAGCCTCACTGGAACAAAGCCGCGGCCGATCGACTTCGGGAGCGTTAACTGATCGTCTCGAGTGCGAGCGCGATGCCCTGGCCGCCGCCGATGCACATCGTGACGATCCCCCGCCTGAGACCATCGCGACGCATCGAATGGATGAGGCGGGTTGTCAGCACCGCGCCGGTGGCGCCGATCGCATGTCCGTGGGCGATTGCGCCGCCTTCGACATTGACGACGTCAGGGGAAAGCCCGAGCTCGTGCGTGACGGCGATGGCGATCGCGGCGAAGGCCTCGTTGATCTCGATGCGCTCGACATCGCCGAGCCTCCACCCCGCCCGGTCGAGCGCTTGACGGACAGCGGGGATCGGCCCGAGGCCGAACATGCCGGGCTCGACGGCGGCGATGCCGTAGGAAACGAGGTGGGCAACGGGCGCGAGGCCGCGCGCTTCCGCCCAGTCTCGGTCGGCGAGAACTACAGCGGCCGCGCCACTGTTGACGCCGGGGGCATTGCCAGCCGTGATCGTCCCATTCTTGCGAAATGCCGGCTTCAATGCCGCGAGGGTTTCGAGCGTCGTCCGCGGCCGATTGTGCTCGTCCGTATCGAAGATCGTCACGCCCTTGCGGTCGGGAAACTGGAGCGGGACAATCTCTTCCTCGAACTTTCCTGCGGCCTGCGCCTCGGAAAAGCGCTGCTGCGAGCGCAGTGCCCACTCGTCCTGCGCCTCGCGGCCAATCTGGAATTTCTCGGCGAGATCCTCGGTGTGCCAGCCCGAGTGCTCGTCCGAAAAAGCGTCGTTGAGGCCGTCGCGCAGCATGCTGTCGTAGAGCAGACCATCGCCCATCCGATGGCCCCAGCGGCCACGTACAACGAGATAGGGTGCGAGATCCATGTTCTCCATGCCGCCAGCGACCGCGGCGTTGACCGAGCCGAGAAGGATCTCCTGCGCCGCAGAGACGATGGCTTGCGCTCCTGAACCGCAAACGCGATTCACGGTCATCGCCGGCACCGACACCGGCAGGCCGCCATGGATTGCCGCTTGGCGCGCGGGATTCATCTTTGCGCCGGCCTGAATGACGTTACCCATGGCCACCGTGCCAACCTCGTCGGGCTTGAGGCCAGCGCGCGTGATGGCCGCTTTGATGACTGCGGCGCCGAGATCGGGCGCCGCAATTTCTTTGAGGCTCCCCCCGAATGTCCCGAGGGCCGTGCGGACCGGAGCTGCAATAACGACAGAGCGTGTCAATGCCATGATTAAGTATCCTTACCAATGAACCGAGAGAGGGGGCGACGGTCAGAGCGGCTTGGCCTAGCGTGCGGGAGCCAAGAGGGTACTGACCTTGGGCCAGGGATCGATCGAAGCATTCTTGAACGGCGCCCAATCGCCATCCGTCATTCGCTTCCACAGCGTGTCCTCAGTCGAGGGGCGATCACGCATGCGTTGCCACCAGGCGGCGACGCCCGGACGGTTAGCCCACATCTTGTCGAGTCCAAGCAGCTCAAGCCGCGCGATGTATGGAATGACCGCGGCTTCCGCAAGCGAATAGGCCTCGCCCGCGAGATAGGCACCCGCTCGCGCCGATTCGTCGATCCACGACAGCAGTTTCTCGTAGTGCTTCACCGCTTCCACCACGTAGGGTGATTCAAGCCCGCGCGCGGCCGTGTCGCGCAAGTAGTCTGCGCGTTTGGGAATGGGGGTCTTGGCCAGCTCTGCTTCCCGCTCCTCATCGCTCAACTTGAGGAGCCGATCTCGGAAGCAGGTCGCGAAGCTCAGAATCGTGCAGGAGCTATGGACGTATTCGTCGATGAGCTTGCAATAGAGTCGCACCTTGGCACGAAGCTTCGGGTCACGTGGCATCAATGCCGGTTCGGGGAAAACCTCATCTAGGTAGTGGAGGATGACCGACGACTCCACGACCACATAACCATCGTGCACCAGCGTGGGGACGGCGGCGTTTGGGTTGAGCTTCATGTAGGCGGGGTCGAACTGATCGCCTGAGAGCGTCATTAGATGTTCCTTTGCCTCGAGACCTTTTTCTTGGAGTGCTAAGCGCACCTTGTGGGAACTGGCAGAGTTGATGATGTGATATAGCTCGAGCACGTGTTGCTCCCTCTTCCTTCCTTGGGTTACGGGGCGACCGCTGCAGCTTGGCCAAAAAGGATGCTGCGCGACACCTCGTTCACCGTGGGCTGCGTGTTGATGGTCTTTGCAATCGCGTACGCGCGCTCGACGGCGGGACGGGCTCGGATCGTTTCGAGCCAGCGTTTGAGATGGGGGAAGTCCTCAAGGCGCTGCCCCTGCCGCTCGTGGAGGACGATCCAGGGGTAGCTCGCCATGTCGGCGATGGAATACGCGCCAGCGATGAATTCCCGATCGGCTAGACGCTTGTTCATAACGCCATAGAGCCGATTGGTCTCTTTGACGTACCGGTCGATCGCATAGGGAATTTTTTCGAGCGCGTAGGTGCTGAAATGATGGTTCTGGCCTGCCATCGGGCCAAGGCCGCCGACCTGCCAGAACAGCCACTGCAGCACCTCCGTCCGTTCGCGCAAGTCTTTGGGCAGAAACTTTCCCGTCTTCTCGGCCAAGTAGAGCAAGATCTCGCCCGACTCGAAGACGCTGATCGGCGGCCCCGCCTCGGCCGGATCGTCGTCGATGATCGCGGGAATACGGTTGTTCGGCGAAATCTTGAGGAACTCCGGCTTGAACTGGTCGCCGGCGCTGATATTGACCGGCACGATGCGATAGGCAAGCCCGCTCTCCTCAAGGAAGGTTGTAATCTTGTGGCCATTGGGTGTGGTCCAGTAGTGAAGCTCGATCATCACTCATCCTTTCATTAGTCGAGTAGTACGAGCGAGCGCAACCCTCGCTGTTCTCTTGTGCAGTGCGCTCCGCGGAAATTCTGCGATTGCCACACTGGGGCGCCATAACCGCCTCTGCATCACCCGCCTCTGCATCACGGTTCGCGCGGAGACGGCGCCCCAGCGTGTCGAATCTGTCAGGCCAAGGCTTTGAGCCTTTCTTGCAAGTCCTCGGACAGCGACGAGAACCATGCTTCCTCCTGCCCCGGAAGCGGCAGGATGCGGCCGTACTCGGTTAGATTCTCCGCGGGAAGGTCGGACAGGTAGACCCACACCGCGTCCTCGGGGGCGCCAGTGACCCGACTGACGTCCTGCATCATCCGATGAAGCATCCGCTCCTTTTGCGCGGTTGTCCGTCCGGCACGAATATCGCCTCGAATCCAAATCTGATCAGCAGGCCCCGGTTGGTTGCCAAGGTAGCAACTGCCCGGTGCGACGTCCTGGAAGAACACAAGGACAAAATAACGTGCCGCGCGGGCCTCCTCGTGATGAATGTCGGTAATACTGCGAGCGATTTCCGCTTTTTGGGCTGGCGTCAGCCGTCCAGCAGTGGCGGTGCAAACGTAGGTCGGCATTCGTATCTCCTTTCAGTTAAATGCGATGCTTGCCCTGGGAGGTTGCCGCCAGGCGACAAGCATGAACGCTACGTTGTGTAGCGTGTGCTACAGAATATGTGGCATTGATCTGGGAGTCAAGAGAAGATTCGATCTAGCAAAAGTACCGGCGAATGTGCAGCACCATAGCGGCATGTAGGTTAGCTTGCTATTCTGTGGCATCTGCTGTAAAATGACCCCTTGTTTGGCTGTCTGTGTTAGGCACGACGGGTGCCGGTTGGACCGGCCTCCGCGTATCAGGCGTCCGGCCGTCGGGGGGCGAAGTTACGGCGGGACTGTGACAGGGTTACGGAATGGCAGCTGGGCCGCCGTTTGACGCACTGGGAGAACGTGGTGGTAAGACCAAGAGAATTCGATGAAGAGAACGTGTTGGATATAGCGATGCAGTGCTTCTGGGACCGCGGCTTCGGAACGACGTCGGTTCGCGACCTAGCAGATCAGATGGGCATTACCCAGACCAGCCTCTACAACACGTTCGGTGATAAGCGCGCGCTCTACGCACGTGCTCTGGAGTACTACCTAGCCCAGGGCAATCGCGCGCGGATCAAGCGGGTGGAAGAATTGACGCCCACGGAGGCGATTGAGGAATTCTTCAAGGGGATCGTCGAGGACTCTATCGCAGATAAGGCGCTGCGCGGCTGTATGCTTGTCAACACGGGGCTTGAGATCGCGCCGCATGATCCGGAATTCCGTAAACTGGTGGCGAGAGAATTCACTTTCATCGAGGATTTTTTCCGCAGCCACGTCGAGGCAGGGCAAACGAGCGGGGCGATACGACAGGACGTTTCAGCGGGCCAATTGGCAAAGATGCTACTCAGCGTGTTGTTAGGGTTGCGTGTCTTGGCGCGAAGCCGTCCGCAGCGAGCGGTGCTCGATGGCGCTGTCCAAGCCGCTCTGGCCGTAATGCATATCTGATCGCTCGGGATAACGCCATCAGTACTCGGTGCGATGTTGGCTCGCGCACGTACTTCGCTGTCGGTCTAAATGTGCGCTCCCTCGCGCTCATCGGGATATCCTCCGACAGGAGCGCAATCGGAAGAGGGCCCAGCGAGCCGATCATGGGGCGATAATGGCTAATTGCGCTCAGTCATGGTCGGCCGCGTCGCGACCACTGTCCCCGCCAATGGCTGACACCGATTCTCCACCCGCTGCCGATAGGCCTTCGCCGATCCGGTGCTCCTTGCCACCGGACGGAAACCGCTGCGGCGGCAGCATCGGCAGGGACCGTCGGCGACCGTCAAGGCGAAAGCAATCCGCCGTCGGCCATCTCGATGG
The DNA here is from genome assembly GCF_017315705.1 of Trinickia mobilis. Classification (GTDB taxonomy): domain Bacteria; phylum Pseudomonadota; class Gammaproteobacteria; order Burkholderiales; family Burkholderiaceae; genus Trinickia_A; species Trinickia_A mobilis. The sequence goes on along the minus strand of NZ_JAFLRF010000029.1, from coordinate 66,042 downwards.
CCCGCCGAGTGCCGGCCAGGCGAATGATCTAAGCGGATGCCAACGCCCCCCGTGCCGCGCCAGCTGCGGTCCATCGGCGCGCTGGCGAACAATTTCTTGGCCGTTTCCGGCCTCACCTCCTGCTATTGGGCGGCCTTCGCAACAGGATCGGGGAGCTTGTCGTGCATAGTGACAAACTCCTCGGCAGCGGTCGGGTGGATGCCTACCGTTTGATCGAACTGCCGCTTGGTGGCGCCACACTTGAGTGCGATAGCCAGGCCCTGGACGATCTCGGGCGCTTCGGCGCCTAGCATGTGGCAGCCCAGCACACGGTCGGTTGCGCGATCGACCACGAGCTTCATCATCGTGCGCTCTTCGCGCCCGGTCAGTGCATGCTTCATCGGGCGGAACCGCGTGCGATAGACGTCTACGGCGCCGAACATGGCACGGGCCTGCGCCTCGGTCAGACCGACCGTCGCAATTGGCGGTTGACTGAATATGGCGGTCGGCACGCCGGTCGGATCGAATTTGGTCGGATTGTCGTTGAACAGGGTCTCAGCAAGCGCCCGCGCTTCAGCGATCGCGACCGGCGTCAGGTTAAGGCGGTTGGTCACGTCGCCGACGGCATAGATCGACGGCACGCAAGTCCGCGACCATTCGTCGACCGCGATAGCCCCGGTCTCGTCGGTCGGAATGCCGACGTTTTCGAGCCCTATGCCCTCGGTATTGGCCCGAAAGGCGGACGAATGGGCGCGCGTGTTGGGCTCGCGGCCCGTAGCATAGAGCACCTGATCAACCTCGATCGCGGCGTCGCCCATCGTCGTCAGCGTCAGCCCTGCCGCCCCCTTATCAATACGAGCGATCTCAGTGTGGGAACGAATCTGGATGCCCTGGCGAATGAGCGCCTCGGTCAGGCTCTCGCGCACGTCATCGTCGAAGCCGCGCAACACGCGCTCGCCACGGATGACCAGCGTTACCACACTACCCAGGGCCGCAAAGATGCCGGCAAACTCGACCGCAATATAGCCGCCGCCGACGACCGCGATACGTCTCGGCAGCGCAGGCAGGTCGAGCGCCTCATTCGATGAGATCGAATGCTCGATGCCGGGGATCTCGGGCCCCACTGGCCGGGCACCGGTCGCGATCAAGATGCGCGCGGTGGTGAAGCGCTCGCCGCCGACCTCGACCGTGTGCGGATCGATAATCCTGCCGCGCTTCTCGTGGAGCTTCACGCCGCTGTCGGCGAGCAGCTTTTTGTAGATGCCATTGAGCCGGTCGGTCTCGCGATTCTTGGCCGCAACCAGGCTCGTCCAGTCGAACTGGGTCTCGCCGACCGTCCAGCCGTAGCCCGCGGCGTCGGCGAACTCCTCGGCAAAATGTGCTCCGTAGACGAGCAGCTTCTTTGGCACGCAGCCGCGGATTACGCAGGTGCCGCCGACCCGGCTGTCCTCGCAAATACCAACCCGGGCGCCGTAGGAAGCAGCCCGACGTGAGCCGGAAACGCCGCCGGAGCCGGCCCCGATGGTGAAGAGATCGAAATCGTAGCCTGCCATGATGCCGTCGATGCCTCCTTTGTCAAATGCGCTGCCAAGGCCCTGTTCAGAGAACCGCGCGCCGCCCTTCGAGCCAAACGACGGCGGTCAAGTGTGTATTATGAAGCGCTTGCTATAAAACGTCAAGGATATAATTACTAGTGGTTCGGAGCTTAGAATCACCTAAACAAATGCGATTGTTAGCTTACCTTGCTTTTCTTTTGGATACCGCTTATTCTGACGCGATCGCTACAAAACAAACTAGGAGACAGGATCATGAACAAGGAAGCTGAGATCAACATTCAGCAATTCATCAACGCGCAGCGACTATCGGCGTTTCAGATAGGGGTGTTGGTCCTGTGTTCCGCGGTCATGGCGCTCGACGGCTTCGACCTAGTGGCAATGGGCTTTATCGCACCGGCCTTGCGTGCGAGCTGGCATTTGACGGCAACGGAGCTGGCGCCGCTGTTTGGCGCCGGCTTGTTCGGCCTGATGATCGGCTCCTTCGTCTTCGGACCGCTCGCAGACAAGGTTGGTCGCAAGAAGTTACTGCTCTTAACGACGATTTTTTTCGGCCTGGCGAGTCTTGCCTCAGCTCAGTCGAGCTCGGTCATCGAACTCACGATCCTGCGCTTCCTGACGGGTATGGGGCTCGGCGGCGCCATACCGAGCGCCGTCGCGCTTACTTCCGAATTCTGCCCCGACCGGCGCCGCTCGTTCCTGACTACCGTTATGTACTGCGGCTTCTTTGTGGGTTCGACGCTTGGCGGGTTGGCAGCGGCCCATCTCGTCGCTGATTTTGGCTGGGCCTCGATCCTGCTGACCGGGGGTGTCTTGCCCTTGGCCCTTGCCCCCGTCCTCGCATGGGCACTCCCGGAATCGGCGCACTTCCTCGTGCTGAAGCGCTCTCAGGCGGAGCGCATTGCCGAGATCCTAAATCGCATCGCCCCTACGGCCGATCTGGCCGGGGCGCGCTTCACTAGCACCACACGGCCTGCGAATCCAATCGGGCAGTTGTTCAAGCCGGGCCTCGCGACGGGCACGTTGCTGCTCTGGCTGAGCTACTTCACGAGTCTCATGGTCTACTATCTGCTGTCGAACTGGCTTCCGACGATCATCAGCAGCGCCGGGATGTCGCTAAAGGACGCCTCGCTCTTGACGCTGCTCCTGCCGCTAGGCAGTACGGTGGGGGCGCTCCTGCTGGGTGTGCTTATGGATCGGATGAACCCACACTTCGTACTGGGCATCTCATTCGCGGCGTCCGCCCTGTTCGTAGCCCTGATCGGCAGCGTCATCAGCTTGCCAGCGCTCCTTGCCACAGCGATTTTCTGCGTTGGCTTCTCCCTGGGCGGAGGGTGTATCGGCAACAATGTGTTGGCTGCCGGCTTCTACCCGACGGCCAACCGGACGACCGGCGTCGCTTGGGCCAATGCCGTCGGCCGCGGCGGCTCGGTTGTGGGATCGATGATCGGGGGCATCCTCGTTAGCGGGCTCGGCCTGCCGACCGCCTGCGTGATCGTCGCTATCCCCACCGTCATCGCCGGCGTCTCGTACTTCGCCAAGGCACAGCTGGCGCCGCAACCGTCTCATGACCCCGACGCCGGATCCGCGGAAAGCTCAACGCTCACGGAGACGGCCGCCCAGATTTGAACCATCCGTCGCCTGCGGTCCGACGGCACTCAGGAGATACCGGCAAGAGACCAGCCCTACATTCTTGCTTGAAACCGCTGGAGGTCAATGCCACACCACGCCAACGCAACGCTGAATGGGGTGTATCGGGATCGGGTAGAGCAACTGTTCTCGACGTTTGTTGAAGTTGCTCGCACAGAACCGTCATGCTCGCTTACCGAGGAAGAACTCATATGAAAATGGCGCTGCCGCATGAAGAATCAACTGCGGCAGCACGGCCCAATGTGGTCCAGCCAAACTAGAGCTGACCGGACGATCGCGCCAAGACAAATCCAGGATTAAAAGTCGTCAGGTCAGTTGTGCTGCCGGACACGGTACGGTGATCGACAGCTCGCAGGTCAAGGTCAATCGACTCATGCAACTGTCCACCGTGAAGAAAACGCAGCAGTTCCGAAACTGCGAGGGCTGCGGCGCCGCATCCAACAAACGCGGCGCCCACTGCTTTCCCCGCCAGCGTCGTCATGCCACATTGATCCAGGACGCCAGCACTTCTGAGCCGTTTGTACTCGTCGGGAATGTGTTCGGCGTCCGCCGGAGGCGTGTCCTTCCAGATTTCGTCCGCTGTACGCCGGCCGGGCAATGTGTGCATGCGCAACGAGCGAAAATCGTCGTGCCTGCTTCCCAGCCCGGTTTCGATGACAAGGCCGAACCCGACCTTGTCGAGTGCGCGCCGGCCCGGAGAATTATCGAGACCGCAGAATGCGACGGATGGATCGGTGCTAGAGAGATGAACGCCGGCGTCGAACAGTCGTTCGATAATCGACGTCCGGAATCCTCGCCGTTCTGCCCAGCCGGCCATTTCGCGCGTCTTTCGGCGACCAACCATCGACGGGCACGACAGGATTGATGTGCTTGGAGTGGACGGGCCAATCACGTCCGTATCTTGCAGCACAAGCTGCAAGGGTGCGGACGGCTCATAAGGAAGCAGTCCAAGGCACCACAAATAGGCCTGACCGACATGTCCTAGCCCGATCAGCCACAATTTTTCGGGCAATATTGAGAGGGCGGGTGCATCGTCTGCTGCCGTGAGCCAGTTCCGTTCGTGTGGCGCCCACAGCGACATTCCGACTGTGAAATGCCCCACGGTAGGCGCCTTTGTCCGGACATGCTCGAATGCTTCGGCGACGGCGAGCGACGCCGCAAGTACAGGCGCCAAAGGCATAGCGGGCGGTCGGGCGGCATCTGAAAGGGTGTCCGCGTAATCCACCGGCACGATACCGGCGCGCCAGCCGTCAAACACGGTACGAATGTGAAAGAGCCCACATCGCGTGCTCGCGCTTCCAATACGGATGCGCGGAGCGTCATCTGGAGCGTGGTCAGTCCTCCCACCACACGCGATGACGGCGTCCTTGACAGTCGCGCCCAAGGGGAGCGGGACAAGCAGCGGCTTCGCTTCGCACCCTTCGACATACACGCCGCCGTGAAAAATGCGTGACGCGAGGCTGACGAGCGTGACCAGAGCAATCTGTCCGTCTTCGCGTTCGAGATGTCTCGCGTCGATTTCGATGATAAGCCCGTATCCGGCAAAGATAGCGTACGCTTCTTCGATAGAAGCTTCGCCGCTGTCGACCAGCTGCTTGATGGTTCGATCAAGCGTTTCGGGTCCGATATCGATCATTGTGCTCACCATCCGATGTAGAAGAAGCGTTTCCGGTCGCGACCGTGAATTGCGTCCCAGCCTCCGTCGTGCCGGTATTCGTAAATACCGATGTCATCGCGTCTGATCGGCGCGCGTGCAAAATCCGGGATGATCAACGACAGGTGGCCGGCGACGGAAAGCATCGGATGGTCGCGATCAGATTGACTCTGATGCGACGAGCCGGGGTGGACATGTACGTCCGCCACAACGCTTTCCTGGCGCTCGCGGCAGATCGCCCAGAGTTTCCCGTAATGCTGTCCATCGAACGTCACAATGCCGGTATCGAGGCTGTGCGGATCGAGGTCGTCGTAGAGGACGTAATGCATGATGTGTCTGTGGCCGCTATCCTTTGAGCCAAGCAGGAACGCACCGCTCTCGCGACGGCCGCGCCCCCTTTCGCGCAGGTCCTGAAGGAGTTGTTTCCAGATGCGGGTAGGGCACGACAAACGATGGTCAGGTGCCAGCAGGTGGCGCATAGTCCGGGCAATTGAGAAGTTCATGTACGAGTTCCAGATAGTGCGTGATACCGACCGACGGTTGCCATATCTTCGATGGCATCTGCTGCAGCCAGACATCATGTCCGCTCAGAGCAACACGGTCACATGGGAGGTACAGCGCCTGCCCTCCAATCCAATCTGTGCGGAAAACTTCTTTCACACGCCCGTTTCCGTTGCGGCTTCTCGGAAAGAGCGCATGAGCGAGTTCGGCATTTTTGTCCCTGCTCCATAGTCGGGACGTTGGCGGGGAGGCGGGATAGTTGCTGAGATCGAACCGCAGACGGTAGCGCAACCCGTCCAGCGCGGTCACATCAATCAGGGCGATCGGCCATTCGAGCGACACGAGCTTCCAGCGCCCTTCAAGCTCTCCGAGCATGAAGGGCGCCTTGAGCAGGTCACTGCGAAACGCCTTTTCATCGGGCGTGTGCACGTGGACCTCCGTGGGCTCAGCCCTGGATGCGATGGCTAGGCAGCAGATCGAATGCGACCGAGCATTCGCGGCCGCTCGTGAGCGCGCCGACGTGCGTCGTCACGACAGGGCGGTCGTTGGTACCAGTCAGCTGCAGTTGCAGATGGCCTTTTTCGGTCTCGGCGATATGGAACTTGTCTTCCGCCCAGCGCAGCACTTTGCCGACTGTCGTCGAAGGCGAGAACTTGTGGTGCGCCGTGTGCACGTCGTAATGCACGGTGACCTCGATGTGCTGGCAGCGGTGCGCGTGCAGCTTGTGCTGTTGGCCTTCGACGAGGGTGATTTCGAGCAGCTCGGCCGTCAACGGCTCGTCGCCGTCTTCGACAAAGATCAGCACTTCTTCGACGGCAATCACATCGCCGCCCATTGCTGCCTGGAGTGCTTCGGGTTTGCGCTCGACTGCCTCGTCGAGAACCTGGTATTCGCGCTGGCCCGCGCGTTGGAAGAAGATCGCCATGGTGTGGTTTCCCATTGAGTGGGAGCCGTCTAGCGCGATGTACGCTACTGCGCTCCCTTATCATGTAAACCGTCTGGCGATTGCGAAACCGGCAAGCAGGTTTCACAAATTCTTTGGATCAATCTCTCCGCCTGGAGAGGCGTCGCAAATAAAGAAGTGCGGGCAGCGGGGACAACGCATGTCGTCGCGATCGGCCGGGAAGTCGCAACGACGCATTGAATTGAGCATCTGCTCACACTTCTCAGACTGGGACATCAGATTCTTGTCCGTTGTTTCAAGAATCCTGCGCTCGGCAGTGGTCAGCGACACAACTTCGATAGCGTAGCGCTTCCCATACGCGTGGCGTCCCGCCAGATGATGCATGGTCGCATCGAGCGTGTCGTCTTCCTTTTTCGGTATTCGCTTCGTCAGGACGTATCGGATGATGCAGGTTCCGTCTCCGGTCTGCGTCACATCGTGACCTTTGACGCGGATGCTGACGGACGAGCTTGCAAACGGGACGTCGACATCCCGTGCGGCCGAAACCGCTCCTTCAGCCTTGAATGCGAGTAGTTGCCTCGCCATTCGATGTGCAAGCGCGTTGTAGCGGGCGGCGTAGGCGTGCCCGGTCGGCCCGCGCTCGAGCCAAAGACGTTCAAACTCCGCTGCGACGACTGCCGCATCCGCTGGACCGAGTTTGGGTCGCTCGCTCACCCAATTCACGAGACGATGAATGCAGTCGTGCGTACGTGCGAAAGCGCTATTTCTCTGTGCGGTCAGAATCCCGACAACGTAGCTGTAAAAAAACCTCCGGGGGCATTTGTCATAGGCCCGCAGCCGCGTCTGACTTACGGTCAGTTGGGCCGGCCAGCGGACTCGTGGCTGGTCGACCGGAACGGTTGAAGCCTCGGTGGCGAAGGGCTCGACAGTTGACGTCTTGACACGAGTTCCGAGGCGTTGCAGATAGGGCGAAGCTCCCCTGTTCTGCGTCTTCTGCGTTTCGGACCGGTACAAATGGAGTCGCCTGCGAGCGCGGGACAGCGCCACGAAGAAAAGACATTCTTCCTCGTCATTGTGCGTCACGTCGCGAGCTTCCTTGGCCGACAGTCCTGCGTAGCCAGAGATCATGCCATCCGGCGGCGGACACTTGTCCGCCTGTCTGTTGGTAGGGACACTTGACTTGGAGAGGCCGGGAAGGTGAACCACGTCGAACTCGAGGCCCTTACTGCCATGCACGGTCAGAAGGCGGACCGCGTCGAGATGAGTCGCTTCATCTGGCACGACGCGCAGGTCGCGCTCTTCTGTCATCAGCACCAGCTGCCGGATCCGATCGAGCAATTGTTGTACGGGATGTGCCGATTTCTTTCGCGCCGGCTGGCTGAGGAAGTCGAGAAATTGCCAGATGGCGACAGCTCGCATGCGGTCCGGAATGGAGCCAGACACCGCCAGGTCACGGGTGACCGTCGACCGTTCCAGCAGGTAGCTGCTCAGGAACTCCCAAGGCGAGTCAAGTGCGAGACCGTCCAGGTCCTGCCGCAATGTGGAGAGCGCGGCCTGTCCGGCGAGCGACAAGGACTCGATCGAAGCATCCGGCTCCAGCCACGCCAGCGGAGCAGAGTCGGGGCGCTGGGCATGCCGGATGACAGCGGTCGCGTCCTCAAGCGACATCCGATACCTGGGCATAGTGGCAACGCGAATCAGGCCGCCGGCGAATTTCTCGGCGACGAGACTCATCAGAGAGAGCAGGTCGCGGATTTCGCTGCGCTCGAAGAGACTTCCGAGATAAAGGACCGGAATTCCTCGCGCTTCCAACCCGTTTGCAATCGCGGCCAACCTCGCATTGGTCCTGCAGAGGACCGCCTGCTGCGAATATCCAAAGCCCTGTCCGTGGTGCGCAAGAATGCTCGAGGCAATGGCGTCAACCTCTGCTTCGAGCGTAGGCGAAGCAGTGAAATAAAGAGGGGTGCCGCTCGCACCAGCGTTGGCTTCGAGCGAAAGCGGCAATATGCCTCGGGATGCCCCCATGGGACCAGCAAATTTGACAAAAGCGTCGACAATCTCCGTCGACGAGCGGTAGTTAACTTCGAGCCGCGACTGGTCCGCTCCCGCGAAATCGGAGCCGAAGTTCGACATGTTGGCCGGAGCTGCGCCACGAAACCGGTAAATCGATTGCCTCGGATCTCCGACGACCCAGAGGCGGTTTCCGGCGCCAACAATGCCCTTAAGCATCTGTACGCTGGCGTAGTTGACATCCTGATATTCATCTACCAATACATGCCGATGGCGCTCCTGAACCTGCTGACGGATAGTGTCATCACTGGCGAGCAGCAGCGCAGGGCGCATGACCAAGTCGCCGAAGTCAACCGCCCCATGACTCTTCAGCATCTTCTGGTACTCGTCGTAGATTACAGCTACCTCCAAGCTTTTTTCGGCTGCTTCCTCTGCTGCCGCCGGATCTGCAGAGGCGGACACCGCGCTTCGCATCTGTTCGCCGAGCCGACGGTATTCCTGCGGGTCGATGAGCTCGTCTTTGGCCCTGGAAATGGCGACGAGAACATCCTTCAGAATTCTTGCAGGGTCTGAGAGGCTGTAGTAGTGCTGCAGCGGCAGCACGGGAAGAAGCTCCTCGAGCGCATCGATGGAATCGCTGCGATCATAGATGGGCGGATCGGAAGGCAGGTCCAGTTGGTCGTAATACCGACGCACCAGATCGAGTCCAAACGAGTGAAAGGTCCCCACCCAAACACGTCGGGCCTTCTCTCCAAGCGCAAGCTGCAGCCGGTCCGTTATTTCGGTGGCAGCCTTATTCGAGAAAGTGAGGACGAGGACAGATTCGGGCGCCACTCCTTCCTCGACCAGATCGACGATTCGCGCTATGAGCGTGCGAGTTTTGCCAGTTCCGGGCCCAGCAATCAGCTGAAACGGGGTTGAACGATGGGCGACAGCTGACTTTTGTGTGGGATCAAGCCCGACAGCACTCGTCGAGGGGGTTTCTGACGGAGGCTCTGGTTGTGGCGGAAGCAGAAGAGCATCCAGCAATTGCTGTTTGATGAGTCGGCTGGGCAGGCTGGTCGCAGAACAGATGTCGATTACGCTCATACCCTGGTCAAGGTATAGCCCTTCGCAAAGTTCGCGAGGTAGCAAGAGTTCCCGGGCAAATACATTGGCCTCGAGTTCACGCCGCTCATGTGGACCATAGTCTCCTACCTTGCTGGAGGGCGCCTGGCTCGGCTGCGCCGATGCACCGGCCATATCATCCTCGTTGCAAAAGAGGTGCTCCACGTGAAGACAGGCGTGGCCAATCTCATGGGCCGCCACGACCGCCATCTCTATGAATGACGCTCCCTTTTCGAGGTAGATATCTCCGCTTTGCGGATCAAGCACTCCCTTTGCCCCCTTCAGTTGTTTATGACCAGAGGGAAGAGGGATGATTTCAAGTTCAAGGTCCTTCGCTGCAGCATTAATCAGGGCCTTGATGTCAAGGGGATCCACGCCTGCAGCCACCAGTTTCGTATGCAACTCTACAGCTCGTTGTCTTGCCCCACGAAACGAACTCATTGTTGTCCTCAGTCGAGAAGGGACCTAATTTGCTCTTCATCTAGTCCGGAGTGCATTAAAGCTTCCTCGAAGCTTTCCTTCGAGGTGCTGTGTGGCTTGTCGTCGGCCTTGAAACTTGCCATGGGTGATACCGCAGATGGCGAGTTGAGAAATTGCAGAATCACTTGAACACTCGCATTAAGCTCATGTGCAAGACGCTTTGTGAAGCGTTGCGAGATCGTTGTGGAATCAATCTCCCGGTCGCGTAGCTGATTCAAAACTACTGTGTTTATTCCAAGCCGGGAAGCGAGGCTCCTGTAGGCCGGTCTCTCAAGAGAACTCAGTCGGTTTTCGATAGTTTTGGCATCTTCCTGAGGTTCTCCGAACACACACCCAGTCTCTTCGAAGTATCGGCTCTGGAACACACTCACAGATATTGCCGCTTCCTCGATATCTTGAGAGTCAATGCTCCTTGTTTCATCTTCACATTGACTTGCCTCCAGACTTGCGTCCATAAGCTGGGACGCAAGACTCCTCAACTGGGACTCAAATTGGGGATACTTCTCGATGTATGAGTCGAGAAGTTGCTGGTCGGGGGTGTCCTGTTCAACGGAAAATTGTATTAATACTTCGCGCAGCACAGGAGACGATTTCTTGATGGAAGTCATTGACGCTCCTTGAATTTCGACAGCTTCTTGGTAGCACTCGTGAGGCGGTTGCGGATGGTGCGCTCGCTGAGGTTGAGTTTTTTGGAAATCGTTTCCTCGTCGGCATCCTTTGAACTCGTCTTCACCCCTTTGAGATAGCGTAGTTCAAGAATCGAACGTTCTTCATCTGAAAGGGCGTGAAACGCACGGATGATCTGCGCGCCGAGGGCGGCTTTTTCCGGTCCCGTCAGGCCCCGGCTGTCGTCGAGGGACGTGACGTCGATAAATTCGCTGTTGTCTACCAGATCCTCACTGGACTGATGCATCGAGTACCAGCGCTCGTTCTCCTCGAGCCGGTCAAGCACGAAGAAATACAACGCTTTCGCGAAGCGGACCTCGAAGTAGTCCACCTCGTCGCTGGCCGGATCCGCAGCATCTTCGGCCAACAGTTTTGCGATCGCTGAACAGGTTTCCATGACCAGCTCGTCGGGGTTGCCGGGGCGGCGTGCGAGCCAAGGTCGTATCAGGTGCCTGACCCGCGCCATAAAGACCTGAAAGAGTGCATAGAAATCGTCGGACCGTCGGTCCTTGCCGGCTATGCGCAGCAGGTGGAGAAGCACTTCGTGCCGGATGTAGCCGCCCGCACGATAGTCAAGATTTTCGGCTGTGCTTGCGACAATCTTTGCGTCGACCGTCTCCCACTGGGCGATATCGTCATCGACGGTCGAAAGGCGTTTGTAAATTTCACCTTCCGCATTTCTTCGAGTTAAGGGCCTTGGCAAGATGTCCTCCTCTGACGAGCGCCATCCCAGTAAACCGGTCCGGCGCCATCAAACCGGCAAAATTTTTTCGACTCGCAACACGACGCCGGCACGCCTCATTCAAACAGGCGTTTGATTTCATCCTCGGACAGGCCGGATTCCCGTGCGACCGTAGTGAAAGGACTGGCTTCGTCGGCGATAACCGGCTTCGCGTCCGACTGGAACATGCCGCCGACCGTAGGTGCGGGCGGCAGCGATAGATACTGTCGGAGCGTTTCAATCGTTACGCGTAGTCCGGCAGCGAGCCGCTCCAGAAAGATGGCCGGGAAGTCGGAGAGCAACACTTCGCGGTCCCTGATGCGATTGAGGAACATGGTGTTGATGCCCAGTTCATGAGCCAGATTCCTGTATTCCGGCCGCTCGATGTCCGAGAAGGGATTCACGCTGCCGGTCGATGCTTCCTTCGCCTCGCTGCCGGCAGCGGCCACTTGAGCGCGTGCAAGTGCATCTCGACCTTGCTGGGCGAGAGTGTGGACATCGAAGCCTTCTTCCTGAAAGAACGCCGTCACCTCATTGTCGGAGGCGTTCGTCAGGAAGTCGACAGTGCTGTGTTCAAGGGCGCGGTCGAACTGCGTTTTCTTGCTGGCGTTCATATCAGATGCTCCGTTTGTAAGCTTCGATTGCGCGGGTGAGACGTCGGTCGGCTGACCAGAAGGTGGTCCATTCAATGTTTAGGTCCTGCCTGATCTCCTTTTTCTCCTTGCCGTCCAGCAACCCTTCGAGGATGGCGAGCGACTCCGGATGCTGCGTCAATTGCGCTCGCAGAATCGCGATTCCTGTCTCGACAAGCGCAAGCTCCTGCAGCTCGCTGACTGTCTCCTCCGGTGATGCGTGGCCGTCCGCTGCGATCGTGTCGATCGCGGAACTGCCATCTTCAGTCGGAGGCAGCTGATGCTCGTAGGTAATGCTCACAGAACGCGATCCCTTCATATGCTTGTGGTAGTTGTGCGCGAGACTCTGCATCACCCCTATCAGAAACGGCACGAGCGCCACATTGGCCGGCTGCCAGTACCGCCGCTCTTCGATTACTGACTGAAAGGCATCCTGGAGCAGATCCCCAGCGTCGTCTGGCGACAGTTCGCGATACTTCCCACATATCCGTCCTGCCTCATATTGCAAAACCGCGAAGTCACGATCCGTCAATCCTGCAATCGCCGCTTGCACCTGACTCGGGGTTGCAACTGCGCCGCTGCTGGCCGATGGCCGTGAAACAGCTGCCATGGTTCCTAAAAACATCATCGCCTCACCTAGTAATGCTCCGTTCAGAGCGGTTTTCGACAAGATTCCAGAAATATTTTTCGATGTGGCAAAAAGAGGTGTTTTGCTCGATTGAATTTCGCTCGGTTTTGCGCGTACCGGAGTGTCTGCGAGACGAACGATTCCCGCGTCAGGACTCGGGATACCAGCCGCCAACGCACAGCTCATCAATTCAAGAGGCATAAATTGGAGTGCTCGGGCCCATCGGCACGCGCGCGACAGGTACGGATGTTAAGTCGGGCATCATCGTATTGTCATCCGGAGCGCGACCACTTTCCAGATTCCAGGAGTAGCTTTTCACCCCGACCCGGACGTAGCGCCGAGCGCGGCCATTGGACCTGGCTCACGGACCTGGATGCGCAATTTCTCACGATGCTGCGCCGCCCGTTTCCAGGGCACCGATACGATTGTTTCCGCGAATACGCACTCCTACAATCCTGCGTGCGTATCAGCGAGATCGGCCCTGCCGTCTACGACAGGTCTTTCGTCCTGTAAGGACGATCGGATTGCATTTGAATTCGGTTTGCTGTCGCCAAGAGAACAATGTAGTCGTCGGAGATCCTGTGAGTCTCATCACCGAAAATTTGCTAGATGACTGGGTAAGAGGGCATGCCGTCGAAGCCCAAGGCATCATCGTGGAGCTCGTTTGGCGCCTTGTTGCCGCATCGTCCCCGCAACCGAGGAATCGCCGTTTCCCGCTAGGCGACAGCATCGGCCAATCGGGCCCCGACGGAGAGTTGCAAACCATATTCGCCTGTGAGCCGTTCGTGCCGGAAGGTCGCTCGTATTGGGAGATCGGCACGAACCTGGATGCGGGCGACAAGGCGACGAGCGACTACCGGGAGCGCACCGAGGCTGTGCCAGCGAATGTGCGTGTTGAGTCCACGTTTATTTTCGTCACACCGCTTTCCGGTCGCAGGGGGTGGAAGGGCGATTGGAGGGACGAGAATCAGCTAGCCTGGCTCGAAACTCGCCAGCAGCGGAAGGAGTGGGCCAGCGTGCGCGTTATCGACGGCACGAAGCTGGTCGACTGGTTGCACGAGATGCCGGTGGTTGAGCTGTGGCTCGCAAAACGCCTGAATCTTGCCGTGCATCAGCTCGAACTGCCGGGAGAGCATTGGGCGCTTGTCAGCTCCGGCGAAGGAGATGTCGCGCTGACTCCAGCGACGTTCCTCGTCGGACGGGAGGACGCATGTGAACGGCTTGACGCGGTTCTGCGAGGTGACGTCGCGAAGCTTCGGCTCGAAACTCATCACCCGGGACAGGCTGTGGATTTTGTTTCAGCTTACATCGCGAGCCTTGAGCAGGAGCGGCGCGCAGACGTGGCAGGTAGCTGCGTAGTGATTTCTGGGGCGGACGCATGGACGGACTTTGTCGCACGACGCCAGCCCCATGTTCTGGTCGCCGATCCGGAGCTTGACGTCGCGAGTGAGCGGGGCGCACTGCTACTCGAAAAGGCTCGGCGGGCTGGTCATCGGGTCGTGTTCGCTGGGTCTCCTGGAGGCGTGAAGCAGCCATTCGCCGTACAACTGGCCACTCCGGCCACGCATGAGATAGAACGCACGCTAAGAGAGGCTGGCTTTCCCGACGAACGCGCTCGAATTCTGGCGCGCAGAAGCAACGGCGACTTGAGTTCGCTCGTACGTTGCTTCAAGGGAAACTCAGCCGTCCCGGGATGGGCGTCGGGACCGTATGCCGCAGATCTCGCCGTCGCTATGTTGGTGGGCGGATGGAACGAGGAGAAGGCAGACGACGTCGCTACGGTAGAAGCAATTTCAGGTAAGCCATACAACGACTGGGTTAGCGTGCTTCGCAACGCCGCTGTGGAACCGAGCGCTCCTCTGACACACCAGGATCGTGTTTGGAAATTCGTCTCACGACACGACGGATGGCAGGCGTTGGCGAGTCACGTCTATGACTCCCATCTGGATGCGTTCAAAGCGGCTGCGCTCAGGATACTGGCTGAAGATGCTCCCGAGCTGCAACTAGCGAAGGAGCGCCGCTACGCAGCAGGGATCTTCGGGAAGGCGTTCTCATATTCTTCGAGGCTTCGTGAAGGCATCTCGGAAACAGTCGCGTTCATGGGTGCGCAGCCGCGCGCATTGAGATCATGCACTGTCGGGCGCCCGGCGTGGGTTGCATCCCAGATTGTCCACGGGCTCCTCGAAAACGCTTCGGCGAGCCGTTGGGCGAGCTTGAACATGCTACTGCCGATGCTCGCAGAAGCATCGCCATCGTCTTTCCTCGATTGCGTCGACACGGCGTTGGGTGAAAAGCCATCGCCGTTTGTCGAGGTCTTCGAACAGGAAGATAGCGGGGCGTTCGGACGCAACTATCTGACTGGACTTCTATGGGCGCTCGAGACATTAGCATGGGAGCGGGAGCATCTGGGGCAGGTCGTGAACTGCCTCGCCGAGCTCGCCCTCCTTGACCCAGGCGGGAATTGGAGCAATCGTCCTTTAAATTCGCTCATCACGATTTTCCTCCCCTGGCTTCCGCAGACCTGCGCGCCGTTCTCCGCACGCCTCGCTGCTGTGGCAGGGCTCCAGCGGTCGTTTCCGGAAATCGGGTGGAAACTACTTCTCGGACTGCTTCCGAACGCCAACGTCTTTTCGAATGGCACGCATAAGCCCACCTACAGGGGTTCCATTCCGGAGGACTGGTCCGATTCAGTGGGTGACACGTCATTTGAAGAGCAAACCCGCGAATACATCAGGCTTGCCACAGACGCGGCGAAATCCGACAAGGCCAAGCTTGCCGACCTGGTAGCGAGGATTGATTCTCTGCCGTTGCCGTCATGGAACGACGCAGCGTCGCTGCTCGAGAGCGAGCAAGTGGGAGCGCTTGATGAACATGCTCGCTACGGGCTGTGGAAAGCCTTGTGCGAGATGATCGGGAAGCACCGTCAATTTCCCGGCGCGGCGTGGGCGATGCGACCCACTCAAGTCGATCGCCTCGCCGATATTGCGACCATGCTCGCACCTCAGTCTCCGATCCTCCGACATCTTGGCCTGTTCGATCCCAATGATCCCGTCACCTATCAGGACGATGGAGATTGGCACAAGCATGTACGGGTGCTGGCCGAGCGGCGGCGCACCGCCGTTCGCGAACTGCTGAGCCAAGGACATCAAGCGCTTGTCGAATTTATGGTCGCGGTGAAATCTCCGCGTTTGCTGGGGATTGCGTGGGGCGAGATTGGGAATACGGACGTTGATCGCTTGGTCCTACCAGCTGACCTTGTCAACGACGCCGAGTTTCTTCGTGACGGGGCGTCGAGCTATGCCTGGGCGAGATTCAGGAAGGAAGGTTGGGCGTGGGTAGATAGCCTATCGCTGCCGAACTGGTCGCCGACCGAGGCTGCACGTCTGCTCACTTCGTTGCCCTTCGGCAACGAGGCCTGGCAACGCCTCGAGACTCTCGAGTCGGCGGTCGGCGAGATCTACTGGGCTGCTGTCGGAGCGAATGTTAACATCGAGCCAGATGAGTTGCTGCTCGGCGTAAAGAAGCTTCTTGCGAACAACAGGCCCTTTGCGGCGATGCGGTTGCTCCATAGGGCGCTGCACATCGGACAAGAGGTATCAACCTCGCTCCTAACTGAGGTGTTCCTGACTGCTATTTCTCCAACAGCAGATTTCGCCAGTATCGGCCTACACGAGATCGGCAGGTTACTTGAAGAGTTACAGAGCAGGGCGGATGCTGGCGCCGACGCGGTGTGCAAAATCGAGTGGGAGTTTTTTGTGCTTCTGGATCGCCAACCTCAGCACAAACCGATTTTCCTGCATCGACGGATGGCGAGCGACCCAGATTGCTTCTGCGATTTAGTGAAGCTCGCGTTCCACTCGAAGAATGGCCCGTCCGGTTCGGACGATGGTGTAGATGCTGCTCTCAAGGAGAGGGTTGCGAGCAATGCTTATCGGCTCCTTGCTGGTTGGCGCATCTGTCCGGGACTTGGCGATAGCGGGCAAATAAAGGCCGCTGTTTTCACAGCATGGCTAGCCAGTGTTAGGCGAGAAAGCGCTGAAAGTGGTCATCTTGATGTCGCGATGAGTATGCTCGGCAAATGCCTTGCTAGTGCTCCAGCAGATCCGGACGGTCTATGGCTCGATCGGACCTTAGCGCACGCGCTAAACGGGCGCGACGCAGAGGCCATGCGAGGCGGAATGGTCACCGAATTGTTCAACTCGCGCGGAACCTATGGTTTTTCTGGCGGCGCGGCTGAGCTGGAAATCTCGAGACGATATGCCGATCGCGCAACAGCTATCGGTGAAGCCGGCTACCCTCGGTTAGCGCAAGACATACGTAAGCTCGCAGAAACGTACAGCAGCCAGGCTGAGCGCGACCGGTTGCGAGGCCCTTACAGCGCGTAGCTGATGAGAGTCGCTCAGTCCATGGCCCACCTAGACTGAGCGACGGACGCCATTCTCCACTTCTACAGCCATGTCTCCTCCGACCGTCGAGTCAAAAAGGTGAAACGGAAAGCAAAAGAGCATGATTACCTAAGTCAGAGGGCAAAGCAGCGGAACGCCAGACTGATCCGTGGTTCACAGGCTTGCGCCATCTTTGCGATTCCGTGTTCATGCGTCAACTGAGATTCATAGCTCATCACCAGGACACTTCCTGCCTCCAGATCGATGTGTCTGACGCGGCCCGTATCACGCCTTGGCCGAATTGACATGCGTCGAGTTGCACCTAATGACAGGACCGCGATAGGTTGGCCGATAACGAGCTTCTCAACCTTATCGCCGTGCGGTGCGACGCTGTCGTTTTCGTCACGATACAAATTCAACCCAACATGATTGAATGGAGCTCCCACCAGGGAGCGCATCACGTTGAAGGCTTCCGTCAAAGGCTCCGGCAATTCGGCTTGCGCATCTTCCGCATAGCCAGCCATCAGACGGGGAACGGCAACCTCGCGATCGTACATCATGCGACGGTAAGCACCCCAGCTAGCGTTACGCATTAACAGATCGAACCAGCGATGGGCAAGCTGTGGGCCTATAGATGCGGGCAGGTAACGGACTCCGCCTTCTTCGTCACGAACCACCGAAACGGGTTCAGGTCCGAAAAGAACTTCCTGAAAGGCCATCAAATACACCTCGAATCGCGCTGGTATTCAGCTTCGCAGCTGGCACACGCGACACATTATACCTGTGTTTTTATACAGTGTTTGGTGGTCGTGTACCGACTGCGATCGTCTACAACTTGAGCGGAACCTGTCCGATCGCCATGCGGTGGTGGCATCCCAGGACACCGGTCGTCGGCAGCTTGGGCGTTGATGCTGCCGGGACGATGAGCGGCGTGCGATTGTGGGCAGCCATGAAACGGTTCTTCCGGACCGCCGCCGAACAGCTTGACGGTGGCAATCCGCTACTTGCCGCCAGGCTGCGTCGCGAGTCAACACTGGATGCGATACACGCACGCCACCTACGCGCTGTCGCAACGCGCTGAACTGACAACGGTACGGGACAATCTGCGCCATGCCTCGATCGCGACGACTTCTCTTTATTACCGGCCGAAAGTTGTTATGTGCAGTGTCGAATCCCGCTCGCGATAGCAAAGGTTTCCGGTCGTAGGAACTCTACATAAAAGTTGGCCTGGATGGGGAGGCCCGCAGCCAACAAGCGACGTGCGTAACCTCCGCTGTCCTACAGCGAATGTAGCCATTCGAGCAGTGTTTTGTTCTGCTGCCAGGATGGGATCTTTGGAAGCGGCGCACCGTCGGTGGCTTTCTCGAGAGCCTTGCGCTTCATCTCAAGATTTGCGCGAGCATAGATCTCCGTTGTCTTCACATCCACGTGACCCGGGAAGTCGCGGATGATCTCAAGCGGCACGCCGCTCTGCAGCAGGTGCATTCCCTTTGTGTGCCTCAGGCTGTGAGGACTCACCCGTTGTGTGAAGTCGGGGTGATTTCGCCGTACAGGAATCACATACTTTTGCAGGAGATAACGTACACCCGAGCGCGATAACCGTGTGCCTTGCCGGTTCTGGAAGAGTGGCTTGTCGGCGTGTTCAGGACGGTCGAGGTTGTTGTTGCGTCGATACTGGAGCAGCAGTTCGACTGTCGAGTCCATCAAGGGCACGGCGCGCGGCTTTCGACCCTTTCCCATGAGCCGCACCTGCGATGGAGGATCCAGGCGCACGTCCCCCGCGTTCAGGTCAATCAACTCCTGTACCCGGGCACCGGTGTCATAGAGTACGCTTAACATCACTGCATCCCGACGGCCCTCAGACGTACGCAGGTCCGGTTGCGCGAGAAGCTGTGCAAGGTATTCCCTGGAGAGGTAACTGACACTGGGGCGCGGCTGTCGCCGCAGCGGAATCGCGAGGACCTGCCGACACTGCCGCAGGCGCTCAGGTACTTCCGACTGTACGTAGCGGTAGAACGCGTGCAACGCCGCGAGGCGATGATTCAGTGTGCTGACCGAAACGTGCCGGTCGTTGGCCAGGTGATCAAGGAATGCCTCGACCAGGGGTACGTCGATCTGTGCCAGAGACAGACGCTCCAGTGCGATTTCCCGCCCGTCACGACAGAATCGCAGCAGCAGGGTGAAGACGTCGCGATAGGCCTTGATCGTGTTGGGGCTTAGGTTGCGCTGTGCGGCCAGATGGTGTGTCAGGAAGTCGGTCACGAGCATGGAGAAATCCGTTGGTTTCATGATCCGTTCCTCCGCGGGATGACGTCACCGAAGGCGGCGCTGGTGCGCGCCGTGATCTCCGGAAACAGTTCGGCAATCAGATGCAGATAGCGCTGCGTTCCGGCGAGGAAGCGATGGCCCAGGTAGGTCGCCAGCACCGGGAGCTTCGCATCGAGGTCGGCTCCCTCCTGGCACCACCGCAGCAAGGCATGGACGGCAAAAACATGACGAAGATCATGTAAGCGCGGCCCCTTGCCTCTGCCGGCATGCGGGACCCCGCAGCGCAACAGCGCCGCCTTTGCGCTCGGCGGCCAGCGCAAAGATTTCGGCAAAGGGCCTCACTGCTTTGACACCGCTGACGCTCCGCCTTCGCTGTCCAGAAGGGCGAGAGCTGGCGCGATGACGCCTTCCAGCAGCGCCCGTTCCGGTCGAACGCGCGCCAACACGCGGACGCCGATGAGCACGCCAAGGAGATGATGGGCGAGGTTTGCTGCCGACAGCAATCGCGTGATCGTACCGTCAGCCTGGCCGGCCTTGACGCAACCCAGGAAGAATTCCTCGATCCGGACGAGCACGCCAGCGACGATCTTCTGGAATTTAGGATCGTGCGGCGCCACGTCGAGCGCCGCGTTCACCATCATGCAACCCTTGTGCTGAGGGTCGCCGAGTGAGCGCTTCAGGATCTCCGCGAAGAACGCTCTGATCGCATCGCGCGGCTCCAGTTCCTCGTAGCGCCGGATGCGGTCGGCAATGCTCTCTTCGACATGCCGGTCGAGCGCGCTCTCATAGAGCCCACGCTTGTCGCCGAAGGCGTTGTAGAGGCTGGCGCTGGTGATCCCAGTCTTTTCAACGAGATCACGCACCGACGTCGCCTCGTAGCCACAGCGCCAGACGCATTGCATCGCCGCGTCGAGCACGGCCTCTTCGTCAAATTCCCTCGGCCTTGCCATTCCCTGATCCATGCGATTTGAACCGGCGGACATCTTGCCATATTCACAGCCGCACTCTATTTTAGAACGAGCATATTAAAATCCAAGTCGGTGGGCGCCTCGACACGCCGCGCCCACCGACTTGAGTCCCTCCTGGGCCCGAGCCGGAACCCGGAAAGAATCGCCCCTATGGGATTGGAACAGCAACCCGCTCTGAAGGAGACGACCATGATCAGCTTTTATTTCCAACCTACTCAAGAACCACGACATCAAGAGGGTCAACGACGAGGAGACCAACCGCGCGCTCTTCCCGTCGAACTATCCGTCGGCAGCGTGAGGAGGCAATCATGAATATTGCAGGCAAACGCGTCCTCATCACCGGTGGATCGAGTGGCATCGGACTTGCCGTGGCGCAAGTGCTCGTTGCCAAAGGCGCAAAGGTCGCCATCTCGGGCAGACGGCCTGAGGTCGTTGCGGCGGTCGTCGATGATTTCAAGGCGAAAGGCACCATCATGCAAGGGGTCGTGGCGGACGTCGCCACGGCGCAGGGGCGTGAGGCGACGCTCACTGTCGCGATGGAGGCGCTGGGCGGTCTCGACATCCTTGTGAACAACGCTGGCGGTGTTCGGGCTGGCCGCCTGGAGAACACGCCTGAGGCCGAACTCCAAGCCATGATCGATGTCGACCTCGTGGCCCCGATCATGCTGACGCGCGCAGCCATGCCGGCGCTGCGCGCCAGCGGCGACGCAATGGTTGTCAACGTCGCCTCCAGCATCGCCCTCATCGGCGCGCCGTTCTACGCGACCTACGCCGCTGCCAAGGCTGGCCTCGCCCGCTTCGGCGAGGCGCTGCGGCGTGAGCTGAAGGGCGAGGGCATCCATGTGCTGACCGCCTATCCCGGCGGCACCGACACACCGATGATGAAGTCGAACCGCGCCGGGCCCGAGTTGGGCTTTTCGCTCGAGCCGGCCTCGGCCGTCGCCGCCGCCATCGTCGAGGGGATCGAGGCGAATGCCTTCGAGGTGATCCGGGGTGGCGAAGCGCGTGCCCAAATGACCGCTCTCAACCGCGACAACCCGGCGGCCGTCGACGAACGGTTCCTGGGTCTGAAACCTGCTCTCGAGGACGCCGTGAAGGACCATTCGGCGCTTTGACGGAATCATTCAAAGGAAGCAACCGAAAATGATTGATCTCTATTACTGGCCGACGCCGAACGGCCAAAAAAAAACGATGTTCCTCGAAGAGGCAGCGTTGGATTACACAATTCATCCCATCAACATCAGTGCGCGCCTATGCCCAGGGCGAACCCTATTCCGCTCAACCAGCCGTGACGGAGGAGGGCAAGAAGCTGCTGTTCGGCCAGACGGCGGCAAGCGTTGTCAAAGCGTGATCGGGGCGACGGAATGACGGGCGCGCTGGCTAAACTGGCCGACCGCCAGTGGCGGGATTACCGCGCGCGCGAGCCCGGCACCTGTTTCGCAGATCCGGGCTTTGTCCTGAGTCTGCCGCAGGCATACGATCTTCAACAGGCCATCACGGCTTTGCGGGTTGCGGCAGGCGATCGTGTCATTGGCTACAAGGTCGGTTGCACCGGACCGGGTACGGTCGCGCAATTCGGGATGGAAGGCCCGATTCGCGGCTGCCTTTTCGACAGCGAGATCCGCCAGACTGGTGACAAACTCGACATCGCCGCCTTCGCTCATTTGGCAATCGAGGGCGAAATGGCCTTGCGGATCGGCGATGACGGTCAGATCGCAGCCGCGTTTCCCGTCATCGAACTACATCACTTCGTCTTCAGGGCGCCGCGCCCGACGCTGATGGAGTTGGTCGCGAACAACGGCTTGAATGCCGGCGTCGTCTTGCCGGACGAGCCTTGGTTGTCATCTCGGACTTTCCTTGCGAAGCGAGCCACGCTGTCGGTCCGCGTCAATGGCAACCTGCTCGGTTCGGGCGAGCTGTGGCCGCTTCCCGGCGGGCCGTCCGCGTCGCTGAGCTGGCTGCGGCGTCATCTCGCCGAGTACGGGCTTGCTCTCGTCCCCGGCCATATCGTGCTTGCAGGCACGCCTTTGGGCCTCTATCCGGTCGAACCCGGCGACCATATCGCCGTCTTCATCGACGACGACCTGGTGGCCCAATGCTCGGTTAGCCGAACAAGCCGCGTGTCGCACCCACAAACCGAATAGTCGCGGCCGGCAAGCGCTTACAGATTGAGTGGCAGCTTCTATGGAGATAGTCGATGAGCCCAAGCCGAGTCGGCCGATACACTCCGCTGGCCCAGGCGCTGCACTGGACCACGGCGGTACTGATGTTGGCGTTGGTAATCTTGGCATGGGTGTTCATGTCCGAACCCGACCAAGCGGGCGACCGGTTCACCTACATCACTTTGTACAAATCGCTCGGACAGACAATCTTCTTCCTCGCTGTATTCAGGCTGGTCTGGCGACGGTTGCACCGGCCGCCGGCCATGGCCGGCAGGATCGCTCACTGGGAATTGGCGGCGGCGCGGTGCAGCCACTGGCTGCTCTACGCCTGCGGATTCAACCGGTGGACGCAATAGTTTGCTGAAATCGTTCGGCTGGCGTTTCGTAGTTCAGGGTTTTCCTGGGACGCTCGTTCAATCGCCTCGCCACGGTTTGGCACATTGCCGTACGACACGATGCGGTACTGGAGCGGATGCTGCCGCCGCAACACGATGACGCATCCGGAAGTGAGACGGCTCGGTAACGATGCGATCGGCGCCTCCACTGAGGCGCGCATGCCGGTTATAGACGGGCTGCGCGTCGCTTCTATCAGGGCCGACCAGGGCAGCAGTCGAAAGGACCTTGACATCCGATTGTGTACCTAGTAGTTTGTTGTCCATCTAGTGTCAGGCTCTGGTGTGCAGCAATGAGTAAGAGAGAAGAGATTATTGAAGCAACCAAGGCTCTGCTTTGGCAGAAGGGATACGAGGCAACGAGCCCTCGGGATATCCAGCTCAAGAGCAACGCGGGGCAAGGAAGCTTCTATCATCATTTCCCAAGTAAGCAGGCGTTGGCGCGCACCGCCATCGAGGAAATCGTGGACGAGCGCATATCTGATTTCGAAGAAGTAATGGCCCGTGAAGGCCGCTTCAAGGATCGCATCTCGACTTACATTGCACAGAATACCAAGCCGCTGTTGGGGTGTCGGGTAGGTCGGCTGGTATGGGATTCAGCGATTGACGATGCAGAGTTGCGGCGGCCGTTGGCACACTACTTTCGGCACCTCGAGACGCGACTGATAGCAACGCTGGAAGGAGAACAAGCGGCTGGGCGTGTCAGGTTGACAATACCGGCGTGGCAGATCGCGCTTATGATCATGTCGGTCGTGCAAGGTAGCTACACGGTCAGCAGGGCGATGGGAAAAGCCCGCGCTAACGACGCGCGAGCAGCCCTCCTGGCTTTTCTCGACTTGGCCATCGTCGATTAATTTTTTTTTGATGGAAAGTGTACCTACTAGTAGGTACGTGATTCCGTATAGGGGGGCCCCAGCGAACCGAAGGGCTCCAGATATTTACCCCAATAAGGATGACATATGAAAATCGCTGTCTTGGGCGCTGGAGGTGTCGGCGGGTATTTTGGGGCGCGGCTCGCCGCAGCTGGCTACGATGTAACTTTTGTCGCTCGCGGCAAACATCTGGAAGCAATGCGCAGGAACGGTTTGCGCGTTTCGAGCCCGCTTGGAGACCTCGTCGTCGAAACCCCCAAAGTTGTTGAGGACGTGAGCGCCGTCGACAAAGTCGATCTTGTACTGGTGGCGGTCAAGCTCTGGGATACTGAAGCGGCGGCCAAGTCACTCAAGCCGCTGGTTGATCAAGGCGCGGCGGTCCTTTCGTTCCAGAACGGTGTTCATAAGGACGAAATCCTGGCCAAATATGTGCCAAAGGCGTCGATTATCGGCGGGGTCTGTTATATCGCAGCCGTGATCTCCGAGCCGGGCGTCATCGCCCATTCCGGCGCAATGCAGAAACTTGTGTTCGGCGAATATGACGGTAGCCGCTCCGTGCGTGTCGAAGCGTTTTACCAAGCGTGCGTGAAGGCGGGCATCACCGCTGAAATCAGCGATAACATCGGGCGCCTCATCTGGGAGAAGTTCGTGTTCCTCGTCGGCTTGTCCGGCACGACGGCTTCAATCCGCAAGTCCATTGGCCCCATTCGCGAGAACCCCCGTACGAGGGCGTTTCTCCTGCAGGTCATGGACGAAGTCGTCGCCGTCGGGCGCGCAAAGGGAGTCGACCTGCCGGTCAATTTTGCAGAGGACAGACTGGCGTTCTGCGACACCATCCCCGCAACCATGACGTCGTCGATGCACCAGGACCTCGAACGAGGCAATCGTCTCGAACTGCCTTGGCTGAGCGGCGGCGTCGCCGAGTTCGGTGCGCAGTTGAATATTCCAACGCCGAAGAACACCGCTATCGCCGACATCCTTGAGCTGTACGCCGCTGGTACGCATCAGTAGGCCTGTTTGCAGCCAAGATCAAGATTTCGGAAGATCCGACTGGCACTCGCGAGCCGGGCATCATTCGAGCAGGTGTCACCGTTCCGTCGCGACGCGTGCGCCCGCTACACCCCGGCATGCGAGGTCTTTCACTTGCAGAGGTAATTCAGACATGACGTCTCATCCCATCAGGATCCGGTCATTGAATGCCGTCGCAGTCTCGGTACCCATGAAACGTCCCTTGGGCACCAGTGCCCAAACAATCCGCCACGCGCCGCTGCTTCTGGTAACGCTTGAAACCGAAGGGGGCGTATCGGGCCAGGCATACGCGTTCTGCTATCTCGAATCGGTGGCTCGCTCCTTGCGGGTGATGGTTAGCGACCTGAATGAGTTCTTGGCCGGACAGGAACTGGCACCCATTGAACTTTCGAGGTCGATTGCACGATATTTCAAGCTCACTGGTCTTTATGGGCCGCTTTGCATGGTTGCATCTGTGATCGATGCGGCTGCCTGGGACGCACTTTCGATTTCGGCAGGCTTGCCGCTCGCCACTTTTCTAGGCGGAACAACGGAGCCGATCCAAGCCTATAACAGCAACGGTCTTGGGTTGATGCCCCCTGAGCGCGCGGCCGACGAGGCTGAGGAATTGGTTTCAACCGGCTTTCGCGCGGTAAAGATGCGGTTGGGGCGTCCGAGCTTCGCCGAGGATGTCGCTGCAGTTCGCGCTGTGCGCAAGCGGCTGCCCGACGATGTATCCGTTATGGTTGACTTCAATCAGGCGCTGAGTTTTGCGAGCGCGATGGAGTACTGTCCCTTGCTGGACGACGAAGGGGTGTACTGGATTGAGGAACCGATCCGACATGACGATTTCACGCATACGGCAAAAATCGCGTCGTCAACGCGAACGCCAATACAGCTCGGCGAAAATCTTGTGGGCGTTGCGCCATTGTTTGATGCGCTGAAGGCGGACGCGACCGACTATGTCATGTTCGATCTTGACCGCATTGGCGGCGTGTCCGGGTGGCGACTTGCGAGCGGCCTGGCCGCAGCAACAGGACGCCAAGTCTCGTCTCATCTGTTTCCGGAAGTCAGCGCGCATCTGCTCGCGGCGACTCCAACGAAGCATTGGCTTGAATATGTCGACTGGGCCAATCCGGTGCTTCAAGAGCCACTACGTATTGCGAACGGAATGGCCATCCTGTCTGATCAACCGGGTAATGGCATCAAATGGGACACGGAGACCGTCGAAAGGTATCGGCTTGTGTGATGCCGCGCAGGATGGAGATGTCAGGAGCACTCTCCCGACTCTGTGACCGCTAAACTCCCCCGACTATTCAGCAGCGAGCAACATTCAACTTCGTTTTGTACATAGTAGTTGGTACACAATCTTGAGTAAGGAGGCAGGAACTCATTGCTGGAGTATTGACAGTCTTAGGCTACGCGATGCGTCGGCGAGAAGGGTTTGGCGGCGCCTGGCAGTGTTGATCGATCTGTATTGTGTGGCATCCAAACTATTCGAGAATATGTAACTGGAGACATCGATGCGTGAAGAGCAACTCGCCGCGTCCGCGCTGCGAAAAATCAATCGCCGCTTTATTCCGCTGCTATTTATATGTTTCGTCTCGGCCTGGCTCGATCGCGTCAACATAGGCTTCGCTGCGCTTACCATGAACCGGGATATTGGCCTGTCGGCTACAGCCTATGGGCTCGGTGCGGGCATTTTCTTCCTGACGTATGTTGTTCTCGAACTGCCTTCCAACCTCTTGCTCGAGCGTTTTGGCGCACGCCGCTGGATAGCTCAGATCATGTTTGGCTGGGGGATTTTTTCGGCCGCGATGGTGTTCGTGCAAGGAGAAAAATCCTTTTATGCGGTACGTTTGCTTTTGGGCGCCGCTGAGGCGGGTTTCGTGCCCGGGGTTATGTTTTTTCTTACTCTTTGGGTGCCAGCGGCTGCACGCGGCCGCATGATCGCCGGCTTCCTGGTGGCGATGCCTGTAGCCAGTGTGATAGGGGCTCCGCTGTCAGGCTTGCTGATGCAGCTCAACGGAATAGGCGGCTTGCACGGATGGCAATGGTTGTTCCCCATAGAAGCACTACCGGCGCTTGCGCTTACGCCAATCATTCTCCGAACGCTTTCCGACACTCCTGCGCAAGCTGAGTGGTTGACCGATGCAGAGCGAGATTGGTTAAATCGCAGTTTGGCCGCCGAGGCCGTGAAAGCTCCCTCGGGTCACGGAGGTGTGCTGAAGCGCCTCTTCAACCCTTTGATGCTGGCGCTAGGGGTTGCATATTCAGGTGCTAACGGCATTAACTTTGGGTTGAGTTTTTTTCTGCCTCAGATCGTGCGCGCATTCGGCCTGTCGGTAGTACAAGCCGGCTTCGTAGTCGCAATTCCATTCACTGTAGCGGCGATCGGGATGATTTGGTGGGGTCGTCGATCCGACCGCTTGGGCGAGCGTCGCTTTCACCTGGTAGTACCGCTGATGCTGGCAGTGATCGGCTTGGCGGGCTCCACGCTCGTAGATCCGCCAGTGCTGAGGCTGGCACTCCTATGCCTTGCTGCCTTCGGCGTGTATGCCACGTTGACCATTTTTTGGACATTACCGGCGGCTTTGCTTCCCGCCGGCACTTTAGCGGCAGGCGTTGCGGTCATGAACTCAGTGGGCAACCTGTCTGGTTTCGCTGGTCCCTATGTCGTGGGTGCGATTAAAGAAGCGACTGGCAGTTTTGCAGGTGGCATGCAAGTCGTCGCGGGTTTCGGTATGGTCGCTGTCGGACTAGTGCTTCTGATAACGCGTAATGCGACGTGGACTAAGAAGGCCAGCGTACAGTCCAAAGAGCAAAGCTCGGAAATGGTGTACGAAGAGATTGAAGCAAAAAATAGAAGGTGGTAAAGGTTTCAGTTGAGAATAGGATTGTCGAAATCGGAAACTTGCGGCCGCCGCATCGATTCGAGTGAACGTGCCGAAGGCGCGCGGTCGGTGAGGATAAGGCTTGAAATTCAATTCATCGGTCGTGCCGCCGTACGTGTGGAATGTCCCCGCGCGTGAGTGCAGCGCTGCCAGGCGCTGTATCTGAATGTCATCTCGACGGGCGACACGATCGAGGCACCGGGTCCATTCGAGAACATGAAAGGGGAACACCGTGAAGATTGCCAATGTAGAGTCCATGCAACTGCGAATTCCCTTGGCGGGAGGCGGCCGGTTAGAAGTGGGATCGTAGGGCCTGAGCGTTCAGCATGTGAAGGGGCAACGTGACATTGGTTGCCGGACTGCAAACCATCCCAACATCGCAGGAATCACCAAGCGCCCTCCGGTGCGCGCCCGTTCTCGTAACTCCCCGATGGGCAGAATGTGGAAGTGAAGCTATGGCGGGGCCGCTCGGGCAACGCCAGGCGAAAGGGAACGAGTAAGGCCCCTCGGAGAGAGACACGGCGAGCGCGACGGAAGCGCGGCTTGCAAACGCAATTTCATAACGAGACAAATCTGGAAATGCAGATCGGAATACCTGCCGAGACCCGCACTTACAAAACACGCGTGGCCGCGACGCCCGAAACGGTCAGGAAGTAGGTGTCGCAGGGGCATTGTCAAGTTGCCGAAAGTGAGACGGCACGACGGCAGGTGTGACGACTATCAGAAAGCAGTCGACGGATTTTGGGCGAGTTCGGCGAATTCGCACGATGCAACGAACCGGGCTGCGAGTTCTTTGCGATAGAGTGAAGCGCGCAGCAAATTCCGCTTGAGAGCGAAATGTTGTCGAATCGGCCCGAAGTACGAGAGAAATTTCTGTGTACGTTTAGGGTCGCGAAAGCCGCGTATGCGGCGCTCGCGTTCGCGGGTCGGTTGGTGGCTGTTCTCCGCGCGGTTGTTCAGTTGGGCTGCCGCTTTGACGAACACGTGCTTCACGTTCGCAAGTTCTGGGATCTCGGCTTTTGCCGCCGGATAGCTGCGCAACTGAACGGTGACGATCTTGCGCGGCACCAGACTCGAGCGCAGCAAACGCTTGAAGAAGCGTTTGGCCGCGGCCTTGTCGCACCGCTTTTGCACCAGGATGTCGAGTTCCGCGCCATGCTCGTCCACCGCACGCCACAGCAGGTACGGTTCGCCACGCAGCCTGACGAACATCTCGTCGAGGTGCCACGTGCTACCCGGCTCGCGTCGTGCTGCTTTCACCCGGTGAGCAAAGCCCTTGCCAAACTTATCGCACCAACATCGGATCGTCTCGTATGTCACCGTTATACCGCGCTCAAGGAGCAGTTCCTCGATGTCGCGCAAGCTCAACTGAAAGCGGAAGTACCAACGAACAGCGCAACTGATGACCTCGGCTGGGAAACGGTGGCCGTGATAAAGCGATTTCGATTTCGTCATCACGCCATCTTACGTGATCGACCCAACAACCTGACAATGCCCGCCAAGGGGCAGATGAAAGACAACGGCGCCCGACAAACTCCCGCCGAGCAGTTCTATTCGTTGGCTACATAAGCAGTCCTCTTCATATCAAACTTTGCTCACCCTGCAATCGTTATCGCGACAATGCCTTCGGCGATCGCCCATCGGGCAAGCCGGATACATGCGTGCAGACCGTTTCGACATCACGAAAAAGAAGCTTGCAAAAGACGTCGGGCCCATGCATGCACGAAAAGTACGATTACCCCAATCTCTTCCTGTTCTTTCGTGCCACCCGGTCTGTTGTCAGCAATGATGTTGACAACATATATGCAATATTGCAAGCATACGAAAAATTTTATTGACATTTTTTTGGAGCGCTATACTCCGGCAGGCTTGTCGACAAGATCCGTTTGACAGGAGCATCAATGAGCGCAGAATTTGACCTCGTGGTCCGCAACGCCAAGGTGGCGACAGCCAGCGATACGTTCATGTCCGACATCGGCGTGGCCGGCGGCCAGATAGTTCAACTGGGTGTAAAGCTGTCGAAGGGAGCGCGCGAAATCGACGCGGAGGGCCGCATCACGACACCGGGCGGCATCGACGCGCACTGTCACTTCGATCAGCCGATTCCGCCGCCCGCAAGAATGGCGGACGACTTCGAGTCAGGCACGCGTTCGGCGGCCTGCGGCGGCACGACCACGGTGATTCCATTTGCTGCTCAACAAAAGGGCGGTTCGTTGCGCGCGGCGGTCGACGACTACCATCGGCGGGCAAATGGTAGGGCGAGTATCGACTACGGTTTTCATCTGATCGTGACTGACCCCACGCCCGAAGTCGTGGCGAACGAACTCCCGGCGCTCATCGCGCAGGGGTATTCGTCGTTCAAGATCTATATGACCTACGACGATCTGAAGCTCGACGACGGTCAGATCCTTCGCCTGCTCGCACTCGCCCGATCGCATGGCGCAATGGCGATGCTCCATGCGGAAAACACCGAGTGCATCGCCTGGCTGACCGAGAACCTGCTCGAAGCGGGGCTGACTGCGCCGCGCTATCACGCGACATCGCGGCCGATGCTGGTTGAACGGGAAGCCACGCATCGGGCGATCAGCTTGGCAGAGCTGGTGGATGTGCCGGTGCTGATCGTCCACGTCTCCGGGCGCGAAGCGGTCGAACAGATCCAGTGGGCGCGCAGCCGAGGGTTGACGGTTCTGTCGGAGACTTGCCCGCAATACCTTTTCCTCACCGCCGACGATCTCGGTATTGACGACGGTTACAAAGGCGCCAAATGCGTGTGCAGCCCGCCGCCACGCGACGCCGCCAATCAGCAGGTGATCTGGGGCGCTCTGGCCGACGGTACGTTCACCGTTTTTTCCTCTGACCATGCACCGTTTTCGTTCGATGACGACCTCGGCAAAAAGCCGGGCGGCGGCGAAGTGGCGTTCCCCTACATCCCGAACGGTATCCCGGGCCTCGAAACGCGTCTGCCGTTGTTGTACTCGGAAGGCGTACTGACAGGCCGGATTTCGCTCAACCGGTTCGTGGAACTGACTGCCACGAATCCGGCGAAGACCTATGGGTTGCATCCGCGAAAAGGGACAATCGCGATCGGGTCCGACGCAGACATCGTGGTTTGGGACGAACACCGTACGCCACTCACCAACTCGATGTTGCACCACGCTGTCGATTACACGCCGTATGAAGGCTGGGCGCTCGACGCGTGGCCGGCCTATACGATCGCCCGGGGCGACGTTGTGTGGGACGGACGGCAATTTCTCGGGACGCCGGGCCGAGGATGGTTCCTTCCACGCGGGTTGCCGACCATCGTCCCACGCAAGCCGCCGGGAAACGGCGGTAAATGAAGCTGTAACGTGATGTGTCAGTCTGCCGGTCACCGCAAGCAAAGGATAGGTATCCAAAATATCTATGAATCTGCATCGCCTTATTCCATCTCATCGAAGCGAGGAGTGCGTCATGTCGAAACTGTACGACGGCAGCTGCGTGTCAGCGTTGGCACGGGTAAGAGCCACCTATGTTGCACGGTTGTTGATAGCGGCGGTTGTCATGTCAATTGGCACTGGCTCGGCGCCCGTGCTGGCCCAGAGCAACAATTCGGTGCTGCTCGTCGCGGGGCCACGCACCCCGGAATCGCTGGATCAAGAGTACCCGCCCACGGAAGCGGGTCACGAAGCGCGCCGCAATATCTATGAGCGCCTGCTGTCATATGAGATGAAGCCGGGCGAGAACGGTGTCATGGTCGAGAACTTCGACAAGTTGAAGGGCGCGCTTGCGGAGAGCTGGGAAACGTCGCCGGATAAGAGTTCGATCACGTTTCACTTGCGCAAGGGCGTAAAAAGCTACGCGGGCAATACGCTCACCGCCGACGATGCCATGTGGACCTTCGAACGCGGATGGAATCTGAAAGCCACGTTCCGCTGGTACATGACGCAGGTGTTGAAGATCAAAGACTTCAACGCGGCGTTCAAGAAAATCGACGATCAGACCGTAAAGGTGACGTTGCCCACGCCGTCGCCGCTGATCGAACGGCTGTGGGTGAATAACGATCTTGGCATCATCGATTCAGTTGAAGTCAAGAAGCACACTACGCCGGACGACCCGTGGGGCTCGCGCTGGCTTGCAAGTCATTCCGCGTCATTCGCGCCCTACCAGGTCACCAAATATGCGCCCGGGCAAGAGGTGATCTACGAGGGCAATAAGAATTACTACCGTGGCGCGCCGAAACTGACGCGCATTATCTTTCGCGAGATGCCGACTTCGGCAAACCGCCTGGCCGCGCTGGAGGCCGGCGCTGTCGATGTAGCGGAATGGCTCGAGCCGCGCGAGCTGGCCACGCTCGAAAAATTGCCGGCCGTAAAGGTGTGGAAGGTCTACGGCAATTACGTCCAACGCGTGGAGATGAACAACACGATGGCGCCGTTCAATAACGAGCAGGTCAGACAGGCGCTGAACTACGCGGTGCCACGCGACCAGATTCTGAAGTCGGTGTTCTACGGTACGGCGCGCCCGACCAAGAGCCCGGATTCCGAGATCTATCCCGCGTACACCGACAAGTATTACAGCTATTCCGAAAATCTCGACAAGGCACGCGCTCTTCTGAAAGAAGCGGGGCTCGAAAAAGGTTTCAAGACGCAGCTCGGCTATCCCACGGGCGACCAGACGGAAGAGGAAGTGGCGATCATCCTGAAGACGGCTTTTTCGAAGATCGGAGTGGACGTCGAATTGGAGAAGCTGCCAGCATCCACGTTGGTTGAGCGCTATTCCAAGGGCGAGATCCCGATGTACTTCTTCCGCGATATGGCGATCGTACCCGATGCTGCGTACGTCACGAACCTATGGCTCAACAGCGCATCGCTGATCAACTACTCGCGCTACAAGAACCCGGAGGTGGACAAGCTGATCAACGACAGTCTGTCGCTGACCGACGAGGCGAAGCGCAAGACGTCGATGGAACGCGTGCAACAACTCGTCATGGAACAGGCGCCTTGGGTGTTCCTGATCAACCCCGGTTACCAGCTCGCGACCCGTGCGAACGTGAAGGGCTATAGCTGGAACACGACGAACGGCAACACCTGGTACGACTTTTCCAAGAGCTGATCGAGGCAGGTGCGAACAAACGGATGTCATTCTCACCTGTATGACCCCGGCTCGAGGAGTTGCGCAATGGTTCTCTTTTCTAGCTGGCGTTCGATCCCGCGATCGGTTCGCATTGTCATCGCGCGGATCGGCGTCCTGATTCCGCAGATGTTCGCCGTGATGTTCGCCACCTTTATGCTCATTCGCTTGTTGCCTGGTGATCCGGCGTTGCTGATGCTGGGCAACCTGGCGACGCCCGACGCGATTGCGGCGTTACGTGAGCGTCTGCATCTCAACGGCTCCATCTGGTCGCAGTTTGGCGCCTATTTGAGGGCATTGCTTCACGGCGATCTCGGTACCTCGCTGTTCACGTCGAACCCGGTCACCATTGATCTGTTGCAACGCGTACCGGCCACGCTCGAATTGATTACGTACTCGATGATCCTCACCGTGATCCTCGGCGTGGGCGTGGCGGTGACGTCGGTGGTCCGCAAGGGCGGCTGGGCGGATC
Organism: Trinickia mobilis; assembly: GCF_017315705.1. Classification (GTDB taxonomy): domain Bacteria; phylum Pseudomonadota; class Gammaproteobacteria; order Burkholderiales; family Burkholderiaceae; genus Trinickia_A; species Trinickia_A mobilis. The sequence goes on along the minus strand of NZ_JAFLRF010000029.1, from coordinate 33,027 downwards.
GCGGTAGCCGCATTTACGGACTCGCGGCAGGCGCGATTCCTGACTTCTGGGTCGGGTTGCTGCTCATTTATACGTTGTTTCATCTGGCGGGTGTGGCGCCCGCGCCTTTCGGTCGGGTCGATTCTTTCATCACGCCGCCGCCGACCGTCACAGGGTTCTATACCGTGGACAGCGCGCTGGCCGGCGACTGGGAAGCGTTCCGCTCTTCTGTGTCGCATCTGTTGTTGCCGGTTCTCACGTTGACCATCGTCAACGCGGGGGGCTTGATGAAGATGACGCAATCCGTCTTCGCCGACAATTACAAAAGCGAGTTCATTCGTCATGCGCGCGCATCGGGTTTGTCCGAACGCACGCTGGTGCGGAGCGCATTGCGCAACAGCTTGCCGCCGATCATCACCATGATCGGCTTTCTGTTCGGCTTCCTGCTTGGAGCAGCCGTGCTGGTCGAAACCATTTTTGCGTGGGGCGGACTGGGCCAGTACGCGGTGCAAGCCGTCCTGAACAGCGACTACCCCGCGCTACAGGGCTTTGTGCTGGTCGCGGCGGTCTTTATCCTGGTGGTGTACACCGCCGTCGATGTGCTCTACGGCCTGGCTGATCCGAGGATTGAAATATGAAACTGCCCTCCAGTTACCGCGGCGGCCGGCTAAGCGCCACGCTTATATTCGGTCTCTCGCTACTCGCGCTTCAGGTTGTGTTGATCGTGTTTGCGCCGCTGATCGCGCCGCATTCTCCGGTCAATGCCGATCCCACGAACACGCTAAGGCCGCCGTCGTGGCACTACTGGTTCGGTACCGACGTATCGGGTATGGACATACTCTCGCGTGTTATTTACGCCACGCGGATCAACCTGCTCATCAGCGTGACCGCGGTCGTGACCGCGTTCGTGGTCGGCGTTCCAATCGGGCTTCTGATCGGCTTCTACAAGAACCTGCTGAGCACGCTTGTCATGCGCATCTTCGACTTCATACAGTCGTTTCCGGTTTTCGTTCTCGGCATGGCGCTGGTTTCGGTGATGGGACAAGAGATCTGGAATGTCGCGATCGTGCTGGCCGTCCTGTTCATTCCCATGTTCGCGCGGCAGATCCGCGCGGAGGTGCTGTCATTGCGCGACCGGCCGTTTATCAGCGCGGCGCGTTGCAGCGGCGCCACCGACCTCACCATCATGTTCAGGCACATCCTGCCGAATGCGATGACGCCGGCTATCGTGCAGGTATCCATCAGCATCGGCATGGCGATCCTGCTGACCGCCGGGTTGTCGTTCGTCGGCGCCGGCGTCCGCATGCCGACGCCGGAATGGGGGTTGATGGTTGCCAACGGCGCGCAGCAGATGATCCTCGGCGTGTGGTGGGCGGCCTTGTTCCCAGGTCTCGCCATCATCATTTCGGTGCTGACGTTCGCGATTCTCGGCGATGCCGTCAAGCGCCTGGCTGAGCCCACATCGCGGGGTGGGCAATGAGTGTGCATGCGAATCAGGCGCTGCTGGAAGTCGAGAATCTTTCAGTCTGCTTCGACAACGCGCCTGCGCGGCGAGTCCTCGATGCGGTCAGCTTTTCCCTGCGCAAGGGCGAGATCCTCGGGATCGTAGGAGAGACAGGCGCGGGTAAATCGATTCTTGCGCGCTCAATCATCGACTTGTTGCCGGAAGGCGGACGAATAACAAGCGGCCGGATAACGCTTAACCAGCAGTCCGTATTCGATATGCCGGCAGACGAGAAACGGCGTTATCGCGGGGGCGATGTCGCCTTGATCGGCACCAACGCGAAGATGCTGCTCGATCCCGTGGAGACGGTCGGCGCGCAACTCGTACGCGTGCTGAGAGTGCATAAGCGCATCGGCAGGAAAGAGGCATGGCGGGAAGCAATCGAATTGTTCGGGCAAGTCGGTATCGTCAATCCGCAAGCGCGCGCGCATGCGTATCCGCACGAGTTGTCGGGTGGCATGGCGCAGCGCGTGGTGATCGCGATGGCGCTGATCGCGCAGCCGAAGATCTTGCTCGCCGATGACGCCACGCTCGGGCTCGATGCAACCATTCAACTGCAAGTCCTCGATCTGCTGGTGCAAAAGGGCAAGGACCTCGGGTTGGGCGTGTTGCTTGTGACTCACGACCTGGGCGTGGTCGCCAATTATTGCGACCGCGTCGGCATCATGAAAGACGGCAAGCTTATCGAACTGGCGCCTGTCGGGCAGTTTCTGAAGGCGCCGGACCGGCCCTATAGCCGCGAAATGCTGGATGCCGCGAAGGTTCGCCCGGCGCTGCTCAAGTCGAATGAACAGATCGATCGGGATGCGGGCCGCGCGATTGTCCCCGTCGCGGCCGTAAAGATGCGTCCTCCATTGCTCGAGGTCGAGCATCTGGTCAAAACGTTCGTGTCCGACCGGAATCACGCGGTCGTACGCGCTATAGACGACATATCGTTTTCCATCGCTCAAGGCGAAACGCTCGCTTTGGTCGGCGAAAGCGGCTCGGGCAAGACGACCACCGGCCAGTGCCTGCTGCGGCTGCTCGAGGCGGACGCCGGCGTGATTCGCTTCGACGGCAAAAACACGCTCGACATGACAGGGCGCGAATTCCGCGCCATGCGGCGCCGCATGCAGATGGTCTTTCAGGAGCCGTATGTCTCGCTGAATCCGCGCTGGCAGGTTCGGGAGCTGATTGCTGAACCGCTGGCGCTCGCGCCGAGGCTTTCGCGCGCCGACCGAGACGCAAGAATTCTGCAGTTGCTGGATCTCGTCAACGTTTCGCGCAAACACGCGTCCGCATATCCGCATGAGTTGACGGCCGGCGAGCAGAAACGCGTGGGTATTGCGCGCGCGCTTGCGGCGAACCCCGACTTCGTGGTTTTCGACGAACCCACCACTGCACTCGATATTCGCGTGCGCGCGCAGATTATCGACCTCGTGCGCAATCTTCAGGCGGAAATGGGCTTGTCGGCGCTTTTCATTACGCACGATCTGAATTCGGTGCGCTCGCTCGCGCATTACGTCGCGGTGATGCGCAACGGCAAGATCATCGAAATGGGTGAAGCGGCGACGGTCTTCAACCGGCCGGTCGAGGATTACACACGGAAGCTGCTGCAAGCGGAACTTCCTATCGAAGAAGTCGCTATGAGTGTTCATCATCTCGACGTTGCAGGAGAAAAACAGTGAGCGTCCAGCAAAGAATCATGGTCACCGGCGCGGCAGGATTGGTAGGCCGCGCGGTATGCCGACAGTTGCTCGCGCGCGGCGACAAAGTGGTCGCGATTGATCGCCTTGGCGGTGCTTCAATCGACGATATGACGGTGACTGAATGCGACGTGGGTAACGTGCATCGACTGCATGCGCTCGCGGGCGGGGGGCTGTCGGGCGTGATTCATTGCGGCGCCTATTCCGGTCCGATGGTCGCACGCGACAACCCCGTCTCGATGGTCCAGGTCAATATTGTCGGCACGGCGAACATGCTGGAACTCGCCCGCATTTACGGCGCGCGCCGGTTCGTGTTCTGCTCGTCGACCAGCGCATACGGCAACACGCCGCCGGCGCCGGTGAAAGAGGACGTCGTGATGGCGCCGGCGAGTCTCTACGCCGCGAGCAAAGTCGCGAGCGAACAACTGGTGGCGGCCTACGCGCAGCAATACGGAGTGGATGGCGTGAGCTTGCGCTTGTCGTGGGTGTACGGTCCGCATCGCACGACGGATTGCATGATCCGCACCATGCTTACTGATGCGATGGCGAGACGCCCGACGCGCGTTCCGTACGGCGAGGACTTTTATCGCCAGTACATCTATGTGGAAGACGCCGCCGCTGCGCTGGTCGCGGCACTCGATGCACCGAGCCTGCGCCGCCGTACTTACAACATTACTGGCGACAGCCGCCTAACGCTCGGCGAGGTGGCCGGGATCGTGCGCCGCGTGCTGCCGTCTGCCGATATCGAGCTTGCGCGTGGCCCCGATCCGCTCGACGAAATGCAGGAACGCTTCGATATTTCCGCTGCGGCGGCGGACCTAGGCTATCGCCCGCGGTTTGACATCGAAGCCGGCATTCGCGCTTACGCGAACTGGCTGTCGAACAACGATTAACCCTTATTTGAAGGAGCAGCATCGTGGAATCCTTTTCTCTTCGCGGAAGGACAGCGCTCGTGACAGGCGGTAACAGCGGGATTGGCAGGGCCATCGTGCAGCTATTCGCGGCACATGGAGCCAAGACTGGCATCTCGCATTTCGGTGATCCGCAGGGGGCGAGCACGCTGGCCGCCGAGCTAGCAACAAAGGGCGCCAACGTCGCTGTGGCAGAGTGCGACGTGACCGACGTGGCCTCGGTTCGCGACCTCGGCGCCTGGAGCCGCGAACATCTGGGCCCGGTCGATATTCTCGTGAACGCGGCCGGCATCGGCGGCGAGACGTCCTTCGTGGATCTATCGATCGAGCAGTGGGACCGGATGATGGCCGTCAACCTGCGTGGCACTTTCCTCGTCACGAAGCAGTTTTTCGCCGACATGATCGCGCGCAAATACGGCCGCGTGATCAACATTGCATCGCAACTCGCCTACAAGGGGGCGCACGACACGAGCCACTACTGCGCATCCAAAGCAGGCGTGGTCGGCTTCACGCGGGCGCTTTCATATGAAGGTGCACCGCACGGCGTCACGGTCAACGCCATCGCGCCGGGACCGGTCGAGACCGCAATGCTCGCCGGTTTAAGCGACGAATGGCGTGCGATGAAATTCACGGAGTTGCCGGCAGGCCGCTTCGGCCAGACCGATGAAATTGCACCGACCGCGTTGCTGCTCGCATCCGAGACGGGCGGCGCGTATTTCGTCGGGCAGACACTGTCGCCGAACGGCGGCGATGTGATGCTCTGACCCGCATTCTATCTTTAAGGAACGGGAGAAACCACATGGATCCGGGCCGCGATTTCATCGGTTATGGCGCGAATCCGCCCAGTCCAAACTGGCCGGGCAACGCTCGCATTGCCATCAATTTCGTCATGAACTATGAAGAAGGTTCCGAGCCGTCCATCGCCGATGGCGAAGATGCGACGGAGACGTGGTTCACGGAATCGCATGGACTCAATTCAGGCGTGATCGGCCGCGACCTCGCGGCGGAGGGCCTGTTCGAATACGGCAGCCGCGTCGGCTTCTGGCGTCTCATGCGGATCTTCCAGGATCGCGGTCTCGCGCTCACTGTGTACGGTTGCGCCCTCGCGCTGGAGCGCAACCCGCAAGCGGCCGCTGCGATCCGTGCATCTGGTTTCGACGTGTGCAGTCACGGCTGGCGGTGGATCAAGCATTACGGTTTGAGCGAGGAGATCGAGCGCGAGCACATTCGCTTGGCGATTGAGTCGTTGGCGCGCACAACGGGCGAGCGTCCGTACGGCTGGTACTGCCGTTACTCGCCTTCCGTGAACACACGCATGCTGTTGGTCGAGGAGGGCGGCTTTCTCTACGATTCCGATTACTATGGCGACGAATTGCCATTCTGGAAGACCGTTCAGGGCAAGCCGCATTTGGTGATACCCTATTCTTTGACTACCAACGACGGCCAGTACGCGCGTTCGGTAGGCACTGGCAACCAGTGGTTCGAGTTCATGCGCGATACCTTTGATATGCTGTATCGCGAGGGTGCGACGCAGCCTAAGATGATGTCGGTCGGACTGCATATGCGGCTCATCGGGCATCCGGCACGCGCGGCCGGGCTTGAGCGGTTTATTGACCACGTGATGAAGCATGATGACGTGTGGATCGCTCGCCGTGTCGACATCGCGCGGCACTGGATCAAAGAACATCCGTATACGCGGTAGTGCTGTGCGAGGCAATACCGATGTCAGAGCATCGACATGTCAATGCGGACGTGCGACTTATTTTCAATCAGACGTGGCACATGCTAAAAACCGCTGGCGAAACTAAAATCCGTAAGCCCCGCAAGACCCGTGACGGCGACAACAGCAGTGAAGAGATTTATGAGAAGATTTATGCCGCGTTGCTCGAGCATCGGCTGGTGCCCGGTACCAAGCTGGCGGAAGAGCGGCTCGCCAGCATCTTCGGCGTGACCCGGGCGCGAGTCCGGGATGCATTGAGCCGGCTGGCCTACGAACAGATCGTGGAGCTCTACCCGAAGAAAGGCTGGTTCGTGGCGAAGCCATCGGTCGACCAGGCTCGCGATGTGTTCGAAGCCCGCCGATTGATCGAACCTGCCGTCATGCATCGACTGACGCGCGACATTACACCGGAGAAACTCGCGCAGTTGCGAGAGCACGTGCGCCTCGAAATGGACGCACGCGCACGCGACGACAAGCGCGCGGTCATCCGGCTCTCCGGCGAATTTCACAATCTCGCGGCAGCGCTCGCCGGAAACTCTTCGTACACGCGCAGCCTGCGCGAACTTTCTACGCTAACGTGTCTGGTCGTCTTGCTGTACAACACGCCGATCAGCGTCAGTTGCCGTGCCGACGAGCATACCGCCATCACCGATGCAATCGCCCAAGGCGACGGCGACAAAGCCGCGCAACTCATGCTTGATCATCTCAACCACATTGAGGGCGCGCTGAATCTTGATGTCGTCGAAGATGAAGTGGATCTGGAAGCAATATTCAAGCGGTGACGCGATAGCGGTGTCCGGCATCGCCGCGCCTCAGCAGTGTTCGCCTCGGGGCCGCATGCTCGCTACCGTCGAGCATCGTTCGGTCGCGAATGGGGTTCTGGTGCAAATCGGAGGAGGGCCGGTTGGTTATCCTCGGGTTTTTGACGAGCGAGCCAGCAATGAGTCCGCTTCGAGGGTTGTGTCGCGTTAAGGATGATAGGGCGAGCAAGTGCCTATAATGAAGAGGACTGCTTATATCATGAGAGAATAGAATTGCTCGGCAGCAGTCGAAGCGACGCCATCGTCACACATCTGTCCCTTGCGGATCATGTGCGCAATCTCGATGCCGGACAGGATGATGCGCGCAGAGCGGAAATCTTTGAACCCCATCATCGGTTTGATGATGCGCTTGATGGCGCGGTGGTCCTGCTCGACGATATTGTTCAGGTATTTGTTTTGCTGGATCCTGATCGGCGTTGGCCGCTCAGCTCTGAGCGCTTCAAGGGCGGCCAGATTATCGCCGCTCTTTTCCACCGTGATCGTTTCGGGCTCGCCGTTCTGATCAATCGCCTTCTCGAAGTAACGCCGTGCTGCGGCCTTGTCACGATGGGCGCGCAGCAGGAAATCGACCGTATTGCCCGCCTTGTCGACGGCGCGATACAGATATTTCCATTGGCCCTTGATCTTGACGTAGGTCTCGTCGACGCGCCAGCTCCTGCCAATGCCGGTGGGCAGCGTCTTGCGTGGCGTCTTCGTCTTTGCCATCATGCGCGTCATGCTTTGTGGTTCGACCGATTCTACTTCACCGCGTTAGCGCGACAGAACGCCAGATCGCCCGCCCTCAGGCCGGAAGATCGATTTATTCAACAACGCCGATGCATTGCCGCTACCACACCGACGCAAAGCAAAAGCGGGCGCTACGCGCCCAGGCCTTCGAGGCGTGAGAAAGCGTGACGGGCGCTCCGATGTTGTAGCGTCTTGCCATTTAAATTAGTTATTCTAATATACTGCGTGTTCGAGCGCATATCGCTTGATAACTTGACAATACCTTTGCCACAACTGGTTGCGGGTTTCACTCCAGCACTATCCCCTTGGTTTCGCGGCCGAATACGATCATCGCGATCGCCGCAATCGCCGCATCGGCGCAGAACATCAGCATGGCCCACTTCAGGCCACCGGCTCGCATCATGATCGGAAACATCACGATGCCGACAATCGCACCGGCCCGGCCGATACCCGCAGCGAGGCCCGTGCCGAACGAGCGGATATCGGTCGGGAATACTTCCGGCGCCACGACGCCCACGAGTCCCGCAGGTCCGATCCACGCCACCAGTTGAAACACGCTGAACAGCACCAGCAGCAGCGCAAACACGTGCGAGTCGCTGGCAAGTGCGAGGCCCAGATCGATGATCGCGAGCAGAATGAAACCGGCGGTCGCGAGCGGCTTGCGTCCCACGCGTTCGACCGACAGGAACATGATGATCGAGCCGATCACGGCAAACAGCGACACCACGACGCCGCCGAGTAGCGAAAGCGTGTCGGTGAAGCCGAGCGTGCGCAGAATGTACGGCGTGAAATAACCGACGCCATACGTATTGAACGTGATGCAGAACCACATGAAAAAGATGTAGAGCGTATTGAACGTCTGCGCTTTAGTCCGAAACAGCGAGCCGATCCCCCGCGCTGCGCCCTTCGGCGTATCGATCGCACCGCTCAGGCTCGCGCCGCTGCCGGGCACGACCGTGTCCATCGCTTCGCGCGCTTCTTCGAGACGTCCTTGCCGAACCAGCCACATCGGGGATTCCGGAATATCGCGCCGGCCGATGAAGACGATGATCGACGGAATCACCGCAATGCCGAACAGCACGCGCCACGTTTCGCCGCCGAGCAGCGGATTGAGTCCGAAGCTGAGCAGATATGTCGCCGCGCTGGCGACGGTCCACATGATCCATGTGCTGGCGTTGAGCTTGCCGCGCAATTTGCGCGGCGCGAATTCGGCGATGATCGTAAAGCTCAGGGCCTGGTCCGCGCCGATCGCAAAGCCCAGGCCGATACGCGCGATCACGAGGATTTCGTACGAGGTCGAACACGCGCTCAGCAGCGCAAATAGCGCGTAGAGCGTGATGTCCGCCATATACATGAACTTGCGCCCGAAACGATCCGCGAGATAGCCGATCGAAATCGCGCCGGCAATCGTGCCGACATACGTGGACGTAGCGAGTAGCGCGATCTGCGCCGGCTTCAGATGAAAGTATGGAATCAGAAAAATCAGCGCGGAGGCGATGTTGGTGAAATCATAACCTTCGAGAAACACGCCCATTCCCGATAGAAACGTGACTTTCTTGTGGAAGGCGTTGAGTGGCGCGTTGTTGAACGCTTCGAACAGCGAGGTGCTTTTCATGGTGGTCTCCTGATTGGAATCTCGTTTATTCCTGCGTTCCCGGCGCGCTTAGCGCCTTCGTTTGAGTCGAAGACTCGGTTCGATGTCGTGGCCGGTGTAGATCCGCACGGGATCGAGCGCGTGAACCCGCTCGATCGCAGCGATCGCGTCGAAGACATCGACGAGAATTCCTGATGGAATGCGATCGATATAGTTGCGGTGTAGCGGCACGGCATCGCCTGTCAACACGGCGCGGCCTTCCTCGGTATCTACGCAGAACATCTGTGAGCCGGGCGTATGGCCGCCGACGCGCAGCGCGCGCAGACCCCGGTCGATCTCGACGTCGCCATCGAGCGCATGCAAGCGGCCGTTATTGACGAGATGCTCCAAATGCACGTGCTGACTAAAAAACCTGTCGAACGCCGGATGTTGCCGGCGCTGGCTGCACAGAAATTCGATCTCGCCACGTTGCGCGAAAAACTGTGCATTCGGGAATTGATCGGCGTTGGCCGCGTGATCCCAGTGCAGATGCGTGAGCAGCACGGTATCGATGGTTTTCGCATCCACGCCGTGTGCGGCGAGCGCGTCGCTGGCATCGAGCGCTTCGGTCAGGCCGCGCGCGCGCCCTTCGCTGGTCGGCGGACCCGTGTCGATGATGAGCCTGCGGTGCACTGAGCGCAACAGCCACAACCGGTAGGCAATCTCGATCGGCACGCCTGGTTCCGTCAGATATAAAAACATCGACGTATCGGCGGTGCGCTTGCCGAGATAGATCGGCTCGATCGTGTACACGACGTCGCTCACGGTTTCGCTCCGCTGTGTTTCGCTTTCTTGCGCGGCTGCTTAGCCAAAGGCGTCGAAGCGGTCCCCGCATCTTCCCAGCGAGCCATCTCTTCAGCCAGAATCGGCACACCGAGATTGCACGCGTGAATGCCGAGTACGGTGGTCAACTGGATCACTTCGAGAATCTCGTCGCGGGTCGCTCCTTGCTTTAGCGCGTTCTGCATATGGCGCCGCACGCCGGGGCCGTACATGTGCGTGGTCGCGACATTAATTGCGATCATCACCAGTTCCTTGACCTTCGGCGACAGCGGACCGTTCTGATGCGGCACGCTTCGAAACGCGAGATACGCTTCCATGAACGCGGGGTCCCAGGCGCGCAGCGTGTCCCAAAGCGGATTCCAGTCGCCGCGTGCGATCTGCGAGTCGGTGTAGGGCGTTGCGTGGTTTGCGGGCGAGGGCGCCAGAGATTTCGAACCTTTGCTGTTGCCACTTGCACCTTCATTTTCAGCCGCTTTCTTGCTCATAATCTTGCATCCTCCAGGACGAAGTCCGCGCCGCGCTCGCCGATCATGATCGCGGGGGCGTTGGTGTTGGACGAGGCGAGCGTCGGCATCACCGACGCATCGATCACCCGCAAGCCGTCGACCCCATGCACCCGCAGCCGGCTATCGACGACGCCCTCGCCGCGTGGCCCGATCCGGCAAGTGCCGACGGTGTGCCATGCGGTCTGGCCAATTTCGCGCGCGTAGTCGAGCAACGTCGCATCATCCGCATCGTCGACGCCGGTGCCGGGCCGCTGTTCCGCGACGATCAGTTGCGCCATCGCCGGCTGCGCGGCGATGCGCCGGATCGATCGCAGCAGTTGTGCCGCATGCTGTGCATCTTCGGGATCGGACAGGTAATTCGGTTGCAGCAGAGGCTGTTCGCGCGCATCGGCCGAGCCGATATGCACGGTGCCGCGCGAAGCCGGATACAGTTTGAAGCCGCCAATCGAGAAGCCCGAGTATTGATCGATGCCGGCGCCAGGTGTGCGCGAATAGCGATCCTTGCCGCTGATGTGATAGATGCGGATCATCACGTCAGGCGAGGGCAGCGCCGGATCGGTGCGCATGATCGCGTGCGCGGTGGACGATGTGCCCGCCATCAACCCGCGCCGCGACACGATGTATTGCAGCCCGACTTGCATGCGTCGCAGCGGACTGCGCATCACGTCGTTGATCGTGATCGGCAGCATCGTTTGATACGTGCAGCGCAATTGCAGATGATCGATCAGGTTTTCGCCGACCGCGGCCAGCGGCGCTACCACCGGAATGCCGAGCCGGTCGAGCAGCGCCGTGTTGCCGATCCCGGACAACTCCAGCAACTGTGGCGACTTGATCGCACCGGCCGACAGCAACACCTCGCGATGCGCGCGCGCGACGCATCGCTCGCCGTTCTTCCAGTACTCGACACCGGTCGCGCGTGTACCGGCGAACAGGATGCGCGAAACCAGCGCATTCGTTTCGATACGCACGTTCGGCCGTCGGCGCGTGGCGCGCAAATACGCGACGGCGGTGCTCCAGCGGCGTCCGTGCCATGCCGTCTGTTCGAGGTAGCGCACGCCTTCGTAGTTGTGTCCGTTGTAGTCGGCGGTCCGTGCGACACCCGCTTCGACGCAAGCGGCGACAAAGCCATCGGATAGCGCATCGGTGTCGCGTTGCGCGCGGTCGGTGATGCGCACCGGCCCCGTGTGGCCCCGTCGCGGATCGTCGTTGTATGGATAACATTCGAGCCGTTTGAAGTACGGATGCAGGGTGTCGAAATTCCAGCCTTCGCAGCCGAGCGTTTCCCACCTGTCGTATTCGGCGGGATCTCCCCACACGTAGGCCATGCCATTGAGCGCACTCGATCCCCCGAGTACCTTGCCGCGCGGCGAGTAGACGCGCTGGCCGCACATCGACGCCTGCGGTTCGGTCTCGAACTTCCATGCATAGCGTTCGTTGCCGAGCAGCTTGCCTACCCCGAGCGGTATGTGAATCCAGATATTGTTGTCCGGGCCGCCGGCTTCGAGCAGCAGCACCCGCTGCTGGCCGCTTGCGCTCAGCCGGGCAGCGAGCGCGCAGCCCGCCGAGCCCGCCCCGACGATGATGTAGTCGTAATCGCTAGTCATGCGAGTGTCGATCTGGTTACCTGTTTTGCGAGTTTTGCGGGTTCGTGTCAGCTCTTCGCGCGATGCTTGAACGAATCGCGGCGGAAGCTGTAGAGCGCGTTCGGATCGATCTGGACATCGATGATCGCCGGCTTGCCGCAACTGAGCGCCGCGCCGAACGCGGCTTCGAACTCGCTCGCATGATTTACCCGGAAACCCTTTGCACCGAACAGTTCGGCGACCTTGTCGTATGGCGGATTCGGCACGTCCGCGCCGATATAACGGCCGTCGAAGAAATCGCGCTGATACGCTTTTTCCGCGCCCCAGCAGCCGTTGTTCATCACCACGCAAATCGAGTTGATGCCGTGCTGGACCGCGGTGCCGATCTCGCTCATCGTCATGCCGAACCCGCCGTCGCCCATCAGGCTGATCACGGTCCGCTCCGGACAGGCAAGCTTGACGCCAAGTCCGCATGCATACGAGAAACCGACCAGGCCGAAATCGAGCGGCGTGAATAGCGCGGGCGGTTGCACGTAGGGCATCTGATCGGTGGCTTGCAGACACAGTGTGCCGGCATCCATCGTGAACATCGAATCGGCGGGGCTCAGCGCGCGCAGCATCTTGAAGAGCGCGGCCGGCTGCAACGGCGTCGCGTTCTGCGCGCCGACCTCCTCTCGCTGGGCGAGCAGCGCCGCGCGGCGCTCGCGAAAGCCGGCGGCCCATTGCACCGCGGCGGTGGCTTTGTGTGCCGACAGTTCCGCCGCGAGTTGCGTAGCGACGACACCCGCATCGCCGAAGACGCCGACCTCGATCGGCACCAGCCGGCCGAGCGCGAGCGGATCCGTTTCGACCTGAATGATCGCGGCTTGCGGGTTCAGGTTGTCGTTCGTGTAGAAGGTGGTATTGAAGCCGAGCCGCGTGCCGAGTGCGAGAATCACGTCCGCCTGCCTCGCACAATCGGTCGCGACGACGTTGCCGCGCGGGCCAATCTGTCCCGCGTACAACGGATGGCCGCAAGGCAAGGCATCGCCGTGGCCTGGCGACATCGCCAACGGCGCATTGAGCAGTTCGGCGAGCTTCAGCACGGCCGCGTGGGAACGGCCGTTCTTGACGCCGCCGCCTGCCAGAATCAGGGGCCGCGCAGCGCCCTTGAGCAATTGCGCCGCGCGCTCGATCACATCGGCCGGGCCGGCCGGCGGCGGCGCATCGTGCCACGCGCTCGGACCCGGATCGAATTCGATCGTCTCGGCGAGGATGTCGCGCGGCAGGTTCAGCGCGACCGGTCCGCGACGCGGCGTCAGCGCCGTGCGAAATGCTTCGTGCACCAGTTCGGGCAGACGTTTGGTCTGCGTCGCTGTCCAGGTTTTTTTTGTGACCGTCTTGAACAGCGATTGCTGGTCGACTTCCTGAAACGCATCGCGATACACATGCGCGCTCGACAGCGAACCCGCCAGCGCGACGACCGGCGAATAGGCCGCATACGCCTGCGCTAGACCCGTCACGAGGTTGGTGGCGCCAGGACCGTTCTGGCCCGCGAGGATCACGCCGGCGTTGCCGCTCGCCCGCGCATAGCCGTCGGCCATATGCGTGCCGGTACGTTCGTCGCGTACGCCGATAAAACGGATATCGGGCGCGCCGTACAACGCATCGAAGATTTCCATGCCGGCCGAACCGATCAGCCCGAACACATGATCGACACCTTCACTGCGTAGACTTTCGACGACCGCACTGCCTCCTGAGACGCTGTTCATTGTCTGTTTCCTCAAAAAAACGACGTGGGACGAACCTCGATTGTTTGCTCGCCGCACTTCGCGACGAACGGTCTTTTCTCAATATTGACCAAATGTCGACATTAGGTCAAGTTTTGAATGAAATGACTTTCGCTTTGAGGCGTGAGCACGATGCCCAGAAGTGACGGATTTCGCCGAGAGACCCTGCTAGAATCGTCTGCACGATCTCGTCCGAATGCCGACATTCACCATCGGCTTTCCTCGACCCCTTACACCTCTTTCGATACGACAACTGCTGTGCCACTCAGCGACAACACCGGCTCCCTGCAGCCCAATTTCGTTCCAGCAGCCTTAGCCGCGACGCTGGCGATCCAGATCGCCGAGCAGATCGGCGTCGCAATCACCGAAGAACAGTTCGCTCCCGGCGAGCGCCTGCGCGAAGTCAATCTCGCGACCACTTTCAACGTCAGCCGCGCCACGGTGCGCGACGCATTGCGCATCCTCGAAAGCCGCGGCCTCGTGCGGATCCTTCCGCAACGCGGTGCACAGGTGACGCTACTGTCGACTCAGGAGTTGATGAACCTGTTCGAGATTCGCGCAATGCTGGTCGCGCTGGCGTCGCGCCGCGCGGCCGCGCGTTTCCAGCCCGAACACGCGCCGGTACTGGCTGCGGGATTCGCGCGATTGAAGGCGGCAGTGAAAGACGGCAATGCGTACGCGCGAGCCAGCGGGATGATCGTGACCGACGTCGCGCAGCTTTCAGGTAACGACCAGCTCGCCGAATTGCTGGTCGGCTTCGCGCAGCGCATCGGTCGTTATGCGCGGCTCGGTCTTGCCACGCAGAAGCGGCGCACGCAATCGCTTGCGAGCTGGAGCCGCCTGATCGACGCGATCACCGCACGCGATGAAAATCTCGCGGAGGCCACGCACCGGCAACTGGCGCTCGAAAATCGCGACGCCGCGATCGCCGAAATCGAAGCGCGCGAACGCGCCAGTGCGGGCGCAGCTCCGAAGACCGCGCGCAAATCACGTAAGTCGGGGCCGGCCTGAAACTTCAGCGAATTGCGAGCCGGCCGATGCATTCACGCACGCGCCTCACGATTCCGTGCCCCACCCTGATCGTGTGTTTTTCCGCTTAGGCCGAACACCAGGTTCTCGACCACTAGCCCGATCAAAATCACACAGAAAAGCTATGCAATCGAGCTGCAGTGTCCTGTACGTGTACCGTCGATGTTCCGTGTGATTCCTTGACGACTGAAACTAATGACCTACATCGTCTACGGACTATTTACGCGCGGCGACGCGGACACGAAAAATTACTTTTACGTCGGCAAGACGCGGCGACCTATTGACCTGCGCATGCGCGAGCACCTTAAGTTCGATCGCGGCGCGGTGGCTCGTCACGTCATGCTGAAGAATTCTCGGCTCTTTCCGCGCCAGGCGCGGCAGCCGGATGCTAGGAGCGTGAAGGGCGCCTCATTACAGGTTGCGGAACATTGCACGCGCTCAATCAAAGCCAATGGCGTTATACCCGATTTCGTAGCCGTCTATGTCACCAGCAGTTGCGACGTCCCAGCCAAGAAAGCTCACGGTAGGGGCGTCCGCCTCGCGCCCTTGCGCTAACACGGGAAGAACCCGGAAACCGCTCTGTCCGCTGACGCCAATCTGTACGGAGCCACCGACGTCATCCTGTACTTCACCAGCAAGCATCTCCTGCAGTGTGTGAATCGGGTCCCGGTCGCCATGCTCGCGCTCGCGGTTGTCATGCAGTTTCGTGAAAACGTGACTGCCACTGCCCATCGGATGAATAGCGCCTGCCGCCGTAGAAAGCTCACGGAGGATAACCTGACATGCCCCAGCGACCATTGACGGTTCCATTGTGTATGCTTTGAATGCACGATCGGCAGGGCAAAAACCGAACAGCATTGCCTTGAAGAAGAAGCGACTGTAGTCGTCATTGATGGCCAGTCGGGACGACATGTCCAATATGTAGTGCTGCGCCACGCTCCTGAAAAGATTGGCGACGGCCGCGACGGAAACCGGACGTTTCAGACCGGGCACTCCGGAGAGATTTTGCGTGCATGCAGTCGCGAGCCCATACGCGCTCATCGCCGAGAGGCTCGAACCGGAATAGGCGAAACCAAAACTGCGAAATTGGGTAGGAAACCAGATTCTCTGTCCGGGCATCTCTTCGAAGCACGTCACGGGAACAGGCAGAATCTTTGGGCCGTTGTCAGTCGCAGTATCGCCGCCGCCTGAGATTCTCGTGTCCGCTGCACAGCAATGCTGGTTAGTTTCAGCGTTATGCCAAAGCACGACGATGGTCATTTGCGTACCTATTGGGTGTCAGTTGGATTCTATCTTGTTGCCTTACCATCCCAGTTCATCTGGTGGCGATCTACCTCATCACCCCCGGTCTGCAGATACATACCCGTAGCGTTCAGTGAGATGTGTCAAGGTTGTCGCGCATTGTCCGCACCACGCCGCCATCGGCGTGGTGAGAAGCGGTGGTATGTCGTAGTCGGTGTACAAATGCGCGCTCAAGTTCGTCCGCGCGATCAGCGAACTCCGGTCCCTTGGAACGCAGCCAGTGAGCTGCGCCGCTGAAGACACCCATGGCGTCGTGCATAGCAGACCTTGAAAGGCAACGTTTTTCTTGGTTGAAGGGGATCCCACGCACACGGCGAACAGATCGTGATGCCGGTGGGAGCTGCGAGTGCTCGATCGAACAACGATCGGTACCGTCGCGGCATCGGGCCTATCGCCGCCCCAGGATGTGCCCTGGTCCATACATCGAACTCACAAAACAAGAATCGCTGCAGTGCAGCATGCCGTTTATCACTACGCGTCGCCCT
Source organism: Trinickia mobilis (assembly GCF_017315705.1). GTDB lineage: Bacteria > Pseudomonadota > Gammaproteobacteria > Burkholderiales > Burkholderiaceae > Trinickia_A > Trinickia_A mobilis. The sequence goes on along the minus strand of NZ_JAFLRF010000029.1, from coordinate 16,591 downwards.
GCGAATCGATATCGCCCGTATCATTAGCGCCGATGCTCCTCATTTAAGAGCGCCCGAGACTAATGGGATACTTTGGCATGGCCACGAACGCGAAAGAAGCAGATTTCGAAACGACATTCGCACGATATACGATTGAGCGCGTGCTAGGAGAGGGCGGCGCGGGTCGGGTGTACCTTGTCAGAGACGACTCGGGCGTGGCGTACGCCCTGAAGTTGTTGCATGGACAGGGCGTCACTGCAGACAAACGTCGCCGTTTTAAGAACGAAATCGGCTTCCTGCAGAGTACAAAACACGAGAACGTTGTGCGCGTGGTGGACCATGGCGTCCAGTTCACCGACAAGTCGAGCATCCCGTTCTACGTCATGGAGACGTACGACGAGAGCTTGCGTGGGTTGATGCAGCGAGGGATTGCAACTGCCGATGTGTTACCGCTATTCGGTCAGATTCTGGACGGCGTGGAAGCGGCGCACCTGAAAGGCGTTGTGCACCGCGACCTGAAGCCAGAAAATGTGCTTTACCGTTCTGCTACGAACCGTCTGGCGGTTGCTGACTTTGGCGTCGCGCGGTTCAATGCCGAAGACTTGATCACGGCCATCGAGACCAAGCCGGGCACCCGCCTGGCAAACTTCCAGTACGCAGCTCCCGAGCAGCGCATGCGAGATCAGCCGGTAGGCGTTCCGGCTGACATCTATTCCTTGGGTTTGATTTTGAACGAGATGTTCACCGGCCAGATCCCTCACGGCACAGGGTATCGCAAGATCGCTGACGCAGTGCCCGATCTCGCGTGGCTAGACGGAATTGTTGATTCAATGCTGCGGCAGGGTCCCGCAGCACGCCCGGCGTCAATCGACGCGCTGAAGCGGGAAATTGGATTCCAGCACGAGAACGCTGTATCCCTGCAGAAGATCAGCCGGATTGACCAGGCTGTGATCCGGGCTAGCGACGTGGATGATCCGATCGTAGCCAACGGTATCCGAGTCGTCGGAGGCAAGTGGGATAAGGGAACGCTTCGCCTCGAATTTAGCGAATCGGTCAACCCGAAGTGGCTTCAGGCGCTTGGTAAGATGGGCAACTATTCCTCACTGATGAACAAAGGCCCCGAGCGGTTTCAGTTTTCGGGGAAAGTAGCGTCTATCGACGCGCAGGAACACGAGATAGAGGCCATCGTTCAACACTTCAAGAACTGGCTTCCTACAGCAACACGTGTATATGAGGACCAGTTGAAGAGAGATGCAGAAGCAAAAGCAGCGGCGGAACGTGCGGAATTGCTGCAACGACGCAAGGCAGAGGAGGACAATATGCGGGTGCAGAGCACCCTAAATCGGCTGTTTCCCGGTTGATCTCATCAGCGGGGCACGCTGCTGCCCACATCGCCGTGACCACTGCGGGCTTCGCAAAACCAGCGTGTCATCGATATCTGTTCGGGGCAGCTTTTCGTAGTAAGGCGCTCGAATATCGAACCTCATTTTCTTATCTGGTTGCCAAACATGTTGACGCTACGTTGCTCGGAAAATGAGTTCCTCGCTGAAGACGATGAGCCTTCGCGGTTCATATTCGAATACGATGGAAAATTATTGCTGCCAGACCGCGCCGACGAAGAAACTGATGTAGGGTATTTCAGTGTCAAATACGTCGATGTCGGAGGTGCCGTGACCGAGAGGGAGTCCGTCTTCGATGTCTTTGACAGCGATAGCACGTGCATCCAGTACTACGAGGCGCTGTATGACGGAAACGACGATATAAAGCCCCGGGTGGCTCGCCTTGCTCATGGCGATGACTATTTGTGGAATCCTAGCTTACTGATCCTGGATCGATTGGTCGTTTATCGCGAATACCGGGGTCGTGGCGTGGGGTTGGTTGCACTGCGTGCGCTGATACACAGGTTTCGCGCCGGGGCCGGCCTGATCGCCCTCAAAGCGTTTCCGCTGCAATACGAGGGAGATCGTTCTGTAAAGCCAGAGGGACCTGACGAAGCAAAACTTGGCTATGACCAGTTCCATGTACCGATGCCCAAAGCGACCTCCAAATTGCGAAGTTATTATCGTCAGGTGGGCTTTCTTCAAGTACCGCGTACGCAGGTCATGGTGCGGTCGCCCGAGGTCCCGGTGAGGGATGTCACGTCGAATGGGAATGAGACCTCCGCGTGAACCAGATGTCAGCCGTTTCACCGAATTTCTCGCAACGGACTTGAGCACGTGTCACGTGGTGCGGCCGTCCTTACCGTGGCAAGATTGTCGAGATATCCATAGAAACCCAGCGCGGCAATTTTCTAACCTCACATCGTCATGTCTGCCGATCCGATAACCTACTGTCTTGAGTGCATCTCCGATTACAGAGATTTCGAACGACTGAGCTCAGCCGTTTTGGCGGGGCTGGGATACCCTGAGATCGATCCGCTTGGTGGGACAGGTGACGAAGGTCGAGATGCGGTTATCCGAAGTGACGGCCTAGGCCGAAAAATCAGCTTCGCCTACACGGTCCGATCTGACTGGCGCGTCAAGCTCCGCAGCGACTGCAAACGGGTTCATGACGCAGGTCATGCTCCGGATGTCTTCGTGTTTGTTTGCACTGAGGCGTTATCGGCGTCCGACAAGGATTTTGCGCATCAATTTGTTGGCGACACGTACGGGTGGACGCTCGACCTGTTTGATCTTGAGCGACTGCGGGTGCAACTCGTCGGACCACAACGGCATCTGATTGCGCAGCACCCAGGCATCTTCGCACCGCCGTTCTTTCCGCAATGCGGTGGCGAGTCGATCGCTGAAAGCCACGATACGTTGCTAATCGATCATGTGAAGGAGGATCACGCGGTTGCCACATGGCTAGCTCGCCGTTTGACACTTGCGGGATATCGGACGTGGTGTCACGGAACCGCGCCTCTTGCGGGGGAGCACGCCGACGATACGGTCCAACAGCTGCTTCGGACCCGTGCAGTCCAGTACCTTCCAGTCGTTTCGACTGCCAGTCTGGCGGATACCATTTTTGCTGAGCGATGCACGATCGCCTTGAGCAAGTCGGACTTCGTACTTCCGTGCACTGTAACTGTCGCTTCAGATGCACGCATGCCTTCGCGACTGGCCAAATTGGTCCCAGCCGCCTTCGCTGAGTCATGGAACGTCGGGCTGGGCCAGGTTCTTGCTCGGCTGAACACGCTGGGAATCAAGCCAATGCTGGATCTGGATCGAGGGCGGCAGATTGCTCTTCGTGATTACCTGCCGACGCGGGTGACGGTCGCGAAGCCTGAGCCAGTCTATGCGAACGTGTTTCCCCTTCAGCTTCCGGAGTCGATGCTTCTTTTCGACCTTAGAAGGGCGCTTACGGAAGAACAGGCCGTCGATCTGCGTGCTCGATGGGCATATGTCGAACTGGGCGCGACTCGGCTTGTTGCTTTCACTCAGCCCCCTGAGAACGCCATCTCCGCCATAAAGGTGACCCGTACGCCTGAATTCCTGTGGCAACACGTGAAGGAGCAAGACGGCAAGCGAACTCAGGATCTTGCGAAGGAACTTGCCTGGCGTAGTCTGCAGGTGGTGTGCGCACAGAGAGGGCTACGACTTTGCCCGGACCGCAAGGTTTTCTATTTTCCCGACCGCGAGTCAGGTGTGTGGAATCAGGCTATACGTCACGTCGACGGGCGCGCCACAAGTGTGCAGCTTACGGGCGAACGCACGAAAGGGTGGGGGGAACGTGCCTCACGGTTCTTCTACCAGCTAGCGCCGATTTTTCGTCCACAGCTTGACATTGATGGGTCATGGAACGTGGTCGTCAAGGTTTATGTGCGTGTCACGACACTCGAAGGCGAATTGTTCGAGGGAATCGAGATCGGTCGACGTCGAAAGGTCGTGACAAGGTCGTGGTGGAACCAGCAATGGCTCGCTCGCATGCTGGGCGTAGTTCAGGGGCTTGAGACCTCGCCCGGTCAGGTCATGATAGGCGAAGGGAAGCGGGCGGTAATTATGCAGACCCGGCCGCTCAGTTGGGAGTGTCCAGTAGGGCTCGATGTGTTGGCACTGTCTGGCATGTCGGATATTGGAGAGGAGATCGCTCAGTACCGCGAGCGACTAGATGATGATGAAGAGGGTGATGCGTCATCCCCGATCAAAGGAGCTCCTGCGCCATGACTGATGTATTTCACTTCCTTGGCGAGCCTCTGCTTCAATTCGGCCATGGCCAAACCGCCGAAGACCCGCATGATGGTCTCGCACTCTTTGGCCCGGCAGAACCGCGCACGCAATTGCCCGACCACATTGTCATCGGCACGCCTCAAGGGGTCGAACTCTGGAACGATTGGTGCACTGCATTGAATGCCCCTGCAGCCTGCGTTGATCCCGCGCGCCACCGCGCGTGGCCGCCATTTCCAGGGTTCGACGTTGCATTCGGCGCACGGTGGCCGAATCCTGTCCGGCGCTACCTCGTGGACGCTGACAGTCTGTCGGACGCCTCGCGCAAGGCCGACAAATACGAGCGCGCTTATGCGGTAGCAGGACTATATATTGAGCCAACTGACCGGCTTTCGAAGCTCGACGCCCGGCCGGCGCTCGCGGTCTGTGTGGTCCCCGACGAGGTGTACGAAAACTGCCGACCAAATTCATCAGTTGCGTTAGCGAAGCGTAGCGATAGCGCCCGCAGCAGGCGGGAGGAGAAGTTTCTCAAAAAAGCCATCGACGATCGTAACAGCGGCCAGGTCCGCATGTTCGACGACGAAGATCCGGCCGTTCTCGGGGTGCTGGAAGAAATGGACGAATTCGAGGAAGCTCGCGGCTTGTCACCCGACTTTCGGCGTCAGCTGAAGGCCAGAATGATGGCGCACGAGCTGCCGGTTCAGATCATCAGGGAGTCGACGCTACGAATCGTGCCACCGGTCCGCAATGGTGAGCCTGGGACCAATCCGCTGTCGGACAGGCTCTGGAACTTCGGAACAGCAGTTTTCTATAAATGTGGCGCCAAACCGTGGAAGACGCCGTGGGCGCGAGACGGGGTGTGCTACGTTGGTCTTGCATACAAGCTGACGGAGGACGGTCGCAACGCGTGTTGTGCCGCCCAGATGTTCCTTGACAGCGGAGATGGCGTTGTTTTCGTCGGAGAGTTCGGCCCGTGGTACTCAAAGGAGCGCGGCGAATTCCATCTACCGCCCGACAAGGCGGAGGCACTCCTTCGCGGCACAATCGAGACGTATAAGCAGGAGGATGGACGTCCTCTGAAGGAGATCTTCCTGCATGTCCGCTCGGGAATCGACGCGGAAGAATACGCTGGCTTTCTCCGCGCGTGCCCGCCAGGCGTCAAGCTGACGGCAATACGCGTTCGTCAGGACCGGGGCGGCTTGCGACTCTATCGATACGACGAACATCCAAACGTGACGAAGCGCGGTCAGCATCCTGTTCAACGTGGAGTGTTCTGGCAACGCTCTGAGCGGTACGGGCTATTGTTCACGAACGGTTTTAAGCCACGGATCGCAACCTACGATGGGTTCGAGGTGCCGGTTCCATTGGCGATCAGCATTCAACACGGCGACGCCGATATTGTGCAGGTTGCCAAAGACATCCTTGGGCTTACGAAGCTCAACTATAACGCCTGCCAGCTGGGCGAAGGCCAGCCTATCACGGTCAAATATTCTGACAGGGTCGGCGAGATTCTACTCGCCAATCCGGGACTGCCGTCCGAAAAGTGGCGACACAACTTCAAATATTACGCATAGAGCGAGATGCGGTAAGCGCAGTTTATGGAGTTCTAGATCTTGGTTCCGCCTGCGGCGTACCGCGATCGCATCCGCGCTACGAGCCAGACGGATTTTTCGCGTCATTCCAGTTCATGCGATGACGGGCAACCGTTTCGCGATGGCGCTCATCGTCCTCAGTGTGGAGATACAAGCTCGTCGTGTTCAGCGAGACGTGGCCGAGGTTGTCGCGAATGGTTCGCAGATCAACGCCTCCGTCTGCCTGATGCGAGCCGGCCGTGTGCCGTAGCCAGTGTGCCGAGGCGCGCTCGAGTTCGTCGGCGCGGTCGGCAAACTCGGGGCCTTTGTTGCGTAGCCAGGCTGCCGCGCTGCCAAAGACACCTTTAATCGCGTCATGAATCGCGGAGCGCGACAGGCAGCGTGCTTTCCCCTTGAAGGGGAGGATAAGAGGGGTTTCTTCCGCGCGTGTCGGCAGGGCGGACAAACCGTTCGCCGTCCGGTAGCGGCGCAATTCCTGAATCAGCTCAGGCGAGGCCGGCACAATGCGCTCCTTGTCGCCCTTGCCCAGCGTTTCCAGCCACCACTGGTCCTGGCCGTCGGCACCAAGTCGGCGAAAGAAATTTCCCATCTGACCACCCGCGACCTCTGAGATCCGCATGCCCTGCAGATAGAACAGCGTCGTCAGCCAGCGGCAGCGGGCGTAATAGGCCCGTTGCGCCTCCGTCTCCTGGGGCAGCTGTTGGACGAATTCCTTGACTTCGTCCCACAGCGACACCGACAGGTAACGCGTGACCCGTGGCGCCGAACGCTTGGCGCGTTGACGCAGCAGCGCCATCGGGTTGCCGCGCAGATAGCCGGCGTTCACCAGCCACGTGAACATCGCGTTGAGGATGATCAGCGCCTGGCGTTGGCTCGCCGGCGACAGCGGACCGTTGAAGGGGCGCCAGCGTGCGTCGCCGCGTGGATATTTCCCGCCGTTGGCCGAGACCCAGCGGCCCACGGGTTGCGGATCGACCAGGAAGCCCTTGAACAGCAGCAGATCCTCGTGCGTCAGCGACGACAGCGGCTTGCCGAGCTGCACGACGGCCCACAGCAGCAGTCGCTCGGCTTCCTTGCGGTAGTTGTCGAACGTGGTCTTCGTATCGGCAAAGTTCGACAGCCAGGCGCGCACGGCGTCCAGATCGTTACGGGCTGACAGCTGCGAATGCTCGATCGAGCCACGGTTGATGCCGTCGCGGCCGTCGAGCACGTCGGGCACGACGAGCGATTCCACGGGCTGGACGGTGGCGAGCTGGGTATCGGGCACGGTCTGGAGGCTCCGAAAACGGGGATTGATCGGGGTGAACGCTGGTTCTATGATACACGACATTATAGTACTAATGTCGTGTATTGCGTACAGAACGTTGTTTTTTCGAGTTATACGTTGTATTATCAACACATCCTACCGAACCACCTCATTTGGCCCCTCATGACCCTCGAAGCCGACATTGATGCCGTCCGCGAACGCGTCGCCGACACGCAGGCGCTGTATCGCGAGGTTTGCGCGCTGATGTTCTTTCGCTACGGCGAGACGCCCACGGCCAACAAGCTGTACCAGCTGGTGCGCAAAGGCAGCATGAGCGCGCCGGCGAAAGCGCTGCGGGACTTCTGGACCGAGGTTCGGGAGAAATCCCGGGTCGACGTCGGCCAACCGGATCTGCCCGCCGAAGTGGCCCACGCGGCGGGCGAGCTGGTCGCCAGGCTGTGGCGTCTCTCTGCCGACGCCGCCGGCGGCGCGCTCGAGGCCTTCCGGCAGGAGGCGCAACTGGAGGTGGACGCTGCCCGGGAACGTGCAAGCGAGGCAGAAGCCCGCCATGCGTCCGCGCTGATAACCATCCGGGCGGCCGGCGAAAAGGCTGCCGCCGACGCGGCGCGCATCGCGCAGCTGGAAGCCGAGCTGTTGCAACAGCAGACTGCGCAGACGTTGCTGCGCGAGCAACTGGCGGGCGCGCGTGCCGAGACGAACGCCACCACGGAGGCGCTCGCTGACGCTCGCCGGGACTTTGCGGCTGAACTGGAGAAACTGCGACAGTCACTCAGTCAGAACGAAGAGCGGCTGGCAGCAGCCGAAAAACGCGCGCTGCTCGAAATTGATAACGAACGGGCGGCCTCCGGTCGGGCGAGAAAGGAGCTGCAGCTGGCAACCGACCGGATCAATCAGCTCGAGTCTGCGCATCGCGCTGAGCGTGACGCCTTGCGCGACACCGTCGCTCGCCTGACGGCTCAACAAGGCGCGCTCGAACGAGAGCGCGCAGGCCTCGAAGCCCAGCTGTCCGCGAAGGACGCCTTTCTCGCGGAGCTTGGACGTGAAGCTGAGTCACTGCGCCACCGACTTGCTGTGTCGGACGAAAAGGCGGCGTCAGCGCGACCGGGCGCTGTCAGCCGCCGCTCTGCCCTGCCTTCTCCCGTTTCGAGCGCCCGCAGACAGCGGCGTGAATTGAAGCTTTCGGACGATGTTTTTCGGAGGCGTGTGCGCGCCGTCGATTAGGGAAGGGACATGTGCAACCGCGCCGCTGTATGAAAAGTCCGGGATGCCATGACGACACGACGCGAGACAGCGGGCGGTACCATCCGCCTCCGCCCAACCGAACGGGGGTTCTTGGATGTGTGCGATCGTTACCTTCATCGTTTGTCTCGCAAAATGGATGCGGCCATCAAATCTGGAGCCGATTGTTGACGATCATGCTTGCATGCGCGGATGTCTCTTTTTGGCCGAATTCGGCGTTCGTTCGAAGGCGAATGCCCTTCGTCAGCCAATCTTTCTCCCAGTGGGACACGGACCACTACTATTCAAAGCGGTCCAGCGGAGAGTCGGAGCCCACCCTGAGACAGCCTTATGTCTAATTTAACTGCATCTCATTAGCTGTGAGCTGCATCTTCCGAGCCCTGGGAGAACATCGCCTAAAGCGGTTGCAACCGCCGCGCCTCGTTTGCAAGTGTCAGAAAGCGGATCATACTCACCGAATCCGCCGCCTTGCGATACGCGATGTTGACCGGCACGCGCGGATTGCTAGTCGCTTCGAATGACTTGTAGACCACGTCCGAGTTCAGGAACTGCACCATCGATTTCGGCATCACGGAAATACCGATTCCAGTGGCCACCAGATAAAGCGCGCTCATCAGTCGCGACGGCTCACCGACGACCTTCGGCACGAAGCCTTCGCGCTCGCACGCGTCGAGCACGATATTCGCGATGCCGGAACCGTTGATCTGCCGGTACAGAATGAAGGACTCGTCGCGCAATTCGCTGAGGGTGATCCGTTCGCGCGGATCGATCGCGAGCGGATGTTCGGCAGGCAATGCGACCACCATTTCTTCTTCGAGCAGACTGATGGTCGCGAGCGCCGGATAGCGCGTAACGTCGGAGCGGATGAACGCGACGTCGAGATGCTCCTGTTCGACTTCGCACAGCAGATCGTGCGTCGCCCCTTCGTCGATCTCCACCGCGATCAGCGGATAAGCGGCGCGAAATGCGCGGATCAGGCTGCGCGTCGCGCCGTGCATCGACGACGAACTGGTGAAGCCGATGCGCAGGCGCCCTTCTTCGCCGAGGTCGAAACGCCTGACGCGTTCGATCGCCTGTTCGGATTGCGCGAGGATCTTGCGCGCCTCGCTCAGAAAGAACTTGCCGGTCGCGCTCAGGCGGATCGTGCGTGCCGATCGCACGAACAGCTTGACGCCGAGTTCGTCCTCGAGCGCCTGTATCTGCTGGCTCAGCGGTGGCTGCTGGATGCCGAGCCGGAACGCCGCGCGCGTCACATGCTCTTCTTCGGCGACGGCGACGAAGTAACGCAGATGTCTCAGTTCCATGGGGCGCCCCTGCGATGTCGCGGCGCCGGAAGTGGCGCCGCTGCGATGTTAGCACCGGCCTCGCGCGCACTCAGAACGTATGCCGCATGCCGAATGCGACGCTGCTCGCACCGCCGCGGCCACCAATCTTGTCGAGCAGATAGATCGCATAGAGCGCGGTGCGCACGGACAGCAGATACGTGTAGCCAACCGCGTAATCGTCGCGGCGTTGGTTCGCCGCACCTTGCGTGTCGATGCGGCTGTCGGCCCACGACGCCGAGATCAGGGCGGTAGGCCCGATCGGCACCGACACGCCGAGCTGGCCCGTTCGATCACTGATGTCGCGTCCGACCGTACTGGTCTTGTAGTAGCTGCCGTACAGCGTGAACCACTTTGCGTTATAGGTCGCGCCACCCATCCACGTAGTCTGACGGCTCACGCCGACCGGAAAACCCGGGCCCGTTTTCGCCGATTGATTGAGCACGACCGCCATCAACGGGCCGTTCCGGTATTCGACCGAGAAGCTCCAGTTGTTCGCGCCGTTCGTGCCCGGCACCTGCCCGAACGAAAACAACGCGGTGCCCTCGAAGCCCGCCATTCGCGGACTCACGTAGCGCGCCGCGTTGTTCCACACGCTGTCGCCGACGACGTTGCGGCCGTAATTCGGAATCCACGTCTGCAGCATCAGCGGCGACAGTTGCAGCGACGCGCCGAATGGGTTGGTCGCGGAAGTCGCCTTGAGCAGCGGAATCGTGTAGCGGCCGCCGGTCAATTCTCCGAAATTGCCGGACACGCCGACGTAGGCATTCTTCGACAGGAACGGGTCGGTGTTGTTGCGCCCGATCGCGCCGGTCGACGGCTGAAAAAAGCTCTCCAGTACGAACAGCGCCTTCATCGATCCGCCGAGATCCTCGAAGCCGCGCAGGCCCCAGAACGACGTGTACGTACCGCCGCCGTTGACGACCGCGGCGGCGCCGCTCTGATCGCTGCGTTTGATCGAACCGACGTACGTGTCGACGATGCCGTACAGCTCGACGCGCGATTGCCCGTATGCGACCCAAGGCGCGGCGACGATGCAAAGCGCCAGCAGCAAGGACTTTCCGTTCATTCCCGACTCCTCATGTCTATTCTTGTTCTGGTCGTTCGTTGCCGCTTTGATCCGGCCGCGCGAACACGCACTGCCATGCGAAGTCCCGGACAATGGACGACTCGAGACGCAGCCGTCCCCGCGCGCGGGGCCTGCCACAGGCATGCGCTGCGCGCGAAGAACGGATTGCGGTTGGAACAGCGGCGGGTAACGCCGCCCGTCAGGAACGGTTGGACGCGGGCACCACGCTGGCCGGCACAGCACGCGCCTGGTGCCCTGCCTTGCGCGATTGCCGTCCGAGCGTCAGTACGCAGAACGCACCCATCAGCATCGGCAGCGCACTGAAGTAGAACAGCGTCGACACCGGAAGACCGCTGTGCAGCGCGAGTCCGATCAGATACGGACCGACGATCGCGCCGAGCCGACCTACCCCGTACGACCAGCCCGCGCCGGCCGCGCACAGATCCGTCGGATAGAAGTAGACGGGCAGCGAGGCCGCCGCCTTCTGCGTGCTGCCGACACAGAAGCCGGCCAGCACGATCGTTGCGACCAGCACGCCGAGCGGCAGCGTCATCGCGGGGCCGAGCGCCGCGATGAACAGCGTCCCGACGACGAACAGCGTGCTCATCACGCGGTACGGACCGAAGCGATCGATGAACGGACCGACCACGAGCACCGCGGCGATGCCGCTCGCGCTGAACAGCGTGCCGGTCGAGGTCGCCGCGGCGATGCCGAAGCCCTGATCGATCAGCACGGTCGGCAGCCAGCTTTGCAGGCAGAAGGTTTCGAGGAGCGTCACGAAGAACACGCCCCACATCGCGAGCGTGCCGAGCAGGCGTCGGTCGCAGAAAATGTCGGACGATTTCAGTTGCACGGGCGGCGTGCGACCGTAACTGACCTGCGTGTGGTCGGCGAGCGGCGGGCACGACGGATCGATGCGTCGCAGAATCGTCTGCACCTTCGCGCGCTCGGCCGGCTTGCGGATCAGGAAGCTGACCGACTCCGGCAAATAGCGCAACAGCGGCAGCAGCGCGACCGCCGGAATGATGCCGCCGATGAACAGGATCGGCCGCCAGCCGTAGCGCGTGAGCATCAGGCTCGACAACGAACCGCCGGCCACCGCGCCGAACGCGAAGCCGGTGTTCATCAGGATCATGATGGTGCCGCGATACTTGCGCGGCGCGTATTCCCCAGTCAGCGCGATCGCGCCCGGAATCGCGCCGCCCAGACCGACGCCGGTGACGAAGCGATAGATCATCAGGCTCGTCGCGCTGTTGGCCATCACGGTCAGCATCGTGCAGACCGAGAACATCGCCGTGCATATCAGCACCACGCGCGCGGTACCGATGCGTCCCGGAAACGGCGCGAGCAGGATCAGCCCCGCCAGTAGCCCGGCAAAACCGGACGAGAACACCATGCCGAGCGCCACCTTGTCGATCGCCCATTCGCGCGAGATGCCCGGCGCGATGAAGCCGATGATCTGCGTGTTGAAGCCGTCGGCGAACAGCACCACCGCGCAAAGTACCGCGACTGTGATGCTGAACGACGTGACCCCGCGCGCCTCGATGAGGTCCTGAACGACTACCCTGTCCTGATAGTTCTGTTGATTCGCCTGCATGGTGTCTCCTCCAGATGCATGAGCGCTATGGACATCGTGCGGGCTTCGTGGCCCGCTTTATCGATCGTCCGGTGCCCCTGACGGGGCTTACGAACCTGCCGTGTCGAACCGTTTGCCGTGGCGCGCGAAGGTCGCGTAAGTACCTTCCTTGAACCACGCGTGCACCGCCATGCGGCTGCGCCACGGCGTATCACGGGCGCGCGCGCGTTCGGGCGACGACAGCGCCGCGTCGCTCTGCAGATAGTGAATCGCGAGCCGGTTGTACTTGCCCGGTTCGCCATCGGCGATCGCAAAGCGCCGCACCGCGAGCCAGTCCCTGTTCTGCAACAGGATGGGAATGTGGTCCTCGATGTACCACGCGTCGAAGTCGGCGAGGTTCGCCTCCGGCACCGCGAACATCGCGGTGAAAAGCACCGGTGCCTGTTCGGCGCGCGCATTGAGCGTGCCGGCCGTGCCGATCTCGTCGGCGAGGTAGCGCGTGAAGCCGGTCACGTTCTGCAGCATCCAGCGCGTGCGCTCGCTCGGCTCGCTCTTGACGCGCTGATACCCGGGCGTCTTCAGCGCGCCGCGCGAGGTCATGTCGTACACCACCAGGTTGCTCGGCTGATCGGCACGCGTGTAACGCTGCGCACCGACGAACCCGTCGAGCACCATGCGCACCGGAATGTGCTCCGTGTCGTACCACTCGTTGAATCTGTCGACCCAATCCGCGCCCGGGGTCATCTCGGAGAACAGAATCGATTTTCCGAACATTGCATATCTCCTGTGCGGCCGGCCACGCACGCGGCCGGCGATGTCATGCCGGATAGCTGGTCTTTTCGTAGAAGTAGGCGAGCGCCGCTTCCGCACATTCCACGTCCTGAATCGCGGTGCCCGCGCTGATGCCGATGCCGCCGACCACCACGCCATTCACGCGCACCGGCAGCCCGCCGCCGATCACGCAGAAACGGCCACCGTTGGTCACGTGGATGCCGAAGGTCGGCTCTCCCGGCACGCACAGCTTGTTGTAGACGTGCGTGCCGTTGCGCGCCGCCGCGGCGGTGAACGCCTTGTCGATCGCGATCGCGATGCTGCTGATCTTCGCGCCGTCCATCCGGTCGAAGCGGATCAGGTTGCCGGCCTCGTCGGTGACGGCGATGCACATCGGAATGTTCATGTCGCGCGCCTTGATGGCCGCGCCCTCGATCAGGATCGCGCTTTCTTCGATCGACAGCCGCTGGACGGTAAGCATCAGTGCTCCTTCTTGAAGAGGTCGGTGGCGTGCAGGCAGGTGGTCAGATCGTCGAGATCCTTGCCTTGCAGCGGTTTGAACGGCGGGTACGGATTGCCGGCGTCGACGCCGGCGACTTTCAGCGCTGCTTTCGAAACCGGCAGCAGGCCGTGCTTCATCCAGCGCGCCGGGAACACCGAGAACTGCACCTGCAGGCGCGCGGCTTCCTGCACGTCGCCCGCTTTCCACGCGTCGATAACGCGTGCGCCGAGCGCCGCGGCCGGCGGCGGCAAGGTGCCGCCCGAGCCGCCTAGCTGCAGCGAGATCAGCAGCATCTGCATGGTCGTGTAGTACTTCGCGAGCCCGGCGCGATCGATCTCGACGATCAGCCGTGCGACGCGCGACAGGTCGCGCGAGCTCTCCTTGATGTAGTGCACGCTGTCGAGCTTCGCGAGTTCGATGGTCGCGTCGATCGACACGTCGGCGCCGGGTCCCGGATTCAGATAGAGCACCATCGGCAGCTTCGTTTCGCGCGCGACCGCCTCGAAATACGCGATCTGTTCGGCCTGGGTCGACTCGCCGCCGAACGGCCGCGACGGCACCAGCAACTGCACCGCCTGGGCGCCGAGCGATTCGGCGTGATGCGCGAGATCGATCGCGATCCGGAACGACGAATGCGAGATGCCGACCGCGACCGGCACGCGCCGGTCCACCAGCTCGATCGTGCGGGCGATCAGTTCCTTGCGTTGCTCGAGCGTCAGGTAGTGGTACTCCTGCACCTCGACGCCGGCCGCCACCACCATCTGCGGACGGCACTGCTGCACCACGTAGTCGATCACCCGTGCGAGCGCGGCGTAATCGACGTTCAGATCGTCGCTGAACGGAGTCAGCGGCGGGACCAGCAAGCCTGCGTTACTCATGCGTCTCCTCCATGTGGTTCGCGCAGCCGGCGTATCGCGCCGGCCGCCTCGCGCATCGCCTATACGAAGGACGCACGCTTGCTCAACGCTTCGATGTCGAAGCCCGCGACCGCGCGGTAACGCGCGCCGATCTCACGCAACTCGGCTTCCGAGATCACGTCGCTGATGTGATTGAACGGCTTGCCGCCGGAGCGATCGTAGACCACGCGCAGCACCGTGTCGGGCGGATTTGCGCGATTCATCAGCACCACCTTCGAAGTCGCCGCGACGCGCACTTCGTCGAATTCCTCCAGCGCCTCGACGCTCACGCCCTTGCGCTTGAAGCAGCCGGTCAGATAGCGCGCGTCGAGAATCGCCTGGCCGGCGCCGTTCGAGCCGCGCGGGTACATCGGATGCGCGGCGTCGCCGAGCAGCGTGATGCGCTCGGAAGTCCATGTCGGCAACGGATCGCGATCGACCATCGGGAAGATCAGCGCGGGATCGGTTTTCTGTAGCAGGCCCGGCACGTCGAGCCAGTCGAAATGCCAGTTGCGGTACGGCTCGAAAAACGCGTCGAGCGAGCTCGCGCGATTCCAGTCGTACGACGCTGGACGCGGCCGTTCGAGCGTCGCGACCCAGTTCATCAGCTGATTGCCTTCGGCGTCGATGTTGTTGCGGATCGGATAGACCATCAGTTTGCCGCACGTCATCCAGCCCGCGCGGATCGTGTTCGCGCCGCTCAGGACCGGCTTGAACGGCGTGACGCCGCGCCAGATCGTCAGGCCGGAATAGATCGGATCGCCTTCGTTCGGATATAGCTGACGGCGCAGCACCGAGTTGATGCCGTCGCAGCCGATCGCGACGCTCGCGCGCACCGGTTCGATGCGCTCGCCGTTCGGCGCTTCGAAGAACACCGTCACGCCGTCGCTGTCCTGTTCGACCTTCAGGCAGCGATGGCCGGTCGCCACGCTGTCGGGACCGAGACGCTCCAGCACCGCATCGAGGAACACGCGCTGCATGTCGCCGCGGTGCAGCGAGAACTGCGGCCACGGATAACCGGCCGCCTCGCCGGCGGGCTCGGTGTAGATGTGCTGTCCGTGCTGGTTGAAGTACGACGCATCCTTGGTGCGAATGCCGACCTTGTCCAGCGCCGGCACGAGGTCGAGTTCGTCGAGCTCGCGCACCGCGTGCGGCAGCAGGTTGATACCCGCGCCAACCGCCTTGATGTCCTGGACCGCCTCGTACACGCGGCAACTCACGCCGATCTGATGCAGGCTCAACGCCAGCACCAGCCCCCCGGCGCCCGCGCCGATGATTGCCACTTCGGTATCTTTTTCCATTCCGCCTGCCTCCAGTGAATAACAAGCCCGTCGCTCACGCGAATGGCTTTGTGCTTATGCGGAGGCCAGTATAGAGAGGCGTTTTATATTTTAAAAATATGAATTAGGTCTCACATGCAGAGGTTCAACGTATGCTCGAAAGCCTTATCCAGCGGACTTCTTACATTTTTTACCGGCTCGCCGCCTGACTTTCGCCGGTCACGATTCGAATCCCGCCAAGTCGGACGACGTATTCGCCAGCCGTCGATAAGGCGTTCGTTCGCTCAGTCCCAACGTCTTTGCAAGCTGCTTTCGCGTGCCGTCGAACGTGGCGGCAAACGCGGCGAGTTCCGCATCCGAATAACGGCCGCGCAACGGCAGCGGTGCCGACCGCGCACGCTCATGCCGCGCGCGTACATGCTGATCACGTGGTCGTCGAATTCCGGCAGCCGGTGCTGGTATTTGCCGACCGGTTGCGGCTCGAAGGTGGCCTGCCGGTCACGCGGAATATCCAACGTCAGCTCGCCATTGGGCGTGATGACCGTCTTCGGGCTGGTGCCGTTGCGGTGGTTGCCGACCTTGCCTTGCTCGGCCTCGGTTGTCTGGTGGTGCGTCAGTTCGGCCGCCAGCATGCGCTCGGCCAGCCGCTTCTTGAGCTGGCCGGCCAATCCCGATTCGCCGAGAATCGACTCGGCATCCTTGTTTTGCACCTGGGCCAGCAGTTGATCGATCAGCTCATCCGGAAACAGCTTCGGCGCGCTCGGTTTCTTGCTCTTCTTGGTCATGTTTGTTGTTTCGGTCATAAGGGCGTTTCTTTCGGTATCGTCTCATGACCTCGACACACAAGAAATCTGACAGGCTCCTTTGTGTTCAGCGCCCAGCTCGTCATAGTAGGCCTAGTGATTCGGCTGCGAATCGAGGAACCCCCAGCGTTCCGCGAAGTGCTTGATACCGGC
>NZ_JAFLRF010000028.1 GCF_017315705.1 Trinickia mobilis | reverse complement strand
AACGAACGTCGGCTGACACGACAAACGCGCACCGACCATCAAATCTGCATTCGGTGTGCTAAAACTAGCGCTTACGCTCGATCAGTGCCCCCGACTTACTGATGGCATTGCGTGTTATCGAGAAACGTGGGGCATTAGAGATCGCAGGGCGGGTATTGCAACGCTGCAATGCGGTCTTTCGATACGGTGTCGCGACGGGACGGATCACTGCCAATCCGGCAGCTGAGTTGCGGGGCGCGTTGAAAACGCCGGAACGGAAGCACCATGCGGCGTTGTCGCACGACGAGTTGCCGGAGTTTTTGGCGAAGCTGGCTGGGTACGAGGGCGATCCGCAAACACGGCTAGGGCTTCAACTAATGGTTCACACGTTCGTCCGGACAGGCGAGCTACGTGCAGCTAACTGGGCCGAGTTCAGCTTGGAACTGGGCGAATGGCGCATCCCTGCCGAACGCATGAAGATGAGGGAAGAGCACATTGTTCCGCTGTCGAGGCAGGCCGTTGCTTTGCTTCGTCAGTTGCAGGCTGTCAGCGGTGGGTCGGATCTCGTGTTTCCATCGGGCAACGGACGTCGCAATAAGTGGATCAGCGAGAATACGCTGCTCTACGCGCTATACCGAATGGGCTACCACTCACGCGCGACCGGACATGGATTTCGTGCCACGGCGTCGACGATTCTGAACGAAATGGGATTTCATCCCGACTGGATTGAACGGCAACTCGCCCACGCTGAGCGGAACAAAGTACGGGCCGCATACAACCGCGCGCTGTACCTCGCCGAGCGGCGGCAGATGATGCAGGTTTGGTCAGATTATCTGGATCTGGTGGCTACTGGAAAGGCCGTTGTGCTGAGTGATTTTCGGCGGAATTGGGACGGCAATTAGCCGATTTTCGCGAGCCTGACCAAAGTTATTTGGTCGTTGAGGGCGTGATTTGACCCTGATAAAATAACGATACGAGCGAAAAACCGACCAAATGCCGGTTTTCGGCTCGCCGCTCGCGCCGCAGCGCATGCCTGAGCAAATCCGCCGGAATATAGCCGGATTTCGCTTCGAATTTCTCTCCCTGATCCACCCAAAATGTCCGATGCCGCTAGGCAGGCGTTGCTGCGCGCTTCTTTTTTCGCGTTTTCTGGAGCATCCATGCCTGCCATCACCATTCCAACCACGGTCGAGAGCACGCCGACGACCTTCACGCCTGCGTTCCAGTTCGTGGCACAGACCAACGACTTCGATGATGTCTTTGCATGTGCCGCGATGCTGTCCGGCAAAACGATCGAGGAAGTACGGGAAATCGCCATCGCCAAGGCAAAGCATCCGGCTCGCGGGCCGTTCTGCATGGGCGAAACTCACATTGCGGCGCTGCTCGCACAGCTTGGTTTTGTCGCGACCGTGTACAAGGAGATCGATCGCGTCGCTGATATCCCCGACGTTGCTTTCCTGATGGTCGACTACGTGCCGGACATGGATGTCGGTCGGCATATCCTCTTCCACCGCGCGAAGGCGTCTCACGCGTCCGGTACTACGCTGGAGTACGCCCTCGACCCCGCGCCGTGGGCGCGGCCTGCCGACCGCGTCCGCACCAACTTTAAGAACATCGCCGGTCATTGGGCGATCGGCATCCACGCCATGCAAACCAAAGCCGGGGGCGGCAAGTAGCTGCAGCAGTTACATCAACCGACGGGATCAAGCCATCAGGCGCTGCCGTACTACTTTTTCCTGGCCGGTTCCTTCGCCGAATCACCGAAGTCGAGCAGCGCGGAGGGCGCTACGCCAAGCGTATGCGCCAGCACGCAGATATTGATGAGCGCGATGTTGCGCTTGCCCCGTTCGACCTCGCCCAGATACGAGCGGGCGAGGCCGCTCTCAAGGGCGAGGCGCTCCTGCGACCAGCCGCGCACCTTGCGAAGCTCGATCAGACGCTTTCCGAACAGCGCAAGGGGATCGTAATCCATCGGGGTTTCACGTTGAAAGAACCCCTAGCGTATGGATTTGACCGGTCTAGTGACACGCTCTATGATTGCCCGCGCTATAAGTGACAATTCATGCAATTGGGACCATTGCGAGAGTCGTTATTGCGGCGGGGAATCGGTTGCGGTCTCAGGCTGAGCGCGCTGACTGATGGCTGGAACAGACCAAGCCGAAGTATTCGGCGAGTGCCAATTCGGCAACGGTTACCGGGATGGCATACAACCAAACTTACAAAAACATGTACATCAACAAGTCACTAACAAGTCTCTGCTGCATCGCGCCCGTTCTCGCATTCAGCGTACTTCTGGGCGGCTGCAACAAGGTAGATACGTCACAGCCCAGCAACACCGTAGATACGTCGAAGCCCAACAACAATGAGGTCGATGCCGCGATTCAAGACCTCTACGGCTCATGCCCGTTGTGGGCGGTCAGAAACGTGAAGCGTATCGACGGAGCGCCGGCAAGCGACCAGCAGTCATACGTCGTCTTGAGCAGCTTCGTTTTGATACTTAAAGATTCAGCACAGTTGCAGCAGTATGTCGTGAAACCAGATGGAAGCGTTCTCGCAAGTGTCGAGGAACTCGCTGGTTTCACGAATAATCCGGCAACCAGCGCAGATTTCCAGAACTGTAATCTCCGCGTTATAGGGCAGATGGTGCTTAACAGCCCTAATCACCAAATAACCGAGGCTTATCAGGTTCAGGAGGCCGACCTTTATGTGCAAAGCGAGCGCGGTTGGCATCTGTTATACACCAACACTACCGGCATCAACTTTTCGAGAGAGACGGCCGAGGCTCAGGATATTAGGGATGTCGAGCCGATCACTTTGACGGAAGATGGGTCCACCTCGTCCGCCGTGTCCTTGAAGGCTGGTGCAGATCACGACTCGATCAATCAGCAGCAAAGCATTTTCCATCGGTTGAACCTGTTGGTTCTGTCGCTGTTCCGTCATGGCGCTGCTCACCCGGACGAGCAGGCCAGTACCAACAGCAGCACTTCTCCTGCCGCGGTCGCTGCGGCGGTAAGCAGTGAGCCGGCAGCCAGCTCCGTAGCCGATGTCGCAAGCAACGCGGTTCCGACGGTCAACGCGGCTTCTGTGCCGGCACCCGCTGTGTCCAGCCCAGCGTCGGCTGTGCTTGCATCAGCATCAACCTCGGCCACGGCCCAGCCAGCCGTCGCATCGACCGCGACTCCCGCAGTCGAAGCCAGCGCGCCGCCACCAGGACAGGGCAACGCGAATACCGATCAGGCCGCAGTCGCATCACAGGTCCAGGCTGCAAAGCTTCAACTGCTATTGCAGAAGGCACAGGACGAATTCAACAGTACACAGTACCGGAGCGCTGTGGCGACCGCAGAAGCCATCCTGCTGCTCGATCCCGCCAACGCGAACGCACAGCAGTTGCGTGGGAAGGCGCTTCGTTTCGTGCAGAAGCAGGCTGCGGTGCCGGCGATTAAGCCGGCGTCTTCGGCCTCACCGGTACGAGCGCCGTTGGTTTCGCCCGCATCGGCGCCTTTGGTCTTACCGACACCAACGCCTTTGGTCTCACCGACACCAACGCCTTTGGCTTCACCGACACCCGCTCAGGCGGCCTCTCCCGTACCGCAGCCGCCTGTACTTAGCGCTGCACCTCCAGCGCCGCCGTCTGCCCGGCTATTGGTGCTGCCAGACCTCGAAGGCCGTTGGCAGGGGGCGTATCAATGCGGGCCGTATCTCGGTCGTGGCATCGTGCGAAATGTGAAAGCGTGGACAAAGCAGGTGACGATGATGGTGCATGACGGGCATGTAACGCTATCGCGGCAGGAGGATGGAAGCGACGGCTACGAAGAAACGCTCACCGGTGACATCAAAGCCGACCTTTCGTTGCATCTGAGCGGGACCGGTCACTACGCCTCGTCGACGCACCCGTGGAGTACCGACTTCACCGGACGGTTTGGTGGTGCGGTCGGTCGCGCCACATTAAAAGCCGATGGAACGATTTGGACGTGGCGACACGAAAAGTCCCGCGACTGCCATATCGCTCTCAGTCAGTAAGCGAAAGTTGGTTCTTTTCAGTGGAGCGCCGCTGCCAGCTTGGCGATAGCGGTCTTTAACTTGGGGACAAAAATTATGGCGTTCTGTGAGCAATGCGGCACACAGATGGGCGTGGGGGCGGCCTTCTGCAGCGGGTGCGGAAATCCGGCGCGGGCGACAGCGACGGTGCGATCGGCGGTCCCAACCGATGCGGTGCAGCCGCCCGTCCATTCGGCGCAGGCTGCACCGGCCGAGGACCGCGCGGCGCCGTCGGAGAAATGGCGGCGGCGCTTTGCCGCGATCGACAAAGCCGGCGGCGAGCGCACCAGATGGTGGCGCTGGCCGGAGGGTAAGCAGCTTACGTGGAAAGAGAAGCGGCTGATTACTTCAAACCTGTGGGCTTTCGTCTTCGGGCCGTTCTATTACCTGTATCTCGGGATGTGGCGAAAGGCCATCACGCTGTCGCTTTTCGCGCTGGTGATCGACGTCATTCTTGGCATGGCCGGCGATGCACTGAATGTTCCAATCGACAAGTTCCTCTGGATCGTGTCGGCCGTCATCTTCAAACAATGCGCGAACGTCGATTACTACCGGAAGACCGTGCTCGGCCGGAAGGAGTGGTGGTGATGGGCGCGGTTGACCGCGATCCTGAAATGAAGCCGCCCGCATGATTGATACCCATACAGCTTGATACCCGGCGCACCGCGCCATCCTATCGACGCCGTTACGGCTCGACCGAGAACCTTCCGCAAAAGCCAGAGCATCGCGCTCTGGCTTTTTGCATTTCTGGAGCCGGTTGTCGTGGCGGGCAGTCCTTTCACCCCACTGGAGAAATCTTATGACCCGCACGAACCCGGATGCAGACCCGCTTCAACAGTCGTCCAGCCCGCGCGTACTTCAACTGGCGCGACCGCTTTTCCGGCTTGGCCAGATCGTCGCGACGCGTGGCGTACTGACCCATCTCGAACACCATGGCATTGCCGCGGACCCTTATCTCAAGCGCCACGTCTGCGGCGACTGGGGCATGGTGCCGCCCGAGGACTCGCGGACGAACTGCCTTGCTGTCCAGCACGGCGCGCGCATCCTGTCGAGTTACGACATTGCGGGCACGCGTGTATGGATCATCACGGAGGCAGATCGCAGCGTGACGACGCTCCTGTTTCCGGAAGAATACTGATGGAGACATTTCCGACACCGCCCGCCGTTGCAACCATGAATCTGATCCGGCGACCGCTGCGCGACCTGCTGCGGCTATTGGCGTCTTTGCCCGGCGTCTGGCGAGCCTGATTACGCCGAGGCTAATCCCGATTTGCTGGTGAGTCTCGCCGAGTCCGCCGAGCTTGCGTTGCAGATCGTGCATGGAGGGTTTTCGGCTATCGGATTGCTTCAGGCCAGTACGGCGCAGCAGATCGCTGACGGAAAGGTCGGCGCGGAGCACGCGGCAGCGTTGGGCCGACTGCTCGTTGAACTCGGAGAAGTGCTGTTGTACGTCCATGGCCTGTCGGTCGATTGCCGACGTTACACGGCGGATTACGTGCCCGACAGCACGGGGCGCACTGACCAACCTATGCCCGGGGGGGCGTAATACATGAGGCCAATGACGCATTCCCTGAAGGCTCGGCTTCTTGACCGGTTAATGGCGCGTCGACACCGGGCGAAGCGAGCCTGCCACACGAAGTCATTGGCGCGCTGCCTGTGCAAGCACGCCAAGCGTTCTCACTTCGAGGGCAAGGCTTCTGAGGCACGCCGCGAGCAGGAGCATTACGTTCAGTGCCGCCGGGCTTTCCTTGCGTGGTCGAGCCGGCACGCCGAAACGCTCGGCACGACCACGATAATCCGCAGCACCCGTACCAGCATGGAAGTGCGCTTTGGCAACCTGAACCCGGTGCTGTCGTTCTCCGTTTCAGGCACGAGCATCGGTGCTTTTGTCTTGGTCGGCCAGTTCCGGGACTGGCTCGCCGAATTTGATTCGGCCCCGCGCTGGCAATCGGGCGGCTACGTCTGCGATCTGATCATGCGCGAATATGCGGTCGTCTATCCCGACCGGTTCGGGCTATGGAGGGGCGAGGTTTTCGACTACTTCCAGCGATGGTTCGCAGCGGATTTCCTGACGGCGACCGGGCTGATCGCAGATTACAACGGGAGCATTGGATTCATGACAACAGCACTGTATCCCGGAAAGCATGTACCGAGCCGAGATGGACATACCTGTTTCCCGCTTTTTGTGAATGCTTCGCAGACTCCCGTGGAGGGGGGAACCATATGAACGTCATAGCCTATCTGAGGGTATCCACGGCCGCGCAGACAGTCGAGAATCAGCGTCAGGCTATTGCCGCCGCTGGCTACACGGTTGAAAAGGAGTTCGCCGACGAGGCGACCAGCGGCACGACTGCCGCCGACAGTCGCAGCGGCTGGGCCGCATGCACGCAATATCTACGGGACGGCGACACGCTTGTAGTCTATGCGCTCGACCGGCTTGGCCGCAGTACCGTTGATGTCCTCTCAACCATCAATGCACTGGACATGCGCGGCGTGAGGTTGGTGATTTTGCAGCAGCAGTTCGACACCGGCACGCCAGCGGGCAAGCTCGCGTTGACCATGTTCGCGGCGTTTGCCGAGTTTGAGCACAGCATCCGAAAGGCTCGTCAGCGGGAAGGGATCGCCCGTGCGCGCATGGAAGGTGGAAAGTACCAAGGCCGCAAGCCTAAGCTCACGGCAGAGCAGCAAGTAGAGCTAAAGCGGCGTTTCGACGCCGGCGAAAACCGCAGTCAGCTTGCACGCGACTTCGGCATCGATCGCGTAACGGTTCACAGATATTGCATCGCTGAGGTGTAATGCTGTCGCCGAGATTTTGAGAGTCTTTGGTTCGGCGGGTATTGACGTCGTCTTCAAAGTTCGGCGCTGCTGTTGGCCTTATAACGCGAGCGGCAGAATTGGCGGAACTATGTAGTAGCCGCACGTGCGCAATTGTCACTAGCCTGGACCACGAAGCAGACCCGCTAATTGAGTAGGTAGTTCCGACGCTTGAAACCGTTGCGGATCACTCAACGAACGGTTACATAATTTCGAGAGTTAGCGGCGTCGATGTCGCTTCGGAAATGAAAGTTCCCCCGTCAACTCCGGCAGACCTTCATCCTCGGCAACGCGAGTGCCGAATCTATCGATTTCAACTCGAGGGGTCTCTTCCTCGGAAAACCAAATCAGCGATAACGTGGTGTCCGTCTTTGCATAGTGCCTAGCAAGTTCAGTGAGATCGAATCCAGCTTCCCAGTCGTCGAACCAGATGTCTTGCGCAACGATATCCTGTTGGGTGCCGCTTTCTCCCAAGCCACGTAATCGCGCTGCTACTGAAGCGTTATGTATCGGGGATTTCAGCGGAATTTTGGCGCCCATTCTGCGTAGTGCCGTCGAGCGTGCGGCATAGCGGACCCGCCCGCTTTCCATGGTGACAAATGCACAGGGAAATTGAGCAAACTGAGCGAAGCGGGAGCAAGCCGCAGGGTACGATGTTTTGAACTCTTCAGCCAATTGCTGTATTGCAGAAAGGCTAAGGTCGCCAATGTCTCGGCAGGCGGTCTGGAACTCCTGCCAAGGCATTAGTAGTTCTGCTGCAAAGATGTCGCAAAAAACTTCGTTCTGGTCGCGCTTTGCATAACCCCATTGCGGAACCAACTCGTGCTGTGAAGGAAGGCCAAGCACAATGTGGGCGATCTCGTGGCAAACGGTAAAGCGTTGTCGTTCCTCGGGCTCGCTTGAATTGATAGTTATGTGAGTCTTGCCCTTGATGGTGACTGTGCTGCCTGATTGCCCGGAGCCCAGATCCTCTGTATGTAACCGGGCGTTGACCTTCTTTATGTATGGAGTGAGGTCGTTTCGGATGTTCGATAGATCCAGTTCTGAAATCCAATCACGCGCAATGCGTTGAACATCCTGATCGTCCAAGGCCTACTCCTCGTCGTCGTCGTCGTCGTCTTCGGCTTCGTACAGGCGTTTGACCCTCTCGATAAGTTTTTCGGGAGTAGGCCGAGCGTCGCCTCGAAATCGCATCCCTGCGGCGGAGATGAAGTAGTCCACCGGGATATGCGGATGGTCAAGCACGTACTTCACTAAATCTGTAGACGCTTCCACATGGTCTGCAAGCCACTTAACCATCGTCGCGTCCCGTTCCGCTGCTTTTAGCGCACGTAGCAACTTGGTCAAGACTTCTGGCGTCGGATTGGTTTTCTCGCCGCTCTCAAGGCGGTTGATATAGGCATTGTCTACGCCGCTAAGTTCGCTCAATTCGCGCTGCGAGAGCGTTCGGCGTTCGCGCAGCGCTCGCAGCGCCACGCCCAAGCCGGTCTGGGCCATCAGTTTTCTCCGGTTAGTAAGCGGCAGGCTGCTGCTTCCCGCAAGGTATCTTGGCACGAACTGCCTCTGCGTGCCATGTACGCAACAAAGCAAAGAACCAGTCATTCCCGCAACTTGGCAGGAAGAACTAGTTTTGCCAGTTTATTGTCCAGACAAACAACAAATACTTTCTGCCAATGCTGCATAGCCAGTCCGACAAAAGGGGGAAAGTTGTTTGTCTGGACAACAAGTCTGCCACGCTCCTCGTATGATCGCAACAACGCTTTGCGTGAAGCATTTAATATGGCCCTAATTATTGGATTTGTTTTGCGCGGCTACGATGAACCGCGCAGGTAATCGAGGCGGCGGGCGACGAACTGTTGGATCAGCTTTTGCGACACAAACGCGCTGCCCGGCGACGGAGAGTTCGTCTTCGTCGGAGGGGCCGAAGAGGCACGTAAGCCCTTCGACCAAAAAACTAGCGTTGGCTCCGGTATCCGCCCCTTGACAAATTCTAAGTAATGCTCCATTGTTGTTTGCGCAGACAACAACACTGATCTACGCGACATAAAGTGGAGAATTTGTCTGTTGTCTGGTTGGGCACCAACATGCCGCCGGCCAAGGTCAAACGCAAGCGCCGCGAGAAGCGGATAAGGAAAAATGAAATGTCTGTCATTGCCGAAGCGCCTCTAGTGCGCATCCATATCAACCGGGTGGCTTTCCATTCGCCCAATCCGACGACGGGAGAGGCACTCTACGCTCTTGCCGACATTGCCAAGCATGAGAAGCTCTACCGCGAGGTTGAGGGCGACGAAGAGGATGAGCGGATTCCGCGCGATGAAACCGCGATCCATCTGACGCAGGATGCGCACTTCTACAGCCAGAAGATGTTCGACATCCTCGTCAATGGTGACGAGCACGAAATCGATACGGAAGAGATCACTTACGCTCAAGTCGTGGAACTCTATCTTGGCAGCGGTGGCAAGCCGTCGAATGAATATCTCGTCAAATACTCCCACGGCCCGGTCGAAAATCCCAGCGGAACATTGGCGCCGGGCCAAAACGTGAAGGTGAAAAATGACATGCGCTTTCGGGTTGCCGGAACTGGCGAATCGTAACGCCTTCATCAAGGATCTCGAGGATACGGGGTACCTGATTGACTTCGTCGATGGGTACCTCGTCTTCCACGGTCTGCCCTATCTCGACAAGGATGGCCAGCTCCAGTATGGGGATTGGGCAAGCCCCGTCGATCTGAACGGGGCCGTCATCGATCCACCCTCAAACCACCAGGCGTGGTGGCGCGGCAGCAGGCCCTGTGATCAGCAAGGGCGCGAGCTTAAATTAGGCGGCGGCCCGCATCGCGTCACGGTCACTTCGGACCTCGTCACCGATTACTCGTTCTCCTACAAGCTGCTCGACGAAAACGGCGTGATGCGTGCCTACCGGTCATTTGAGGAAAAGGTGCAGACCTACCTCGACACAATTACGGCGCCAGCGATGGCCGCCTACCCGCAGGCGACGCCCTTGCGCGGCATAACGGTCAAGGCCGCCGCCCAGGGCTCTCCGCTCCGGTTTCCCGATACGATGTCGTCGCGCTATCACATCAATGATCTCTCAGCGCTACTGCGCGGCAAGAAAGTCGCGATCATCGGCCTTGGGGGGACGGGCTCCTATATTCTCGACTTCCTTGCACGCACGCATCTGCAGCAGATCACGCTGTTTGACGATGACAAGGTGCATGTGCATACGATCTTTAGGCTTCCCGGCTTCATTGCACAGGCCATCGGTAAGCTCAAGGTCGAGGTGCTGGCGCAGCACTATGATCAATGGCACGCAGGAATCGAGCCGGTCGCGGAGCGCGTCACATCAGAGAACGTCACGCGCTTGAAGGAGTTCGATTTCGTCTTCGTTTCCGTCGATGACGGGCCTGCGCGTCTTCTGATCGTCGATTGGCTGAGCGCCAACGGCCTTCCGTTCGTCGATTGCGGCATGGGCCTCAATCGCTCAACTATCGGCCTCAGCGGATTTGTGCGTATCACCGGCGTTGATCGCAATGCGTTTGACGACAATGTCAACACGGTGCGCCTGCCGGTCGAAAACGCCAAAGATGACGAATACCGCAAACATGCCCAAATCACTGAATTGAACGCGCTGAACGCGACGATGGCCGTGATCCGGTTCAAGCAGCATTTCGGCCTATTCGACCGGGAAAACACCATGACGTCGCATATTTTTGACTCCACGACGTTCGAGATTGATTGAGAAAGGAGGCAGGGTGAGGTACGTCTATCAAGCCGTCGAGCGCATACCCAAGCCACTTAGCAGCGGCGTGGTCTATCACAGCGAAGAATTTGAGGTCGGCGCGCTGCTCTGCGCTTGCGGCTGTGGTCATCGCGTCAGCCTCTTGGTACCGGACAGTCATCAGATTACGTCAGAAGGCGGCATGGCGACGGTTCGCCCGTCCATTGCAGTGTGTGACGCGCCCTGCAAGTCGCACTATTACATCAGCGCCGGTCGGGTCGAGTGGCTGCCAGCTTTTTCAGATGCCATGGCAGCGTCGGTTATGCACAACCAAATTGCCCGGCATTCAGTTCGTGACGCGAATTTGCGATCTTGGAGCAGCCGATTCCTAGCGGCCGTAGCGAGAGCGTACAGCAAACTGAGGTCGATCCTGCGGATGTGAATACATATAGCTGACGTGTTTCCGCGATTTATGCAAGCTGCAAGTTAGGTCCAGCTTTGTTTTTTTAAAAGGGAGCACGTCAGCGCCAAGGTTACGTCCGCTTTCTGCCCAACGGCCAATGTCTGCAACTGGCAATCGCCGGTTGATTCGAGCGAGGCCGTTGCATTTGGCTAGCGGTCTATGGGGTTTACCAGTTCGAGGGCAAGGTGCCAAAGCCCATTGCGAACCCGCTCGTCGACGTGAGTTCGCTGGGCGGCAATCTGCCCACCGCTAGCCGCGATTTCCATTAGCGCGCCGGTCCCGCCACAGGGACCGCGTCAAAGCTCGCCAGCCATGTCTCCGAAAAGTCGCGTGAACCCATCATCGCCCATGTCGAGGATCGTCCCCCACAGCGCAAAGCTGATGGCCGAGCGAGCCACTTTCCACGGCCTCTCAAATTCTCTGGCTGGAAACCGGCCGGCACGTACGGATTCCAACCGCTGCCCGGCGCGCTTGACGAGCATGTCGGACGCCTGTTGGCCACTGACCGGATACTTCTGCTTATAGTCGCTGGCGGACATCGCACCTAGATAGGCCATATGGAAGGCCTGGGCAACGGGCAACTCATTGACCAGCGCACGAGTGAGGTCAGCCACCTCCTCGGTGTCCCGTGGCTCGGGCCACCCGCGTTCATCTGCGAGAAAGTTGAGGTACTCGACGACCTCGCCGCGGGCGATTTCAAGCGCGAGCGGCTGAACTTGCTCGCGCCACGCCTCTGGTATCGTACCGTTCAGGGAGCGCAGGCGATCAACAAGGAACTCGCACGACGGCGAGAGGCACCACCTGATGCTGTCGAAACGCCATCCGGTCAGCTCACCGTCCTTAAAGGCGAACGCGTCTATGCTCGTTTTCGGGTGGACGGTGACGAGACCGGTTTCCAGAAGATCGAACAGGATACGCCGACAACTTACGACCGGGGCGAACGGGATCGCGCTCGCCTTGAACGGCGGCAGGTCATCATCGCCTGGTTCGGCATTCGCGCATCGAAAGAGCGCAAGCAACGCCACCGCCGAACGCAGCGAGATGTCGGCTGGTTCAATGGGACACTCCACGAGCGCAGGGTAGCGCGACAGGACCTCGCGAATCATTCTCCGTTTGGCCGTGTCCACGTCTTCGCATCGTTTCCGGGCGTTTCCGAGCGCGTCTTCGAGCTGTGTCTTGCGCTCCGACGCGCTTGCCGGAAACTGTGCAACAAAGCCAGCGATCTCCTCCAAGAATTGCGCGTCGGCGGCCGATTTGCAAAGCAGAAGCGCATTGAAGATCGCGGAGCCGTTTTCGGGTTGATTGGCTAGGGTCCACTGATAGGCAGTTCGCGCCGTCGCATCTTTTTTCATCCATTGGGCGCCTAGTCCGAGATCGAACTGGACGTCGGGCCGATCGTCGCCCTGCGAGACAATATCGATCAACTGGTAGAACTCGTTGCGCACCTCTCTCGAACGGAGTTCGTCGAGAACCCCTTCAACCATGTCGTAGCCGCCTGGCGCGGGCACCGGATTATCTTTAAGCCAAGCTATGATGCCGGCCGCGAAGCGCTGGACCGATTCGGCTTCGCGGCAAGCCAGATCAACTGTCAGATTCCCGTGAGTCACGGCGTACCTGTCTTGCTTGGCGGCCCATTCCGAGGCGCCCCAAAGCCCCCCGATCTCGGCCCAATCCGGATCCGCGCGATGGGCCCGAATGGCGGTGTGCAAGGACAGTAATCGTCCGCGGAACTCCGCTTCGTGGCCCGTGATGTCACCGAGAACGTCGGCGAGGCCATCCCAGAAGGAAATCGGAAGATCTGCAACCTCGACGCCCGCATCGGTCTGCTCGTCGATCTTCAAGTCCGCATGGCAGGCCCGAAAAAAAAGACCGGCGCACCCGCGCGATGCGGTACCGAGCATCGCGAGATGTGGTCGCACGTCGCCGCACGACCAGGTGTGTGCCCACGTATCCCACCCGGCTCCCTCGACCGGCATCGTGTCGTTCGAGAGGTCGTATGCCCCGAAGCCGAGCCCGTCGCCTGTCGCTTGCCGCGCTTCAAGATAGCGATCACCAAGCTCACTCACGCGCTCCGGGGCAACCCGGCACGCAGCCTCAAGCGCAGCAAGGCACACGGTCAGTCGACGCTCACTGTCCAACGACACGTCATCAAGCAGACGATCGAATCCCGACATCGAGTCGGGCGCATTCTCTGCGATCGCGAGGGCGCACCGCGCGAGTTCGATCTGAAAGAGAAGATTGCTCGATGGGTCGAAACTTCTGCGCTCGCGCGCCTCAAGTTGATTCAGGTATTCGAGCGCGTCGGTCGGTTGCCCTGCGTTCGCCGCGACCTTGGCGGCTTCCCAGAGGTAACGGGGCGCCGGTGACCGATTCGGCACGGCTGTGAGCAATGCGTATTGCTCGGCTGCGTCGACGCCCTCGATCTGCCTCTCGAGCAGGACTGCGAGGCGGATAAACTGATTGGCCGGATGGAGCTCGAGGAGGCGCTCAACGTCACGTCGGCGTTGCTCCCTGTCCTCAAAATCGGTGGGCCAGAATCCCTGGCTTCGGGCGACCGCGGCGGTCAACGGTACAGAGTCGGCAGCGATCACCGCCTGCAGCCGCGGCCAGATCGCTTCCATGTCAGCACGCCGCCGCTGGTAGTCAGAATCGACGACGATCAGATGAGATAACAGACCGATACCGTCTTCCTCAAGATCGTCCCCGAGTTCAAAGAGGCGGGTTCGTGCCTCGTCATAGTTCCCCGCCAGCCACTCGCAGTAGGCCATCTTCGTCGCGATACGCATAATCGTGGGGTCGAGCTGGCTGTACCCGGAAAACGCGTCGTCATACCGGGCCGAGATCAGGCATGCGTCGGCAGCACTCTCTAGACCTGCTTCCGGATCCGGCTGTACCTTTCTCTCAAGCAGGGAAGACAAGGTAGGAAATTCTGTGGGTTTCATGTGTCCGGAGCAGTGGTTCATGCTTCGCGTGCACAGGGACCCGGAGGGGCGGCCGCGTCGCATAACGGTTGCGCGCGCATGCGAAAAGATTTCGAGCCCAGGGCTTGCGCCAATTCGCTCGCACGGGGAGGCATTCAGCGTGAAATTCTACAAGGTTTGCCCGCGCACATTGATGCCGCAGTGCCTGCGCGACGTGATCGCGCCGAGTTCTGAACGCGAACGATACCGCCTACCGCCTACCGTCGGCCGCGTCAGGCAGAAGTAACCGTTGCATTTGGCTAAACTCGTAGGCCACACAAAAAACTGAGTAATGCCCATTACTTTATTTGTGACATTCCGAGCAAATGCAGTGGTGTTGTTGCGAAAATAACAGAGTTAGCCAAATGCAACAGCAGTGTTGTGACCCCACCCCGCGCGGTAATTACGGGGCTGCATTCAGTGCAAATCAACAACCACGCAACGCGATGCTCTCGAAGCTAGGTCGACCGCACCTTACTGGGCATTTCGCGGAGGGGTTGACCGCAACATTATCCCGTTTCCTAACACCAGCGTCGGGTCGTCGCGTTCTGATAGCACTTTCATTGGATCAGCCGAGACGAGTTTTCCGTTTGGGCCAATCTTTGTTTCGACCATCGAGCCATCCGTAGCGGAGGCCATTAATTTGCCGCCCGCTCGGACGTGGGCGATAAGCCCGTTATCGAAATCTTCGTTTTGGCGATGCAGCTCACGCCGCTGCATTTCTACAAATCCAGCAGAAGATTTGAGTCCTATGCGAACAAATATGGCGTCGGTGATGTCATCAAATGTCGGAACGGGCCCTAACGGGTGCGCATCCTGCGTCGGCGGTGCTACTTTCGTAGGCGTATCGTGCGACATGCCCATCTCGTGGAGAACCTGGATCAAGGCGCTCCATAGATCCCCTGCTGCTGTATCCACGGCCTCAGTGAGCGGCACAATCCAAGTGCCTTCCGGGAAACTTGTATCAGATATGCGGGATTGGTCTTGCGTTACTAGGGCAGATTTCCAACCTGCTCTCGCGAGAGTTTCGACAATATCTCGCGCAAATAATGTAGTCTCGAAATCGGGGGCAGACTGGATTAGAGCTACGGTTCCAGCGTGTGCCTTGAGTCCTTCATATAGTGACGAGATGCGTTCGGGATTTATTATCCATCCCGTAAACGTAAATCGACGCGGTCTCATACTCGCTTGCAGCGACAAATTATCGGCGCGCAGTTCTTCGGCGCGTTTGGTTGCTTGTGCTGCCGCGAGATTTGACGCCGCTGCCGTTGTGAGCGAAATGATTGATTGCTGTTGTGCTGTAATGGCTGACTCCGTGGCTGCAACAACTGCGTCATTTGATCTTCTTCTGAGTTCCTCTTCACCGCGCCGAACGTGCCGAGCGAAAAAAATCTCGCCGATTACGCCGAGCGCGACAAAAGAATCGGCGATTACTGCGCCCCATCTATCGATCCAAAGATGGAAAGAGCCTGGCTCGCTTTGATGGCCCGGCGGCGGAAATAGCAAGGCCAGCCCTAGTTCAATGACCAGTCCAATAACGACCAAACCACCTGACCTGGTCGACAGCTTCTCATCGAGATTTATAGCGGCTTCTAAATCATCTTTGTTCTTGCTCCCCATCTCGTTTTCCGGCCGGAGTAACAAGCCGCGTGCTCTCGAGATCAGTGTTCCGATGCTCACGTGCAGCCACGATTTCAACACGGCCTTGAACGCTGCTTCGTCAAATCTTCTAATCGCCATGGTATCCCCGACAGAATTTTTTCAAGGCACTGCATCCAAGAATCCGTCAGCCTAGCAGAAGCAGATCGCCTTTCGTAGGCAGTTGGTGCGAGACAAGCCAGCTTTCGTGTCAGCTCGCCGCCGCTGCTAGATGGCTTTCAGTTCGTAATATGGTTGAGTGACGTGCTGTGGTGCGGGTACGCTACGCCGGTGGACAACAACCCGCTTCACGCATCGAAAAATGCTGATTGATCTCCCGGAACACGATGTCTCACGAAGGCTGACTATCGCTGGATGGATGCTGTTTCCTCGGCCAGAAGATGACGATCTGAGGCGGCTATATCGTTCCGCGATCCAGCACATTCGCGTTATGCGCATACTCAAGGACGCGGGCCAGCCGATAGATCCGGCAAGTCAGAAATATAAATGGGTCAAGTCCGGCGATGAATTAGTTGCAATCGAGCAAGATATCTCAAAACTGGCTGTGAGCGAATCGCGGTCAGCTTTGATCGGTTCGCCAGAGAAAATCGTTGAATTCTTCGACGATTACGAGAATCTCCTACGGTGCGCGAATATCGATCTCTTGTTCAGGAAGGGGATTGTTTCTGGACTAATCTTGCTTGCCTGCTGCGCTTTCCAGACTAAATCCGTGAGGCGATATGGTGATGGGAAGGCTGGAGCTCAAAAGGCAGTGGTTGGTATGGCCGGTATCGGATTAACTCTGGTCAGAGAGTATTTTAAAGACTTTGCAAGTGTAGCCCATTTGTGGGCGTCTTGGTTGTTGCGAATATCTTCAGCTTCCGATTTGGGCGTGCATCGTGAAATATTCAATGGTATGGAGAATCGGATCCCAACCGATTTTATGGTGAACGTCGATATTAACGACATGTTAGGGATCGCGAAATCCGCCCTTGCTTTTGGTCGAGGCGAGATTAACACCGGTATCACGATTTTGGGCGGAGTTGACGCCATCGAGTTCGATTGGCTTGAAAATTCCCCTAGTCTGATGGATGCGTTGCCGGCTAACCTCGTTGAGATATTCGAGCAATTCCGACCTGAGAGCAAACTGAAACGATAGAGAATTTTGGTGTGTCAGCGTGCCTGATACACGTTACATGTGTGCCTTCGAATAATAAAGTGCGTCTCGTGCAATCTGCACAGACAACCGAAGAAGCAAGGAGATGCCACCGTATGAGAAAAGACTGGTTTGCTTTGATAAAAAAGCCGGAAGTGAAATCCCTGACCGCGATGAGTTATTCTTATATGCACGTCCTTATCAAGGAAGGGCGCTTCCCGGCGCAGGTGAAAAATGGCCGCTCGAGTTACTGGGTTTATGGCGAAATAATCGAGTGGATTGAAAATCTTCGCAAGGAACGCGATTCATCGAGTTAATCAAGATTGCTTTGGAATGACTGAGGTTGATTATCCGTTGAATCGAGGCTTGCAAGGCTGAAGAATGCGCGCAACTATGGCGCACTTTTCAGCCTGATCCACGCTGAAAGGTACACGGCGCACGGTGCGAGTTTCGTCGCCTACGGGTGCCGGAAGCTTGCGGGCGGCTTGGCGTACGACGTACCTGCGATTTGACTGCGGATCGCGCCCAGTCGGAGTGTAGACGGCTGTAACAGGGCTTTTGAGCAGGTTTCTGCAATCCACTGGGACTGAAAGGCGCACCAATAGTAACTATTACAACTATAAGCCTAACAGTTGATAGTATGCAGCCTATACATATGCACTATATGGCCGTATGTAGCTTGGCTGTATGGAGCTATAAACTAATAGTTGGATAGTGTATGGTCTAGAGGTGTAGGCATGTATGGCTTGTGGCCGCGCCGATGGTGAAGAATAGCGATCGATAGGGATGGTCAGCATGCAGTCGCCATTATTGATAATGGAGGTCGCGTGTGTGATTCAATACAGATTTTTGCCCCGTTGAAGGCAGATATATCCGACGAGGAGTATGCGGAATGCTGTTTTCCGTGGCAGCCTGAGGGTGCAGATGGCAAACGCGGGGAGTTCTACGATTTTGAAATAAAGAGTCCGTTGACTGATGCCGGATTTTTAATCAAGGCGGTTGGTGTAGGTGGAATTCGGCATGGTCGAATAGGCGGATATTGGTTGAGTGTGAATATCCCCGCCTGTACGGTCGGACATAACCGGGAGCTGGTGAATGGGGTGTATTGGGCGGCAAGCATTGGCTGGTCTTTGTTGCGATATTTCCTTGCCAGCTGCGGCTGCACTAAGAAGGGGTTGTCTTATATACCATGGGAGAATGTGCAGATTGGTCCGCTTACGCTGACATTTCTGAAGGAGTGCGAGAGTGCAGAGGAAGCGTTTTCCCTGATTAACGATGTCAGGCAGCACGCCGAGGCGATTCTTAATCATGGTCCTTACTCGCTGCCCGGAAAGAAAAAGGCTTACGTCAAGCCAGAGGGCGCGGAGTGGCCCGATGACGTATTCACGCTCTATATAAGGGATAGAGAATTCGGAATCACTCTTTATGCGAAGCAGCCTGGGGTGAAGAAGGCATTTCTGAAGAAAATCGACAATCCTGAACTGGAATCTGAGGTTCAAGAGCGGTCTGAACGCACTGTGCGAATCGAGATAACTCCACATGGGGCTTGGCTGGAAGCGAATGATCTAGATCGACCGGATAAGTGGATGGGCAACCCCGACGCCTACGAGAAGGTATTTAATTTGCTCAAGGGAAGGCTTAAATTAGAACGAAAATGGAGGGTCAGGCGGATACGAAAATCAACCGTCTCCAATCTCGCATTGCCAAAGGAGGATAAAAGATGTCTTTCCCTACATATTGCTGGAGAGGAGCCGGCCGATTATCCGGTATTGTTCGAATACGAGGATGAAAAGGCCAGAAGCAAGCGTTTCTCCGCGATTCGCAGCCGGGTTTTTGATGCAACCGGCATCGACTTGCGTATTCCGTGGAAGGTGCAGCAATCGGGGATACGACCGGGGTTGGCCGAGGTGTTCGAGTACCCGGGGGAGTTCGTGCCGCTTGAGCACCTTCAAGAGGTCGTGTATTCGCGCCAAAGCGCGCCAGGCGCATACAACCGGCTGGAAGCGCTAACTGCTGCTGAGTTGTCAGGCAGCGGTGCCGGCGAGGTGGCTCAGCCTTCGGACTATGCATCTGGCAACGTAGAGGATGAATGGCCGGATTCCCCACTGCCGATGCAAGGCATGTTCGACGGCATCGATGACTTGCTAGACGATTGATAGACCGCAGACGTGACGCTGGCAGATGGTGAGGTTTTGGCGTCACGTCCGCTTTATCCCAGCTTGCCGATGCAAGGTTTCCACTGCAGAACTCGGGGAGCCATGCGCAGAGTCGGGCTTCTGCCGCGATACTCGCAGAAACCGGGGGCTCTATTGCTGGACAAGGGAATGAGCGAACTTTGTTGGTATATATGTTGGTATTTGTTAGGTCCGATTCGCTGAAAGCCGCACAGCACAACGGGTTTGGTACAGGGTTCGATTGCTGCAGCCGCACCAGTACAGAAGCGGGTCCGACACACGGGGCCCGCTTTTTTTTCTTCTACAATTACCGCGTTGTTCTACAAAACATATTCCGGCAGCTCGTTCGGCGAGAATGAGGTCGTGCTGCCCGAGATCGGTGTCGATGCCCACTTGTAGGCCGTCGACATGCCGCCATTGACGCGATTGTTGACGCTCGTGAGCGTGCCCGTCGGAATTTCCAGGTCGCCCTGCGCCCGTCCCGTTGCCCGCGGTCTGGAACCACGGCCATTGGCAGGCAGGCCAGGTCCTGTCACGACCGCCGATCCGGGCGGGCGCACTGAAGCGGATCACGCCCCAGGGTTCGATACCGTAAGACCGTCGCGAATCGCGTAAGCCGTGACTTCTGCGACGTTGCGCAACGAGAGCTTCGACATCAGATTCTGACGATGCTTGCGGACCGTCAACACGCTCAGATTCAATTTGTCGGCGATCTGCTGGCTCGAGTATCCGTTCGCGACGAGCGCAAGGATTTCTTTTTCACGCGCGGTGATCGGCGCAACAGTGGCCTCGTCCTCGACTTCGAGCGCACGCGCGAGTGTTTTGCTCACGTAGCGAATGCCCGACAACACGAGCGAGATCGCGCAAAGCAGTTCGTCGCCGTCTTCGTGCTTGAGCATATAGGCGTCGGCGCCTGCCGCCATCGCCGCACGGACCGTCGCGGCATGGGCGTTACCCGTCAAAACGAGAATCTTAATCTCCGGGAATTCTGCCTTGATTTGCTGTGCGAGCTGGGTTCCATGACAACCGGGTAGTTCGAGATCGAGCAACAGCAAATCCGCTTGGGTGTCGCGTAGCACGTCGCAGACCATGCGGCCGTCCCCCGTTTCGCCGACGACAAGCCAGTCGGCACGGGTCGTCAGCAAGAGTCTGAGCCCATCGCGAATCATCGCGTGGTCGTCTACTAGCACGATGCGTTTCATTTTTCCCTTCGTTTATTTTCGCAGGCCACTCAACGGCGTACGACTTTGCGACAATACGGAGTGGATGGCCGCGTTTCAAATCCCAGTCAGAATGTGGCGAAAATCATTTCACGAAAACCGGGGTCTTCGCAAGATCGCATACGTGTCTTCTGTCGCATACGTGTATTCAAGATGGTAAAAAATACCTCTAAAAATATCAGCGCCAACGTGCGACTGGAACTGATCAATACGCTGTATCGCCAGTCTCCGCCTATCCTGTTCGGCAATATCGCAGTCGTAAGCTTGTCGATATTCCTGCTCTGGTCCCAGGTCTCGAGGCGCGATTTGCTCGGATGGGCCGCTGCAATCTATCTGTTGACGGTCGTCCGCATCGTGATCGTCTGGCGCGATCGCCTCGCAGGAGAACATCCGATCGAGACCGCGACGCGCCGTGCACGCCGATACGTGCTGCTGTCGGGCTTGTCGGGTTGTTTATGGGGATCGATGGGTCTTTTGTTCTTTGCGCCCGACAGCACGGTCGTGACCGCGTTTATCTGTATCGTGCTCGCGGGCATGACCGGCGGCTCGGTCGCCTCGCTGTCGTCATATTGGCCGACTTATTTTGCGTATGCGTTACCGACGGTATTGCCGTTTGCGATCCGCTCGTTCGCCTACGGCAATACGCTGTTTTCCGTGCTCGGATTCCTGTCTCTTTTCCTTTTAGGGGTCAACCTTTCGTTTAGCAGAAACCTCCAACGCACTGTACGGGACTCGGTTTCACTTCGCTTTGAAAATATCGGGCTGATCCGGCAACTGACCGAGGAAAAGGAGCGAGCCGAATTCGCGAATCGAAGCAAGTCGCAATTCCTCGCCGCCGCGAGTCACGACCTGCGTCAGCCGACGCATGCGCTTGGGCTCTATATCGCGACCTTGCGCGCGATCGCCCAGGCACCGAACATCGAACGCACAGCCCTCAATGGCATTGCCGAACGCCTCCAGACGGCGCTCAAGGGCATGTCGCAATTGCTCAATGTATTACTCGATATTTCAAGGCTCGATGCAGGTGTGATCAACGCGGAGCCGCGCCGCTTTCCGTTGCAGCAGGAGTTCGACGCGCTCGCGAACCAGTTCCTCGAGGCCGCGTCGTCAAAAGGGTTGAACCTCAAGATCCGGCCGAGCTCGGTCTGGCTCGAAACCGATGCAGCCCTGCTGCACAACATCCTGTCGAACCTGCTCTCGAATGCGGTCCGCTATACCACGCGCGGAGGGATTCGGGTCGCGTGTCGTCGACGCGGCGACGAAGTCGATATTCAAGTGTTCGATACCGGCATAGGCATTGCAGCCGATCAACACTCGATGATCTTTCGGGAGTTCTACCAGGTCGGCAATGCGGCACGCGACCGTGAACAAGGCCTTGGCCTGGGTCTCGCGATCGTCCAGCGCACGGCTGCGCTGATCGGCGCAAACGTGCGGGTGCGCTCGAGACTCGGGCGAGGCTCGCTGTTCTCCGTGCGATTGCCTGCAATGCCGGATGTACCGGCGCTCGATACCCGAGTCGAAGTCATCGGTGCAGCATCGGCTTCGAGCAGACGCACGAGAACCATACTCGTCGTCGATGACGATCGCGACGTGCTCGCGAGCATGCAGACGCTGCTACGCGCATGGGGCCACGCGGTGGTTGCCGCGTCGTCGATCGAACAGGCTGTCGCCGTCGCGACGTCCCACCGCCCCGCACTTCAAATGGTGCTGACCGACTTCAGGCTCGCCAAGCAGGTGACGGGCGTCGATGTGATTCACGCAGTGCACCAAGCCATCGGCCGCGAAATACCCGCGATCATCATCACCGGCGACACATCGGCCGACGGGATCGACGCAACGACGTCGAGTGGTTTTCATGTCGTCCACAAACCGCTCGACCCGGAGAAAATGCAGGTGTTAATCGACGACCTGCCTGATACTCTCGCTTCGCGCGTGCATCGGTCGAATAAATAACCTTTATTAATCATCGACCTAAGCGCCAAATACTACAGATGCAGTATTTACCGTGATCGCCCGATCGCGATAGTCTCTCGTCGCTCCTGAGCCTGGTTGGAGTCGCGGTGCGTCAGGGGTTTCGAACCGCGATAACTGCGCGACGGTGCTCGACGCGATCCCAATGCGGGCGATCGCACGGACGGGCGGATCGAAGCGCTGGGTACCGTCTCGGACCGAGGTTTCCGCGAAGCCGGATGCCTCGTCGGACACCACACCCTCAGGAAACGAATTCGGCGATTGGTATCGAGCGGCCGAGTGCGAGGCATTGAACGCGTTTGGAGCGGACTGGAGAACTCAATGAAATGAGCGGGTCAGCGTAATGCATGTGGTTCGATACGTTCCGCACGGGGGCCGCGAGGCTCTCGCGCTTGCGCGTACGACAGCGTCAGGGGATACAGAAGTGGACGGGATCCATTGCGTGACCAGGGACCAGGCACGCCCAAATTCTTCGAACTCTCGAGCCCGACAAAAGGCAACGCCGTTCGGCATCGCGATGCCGCGTTCCCAAATGATATCGCCCGCTCAATCATCGAGCGGGGCCACGCAGTCCAATAAGAAATGATTTTGTAAGGACTGCTGAGGTCGTTGGAGGGTGTTCCAACAGATCAAGCAACAGCTAGGTTTGAGAAACGCTTCGTGAATGTCGGCCCGACGTCCGAAGCGAATACGTAGACGGGGAAATGATGCAGCCAAGGATGCGTACAAAAGCTAACAGCCCCCAGGCTCGTTTTGAATCCATCTCCAAGAAAAATCGAGTGGAAATGACAGTCAAATATAAAAGGCTTGTCTACGGGGCGGTACTCGCTGTTGCAATCGGCTACCTCGCAACGCCATGGAGTGCGCGGGCGGATAGCCCGCTCAATCTCAATGATTTGCAGCGGCAAAACGATGTGATCCTCAGGCAACAGCAGGATCAGCTTCGCCAGGACCAGAGCAAAGCGCAGCGCCCAAGCAGCGCGGGAGGCGCGACGCTGACTCCGCCTGCGCCTGCCGCGGCGCCTGAGACCGGGCCGTGCCGCGATATCAAGACCATCGTCGTCAATGGCGCGTCCCATCTTCCTAAAGGCACGCTTGACGAGATCGTCCATGCTCACGAGGGCCGTTGCCTCAAAGCCGACGACATCGAAGCGCTGCTGACCGAGATCACCGGCGAATATTTTCGGCGCGGCTATATCACGACGCACGCGTATCTGCCCGCACAGGATCTGACAAAAGGGCAACTGACGATAACGGTCGTCGAAGGGGTCATACAGGCGTACCGAATCGAAGACAACCCGCGCAATCGGCTTTGGGCGAATGCGATCTTCCCCGCTGTACCGGGCGCGATGCTCAATCTGCGGGACCTCGAGCAGGGTATCGATCAGATCAACCGGGCCACGTCGAACAATGCGCGCCTTGACATCGAACCGGGCAGTGAGCCGGGCGAGAGCGTCGTCGTCGTTCACAATCCCCAGAGCTTTCCGCTGCATCTGTTCACGTCCTACGACAACCAGGGCGTGGATGCGACGGGTCGCCTGAGCGGAATGGCGACCGTCACCGAAGATGGCCTTCTCGGCTTGAATGAAATCGTGTCGGTCACGCATCGTCAGACGCTGCCGTTCGACAGCGCTCACGATTCGAAAACCGATGCACTCGATGTCGTGATCCCGTTCGGCTATAACACGCTGACGTTCGATCTGAGCGACATGCGCTATGACTCGCTGGTCAACGAAGCCGGCGGTACGCCGCTGCTCTCCCAAGGCAGCACAATCACGCGCAGCATCGGTCTCGATCGTGTCGTGTTTCGCAACCAGGACAGCAAGATCTCGGTTTCGGCCTCGCTTACGGATCAGTCGACGAGCAGCTATCTCCAGCAGCAATACCTCAGTGTTGCGAGTCGGGAGTTGACATTCCTCGATCTTGGCACGTCGCTCTTTGCGGGCGTCAGCGGTGGCTTGTTCAATGGGCGGTTCGACTTTGTCCAGGGCCTGCCGATACTGGGTTCGCTGCGCGACCCCGGCGAGCTTCCCGATAGCGCGCCCCATGCACAGTTTTCGAAAAGCACGCTCGACCTCGGCTACACGCGACCGTTCTCGCTGCTTGGGCGAAACCTCGACTGGTCGAGCCACCTCTATGCGCAGTACGCGATGACGACGCTGTTCGGCTCGCAACAAATTCTGATCGGCGGGCCGACCACCGTGCGCGGCTTTCTCGACGAGACCTTGAGCGGCGACACCGGCGCTTACTGGCGCAACGAAATCGGCGTGCCGTTCTCGCTTTCAGGGCAACTGGGCACGCTGTCCGGTCGGTTCTATACCGGATTCGACGCAGCGTCGGTGACCAATCGTGCGCCCGGTGTGCCCGGCGGCACGATGACCGGGTTGACGGTCGGCGCGTCCTGGCAATGGCGCCAATTGAGCGGCGAAGTGTTTTTCTCGCACCCACTGACCATGCCGAACTCGATCGCACGTGAAGCCGATCGAGTGTTCTTCCGTCTGTCGTACTCGTTGTAAAGGCTGAGCCATGAACCACGTCTATCGCATTGTCTGGAACGCCAGTCGCGGCATGTGGGCCGTTGTCGCGGAAACCGCTCGCGCACGCGGCAAGACAGCCAGTACCGTGGTTTTGAGCGCAGCGGCGCTGGCTGCCGTTGCTGCTTCGGATCTCGCATCAGCCGCGAGTCCGTCCGTCGTCGTCGCCCCGGGCAGCGGCAATACATCGGCGACGACGGCAAACAACGGCGCGACGATCGTGCGGATTTCGACACCGAACGGCGCAGGCGTCTCGGTCAATACGTACCAGCAGTACAACGTCAATTCGGCGGGGCTCGTACTCAATAACGCTCCGACGAGCCAGATTTCGGTCCAATCGAAGCTCGCGGGGCAACTGTTCGCGAACCCGAATCTGGTGACGCCCGCGACCGTCATCCTCAACGAAGTCACTTCGAACAACCGATCGACGCTCGCCGGCTTTACCGAAGTCGCCGGCGGTGCCGCGGACGTGGTCGTGGCGAATCCGTACGGCATTACGTGTTCGGGTTGTGGCTTCATCAATACGAATCGCGTGACGTTGACGACAGGCACGCCGACATTCGGCGGCAATGGCGCGTTGACCGGTTTCAACGTCCAGCAAGGTGACATTCTGGTGAACGGCAGCGGCCTCAATGCAACGGGGCAGCAGATTCTCGATCTCGTCACGCGTGCCGTAGAACTCCAGGCGCCGATCAATGCGCAGGATCTTGGCATCACGGTCGGTCCGAACGTCTGGAGCTACGCGACGCGCGCCGTGACCGGGACGACCTCGCCGACGGGAAGCGGTCCGGCCTATGCGATCGACAGTTCGGCGCTCGGCGGCATGTATGCGAACCGTATTACGCTGATTGCGACCGAGCAAGGTCCTGGTGTGCAGTTGCTGGGCAATGTCGCGGCAACGGCCGGCGATTTCACGCTCTCCGCCGCGGGCGCGATCGTGCTCGCAGGCAATGTGTCGGCGCAACAGAACGTGTCGATCGCGAGCTCGAGCACGGCGGCCAATGCGATCACGCTGAACGGCGCCAGCGTGACGGCCGGTCAGGATCTCTCGGTCAATGCGGCCGGCGGAGCCTCGATGACCGGAAGTGCGCTTGTCGCAGACGGCAATCTGTCGCTTACGGCCGCAAGCCTCACCGATGCGTCGAGCACGAGTACGCTGACCAACAACAATCAGCGTTACGCGGGCGGCGCGCTGTCGCTCAATATCACCGGCGCGGCGACGATCGACGGCACCAACTGGCAGTCTGCCGCAAGCAACCTGTCGGGGGTCTTCGGTAACCTGAGTATCGGACCGGATGGTGCGCAGCTGGTCGCCGGCAATGCGCTGTCGCTGACGAGCAATCAGGGCGACCTCGACCTTGGCGCCGCGTTTGTCAAAGCGGCGAGCAATCTGAGCCTCGACTCGGCCGGCGCGATCACGACCGCGGCAGGTACGGGCGAGGGCGTCGAAAGTTCGAGCGGAACGCTGAGCGTAAGCGCGGCGGGAGGGCTCAACAACGCAGGTGTGCTTTCGGCCGACACGGGAGCGGCGACAATCGAGGCCGGATCGTCGCTGACGAACAGCGGCACGATTCAGGCGGGTGGTTCGCTCAGCA
Source organism: Trinickia mobilis (assembly GCF_017315705.1). Taxonomy (GTDB): domain Bacteria; phylum Pseudomonadota; class Gammaproteobacteria; order Burkholderiales; family Burkholderiaceae; genus Trinickia_A; species Trinickia_A mobilis. Next base: position 53,703 of record NZ_JAFLRF010000028.1, on the reverse strand, counting down.
TTGCGGACCAGTCGGGCGGGGCAAGCGAATCCATCACGAACGGAGGTACGCTGTTCGCGGGCACGTCCTTCACGTTGCAGGGCGCGAATGTCGGCAATACGTCGGGCGGTTGGATTCAAGCAGGCCAAGGCACGTCAGTGCAGGTTGCAAGCCTCGACAATGCGGGCACGTGGTTGCTGTCGTCGCAGCCTGGAGCGTCGTCGGATACCGTGACGGCAAGCGGCGCGCTGACCAATAGCGGCACGTTGCAGTCAGGCGGTAGCGCGACGATCGCGGCGAACAGCATCGACAATCAGGGCAACGTGCTCGCTGCAGGCAATCTGACTGCTGGCGCGGCGACGACGTACATCAACGAGCACGGTGCGGCAACCGAGGCGGGCGGCACGCTGAACCTCGGCGGGAATTCGCTGACCAACGACGGCACGCTGCAAGGGGCCGCGGTAACGCTGGGCGCGAGCCGGGGATTGATGAACGCGGGTCTCGTCGACGCGAGCACCGGGGCGGCGACCCTCGATATCGGCGGAACGCTCAACAATGAACACAGCGGCCAGATCTATGGCGCGACGGGCGTCGGCGTCGCGGATTTCAGTGGCCGCAGCACCGAAAACGTCACGAACACCGGACAGCTGCTGTCGGGCGGCACGCTGAGTCTGCAGGGTGCGTCGGTCCAGAACAATGCAGGTGCGGTCGTTCAGGCGACGAGCGGTAGCACGGTCGTCGCCAATTCGTTGAGCAACGATGGTCAATGGTTGCTTTCGACGCAGGCGCCGGCATCTCCCGACAGCGTGAGCGTCACGAATGCGCTGAACAACCAGCACGACGGCGTCATGCAGGGTGCGGGCAATGTCGACGTCACGGCGCAGCAACTGAACAACGACGGTGAATTGCTTGCCGGTCGTAACCTCGAGATCGATAGCTCGACAACGAGCACGTCGTTGAACAATACGGGTCTGGTTCAAGCCGGCAATGTGCTTACGCTCGACGCGGCCAACAGCGCCGCGACCAACCAGCCAACCGGCAAGCTGCTCGGTAACGAACTCGATTTCACACTTGCGAACCTCAACAACGACGGCACGATTCAGGGGGGGGCAGGCGCCAACAGCAACATCTCGGTGACGGATACGCTGCAAAATCGAAACGGCGCGACGTTCACGTTGACTACCGCAAGCAATGGCGGCGGCACCATCCGCGCCAATAGTCTGCAGAACGCCGGCACGTTGCAATCTGTCGGCACGATGACGCTCGATATCGGCAACAGCCTGTTTGACAACGGCGCTGTGCTCGTCAACGGCAATGCTGTGATCAACGGCATCGGCGGGGGAAGCTATATCGCGCAAATCGACGGCAATCTGCAAAGCGGCTCGACGCTGACGGTCGACAATGCGTCGAGCATCACCGTCGGCGGCTCGGGGACGATTCTGGGCAATACGATCAGGCTTGGTAGCTCAGCTGATCCTGTTCAGACGTTGACGTTGGATACCGGCGCTCAAGGCGCCGAGATTTCGGCGTCCGGCAACCTTAGTATCAACGCCGGCACGCTGAATATGGATTCGACGGGGAGCAACGAGCGCATTCTCGGTGCGATGAGCGGCGCCGGAACGCTGACGCTCAATCTGAGCAATGCGTTGACCAACGATGGCGCGATCTTTTCAGGGGACGCGCTCAACATTAAGGCGCCCGGCATCACCAATACGAACACAGGGGGCATCAGCGCGCTCCATGGGCTTTACCTCGACGCGGGCGGCGACAATCTGACCAATAGCGGCTCGCTATACGCGGGAACTGTGTTGAACGTGAGCGACGTCAACACGTTGAGCAATCTCGATACGCCTGCAACCGCGACGACGGGTAACGCACCGAGCGGGACGATCTATTCCGGCGGCAATATTTCGTTGACGGCCGGTACGATCGTCAACAACAGCCTGATTCAGGCGAACGGCAATATCGCACTGAATGCCGCAACGATCGACAATGAATCGTCTGAAGCAGGGTCGCTGGTCTGGGGTTCTGCGCAGAACGATGCGACGACTTCGAACGTCGTCTATTCATTGGGTTATCACAACTGTACGGGTAACGTCGCCGACCAATGTTCGCTGACGGACAACACGGAAACCTGGACGGTCTCGCAAACCTTCAATGGCCCGGCCCCGACCTTTGCGCCGCAGATCATCAGCACGGGCGGCGGAACGGTCAGCCTGACGGGCTTTACGACGGCGAACAATATTGGGGCGCTGATCTCGGGCGGTACGGTCAACATCGTGGGCGCGAATTCGGGTTCGACCTTTACGAATAGCGCGCTTGCGCCGCTGGCGTTGACTTATACGCATACGTGGGGGAACTACTTCGAATACGTCGCGGCTGGCCCAACCGTCAGCGGCGCGACGAATTCCGACCAGAACGACTCGGTGACTTACACCTCAAGCGTCATTCCGGGCTACAACACGAATTCAGGCATCTACGCGAGCACGCTGAACGTGTCGAATGTCGCGCTGTACAACGTCGGTCCGACGACGAGTCCGGTGTCGGCGACGGGATCGACATCGTCGAATCCGACACTGCCTTCATCGTCGGGTACAGCGGTCTCGAATCTTCCGTATAGCTCGACGCCGTTCAGCGGCACCTTGCCTGGCGCGCCGTCGCAGACCGGTTCGGGTGATGCGCTACTCAATCAACCGGCGACGGCGGTGAGTCCGGGCCTTGGTGTGACGTTTGCGGGCAAGCAGCCTATCGCTCCCCTGAGCGCAAACGGGTTCCGGAGTCTGAGCGGCATCACGATTACGCTGCCGACCAATCCGAACGGCTATTTCGTCGCCGATCAGGCGCCGGGTGCACAGTACCTCGTCGTCACGAATCCGCTGCTCGGCTCGGGCAGCAATTACCTCGGTGCCGCCTATCTCGAGAGCCAGCTTGGCTACAACCCCGACACGACGGGCGAACTGGTCGGCGACAACAATTACCAGGCTTATCTGGTGCAGCAGGAATTGATTGCGCAATCCGGCAACGATTTGCTGACCGGCTACAGCACGCTCGCGACGCAGATGCAAGGGCTGCTCAACAATGCCGTATCGGAAAGCCAGACCCTCGGTTTGACATACGGTCAGGCGCCGACGGCGGCTCAGCTCGCGAATCTCACCCAGAACATTGTCTGGATGGTCGAGACGGTCGTCGACGGCCAAAAGGTGCTTGCACCCGTCGTCTATCTGAGCGCGGCGACCAAGGCAGGCATCGCGCAGGGTGCCGTGCTTGAAGCAAGCACCACCAATCTCGACGTGACCTCGCTGACCAATACCGGCGCAACGATCGGCGGCAGCCAATCGCTCAATGTGGTCTCGCAAGGCAATATCGTCAACAGCTCCGGTCTGATTACAGGCGGCAACGTCAGTCTGACGTCGACGAACGGGAATATCGTCAATCAGACCCTGACGCAAAGCAGCGGCAGCGCAACGCGAAACATTACGCAGGTCGACAACCAGGCCGGCATCGTATCGACGGGAACGTTGTCCGTTAATGCGGCGAAGGACATGACGAACCTCGGAGCGAATGTGTCCGCCGGAGGCGACGCGAGTCTGTCGGTCGGCGGCAACGTGACCTTCGATACGGTTCAGGACACGAACACGACCACGACGAACTCGGCAAGCTCACATGGTCTCGTGACCACGATCAATAGCGACACGAATTCGGCGACAACGCAAATCCAGTCGAATCTGACGACCGGCGGCAACCTCAATGTCCAGGCGGGCAAGGACCTCACGCTCAATAGCACGAACGTGACGGCGGCGGGCAACGGCAATCTGCAGGCCGGCGGCAATATCAACATCGGCGCGGAAAGCAACTCGACGACCGATAGGAGCAAGAGCACGACGTCCGGTGTCGGTTACGACCAATCGCTCTATGCGTCGACGACAACCACGACGGCGAGCAATACGACGACTGCGGTCGGCAGCAATATCCGGTTCGGCGGCAACGCGAATCTGTCGGCAGGCAACGATATCAACTTGCAGGGTGCCAATCTGAGCGCGCAAGGCAACGGCACGATGAGCGCCCAGAACGTCAATATCATGGCCGCGCAGAACACGAGCACGACGACGACCACGACGTCGACGAGCACGATCCTCGGCGTCGACCACGGCAATACGGGCAGCAATGGAAACTCGGCGAGCGCGTCGTCGGGCGACGGCGCCGCATCGGCGAGTGCATCGAGCAGCCGCAGTGCCGCAAACGGCATGGGGCAGGGCAGTGTGTCGGCGAACGCCAATGCGTCGGGTAGCGCAACGGGCAGCTCCAGCAACGGCGATGTGCAGGGTGCGGTCACCGGCAGCGCGGGTGCGACGGTGACGGCAGAGGCTTCCGGCGGGATCGACTTTGCGTCGCATACGACGACGACAACGACCGACGCGAGCACGGCGAGCGTGGGTTCGAGTGTCAACTTCGGCGGCAATACGACGGTCAACGCGAAGCAGAATGTGACGCTCCAGGGCTCGACGTTGAACTCGGGCGGCAACGCAACGATCAACGCGCAAAACGTCAACGTCGAGGCCGCGCAGAATACATCGACGTCGACGACCACGACGACGAGCACTGCGGTCGGTCTGATCGCAAGCAGCAACAACTCGGCGAGCGTGTCTGCGAACGGCGACGCTTCGGGCAGTGCGGGCAAGGGTATCGTGCCGAATGCGAGTGCCGATGCGTCGGTCAGTGCGCAAGCGTCGAGTAACAATCAGCTTGCGCTCGTCAACCACGATACGAGCACGACGAGCGCGCTCAATATCACGAATCAAGGTTCGGCGATCACGGCGGGCGGCGATCTGAACGTCAACGCGAGCAATAGCCTGACGGCGACCGGGTCGAGCCTCGAGGCCGGCAACAATCTGAACCTCAACGCGAAAAGCATGTCGTTCAATTCTGCCAACAACGCAAGCGAAACCACTTCGTCGAGCAGCAACACGTCGGCCGGGTTCTTCGCGAACGGAAATGCGCAGGCGAGCGCAAGCGGCAATGGGGCTGCGGGTATCGGTGCGAGCGCGAGCGGCCAGCTCAGTGCATCGGCTGGGGGCGAGGTCGGCATCTATGCGAACAACACCACGCAGAGTTCGTCGAGCGGCTCGACGACCGCTGTGACGTCGAGCTTGTCGGCCGGCAGCAATATCAACCGCAAGGCAAGCTCGAGCATTACCGATGTCGGCACGCAGATCACGGCAGGCGGCAACCTCAATCAATCCGCCGCGACGATCACGAGCCTCGCTGCCGCGAATACGAGTCATTCGACATCGAGCACGACAACGAATACGGCGACGGTCGGCGGTTACGGTTCAGTGAGCGCATCGGCATCGTTGAGCACGGAGGGGGGTAAGAGCACGAGTGCGGGCATCAGTGCGGGGCTCCAGGCCAACTACGAGAATCAGCAGAACTCGCAATCGTCGAGCAGCAGCAATGCCGTCGTGTCGAATATCCAGGTTGGGGGCAGCGTGAACACACAGTCCTCGGGTGCGACGAATCTGCAGGGCACGGCCGTCAGCGCAGGTCAGAATGTCAATGTCTCGGCGAGTACTTTGAACTATACGGCCGCGCAGAATACGACCCGGTCGCAAAGCAGGCAATCGGACGGAACGGCCGGCGTGCAAGTTGATGTCGTCAAGAAGGAGGTCAGTGCGAACGGCGGATACACAGGTTCGTCGAGCCGGCAAAGCACGAGCACGGCGGTGACCGGGAGTATTACGGCGGGCGGAAACCTCAACGTGACAACCAAGGGCGATGCGAACCTCGAAGGCACGAATCTGAGTTCGGGAGCGGCAACCAATATCACGACGGGCGGCAATCTGAACTATACGGCGGCCGCGAATACGAGCAGTTCGTCGGACTCGTCCCAGGGCGCATCGCTATCCGTCTCGGTCGGCAAGGCGGGCAGCTCGGTTGCGGCCGGTGCGAACTATAGCCACGATTCGTCGAACAGCAGTACGGCAGTTGTCGGCAGCATCACGAGCGGTGGGTCGTTGACGGTCAACAGCGGACAGAACGCGACATTCACGGGCACGGCCATCTCGAGCGGCGGCAACGGTTCGATTGGCGCCGGCGGTACGCTGTCGTTCAATGCCGCGCATAGCACGAACTCGAGCGAGAGCTATGGGGTGGGTGTCTCGGGGCAGGTTGGAACCCAAAACAACGACACGACGGCGACGCAGCCCAAGGCGACCGTCACCAAGTCTGCCGGGGCCGATGTCAACGGCAATTATTCGAAGAGCCAAAGCGATACCGCGACGGTGGCCAGCGTCACCAGTAATGGCAATCTGCAGTTGTCTTCTGGCGGCGACACGAACCTGCAAGGCACGAATGTGAGTTCGAACGGGGTCACGTCCCTAACTGCGGGCGGCAACGTCAATATCACGGCAGCGAAGAGCACGTCGAGTTCGGTTGGGTTCGGGCTTGATGTCGGTGGAAGCGTATCGAGCACCACACCCGCCGCAAATCAACCGAAGCCAGCCGGGACGCCGAGTCCGGGTGGCGCGGTCGGAGCGGCCGCGGACAATGCGACAACGCCGACGCCTGGCACGGCGACGAAGATTCGTAATGCGTTGGGCTCGACGATCGGTGCGGCGGTCGATGCCGTCAAGGGAATGAAGGGCGGTTCGGGCGATAGCACGAACACGGGTTCGACGCCCGGCGCGACGACGGAAAAGCATGCAAGCGGCGTACTGACGGTTGCGGACGTCAGCAACTCGAGCTCACAAAACGCGAGCATCACAGGCGGACACGGCGTCGTGATTGCGTCGGGCGGAGGCAGCTCCGGTACCACGCAAATCACGGCGAACGTGACGCTGCCCAAGCAAATGCCAGCCGGTTCGACGGTGACCGCACAAACGGCGGACGGTCAGCCTTTGCCGTCGTGGCTCAAGTTCGATCCGTCAACGGGCAAGTTCAGCGGTACGCCGCCCGCCGGCACGCCCGCGTTGACCGTCGACGTCAAGGTGCCTCAACCCGATGGGACTACGCAGGTCGTGCAGATGAAGTTTTCAGCGCAGTAGCGAGTGACGCGCAGCGATCCGTCGAAATGATCGACGGATCGCTTAGCGAAGCGGTGGTGTCGTCGCCCTGTTGAGGATCTTGCGGAGGTTTTTTGGACTCGCTAATTTTTTCGCCTCCTTTGCAAAACCGGGTATCGTGTCGGCGAACGGCGCGCGACCCCCGGCCATTCCGGCACCGCGCGCCTTACCTCACCTCGACCCCCAATCCGTGACCGACTTTCCCCTCCTTACCTGGACCGACCCCGCCGCCGGCACCACCCACACCGCCCGCTGGCGATCCGAGGCCGGTAATCCGCCGCCGAAGCGCGTGACGATCGGCGACGACCGCACCACGGCCGACGCCGCCTACCGCCAAGCCTGCGAAGGCATCGCGCTGCTCTGGCGCGGCGACTTTCAGAACGCGCGCCAGTTGCTGCAGGCGATGTCCCGCCGCGCCGACCGCAAGCCGCGCAAAGCCGCCGCCTCTGCGCTCGACGCGTTCAATCTCCACCGCCAGGCACAGTCGCAACGCGCACGCACGCTCGGCATGCTGCTGATTCCGCTCGAAGCGGATTACTCGATCGATCTGCGCCGCGCGCCGGATGTGCGCGATGCGTGCTCGGAAGCGTATGGCGCAGGCGAAGAGCCCTCGGTCGTATCGCTAAGAGAGCTGCTCGGTTTGATCGGCGCGCATGAGTGGCGCAAGAAGGGCGTCGAGATTCCGGCGCTCGATGGCGAGCGCATTCACCCGCACTACGGCGTGTTTTCGCCGGTGCGCGGCGAATATGTCGACTTGGTCGCCAAGGCGCCGTTGCCTTCGCAAGCGCTCGCGTTCGATATCGGCACGGGCACCGGCGTGCTTGCCGCCGTGCTCGCCAAGCGCGGCGTGAAGCGCATCGTCGCGACCGACCAGGACTCTCGCGCGCTCGCTTGTGCTCGCGAGAACCTCACGCGGCTCGGCCTCCAGTCTCAAGTCGACGTCATCGAGGCCGATCTCTTTCCGGACGGCCGCGCGCCGCTCGTCATCTGCAATCCGCCGTGGCTGCCCGCGCGGCCGAGCTCACCGATCGAACGGGCCGTCTACGACCCGGACAGCCGCATGCTGCGCGGCTTTCTCGATGGCCTCGCGGCGCATCTCGAGCCGCATGGCGAGGGCTGGCTGATCATGTCGGATTTTGCGGAGCATCTTGGCTTGCGCTCGCGCGACGCGCTGCTTGGGATGGTCGATGCGGCTGGTTTGCAAGTCGCGGGCCGCGACGACACCAAGCCGAAGCATCCGAAGGCTTCGGATGCGAGCGATCCGCTCTATCAGGCGCGTGTCGCTGAAGTGACGTCGCTGTGGCGACTGAAAGCGAAGTGATGTGATTGTCGCGCGGCGCCGCGCAAGGGCTGCGCTGCCGGCGCGAACGAGGCGAATCGCCCGCGCAGCGCGCCGCCGCTCACGAATCCGATCGGTCGCGCGACCCCCGCGCCAGATACTCGAGCACGCCCCGCCCAGCCGCCGCGCCGCTCGCAAAACACGCGGTCAGCAGGTACCCGCCGGTCGGCGCTTCCCAATCGAGCATCTCGCCCGCGCAGAACACGCCGGGCAGGCGCTCGGCCATCAGGTCCTCGTCGAGCGCTTCGAACGCGACGCCGCCCGCGCTGCTGATCGCCTCGTCGATCGGCCGAACGCCCGTGAGCCGCAGCGGCAGCGCCTTGATCGCGAGGGCGAGCCGCGCGAGATCCGCGAACTCGTCTTTTGACAGGCACTCGCGCAGCAACCCGAGCTTCACGCCCGTGATGTGCAGCTTGCTTTGCAGATGGCTCGACATCGAGCGCGCGCCGCGCGGGCGCATGAGCGCTTCGGCGACGCGTTGCGCGCTCCAGCCCGGCGCGAGGTCGAGCCATATCGTCGCCGCGCCGTCAGCCTCGATCGCATCGCGGATCGGCGCCGACAGCGCGTAGACGAGACTGCCTTCGATGCCCGTCTGCGTGACCACGAACTCGCCTTGGCGGAATGGCGGTGCGGCGCCGTCCTCGCTGCACGCGACGCCGATCGCAACCGATTTCACCGGCTGCCCTGCGAAGCGTTCCTGAAAGAACGCGCTCCAGTTCGCGTCGAACCCGCAATTCGACGGCTTGAGCGGCGCCACTTCCACGCCGCGCGCTGCCAGGAGCGGCACCCACGTGCCGTCGGAGCCGAGGCGCGGCCAGCTCCCGCCGCCTGTGGCGAGCACGACGGCATCGGCTAGCACGACACGCTCGCCTTCGGGCGTCTCGAAGCGCAGCGCGTGAAGCGCATCAGTCGAACCGTTCCAGCCGACCCACCGGTGCCGCATGTGCAGCCGCACGCCCGCCTCGCGCAGCCGACGCAGCCACGCCCGCAGCAACGGCGCCGCTTTCATCCCGGTCGGAAATACGCGGCCCGAGCTGCCGACAAACGTCCCGATCCCAAGCCCGTGCACCCATTCGCGCAGCGCCTCGGGACCGAGGCGGCCGATGAGCGGCGCGAGCGTTTCGCGCCGTGCGCCATAGCGTCCGACGAACGCGTCGAGCGGTTCCGAATGCGTGATGTTCATCCCGCCGATGCCGGCCAGCAGGAACTTGCGTCCGGCCGACGGCATCGCGTCGAAGACGTCGACGCGCACGCCTGCGCGCGACAAGACCTCGGCGGCCATCAGCCCGGCAGGGCCGGCGCCGACGACGGCGACGAAAGCGGTCGAAGGAGATTCGTGGTGTTGATCGGGCATGCGGTGCGGATCGGGAACCAAGTTGGGCCGTCTGAGGCGCGCGTTGCCGATAAGCCAATTGATCGCGCACGGGAGCCGGCAGGCGGGGCCGCTATTGTCACATCGCAGCCTTTGAGTCCGCAATCCGGGCCCTATACTCTTTCAATACCCTTTTCGATCATCAGGAGACGACATGAACCACCCCCACGCTCACATTCGTTCGCTGTCGACCGGAGTTAGCGCTTTAGCGCTTACTCCGGTCCCATGCAAAGCTCCCCCCGAGGGGGCGGATGCCTCCCTTGGGGCGGCCCGGCGGGAGGCATCATGACCCGCAAGTACATTGACTGCCGCGAATTCCCAAGCGATATAGGGTGCTCGGTCGCGCTATCGGCGGATTCGGAAGGCGAATTGCTCGAGGCCGCGGTGCAGCACGCGGTTGTGGTACACAAGCATGTCGATTCGCCTGAGTTGCGTGCGCAACTCAAGACGCTCTTCAAGGACGGCACGCCGCCCGTCGACGCCCCGCGCCACGCCTGAGGCGCGCCGCGGGACGCCGCCAAGAGGCCGCCGTGAGGCCAACTGTCGTGAAAGCGCAGGTCCCGTGCAGCAGCGGACCTGCGCGTGCCCGCGTTCAGCCGGGGTAAGCCTCGTCCACCTTGAGCCCGGCCAGCTTGAAGATGACGCGTAGCGTCTGCGGTTTGATCTCGCGTCTCGACGCGAGCGTCGTCAATATGAAGTCCATCACCTTCGCGTACTTGAGCAATGTGAGGCAGTTTTCGAGCCCGGCGTCTCCGTCGCGCATCAGTTCGGCAATCCGTAGCATCTCGACCGAAATGTCGCGCGCCATTTCGAGTTCGAGTTGCTGCTTTTCGGACCAGGACGGTGTCGCCAGCAGTTTGGCGAGCATCTCCTGAAACTGTTGCTCCGCGTCTCCGTTAGGTATCGTAGCCATCGCTGTCGTCCTTTCGTCAACTTGGGTCTGAGGCGGCGATCAAGCGCGCCGCGCCACGCACGATCGAGTGACGTAACGTGCGCGGCCGTGTTTCGCCACCGTGTTACGGCGCTGATCGCGCACCTCCGATACGATCGAGTTCGTCGCGGGCATCGTGCCATGGTGCGCTTTCCCGCGTGGCACCGCTTTGCCGCGACGTTCCCCGTGTTGTTTCCCATGTCTTGAGTTCCGAGCGGGCCTCGTCGGTGCGTGCGACAGGCTGCGCGAACGAGACGCATGAAGCATTCCATGCTGTCCATCGCGGTCGCACGCGGGTACGAAGCGTCGCCCAGCGCTCTTTTCGGTAAACTGACGCGATTACTTCCGTTCTTCTGTAGGCTGTCGCACGTATAGGTGCGACTTGCCGTCAAGCGCCTTCACGATGTCCGACAAAATCCACGAAATCCGCCCGAACCAGTCGATCGAGCTGCTGAAGGAACTGCATATCCTGACGCGCGACGGCAAGATGAATCAGGACAGCCGCCGCAAGCTCAAGCAGGTCTACCACCTGTTCCAGTTCATCGAGCCGCTGCTCGCGGAGGTCCGGCAAAAGCAGGGACACGTTTGCCTTGTCGACCACGGCGCAGGCAAGTCTTACCTGGGCTTCATCCTCTACGACCTGTTCTTCAAGGAGCAGCCCGGCGACGGCGCTTCGCACATCTATGGAATCGAGACGCGCGAGGAACTGGTCGCGAAGTCGGCCGAGCTGGCGGCGCGGCTCGGGTTCGAGGGGATGTCGTTTTTGAACTTGTCGGTGGCGGAATCGATCGCTTCGGATCGCCTGCCGGCGAGCATCGATATCGTCACGGCGCTGCACGCGTGCAATACCGCAACCGACGACGCGATCCGCTTCGCGCTCGAAAAGCACGCGCAGTTCATCGTGCTCGTGCCGTGCTGCCAGGCAGAAGTCGCGGGCGTGCTGCGCAAGAACAAAGGGAAGTCGCTCGGCAATGCGCTCGCGGAAATCTGGCGCCACCCGCTGCATACGCGCGAATTCGGCAGCCAGATCACGAACGTGCTGCGCTGCCTGCAGCTCGAAGCGCACGGCTATCAGGTGAGCGTGACGGAACTCGTCGGCTGGGAACACTCGATGAAGAACGAGCTCATCATCGCGCAGTACAAGGACTTGCCGCGGCGGCGTCCGGCGGAGCGGCTAGGCGAAGTGCTCGGCACGCTCGGCCTCGAGGAGTTGCACGAGCGCTTTTTCACCCCGGCTTGAGCTTGGCGGATTTGGGCGCATTCGCGGCGGATTCGTCGGGGCGCCGCATGCGAGCGCGTGACGTATCACGCGCTCGCCCGTTCACGTTCTCATGCGTCGCGCCGCTCGCTCATCCATGCCCGCCAGCCTTCGTGGCCCAGGCGGCGCAGCGTTTCCTGATTGCGTTCGTAGATCTCGGCGGCGTCGGGAAACGCATCGACCGCGCGCGCGATGCTCGACTCGCGCAGCAGATGCAGGATCGGATACGGCGCGCGGTTCGTGTAGTTCTCGATGTCGTCGGGCTCGCTGCCTTCGAACTGGTACTGGGGATGGAAGCTCGCGATCTGCAGGATGCCCTCGAGCCGCATCTGCGTGAGCAAGCGCTCCGCAAGGAACAGGCAGTCGTTGAAGTCGAGAAAGTCCGCGAGCGTGCGCGGAAAGACGACGAGCGTCGTGTCGATCTGCTCGGGATCGGCGTTCGCCAGCGCGTTCAACTCGGCTTCGAGGTCCGTCAACACGCCTTCCATGCCGGTCGCTTCGCTGATCGCGTAGCGGATCTGATTCTTCACGTGCACGGCCTTCGCGAACGGGCACAAGTTCAGCCCAATGACCGCGCGCGTCAGCCAGTGGCGCGTGGCGGCGAGGATGGTGTCGTGGGAATCGGTCGACGTCGGCATGATGCCTTGAGTAAATCGAAAGCTTGCATTCTAAGCGCGATGCGATGCGCCTCGCTTCGTGCAAGAGACGCTTCAGTCCTTCGTCGCGGATAGCCGTTCGCGTCGCAGGGTAAACCCCTAGATATGTTGCTGGCCACGGCGATGCAGCGCTTCGGCGTGCGCCCGACGGCGCTGGCCGCGCTCGGCACGCTTTGGTCAGGACGGTTATGCTATGCGGCCGGGCGCTGGCCGCCGTGTTCCGAACTCGACCAAGAGAAGCTCATGTCCAAGAAACCCGCACCGACCGAAACTCCGATTCACGAACTGATCGCCGGCCGCTGGAGCCCGCGCGCGTATTCGAGCGAACCGATCAGCCGCGAGCAACTGCAGTCCGTGCTCGAGGCGGCGCGCTGGGCGCCGTCGGGCTACAACATTCAGCCGTGGCGCTTCATCGTGTTCGACCGCAGCGTCGACGAAGCCGCGTTCAAGCGCGCTTTCGCGACGCTCGTGCCGTTCAACCAGGGCTGGAACGCCAACGCGCCGGTGCTCATCGCGGTGACGGCGCACACGCTGAACGCGAAGGGCGAGGTGAACCGCGTCGCGCCGTATGACGCGGGCGCAGCGGGGTTCTCGCTGGTGCTGCAGGCTCACGCGCTGGGTCTCGCCGCGCATCAGATGAGCGGCTTCGACCAGAAGGCGTTCCATGAGGCGTTCGCGCTGCCGGACGACGTCGAAGCGATCGCGTTTATTTCGATCGGCCACCACGGCGACGCGGAAAAACTCGATCCGGCGCTGCGCGATCGCGAGAAGGCGCCGCGCACGCGCTTGCCGCTCGGTGAGATCGCCTACGCGGGGGCGTGGAAGAAGGCGTTCTGATTCGCGGCACTTTCGTCACAACGTTTGCCACGACGCAACGCTGCGACTCCTATTGATCGTCGCCGACCGCCGATAACGGCAGGGCGACATGCTCGAGCGGCTTGCGCTCGGCGTTGATGCCCCAGACCGCCGCGACGAGCGCCGCGGCGATCATCAGCGCCGCGCCGACCAGATAGCCGGAGAACACTTTGCTGGCTTGATGCGTATCGATGAGGCGCCCGAAGAACGCCGGCCCGGCGATACCGCCGAGACCCGTGCCGAACGCGTAGAACACCGCGATCGCGAGCGCGCGGATTTCGAGCGGGAACGATTCGCTGACGGTGAGATACGCGGAGCTCGCCGCCGCCGACGCGAAGAAGAAAATCACCATCCACGCAACTGTCTGCTCGACGACGGTGAGCCAACCGCGCTCGAACAAGTACCCGCAGGCGATCAGCAGGACGCCCGAAATCGCGTACGTGAACGCGATCATGGCGCGGCGTCCGATTGAATCGAAGGCATGACCGAGCACGAGCGGCCCAAGGAAATTGCCGAGGGCGAACGGCAGCAAATACCAGCCGACATGGTCGCCCGGCACGCGATAGAACTCGGTGAGCACGAGCGCATAGGTGAAGAAGATCGCGTTGTAGAAGAACGCTTGGGCCGTCATCAGCGAGAATCCGACGAACGAGCGCCGCCGGTGCAGCACGAAAAGCGCATGCAGCACCTCGCGCAGCGGCGTGCCTTTGCGTTCGCGCAACCGCAGCACGCGCACGCTTTCATCGCTCAGCACGTGGCCGGCTCGGCGAAACCGCGCTTCGATCGCTTCGACGATGTGGCTCGCTGGTCCCGGCTGATTGTGCGTCAGCAGCCATCGAGGGCTCTCCGGTATCCACATCCGCATCGGCACGATGACGAGCGCGAGCGCCGCGCCGATCAAGAAGCACGCGCGCCAGCCCCAATCGCCGGGCAGCACGTGCGGATCGAGCAGCACGATCGACCCGCCTGCGCCAAGCGCCGCGCCGACCCAGAACGTGCCGTTGATGGCGAGATCGGTCCAGCCGCGCACGCGGGCCGGCGTGAATTCCTGGATCGTCGAGTTGATCGCCGCGTATTCGCCGCCGATGCCGGCGCCCGTCAAGAAGCGGAACACGATGAAGCTCGCGAGATTCCACGAGGTCGCGGTTGCCGCCGTCGCCACCAGGTACAGGCTCAGCGTGACGAAGAAGAGCTTGCGGCGTCCGAGGCGATCGGTGAGCCAACCGAAGAAGAGCGCGCCGAGGACAGCGCCCGCGATGTAGGCGCTGCTTGCAATGCCGACATCGGCGTTGGAAAAATGCAGCGCCGGGCTCGTCTTGAGCGCGCTCGCCACCGCGCCTGCAAGCGTGACTTCGAGCCCGTCCAGCAACCACGTGACGCCGAGTGCGACGACGATCAGCGTGTGAAAGCGTCCCCATGGCAGGCGGTCGAGACGGGAGGGCAGATCGGTTTCGACGATGTCGGGCGGCGGGTGCAAAATGGGTCCTTTATCCGGTTGCAAAGTGCGCGCCAGCAAACTGCGTTCCTCGCCGTTCACGCGCGTGACGGCGGGTGCCCCCGGGTTGATGGCGGCGGTGCTTTTATGATAAAAAACCGGTCCTCAATTGTTCGCGCCAAGCGTGATGCGATTTAAGCCATGACTTATTGCGCGATTGACTTCGGCACCTCGAACTCGGCCGTCGCGCTGCCCATCGGCGGCGGTGTGCGGCTTGCACCGGTCGAGGGCGACTACACGACGCTGCCCACCGCCGTATTTTTCAACACCGACGAACACACGCGCGAATTCGGCCGCGCCGCGCTGGAAGCGTATATCGACGGCTTCGACGGCCGCCTGATGCGCTCGATGAAAAGCATCCTCGGCTCGGCGCTCGCCGAAACCACGACCGACCTCGGCGACGGCTCCGCGATCAAATACACCGACGTGATCGCGATCTTCGTCGATCACCTGAAGGGCAAGGCGGAGGCGTTTGCCGGCGCGCCCATCGAGCAGGCCGTGCTCGGCCGTCCGGTGTTCTTCGTCGACGACGATCCGCGCGCCGATTCCCTCGCGCAGCGGCAGCTCGAAAGAGCGGCGCGCTCGGTCGGGCTCACGGACATCCACTTCCAGTACGAGCCGATTGCCGCCGCGTTCGACTACGAATCGCGGCTCACCGAAGAAGGGCTCGTGCTGGTCGCCGATATCGGCGGCGGTACGTCGGACTTTTCGCTCGTGCGAGTCGGTCCCGAGCGCATGAAACGAATTGAGCGCAAGGACGACGTGCTCGCGCATCACGGCGTGCACGTGGCCGGGACGGACTTCGACCGGCGCGTCGAACTGACGACGATCCTGCGCGAACTCGGCTACCGCTCGCTCGATCCGGAAGGACGCGAATTGCCGAACCGCATCTATTTCGACCTCGCGACCTGGCATTTGATCAACACGGTCTACGGGCCGAAGCGCGTGAGCGAATTGAAGCTGATGCGGCATCTTTACACCGATGTGCGGCAGCATGACCGCCTGATGCGCGTCGTCGAGCGGCGCCTTGGCCACGCGATGGCGGCGCGGGCGGAAGAGGCGAAGATCGGCGTGGCGGCCGGCGGCCAGACGCTGATCGACCTGGAGGCGGTGGAGGAAGACCTGCGGCTCGCGTTCGATGAAGCGCAACTGATCGAAGCCGGCATCGACGAAGCGCAGCGCATCGTCCAAGCCGCGCGCGATACCGTGCAGGCCGCGGGCATCGCGCCGCGCGATGTCGGTGCGATCTATTTCACGGGCGGCTCGACTGGGCTGGCGTTCCTGTCGAACGCCTTGGCCGGAGCGTTTCCCGGGGCGAAGCCGGTATTCGGCGACCGCCTTGCCAGCGTGGCGACCGGCCTTGGAATTCACGCCCAGCGCATTTTTCACTGACGCGTTTTCACGCTGGCCTGGCTCTCTCGTCGGACAAATAAAAAAGCCCCGCATTTGCGGGGCTTTTCAGCATCCTGTTAAGGCTGGGCTGGCTTACGCCGGCTTGATGTTCGCAGCTTGCTTGCCCTTCGGGCCAGTCTTCACTTCGAACGTCACTTTCTGGTTTTCTTGCAGCGTCTTGAAGCCTTCCGTGCGGATTTCGGAGAAATGCGCGAACAGATCTTCGCCGCCGCCGTCCGGGGTGATGAAGCCAAAGCCCTTTGCGTCATTGAACCACTTGACGGTACCGGTTTCCATATTACTTTTTCCTAAACAATGGGTAAAAAAGGCCGAAGCCTTGGGGAGCGCACGAAAATCAAGGAAGGGTAATAGACCAACCGGAGTACCGTTGATGGGGCGAAACTACGAAAGACCAATTCACTCGCCACTTGAAATCCTGCCCGGACTTTATAAGGCGAAAGTCATGAAAGGTCAACCCAATCCCGACAAGCTTGGGGGGCTTTTCGAAAGCGTTAAGAATATATGGCGGGCATAACGCTTACAAATCTTGCAAGCCGGCTGTTTTTTTGTAGTGACTGAACCATTTTGGCGCCATTCGGCGGTTGCAACCGTTAAACTACGCGCCGCGTGGCCGGTTGCACCGAGTGGCACATCGGCCTTCACAGAACGCGTGGCGGTAAGCGCGCCGTGCACGGAGTCTTATGCACTGCCGCACTGACCATGCCTTTTGAGATATCGGAAGGAGAAGTCGTGAAAAGTTCTATTCAACGGAACGTTGGGCCGATTGCACTGATGCTGACAGGCCTGGGTTCGATCATCGGATCGGGCTGGCTCTTCGGCGCATGGAAGGCAGCCAAAATCGCCGGTCCTGCGGCGGTTTGCGCATGGGTGATCGGCGCTGTCGTGATTCTCGCGATTGCTCTGACGTATGCCGAACTCGGTGCGATGTTCCCGGAATCCGGCGGTATGGTGCGCTACGCGCGCTACTCGCACGGCGCGCTGGTCGGTTTCATCAGCGCGTGGGCGAACTGGATCGCGATCGTGTCGGTGATTCCGATCGAAGCCGAAGCGTCGATTCAGTACATGAGCACCTGGCCCTACGAATGGGCGCACGAGCTCTTCGTCAACGGCTCGCTAACCACAAACGGTCTGTTGCTCTCCGCCGTGCTCGTGGTGATCTACTTCCTGTTGAACTACTGGGGCGTCAAGGTGTTCGCGCGCGCCAACTCGGCGATCACCGTGTTCAAGTTCATCATCCCCGGCGCGACGATCCTCGGCCTGCTGCTCACGGGTTTCCATTCGGACAACTTCGGCACGTCGAGCAATTTCGCTCCGTACGGCTGGTCGTCGGTGCTGACCGCGGTCGCGACGAGCGGCATCGTGTTCAGCTTCAACGGCTTCCAGAGCCCGATCAACCTGGCCGGTGAAGCGCGCAATCCGGCCAAGAGCGTGCCGTTCGCCGTGATCGGCTCGATCCTGCTTGCACTCGTGATCTACGTGCTGCTGCAAGTGGCGTATATCGGCGCGGTGAGCCCCGGCGACGTGATGAAGGGCTGGAACCACTTCAACTTCAAGTCGCCGTTCGCGGAACTGGCGCTTGCGCTGAACCTGAACTGGCTGGCGATCCTGCTCTACATCGACGCGTTCGTGAGCCCGAGCGGCACCGGCACGACCTACATGGCGACGACCACGCGCATGATCTACGCGATGGAGCGCAACAACACGATGCCGAAGATGTTCGGCAACGTGCACCCGTTCTACGGCGTGCCTCGCAATGCGATGTGGTTCAACCTGATCGTCTCGTTCATCTTCCTGTTCTTCTTTCGCGGCTGGAGCTCGCTCGCGGCGGTGATCTCGGTCGCGACGGTGATTTCCTACCTCACCGGCCCGATCGCGCTGATGGCGCTGCGCCGCGCGGCAACGGACCTCGAGCGTCCGCTCACCGTACCGGGCATGAAGGTGATCGCGCCGTTCGCGTTCGTCTGCGCGTCGCTCGTGCTGTACTGGGCGAAGTGGCCGCTGACCGGCGAAATCATTCTGCTGATGATCGTCGCGCTGCCGGTGTACTTTTACTTTCAGGGCAAGTCGGGCTGGGCAGGCTGGGGTCGTGATCTGAAGGCTGCATGGTGGCTCGTGGCCTACCTGCCGGCGATGGCGATCCTGTCCCTGATCGGCAGCCATCAGTTCGGCGGCATGGGCGTGCTGCCGTACGGCTGGGACATGCTGGTCGTGGCCATTGTGGCGCTCGGCTTCTACTTCTGGGGCGTGAGCTCGGGCTATCGCACCGAGTATCTGAGCGAGCGCGAATCGCACGATGAGATTCTCGAGGGGATCGGCGCTTGAGCGGTGGGTCGCTGGGTTCCACCTGCTTGATGTGAAAGCCCGCCTGAGCAATCAGGCGGGCTTTTTCTTGACGCTTGCCGTTTCGTCGGTCGCGTCAGTGCGGCCTGGGCGCTTTTAATTCGCGCTGCCGAACACGTAGTTCGTCATCGCCAGCGAGCGCTGGTAGGTGCCAAGCGACTGCCTATCAAGCGTGTAGTCGTCGTCGGCCGCGCCAAGCGCGGAGAACACCGGCAGCAGATGCTCGTCGGTCGGATGCATGAGCACCGCGTGCGGCGCTTGCCGCCGATAGTCGAGCAGTGCATCGACATCGCGCGCGGCGAGCCGCGCTTCGAACCAATCGGTGAACTCGGCGACACGCGGATCGGCGTCTTCCGGCCGGGCGGAAAAGTCGACCGCGCGCAGGTTGTGCGTGATCTGGCCGGAGCCGATTACCATCACGCCGCTATCGCGCAGCGGACGCAGCGCGCGCCCGATCTTGTAGTGATGAGCCGCATTCATGCGCGGCTGGATCGACAACTGCGCGACGGGCACGTCCGCGTGCGGAAACATCAGCAGCATCGGCACCCATGCGCCGTGGTCGAGACCGCGGGCTTCAGTGCGGGCTGCGATTCCCGCTTCGGCGAGCAGTGCAACCGCTTGCCGCGCCACCTCTGGCGCACCGGGCGCCGGATACTGGAATTCGTACAGCGCGCGCGGAAAGCCGTAGAAGTCGTGGATCGTCTCGGGCTTTTCGGCGGTGCTGGCGACGGGGGCCGCAGTCCCCCAGTGCGCCGACAGCATCAGGATTGTGCGCGGACGCGGCAAACGCTCGGCCAGCAATGCAAATTCAGCGGACGGCAGCGACGGATCGATCGGCAGCGTCGGCGCGCCGTGGGACAGGTAGACGGAAGGAAGGCGGGACATTTGGGCAACATCGCGTCGAGCGCGATGCGGAAAGTGAGGTTGCTTCGAATATAGGCGCGTATTGCTGCTTGATAAACCGGCTCAGGCGGAATTGATTGCGTCGCCGCTGTTGGTAATCGGCGGCGTCCGCGCTTCAGCCGTCGACGCCGCGCATTCCCTGCCAGACCGGCGCGGGCGGCGTGCCGATTGCGAACATATCGAGCACCCGGGCGACCGTGTGATCGACCATCTCGTCGATCGAGGCCGGCCGGTTGTAGAACGCGGGTAGCGGTGGAAAAATGACGCCGCCCATTTCGGTCACGGCCGTCATGTTGCGCAGATGCGCGAGGTTCAGCGGCGTTTCGCGCACCATCAGCACGAGGCGCCGGCGCTCCTTGAGCGTGACGTCGGCAGCGCGGGCGATGAGGTTGTCGGAAAGGCCGTGCGCGATGCTCGCGAGCGTCTTCATCGAACAGGGCGCGACGATCATCCCGTCGGTCGCGAACGACCCCGATGCGATGCTTGCCCCCACGTCGCGCACCGAATGCACGACATCGGCGAGCGGATGGACGTCGTCCTTGGTGAGCCCGAGTTCGTGCTGGATGTTGAGCCAGCCGGCGCCGGAGATCAGCAGGTGGGTTTCGACGTCGCCCGTGCGCCGCAGCGTCTCGAGCAGTCGCACGCCGTAGATTGCGCCGGTGGCGCCGGTCATCGCGACAATCAGCCGGCGCGGCGGCGCGCTGCGGGTCTCCATCGAACTTGCCGCTGGCCGGGAGCGTGAAGCGACGCGGACGGCTTTACGCCGCTGCGAACAATTGCTGCAGCTCGCCGGACTGATACATCTCCATCAGGATGTCCGAGCCGCCGATGAATTCGCCCTTCACGTAGAGCTGCGGAATGGTCGGCCAGTTGGAGTATTCCTTGATGCCTTGGCGGATGTCTTCGTCGTCGAGGACGTTGACGGTCTTGAACTGATCGACGCCGCATGCCTTCAGGATCTGCACCGCGCGGCCAGAGAAGCCGCACATCGGGAATTGCGCGTTGCCTTTCATGAAGAGCACGACGGAGTTCTCGCCGACGATTTGCTTGATGCGTTGTTGCGTGTCCATGGGGGGCCTTGCGTTTTGTGGGGTAGAGATAGATCGAAATGATAGCGGAATTCGCCGGGCCGGGCTGAGGGCGGCGCCGGCGTCAACGGCGGGCGATGGCGCGGGCTGGGGCCTCGGCGCCGTTCAGGCCGGCGTTCATCCGCCGTCGATCCACGTGCCGCCGCTGATGCGTTCGATGGCAGCAAGGTCGGCGCGCGAATGCACGCTTTCGAAGCCTTGCGCGGCGAGCAGGGCGCGCACGTCGGCGGCCTGGTCGTAGCCGTGTTCGATCCACAACTGGCCGCGTGACGCGAGGCGCGAGCGCGCGCCGGCCACGATGATCCGGATCGCCGATAAACCGTCCGCCTCGTCGGTGAGCGCGCCGTGCGGTTCGAAGCGCAGGTCGCCTTCAGTCAGATGCGGGTCGCCGTGCCGGATATACGGTGGATTGCTGACGATTGCGTCGAACGAGAGCGCCGGGTCGAGCGCCGTGTACCAGTCGCTTTGCAGCAACTGCAGCGCACCGCCGGGGCGTTTGGCGTCGAGCAGCTTGGTGGCATTGCGCGCCGCCACGGCGAGCGCTTCGGCGGAGCGGTCGAGCGCCCAGACGCGCGCGTCGGGCCGCGCTGACGCAATCGCCACCGCGATCGCGCCGGTCCCCGTGCCGAGGTCGAGCACGCGCGGCGCCGCCGTGCCGTCGAGCGCGGCGAGCGCTGTCTCGACTAGCAGCTCGGTCTCCGGCCGCGGAATCAGCACGTGCGGCGTCACTTCGAATTCGAGGCCGAAGAACTCGCGCGCGCCGACGATCTGCGCGATCGGCTCACCTGCCGCGCGACGCGCTTCGAGCGCTCGATACTGCGCGCATGCGGCGTCGGACAACGGCTCGTCGCCGCGCGTGATCAGTTCGGTTCGGCGCCAGCCGAGCGCATGCGTGAGCAGAATCCGCGCTTCGAGCGCGGGCAGCGCCGACGCGCGCAGCAACGACGCAGCCGTTTGCGGCGTGAGTCCAGAGTCGGCGGCGGTGTTCATAAGCAGGCGCCTTGTTCCGGCAGACGTCGCACGACCTCAGTCGGCGTCGCCCAGCGACGCCAGCAGCTCCGCCTGATGCTCGCTGACGAGCGCGGCGATCAGTTCGTCGAGATCGCCGTCCATGATCGCTTCGAGCCGGTACAGCGTCAGGTTGATGCGGTGATCGGTGAGCCGCCCCTGCGGGAAGTTGTAGGTGCGAATCCGCTCGGACCGGTCGCCCGAGCCGATCAGGCTCTTGCGCGTCGCCGCTTCCTTCGCATGCTGCTCGTGGTATTGCTTGTCCTTGATGCGCGCGGCGAGCACCTTCAGCGCGCGGTCCTTGTTCTTGTGCTGCGAGCGGTCGTCCTGGCATTCGACGACGATCCCCGTCGGAAGGTGGGTGACGCGCACCGCCGAGTCCGTCTTGTTGATGTGCTGGCCACCCGCGCCGGACGCGCGGAACGTATCGATGCGCAGGTCTGCCGGATTGATCTCGACTTCGCCGATCTCGTCGGCTTCCGGCATGACCGCCACCGTGCACGCCGACGTATGGATGCGGCCTTGCGTCTCGGTCGCCGGCACGCGCTGCACGCGGTGTCCGCCGGATTCGAACTTGAGGCGCGAATACGCGCCCTGGCCCGCGATCCGCACGATCACTTCCTTGTAGCCGCCGAGGTCCGACGCGCTCTCCGACATTGTCTCGACCTGCCAGCGCTGGCGCTCGGCATAGCGCAGGTACATGCGCAGCAGATCGCCCGCGAACAGCGCCGACTCGTCGCCGCCGGTGCCCGCGCGGATTTCGACGAAGATGTTGCGGTCGTCGTTGGGATCTTTCGGCAGCAGCATCGTGCGCAGCTCGCCTTCGAGCTGGCTCATCTTCTCGCGCGCGCCGCGCACTTCCTCTTCGGCGAAATCGCGCATCGAAGCATCGGCGAGCAGTTCCTGAGCGGTCGCCGAATCGGTGAGCGCCTGCCGCCAGCGCGCGTAATGCTCGACCACCGGCCCGATTTCGGCGTGCTCGCGCGTGAGCTTGCGGTACTGGTCGAGGTTCGACGTGACGTCTTCGCGGCTTAGCAGGTCATTGAGTTCGGCCAGCCGGTTGGCGAGCTGGTCGAGCTTGTGTTGCATGCTCGTTTTCATGGTGTGGAGCGGGGCTCCCGGGTAGGCTGCAAATCTGAGGTAAGGGGCGGGGGAGCCGCGGGTGGGGAAATAGGTCGATCAGTCTGCCCGCGGAGCTCCCGTAGCGGAGCAAGGATGCGAGGCAGCGCCGCTAACGGTCGGAAGAATTCGAATGCTTGTAGAACCCGCCCAACAGCTCGATGAGCGTATCGCGATTTTCGCTGCTTGCGCGATTGAGCGCGTGAGTCGGGCCGTGAATGAGCTTGTTGGTCAGCGACTGCGACATCGCTTCGAGCACCACCGCCGGATCGTCGCCGCGCGCGAGCATCTTGAGCGCCCGTTCGACTTCCGCCTGGCGCAGCAAATCCGCTTGCGTGTGCATGTGGCGGATCACCGGCACGATGCTGCGCGCATCGAGCCACTGCATGTAGTTCGCGACGCGTGTCTCGATGATCGACTCGGCTTGCGCGACGGCCGCCTGCCGCGACGCATTGCCTTCGCGCACAATGGCGCCGAGGTCGTCGACGGTGTAGAGGAACACGTCTTCGAGCTTCGCGACTTCGGGCTCGATGTCGCGCGGCACGGCCAGATCGACCATGAAGATCGGCCGGTGGCGGCGCGCCTTCACCGCGCGCTCGACGGCGCCCAGGCCGATGATCGGCAGCGTCGATGCCGTGCAGGACACGATGATGTCGAACTCGTGCAACCGCGCGGGCAACTCGGAGAGCGGGATCGAGCGGCCATTGAAGCGCTCGGCGAGCTTCGCGCCGCGCTCGGCGGTGCGGTTCGCGACGACCAGCTCGCGCGGCTGCTGGGCGGCGAAGTGCGTCGCGCACAGCTCGATCATTTCGCCGGCGCCGATGAAGAGCACGCGCTGGTTTGCGACCTTGTCGAAGATGCGCTGCGCGAGCCGCACGGCCGCGGCGGCCATGGACACCGACTGTGCGCCGATCTCGGTCGTGCCGCGCACTTCCTTCGCCACCGAGAACGTGCGCTGGAACAGCTGATTCAGGTACGTGCCAAGCGCGCCCGCCTCGGATGCCGTGCGTACCGCATCCTTCAATTGTCCGAGGATTTGCGTTTCGCCGAGCACCATCGAATCGAGACCCGACGCGACGCGGAACGCGTGCCGGACCGCTTCCGACTGCGGCAGCGCATAGACATGCGGCGCAAGTTCGCCGACCGGAATGCCGTGGTACCTCGACAGCCACTCGATTGCGGTTTCGCGCGCGGCGCGGTCGTCGGTTGCGCAGTAAAGTTCGGTGCGGTTGCAGGTGGACAGGATCGCGGCTTCGGGCGCGTTAGGGGCCGCGCGGCCGAGCCAGAGGTCCTTGAAGGTCGCGAGAGCCGGCTTGATCTGGTCGAGCGGAAACGCCACGCGTTCGCGCAGGGCGACTGGCGCTGTATGGTGGTTGATTCCGATCGTTAAAAGTTGCATGTGCGGGGCTGCAATGGACCCTGGCTGTGGGTGCGGCAAGGCTATGATTCAGCCGCATATTATAGCGTTTCTATGCTGCTTTCATTTTCGCCGCGATCGGCGTCTTCTGGCCCTTTGATCCCTTTGGGCCCTTTGGGCCCTTTGGTTCCTTTGGCCGGCGTCTCGCCGAAGATCCGGTCGAGCTGATAGCCGAAGCCGTAGAGCGGGCTCAGACTGTAGCCCCGCTCCGGATGCAACTGCAGCTTGGTTCGCACGCGCGACGCGTGGGTATCGAGCGTGCGCGACTTGAAGTCGCGCCGCGTCGCCCAGACCGCCTCGAGAATGTGCGCGCGCGAAACCGGGCGCCCGAGGTTCGCGAACAGCAGCAGCGCGAAGCGGCATTCCTTCGGTGTCAGCGTGACGACCTGATCGTCGAATCGTGCTAGACCGCGCGCGACGTCGAACGCATACTCGCCGAAGCGTCCGCGCGACGGGCTGGGCGGACGGCGCACGCCGGCGCGGCGCAAGAGCGCGTCGACCCGCGCGAGCAGCTCAGGTCCGCGCACCGGCTTGCCGAGGCAATCGTCGGCGCCCGCATGCAGGCTCGCGACGATCTCGCTCTCGCGCGGCGCGTGAATCATGACCATGGCCGGCAGGCCGGGCAGGATCGCGCGGGCGGCCGGGATCACGTCTTCGGACGGCAGATCGCCCGCCCACTGGTCCGTAATGAGAAGATCGCAGGTTCGCGTGGCGATCCACGCGAAGAAGTCGTTGCTGTTGGTGAAGTGCCGACAAGTATGGCCGCCGGCGAAGAGCAGCCGGTCCATTACTTCGGCGTGGCGAGAATCCGGTTCGATAAGGGCGATTCGCATGGATGGGCGTCAGCGGCAGCGCGCGCACTTGCTTAACATTTTTCCGACCCCTAAACTCGACCGCTGCACAGAGAAATGCCGTGCTGATCTTTTGGTTGAATGAGATAAGAATGCTATTAAGGCGTCTGCGCAGTGCCTATGGGATTAGTCTGAAAATAATGCGAGGGTGCCGCTGATGGGCTGGCCGGGAATCGTCGTGCTGGGCGCTGTCGTCGGCTCGCTCGGCTGGCGGCTTCATCCGCTGCGCCGCACGGGCCGCACCCGTCCTTGGGTTGCCGTGCTGATCGGGGTTGCGGCAGCCAGTGCCGCCAAGATGGCCGGCAGTGTGACGGGCCTTTTCTATGATGGCGACACGCTCGAATGGCCGGTTTGCACGGCCATCGCACTTCTCGCCGTTGCCGTGACGGTCGGCTTGGTCTCCCGTCGATGAACGCTTGCAGGCTACATAATGAATATCCGACTTCCTGAATCCGCTGCCCTCGGCGAATCCATTCCCGAGCGGCTGGCGCGGCTGCGCGGTGCGATGGCGCGCGCGGGGCTCGCCGCCTATATCGTTCCGTCCGCCGATCCGCACCTCTCCGAATATCTGCCGGAGCGCTGGCAAGGCCGTCAATGGCTGTCGGGCTTCAAGGGCTCCGCTGGCCTTCTCGTCGTCACCGCCGACTTCGCGGGCCTCTGGACCGACAGCCGCTACTGGGTGCAGGCCGAAACCCAACTGGCGGGCAGCGGAGTGCAGTTGATGAAGCTCGTGTCCGCGCAACAGTCGCAGGCGCATGTCGATTGGCTGGCGCAGAACCTTCCGGCAGGAGCGACGGTCGGCGTCGACGGCGCAGTGCTGGGCGTCGCGGCGGCGCGCGTGTTGACCGATACGTTTTCCAGGCGCGGCATTGCCTTGCGGACCGAGGTCGACTTGCTCGACGAGATTTGGCCGGGACGCCCGGCGCTGCCGGACGTGGCTGTCTATGAGCACGCCGCGCCGCATGTCGGCGACGCGCGCGCCGAAAAGCTCGCCCGGGTGCACCGCGCGATGCAGGAAAACGGCGCGCAATGGCATTTCGTCTCGACGCTCGACGACCTCGCGTGGCTCTTGAACCTGCGCGGCGCCGACGTGAAGTACAACCCGGTGTTCGTCGCGCATGCGCTGATCGGGCTCGATGGGGCGTCGCTCTTCATCGGCGACGGCAAGGTGCCGAAGGAAACGGTCGATGCGCTCGCGCGCGACGGCATCCGCGTCGAGCCGTATCAACGCACTCCCGCCGCGCTTGCGGCATTGCCGGCCGGCTCGACCCTGCTCATCGATCCGCGCCGCGTGACATACGGCCTGCTGCAGGCGGTGCCGGCGTCCGTGAAAATCGTCGAGGCGGTCAACCCGTCGACGTTCGCCAAATCGCGCAAGACCGCGAGCGAAGCCGAACACGTGCGCGCGACGATGGAACAGGACGGCGCCGCGCTCGCCGAGTTTTTTGCGTGGTTCGAAAGCGCGCTCGCCAAGGGCGAGAGGATCACCGAACTCACGGTCGACGAACGCCTGACCGCCGCGCGTGCGCGCCGGCCGGGCTTTGTGTCGCTGAGCTTCTCGACGATAGCGGGCTTCAACGCGAACGGCGCGATGCCGCACTACGGCGCGACCGCTGCGTCGCATTCGACGATCGAAGGCAACGGTCTGCTCTTGATCGACTCCGGCGGTCAATACGTCAGCGGCACGACGGATATCACGCGGGTCGTGCCGGTCGGTACGGTTTCGGCGGATCAAAAGCGCGACTTCACGATCGTGCTCAAGGCGATGATGGCGCTCTCGCGCGCGCATTTCCCGCGCGGCATCCGCTCGCCGATGCTCGACGCGATCGCCCGCGCGCCGATCTGGGAAGCCGGCCTCGAGTACGGCCACGGCACCGGCCACGGCGTCGGCTACTTCCTGAACGTGCACGAAGGCCCGCAGGTCATCTCGCACTACGCACCGGCCGAGCCGTTCACGGCAATGGAGGAAGGGATGATCACGTCCGTCGAGCCGGGTATCTACCGGCCGGGCAAGTGGGGCGTGCGGATCGAAAACCTCGTGTTGAATCGCGTCGCTCAAGAGACTGCGTTCGGCTCGTTCCTCAAGTTCGAGACGCTCACGCTGTGCCCGATCGATACGCGTTGCATCGAGCTGTCGTTGTTGCGCGAGGACGAGCGTGCGTGGCTCAACGCGTATCACGAGACGGTGCGCACGCGCGTCTCTCCGCACGTGTCGGGCGACGCGAAGGTGTGGCTCGAGACGCGGACGCAGCCCATCTGATCGTCGCGCATCAAAACTACGTTTGGGCGAACAGCGCGCTGGCCGGCAATCGGACTTCGGTGCGCCCGCTCGCCGACGTGCTGAGAGCGGAGTTCGCATGACCATCAAAGCCGTCGTCTTCGATTTCGGCGGGGTGCTGATCGACTGGAGCCCCGAGTACCTGTATCGCCAACTGATTCCCGATGAAGCGGAACGCCGCTGGTTTCTCACGCGCGTCTGCGCGATGGATTGGGTCGTGAGGCAGGACGGCGGCCAGCCGATCGCCGAAGGCACCGAGGAACTGATCGCGAAGTTTCCCGAGCACGAGGCGCTGATCCGCGCGTTCTACGAACGCTGGCACGAGATGATCGCCGGCGTGCTGGAGGACGGCGCGGCGACGGTCGAGAAACTCGATGCGGCCGGCGTGCCGCTCTTCGGCCTGACGAACTGGTCGGCGGAGACGTTCCCGTACGCGTGGGAGAACTTTCCGATTCTGCGGCGCTTCAGGGACATCGTCGTCTCGGGCCGCGTGAAGCTCGTGAAGCCGGACCCGGCGATTTTCCGCGAGATGGTCAGCCGTATCGAGCCGCACTTGCCCGACATCGAGCCGCACGAAATCGTCTTCATCGACGACAACCGCAAAAACGCCGATGCCGCGACGGCCCTTGGCTGGCACGGCGTGCATCACACGAGTGCGGCGGCGACCGAAGCGCGCCTGCGCGAGTTGGGCCTGCCGGTCTGAACCGTCGCTGATCGGGCGCGGCCGCGTGATCGTCCGAAGCGCGTCCGAAGCGCGTCCGGCGCGGGGTTCCCGTTCGCCTCGCGGTTCATTGCCCGATCAGGTTGCGCAACGCGCCGCTCAGCCCCTTCACCGTTTCGCCCACGCCTTTGGCGACGCCCTTGACGCTTACGCCGAGCGCATCGGCAAAGCCCGAACCGAGCTTCGTCGCGAAGCTCTCGTTGAGCGAGAACTTCGGGTCGCGCAGATTGCCGTCGAGTTCGAAATGCAGCGTGATCTTGTCGCCGTGCGTCTTTAGCGCGGCGACGGCGGCCTTGGTGGACAGCGACAGGAAGGTGTCGAGCGGATCGCCGGTCTCGGCGAGCTGCAGGTGATCGAGCGTCACCACGCCCGGTGCGTGAAGCTGCTCGTTGTGCACCGTCGCGTCGACGGTCATGTCGAGCGTGCCGCCCGCCACGGGCGTCTTCGCGCTGATTTTCGTCAGCAAATACGGGTCGAGCGTGACGATGTCGACGCCGCGCAGTTGCGTGTTCGTCTGCGAATCCTTGCTCGCGATCTTGATCCAGCCGGAAAACGATACCGTGCCTGTGTGCTGCGGCCCCTTGATGCTGCCCTTCGCGGCAACCGTCGTCGGATCGGCGAGGGCGGGCAGATGCAGATGATCGACCGTCGCGTTCGCGTTTTCGACCACGATCTTGTAGGCCGGGTGCCGCACGGTCTCGTCGTAGAAGTCGAATGTGCCGTGCGTGAATTCGATGTGGTCGACGAGCTTGTCGGGTCCCCAAACGGGAGTGGTTTCGGTTTCGCTCGCCGGCGCCTCGCTGAGCGATCGCCGCAGGTTCGGCACGACTTGCAGGCCGCCGCTCTCGGTGCGCAGGACGGTCAACTTGAAGCCGTCGACGACGACGCTTCGCACGTGGATACGTTTCCTGAGCAAATCGGGCAGGTCCGGTTCGACCGTGATCTGATTGGCGCGCAGCGTATCGCCCGCGGGCCAGCCCTTGGGCGCATGCAGACGGACATGGGTGAGCCGGACGCCCGACAGGCCGATGTCGATGCGCTCGGCGCTCCCGAGCGGCCCGAGCACGCTGGCGATGCGCGCTTTCAATTCGCGCTCGAGCGCATAGACGCCCGCAAACGCCGCCACGACGAGTGCCACGATCACGCCGACGACCACCCACGCTACCCGCATGCCTTTCGTTGCCATCCGTTGCTCCTGGCTGCCGCTCGCGCTCCGCACCGCATATGGACAAGCGCCCCGCGCACTCGACAGTGCGCGGGGCGCTTATTTTCACGCAAGCCGTGTGCCTTGGTTGGCGATCGTTTGGCTTAGCGGGTGACCGGCTTGTAGCGCACGCGCTTCGGCTTGGCGGCTTCCTCGCCGAGGCGCTTCACCTTGTCCGCTTCGTATTCGTGGTAGTTGCCGTCGAAGAACACCACTTGCGAGTCGCCTTCGAAGGCCAGGATGTGCGTGGCGATCCGGTCGAGGAACCAGCGGTCGTGCGAGATCACCATGACCGAGCCCGCGAATTCGAGCAATGCATCTTCGAGCGCGCGCAGCGTTTCGACGTCGAGATCGTTCGACGGTTCGTCGAGCAGCAGCATGTTGCCGCCCGCGATCAGCGTCTTCGCGAGATGCAGCCGTCCGCGCTCGCCGCCCGACAGCGTGCCGACGTTCTTCTGCTGATCGCCGCCCTTGAAGTTGAAGCGGCCGATATACGCGCGCGACGGCGTTTCATACTTGCCCACCGTCAGCACGTCGGCACCGTCGGAAATCTCTTCGAACACCGTTTTCGAGCCGTCGAGCGCGTCGCGGCTCTGATCGACATAGGCGAGCTTGACGGTCGGCCCCTGCACGATTTCGCCTGAATCCGGCTGCTCCTGGCCGGTCAGCATGCGGAACAGCGTCGACTTGCCGGCGCCGTTCGGCCCGATGATGCCGACGATTGCGCCCGCCGGAATCTTGAAGCTCAGGTTGTCGATCAGGAGGTGATCGCCGTAGGCCTTGCTGACGTTCTTGAACTCGATGACTTCGTTACCGAGCCGCTCGCCGACAGGAATGAAGATTTCCTGTGTTTCGTTGCGCTTCTGGTATTCCTGGCTGTTCAGCTCCTCGAAGCGTGCGATACGCGCCTTCGACTTCGCCTGGCGTCCCTTCGGATTCTGGCGCACCCACTCCAGCTCCTTCTTGATCGCCTTCTGGCGAGCCGATTCGGACGCTTCTTCCTGCTTCAGCCGTTCTTCCTTCTGATCGAGCCAGCTGCTGTAGTTGCCCTTCCACGGAATGCCGTGGCCGCGGTCGAGTTCGAGAATCCACTCGGCGGCGTTGTCGAGGAAGTAGCGATCGTGCGTGACTGCGACGACCGTGCCGGGGAAGCGCACGAGGAACTGTTCGAGCCAGTCGACGGATTCGGCGTCGAGGTGGTTGGTCGGTTCGTCGAGCAGGAGCATGTCGGGCTTTTCGAGCAGGAGCTTGCACAGCGCCACGCGGCGCTTTTCGCCGCCCGACAGGTTTTCGATCTTCGCGTCCCATGCCGGCAGGCGCAGCGCATCGGCGGCGATTTCGAGCTGCTGCTCGGGGCTGCCGCCGTCGCTCGCGGCGAGGATCGCTTCGTATTTCGCTTGTTCGGCGGCGAGCGCGTCGAAGTCGGCGTCGGGTTCGGCGTAGGCCGCGTAGATCTCGTCGAGCTTTTTCTGGGCCTGGAAGACGTCGCCGAGGCCGTCCTCGACCGCTTCGCGCACCGTCTTCGACGGATCCAGCTTCGGCTCCTGCGGCAGATAGCCGATGTTGAGGTTCGGCATCGGCGTGGCTTCGCCTTCGATTTCCTTGTCGACGCCGGCCATGATCTTGATGAGCGTCGATTTGCCCGAGCCGTTCAGGCCGAGCACACCGATTTTCGCGCCGGGGAAGAACGAGAGCGAGATGTCTTTCAGGATCTGGCGTTTCGGCGGCACGATCTTGCCGACGCGGTTCATGGTGAAGACGTATTGGGCCATGGGCTAGAAGTCGGAATGTTGATGCCGCGCCGCGCGAGAGAGGGCGCAGGCGGCGATTGATGAAATTGGGCGCGCTGCGCGGAGGGGCGCGGCGCTTGGATGGGCTGTCGTGCCGGCGCTTTGCGCGTGTGAGCGTCCGTTATTGTACTTCGCGCTCGAATGCGCGCTGGCGCGGCCCCCACGCGAGCGTGCCGACCATGCTGGCGCCGGGATGGCCGAGGAACGTGCCGCGGTGGCCGCCGGCTTGCGCGCCCTGTGCGCAGATCATGTCGGCGCCGTTGGCTTTCCAGGCCAGGGCTTCGGCGACCGATCGGATGTCGATGCGACGAGCCGCTATCAGACGTTGAACAGGAAGTTCATCACGTCGCCGTCGTGCACGACATATTCCTTCCCTTCGGCGCGCATTTTCCCGGCCTCCTTCGCGCCTTGCTCACCCTTGTAGGTCACGTAGTCGTCGAACGAGATGGTTTGCGCGCGGATGAAGCCGCGTTCGAAGTCGGTGTGGATCACGCCCGCGGCCTGCGGCGCCGTGTCGCCGATATGAATCGTCCACGCGCGCACTTCCTTCACGCCCGCCGTGAAGTACGTCTGCAGCCCAAGCAGCTTGAAACCGGCGCGGATCACGCGGTTCAGGCCCGGCTCGTGCATGCCCATGTCGGCGAGGAACACTTCCTTGTCTTCGTCGGCCAGATCGGCGATCTCGGCCTCGATCGCGGCGCACACCGCGACGACCGGCGACTTCTCGCCTTCCGCGTACTTGCGCACCGCTTCGAGATGCGGGTTGTTCTCGAAGCCGTCTTCCTTCACGTTCGCGACGTACATCGTCGGCTTCGCGGTGATCAGGCAGAACGGCTTGAGAAGCGCCTCTTCCTCGTCCGTCAGATCGAGCGCACGCACCGACTTCGCCTGATCCAGTTGCGCGCGCACCTTTTCCAGCACGGCCGCCAGCTTGACCGCTTCCTTGTCGTTGCCGGACTTCGCCGCCTTCGAATAGCGCGCGAGCGCCTTCTCGACGGTCGCGAGGTCGGCGAGCGCCAGTTCGGTGTTGATGACTTCGATATCCGACAGCGGATCGACCTTGCCCGCGACGTGAATCACGTTCTCGTCCTCGAAGCAACGCACGACGTGCGTGACCGCGTCGGTTTCGCGAATGTTCGCGAGGAACTGGTTGCCGAGGCCTTCGCCCTTGCTCGCGCCGGCGACGAGCCCAGCGATATCGACGAACTCGACGACCGCCGGCACGACGCGCTCGGGCTTGACGATCTCGGAGAGCGCCTTCAGGCGCTGATCGGGCACTTCGACCACGCCGACATTCGGCTCGATCGTGCAGAACGGATAGTTTTCGGCGGCGATGCCCGCCTTGGTCAGCGCGTTGAACAGGGTGGACTTGCCGACATTAGGCAAGCCGACGATGCCGCATTTGAGGCTCATGGAATCCTTCGAACGGGTGAAACGGCGCTACGGCCGCGCGCTCTTCGGTGCAGCCGGCAGGACGGCTTCGCCGCAGCGCGGAAAAAAGGACGGCGCGCAGGGCGCGGCCGGCAAAAGCGCTATTGTACCGCTGGTCCCGCGACGGGCCGCGCCCTTCGGCATCGAGCGTGCAGCCGCGCCGGGCGTTGCCCGCCGCAGGCAGTCCGACCGTGAAGGGGCCAGATGCTCGCCGGCGTGCCCGCGCCACTTTTGATATAGCGCACCAGCGCGGCCCGTCCGGACAAGCCGTCCGAAAGGGCGCGGCTATAATGCCCGGCATGAATGCCTCACATCAAAGCTTCCACGTGGCCGTCGTCGGCGGCGGGCTGGTCGGCAAGACCACCGCGCTCGCGCTGACGCAGGCCGGCCTGCGCGTCGCGCTGCTCGCTCAGCCCACCGTGCCGCGTCCTGCGGATGCTGTCTTCGATTCGCGCATCTACGCGCTGTCCGCCAGTTCGCAGACTTTGCTCGAACGCCTGCGCGTCTGGCAGGCCCTGGATCACAGCCGGCTTTCACCCGTCTACGACATGCGCGTCTGGGGCGACGCGCACGCCGAACTCCATTTCTCGGCGTTCCAGGCATCGGTGCCGCAGCTCGCGTGGATCGTCGAATCGTCGCTGATCGAGCAATCGCTCGATGCCGCGCTGCGTTTCCAGCCGAACCTGACCTGGATCGACGCGCGCGCCCAAGGGCTCGACGTCAAACCGGATGCGGCAGCGCTCGGTCTCGCGAACGGCCAGGTCATCGAGGCGGATCTGGTCGTCGGTGCGGACGGGGCCCATTCGTGGGTGCGCGCGCAGATGGGCTCGAAGGTCGAACGGCGCGATTACCGGCAGAAGGGCGTCGTCGCGAACTTCATGGCGGCCAAGCCGCATGGCGAAACCGCGTACCAGTGGTTCAAGGACGGCGAAATCATCGCGTTGCTGCCGCTGCCGGACGGCCACGTGTCGCTCGTCTGGTCGGCGCGCAGCGAGCACGCGCGCGATCTGATGGCGCTCGATCCCGCGCAACTGGCGGCCGCCGTCGAAAAAGCGACGCTAGGCCAGCTCGGCGCGCTCGAATGCGTGACGCCCGCGCAGGGCTTTCCGCTCGCGCTGCAAACGGTCGACCGCCTGATCGCGCCGCGCGTCGCGCTGATCGGCGACGCCGCGCACCTGATCCACCCGCTCGCCGGCCAGGGAATGAACCTCGGCTTGCGCGACGCGGCCGCGCTCGCCGACGTCATCGCGAAGAAGGAGCCGTTCCGCGATTTGGGCGACCCCGTGCTGCTGCGCCGCTACGAGCGCGCGCGCCGCGAGGATATCGGCGCGCTGATGCTCGCCACCGACGGCCTGCAGCGCCTGTTTTCCGTACCGGGCACGGTCGCGCGCGCGGTGCGCAACACAGGAATGGCGCTGGTTGGTGCGCAGCCGCTCATTAAGCGCTGGCTTGTTTCGGTCGCCTTGGGCTAATAATTCGGCAGCGACTGTCCGCCGCGAACACCTGGCACGCGATGCGCGCGCGTTTCACCAAAGGATGCACAACATGAAGAAAATCGTTCGGATCGCCGTGACGGTGCTGGCCGTCGCGGCAGCGACCCTCGGCTGCACCGCCCAGGCCGACCAGGCCGACCAGGCCACCGACAAGCTGAAGTCAACGCTGCAAGCGCGCCTCGGCAGCGACATGCCGATCAAGAGCATCGCCAAATCGCCGATCGCGGGCCTATACGAGATCAATCTCGGCACGCAGATCATCTATAGCGACGCAAACGGCGACTACTTGCTGCTCGGCGATCTCGTCGACACGAAAACTCGCACCAACCTGACCGAAGCGCGCCTTGCCGAAACCAACAAGATCGACTTCGCGAGCCTGCCGTTCGCGAACGCGGTCAAGGTCGTGAAGGGCAACGGCAGCCGCAAGATCGCGGTGTTCTCCGATCCGAACTGCCCGTACTGCAAGCAGCTCGAAACGACGCTGAAATCGATCGATAACGTCACCGTCTACACGTTCCTGTATCCGGTGCTGACGCCGGATTCGCTCGTGAAATCGAAGGCGATCTGGTGCTCGGCCGACCGCGCGAAGACCTGGGAAGCCTGGATGCTCGACCACAAAGCGCCCGGTGGCCCGGCCGACTGCGACACCAGCGCGCTCGACAAGAACCTCGCGCTAGGCCGCGGCATGAACGTGACCGGCACGCCGACCGTGTTCCTCGCCGACGGCCGCCGGCTGCCGGGAGCCGTGTCGGCCGACCAGCTCGACAGGGCCCTATCCGCCGTGCGCTAACGCAGCGGACCCTTTGACAAGAGGCGCAATCGCGCCTCTTGCCGTTTCTGCCGTCCCTTTTTTCGACCCTTGCCGTTTTCCGAACCCACTTGCCTGCCGATGAAGCCGATCCGCTACACCATCGTCCCGAAGCAACCTGCCGCGCACTTGTTCGAAGTGACCTTGACGCTCGCCGACCCCGATCCGGCCGGACAGCGCTTCATGCTGCCGGTGTGGATTCCCGGCAGCTACATGGTGCGCGAGTTCGCGCGCCATATCGTCACGCTGCGCGCGTTCAACGAGGCGGGCCGCAAGGTGCGCATCGAGAAGACTGATAAGCACGCGTGGCAGGTCGCGCCGGTGAAGGGCGGCTCGCTGACCTTGCGCTACGAAGTGTATGCGTGGGACATGTCGGTGCGCGCCGCGCATCTCGACGACACCACCAGCTTCTTCAACGGCACGAGCGTGTTTCTCGCCGCACTCGGGCATGAGGAAACGCCTTGCGTCGTCGATATTCAAAAGCCCGCGGGGCAGGCGTACCGCAACTGGCGCGTCGCCACGGCACTGCCCGAGGCGCGCGGCACGAAGCGCTACGGCTTCGGCGAATACCGCGCGGAGAACTACGATGAGCTGATCGACCACCCGGTGACGCTCGGCGAGTTCGCACTCGCCACGTTCAAGGCGCACGGCGTGCCGCATGACATCGTGATCGCGGGGCGCGTCGTGTCGCTCGACATGGACCGGCTCGCGGCGGACTTGAAGGGCATCTGCGAAGCCCAGATCGCGCTGTTCGAGCCCAAGACGAAGAAGGCGCCGATGGATCGCTACGTGTTCATGACGCAGGCCGTGAGCGACGGCTATGGCGGCCTCGAGCATCGCGCGTCGACGGCGCTCATCTGCAATCGCACCGACCTGCCGGTGCTGGGCCAAGCCGACGCGTCCGAGGGGTATCGGACGTATCTCGGACTATGCAGCCACGAGTATTTCCACACGTGGAACGTGAAGCGCATCAAGCCCGCCGCCTTCGCGCCATATGACCTGACGCGCGAGAACTACACGTCGCTCCTGTGGCTCTTCGAGGGCTTCACGTCGTATTACGACGACCTGATGCTCGTGCGCAGCCGGAGCATCACGCCGGATCAGTACTTCACCTTGCTCGGCAAGACGATCGGCGCGGTGCTGCGCGGCAGCGGGCGCTTGAAGCAGAGCGTCGCCGAAAGCTCCTTCGACGCATGGGTCAAGTACTACCGCCAGGACGAAAACGCGCCGAACGCGATCGTCAGCTATTACGCGAAGGGCTCGCTCGTCGCGCTGGCGTTCGATCTCGCGATCCGCGCGCAGACGAATCACCGCAAGTCGCTCGACGATGTGATGCGGCTCCTCTGGCAGCGCTACGGCCGCGATTTCTACCGCGGCAGCGCCGTCGGCGTGGGCGAAGACGAGGTCGCGGCGCTGATCGCCGAGGCGACCGGCGCGGACCTCTCGGCGCTTTTCGAAGAAGCGGTGCGCGGCACGCGCGACTTGCCGCTCGCCGAGCTGCTCGCGCCGTTCGGCGTGACGCTCGAGCCGGAGACGGACAAGAACGGCAAGCCGTCGCTCGGCGCGAAGACGCGCGGCGGCGCCGAATGCGCGCTGACGGCGGTTCACGACGGCAGCGCGGCGCAAAAGGCGGGCTTGTCGGCGGGCGACGTGCTGGTCGCCGTCGACGGCCTGCGCGTCACCGGATCGAACCTCGACGCGCTGCTTGCGCGCTACCTGCCCGGCGCCAAGGTCGAGATTCATGCGTTCCGGCGCGATGAGCTGCGCGTTGCCCAGGTGAAGCTCGATGGCCCGGAGGTCTCGCGCTACAAGCTGGCGACCCGCGACAAGGGGGGAAAGGACGGCCGTCGCGGCGAGCTCGCAGCCGTGCGCAAAGTCCGCGAGCGCTGGCTGCAAGGCTGACCGAACGGCATGGAACGGCCGGCCGTCCGAGCGCGAGCGGCCCCGTCCTGAGCCGAAAAGGGGCAGCCAGGTCCGTCTAGACGCGCCAGAATGGGGGCGATCGCGCACTCATTCGGGACTGTCGCCCCTCCCAAGTCGGCCGATTGTTCTACCGGTGCAACAATCCGTCGCCGCCAGGCTACTTTTTCGCGACGCGCCGAAACATACAATGGCTTCACTCGCGCAACGTTGCGCACCCCTTCTGGAGCCAAATATGACCACCATCCTGCAACTGAACTCGTCGGCCCGTTCGCAAGGCGCGAACTCGACGCTGCTCGCGAACGAACTGACGGCGAAGCTGCAACAATCGAACGCGGGCGCGAAGGTCGTCGTTCGCGATCTGCTCGCCGACGGGCTGCCGCACCTCGACGAAAGCGTTCTCGGCGCGTTCTTCACGCCGGCCGACCAGCGCACCGCCGAACAAGCTGCGATCGCCGCCAGGAGCGACGCGCTGATCGCCGAACTGCAAGCCGCCGATATCGTCGTGATCGGCGCTCCGCTGTACAACTTCGGCATCTCGTCGCAACTGAAGACGTACTTCGACTGGATCGCTCGCGTCGGCGTCACGTTCCGCTACACGGAGAACGGTCCCGAAGGTCTGGTGAAGGGCAAGAAAGTGTTTGTGGTGTCCGCACGCGGCGGCAAGTACGTCGGTACGCCGGGCGACACCCAGACGCCGTACCTGAAGATGTTCCTCGGTTTCATCGGGATGACCGACGTGAACTTCATCTACGCGGAAGGGCTCAATATGGGCCCGGATGCGGCGGGCGCTGCGCTGGCCGGCGCACGCGAGGCGATTGCTGCGGCGTAATTCGCTTGCTGGTCCGTCTTGAAACGTCACGGCGCTCTCGCGCCGTGACGTTTTTTTATGTGCAGCGAATTTTACCGATGCGAATTCAACCTATTTACTTTCTCGGTGTCAATGCAGGCGCCAATCGATCGGATCTCGGCCGTTTGCCGTCAAATAATCGTTCGCCATCGCGAAATGGCGGCAGCCAAGAAATCCACGATGTGCTGAAAGCGGAGAGGGGTGGGGCGCCTCGAGCACGCAATGTGGCTTGTCCTCCAGCAATGCTCGCTTTGCTTGCGCGTGTGCGCCCCACAGCATGAAAACGAGGCCGTCGTGGCGCATGGCGAGTTCGTGAATCAGCGTATCGGTGCATTTTTCCCAGCCGCGTTTCGCATGGCTCGCGGCTAAGCCTCGCTCGACCGTCAGCACCGTGTTCAGCAGCAGCACGCCTTGTTTCGCCCACGCATCGAGACATCCATGGTGCGGCGTCTCGTAGCCGAAATTCGCGGCGATCTCCTTGAAGATGTTCCGTAGCGACGGCGGCGGACGCACGGACGGCGGCACCGAAAACGCCAGCCCGTGCGCCTGAGGATGTCCGCGGTCTTCGCCGTGATAGGGATCCTGGCCTAGGATGACGACTTTCACGTCGTCCGGACTTGTCAGGCGCAGCGCGCGAAACACATCGGCGGGATAGATGGTCTTGCCCGCCGCGCGTTCGTCATCGACGAAGCGGCACAGCGGCGCGTAAGCGTCGCTGTCGATGAACGAACGGAGATGGGTGTGCCAAGCGGCAGGCAGCGCATCGAACTGCGCTTCGAGCGCTTCGATCGACGGCGCGGCCTGCGCCGCTGGCGGTGCGTCGAAAAGCGAGGCTTGCGACGAGCGGGAAGGGGAGCGAGAGGCGGATTTCATGGCGAGGAAGTGTCGCAGCAAACGCCGCGCGGCTCAAGCCGGGATATCGCGTCCTCTCGCAATCGCTCAACGCTCGCGCAATTGATAGCCTCGCTGCGCCTTGCTGGTGTCGTCCGGGGCCAGGCCTGGGACCTTCGCTGCCAGTTCGGCTTGCAGCGCACGCAGCGCCGCTTCATCGCCATGCTTCAGTTCGAGCTCGATTTCGCTAATCGGTGCACGGCGGGTTTCACCGCCCACAACGGCAGTGATTTCGCCTTGGTCGATCGCAGCTTCGATTTCGGTGTCGCCGTGAACGATGTGCCAAAGCGTGCGCGTGAAATTCGTGCTGAAGAGTTCGATCAACGCCGGCGCCGCAGCGCGTAGCGCGTTAGCGGAGGCGGCATCGTCGCACGCCGCGGCGAGCGCATCGATGTCGAGGCCTTCGCCTGCAACCGGCATTTCCCATTCATGCCGCCGATGCAGGCCGCCCTCGGCGATGCCGACCGTCTTGTAAGTCTGCAGCCAGCCGTGCGGCGATTTTCGCAAGCGCAGCGCGCTCTTCGACTTCGCAAGCGCTAGCGCCGGCGTATCGAAGTAGTCATTCGTCAGTTGAACATGAATGCCGGTTTTGCCCGTCCGCGCTACGAAGAATGCTGTGGCCGCGGCGATCTGATCGGGCGGCAACGCAAGCTTGATTTCACGTTCGATGCTCATGGCAGTGGCGACCTTGGCAAGAATCAGAAAAACATCCGAGCAAGCTCTGCACCGGGCTCGTCGGCGCGCATGAACGCTTCGCCGACAAGGAAAGTATGCACCGACAGCTCGCGCATCCGCTCGACATCCGCGCGCGACAGGATGCCCGATTCGGTCACGACGATCCGGTCCTCGGGAATCGAATCGAGCATGCCGATCGTCGTTTGGAGCGACGTCTCGAACGTGCGCAGGTTGCGATTGTTGATGCCGATCAGCGGCGTTTTCAACGTGAGCGCTTCCTTGAGTTCGGCGCTGTCGTGCACTTCGACGAGCACCGCGAGGCCCAGCGAATGCGCGAGCGCTTCGAGATCCTGCATCTGCGAGGTTTCGAGCGCGGCGGCGATCAGAAGGATCGCATCGGCGCCCATCGCGCGGGCTTCGACGATCTGATACGGATCGACGATAAAGTCCTTGCGCAGCACCGGCACATCGCACGCGGCGCGCGCGTCTTCCAGATAGGCTGCGCTGCCTTGAAAGAACTGCACGTCGGTCAGCACCGACAAACATGCCGCGCCGTGCTTCGCGTACGAGCGCGCAATGTCGGCGGGCGCGAAATGCTCGCGCAGCACACCTTTCGACGGGCTCGCCTTCTTGACCTCGGCGATGACCGCGGCCTTGCCGGCCGCGTGCTTCGCACGCAGTGCGCCGACGAAGTCGCGCTTGTCGCGCGCCGAAGCTTCGAGGCGCAGTGCTTCGAGCGGCGCGCTTTGTTGCGCTGCTCGGACTTCCTCGCGCTTGACCGCGATGATGCGTTCCAGAATGTCGCTCATTGTTGATGATTCCGTTTCTGTGTCTGTCGAGTTATTTGACCGCTTGCGGCTTGAATTGCTGCGTGAAGCGCACCAGTTCGTCGACCTTCGCGCGCGCCCTGCCGCTCGCGATCGCTTCGCGCGCCAGCTGGATGCCGTCCGCGATCGATGCCGACACGTTTGCCGCGTAGAGTGCGGTGCCGGCGTTCAGCGTGACGATCTCGCGCGCGACCCCCAGCGTGTTGTCGAGCGCTTCGAGCAGCATCGTCTTCGATTCGGCCGCATCTTCCACCTTCAGTGTGCGGTTCGACACCATCTGCAAGCCGAAATCCTCGGGATGGATCTCGTACTCGTGCACTTCGCCGTCGCGCAGTTCGCCGACGAGCGTCGCCGCGCCGAGCGACACCTCGTCCATGCCGTCCTTGCCGTACACGACGAGCACGTGCTTGGCGCCGAGCCGCTGCATCACGCGGACCTGGATGCCGACGAGGTCCGGGTGGAACACGCCCATCAGCTGATTCGGCGCGCTTGCGGGATTCGTCAGCGGCCCAAGAATATTGAAGATCGTCCGCACGCCGAGTTCGCGGCGCACGGCGGCGATGTTCTTCATCGCGGGATGATGGTTCGGCGCGAACATGAAGCCCATTCCTGTCTCGGCGATAGACGCGGCCACCTGGTCCGGTTGCAGATCGATATTGACGCCGAGCGCTTCAAGCACATCCGCGCTGCCCGACTTGCTCGACACGCCCCGATTGCCGTGCTTCGCGACCCTCGCGCCGGCGGCCGCAGCGACGAACATCGTGGCCGTCGAGATGTTGAACGTATGCGAGCCATCGCCGCCCGTGCCGACGATGTCGACGAAATTCGAGTTGTCGGCCACCTCGACGTGATTCGCGAATTCGCGCATCACCGTTGCGGCCGCGGCGATTTCGCCGATCGTCTCTTTCTTCACGCGCAAGCCAGTGATGATCGCGGCTGCCATCACCGGCGACAGGTCGCCGCGCATGATGAGCCGCATCAAATGCAGCATTTCGTCGTGGAAGATTTCGCGGTGCTCGATCGTGCGCTGCAACGCTTCCTGCGGGGTGATGGTCATGATGTCGTCCCTCTTCACGCGCTGCGGTGCGCGCCGGCGGCTTTTGCGCTTCTTACGAAGTTCTCGAGCAGCGGGTGGCCGTGCTCGGACAGAATCGATTCCGGGTGGAACTGCACGCCTTCGATCGCGAATTCCTTGTGGCGCACGCCCATGATCTCGCCGTCGTCGGTCCACGCTGAGATTTCGAGGCAGTCCGGCAGCGACTCGCGCTCGATCGCGAGCGAGTGGTAACGCGTCACTTTGAAGTGCTTCGGCAGGTCGGCGAACACGCCCTTGCAGTCGGTTTCGATCTGGCTCACCTTGCCGTGCATGATCGTCTTCGCGCGCACGACGCGCCCGCCGAACGCCTCGCCGATCGCCTGATGGCCGAGGCACACGCCGAGAATCGGCTTTTTGCCCGCGAAGTGACGCAGGACGTCGAGCGTGATGCCGGCGTGCTGCGGATTGCTCGGTCCGGGCGACAGGCAGATGCGCTCGGGGTCGAGCTTCTCGATTTCATCGAGGGTGATTTCGTCGTTGCGATGGGTCCGGACGTCTTCGCCGAGTTCGCCGAAGTACTGGACCAGGTTATAGGTGAACGAATCGTAGTTATCGATCATCAGCAGCATGGTCTTGTCTCCGGTCAGAAGTCGCTATCGAGGCCGTCTTGCACTTGCTCGGCGGCGCGCAGCACGGCGCGTGCCTTGTTCTCGGTTTCTTGCCATTCGGATTCCGGCACCGAATCCGCGACAATTCCCGCCGCCGCCTGTACGTACAAATTGCCGTTGTGGATGAGGCCCGTGCGGATCGCGATCGCGAGATCCATCTCGCCGGTGAACGACAAGTACCCGACGGCGCCGCCGTAGAGTCCGCGCTTGACCGGCTCCAGTTCGTCGATCAGCTCCATCGCCCGCACTTTCGGCGCGCCGGAGAGCGTGCCGGCCGGGAACGTCGCGCGCAACACGTCGAAATTCGTCGTGCCCGGCTTCAGCTTGCCTTCGACCGAGCTCACGATGTGCTGCACATGCGAGTACTTTTCGATGACCATCCTGTCCGTGACGGCCACCGAGCCGATCTGCGCAATTCGGCCGACGTCGTTGCGCGCAAGGTCGATCAGCATCACGTGCTCGGCGATTTCCTTCGGATCGTTCAGGAGTTCCGTGGCCAGCTCGGCGTCGCGCTCCGGCGTGTTGCCGCGCGGGCGGGTGCCGGCGAGCGGACGGATCGTGACGATCCGGTCTTCGCCGCGCTTTTCCTGCCGCACGAGAATTTCCGGCGATGCGCCGACCACGTGAAATTCGCCGAAGTTGTAGTAGTACATGTACGGCGACGGGTTCAGCGAACGCAGCGCGCGGTACAGCGAAAGGGGATTGTCGCGATACGGCT
Organism: Trinickia mobilis; assembly: GCF_017315705.1. Taxonomy (GTDB): domain Bacteria; phylum Pseudomonadota; class Gammaproteobacteria; order Burkholderiales; family Burkholderiaceae; genus Trinickia_A; species Trinickia_A mobilis. Next base: position 11,311 of record NZ_JAFLRF010000028.1, on the reverse strand, counting down.
TGATCAGACGCTGACCGACTTGTACCTGCATCAGTTCTCCGGCTGCGATGTATTCCTTCGCCTGACGGACCGCGGCGAGGTAATCGTCCTTCGCAAACTCACGGTAGATCTCGGTGCGCACGCTTGCCGACGTGACGGGCGGCTGTACTGTCGTGCGCAGACGCTGGCGCAGGTCGCGCAGACGCTGCTTCGCGCGCGCGTACGCCTCGGGCGTAGACGGGTCTGCATAGACGATCAGGTAGAGCTTGCCGGCGAGATTGTCGATGACGGCGACTTCCTCGGTCAGCAGCAACTGAATGTCGGGCAGGCCGAGATCGTCGGGCGGCGTGCTGTGCGCGAGCTTCCTTTCGATGTAACGCACGGCGTCATAGCCGAAATAGCCGGCGAGACCGCCGCAAAAACGCGGCAGCCCAGGACGCTGGGCGACTTTGAAGCGAGCCTGGAATTGCGCGATGAATTCGAGCGGATCGCCTTCGTGCCTCTCGACGACCTTGCCATCCGCGACCACTTCCGACACGCCCGCCTTCGCGCGGACGAGCGTACGCGCCGGCAAGCCAATGAACGAGTAGCGCCCGAAGCGCTCGCCGCCCACCACCGATTCGAGCAGGAACGAGTTGGCGCCGCCGCGTTCGGCCTGCGCGAGCTTCAGGTACAGCGAAAGCGGGGTTTCGAGATCGGCGAGCGCCTCGGCGATCATCGGAATGCGGTTATAGCCCTCGTTCGCGAGGGATTGGAATTCGAGTTCGGTCATGTTCCGATCCTGTTCGTAGGCAAGGCGGCTGGCGCCAGGCAAAGCATTGGCGCTGCGCGGCCGGTCGGGCATGTACGGCAAGAGGGTGCCAACCGGCGCGGAGTGCCTCGTGCAACGCGCGCATGGCGAACCGGCAACTGGCCGTGAATGCAGCATCCGCTTAGGATGCAGGCCTCGGTTCAAGCAATGCGGCAAAAGGAGCGCGAGCGCGCAGCGAAGTAAAAAACGGGCGCTGAAGACGAACTCCAGCGTACCTCAAGAGAGGTTAGCGCGACCAGCGACGCCAGGGCCAAGCTCCCCGGTCGATGCTGCTCAGACTCCGTTTTTTATTCAGAAACATGAAGATGGACGATGGTTGGGTCAGGGTAGGGCTGCTGCGCCACGGTTCGCGTTATAGGCCGAAATGGCGATTGCGGCATCGAACAGCGAGGCAACTATACCATCCGATTTTATCGTTTGTATAGCTTGCCCATGGTTGTAGCCATAAGGGACGGTGAGGGTCGCGAGGCCTGCTGCCCGGCCCGCGAGTGCGTCGTTCTCCGAATCGCCGATGGCAACGGCCTCCTGCGGCGCGACGCCCAGCGTCTCGCACGCGGTGAGCATCGGCAGCGGGTCCGGCTTCTTGCGCGGCAGGCTGTCGCCGCCGTAGACCACGGCAAAGTAGCCGATCAGCGCGTACTTTTCGAGCAACTCGACAGCAAACCGGCGCGGTTTGTTGGTGACGCACGCGAGCTTGAGGTTCGCGTCGCGCATCGCTCGCAGGCCGGCTTCGACATCGGGATACAGACGCGTGGCGAGGCCGTTGATCTTCGCGTACTCCACTTGATAAAGCGCAAGCGCTTCCTCGAAGCGGCACTGTGCTTCGTCGGCCGAAAAGCGCGGCGCGAGGACGCTGCGGATCAGATGTTCCGAGCCCTTGCCGACATAGCCGATCACTTCCTCGCGCGACGTTTCCGCTGCGTCGAGTTGCGCGAGCATGCCGTTCAGGCCTGCGGTGAAATCGTCTGCAGTATCGATCATCGTGCCGTCGAGATCGATCACGGCTGCTTTCAGTCGAGGCCCCGTGAAGCGAGGGGCGTCGAATGTCGGGGCCGCCTTCGTCATGTTCGGGCCGCCTTGACGGTAGCGAGGGCGCGGCGCATGTCGTCGATCACCGCGCGATAGTCCGGCTTGCCGAAGATCGCCGAGCCCGCGACGAACGTATCCGCGCCGGCGGCTGCGATTTCCGCGATGTTGTCTGCCTTCACGCCGCCGTCCACTTCCAGGTGGATCTCGCGGCCGGTGCGCTCGCGGTACGTGTCGATGCGCGCGCGCGCTTCGCGCAGCTTGTTCAGCGCCTCGGGGATGAACGATTGACCGCCGAAGCCCGGGTTCACCGACATGATCAGCACGAGGTCGACGCGGTCCATCACGTGATCGAGGTAGTTGAGCGGCGTGGCAGGATTGAACACGAGGCCGGCCTTGCAGCCGTGATCGCGGATCAGCGACAGCGTGCGGTCGATGTGATCGGAGCCTTCCGGATGGAAGCTGATCAGATTTGCGCCGGCCTTCGCGAAGTCCGGCACGATGCGGTCGACGGGACGCACCATCAGATGCACGTCGATCGGCACCTGCACGTGCGGACGGATCGCTTCGCAGACGAGCGGGCCGATCGTCAGGTTCGGCACGTAATGGTTGTCCATCACGTCGAAGTGGATCCAGTCGGCGCCGGCGGCGACGACGTTGCGGACTTCCTCGCCAAGCCGCGCGAAGTCGGCCGAAAGGATGCTGGGAGCGATGCGGAAATGCGTCATGGCGCTAAGTGGTTGGCGAAGTGGGGCCGAAAAACCGCTATTTTACCGTTTCGCGCAGGCAAAAGCGGGCGTGTTCGGTTGCGGGCGGGGGCCGCATCCATCAGAATGCCAAACCAGAGCGGTTTCGGGCCGGCAGGCGCAAGACTGTTGCCGCGCGGGTCCAGCAGGTTTCTATCAGAACGGAATTACGATGAGCCAGTATCAATTCAGCGTGTCGGCGCAGACGCGTTACTTGCCCGAGCAGTCGGACCCGGAGCGTCGTCAATACGCGTTCGCGTACACGTTGACGATCCGCAATACGGGTCAGGTGACCGCGCAATTGATCGCGCGTCACTGGATCATCACCGACAGCGAAAGTCAGGTTCAGGAAGTGAAGGGGCTCGGGGTCGTCGGCCACCAGCCGCTTTTGAAACCGGGCGAGCAATTCGAATACACGAGCTGGGCGGTGATTGCGACGCCCGTTGGCACGATGCGCGGAGAGTACTTCTGCGTGGCCGAAGACGGCGAGCGTTTCGAAGCACCGGTTCCGGAATTCGCGTTGCAAATGCCGCGCACGCTGCACTGAATCAGCGCGGGCCTGAGCCGCCCCGCGCATGCGACGCCGCCTGGCGGCGCGCTTATCGAAGCGGACGCTTGTTGCCCGGATTCTTCTTTCTGCCCGACGCCGTCCACACGACGATGAAGACCAACAGGGCCAACGCCAGAAAGGCTTCCAGCGCGAAGATGAGCATCGGGTATTCGTCGAGCAAATCAGACATGGCGGTTTCCATCAAGAACGAACATTCTAAGCGCTTCGGTCTTCGCGCAGCAGGCTGGGCCGCTGCGGTTTCCATTGCTGTGCTGGTCGCCGCGTGCGGTGGCGGTTCCATCGTACGGCCGGCTGTGTCACCGCCGACAGGCGCCGCGATCATCCCGGGCCAAATTGCCGCCGCGCGCCTGACACCGGTCGCGTGGCAACAGGTGCCGGGTTGGGAGGACGATACGCTGATCGGCGCGACGGCCGCGCTGCGCCAGAACTGCCTGCGGCTCGCGCAGCAATCGAACTGGCGGCGCGCGTGCGCCGCGGCCGTGCAACTGGACGATCTCGACTTCGCGAGTGCGCGCACCTTCTTTGAAACGTACTTCACGCCATTCCAGTTCGCCAACAGCGATGGCACGCTGGATGGCCTCGTGACCGGCTACTACGAACCGCTGTTGCGCGGTGCGCGCACGCGCCATGGTCCCTACCAGTACGCGCTGTATCACTGGCCGTCCGGGTACCGTGCCGGCGCGGCGTTGCCGGCGCGCGCGCAGCTCGAACGCTCGGGCTTGCTGGAGGGGAACGAACTGGTTTGGGTCGACGATCCGATCGAAGCGTTCTTTCTGCAGGTGCAGGGGTCGGGACGCATCGTGATGGAAGACGGCAGCGTAATGCGGGTCGGTTTCGGCGGGACGAACAACCAGCCGTACAAGTCGATTGGACGCTGGCTGCTCGACCGTCGCGAGTTGACGCCTGCACAGGCGACGATGCAAGGGATCAAAGCGTGGGCGCGCGCCAATCCGACTCGCGTCGATGCCTTGCTCGATACGAACCCGCGTTTTGTCTTTTTCAGGGAGATGCCGTCGACGGAGTCGACGCCGAGCGATGGCGCTGACGGACCGATCGGCGCATTGGGGGTGCCGCTGACGCCCGAGCGCTCGATTGCCGTCGACCCTTCCTCGATTCCGCTGGGCACGCCGGTCTTCCTGCAGACCACGCGGCCGATGACAAACTCGCCGATGAACCGCCTCGTGTTCGCTCAGGACACCGGCAGCGCGATCAAGGGCGGCGTGCGGGCCGACTACTTCTGGGGACTCGGCGACGACGCCGGCGATCTGGCTGGCAAGATGAAGCAGACCGGACGGATGTGGCTGTTGCTGCCGAATTCCTGATGAGCTCGCTTGCGGCGCGCGGCGGTTCCGCCCCGCGCCGGCCCCGACGTGTCTGCGCCCCGCGTCTCAAACACCGAGCTTGCGCTTGTCGATGACCCGCCTCGCCTTGCCTACCGACCGCTCGATCCCGTTCACCGGCATTACGTTGACGATCGCGGAGACCCCTATCAGCGCCTTGATGTCGTAGGCGAGCGCCTGCTTGGCGGCGTCAAGCGACGCGGCATCCGGCGCAGTTTCGGGGCAGGGTTCGACGTTGAGCGTCAGCACGTCGAGCGGCCCTTCCTTCGTCAGCACGATCTGATAGTGAGGCGCCAGCGCGTGCCGTTTCAGCAGGAGTTCCTCGATCTGAGTCGGGAAGACGTTCACGCCGCGCACGATCATCATGTCGTCGGAGCGGCCCGTGATCTTCTCCATACGGCGCATTGTGCGCGCCGTGCCGGGCAGGAGGCGCGTCAGGTCGCGCGTGCGATAGCGGACGATGGGGAGCGCCTCTTTCGTGAGCGACGTGAAGACGAGCTCGCCGAGCTCTCCATCAGGCAGCACCTCGCCGGTTTCCGGGTCGATGATTTCCGGATAGAAGTGGTCTTCCCAGATCGTCGGGCCATCCTTCGTTTCCACGCATTCCGAGGCCACGCCGGGACCCATCAGCTCGGACAATCCATAGATGTCGACCGCATCGATGCCCATGCGTTTTTCGATTGCGACGCGCATGTCGTTGGTCCAAGGCTCCGCGCCGAAGATGCCGATGCGCAGCGAGCAGTGCGCGGGGTCGATACCTTGGCGCTCCAGCTCGTCGGCGATCGACAACATATAGCTCGGCGTCACCATGATGATGTCGGGCTTGAAGTCCTGGATCAGCTGCACCTGCTTTTCCGTTTGGCCACCGCCGAACGGAATGACCGTCAGCCCAGCGCGTTCCGCGCCGTAGTGTGCGCCGAGACCGCCGGTGAAGAGACCGTAGCCGTAGCTCACGTGGACCTTGTCGCCGCGCCGTGCGCCTGCCGCGCGAATCGAGCGTGCGACGAGATTGGCCCACGTATCGATGTCGCGCGCCGTGTAGCCGACGACGGTCGGCTTGCCCGTCGTGCCCGACGACGCGTGAATGCGCGAGATCTGTTCTTGCGGCACGGCGAACATGCCGAACGGATAGTTATTGCGCAAGTCGCTTTTTGTCGTGAACGGGAAGCGCGCAAGATCGGCTAGCGACTTCAGATCGTCCGGATGGACGCCGGCGTCGTCGAACTTGCGCCGATAGACCGGCGAGTTTTCGTACGCGTGCTTGAGCGACCATTTCAGCCGATCGAGCTGGAGCGCTGCGAGCTCGTCGCGGCTGGCCTTTTCGATCGGCTCGAGCGGGAGCGGGGTAGTCATCGGGTGTCTCCTACATGTTTGCTATTGAGGTGCGAAGCACGACGGACGCATTGCGCTTCGCAAAAGCTTTGATTCAGGCGGACGAGCGCTGCCGTGAAGGAGCGTGGGCGGCTCCGAATCTGCATCAGCTATCGACCGCTATCACATGACCCTTGATGTGCGCGGACTTGCCGCGAAACATTGCGACGGTGTCGCCGGCACGGTTCGTCACGCGAATGTCGTAGATGCCGTTGCGCCCGCTCAACACCTGCTCGACGGCCTCGGCCGTCAGCACGTCGCCGCCGTGGACCGGCCGCAGGAATTCGATTGAACAACCCGAAGCTACGGTATTGAGGTTGTACGTGTTGCACGCGAATGCGAACGTGGAATCCGCAAGCGTGAACATGAGTCCGCCGTGGCAGATGTTGTGGCCGTTGAGGAAGTCCGGACGGACGGTCATGCGCATCCGGGCATAGCCGGGGCGCACTTCGAGCAGTTCGAAGCCGAGCGCACGGCTGCAGGCGTCAGAGTCGAACATTGTCTTCGCGGTGGCACGCGCCAGTTCGTCGGGGGCGAGGCTTTCGTGGGCTGGTTGGGAAGACATCTCAACGTCCTTCAAAGCGCGGCGCGCGTTTTTCGATAAAGGCGTGCACACCCTCGGCGTAGTCGAAGGATGCGCCGAGTTTGCGCTGCAAGTCGCGTTCGAGATCGAGTTGCTGATCGAGCGATTGCGTCACGCTGGCACGCATCGCCGTCTTGATGGCCGCAATGGCGCGCGTGGGCTGTTGCGCGAGCCGGGCGGCAAACTGTGCGGCGATGCTGGGCAGTTCGGCGTCGTCGACGACTTGCCAGATGAGGCCCCAGCTAAACGCTTGCTCTGCGCTCAGTTTGTCCCCGGTAATGGCGAGCCCCAGCGCGCGTGCCATGCCGATGCGTTGAGGCAGAAATGCTGTCCCTCCCGAGTCCGGCAGAAGGCCGATCTTGACGAACGCTTGAATGAAGCTGCTCGAGCGCGCGGCAAGCACCAGGTCGCACGCGAGCGCGAGATTGGCGCCCGCGCCAGCTGCCGTGCCGTTGACGGCGGCGATGATGGGCAGCGGCAACGCTTGCAGGCGGCGGATCAGCGGATTGAAGTACTGGTCGACCAAGTCGCCCGGATCCGTCATCGCGCCAGGCGTGAAATCGAGGTCCGCGAGATCCTGGCCGGCGCAGAAGCCGCGGCCCGCGCCGGTCAGCACGAGCGCGCGAACGTCGGCTTTTTCGACTTCGTCTAGCGCTGCACTCAATTCCCGGTGCATCGTTCGCGTGAAACTGTTGAGCTTGTCGGGGCGGTTCAGCGTGATCGTGGCGACGTGCGCTGACGCGCCGATGTCGACGCGGATCGTTTCATAGGGCATCAAATGTCTCCTGTCGACCAGAGTTAGCGCTTTAGCGCTTACTCTGGTCCCATGCAAAGCTCTCTGACTCTAAATATCGCGGCGCGCTCGGGCGCCGGCAGCTCGATCAAACGCGCTCGATAGCCAGCGCGATGCCTTGACCTACGCCGATGCACATCGTGCAAAGCGCGTAGCGCCCGTCGGTTCGTTCCAACTGGTGCAGCGCGGTCGTGATAAGCCGTGCGCCGGACGCGCCGAGCGGGTGCCCGAGCGCGATTGCGCCGCCATTTGGGTTCACGCGGGCATCGTCGTCGGCGACACCGAGCATGCGCAGCACCGCGAGCCCTTGCGCAGCGAATGCTTCATTGAGCTCGATCACGTCGAACTGGTCGAGCGACATGCCGAGCTGGCTCAGCAGCTTCTGCGTAGCCGGCGCAGGCCCGATCCCCATGATGCGCGGCTCGACGCCGGCCGTCGCCATGCCGATGATGCGGGCGCGGCGGCGCAGGCCGTACTGCTCGGCGGCCTCGGCATTGGCGAGCAGCAGCGCGCACGCGCCGTCATTGACGCCCGATGCGTTGCCTGCCGTGACCGTGCCGTCGGGACGCACAACACCCTTCAGCTTGCCAAGCGCTTCAAGCGACGTTTCGCGCGGATGCTCATCGAGCGCAACGCGAACCGGATCGCCTTTCTTTTGCGGAATTTCAACCTCGACGATTTCCTGCGCAAGCGTACCGTCCCGCTGCGCGCGAGCCGCTTTCTGCTGGCTGCGCATCGCGAACGCGTCCTGATCGGCGCGGCTGATCGAGAAATCGGCGGCGACGTTTTCTGCCGTCTGCGGCATCGAGTCGACGCCGTAGTCGCGCTTCATCAGTGCATTGATGAAGCGCCAGCCGATGGTTGTGTCATGAATTTCCGCCTGGCGCGAAAAAGCGCCCGTAGCTTTGCCCATGACGAACGGTGCACGCGTCATGCTTTCCACGCCGCCCGCAATCATCAAGCGGGCTTCGCCTGCTTTGATCGCACGCGCCGCGGTGCCGGCCGCGTCCATGCCGGAGCCGCACAGGCGGTTCAGCGTGGAGCCCGGCGCGGTGGTGGGCAGGCCAGCCAGCAGGGCGGCCATGCGTGCGACGTTGCGGTTATCTTCCCCAGCTTGATTGGCGCAACCGTAGATGACGTCGTCGAGCGCGCTCCAGTCGACATTGGGATTGCGTTCGATCAGCGCCTTGATGGGCACGGCAGCGAGATCGTCGGCGCGGACGTCTTTCAGGACGCCGCCGTAGCGGCCGAACGGGGTGCGAATCGCGTCGCAGATAAAGGCATCGGACATTTGAATTCCCTGCGAATGGCGCGCCCGCATGGAGGCAGGCGCTTCAACTCATATTAGTGACGAAGGCGGCGGCGTTCGATTCGGCCGAATGGTCTATGCCGTTTGGCCAGCTTCCGCGGGAGCGGACTTCGGTGCAACATGGACCCGGCTTTGCACGACGCGGAAGCGATTTGCCACAAAGGCAGCGTCGGCCAGCGCCGCGTTGGCGGCCGGATTGGCGCCGGTGCCGTGGAAATCGGAGAACGCAGCCGACTGATTGACGAATACGCCGCCCGTCAGGTTGATCGAAAGCGCTACGCCGCCGCGGATCGATGCCTCATGTGCGGCTTCGATCGTCGTGTCGTCGGTGCTGTAGACGGAGAACGTGAGCGCGCCATGTTCGGCGGCGATCGAGCCTGCGAGATCAAGGGACTGGGCGGTCGAATCGGTGGCAATCACGAACGAGATGGGGCCGAACCACTCGCCGGTGAATTTGCTCGTGTCCTTTGCGGCGTCGAGTTGCAGAACAAGCGGCGTGCGAACGCGCGCACCGGGAAACGCGGGGTGCGCGAGCGACTGGCTTTCCACGAGGACGCTGCCGAGCGAGCGCGCCTCGTCGATTCGGCGCGCGACACCTTCGTTCTGAATCGCGCCGAGCAATTCGACGGCACGGGCCGGGTCGGCAACAAGTTTTTGCGCGGCGCCCGCCAGCGCTTGCGCTACATCGTCGAAACTCAAGTGTCCGTCGGCGGTGCGGATTCCGTCGCGCGGCACGTAGATGTTTTGCGGAGCGGTGCACATCTGGCCCGAATAAAGCGCCAGCGAGAAAGCTACGTTCCGGGCAACGGCTTTGATGTCGTCGACCGAGTCGATTACGATCTGATTGACGCCCGCCTTTTCTGTGAACACCTGGGCCTGGTGGGCGTTTCGTTCGAGCCAGGTGCCGTTTTGCGTGCTGCCGGTGAAGTCGATGAGCTTGATGTCGGGGCGCAGCGCGAGATTTTGCACGAGGGCACCGTCGTTCGGCTCCGTTGCCAGCAGCGTGACGACATTCGGGTCGAACCCGGCCTCGCGCAACACGTCGCGCGCGATACGAACGGTAATGGCGAGCGGCAGGATTGCGCCGGGATGGGGTTTGACGATGACCGCGTTACCCGTTGCCAAGTCGGCAAAGAGGCCTGGATAGCCGTTCCAAGTGGGAAACGTGCAACAGCCAAGCACCAGCCCGAGACCACGCGGGGCGATCGTGTAGCGCTTTTGCATCGCGAGTGGCGGGTTTTTGCCTTGCGGCTTCTCCCAGTGGGCCTCCGCGGGAATGCGTCGCAGCTCGTCCCACGCATAGGCGATCGCTTCGAGCGCGCGGTCCTGCGCGTGCGGGCCGCCTGCCTGGAAGGCCATCATGAATGCTTGGCCGGTCGTGTGCATCACGCTATAGGCAAGCTCGAAACTGGCGCGGTTCAAGCGGGTCAGAATCTCGAGGCTCACGCCAACCCATGCCTTCGGGCCTGCAGCGCGCCAACTGCGCTGGGCTGTCTTTGCCGCGCCGATGAGGGCGTCGACATCGGACTTCGGGTAGCGGACCCTCAGTGCGAAGCCATAGGGCGACTGCTCGGCGCCGACGGTCTCACCGTTGGTCGGCTGGTCGAGGTCGAACGTGTGATTGAGGTGCGCCTTGAATACAGCCTCGCCGTCGGCGTTGCCGGTTTCCCCGTACACTTTGGGACTCGGCATTTCTGCAAACGGGCTCCAATAGCCGCGCGATTCGATGGCGGCGAGGGCGTTGTTCAGCGTATCTTCGTGCTTCGTGAATAGAGCATGTGTCATGGCGGAGGAGGGGATGGCTGAGCGATTGGGGAATCTTGCCGATTAATTGACCGACCGGTTGGTCGAGGAATGGTAGCATCATTCAAACGCACGCGGGAAGGGTTTTCGCGTTTCTTTGATCGATAAGGAGGATGCATGGCGTACGAGAATATTCTGGTCGAGACTCGAGGGCGGGTCGGATTGGTGACGCTGAATCGCCCGAAGGCGCTCAATGCGCTCAACGACGCGCTGATGGACGAGTTGGGCGCCGCTCTCAAAGCATTCGATTCCGATGACAACATCGGCGCAATTGTGCTCACCGGCAGCGAAAAGGCGTTCGCGGCGGGCGCCGACATCGGGATGATGGCGACCTATTCCTATATGGATGTCTACAAGGGCGACTACATCACCCGCAACTGGGAAACGGTGCGTTCGATCCGAAAGCCAATCATTGCGGCGGTCGCGGGTTTCGCGCTCGGCGGTGGCTGCGAGCTGGCGATGATGTGCGACATCATCATTGCGGCGGAGACGGCCAAATTCGGTCAGCCGGAGATTAAGCTCGGCATCATGCCTGGAGCCGGCGGCACACAGCGATTGCCGCGCGCGGTTTCCAAGGCGAAGGCGATGGACATGTGCCTGACCGCGCGCTTCATGGATGCATCCGAGGCCGAGCGGGCCGGGTTGGTGTCACGTGTGGTTCCGGCTGCGTCGGTAATCGAAGAGGCGGTGGCGGCAGCCGCGACGATCGCTGAGTTTCCGTTGCCTGCGGTCATGATGGTGAAAGAGTCCGTCAACCGCGCATACGAGACGACACTTGCAGAGGGCGTTCATTTCGAGCGGCGCCTTTTCCATTCGCTCTTTGCAACCGAGGATCAGAAGGAGGGAATGGCGGCGTTCGTCGAAAAGCGCAAACCCGTGTTCAAGCACAGGTAGGGTCGCCTGCAAAATACCGCTTGCCAGGACGCGAGGGGGTGGCTAGAATTTCGGTCTTTCGCGCTTCGGAGTGGGGCGCGAGGGA
>NZ_JAFLRF010000027.1:78802-81318 GCF_017315705.1 Trinickia mobilis | reverse complement strand
GGTCTCGCATGGGCAACAGGTGGGCGCGGCCGCCGATTGGACGCGCGAGGCGTCGGCGGGCGTCCGGGGAGAGGTGTCGGTCTGACATGGTCCCCCCGCTCATCGGATGCAACGGCGGCCACTCAGGGCGCGGTCATCGCTCCGGCAAGGTCGGACGCGGGCATCAGCGGGGTGAATCGTGAATCGAGGGGCGGTTTGTGAGGTGGCGCCGCACGGTGTGTGCATGTCTCGTTCTCCATGTTCTGATCAATGAGAGAACGCAACATAACCAGCCCGATGACTGGCGAGATATAGGAGTAATCCGAAATCCAGAAACTAGGCGACTCTTTTCTGGATGGCTCGCGAATCGTCCGCCACGCGTGGTGGTTCACCCGCGCCACGCAGCGGACAAGTTCGCTTTCACAAGAACATCATGAAATTCAGCAGAAAGATATTGACGACCAAGAGCGCCAACCCCGTCGGCACCTGCACTTTGATCACGGCATTCTTATCGGGCAATTCGAGCAACGCCGCCGGCACGATGTTGAAGTTCGCCGCCATCGGCGTCATCAGCGTCCCGCAGTAGCCGGAGAACATCCCGATTGCCACCGTCGTCGCCGGGTTGCCGTGGTGCGAACATGTCGCTATTCGGAAACGACATGTCTTCCCGCTTTTGCTTTGCGATTCCATCAATCACTTGGCTAACGATGTGCCGGCTAATGAAGGAGTCGCTACCTCCCAGAGCATAGGGTTTGCCGACAGGGGAGCCAGTTTTGCAATGTCGTCAGAACGTGGTGCGCGTAAAGAGGGGACGGCTATGGAGCGTCGCACTAGCGGTTCGTGGGGCGAGTGGCGGACGGCATCGAACCTGAATTGCGGCGGGTTCGATGCCGAGTTTCTAATTAAAGGGGGAGCTGGCTGTCATCCAATCTTCTCGGCGCGTTGGCGCCCCAACGGGCGCGGATTTGCTCGGGGGTATCGGGTGGCCATTTGACGCCCATCTTGATGATGCGGTCGCGGATTTCGGTTAGCTTTTGATATGTAATCGATTCGGGAGCAGAGGCGTTTTGATTAATTCGCGTTGAAATTGCGTACGGAAACGAAAGGCCGTTAATGTTGTAGGTGTTTGGATTCGCTGCGTGATCGAGCAAATAGTCAATTTGATCTAGCGCGCGACTCGTTAATGCTTCGTATAGCGCTGTGTTGCGCAACGAATCTCGCATGTTAACATCGGCTCCGCAGGCAATCAAAAGCTTAAGCGAATCAAAGGTTCTAGGAGATGTGACTTCAAGGAGAATGGGGCTTTCTCCATCAATTATGGTATTGGGCCCGACGCCGGCATCGAGGAGGATACGTAAGAAATCCGCCGTAGGGCTGTTCAAAGTCACGCCCAATACGCTGCCAAAGTTTGGCACCTTTTGAAATGGATCAGCTCCAGCCTTGATTAGCTCACCCATGATTTCCAGTTGCTTGGGGTCTCGTTCCAGCGCATCCTGAAATGCGAAAAAAAGCAGTGTCATGTTCTTGCGACCCGGCGTGTTCAGATCGGTAGCGGGTGCAAGCTGTCTTACTTTGGCCAGATCGCCGCGCTCAATGGCTTGCGCCAGCGCAAGTTGCGGTCCAGAAAAAAAGTCAGTAGCTGGGAATTTCGTCATTGCGTTTGCAGTATAAGAGATCAGTAGAAGGCCAATTGCCACGGTGAACGCGAAAATCAGTCGTTTCACAGTGGGACCTCCTGAAGAATGGAAATATCTTCCTGTTTTTGCTTTTCAATGCCGTCGATCACCTGGCTAATGAAGTGGCGGCTTATAGAGGAACCTTTTCCGTCGAGGATATAAGGTGTGCCGATAGCCACCGGCAGCGGTAGCCAGCTTTGCAGAGTTGTCAAGATTTCCCCTTTCACGTGGTACGCGTTGATCTCTGAAGGCTGCAAAGTGCCGCCATAGCGCTCCACGGTTTTCGGATGCAGGCCCGCGGCATTGAAACTCCAACATGCCTTCCCGCTGACACTTGATGCGGCCGCGCATAGCCCACCTCCCTGTGAATGACCCGCGATATCAATTAGAAATGGTTCGTCTAGCAATTTTTCGCCGAGCTTGGTGGCCCGATCGTAGTACGACGACTCAAAATTGAACGCTTGCGAGAAATTGTTTCCCCAATCTTCAAAACTGGTCATCTCCGTACCCTTGAGCCAGCTTGGGTCGACGAACATATCGTCGATGAACTGCTCAAGCTCGCCTGGGTTGACATCACTCTCGAGCAGGCCATAGCGGTCCACACCCGACAATCGCGCATGGGCTGCCGGAGCAATGACGGACCACGCAAACGATGGTGGAATGACCCAGCACGCTTGCTCGGGCGTCAGGTCTCGCATGGGCAACAGGTGGGCGCGGCCGCCGATTGGACGCGCGAGGCGTCGGCGGGCGTCCGGGGAGAGGTGTCGGTCTGACATGGTCCCCCCGCTCATCGGATGCAACGGCGGCCACTCAGGGCGCGGTCATCGCTCCGGTAAGGTTGGACGCGGGCAAGAGCCGGGC
>NZ_JAFLRF010000027.1:40462-78792 GCF_017315705.1 Trinickia mobilis | reverse complement strand
ATGTCTCGTTCTCCATGTTCTGATCAATGAGAGAACGCAACATAACCAGCCCGATGACTGGCGAGATATAGGAGTAGTCCGAAATCCAGAAACTAGGCGATTCTTTTCTGGATGGCTCGCGAATCGTCCGCCACGCGTGGTGGTTCACCCACGCCACGCAGCGGACAAGTTCGCTTTCACAAGAACATCATGAAATTCAGCAGAAAGATATTCACGACCAAGAGCGCCAACCCCGTCGGCACCTGCACTTTGATCACGGCATTCTTATCGGGCAATTCGAGCAACGCCGCCGGCACGATGTTGAAGTTCGCCGCCATCGGCGTCATCAGCGTCCCGCAGTAGCCTGAGAACATCCCGATTGCCACCATCGTCGCCGGGTTGCCGTGGAACACGTTGACGAGGATCGGCACGCCGACGCCGCCCGTCATCACCGGAAACGCGGCGAAGCCGTTGCCCATCACCATCGTGAAGAGCGCCATGCCGATGCAATAGACGGCCACCGCGACGAGCCGGTAATCGAGGTCGATGTAGGCCGTCGTCACGTGCGCGACGGCCTTGCCCACCCCCGCATCGGAAAACACGAGCCCCAGCATGCCGAGCATCTGCGGCAGCACCGCGGCCCACGACAGCGCGTCGACGAGGCGTCGGGTCTCCTGCATCGACTGCCCGATCGTGTCGCGCGTGATCACGCACGCGATCGCGAGCGCGATCACGCAGCCGGCGCCGAAGCCGATCAGCGTCACGTTCTTCGGATCGACGAGCGGCGTGCCGCCGAAGACGAGATGGCTCGCGGCGAGCGTCACGATGACCGTGACCACCGGAATCGTCAGCGCGGGGACGAAGAGCTTGTTGCCGAGGCGCGTTGCGCTGGCGCGGCGGACGTCTTCGGGCAGCATCTTCGGCTTGCCTGCCGTCACGCCGCCGAAGCCGGCGATGAGCGCCATCAGGATCACGAGCGCGCCGACCACGTCGACCGGCAGCTGGTCGCCGATCAGAAAGATCAGCGCATAGAGAATCCAGAAGCCGCCTGCGGAGAATCGCCGCGGGTGCGCGCGGTCGACGAGAATCATCCCGCCGACGATCAGCAACACGATGCCGACGAGCCAGAAGAGATAGTTGAGCGTGATCGTCATGCCTCGTCTCCTGCGGCTTTCGCCGCTTCTTGAGCGGCTTGTTTCGCGTCTTCTTCCGGCGCAATCGAGTGCGCGGCATGCCGCCCGCCCAGTTCTTTTTCGAGCCGCCGATCGAGCAGATACAACCTGAAGCCGTGGATCAGGAACGCGCAGATCGCGGTCGGGATGCCCCACACGGCGACGTGCTGCGGCTCGACGCTGATGCCCGCTTCCTTGAGGAAGGTGACCATCAGCACGATCGCGCCGAACGCAACGAAGATGTCCTCGCCGAAGAAGAGGCCGACGTTATCGGCAGACGCCGCGTAGGCGCGCAGCCGGAAGCGCACGGCGTCGCTGATCTTGCCGAAGCGGGTTTCGGTCGCGCCTTCGGCCATCGGCGCGAGCAGCGGCCGCACCATCTGCGGATGGCCGCCGAGCCCGGTCAGCCCGACCGCGGCGGTCAGCTCGCGCACGAGCAAGTAGATGATCAGAAGACGCCCGGCGGTCGCCGCCTTGATGCTCGCGATCCACATCTGCGCACGCTCGCGCAGCCCGTGCCGCTCGAGCAGGCCGATCACCGCGAGCGGCAGAAACAGGATGATCGGAATGTTGCGGGTCTTCAGAAAGCCGCTGCCGATCGCGGCGAGGATCTTGTCCGGCGGAAAATGCGCGGCGAGCGCGGTGACGATCGAGGCGGCCGCGACGATCAGCATCGGATTGAAGCGCAACAGGAATCCGATGATGATCACGGCTACCCCGATCAGCGGCCAAAGGCTGACGGTGGTCTGCATGTAATTGTCTCCAAACGGTGTCAAACCAAACCGCCGCAGGGCTTGCCCCGGTGCGCGGGTGGCGCACGACGCATGCCATGCGGCGAACCTCCTCGGAAGCGCGGCACGGATAAGTGTCGCGGGTTTGCTTCGTGCGGCTCTTCTGATCGTTGCTTTGGTTTTCTGGCCGCTGGGACTGCACTTGGCAGACGCCCCGCAAGGAGCGGGGCGTCTGCCGTACTGCGATGCCGGGTGTCGGCTGCGTTCTCCGCGGGTTCCGGACTCAGGCCCGCAGCGCGCTTGCGGCGTGCACCTCGATGCCGTTGGCTTCGAGCGCCGTGCGAATCCGCCGCGCGAAAGCAAGGGCGTGCGGGCCGTCGCCATGGAGGCAGATCGTCTGTGCGTTGAGCGGCACCCACTTGCCGTCGATCGCCTTCACCCTCCGGTCGCGCACCATCGTGAGCGTACGCTCGAGCATTTCGTCTTCGTCGTCGATCATTGCGCCGGGCTGGCTGCGCGGCACGAGCGAGCCGTCGGAGCGGTAGCCGCGGTCGGCGAAGACCTCTTCGACGGCAATGAGCCCGGCGCGCCGCGCCGCGTCCACGAAGCTGCTGTTCGCGAGGCCGAACACGGCCACCAACGGATCGAAGTCATGCACCGCCGATACGATCGCGTCGGCGATCGCCGGGTCGCGCGCGGCCTGGTTATAGAGCGCGCCGTGCGGCTTCACGTGGACGATGCGCCCGCCCTCGGCCTGCGCGATCGCGGACAGGGCGCCGAGCTGGTAGAGCACGCCGGCGTAAATGTCGCCGGCCGGCAGATCCATTTCCTTTCTGCCGAAGTTCTCGGGATCGTTGAAGCTCGGATGCGCGCCGATCGACACGCCCTTCTGGACGGCCCAGCGCACGCAATCGCGCATTGCGTTGGCGCCGCCCGCGTGCCAGCCGCACGCAATGTTTGCCGAGCTGACGTAATCCAGCAGCGCCTCGTCGAATCCGCAGCCTTCGCCGAGATCGGCGTTCAAATCGATTTCCATGGTGGTGACCTCATCTAGTGATGCTATGGCCTGTTATCAGCGTGAACAGGTCCTAAGCGGCACGCGTCTCTTTGCGCAGCCGCTCCTCATGCATGGCGATCGCGACGTCGATCTGCCGCAAATACGCCCGTTCTTCGTGGAACGCGTAAAGCGCTTCTTCTTGCGCTGTCGGGATGAAGCGGATGCTGCCGTTCAAGCGCACCTGCGCGAGCTTCCAGAGATCCGCGCGAATCACCGCGCCGATCTTCGGGTAGCCGCCCGTGGTTTGCGCGTCGCTCATCAGCACGATCGGCTGGCCGTTGGGCGGCACCTGGATCGTGCCCGGCAGCACCGCGTGCGACAGCAGATCGCCTTGCCGCGTGCGCGCGAGCTGCGTGCCCGCGAGGCGGTAGCCCATGCGATTGCTGTTCGGCGTCACGACCCATTCGTCTGTCCAGAACGCGCTTTGCGCGTCTGCCGTGAAGCTGTCGTATTCCGGGCCGCGCAAGACGCGGATCGGCACCGCCCAGTCGGCCCCCGCGCCGTGCTTGCCGCGCCGCACCGGTTCGTGGGCGAACAGGACGAAGCGGCACCACTCGGGCGCTTTCACGCCGAACTCGGGCGCATCCGGCGCCACGCTCGCACCGCTCGAGAACAGGTTGCCGATCGGCAGGCGGTCGCCGTCCTTCAGCGCCCGGCCGCCCAGGCCGCCGAAGCGCGCGCCCAGATCGGTGCTGCGCGAGCCGAGCATCGGCAGCACGTCGATGCCGCCCGCGACGCAAACATACGCCCGCATCCCGCGTTTCGCCGCGTGCAAGATCAGTTCCTGGCCGGCCTTCACCGGCAGGCTCCACCACGAGTAGACCGGTTTGCCGTCGAGCGTCGAGCCGAACTCCGTGCCGGTGATGGCCACGCGCGTGGCGCGCGCGAAGCGCAGGACCGTGGGGCCCACGGTCACTTCGAGCGCCGCCGCCTGCGGCCGGTTGCCGACGAGGCGGTTGCCGACTTCGAGCGCGAGCGTGTCGAGCGCGCCGCCGAGCGCGATGCCGAGGTGCCGCCAGCCGGGCCGTCCGAGATCCTGGATCGTCGTGAGAAGCCCCGCGCGAATGACGTCGATCATCGATGGAGCCCCGCGACGGTAAAGCGCACCCGGTCGCCCGGCTGCAAGAGCGTGGGCGGCGTGCGCGCCGGATCGAACAGCGGGAGCGAGGTGCGGCCGATCAACTGCCAGCCGCCGGGCGCTGCCGCCGGATAGATGCCGGTCTGCGCGCCGCCGATGCCGACCGACCCGGCCGGCACTTCGAGCCGCGGCGCGGCGCGCCGGGGCGTGTGCAAGGCGTCTGCGAGCCCGCCCAGGTACGCGAAGCCCGGCTGGAAGCCGAGGAAGAACACGACGTAGTCGCCCGCCGCGTGGCGCTCGACCACTTCGTCCGGCGTGAGCCCGGTGTGCTCGGCGACCGCGAGCAGATCCGGCCCGAACTCGCCGCCGTACTGAACCGGCACTTCGACTTCGCGGCCCGCCACCGCTGCGTCCGGCTCGCGCTCCATGGCGGCGGCGAGCTCGGCGGCGAGCGTCTCGCTGTCGGCGGCGAGCGGGTCGAACACGATCGTCAGGTTGTTCATGCCGGGCACGACTTCAAGCACATGCGGCCACCGCCGCGCGGCCTCGGCCGCGGCCCAGATGCGCCGCTGGCAATCGAGCGTCGCGGGCGGCGGCGTCTCGCAGACCAGCGCGGTGTCGCCGAACGGATAAATACGCGGTTGACTCATCGGTATGAAGAGTGATTGGACGGTGGCGGCCTGGGGCGAACCGAGCGTGCCCCCTGTCGATCAGAGTTGGCGCTTTAGCCCCTACTCTGATCCCATGCAAAGCTACCAAGGTTGCTAGGATACATTGTCAATAAAATATTGAGATTTTCCCAATAAGCGTTTTTGCTAGGAGCGCAACGACTTATGCGCGTCGTACACTTCGGCTCACCTTTCTTTCATCTTGAAATTCGCCGAACATGTCGCGTCACCCGACCAAGATCGTTTCCTCGGAACATCTCGTCTCTGAAACGAGTGCGGAATTATCCGAGTTCGAATATGGCCTCATCATGGCAAGCAACGCGTTCAACCGCTGGATGGTGCGCTGCATGTCGGCCGCGGGCGCGAAGGACATGACGGCGATCGAAGTCTCGCTGCTGCATCACGTGAGCCATCGCGAGCGCAAGAAGAAGCTCGCGGACATCTGCTTCGTGCTGAATATCGAAGATACGCACGTCGCCACGTACGCGTTGAAGAAGCTGCTGGCTAGAGGGTACGTAAAAAGCGAAAAGACAGGCAAGGAAGTGTTCTTTTCCGCCACCCAGGCGGGGCGCGACCTGTGCCTCAAGTATCGCGAGGTGCGCGAGAGCTGCCTGATCGCCACGCTCAAGGAAAGCGGCCTGACCAACGAGCAAATCGGCGAGGCCGCGCAGCTCATGCGCAACGCGTCTGGTTTGTACGACACCGCAGCGAGGGCAGCGGCGTCGTTATGAAGCAGTCTTTGGCGTGCGCGGAACGAAGGTGAGCGCGCGCTCAGCCTGCCCGATTCGCCTGGCCCGCCCGCATTGGCTCCGGCGCGCTGAAATAGCTTCCTGTATCCGTGATGATCGCGTCGAGCGGCACGTCGTGCGTCTCGCGCGGCAACGCGCTCGTCCGGCACGCCTCGAACGCGACGCCCACCGTGACCGGCCGCTTGCCGCCCGGCCATGCGGCAAGCGTGCGGTCGTAGTAGCCGCCGCCATAGCCGAGCCGATAGCCGTCGTCGTCGAAGGCCACGCAGGGCACGAGCAGCAGATCGGGCGCCAGCACCCGCGCCGACTCCGGTTCGGGAATCCGGTGATGGCCGATTTTCATCGGCGCGCCCGGCACCCACTCATGAAATTCGAGCGCCGTGCCGATAACCGGAATGACGGGCAGCGCGGCCTGTCGATGCGCGTCGAGCGATAGCCACTGAGCCAGCGCATCGCGCGCGTCGAATTCGCCGTCGAGCGGCCAGTAAAAACCGGCGACGCGCGGTGCATAGTGTTCCAAAATATCGAGGACACGAGCGCCGAGCGCAGCCTGGCTGCCGGGCGCGCAGAGCGCGGTTTTACGCGCTGCGAGCAGCGTTTTTCGCAGCTCGCTTTTGCGTTTTGCCGCGGGGTTGCGTGCTATCCTTTCGCTCAATTTTGTGCTCCAGAAACAACGCAGAAACAACGAAGAAACAACGATGTCCAACCGACTCCATCGAGTATATCGCGCGCTCAGCTATGCTCTTGCCGCTGCGACGCTCGTCGCTTGCGGCACGGCTTCCGCCGTGCGTCCCGCCCCTCTCTCCCAGCTCTCCGGCGACGATCAAATCTTCATCCAGTTGCGTGAAGCCGCCCGCAACAACGATCCCGATCGCGCGGCGCAACTGGCGAGCATGATCCCGAATTATCCGGCGCCTTCGTATCTCGAGTACTTCCAGATCAAGCCGCAATTGTTCGACGGCTCGGGGCACGCGAAGATCGATGCGCCGGATGCGCCGGTGCTGTCGTTCCTGCAGCGCTACGACGGCACGGCGATCGCCGACCGTCTGCGCAACGACTACCTCACCGTGCTCGGCGCGCGCCACGACTGGCGCAACTTCGACCAGCAATACGCGCGCTTCGTGCTGAACGACGACACGCAGGTGAAGTGCTACGCGCTCGAATCGAAGCTGTCGCGCGGCGAGAACGTCGCCGATGCGGCGCGCGCGCTGCTCGTCGAGCCGAAGTGGTACGGCGACGGCTGCGTCGACCTGATCACGGCGCTCGCGAGCAGCCAGCAGTTCACGCCGAACGACGTCTGGCAGCAGATCCGTCTGTCGTACGAGCAGGACCAGACGACGACGGGCAGCACGCTTGTCGATGCACTCGGCTCGGCCGCGCCGGACCCGACGCTCTTCCAGCAGGCCACCACCACGCCGCCGCTCTTGCTTGCCAAGGGCGTGACGCCCGACTCGACCTCGCATCAACTGGCGCTGCTCGCGATCACGCGCATGGCGGCCAACGATCCGGCCACGGCTGCGGCCACGTTCGCCGCGGTCGCGCCGTCGCTCGCGTCGCCCGAGCGTGCGATCGGCTGGGGCACGATCGCCTATCAGGCGGCGGCCAAGCAGATGCCGGGCGCGGTCGACTGGTTCCGGCTGTCGGCGAATGCACCGCTTTCGTACCCGGCGTACGAATGGCGCGTGCGCAGCGCGCTGCTCGCCGGCGACTGGACGATGGTGCGCTGGTCGATCGAACAGATGCCGGCCGAGCTGCGCGCTCGCCCGGCGTGGGTCTACTGGCATGGGCGCGCCTTGAAGCAGCTCGGCGACACCGTGAACGCCAACCAGGACTTCGAGCAGATCGCGGGAAACTTCAATTTCTACGGCCAGCTCGCTTCCGAAGAGCTCGGTCAGAAGATCATCATTCCGCCGCAAACGAAGGTGACGGACGCGGAAGTCGAGCAAGCGGCCCAGACGCCGGGCTTCGCGCTCGCGCAGCGCTTCTACGCGCTGAACCTGCGGCTCGAAGGCAATCGCGAGTGGAACTGGCCGCTGCGCACCATGACCGACCGGCAGCTCCTCGCCGCCGCCGAGTACGCGCGCCGTATCGAGCTGTATGACCGCACCGTGAACACGGCCGATCGCACGCAGGTCGAGCACGACTTCTCGCTGCGCTACCTGTCGCCGTTCCGCGACATCGTCCAGAGCGACGCGCAGACCACCGGGCTCGACGTCGAATGGGCATACGGGCTGATCCGCCAGGAATCGCGCTTCATCATCAACGCGCGTTCGGAAGTCGGCGCGGGCGGTCTAATGCAGCTGATGCCGGGCACGGCGCAAATGGTGGCGAAGAAGATCGGCCTGGGCTCGATTTCGCGCGCGCAGATGAACGACATCAACACCAATATCCTGCTCGGCACGAACTATTTGTCGATGATCTACAATCAATTCGACGGTTCCGCCGTGCTCGCCACGGCCGGCTACAACGCCGGTCCCGGCCGTTCGCGCCAGTGGAAGGCCAATCTGCCGCGCGGGGTGGAAGGCGCGATTTTCGCGGAAACGATTCCGTTCAACGAGACCCGCGATTACGTCAAGAACGTGCTGTCGAACACGGTCTATTACGCGGCGCTGTTCGAAGGCAAGCCGCAATCGCTGAAAGAGCGGCTCGGCTACATCATGCCCTGACGCCTAACGTGCATCGCCGCCGCGCGGGCCGTCCCATACTGGGGCGGCTCGCAACCGCGCGGCGAACCGGCCTTAGCGCCAGCCGTTGCAGCGGCGTCTCTCCACCCAGGGAGTCGAAGATGCGACACCAATCCATTGCACTCATCGGCGGCTCGGGTTTCATCGGCAGCCATCTCACGAACGCGCTGGTCGCTGCCGGCAAAGACGTGCGCATTGCCACACGCCGCCGCCAGAACGCCAGCCACCTCACGCTGCTCCCGATCGACGTCATCGAAGCCGACGTGTCGGACCCCGTGCAACTCGCGCGCTTCGTCGAGGGGGCGGACGCGGTCGTCAATCTGGTCGGGATTCTGAATGGCGGCAACGGCGACCCTTACGGTCCCGGGTTCGCCAAGGTGCACGTCGAACTGCCGTCGAAGATCGTCGCGGCGTGTGAAGGCAAGGGCGTGCATCGCCTGATTCATATCAGCCCGATCGGAGCCGATCCGCGCGGACCGAGCATGTATCTGCGCTCGAGAGGCGACGGCGAGAAGGCGGTGCGAGCGTCGACTTCGCTTGCGACGACGATTTTCCGCTTGTCGGTCGTGTTCGGTCCGGAAGACACGTTTCTCAACAAGCTCGCGTTCCTGCAGCGCGTCTTTCCCGTGATTCCGCTCGCCAAGCCGGACGCCAAGTTCCAGCCGGTCTATGTCGGCGACGTGGTGAAGGCGATCGTCAACGTGCTCGATCTCGATGCCGCGAGCGGGCATACTTACGAACTCGGCGGCCCGGCGGTGTACACGCTGGAGCAACTGGTCAAGTTCTGCGGCGCAACGATCGGCCGCAACGCGCGCATCGTCCGCTTGCCGGACGCGTTCGCGCGGCTTCAGGCGCTCTCGTTCGAGATGCTTCCCGGAGAGCCAATGCTCACGCGCGACAATCTCGATTCGATGAAGATCGACAGCGTGATGCACGGGCCGCTAGCGCCGGAACTGGGGGTCGAGCCGGTCGGAATCGACGT
Source organism: Trinickia mobilis (assembly GCF_017315705.1). Lineage (GTDB taxonomy): Bacteria > Pseudomonadota > Gammaproteobacteria > Burkholderiales > Burkholderiaceae > Trinickia_A > Trinickia_A mobilis. The sequence goes on along the minus strand of NZ_JAFLRF010000027.1, from coordinate 69,692 downwards.
GATTGCGCCGGTGTACCTGAGCGGCGCGTCGCTGCGTTCGCGCTTCAACGCGTTTCGCGCCAATGCTGGCCGCTAAGCCGTTCCCTCAACCCTCCTCTCGCCTAAAACATGAAGCTGATAATCGGTGACAAGAACTATTCGTCGTGGTCGATGCGTCCGTGGGTGTTGATGAAGCATTTCGGCATTCCGTTCGAGGAAGTCCTGATCTGGCTGAACGAGCCCGACACGAATGCGCGCATTCTCGAGCATTCGCCGTCGGGCAAGGTGCCGTGTCTCGTCGGCGATGACGGCCGCTCGGTCTGGGAAACGCTTGCGATCTTCGAGACGCTCGCCGAGCGCTATCCGCAGCACGCACTATGGCCGCGCGATGCGGCGGCGCGCGGGCAAGCGCGCAGCATCTCCGCGGAAATGCACGCGGGGTTCGGCGAAATGCGCGCGTCGATGTCGATGAACATTCGCGCGGCCCGGCCCGGCAAGGGCGCGACGCCGGGCGCGCTCGCCGATGTGGCGCGCGTCGATGCGATCTGGCGCGAGTGCTTGGCCATTCACGGCGGCCCGTTCCTGTTCGGCGAGTTCGGCATTGCCGATGCGATGTACGCGCCGGTCGTGATGCGGTTCAGGACCTACGAGCCGAAGCTGTCCGGCGAGGGGCGGGCGTACGCGGCGCGAATCGCTGCGCTGCCGGCGGTGGCCGCGTGGATCGAAGACGCGATGCGCGAACCGCATCCCGTCGCCTATCTCGACCAATACGAATGAATATCTTCGCGGTAGGCGGCGCGATCCGCGACGAACTGCTCGGCATGCCCGTGTCCGACCGCGACTACGTCGTGGTCGGCGCGACGCCCGAGCAGATGGTCGCACAGGGATTCCGTCCGGTCGGCAAGGATTTTCCGGTGTTCCTGCATCCGGACACGCACGAGGAGTACGCGCTCGCGCGCACCGAGCGCAAGACCGCGGCCGGCTATCACGGCTTTCAGTTCTTCTACGCGCCCGATGTCACGCTCGAGGAAGACCTCGCGCGCCGCGACCTGACGATCAACGCGATGGCGCGCGCGGTGCGTCCGGACGGCGAGCTGACCGGACCTGTCGTCGATCCGTTCAACGGGCAGGCGGATTTGGAGGCGCGGATTTTCCGGCACGTCGGCGCGGCGTTCGTCGAAGATCCGGTGCGCGTCTTGCGGCTCGCGCGCTTTGCCGCGCGCTTTCACGACTTCGCGGTGGCGCCGGAGACGCTCGGGCTGATGAAGTCGATGGTCGCGGCCGGCGAAGTCGATGCGCTCGTGCCGGAGCGAGTCTGGCAAGAGGTGTCGCGCGGGTTGATGGAAAAGAAGCCGTCGCGGATGTTCAGCGTGCTGCGCGAGTGCGGCGCGCTGGCGCGGATTCTGCCGGAGATCGACAACCTGTTCGGCGTGCCGCAGCGCGCCGACTATCACCCGGAGGTGGATACCGGGGTGCACGTGATGATGGTCGTCGATCACGCGGCGGCGCAGGGTTACGCGCTGACCGTGCGTTTTGCCGCGCTCACGCACGATCTCGGCAAGGCGACCACGCCCGAGGACGTGCTGCCGCGCCATATCGGCCACGAAGGGCGCAGCGTCGAATTACTGAAGCCGCTCTGCGACCGCTTGCGCGTGCCGAACGATTGCCGCGAGCTGGCGCTCCTGGTCGCGCGCGAGCACGGCAACATTCATCGCGTGATGGAGATGGGGGCGGCGGCGCTCGTGCGCCTCTTCGAACGCAGCGACGCGCTGCGCAAGCCGGCGCGGTTCGCGGAATTCCTGCAGGCGTGCGAGTCGGACACGCGCGGGCGGCTCGGGTTCGAAAGGCGCGAGTTTCCGGAGGCCGGGCGGTTACGCGATGCGTTGATCGCGGCGCGCGCGATCAACGCTGGGGCAGTTGCGCAGACCTGCGCGGGCCAGCCGGAGCGGATCAAGGCAGCGGTGCATCAGGCGCGCGTGGCCGCGGTGGCGAAGGTGATCGGGGCGGCGTGATGCCGCCCTTGGCGTGCCGCCGCCATCAAGCGAACGTGATCACCAGCTTTTTGCCGCATGCGGCGGCGTACTTGCGAAGCGTGGCGAACGACGGCGAATGTTTTTCGCTGGTCAGGGACGCTTCGAGCCGCGACACCGCGGACGCGGTCGTGCCCATCCGTTCGGCGATCTGCGCCTGCGTCAGCCCGGCCTCGCGGCGCGCCGAAAGGATCGCCCGAAGCGCCGAGTATTCGTCGTCGAGCGCGTCGTAGGCTTCCTTGACCGCGGGATTGACGAGCATGCGCGCCGTGTCTTCGGCCGTGTGCGGCACAGGGTTGAAAACCTCGGTGCGAGCACGCTTGGTTTGTGCCTTAGCCATTCTTTACCTCCTTCAGACGCGCGCGGGCCTTGCGCAATTCATGTTGTGGCGTTTCCTGCGTTTTCTTCACGAAGGAATGCAAGACGACCACGCGATGGTCCATTTGCGTGCAATAGAAAACGCGCCCGATGCCTTCGCGGCCCCTGGGGCGCAACAACTCGAACAGGCCATCGCCCATCGCGCGCGAATGAGGCATGCACAAATTCGCCCCGAACTCTTGCATCAAGTCGAGTAGCCGAAGGTAGTCCGCGAGAACGCTTGAGGGCAGGTCAAAGACATCCCGTTTGACCCGCTCGTTGTAGTAGGTGACGGTCCAGTTCATAGGTATGTTAGCAAATTTGCTAACATACGGCAAAGGCCGCTACCGCTGAATTCGGCCAAACGGCCAACGCGCCTCGCGGCACATCAAAACAACCGCACCAGCAAAGAAACCACGAGCGACACCACCACCGTCGACATAAACGGAAACGGATACTCCCGTCCGCCGATCTTCAGCGTGAAATCGCCCGGCATCCTGCCGATTCCGATCTTCTTGAGCCACGGCCACGAGCCGGACAGGATCGCGACCGCGATGAAGGTGGTGAAGAGCCAGCGGATCATCGCGCGCCGCTCGAACTCAAAGCGTATGCGAGCGGTCGCCGCGCGCGAAGGCGTCGAGCGTGCCGTCGATGCCGCGCGAGAACGCGATCACTTTGAAAAGCTCGCCCATTTCCGCTTCCGAGATCAGCTTCTGCACCGCGTTGGCTGCGGGCAGAAAGCGGGCGGCGTCGCTGGGATCGAACTCGGCGAGCGCGTCGGTGATGCCGGCGTTCAGCAGGAAGCGCGCTTGCGACGTGTAGCCGAGGAGATCCGCGCCGGTCTCGACGCCGGCCTCGGCGATCCCGGTGAATTCGACGTGAGCGGTAATATCCTGCAGGCCGGGGTAGACGAACGGATCGCCGTGCGCGCGGTGCCGGTAGTGGCACATCAGCGTGCCTTGCGCGCGCTGCGGATGGTAGTACTCGTGGCGCGGAAAGCCGTAATCGATGAAAAAAGCCGCGCCGCGCGCGAGCATCGTGCAAATCGTTCGCGTGAAGGCCTTGCCCGCTTCGTGCGTTTCGGTCACGTAGTCGCCGGCGATTCCGGCTTCGGCGAGAAAGGCAACGTCCGCCGGTGTGGTCACGGGGCGGTCTTCGAACGCGAGCGTGTCGCCTTTGAGCGCGGCGCCGCGCTCGTGCCACGCATCGCCCGCGTGCGAGAACAGGCGCACCGGCATGGCGTCGAGCACTTCGTTGCCGATCACGACGCCTTCGAACGTCTCGGGCAGCGCGTCGAGCCAGCGCACGCGCGACGCGAGCGACGGCGCCTCTTGTTCGATCGTTTCGCGCTGCCGCTCACGCAGCTCGCCCGACAGATCGACGATCGAGTAGCTGTCGAACGGGGCGCCGAGCGCGTCGAGCGCGGTCAACAGGCCCGCCGCGAGCTTGCCCGTGCCCGCGCCGAACTCCATCAGATGCCGCGTGCCGCTTGCGTCGAGCGCCTGCGCAAGCGGCCGCGCGAGCGTCGCAGCGAAGAGCGGCGACAGCTCGGGCGCGGTGACGAAGTCGCTGCCGTCCTCGGCGCGGCGCCCGAACTTGACGGCGCCACCGCTGTAGTAGCCGAGTCCCGGGGCGTACAGCGCGCGCGCCATGTAGCGATCGAACGGCAGCCAGCCGCCGGCTGCCGCGATTTCGCCGCTGATCAGCGCGACGAGCTTTTCGGACGCGCCGAGCGCGGTGGGACCGGGAGCAGGTAAACTGTCGCGTTGGTGAGCTTTTTGATTCATCCCGGCATTGTAAATGACCGTCCCATCCGACATCTCCGGCAATTCCGCGGCTAACCGCACCGCCGCGGCTGCGGAACGCTCCGGCGGGCGCGGCGCCGCACGCGCCGTGCTGATTACCGGCGCCGCCCGCCGCATCGGCCGGGCGCTCGCGCTCGGCTTTGCCGCGCGCGGCTGGGACGTCGCCGTGCATTTCAGCACGTCGCGCGAGGAAGCGGAGGGGCTCGTCGCCGAAATCGGCGCGCTCGGCCGCCGCGCGGTGGCCCTGCAGGCGGATCTGGCCGTCGAGGCGGAGGTGGCGCGGCTCGTGCCCGCTTGCGTGGCGGCGTTCGGCGGGCTGTCGTGCGTCGTCAACAACGCGTCGCGCTTTGCCGAAGACACGGCGCAGGACGTGGGTTACGACAATCTGCTGAAGTCGATGGCGATCAACGTCGGCGCGCCGCTCGCGCTGGCGCGCGCGTTGTATGACGCGACGCCGGCGTCGGCCGCTGCCGACGAAAGCCGGCGCGCGGTCGTCATCAACGTGCTGGACCAGAAGCTCTATAACTTGAATCCCGACTATCTGTCGTACACGCTTTCGAAGGCCGCGCTGCACACGGCGACGGTGACGCTCGCGCAGGCGCTCGCGCCGAAGGTGCGGGTGGTCGGCCTGGCGCCGGGGCTGACGCTCCAGTCCGCCGGCCAGACGCCCGAGGGCTTCGCGGCCGCGCACCGCGTGACGCCGCTTGGCCGCGCGTCGCGGCCCGAGGATCTGGTGGCGGCGGCCTGCTATCTCGCCGACGCGCCGGGCGTGACCGGCACGACGCTCGTCGTCGACGGCGGGCAGCACCTCGTGCCGCTGCCGCGCGACGTGATGTTTTTGACTTGAGCTTGTGAACGGCGCCTTAGCGTGCCCGCCACGCACTTTTTAGACTGGAACGAACATGGTTGCCGCACTCTCGCACCCCCGGCTCGCCGACTGCCGCAGGCTCTTCCTGCGCAACTACGAGGTGCACATCAACATCGGCGTGCACGACTTCGAGAAGCGCGGCGAACAGCGCGTCGTCATCAACGTCGAGCTGTTCGTACCGCTCGCGCTGTCGACGCCGGTCGAAGACAAGCTGCGCGAAGTCGTCGACTACGATTTCATGCGCGCGACGATCGCGAAGCGTGTCGAGCAGGGACACATCCACCTGCAGGAGACGCTCTGCGACGACGTCGCGAAAGCGATGCTCGCCCACCCGCAAGTGCGCGCTGTGTGCGTCTCGACCGAAAAGCCCGACGTTTATCCGGACTGCGACGCCGTGGGCGTCGAAGTCTTCCGCATCAAAGAGGACTGAGCATGAACGCTCCTGAGATCGTGACCGGCGGCGTCCACACCCCCGACGCCGCCGGCGGCGAAGCCGACACCCGCCGCGCGCTCACGCGCCGCGAGCAAAAAGAGGCGTACGAGAACAACAAGCTCTTCAAGCGCCTCGCGCGCCTCGTCGGCCAGGCGATCGGCGACTACAACATGATCGAGCACGGCGACAAGGTGATGGTGTGCCTGTCGGGCGGCAAGGACAGCTACGCGATGCTCGACATCCTGATGCGCCTGCGCGAGCGCGCGCCGATCGATTTCGACATCGTCGCCGTGAATCTCGACCAGAAGCAGCCCGGCTTTCCCGAGCACGTGCTGCCCAAGTACCTGACCAAGCTGGACGTCCCGTTCCATATCGAGAACCAGGACACGTACAGCATCGTCAAGCGGCTCGTGCCCGAGGGCAAGACGACTTGCTCGCTGTGCTCGCGGCTGCGGCGCGGGATTCTGTACCGCGTCGCGGGCGAGCTCGGAGCGACGAAGATCGCGCTCGGCCACCATCGCGACGACATCCTGCAGACGCTGCTGCTGAACCTGTTCTACGGCGGCAAGCTGAAGGGGATGCCGCCGAAGCTGCAGTCGGACGACGGCAAGAACATCGTGATCCGCCCGCTCGCGTACGTGAAGGAGACGGACCTCGAGAAATACGCCGAGCTGCGCGAGTTTCCGATCATCCCGTGCAACCTGTGCGGCAGCCAGCCGAACCTGAAGCGCGCGGAGATGAAGGCGCTGATTCGCGACTGGGACAAGCGCTTCCCGGGCCGCGTCGACAATATGTTCAACGCGCTGTCGACCGTCGTGCCGTCGCACTTGATGGATGCGAAGCTGTTCCCGTTCACGGGCCTGCGCGCAACGGGCGAGGCCGACCCGCTCGGCGATATCGCGTTCGACGAAGAGCCGTGCTCGACCGATGCCTCGGAGGGCATCGGCGGCCCAGGCAGCAAGCCGATTTCGATCGTCCAGTTCGATGATCTTTGATCAGGGATGGCGCGAAAACGATCGCGCCATTTTCTATTCCGGCATCGCTGCGCAGGACGCGCCGATGCGGCGAATCAAGCTGATTTTCCGGGCGCCGCGCGCATGGTCTCTGGTACCAAGAATAGGGGTTGCCGTGGATCTTTCACTAGTGCCACGATTTTCGTAAATTGGTGGTTTGTCAGGCACGCCGCCCGTGCTTCACTCCGCTAAGGAATCGGTCATGGCATTCACGAACCCCTACCAGCAACCCATCGGCGAACCGGTTCCCGAATGGACCGCGCGTCCGCAGCCGCCGCGCGTTTCCCTCGAAGGGCACTATTGCCGGCTCGAGCCGCTCGATGCCCCGAAGCACGCCGCCGATCTCTACGACGCCTACAGCCGCGCCGAAGACGGCCGCGACTGGACCTACATGTCGTCCGGGCCGTTCGCCGACGCGGCTGCGTACCGCGAGTACGCCGAGCGGATCGCCGCCGGCCGTGACCCGATGCACTACACCGTTATCGATCTGCAAACGCGGCGGGCGGTCGGCACGCTGGCGCTGATGCGCATCGATCCGGTCAACGGCGTGATCGAAGTCGGTTTTGTCGCGTTTTCGCCGATGCTCAAGCGCACCAAGGTCTCGACCGAGGCGCAGTACCTGCTGATGAAGCACGTGTTCGACGATCTCGGCTATCGCCGCTACGAATGGAAGTGCGACAGCCTGAATGCGCCTTCGCGCCGGACGGCGGCGCGTCTCGGCTTCCAGTTCGAAGGGATCTTCCGCCAGGCGATCGTCTACAAAGGGCGCAGCCGCGACACCGCGTGGTTCTCGGTCATCGACAAGGAATGGCCCGCACGTCGCGCGGAATTCGAGCAATGGCTCGCGCCGGAGAACTTCGACGAAGCGGGCAGGCAGCGCAAGTCGCTGACCGACATTCGCGGCGCGCGAGCTGCAAGCGAATAGCACGTGGCGACATCCGGCCGTCGCTGCCGGAAACGCGATGTTCATCCGAGGAAAGAGCGTGTGGATGGCCTCACGGCAGCCGTTGGCGTCAGAACCCACATGCTAAAATAGCCGGCTCGAAACTCCTCCCTTCGCCGATGCCATGAACATCGTGATTTTGGCGGCAGGCACCGGCAAGCGCATGCGTTCGGCGCTGCCCAAGGTGCTCCATCCTCTGGCCGGCAGGCCGCTTCTGTCCCATGTAATCGATACCGCACGCACGCTGAAACCCGGGCGGCTCGTCGTCGTGGTCGGCCATGGCGCCGAGCAGGTCCGCGAGGCCGTCGCCGCGCCCGACGTGCAGTTCGTGCTGCAAGCCGAGCAGCTCGGCACCGGACATGCGGTCCAGCAGGCGCTGCCGCTCCTCGATCCCGCGCAGCCGACGCTCGTGCTCTACGGCGACGTGCCGCTCACGAAGTCGACCACGTTGAAGCGCCTGACCGACGCGGCCGTGGAAGGCCGCTACGGCGTGCTCACCGTGACGCTCGACGATCCGACCGGTTACGGGCGCATCGTTCGCGATTCGGCCGGCTACGTCCAGCGCATCGTCGAGCAGAAGGACGCCACGCCCGAGCAGCAGAAGATCCGCGAGATCAACACGGGCATCGTCGTGACGCCCACGGCGCAGCTCGCGATGTGGCTTGCGTCGCTCAAGAACGACAACGCGCAGGGCGAGTTCTACCTGACGGACGTCGTCGAGCGCGCAATCGAAGCCGGCTTCGATATCGTGACGACGCAGCCCGACGATGAATGGGAAACGCTCGGCGTGAACAGCAAGACGCAGCTCGCCGAGCTCGAGCGCGTGCATCAGCGCAACGTCGCCGACGCGCTGCTCGCAGCCGGCGTGACGCTTGCCGACCCGGCGCGGATCGACGTGCGCGGCACGCTCGAAGCGGGGCGCGACGTGTCGATCGACGTGAACTGCGTGTTCGAAGGCCGCGTGACGCTGGCCGACAACGTGACGATCGGCCCGAACTGCGTGATCCGCGACGCCGCGATCGGCGCGGGCACGCGTATCGACGCGTTCACACATATCGAAGGCGCGCAGGTCGGGGCACAGGTCGTGCTCGGGCCGTACGCGCGGCTGCGGCCGGGCACGGCGCTCGCGGACGAAGCGCACGTCGGCAACTTCGTCGAAGTGAAGAACGCGGTGCTGGGCCGCGGCTCGAAGGCCAATCATCTGACCTATATCGGCGACGCGGACATCGGCGCGCGCGTGAATGTAGGCGCGGGCACCATCACCTGCAATTACGACGGCGCGTTCAAGCACCGCACCGTGATCGAAGACGATGTCTTCGTCGGGTCCGATACGCAGCTGGTCGCGCCGGTGCGCGTCGGGCGCGGCGTGACGATCGCCGCGGGCACGACGGTCTGGAAGGATGTGCCCGACGGCATGCTCGTTCTGAACGACAAGACGCAAACGTCGAAGAGCGGCTATGTGCGCCCGACGAAAAAGAAAGGCTGATCTGCACGTCAGGTAGCGGAGCCGGCGCGCGTGTCATGTACGCCGGCGGCGCGGAACACTCATAAGCAAAGGATCGAAATCCATGTGCGGCATTGTTGGCGCAGTAGCGCAACGTAACATCGTTTCCATACTGGTCGAAGGACTGCGCCGCCTCGAGTATCGCGGCTACGATTCGTGCGGCGTCGCCGTGCTGGCCGAAGGCGCCCCGCGCCGCGCCCGCAGCGTCGCACGCGTGGCGGATCTCGACGCGCAGGTGCACGAGTCGAAACTCGACGGCGTGACGGGCATCGCGCACACGCGCTGGGCGACGCACGGCGCGCCCGTCACCGATAACGCGCACCCGATCTTCTCGCGCGACACCGTGGCGCTCGTGCACAACGGCATCATCGAAAACTTCGAGTCGCTGCGCGAGATGCTGCGCGGCAAGGGCTACGTGTTCGTCTCGCAGACCGATACCGAAGTCGTCACGCACCTGATTCACAGCCTCTATGCTGGCGACTTGTTTGCGGCTGTGCGCGAGGCCGTCAAACAGTTGCACGGCGCGTTCGCGATCGCCGTGATTCATAAGGACCAGCCGCATACGGTGGTCGGCGCGCGTCAGGGCTCGCCGCTCGTCGTGGGCCTGGGGGACGGCGAGAACTTCCTCGCGTCGGATGCGCTCGCGCTGGCGGGCAGCACCGAGCGCTTCATCTTCCTCGAAGAAGGCGACGTGTGCGAGCTCTCGCTCGACGGCGTGAAGATCGCAGGTCGCGACGGGAAGGGCGCCGAGCGGGAAGTGCGCAATGTCGTGGCCTACGGCGGCGCGGTCGAACTCGGGCCGTATCGTCACTTCATGCAGAAGGAAATCTTCGAACAGCCGCGCGCGATCGGCGACACCATCCCGCAAGCCGAAGCCTTCGATTCATCGATCTTCGGCGAAGGCGCTGGCGCGGTATTCGGCGATATCGACAGCCTGCTGATTCTCGCGTGCGGCACGAGCTACTACTCGGGGCTGACCGCCAAGTACTGGCTCGAATCGATCGCCAAGATCCCGACGCAAGTCGAAATCGCGAGCGAATACCGGTATCGCGACTCGGTGCCGAACCCGAGGTCGCTCGTCGTCGTGATCTCGCAATCAGGCGAAACAGCGGACACGCTGGCCGCGCTCAAGCACGCGCAGGATCTGGGGCATCGCCATACGCTTTCCGTTTGCAACGTGGGCACGAGCGCGATGGTGCGGCTGACCGGGCTGTCGTTCCTGACGCGTGCGGGCCGCGAGATCGGCGTGGCGTCGACGAAGGCCTTCACGACGCAGCTCGTCGCGCTGTTCGTGCTGGCGGCGACGCTCGGCAAGCAGCGCGGGCATGTCGACGCTGCGCAGGAAGCGAACTACATCAGGCAATTGCGCCACTTGCCGGCGGCGTTGAACAGCGTGCTGGCGCTGGAGCCGCAGATCATCGCGTGGTCGGAAGAGTTTGCGCGCAAGGAGAATGCGCTCTTCCTCGGCCGCGGGCTGCACTATCCGATCGCGCTCGAAGGGGCGCTCAAGCTCAAGGAAATCTCGTACATCCACGCAGAGGCGTATCCCGCCGGCGAGTTGAAGCATGGGCCGCTCGCCCTCGTGACCGAGGCGATGCCGGTCGTCACGGTGGCGCCGAACGATGCGCTGCTCGAAAAGCTCAAGTCGAACATCCAGGAAGTGCGGGCGCGCGGCGGCCAGCTGTATGTGTTCGCCGATGCGGATACGAAGATCGTCAACGACGAGGGCCTGCATGTGATCCGGATGCCGGAGCACTACGGTCTGCTGTCGCCGATTCTGCACGTCGTGCCGCTGCAACTGCTTGCGTATCACACGGCGTGCGCGCGCGGGACGGATGTCGACAAGCCGCGCAATCTGGCGAAGTCGGTGACGGTGGAGTAAGGCGCGAAAGCGGCTTCAATTGGCTGCTGACATGGATCAGTTTCTTTTACGCTTCCCCAGCAAAGTTTCTTTTACGAGGGTGTTGGTAGCCGACAAGCCTTATCTGACAGGGCGTAAGCCAAACTAATCATCAAAGGGCGCTGGAGTGAATTTCAGCTCCCTTTGTTTGCATTGGACCTCCCGATTTGGTTCGGAGGAGACCTCGAAGGCTTGCAGGCTGGCATGCTTTTCGAAATTGCAACGCCGGGACCTGCTCAAAGCCCGCGTAATTCGCCCGCCATCAGCCGTTCCATCGCCTCCCGCATCTTGCGGCGATGAACATGTCCAGTTCGGCGGAAACCAGGTCAGGCCCGTCGACAGCTGCGTTCAAGGAGGCTGACGAGCGCATGATGAAAGGCATGAGTGCCCCAGCGTACACCGGAGATGCCGACAAGGATTTCGTGTCCCACATGATTCCCCATCATCAGGGCGCCATCGAGATGGCGGAGGTGGAACTGAAATATGGCAAGGACCCGGGGCTGCGGCGGTTGGCCAAAAATATCATCAACGCCCAGCACGACGAAATCGGCTTTATGCAGAGATGGCATGCGAAACACGGCGGCAAATGACCGCCTGGTCAATGCCGACGAACGCACATCAAGGGGGGATTCGAACACGCTTGAGCTTGCGCTGACAGGATGAACACCCGATTTGGATGCGCGTGGAATCCCGTCCGCGAGCATTCAGTCGCTATCGGGCGCAGCCATCGGTGAATCAGTCGTCATCGTCACCATGATGATGGTGCTCCCATCCACGGTGGCGACCGTGGTCATGCCACCTGCGCTCGTCGTCGTAATCCCCTTCATAGCGGTAACCGTAGCCGTAGCCGTAGGCCGGGGCTGGCGCGTAGACCACCGGTGGCGCCTCGTACACGACTGGGGGTGGTGCGACATAGACGGGGCCGGGCACGCCCAGATAAACTCCAATGTCAGCATGGGCGAGCGCCGCGCTGGATACGCACGCAGCGGAAAGGCCCACTGCCAGAAAAAGCACAGCGCGCTTCATGAAGTTCTCCTGGCCTGCTCACTTCTGGCGGGTGCCAGACAATGGCGAACGATGCGGATTTTAGCGGTGGCGCGTGGAAGCAGGTGCGGCTGAAATGTCAAAACTGTAACCGGCAGTAACCCGCTGTGATACTGCCGGTTCCGACCATGCTTACGACGCGGTCAGGGAGTCGCCCGAGACACGGACACGTTCACCGACCTGAACCGGAGGCTGCGTCGAGTAGGTGAAATTCCGGTAGCTGCCGTCCTGCATTCTTACCTGCACCTGGTAGGTCGTAGACTTGCGCACCGCATGCTCGATGCCATTGCCCGCAAGCCCGCCACCGACCGCGCCAGCAATCGTTGCCAGAACACGACCGCGTCCTGCACCGAACTGATTTCCCAGCAGCCCGCCAGCAACAGCGCCGCCTACGGCTCCGAGCCCCGTCGTCGGCTCGGGTTCCTGGACTGCGTTGACGGCGACAACCTCCCCGGCATTCGGGTCAACTGCTACTGGCCTTGGAGCGGTTTGAGCCTGACTTTGATAGGTATCGTTGTTCGCATACCTCGGAGCCTGCTCAACCGGAGCGCTACGGTGATGATGGACGCGCGGCTGGGCTGGCGCCTCCTGCGTCGCGCGCTGTTCAACGTATGGTTGCGGAGAAGTGACCGGCCCGCTGGCAACCGGGGCGGCGGCCGGTACAGCTTGCGTCGGAGGCGCCGTAACAGCTCGTGAAGCGGGCAGCATTCCGGTCATCGCTGCAATGCCGGTCGCACTGGCGAGGATAACGGCCACGGCCGCACCTGCGACCAGGGGATGGATGCGACCGCGCGGCGGCATGTTCGAGGCGACGTTCGTGTTCATTGCGAGCTCCACTGGGATGTGCCTGCAATAACGTCACAGCAGCGGGGATGGTGTACCCGCCAGCACAATGCTTTGTAAGCATTTGTACCGTCCTAGCCTCCGCAACCCGGCGCAATCCAGCGCGCCTGAAAGCTCGGACGCCCCCCAGTGCATGACAGCGACGATGGAGTGCCGAGCGTCAGTCGGTTAGGCTCGAAGCTCAGGCGACGCCGGAATAAGTGCTTCCACCGAGGCGTCCGGTTAAAAGATTGGATGCGCAGCCGGATAAAGCGCCGTTCTCAGAGCCAATCCGCCGAGCACGACAAAGATAATGACCGCAAGGATGTGAACAGCTTGTGTCGGCAGGCGGTCGGCAAATTTGTGCCCAAGATAGATGACCGGCACGTTCGCCAGCATCATGCCCAGTGTCGTGCCTGCGACGACGCCGAAGAACTCGTGAAAACGCGCGGCAAGGGCAATGGTCACGACTTGAGTCTTGTCGCCCATCTCTGCGAGAAAGAAGGTTACGACGGTTGTGCCAAAGACGCCCATCGAATTTTTCGTCAATACCGCATCGGCGTCGTCTGGTACATACGTCGATGCACGGCGAATTGACTGCCATGGGTCAGGCCGCAACTTGTGAAGGTTGTACTTCAACAGTGACATGCGACAGCCCCATGAAGCGCTCGAGCACTGCATGATAGAAGCGCGAGTCCCGCTGCGATTCGCTGGTCGCCACCGAGACGACGGCGCTCATGTGACCAGGACCCACGCGCCATACATGCAGGTCGACAACCTTATCGCCACGGTCCTCGATTGCGTGACGAACGTTCTCCGCCATGCGCCGGTCGGGGCTCATGTCGAGCAGGATTGCACCAGTGTCCCGCATTAGCCCGTACGACCAGTTTGCAATCACCAGTGCGCCGATGACGCCCGCAAGCGGGTCCATCCACATCCATCCGAATGTGCGCGCAAGGACAAGGCCAATGATTGCCAGCACAGAGACCGCCGCGTCAGCCATGACGTGGATGTAAGCCGACCGGATATTGTGGTCCCGAGTCGCGGCGTCGTGCGCGTCATGACCGTGCTCGTGCTCTTCGAACTCGACCTCGTGCTCGCCGTCCCGCACCCGAACGATAGCCTTGAACGCGTGCGGCTCCGGAATCTCGTCCTTCGATTCCAGATAGCCACCACGGTCCACCAGCGCGAATACCTGTTGCGTGCCGTCAGGCCGTACCGTCGTCACAGATACTGTCGACGCATCCAGTCGCGAGCTCGCCGTTGCTGGCGTAATCCGGAAAACGGGCGGCACACCATCCTCGAAAATGGAGACGGCAAACACGCCGGACGGAGCAAAAATCTTCTGCGCCTCATCCCCGTAAGCGTGCTCGTCATCATCATGACCGTGCCCATGGCTATGACCATGGCTGGGTCCGTGACTGTGGCCATGATGGTCGCCGCTCAGCAGCCACACGCTCGCCAGGTTGACCAACAAGCCGACCACCGCGATAGGAATCGCTTCGCCGAAGTGAATCGGTACTGGCGATAGAAAACGCGACACAGCCTCATACCCAATCAGCACTGCAATCATGGCAAGCACGATGGCACTCGTGAATCCCGCGAGGTCGCCAAGCTTGCCGGTACCGAACACGAAGCGCGGGTCAGCAGCGTGTTTGCGTGCGTATGTGTACGCGAGGGCCGCAATCAGCATTGCACCGGCATGCGTCGACATATGCAGACCGTCGGCGACAAGCGCAAGCGAGCCGAACATACTGCCGCCGACGATTTCAATCAGCATCATCGCGCTGCACAGCGCAATCACGGCCCACGTCTTGCGCTCGTTCTTTTCATGACCTGCACCCAGAAAGATGTGGTCATGCCCTGCGCCGAACGCGGCGTCTTTGAAATCACTCATTTTTGACTCTACTTGAAATAGCTGTGAACGACTTCGATCAGCTGGTCAGTCGCACTGCCAGCCGGCTCTTCGTTGGTGTCGGCGTCCACGAGATGGGTGCGGATATGGTCCTCGAGCACGACAGCCAGCAGACCGTTCATTGCCCCCCGGCAACTCGTGATTTGCTGCAGAACGTCGACACACCCGCGCTCCTCTTCCAGTGCTCGCTCGATGGCTTCGACCTGTCCCTTGATACGGCGGACCCTGTTGAGCAGCTTCTGCTTCTCACGAATGGTGTGGCTCATGAATGACCTCCGATATACCGTGGGGGAGTATAGCTCATATAGGGTAGAGGGGTATAGCAACACCTCCTGACGAAAGCTTTTTGAAGGGACTGATTTACGCTAGGCCCGGCCTTGTCTTTTTCTTGTCCATGGAATCGCCGTGCTGTCAGCGGCCGATCAGAATTCCAACCGACTGCGTGACCTTGTTTCTTGTAGAACTCGCTACTGTGTTGTAACGTATGCAACATGACCCCACTGAACGACTGGCTCCTCCTCGTGTTGACGCTGCCGACCGACAACACTACGGCCCGGATGCGCTTCTGGCGTGCCCTCAAGGCCAAAGGCTGCGCTGTCTTACGGGACGGCGTCTACCTGCTGCCTGCGACGGATGCCGCCGAGGCTGAATTGCTGGAGCTTGGAACGAGCATCGGCGAAGCCGGCGGAGCGGCTCATCTTGTTCGGACTTCTAGCCGGGGGGCAGACCAGGAGGCCGAATTCCGGTCCCTGTTCGACAAAGCCGACGACTACGCAGCCTTCGTGCGGTCGCTGGCCGACGCTAGAAAAACGCTTTCGGACCTCTCTCCGGCTGAAATCGCCCGGCTGTTACGCCGTGCTGGCAAGGACTTCGAGGCGATTTCAAGCATCGACTTTTTCCGGAGCGAGGCATCTACGCGAGCCGAGGCCGCCTGGCAGGACTTCGTTGCGTTGGCGAACACCGTCCTGTCGCCGGGGGAACCTCATCAGGCCGAGGGTGCGATTCCGGTACTGCCTCGCGAAAACCACCAGGGGCGGACCTGGGCGACCCGTCAACGGCTGTGGGTGGACCGTGTTGCCAGTGCATGGCTCATCCGGCGTTTCATCGATTCGCGGGCACGCTTCCTTTGGCTCGCGTCGCCCAGCGAGTGCCCGGACGACGCGCTGGGCTTCGACTTTGACGGCGCTGCGTTCACGCACGTCGGCGAACGCGTGACCTTCGAGGTGCTGGTAGCCAGCTTCGGCCTTGAAGATGAACCGGGGCTGCTCAGGCTGGGCGCGCTGGTGCACGCACTCGATATCGGCGGCCCCGTCGTACCAGAAGCGATTGGCTTCGAAGCGGTGATGATAGGGGCGAAAGCCCGTGCGTTGACCGACGACGACATGCTTGCGGAGATGAGCAACGTCCTCGATTCGCTGCTCGCGCACTTTGCCGCAGCGGAAAAGATGGACGCCGGGAAACGCTCATGAGCACCGCAACGCACGCCGCGCCCACTTATACCTTGGGCCAGCTTGTGCGCTACATGCTGCGTCTCGGCACCATCGGCTTCGGTGGCCCCGTCGCACTGGCCGGCTACATGCGGCGGGACCTCGTGGAGCGATGGGGCTGGATTAGCGAAGAAGACTACAAGGAAGGGCTCACTCTGGCGCAACTGGCGCCCGGCCCTATGGCGGCACAGCTGGCCATCTATCTTGGATATGTGCACTTCCGGTTGCTGGGCGCCACCGTCGTCGGCCTTGCGTTTGTTATCCCCTCATTTCTGATGGTCGTGGCGCTCGGCTGGGCGTATGCACACTTTGGCGGCCTGTCGTGGATGCAGGCAGTCTTCTATGGCGTGGGAGCGGCCGTCGTCGGCATCATCGCGATGAGCGCCTACAAGCTGACCACCAAAACTGTTGGCTCGGACAAGCTTCTGTTGGCCATTTTCCTGACGCTGGCCGTCGTAACGTTCGTAACGGAATCGGAGATTGCGTGGCTCTTTATCGCCGCAGGCGTTATCGGATGGCTACGGCGCGCTCCGCCTAAGTGGCTTGCCAAGGGTTCCATGCACGGGCTTGCTGTCGGCTACCTTCCCACGATGAGTGGCATCCTCAGCGGCCTGGACCTGCCGCTACTAGGCCAGATTGGACTGTTCTTCGCGAAGGCCGGCGCATTCGTGTTCGGTTCTGGGCTCGCCATCGTGCCGTTCCTGTATGGAGGGGTGGTCACTGAACATCATTGGCTGAATGACCGTCAGTTCGTCGATGCGGTTGCGGTCGCGATGATTACGCCCGGTCCGGTTGTCATCACGGTCGGCTTCATCGGATATCTGGTTGCGGGACTCGCTGGCGCATGCGTGGCTGCATTAGGCACATTCCTGCCTTGCTACCTGTTCACGGTACTGCCCGCACCGTACTTCAAAAAATACGGAAAACTACCCGCCGTTAAAGCATTCGTTGACGGCATCACGGCCGCCGCCGTCGGTGCCATCACGGGTTCCGTGTTGGTTATCGCAAAGCGTTCGCTCATTGACATTCCCACTGTAGCAGTGGCCATCGTGACCGTGCTGCTTCTGTGGCGCTTCAAGAAATTGCAGGAGCCGGTCATCGTCGTCGCAGCGGCCCTGTTTGGTCTTGTTGTTTATCCGCTCGTTCATTCTCACGGTATTTAACGGTGGGCGTGGACGCAGTCTACGAGGAAGAGCATTCATGGCAACACGTCGTAACTTCCTGCACAACACGGCCGCTGTTGGTGCGGGAATCATGCTGGCTCAGGCACAGACCGTACATGCCGCAGAGGACGTCGGTTACATCGATAAGCTCACAGACGCGGATGGCAAATACGCCGCAGCGCCACTGCCATTTGCCTACGACGCCCTTGAGCCGGCTATCGACGCACGCACTGTCGAACTGCACTACACCTTTCACCACAAGCCGGCAGCAGCTGCCGCGAACAAAGCCGAAGATGGATTGGCAAAAGCGCGCGAATCGAATGACTTCTCGCTGGTGAAATTTTATGAGAAAGAACTCGCGGTTCAGTTGTCGAGTCACATCCTTCACACGGTTTATTGGACCACTGTCTCGGGCAAAGGCGGCGAACCGAAGGGAGACCTCGCAAAGGCAATCGACAGAAATTTCGGGTCGTACGCGAAGTTCAAGGCGCAACTGGTTGCGGCAACCGTTGCCGTGGAAGCGTCTGGCTGGGGCATCGTTGGCTACCATCCATCGACCGCTAAGCTCATGGTCCTGCAGTGTGAGAACCATCAAAAGCTCACAGCCTGGGGCATTCAGCCCATCCTCGTCCTAGACGTGTTTGAGCACGCATACTACCTGAAGTATCAGAACAGGCGCGGCGATTACGTCAATCAGCTATTTGGCCTTATCAACTGGGATAACGCGGCTCACAGAATGCAAGCCGCACTTCCCGCGCGGAGGATGACATGAAATGGATTACGCGCGAGCGCCCGAAAATTGACCGCATTGCCTGCCCGTGGCTTATCCGCAGGTTCATCGATGAGTTACCGGAATTTCTGTTTGTGCCAGCAGACCAGGTGCTGGCCATTGCCGAGCGTGAAGGTGCGATACCGTATGACGTCCCGGGCGTGAAGCTGTCCCATGTCGGTGAGCAATGCAGCTTCGACACTTTCCTCGCCGAATATCAGTTGACGGACCCAGCGCTCGCCACACTCGCCGTAATCGTACGTGGAGCGGATACTGCACGACTCGACCTGGCGCCGCAAGCTGCGGGGCTGCTGGCCTTGTCGCTGGGTCTGTCGAGAATATTCGAGAACGACCATGAAATGCTTTCACATGGCATGGTCATGTACGACGCACTCTACGCGTGGTGTCGCGACTGTCAGAGCGAGACGCACGGCTGGCCACCGGCAGTGTAAAAGACATGGCGCCGAGGCAATATCATGCCTTTGTCTAGCATGTCATTGACGCGTCGCGCCGTCGCCGTTGCCGCTCTCGCGATTGTCACGCTTGGGTCTATCCCGCACGGTCCGGCAACCACAGAGGAAGCGTTTGAGGCCTCCAATCTACCTCTGCAAAAAGTCGTCGACGTGCCGCTCGGCGGCGAGACTACGCGGTTCGATTACGAAAGCTTCGATACCAGCGGACACCGACTGTTCATCGCCCACCTGGGTGATAGCGAAGTCGTCGCCTTCGACACGGCGATGTCTCGCGTCGTGGGGCGCGTCGCCAACGTCAGTTCGGTGCACGGCGTGCTGGCAATCCCTGAGTTGGGCCGCGTTTATGCGTCCGCAACTGGGACAAACGAGGTGGTCGCCATCGACATGGCGACGCTGGAAATAACGGCTCGCATACCCGCAGGCGTATATCCGGACGGCATGGCATACGCGCCTGACGTGCACAAGCTCTATGTATCTGATGAGACCGGCGGCACCCTCGCGGTCATTGATGCGCAGTCAAACCGGCGCATAGCGACCATCTCGCTCGGTGGCGAGGCAGGGAACACTCAGTATGACCCGGTCTCGAAGCACATCTTCGTCAACGTCCAGACGCGGAACCAGTTGTTTGAAATCGACCCCGCCAGGGACCAGATTGTCGCCCGGGTTGACGTGCCGGGCGCGAGAGGCAACCACGACCTCCTGATAGATGCCGAGCGGCGGCTAGCCTTTATCGCCTGCGAAGGGAACGACCGACTCATCGTTCTCGACATGCCCACGATGCGGTTGGCAGCGTCGTTCAAAGTCGGGAAAGACCCGGATGTGCTTGCATACGACTCTTTACTTCACTTGCTGTACGTCGCTGGCGAAGCAGGCGTCGTCTCGATGTTTCGCGTGGAAGCCGGCACGGTCTCCAAACTGGGAGACGGTCATGTTGGCCCGAACGCGCACGTCGTAGCCGTGGACCTCGAGACGCACCGCGCCTATTTCCCACTCAAAAACTTGGGGGGACGGACGATGCTGCGAATTCTTGAACCCAAGCGCCAGGGGGCAAGCTGACTCCGAGGGCGCTACGAAGGCAGGCCGGCACATCTTGGTCATTCAGCGCAGCAAGAACTAGCGGTGGCCATTTAGAAAATCTTCCCAGTCGTGCGCGTACGCGCAACCGTGGCTAGGAATTCCAGCGCCGTCCATGCTCTCCTCGAAAAAGGTCTTTGCCGGTTCGGGGATTTCGTCAAATCGAACGTAGCGTACGCCATCGCTGATGCGCACATGGACCGGTACGCTTGGTGCCGCTGCACATGCGCGCGGCGATTCGTGCCGAACGCCTATCCGTTTGGAATGCCCTCCTCAGTTTGGGGAAACCGAGCCCCGTAAGCCGATTTATTTTAAAATTTGCCAGTCCGAGATTGACGACGGGGATGCAAACAGCCGGGACGAGGCGTCTAGTCTAGTCGTCCACGTAAACAATTGAAATTTAAGTCGATTTTGTCCGTAAAGCGAACCGGCTGTGCCGCGTATTGCGAACTAATCCACCTGAGCAGGCTGTGGCTGGCAAATAAAAAGCTTTCTTTTGGAGAGGTAGAAGTCTTTCCATCGGAGGGATGGACGGGCGGAAGCGGAGCATCGAAGCCGGTAACCCAGCGTTACCAATCTCGCACCGCCGTTTCACATGTGTCCGACATCGCTCCTTACACTCCGAGCCGTAGTCACTGACATTGCACTCACTGTGCGAGGAGTAGCGAAGATGAACAAGAAGATTCTTGGCGCAGCACTCGGTCTGGCAATACTGGCAGCATCGACAGCAGCATCGGCACACGTCGACGTCGCCATTGGATTGGGCATCCCCGGAGCCGTGTATGCGCCGGCAGAGCCAGTGTACGCACCGCCACCTCCCGTCGTGTATGCTCCCGCACCTGTCGCCGTCGTGTACGGCGGTGACGACGACTGGCGGGCCCGCGAATGGCGCGAACGTCGCGAGTGGCGTGAACGTGAATGGCGCCGCCAGGAATGGCATGAGCACCAGTGGCGCGAGCATCGTGATTGGCGCGGGTATTGAAACGACGCCGGAAGGCGCCACATCCGAAAAATCCAACCTCAAAGTACCCCGGTGGAACCAGAAAATCGCTGGTCCATCGGGCACCTGACAACTACGTTTAGTTCGTCAACTCGGCGCCAGACTCGACTGTGGCCACCGAAGCGGGCACGGCCACGCGCTTGCGCGGCGCTTTTTTCGCCGGCACCTTCGCGCTCACGGCCTTCTTGGCAGCAGTTTTCTTCACCGTCGGGGCCTTCTTCGCAACAGCCTTCGTGACCGTTGGTTTCGAATCGGCCGCCGCGCTGGCGCCATCAATCAAAAACTTGCTGCGGTCTTTCGCCGAAGCCAGCCACGCCGGAGCCGGACCGCGTCCGCTCCAGGTCGCACCGGACTTCGGGTCGCGATATTTTGGGGGCAACTTGCCTTTCGCCTGGGACGCAGCCGTTTTTTTCGCAGCAGCTGCTGCCGCTGACTTGCCGGCCCGCTTGAATCCGGGCTTGGGTCCGCGCTTTGCGCCGCTCGTCGCTACGCCGGTGTGCGCGTTAATATCCGCTGTCGTTAGACCGTGCTGTGCCATCAGTTCGCGGATTTTCTCGACAACTGCCGACGACTTCTTTGCGACGAGCGCATCAGCTTGCGCCCGAAGCTTCTGCAGCTTTGCCTGAATTTGCTGTAGTGTTGCCATATGGACTCCCCTTGTTGTTGATTAAACGAGCGCACTATGCCATATGGATGCATACTGTGGCTATGCGTTCGTAGGTCACCGAAGGTATCAATCCAGCTCTCAAATTCGACAACGACGTACCGGCTTCCTGGTTCCTCAATCAGATAGGCAGCGACGCCGGTGCTTGCCGAAGTGCTGCAGCTTGTCACCACCCTGACTACCTCATTACATCCGCGCAATGTGCGTACGATGCGATATTCGACAAGCGGCGCTCAATAGCCGCCAAGCTATGGCATTAAGGAAGGAATGTTTCATGGACGAACGTAAGCGAGACAGCATGATTGCTTATCTCCGCCATCGTATGGACGAGTTTGGCATCAAGCCAGACGACCTGGCTTCAGCGCTAGCAAGCGAGCAGAAAGACGCTCGCTACGTTAGTGCGACGGGAGACACGTGGACCGGCGAAGGAGAAATGCCTCAATGGCTCAAACAAGCGATTAGTGCGGGTCAATCCATCGACCACTTTAAATTGTCGCCAAAGGCGGTACCACGGCGGACAAATCGGGAGACTGTGGATTGGCGTAATGACCCGTTTGCGGGCGGCCCGCTTGCACGGCAGGAAAGCGATTCGCGTTAGGCGCGGTGCAAGCATCCTGCATGAAGTGCCGATGACGCCGCATCGGGCGAGATACGGTATCGGGGCGAGCGGGTAGCCGGGGCGTTGGCCTCGCTTTTTGCCTTGCTATCAACTGTGGTCCAACCCGTCAGCTGGCAAGGACGCGGCGTTGCTCGCCCCAGCCCGCACAGCCGACGGGATGACGCGGCCATGGTGTGTGCTCAAGGCAGCTTGCTGAGAACTCCTTCTATTTCATCGAGGGAGAAGGCACGCATGGTCTGCGTGCGCACGTTTCCCATCGCACCGACCGCGAGCCCAACAGCGGCAAGGGCTTCTTCGTTTGGAGCCTCGAAAATGACCAGGCCATCGTAGGTTCCCAAGGTCCAATAGATGTCTTTCACGGTGACGCCGGCTATCTGTGCCGTCTCTTTCAATATGCCGGCTCGCTTGGTTGTGTCTTTCACCGCGCGAATACCTTGGTCGGTGAAGTTCCAAAGGCTCATGTAAGTTGCCACGGTAAGTCTCCTATTAAATGGATGGCGGCGCCTGCGCGGATGCGCAGCGCGTCAATCTCTTTCCATCCAATACTCCCCTTCGAATTTGGTATCGTTCAGTTCCTTGGACAAGTCCGTGTCAGTCAATACGTGTATGGTGCCGTGAATGCCGCGCAGCTTGCCTGTCCCGCCCGTGAGAACAAGGTTCCCGACAACAGTCCTCTTTTCGGTTGATTGGGAGGTCGTCGCTTGGGCAGTGCCCTCGTATCGGCCAAAAACCTTGTCCCCATTTGCCATGTCGAAGACCACATAGCTCAAAACGGGGTCATTTCCAGACACCGTGTCAGATTCGCCCCGACTCCATTGGTCTTTCACTGGGACACCAGCGAATACCGGAGGGTCCTTCGGAAAAACTCGAGTTCATCGCTGGCCTCCATTTCGTCTCTCTCTCTCTCAAGAGGTGACGGGTTGCGCTCGGTCAACGGCGCCTAGCGCTGGCACGAACTTCTAGCTCGAAGGCCTCAGACGCGTACGTATCCGGTTGGCACGGCCGAATGCGCCGCTGTTTCAGCGTCCGGGGCGAGGGAGAGATGGTATTGCTGCCTCATACCCGCGCCCCCCTCCTCGCGAAGCGGCCCACGCAGGTCACGCCAAGCGCTTGTTCAGGGCTGGCGCACAGTGATGAAAAAGTTCACCTTCTCCGAGAAGCTGAAACTCGGAATGGCTCCTTCAACATGAATTTTGTGTTGACCCGGTGACAGTGGCTTTATCATCAGCCAGTATCCGTCGCTGACCGCGATGCCGGTTCCTGCGGGAGCAATAAGGCCTTCGGCGGAGAACCAATTGTTCGCTGGAATCGAGAAATGAAAGAGCGGCGACTGCACGCGGAAAATCGTCAGGTCATTCACCGGCATTTCGTCAACTGACGCCTTCAGAGAGGTTGGGTCTATCTGGTCCGCAAGGGACTTGGCGCATGCCCTGCAGGTAGCGTCGTCGTTACAAATGCTAGGGATATACGGAGGACCGCCCTCTACGCTAGAACATTCGGCGTTGACAATTGGCACGAAAATGGATTTTGCGACGGGCACGGTGCATTCTTCAGCAGGCCCGCTGCCGGAATTGGGTTCTGCCAGGAACCATACATGTCCAGACTGACTACTGCCGCAGCCCGTGCCGTCCGGGAAAAACGTTGGGTTCGAGCCCGATGGTATCGAAAGCATCCATTGCCACCACGCCGCAGACCATTGACCGTAGGTCTCCCCATAAATTGCTGCTTGCCGTGGTAGGACATCGGGGTTCTGCTGAGCCAACACGTCGCGATTCGCGATGACCAAAAGGATGCCGAACAATGCGAAGGCGAGCGTGAGTCGCAGATATCTCGTAATGCGGTTCATATTGACCTCCATTGAAGCAGACTTTCCGCCGCGCCCAACTGAGTGGCCGACTTGCGGCCGCAGGCTCAGTCCGGACAGACGAGGGACTTGCGCGGGTAATGAACAGGAAAGCCGTCCATGACGTACTAAGGTGTCCTGCACCCGCTCGCGGGCATGACCGAAGGCGAGTTGTCGTCAACTGTCGAACCGGTTGCCGGCATCGCCACCACCGCATTCGCAACCGGCGAGGCGAGCGCAATAGTTGCTACGATTGTCGATTCCTGCAATGCTCTCTTGATGGGCGGGACCAGTTTTTTCATGGCGACCTCCAACAAATCAAAGCATGTTCTCGCGGAGGGCCGGAATCGTGTGGCAGCGTGCAAAAAAAGTTGCAGACAACGGCCAACGCGATGCCGGCAGGCAGTGGCGCAATAAGTTGGCCGAAGATGTTGCTTAATGTGCATTCGAGCAGAATTAAACTCTCCCACATCGTCGGCTCAAGTTGAGCTGAAGACAAAGTTTGAGAGCATTGCCAGAAGTGATAGTCGACAACGAAGTCGTGTAATGCGTGCTCTGAAGAAGTTCAGCCTCCTCGTAATTAATCTATTAATTGACGGCAAACAAAATGTTTTAGCCGGTTTTACAACTCGCCTACATAGCAGCGCTGAGTATAGGTCATGTTTGTTACCAAAAATTGCTTTTTATCTCTTTTCCGATAGCCTCTGTGTTATGGCGGAAAGTTGCTATCAAGACTGCCTAGCCTTAGCAATTGGCCTACGTCGGTCGCGCGCTTCCATTAGCGAGACCAGGCCGCAATTGTTTTCAAAAGCACCATCGTTCCGCTTGCGCCAACTGGCTGATTCCAGTTGATTTCTGTCCCGTCCCAACTTGGGGACCCCTACAACAGCGAATACCCGGAAACTTCATGCGAAGCCAGAGCATGTACGCGGGTGCCGCGCATAGGTTCGATGTGGCGGCCTTCAAGGCTGCGCTGAAGCTAGTGCACGCCACGACCACGCGGTACTGCCTGCTCGCCGAAGCGGACGGTGGCCAAATCAGATGGCGCGACCAAGTCGTCGAGCTCATTCGGGTCGGGGGAACATCCGCCAGTCGGCGCGACTCGCGTCGCGCAATCCGCTCATTAGAGTCCTGCTCCGCGATTACCGAAAACCGAAGCTTTTGCCGCTTGGAGACTCACCGACACTGAACGAGTCGTCGTTATATTAGGGTCATTGAATCGCCGGCGCTTTCGCATATTCCGACGGCAGTTGGCGGGGAAATACAAGGACATTTCGGGCACCGCGCCGCATACGGCTGCGCTTCTGCCCCAGCCTGGCCAAGGGATGGGCACCGTGGTGCTCCAGCACAAGGTGACAAGGCAGTTCAGGTAGCTTCGCTTCTGGTACTCGAACGCAATCAAGAGGGGCTGAACTACTATGGCGACGGTGGTGTTGCATCAGTGGGAAGCCTCGCCGTTTTGCGGCAAGGTCCGAAAGGTACTGAACCACAAGGGTATTCGCTTCACCGTGGTGAACTACAACGGACTGCTCGCCTTAAAGGCCAAAAGACTGTCCCGCCTTGGCAAGCTGCCCGTCGTGGATTTCGACGGCGAGCGGGTGCAGGACAGTACTGACATCGTTGTCTTTCTGGAGCAGCGCGTGCCGGAGCCTGCGGTGTTCCCGGCGGAACCCAGCCAGCGCGCACTCGCCTGTTTGCTCGAAGATTGGGCGGATGAATCCCTATACTGGTTCGAGGCTGCGCTTCGCATGACGGATGCCGGTGCACGGGCTAAAGCCACCGACTTGCTGTGTGCGGGGCGACCGGCTTGGGAGCGAATTCCCTTTAGCATCGTAGTCAGACACATGTACAGCCGCAAATTGCAGACTCAGGGGCTTGGCAAATTTCCCGCCTCGTCGATTCGTGAGCGATTGCTTACGCACCTGACATACGTCGATGCACTGCTCGCCGATAGCCCCTGGCTTGTTGGCCACTCAAAGTCGATCGCCGACATCGCGGTTGCAGCTCAACTTGATGAAATAGTCCGCACGAGTACCGTTGGGCCCAGCATTCTCGAGATGCCGCGCATCGCCGACTGGCTTGCGCGGTGCGCGTGACTACAACCATGCCTGCCTCCAAGGTAACCCGCTGTTACCAATCTCGCACGACCGTTTCACCTGTGCTCGAATGCGCCGCCTACACTCCAAGCTGTATTCACCATGAATGGCGCGAACACGAGTGGCATGAGCGGGAGTGGCGCGACCGCGGCCGTTGGGGTCATTGAACCGACGTCGATAAGCCGCATATCCAGCGTATTCCAACGAAGACTGTCATTCCATGAAGAATCACCGAATCAAGATGCTCGCGGCGACTGCTACGTTGGCACCGTTGACTGCCGGAACAGCAAATGCCGCAGGTTGTCTGAAGGGCGCGGTGGTCGGCGGTGTAGCCGGCCATTATGCGGGACACCATGTGGCAAAGAAGCACGCCGAAGAGCAAGCTGCACAACGTCAGGCGGTGCGGGCGCAATAGCGGGTGAAGCGACGGCCGAGCGCGACATCTGCGAGGCCGTCACTTATCCCCAGATTTTGTTGGCAATGCTGTGAACAAGCTACGGGCAGCTATCGTAAGTGATTGATGCAATAGGCATTTTTTCACTGGCACAAAAGCCGCCAAAGACGCAAGCTCATGTGACTTCACGGAGCCGGCGACATGTCTCGTCGCTACGTTGCACGAACTTAGTTGATAACCACGGCTAGTACCTCGCCGACGCCGGTCCTCCGCCAGGCTACGCCGAGGTAAATACCACCGCGCCAACGTCAGCAAATTCGCGACATCACGCGCTCGGACGGGCACCTTCCCAAGCACGCTGCAGTAGTGCTCTGAGTGGCTTTTTCTCAATTGGTCGCGGGTTCCAGTAAGGGTTCGACAGAGCCACCTCACACGCGTAGTCGAGGTCAGCTTCGTTCAATCCAATCTCATGAAGGCCATGCGGCACGCGCTAAGTGGGAAGAAGCCTCAACTGCGGTGAGCGCAGGGCTCACGCCGTCCAATGCCGTTCGTACTCGTTCTGATGGAACCGCTCTACAAGCGCGTCGATGAACAGCCGCACCTTTAAAGGTAGATGTGAGCGGGTCTGAAACGCGATGTTCATGGTCAGCCGTGGCAGGTCCCAATCGTCAAGCACCGGCACTAGGCGACCTGCCTTGAGGTCGTCGTAGATGATGTATTTGGGCTGCACCAGGATGCCCAAGTTTTCTAGCGCGGCGAGACGCAATATCTGGCCGTCATTCGATTCCACCAATGGTTTCACTCTGACAACGACGTTCTCACTACCACGTGTGAATCACGAAGCATCGGCGCAATATGCAGCATGCAGAATGATAACGAGGCGGTGATGCGAAGGACACCGCTTGGACGCACAACCGCCTCTTTGACTACGGCTTCTGCTTCGCCAAGGTCGGCGAGGATGGATTTGCAGCGCCGATGATATTCGGCACCAGCCTCAGTCAAATAAAGGTTACGCGTCGTTCTGCGAACCAATTGGACCCCGAGCCTCGCCTCCAACGAAATCAAATACCTGCTCGCCGCCGAGATGGAAAGCTCGACAGCTTCCGCAGCTCGGCTGATGCTGCCCGTCTCGGCCACCTCGACGAACAGCTGTAGTTCCTTGAACTGGTCCATGCCCTTGCACCATTACGCCCTCCTTCTTCGCCCGCATCCGGGTCGAATGCGGGCGCACGCGCGACCTCCCTGAGTCATTTTGTGTGTCGCGTTGGCATCATAATAGTGTCGAGACTCGATCTTTGAGGCACATAAACACATCAATAATCTATCAGTGCAACGGATTCGCCGGCCTCATGGCGCCATGCCTGCTCTGCGAGGGCTCGTACAAACTCGGCCGGCTCCCAGTCCTCCCGAAGCGCTCGAAGCATCAATTGGGCTTGGCTCTCCGGCGCGAGCCCTTTGGCAGGCGGGTCCCTGTCCAGGTTGGTTGGGAACGAATAGCCTTCAGCGCACGAGGCAATTACCGACATCGCCTCAACCTCGGTTATGTTGCCGGCCTTCATGCGGTCTCGAAGGACGGGGTAGAGGGTTTCGGACATGCGCGTTCGATTTACCACTTCCATCGCCCGACCATAAGCAGACGAGATTTGAAGCAGGTTTGCCATGCGCTGAACGTCGCTCGTCCGGTTCGCGCCGGCTGCGTGAAATAGCGCCGGATTGAAAAAGATGGCATCGCCCTTGACGAGCGGCACCTGGACGAAGTTGTTCTCGAAATACCTCCGGAAATCAGCTCTACGCCAAGCCACATAGCCTTGAGCGTATCGCTGCGAGTAAGGCAGGAGCCTGGTTGGGCCGCTCTCAACAGGCATATCGCTGTGCGCGATGGCCCCTTGCAGCGTGAGAAAAGGCGACATCCCATGCACATGCGCCGGAAAAGACGTTGCCGCCTCCGCTGACTGAAATCCCAGATGGTAGTCACGATGAGCTTGCTGTGCCTCGCCGCCGGGTCTGACAACATTGACCTGGGACGTAACCTGAAAACACGGGCCGAGCCATGCCTCGGCGGCCGCCGGCAACCACCGGTTCGAAAAGTACGTGGCAAAGACCTCAGGTGCCTTAACGCAGAGCTTTTCCTGTGCGTTCCAAATACGGTCGTTCGCGCCTGCTTTCGCGAAATGGTCAGCCTTCGCGCCCGATTTCTTCTCGGCTTCAATAATCGACTCGA
Organism: Trinickia mobilis; assembly: GCF_017315705.1. Classification (GTDB taxonomy): domain Bacteria; phylum Pseudomonadota; class Gammaproteobacteria; order Burkholderiales; family Burkholderiaceae; genus Trinickia_A; species Trinickia_A mobilis. Next base: position 41,276 of record NZ_JAFLRF010000027.1, on the reverse strand, counting down.
AAACCGCTGCTGCCTCGTCCACGCACTCGGTGTTGGCAAATGCGCGTTTGAGCACGAAGACGCCCGCTCCGTCCCGCAAGACCCCGGCCCATTCCGACAGTAAATAAGCCCTCTCCACGTCGGATGAGACCACCTCTTCCAAATCGCCGCATTCGTATACAGGAATCCCTTGAACCGACTTTGCAGCGTAGCGCGGCGTTCGCTCCTGTCCCGCGTTGAGCAGCGTCACGAAATCACCCAAGTTGCAGTCGCTTTCGCGATACCAGTGAGTTCGCTCAGCGAGATTGTCTTCTCGTTGGAAGTCCATCCGTGCCTCCTATTTTCGATGTAGGATAGCTCGCAAAGCACAAGTCGAAATCTCAGAAACGCATCAAAAAACTATCAACTAAGGGGGGGCGGATTGGCTCACCGCTTCTTGATTAAGGAAATCGCTCTCCAGGCAGGACTCGGGGTGGCGACCGTTGATAGGGTCTTGAACGGGCGCGCAAACGTCCGGGAGCACACGCGCAATCGGGTTGAGCAGGCGATAAAGGAACTCGAAAAACAGGAGCTGAACCTCGCCAACACGGGAAGGAAGCTCCTCGTCGATGTAGTAGTAGAAGCTCCGGCTCGGTTCAGTGACGAGATAAAGAACGCCCTCGAGGGAGAACTAGCCTTCATGCACCCGGCGGTTGTTCGTCCACGTTTTCTGTTGCAGGAGACGATGACGACGCACGAAGTCGTGGAGGCTCTCCGGGCCATCGCGCGACGAGGAAGTCACGGGGTTTTCCTGAAGGCCCGCGACGTTCCCGAAATTGCAGAGGCGGTCGTCGAA
>NZ_JAFLRF010000027.1:0-40452 GCF_017315705.1 Trinickia mobilis | reverse complement strand
TCACCGACATACCGCTGTCCGGCCGCATCGCCTACGCAGGGCTCGACAATCGTGTCGCTGGCGCCACGGCCGCTTACCTTCTAGGCCTGTGGTTGGGACCAAAGCCGGCAAACGTGTTGATAACGATGAGCGACGAGCACTTCCGGGGCGAGGAAGAGCGCGAGATAAGCTTTCGTCGGGCATTGCGCAAACACCACCCTCAACTCAAACTGATTGATGCGAGCGGTGGACAGGGTCTCGATTTGCCAACAGAAGAACGGGTCCGCAGCGTTCTCAACGACGACACGGGCATCGCTGCGGTGTACTCCATGGGCGGAGGTAACGTCGCGATTCTCCGCGCACTTGAGGCCCACCAGAAAACGCCTCTCGTCTTTATCGGACACGACCTGGACCGGGATAACGTGCAGCTTCTACGAGAAGGCCGGATACAGGCAATCTTGCACCACGACCTCCGACAAGATATGCGCTCAGCGTGTCATCACGTCATGCACTACCACAAGCTCTTGCCAGCATCGTCCGTCGCGCCATCGTCTTCGGTCATGGTCGTGACGCCAGAAAATATTCCGGATTACATTGCCAGTCGTTTCCGCGATTGATTCGACTGCTCACACGCGCTTTCCCTTCGAGTTCGGTTGAGGTTGGTTGCGCCACCTGAGGGGCACGAAAGAGCGCTGCAATTCCTGGCCCTGGAAAGCATTAGAACCTCGTCGCCAGCCCCGCAATGACGCCGAACTGGCTCGTGCCATAGTTGGGGTTGGTGCTGGACGCGCTGCCGTTGACGGGGTCCCTTCGGCAGATTCGTCTCGTACACGATACCGTTGTCCACGATGCCGTATAACGTGACGCTGCTTTGAGCCTTCGCGGTAGCCGTCGCCGACAATGCGACTACGCCGGACAGAAGTTTCTTCATCGTTGTCTCCATTAATGTAGTTATACTACGTAATTGACGTGCTCTCGCGTGCGCACAATGTTTTCGCTCAATCGAAGACGCTTGAAGTCGCCGTGGCGAGCACCCACCTTCTCATTGAGCAACTTGACTGACAACGTTGAGTCCCGCAAACGCTAGCGGGCGGAAAGTGGGAAGCCAAAGCAAGCACAAGAGGGTGGCTCATGCGGAAGGCGATAATTTCCGTGAGGCGCGCCTCCTGAACTGCTCCTGTGTATTTTTGCCGGAGTGTATATTCCCCATTCGCTCCGGCGAAGAGCAAAAAGGGGAATCTCTTTCGCGGAATCAGGGAAAATGCACCTTAAAGCAAGCGTGCAAAAGCCTTTCGGCGTTATGCTGTCTCACTTCCTCGCGGTTAACCCCCGTATCGCTTTCGGCGTCCCATCGATTACGGTTCGGGCGTTCCAACTCGAAGAAACACGCTCTTCCCAGGAACCAGTCCAAACGGTCTGTGAGCATTCTCACGTCGCCTAACGCATCCATACGGAGATACGCATGAAGGTCAAGCAACTGTCTGTCTTTGCTGTCTCGGCAATTATGGCTTCGAGTCTCCTCTCGGTCTCGGCACTGTCCGCTCACGCGGCGACGACCGGCGCCGGTGCTTCAGATGCAGCCACGTCAAAGCAGGAGTTGAAAGCGCAGAAGAAGGCCGAGCGCAAGGCGCGTCGCGCAAAGAAGAACGCCGAGCTGAAGACGTTGGAACAGAACGGGTACAACCCAGCGGGAAACCAAATCGACTATCCGCAGAATCTGCAGAATGCCCAGCAAAAGGCCCAGCAGAAGGCCACCGGTCAGAAACCGGCGAGTGCGCCGTGACGCTTCGATTGTGAAGAATGGCTAGCGCGGTCAGGCAAAGGACCGGACCGCGCAGCAACATCACTTGCAATGCAAGATGGCGGGCCGCGCCGACTTATCTCGTACCTGGTTGTGCTCCTCTTGTCATGCAGCGTTGAGCCATAGTCACAGTCTTCGCGGACTGTCGAACAGCTTCAGAAGAATGGGCGTGGAGCGGTCGAACCGGACGGCGCAAAAACCCACTCCCTGGAGAAAGGCTGCAACCAAGAAAATGACGGCAAAGAAGGCGGCGCCCGGTGCCGCGACCGAGGCCACAGGCGTGCCAACCTCCGCCTGAGTTCTCGCGTTACATACTGCGGTAAATGTCGCCATCAACGGGCGAGACCTTCGTCTCGCCCGAATTCATCTCCAAGGCTAGCTTCGTGATGCCGATGCGCAGTAGCTGCAAGCCGGACGGTCAGCCCCGTCTTTGCAGCCAGCGCTGGTCGACGGCGACTTCAACCTCGAAGTCAACGCTCGTCGCGGTTAGAAGTTGGAACGCTAATCATAGATGCAGTTGACAACGTAAGCGTCTCGACACTATTGGGCAAGCAGCGATGTCGCTTTGTAGAAATTCCAGTTCGTCGCTCGAATACACGGCCTGCCACGCCTCCATTTTCGGAGTAGTCTAATAAGGCCATACCATTGTGGAGGAGCCGTGAGCCAAACTGAAACAGCCTTAATCGTTGGTTCTGGGAAGGGATTGAGTGCGTCCTTGGCACGACTGTTCGCTGAAGAAGGAATGCAAGTCGCGCTGGCTGCACGAAACGCGGATAAGCTCGACGAGCTCGCGCGTGAGACACGTGCCATCGCGGTGCGCTGCGATGCGAGTCAGCCCGCCGATGTCGCTGCACTTTTTGACCAAGTAGAACGTACCTTAGGTGTTCCAGACCTCGTCGTGTACAACGCGAGCGGGCGCTACCGTGCCCCGATTGAAAGCATCGAGGCAGACCAACTTGAGTCTGCGCTGCGCGTTACTGCTTTCGGGGGATTCCTCGTGGCGCAGGCAGCGGCCGTCAGGATGCTCGCCCGCGGGCACGGCACCATCCTGCTCACCAGCGCTACTGCCAGCGTGAAGGGGCTTCCCGGTTCGACACCGTTCGCAATGGGCAAATTCGCACTGAGGGGTATGGCGCAGTGTCTTGCGAGGGAACTCGCTCCTCGTAACGTTCATGTTGCTCACTTCGTCATAGACGGCGGCATCGCCAGCAGTTGGTCACAGCCTGGCGATACGGGCTCAGAGGACAAGTGGCTAGACCCGGATGCCATAGCACGTGAATACCTTCACGCCCATCGTCAGCATCGCAGCGCCTGGACCTGGGAAGTTGAATTACGGCCATGGGTAGAGAAGTTCTAGTACCGAGGACGCGCCGTGCATCTTTCGGTCGACAGTGAGGCGCCACCGCCAACGGCATTCCTCGGCGCGTGCGTGCCGTGCGGTTGCGTCCTGCCCGGCGTACAGCCCCCCTCGTAGATTTTCGCTGCCGCAATTTCCCGCGCTCCTGGTCAACACTTTTTCAGCCCGGCGATGAGAGGCAAGTGGCCTCCCGCCCCGCGCCGAGCGTTCGGCGGCGAAGTTGTCAGCCAGCGACAGCGCATGGAGAAGCCATTGGCCCGCGCGGGCGTGCCAATGGCTACGGGAAAGCCGGCGTTCGGGCCGGTTACAGCGGCATGATGTTTGCCGTCTGTTTGCCCTTTGGTCCCCGCTTGACCTCGAAGGTCACCTTTTGCCCCTCCTGTAGCAGGCGCGACACCTAGCGGGCAGGCTCAAGTCGCCAATGTCCTAATGGCACCAGCAACGATATCTGCAGAAACCGTTCTCGAATTGCAGTCAGTCCAACACCACACCATGGTCCGGACGTAGTGGCGTCGGTAGTAGCGGCGACGGCCCCCAAACTTCAACCTTGAGATTGGTCGCAAATGTTCGCAGTTCCTGCTCCAAGGTGTGCCATGGTCCGTCCGCGAACGCTGCCCAGTCAGACATGGACTTCCAGCAACTGGTCGTTCGAATCTGCGGGCTTCCTAACAAATTGCGGTTCGCCCGAAGCTCGAGCAGACCAGGCTGCTGCCGAATCGTTTCCGCTGTCTTCCTCGCCCATTCAGCGTAAGACTCGAGATTCACGCCCAGTTGCAGGTCGTACGTATTGGTGACCTCAATCATTGCAGTCCCCTTACCAATGGAATTAGTGCCCGCAGGCAGTCGCCCCCTGCCAATTCGCGGCATTACAATGTGCCATTTTTCCGCTTGCGGCTTATAGCATACGTCGCCGCTAAGTTGCGTCAAGAAATTCGGGTGACCGAGAAGCTCTGGCAGTCACAGGACAAGCCGCCACGTCAAGCCAACTTTGGTGCCCTGCGTACGTTCGTTATCGGAATGGCACGCCTCAGACAGTGAGCGGCTCGACTGGAGGATGCACCTTCTTCAAGGTATATGGGTTCGAGCGCGGGACGCAGCGCCCCCGCCCGCACACGACGTGACTACAAGGCAGGGGGCCGATACGCGACCCGAGCGGACGCCCGATGAGTCGCGACAACCCGAACCACTTGCGAGCTCGCGTCCGATGAGAACTGCGATGACATCGCTGTAGCCTACGCTTGACCTGCGCATAGCCACGCGACGTCCACGTCGAGAAGTTCAGAAAGACGCTCACAATCCGTACTCTTCGGAACGGTAACTCCGGCGCGCCAAAGAGTCACGTCACCTTCCGGTTCGCCGAGCGACTTGGCCACCCGACTGGAAGTGACCTTTGCGCGCTTGATAGTCATGTCAAGGCGTGCTGCGAAGGCTCGCCTGGAGCCGTTGTTATTGTGACTGCCCTGCAGATGTGCATCTAACTTCTGACGACGATTCATGGCGTGCAATGCTCCGCGTGACTCCATCTCGACCAAGCGTATGTGTTTCAAGCTACGAATGTTTTACGCGGCACGGAAGCTGATGCCTGCGGTCGAAAGCTAGTGCTCGCAGGTCGTTCGCGTGTGAGCTGGAGTGCGTCGAAACTCGTCATCCGACGACGAGTTTGTCGGAACACTTGCTCGAAGGTCCGCTCCTGTTTGCCGTTACCCGCTTTTGTCGCCAACGGGTCGAGGAAGTTCCACTGTGAGAATACGGACTTGTCGGGAAACAGAGGGGCGTACTGTTCCACGACTTCGTCACACATCGCGATGATGACCGTCGAGCGAAAGCGTCATCGCAATGAGAGACGCAGACGAATCCAGCGGGTCGCTGCGAAGAAAAACGCTTCTTCACGCCGTGATAGGCCGATTCAATTGGTTTCCCAACCACCACCGTCCTGTAATCGAATCTTCGTGGTTTTGCAGCCCTTACATCTGTCGACGCCCGGAGAGCACCATCGCGCAGCCCAACGCTGCGGAAGCTGGGGAGACAATCGCGATGAGACCAATACGCCTGCAGACGCCGACACGGTGATTTCCCGACGACGCGCTTCATCACCTGGTCATCGTTGCCGACGCGACCGCCAATCGTACCGCCATTGCTTCTTAAGGCTTCGACGCGCGAGCCAACACGCAGGGCATGGGAATCCGTAGTTCTCCGACATCGTTCCGATACGTCTCAGCGTCGCGTGCTACCGCAAGTTCAATCGATTCGAGCGCCGACGGCGTCTGCGCGTTTAGCATCGCGGCAACTCGGACGCCACCCGCGCGTGAGCATGTGAAAAGGCGTGTCCGGCGCACGAAGCACCAGGGGAGACTTGGATGTGGCTATTTTCCGGTACCACTCTGGTTGCTGTAACTACCTTCGTCACAGCCATAACTGGTCGGCGCGCTGATAGCCAGCGTCGCGCACGCGACAACAAGCAAGCAAAGGAACTTCTTCACGGTAACCTCCAAGCCGGTCAATGGCGGAGAGTAAAAGACAAGATACTCTTTCAACGGCTTCACATCCAGCACCGAAAGCCATCCTGCATAGCAGGACCGGCAGAGAAACTTTCTTCGCCTAATGGCCGCCGGCGGGGGAACGAACTAGGTTCGCCGCCCATCGCCCAGGTTGTGTGGTGCGGCGCACCAACTATCGCCACTCAGACCCGCCAAACCGCACTTTCCGCACTAAACTTTTTCTGTTTCTATTTTGCCTAAGCGTGCGCCGTTGCTGCGTTCTGGCGCTAGAGTTGAAGTAGTTTGTGAAGCCATCAATGCAGCGCGGGAAAATGGGGTCGAGCATCGAACGCGGCTGCTGCGTGCGTGGCGCTTGTGCCATATCCGGCGAATTGGCTGCGAACAAGAATCGGTCCGAGGGGGAGCAGATGAACAACACGAAGGTGCAGTCCCTACGGTACCAAGTGGAAAAATGGCTCACCCCTACAACACAAGTGCACGTGACCGCATTCGGCCGCACCCACTTGGGCGGAGGACGCTACGTATGCATTGAGACCCGGCAGCCGGCCGGGTCTCGCGCATTGTTCTTCTTTCGGCACGACGATGGTTGCTGGCGTGTGTTTCCGCCGGCGGCTGACGCGCGGAGGTTCCGCATGCGGCGCGAAATCACCTTTGCTGGCATCACTGACTAACCGCCACAACAAATCACTGCTATAGCCATCAACGTTGCAGGAGTATGCAGATAACGTGGATTACTTGCAGACATGGCAAGCTGCCCTCGTATCGCGACCCGAAAACGGGAGTCGAATGCATTAGCCCAGACGCGGATGTATTTGCGAGAGCCGGTCGTATTTCTCGAGCTAGAACTGCTGTTAGCCGCGCCGGTACGTGGGTTAGGGCTTCCTCAAGCAGTGGAAGCCGAATGCCCTATAGCGCCTCTCCAAGCAAACCGGCCACTGCACAAATGGTGTCCGTGTCACCGCCATGAAAAAGACATTCCCGCATCAACGATTCGAAGCTGTCGGAATTCTTGAGACACGACAGCACGTCTTCGAGAGTCTCGTCGGCGCGAATTCGCGGCGGGTAGTGTTCGTGCGCTTTCTCCACGCCGTGTACTGATGTACCCGAGGCTTCCATAATGTAGCAGACGGCTTCATGCCCATCGCCGTGAATCGCAGCCCAAAGCGCCTTCGCGTACGTGTCGACCGCCTTCAGGGCAATCGGGTGATTGTGAGTGACTTCGGTAGCCGCGCGCGCCTCTGCGAGTGCGCGGTCGAGGTTGTCTGACATTGCTTGGGCCGTATGCGGTCAATTGAGCGCGCCCTTGCGCGCCGGCTTGAATCAGGGCGTGGCAGCGAATTCGCGATTACCCAGCTTCCAGGGTCGTAACGCCTCGTAGCAGTCCGCGCCGGGCGCATGAGGGAGCGCTGTAAACAAGGCGGTCAGATACCGATGCACGTCGACGCCGAACCCGTCAATCCGCCGATTTAAGTGCGGTTCGGCCTCTACAAACTTCGTGAGTTTCAGCTACTCGACCGGCCAAGTCTGGGGTCTATGGGGCGGCCCGAGCCGGGATTCAGCCTGACCGCCCCAGGTGTAAATGTCTTTGCGCCCCTGTCGTGGACATCTGCCAACGCGTGCGGAGTGCACGTGTTGGCTTTGGGCAGAGCGAATGCGGTGAAGTGTTCGTCTGAATCCAACATCGCGTCGTTCTTCCGTTCACCGCACGGTGGGCGCAACTGAGGCAGCCCCGCGTCCAGCCCCTAGCCACATGGCCGGGGGGTAAGGACTATCTCCATCGGCACGGCCCTTGCAACTGATAGCTGCGTCAACAGGAGGTTGCCGTCATGAGCATCTTGCTGGGCGTGGCCAAATCCAACCCAACTCGTTATTCACTCGTCGCCGTCGCTGCTATCTCGCTTGCGGCCGTGTGCGGGATCGGCATCGCAGCATTTGCCGGTCTGCTGCCCGCATCAGGGGGCGTAGCCGTTGCAGTTACTGCGACACCGTTAATCGACATGCAGGTTGACGCTTCGGTGAACGCCGGTCGCAACCACGGACTTAGCTCCCGCTGCCATGCCCTGCGACACGAGGCACCATGACGGTTTCGTCCGGAGACACTAGGCGCGACGGCGTGCAGTTACCGTGGCCGCGCTATTCGATTACGGTTAGCCTTGAAGACAAGTCTGGTGGCGCAACCGACTGCGGGCGAGGTTGCTGCGGCATCACTGTATTGCGGCCGGCGGCCTTTGCCTCATAGAGCCGCTGGTCGGCACGATGAACCAACTGCTCAGCGGTGACAGCGGACACGGCATCCCCGTCAAATGCACCGACGCCGATGCTGACGCTCAATATTCCTACTGGACTGGTGACGTGCGGCCGCCCTGTCGCCAGGACCGCAGAGCGAATCGTTTCAGCCACCTGAACGGCGCCGGCCAGTTCGGTATTGGGAAGCAGCACACAGAACTCCTCGCCGCCGTAGCGCCCAGCGATGTCTCCTGGCCGACGGATGTTCTCAAGAATGCATTGTGCGACCGTTCTGAGCGCACTGTCTCCCGTAACGTGCCCGTAGTGGCCATTGAAGTCCTTGAAGTTATCGACGTCTACCCCAGGGCGGGGCGCACAAGCAAAGCCCGCGCAAACCTCGTCATCGGCATATATCCCTCTTTCAACTTCTTTTGCTGATACAGCGTTTCATCGAGCGCCCCGGAAAGGGTATTTGAGCCGGCTGAGTATTTTAACGGTGAACCACCTTGCAGCCTACGCGCAAGAAGCGGGTACGCGGATGTGAGTTGTACGTGTGGCGGTTCTGCGCCGCGCGCACAGCGCCGGGCGCGAGTAGCGCTTCAGTCAAGCGGGGTGCCGCGATTGATTTTATTTGTGAGCGCTTTCGGCTCCTCAAACACGCCGATACGCTCGAGCGCGTGGGCCAGTTCCTTGTAGCGCACGTCCTTCAGGGCAATCTGCGCACGTAGCAGTCGTCGCGCTTCCCGCTGCAAATGCACTGAAGTCGACTTTGTTAAAGGCATTAGTTGAGATACCGTCGCGCACAGAAATTCCTCGTTTTTGAGGAAATCACATCGATAGCGATGAATCGACCGATATCAACGATGCGGCGTTCCTTGACGCGAACAGGGCTTCATTTCGCACGCAAGGACATGCCGCAGCACTTTTTGCTTTGCCTGTTGCACGGTCGCTCCCGGACGATGAGTTTAAGCGGCTCGTCACGAGAAACGAGCCGCTTGCGCATCGGCATTATGACGGAGTTACCCCGTTAAGCCTCCCGCCGCCGGCGAATCGATTGCGCAGCCACGCCTTTCCGGACTAACTCGGGCACACGACTTCATTGCCCGTAGGACGGGTATTGCTCTCTATGGCTTCGACGCGCATGCCAAGACGCAAGGCATGCCAATTCGAATCACCGAAACCGCTTCGGCAGGCGACGGTCGTGTGCCGCTCTCGGTGGCAAGGCTTTAGGTTCCAATAGCAGCCGTTTCAGCCGCGAGTCGAAGAGCCGCCGACTACCATCTTTTCAATTGGAAGCGGCCGCCCCAGTCCGGCTCCAATGGTCGCGGCACGCTGGTGGCTCGACCGCGAGTCGGACCAACTAGTAATCGTAGACAGCATGGATAACAATGCCCCGCCATAACACCGTGCGTATCGGCAAAAAATCAAAAATAAATTTTTGATAACACACTCGACCTATACTGCATGCCATTATTGCTTCAGAGCACTCGTCACTTACCATTGTCGACATCACACCACGCATTACTCTAACACCGCACGTGGTCCGCTCACTTTGACGCGGCAGCGCGATGGTTCCAAGTTGTCTTGTCCGAATTTACGTAGTCCAGCAATGCTTTCGGCCAACTTTTGCGCCGCCACCGCCCGGCACCGCGTCGGCCGTTGTCCGTAGGCTCATCGAACATCGTCCACGCAGCTCCGGACCTCCCCCAGAACACGCTTTGGCATGTTGGAGGTCCCCATGAAGCACGCTCATTCTCTTTTGCCTTCCCGTCGCGGCCGCCTCAAGGCCACAAGTGGGGTTGCTTCCGTCGCCGCGTTAGCCCTCGTCGCGTCATCCGTAGGCGCAAATGCAGAGCCAGGGCAATATTCGTTGAGCGGAGCTTCGGGAGAAGTTTTCGGGATTGCTTACGACGCGTGCAGTTATTCCCATGTATTCGTTACCGTCGCCGAACACGGAACTATCCTCAATAACGCCGCGAATAATGTCGCCTATGCATCTATCTACCGCGCTAACTGGTGTCGACACATCTCCACGGCCGCCTATGGTTCCGCGCAAAACATAACGTTCTCCGCAGTGCGTTCTGCCAACGGCCGTCACTTGCCACAGTCTGTCTCGGCATCCGGCCAGATTCCACTGCATGTCTATTCCACCGCTAGCGGCAATGGCACGGACACTCTAACGTTTCAGCTGACTCTATCTCTTGTAGGGCCGGTTACGGAGTATCGTGATTTCGGCCCTTCGAGAAACCAAGTTGGCGGGTCTACTAACCGCTATGCTAGGGACTATGGCGTTGCGACGGTCTCATCGTCTCTGTTCGCCAATACCCTGGGTCCCTTGCCGCCTGTGTCGCATGCTCAAATAGGTGAGCTCATATCTCCGGCGGGCTGGTGAGCACACGGTCGCTGCTCACGGACCACGGCATTTCGCTCTTGTGCGCGCTGGTGGCTGAATTGGGCCAGCCTCGCGTGCAAGCATTGCAGCTTAGCCGCGTTTCGGCAAAATCGTCGTGTCTGATTGCACGCTGTCTCGCCGAGGTAGCTGGACGTGTAAGAGTGCTCCCGGCGATGCTGCCTGACAGCACAAAAGCGGCACAGACCTACAAGCGTGGTGGTTCGATCCCAAAATGCGCCGGCCGCCTGCACTCATTGCGGGTCGGTAGCGGTAAGCCGCAACAATCGCTCCGTCGACACGCGACACCGGCAACAGACGACGGCTGCGAACAGAAGCGCTGCCCGGTGCTGACGGGCACAGCCCACGCATCTCAGCCGTGCGACTGAGTACGCGTTCAACGGGATTTATCGAACTGTCAGTAAGAAGAAGATTTAACGGAACAAGACAGTCAGGCCCGAGGCGCACCAGTGACGGAAGGCTGTCGCCCGACCATAGTTGACCTGGTATCCGACCGCGACGACTGCCCGGTGACTCAACAGACATTTGCAGCGGTCGGACGACCTGACGTCTTTTGCAGGCTTAATGTCGCCGGTCGCGCACGCTTGCCGGAGTAACTTGGCTGCCTGTTCGAGATTCATGCCGAATAGATGGGCAACCTGACGGAATTCGAACCAGACTGTGTTCTCGTCGAGCCTTCCATCGATTTTCCTGCTGCTCGACGCGCATACATACTGTACGGACCTCATCGTGCACACTTCTCCTAGTCGTCGCCGGATAACCGTACCTCCATTCAATAGCAGTAGCTCGTCGCTCGATAGAACAGATGCGCCTCGGAGGGAGAATCGTTTCGTCAGGCGCGTAACGGTAAGACGATGCCTGTCGCGCTGCCTCCATTGAGCGAAGCCTCGCAGAACCTCGCTGCAAGAAATGGCGCGGCCTCGATACGAACCGATTCCATTTGAGATATGTGGGGACACGGTGAAGGATTGCGACACGGAGCTGGGATAAGCTGGCCAATGCCTGTCGCCACGAAAACGAACGGCTCGGCCCGCTGTGTCATTCGATTGAATGAAGGTGGCGCAGATGTTTCCGGGTTCTGTTTCTCTGCGGACGGATTGCAGCTATCCTGGCGGCTACCTCACAGCCAATCAGTTTCAAAGCTGCATGAGGTGAGCGGCACGCACCCGCTCTCTATCAGCACCACCTGCTGTTCAAGCTTCACGCCTTGGGTCCCCGCTTCGGCTCCGATATAGCTTTCCACGCATAGCGTCATGCCGGGCTCGAAAACACCGTCATAGCCACCGCTATCCCAATCAACCTGGTGCGCAACTGAGGGATATTCGTCAACCATGCCGATACCGTGCACGACACAGCTATACCGGTTCTTCAGGTAAATCTCAGGAATCTTCCAAGCTTTCTCTGTGAACTCGCGGAATGACATCCCAGGACGCAACAAATCCATATTGAAGTGAATTTGGGAGTAAGCCTGTTCGTACAGATGGCGCTGCTCATCCGAAGGCCGCGTGTCGCCGACCGTCCAGGTGCGCGAAATATCGGAGCAGTAGCCGTTCGGCCCCACCAAGTCAGTATCGAAAGCCAGCAGTTCACCTTGCTGCAGCACTCGGGACGAGCACTCATGCATCCACGGGTTCGTTCTGTCACCGGATGCAAGAAGACGTGTCTCTATCCACTCGCCTCCGTGTTTGATATTTTCGTGATGAAGGTTCGCCCAGAGGTCCTGCTCGGTGATTCCTGGACGCAATTCGCGGCGCATGCGCTCAATGCCCCTCTCGCAAGCACGGAGCGATTCATTCATCAGGACGAGCTCGCCGGCGGACTTGACAGTGCGTGCCATCTCCATCATGGCCTGTCCGTCAAGGAGCGTCACGCCATTTTTCACAAAGTATGCTGCACCGACGGGGTCCAAACGGTCGACCGCAAGGCGTAACTCGCCCGGCGCGCGGCGCTGCATGACGTCAACAATTTCTGCCCCCCAAATGTCAGCTCGTCGTTCCGCCTCGGTACCTGCGCTAAAGAATGTCCAGGCCACGGCGCTGCGTAGTTCGAAGTCCAGGTCCAACCCGTCCCAAACGTGCTCGCAGCTATGAAGCTCCCAACCAACGACTCGACCGTCGGCAAACACCACGACGTACCGCGACGGGTTGCGTCCCGTCCAAATCTGCATGTTGGAAGTATCCGTCGCGTACCGGATATTTACCGGGTCGTACAACAGAATCGCAGAACAATTGTTTTTCTGCAAAATCTCTTGCACCCGGGACAAGCGGTATGCGCGAACGTCAGGTAGGGTGTGCTCCGTTCTCTTCAGAGAAGTAACATTGTGCGCGTCGAATTGGTTGCCGCCAGCCATGCAATCCCTCCGGGGAATTTATGCGCTTCTTTTGTCTTCTTCGCGGACGTGCGCATCCCTCGCCCGCCCCTTCAAGAATGGGATTTGCGAGGATGCGTCCGTGGCCAGCGAGCAGACGCAGCTTTCAGGGTATGTATTGCTACTACAGCTCGAGTACCAAGTCAGACGTCGGGCGGCTGCAGCACAGGAGCCGGAAGCCCTTCTGGACTTCACGGTCCCGGATGCCACCGTTGTGCTTCATGTCGACCGTGCCGTCGAGAATCTTCGTTTTGCATGTCCCGCAAACGCCCTGGCTGCATGACGAAGGAATCACAACGCCCGCTTTCCGCGCGGCGGAGAGCACCGTCTCAGAGGCGCTCATCGTGAAGGTCTTTGAGGACTTGGAAAGCTTGACCGTGACGGTGTCCTGCACCGCTCCATCGGCAGGCGGTGTGGGCTCCGGCACTACTCCGGTGGAGATATCGAAGCTTTCCTGGTGATAGCGCGCCGGGTCGTGACCGCCTTCGCGAAGCAGGTCTCTGACGGCACTCATGTAGCCGGCCGGCCCACAGGTGAACACTTCCCGGTCGACATAGTCCGGCAGCCACTCTGACAGAAGCGGGAGACTCAGGCGCCCCGTCGCCCCGACCCAGTCTGTCTTGTCTCCAGTTGCTTCGCACACAAAGAAGACTTTCAGCCGTGGAGCGAGCGTGGCCATCCGTTCCAGCTCCTGACGAAAGATGATGTCCGCAGGCGTCCTGGCGCTGTGCACGAACGCGATGTCGCGGTCGAGCCCAAGGTCAATGCTCGCCCGGGTCATGGACATGAGCGGCGTAACGCCCGAACCGGCCGAGAGGTAGAGTGACTTCGGCGCTGCGGATGCGGTCGACGTGAAGGCGCCTGACGGGCCATACGCGCGCAACTGGTTGCCCGACTTCATGTTCTCGTGGAGCCAGTTCGACATGACCCCGCGAGGCACACGTTTGACCGTGATGGACACCAAGTATGGGCGAGTCGGCGGCGACGAAATCGTGTAGCAGCGCTCGACCGATTGCCCATGCACATTCGCCGAAAGTGTCATGAACTGGCCGGGCTCAAAGCGCACCGGCAGTCCATCTTCAGTACGGAACTCGAACGTCTTGACGTCGTGGGTTTCATTGACGACGCGGCAGCAGGTTAGCGTTTGCTGTTCGCCGCTTGGCCAATGGCGCGCGCCGGTTTCCCACGTGCTCGCGCTGGTCAGCCGGTCGACAACGCCCGGCGGACGGTAAAAAGTTGTTTCAACAGCGCTCATGACCAACCTCTGCTTAGACGCCATGTGCATTCAGCCGGGCCGCATACCAGCGCGAAAACTGGTCGACGTAGGCTTCGGTGAACGGCGAGAACACGCCCGGCGCATATGCCGGGTCCTGCGTACCTTCGTGCGTGATTTCCACCAGGTGCTTATCCTGCGTGTTGGTCGCAATCCAGACTTCCGTCAAATCGTTGATGTTGTAATCCACGCCTTCGACCGCATCGGCATGAACGAGCCACTTGGACCGCACCAGCGTCTTGTCCGGGGCAAGCGGAATAATGTATGAGATGACAGCGTGGTCGCTCATGACGTGTGTCCACGAGTTGTGTGTCCAAAGATGCTGGTCGCCGAGGTCACATCGCGTGAGATTGCCGAACAGCTTCGTGCTGGCAACCTTGGTGCTGATAGTCTGCGACTCGCCTGCACCGGCGATGACTAGTTGCTGCGTTCTGAACTGGGTTACCGCGTCCTCGTCAAGATACTCGACAGTGGTTCCAATAAATCCGTCCCGTTCCCAGCTTGCCTGGCACGCTGCGTTGCGCTCCTTGTAGTCCTCGAGGGCGTGGAGCGATTCTTCGCTGAGGTTCTCAGGACAGAAGCCGAAGTCTTCAGGCAGGAACGACGCTGTCAGCTCCGGATGGGTACCCTGGCAGTGGTAGCACTCGCGGTTGTTCTCAATCACCAGCTTCCAGTTGCCGTTCTCGATTATTTCCTGCTCGAAGGCAATCTTGGTGTTTAGCAGGTCGAACGGTGCGAAACGCGGCGCCATCGTCTCTTCCAGCCTGGAGATGTCCGATGGCGGGTTGTCGTCGAGACAAACGAAGATGTGCGTGCCGACAATCCGGGTGTGCACCGGAATCAGGCTGCGACAGGTCGGGTCGAAATCTTTCCCCATGTGCTTGGTGTGACGCAGGCTTCCGTCCAGGTCATATGTCCACTGGTGGTAAGGGCACACCAGCATTCCGACCGTCGACTTCCCGGCTTCCTTGAGCCGCGCACCCCTATGGCGACAGACGTTGCGATAGGTCCGGACGTTCTCGTCGTCGTCGCGGACGATGATGATGGAAGCCTTGCCAATGTCCACGGTCGAAACATCGCCTGGCTCGGGAATATCCGCCGTAACCCCGACCAGAACCCAATGCTTCTGGAAAAAGACTTCGACGTCCGTTTCGAAAACGTCCTGGCGGCCAAAGAGCTCGCCGGGCATGCCGTGGCCGGGCTGACGGCTTCGAATCAACTCACAATGGGTTTTGATTTGCACTTCAGACATCGTCGTTCTCCAACGTTCAGGGGTCTCGGGACTTCTATTGTTCCCGCTATGACTTGAGTATTGGATTGACGAAAAACAGCGTCAACGCGCTTTATTTTCGGTCTGGCATTACTTTAAATTATGCGAGCGCCCAGACCGGGTCCAACCGGTGATGTCGGGCGTCGCAGGCGCTTCAGGTCTCGATGGAATCCTGCCGAAGCCAGTCGATGAGACCTTCAATCGCAGGGGTGATGGTGCGTCCGTGCGGCACTATGACGTAATACGAATCGCTCACCTTGAACGAGTCGACCGGCAGCCGGACGAGTTCGCCGGCCTCGATAAGGCCGTGGACAAGTCTTCCCCAGCCAAGGGCGATGCCCTGGCTATAGCGTGCAGCCTCAATTGCGTCCGTATAAAGGCTGCAGCGCAGGGCAAAGTTCAATCGCACCGGCCTGAGGCCCACAGCCTGAAACCATTCTTCCCATCCCATCCAACTCTCCGAGGTCGAATCCGACTCGATGAGAGCGGCGTTGGCGACCTCCTGCAGCGATTCTGGCGTGCCCCGTGATTTCACCCACTCCGGCGAACAGACGGGAAATACTTCCTCGTCGAAAAGCAGGGTTGCAGAGCCATCCCCCCATCGTCCGTTTCCAAAACGAACGGCGACATCAATCTCCTTGGGTCGGAGGTCAGCGGTGAACATCTGCGTGGAGAGTCGAAGTCGAAGGTTCGGTTGAGCCTTCTTGAGGGACGCCAAACGGGGCAAGAGGCGAAAATGTGAGAATGCAGACGTTGCCGCAAGCACCAGTTCCTGCTGGACCGGCCCGCTGGACAACTGGTCGAACACGCCGGCAATTTTCTGCATCGACTCGGCGACGACAAGATACAGAGCCTCACCCTCATGAGTGAGTTCGATTGAACGATGCAGGCGATTGAAGAGCCGAGTCCCAAGTGTCTCCTCGAGGAATTTGACCTGTCGACTGACCGCAGCCTGGGTGACCCCGAGCTCATCGGCTGCCAGAGTAAAACTGCTGTGACGTGCGACCGCCTCGAATTCGACGAGGGCGGTCACCGAGGGGATGAGCCGCCGGTACCCCTTAGTCCTTCCAGTTGCCGGTTTCATCGCGACTCTCTGGTCAAAAAAGGACAGTGGTGGCCGAGTATTTCCGCCAATGGCATAACGACCGGTTTCAACAATTTCCGCTCAGCTGGCTACTCTGCGCTTATGGTCGTTATAGGCACCCACTTCGCGCCTTTTACCTGATAGAGCGTTGAGGTTGGGTGTTTTAAGTCGCCGTACGAATCGAACTCAATCTTCCCCGTGATGCCGTCGTACTGGGTGGTTCGGAGCGCGGGCATAAACATCTCCGGCTTTGCCGATTTCGCCTGTTTCATCGCATTGATGGCCACCCAGGCACAGTCATACGCAAATGGCGCAAAAGTCAAAGTGTCTGTGCCAAATCTCTTCGCGAACTTTTCCGCGAATGCTTTTCCCTGAGGGAGAGACTCGACAGGCCGTCCGTACTCCCACGCCATTGCGCCTTCAGCAGCACTGCCCGCGACGCTTATGAAGATGCTGTCGGCGATACCACCGCTTCCTACGAATTGTGTCTTCATGCCGAGTTGCTTCATCCGTTTGGTCAGAAGTGCAGCCTGGTTATCAAGGCCGACAAAGAACAGAAGGTCGGCATTTGCAGACTTGATATTCGTAAGTTGCGCGTTGAATTCGACGGCCTTGTCGTTCGTGTATTCCGACGCGACGATGTGCCCGCCGGCCGCCACGACGGCCTTCTTGAATTCGTCTGCGGCCCCCTGGCCAAATGCCGTGCGGTCATCCATTACCGCAATTCGTTGCGCTTTGGTGACCGTTACAGCGTACTTCCCTGCATTTCCGGAGTTCTGTGCGTCGGTAGCGATAATACGAAACACGTTATCCAGGCCCTGTCGGGTTATAGCCGGATTCGTTGCAGCGGGGTCTATCAACGGGATGCCAGCTTTGGCAAATATTGGCTCGGACGGTAACGCCACCCCGGAGTTGTAGTAGCCCACCACTGCCACCACTCCATCGTCGACGAGCTTCTGCGCCACCTGCACGCCAATGCGCGGGTCGCCCTGGTCATCGACGGAGTCCGACTCGAAGCGTACCTCCTGCCCGCCCAGCTTGGTATGTTGGGCGTTAGCTTCTTCGATGGCGAGGCGCACGCCATTCTCGATGTCCTTCCCGTTGGCAGCTCCGGCTCCTGTCAAGGGGGCCGACACCCCAATCTTCACGACCTGCTGTGCAATGGAGGGGTTGCACGCAAGCGACATCGCGACGACAGTCAGCCCGAAGGCAAGAATTCTTCGTGAAGAGTTGAACATTGGTTCGGTCCCGGGTTGTGACCATCATGATTGAGAAACTATCGTTGACCCGATATGAGCAACGACTAGTACCGTACAGCCCTCCTCCGAGGAGGTGCTATGCCGCGAGCCGGCTGGGTAGGACACCGTCTGTCCCGGAAGGAAATCGGTACCATCGTCATCGGTGAACACGCCCTCGAGAATCAGAATCATCTCGGTCGAGTCATGCTGGTGCTCGAACGAGCGCGCCCCTGGTTGCAGACGCATCCAGTAGCTGCTCCAGGCCCCATTCTCATCACCGGCAACTGGAATCCGGAAAAAACCAGGAAGCTCGGTGTCCCCAATTCTCATCGGCCGCCAGTCGCGCTCATCAATCGAATACCAACGGCGTCCGTTCTTGACCTTCAATCCAAAGAGAACCATTTCATCGCGCATATGCTCCGCAGCCATTTTCTGTCGTGTCCGTTGTCTAGTTAAAAAGAGGAAACCCTTGGTTTGTCGCGTGTCAAGCCACTTGCCGCTTTCCCCGTCGAGGCACTTACATTTAACGCCAATGGGCCAATTGCGTGCCCACTACGTAACGACCAACACTGGTGATTGGCTGTGCGGTCGCGCCACGCGATAAGCGTTCGGCGATTCGCCAAACTCCTTCCTGAATTCACGACCAAGATGAGAAGCGTCCGAGAACCCGCAAGACGAGGCGATATCAGCGACGGTACGGTCCGAACTCGTAAGCAGCCAGGACGCCATCCGTATACGAATCTGTCGTCCGTACGCGTGCGGCGATTTACCCGTTTCGGCAGTAAAGAGGCGCTCAAGTTGCCGGACCGACATCTCGAGACGTTGCGCCAGTTCTGCCAGGCTCAGTGGCTGCCCAATGTGCTGCTCCATCAACAGGATTGCTCGCCTTACCTTGGGATGTGTCGCGGGTTCAAGTCCCGGCGGGTACGGCTGCGGAGCATTCCCCTTCTGGGCGTCATCGACAAGCATGATACGAAGCGCTTTTTGTACGACGGTGGCCTCGAAATGTCGCAGCAGGATAGCTGCGGCGACATCAATAGAAGCCCGCCCGCCTGAGCATGTAATCCGGCGTCGGTCGATGACGAACAGCCGGTCCGCGACAAGATTGCGTTCGTCGACGCCTGGAAAGCGCTCGACGAAATCCCAGTAGTGGAACCAGCTTACGCACATGCGATATCCAGCCATCACTTCGGCCCGCATCAAGGCAAATACCCCCGTGCAAATCCCGACCAATGTGGCAGACGTATTCGCTGCGTCATGAATGAACTGCAACGTGGCTTTGCTTGCGGACGGCCCCGAATGCAGGAGGCCGCCGACGACCACCACGTAATCGAAGGACCCGGCTTCCTCAAAGGTTTTCCATGGCGCAACCTGAATTCCGCAGCTTGCCCTGACGGGAACAAGAGATTCTCCGACGATGGTCCACGAACAGCGAACAGGTCTGCTCATGTCACCTTCATCGCTTGCCAGCCTGAGGAGGTCGACAAAACCCGAAAACGCTGTCAACGTGAAGTTAGGCAATAGCACGATTCCAAAGCGGAGTTGCCGGGAGGTACCAGCTTTGGAATAGATGGAGTCGTTAAACATGAGACTACCTGCATTAACGCTTTAAGAATCGGCCAGGACTAGCGTCCTTCGACGGACCTGCTCACGCTCTCCGAACTGATGACAGCAAAAATCATTTGGTCGTTTCGGCTTCCACGCCTCGCCATTCGCGCATCATCGCGCCTACTTCCTCACCGAGCCATTCACGGAACTGTAGATACTCGGGTCGAAGCTTTGCGTTCTTGTGCGTTATCAGATAGTGGTGACGGTCGTGGAATTCGAGCGCATCCTGCACCGGTCGAACCAGGCGGCCCTGTTCGACCTGGCGATATACGAGGTGATGCCAGCCAAGTAAGGTCCCTTCACCCGCTTCGGCCTGTGATACCAGGAGTCGATAGTCGTTGCTTTCCAGGTGTTCGTTTTCGACCAGTCTGTCAGACCCATCACCTTGCTGAAACCAGTTTCGCCACACTCGCCAATCAACATGCTCGCAAACCTGGGCGCGCCCCAACAAGGAGAGGTTCAGCGTGGGGTGTGACAGCAGGTCCAATGGCTTCAATGACCTGCCGTGGAAATGACGCTCGTAGAACAACTGACTGCAGACGGGATAGACCACGTCGTGGAAGAGCGGCTCAATTTCGTACTCCGGCTCGCGCGGCGGATTCTTGGTGATGATGACGTCGGGTTGCAAAAGTTCGTCCAACTCCATGAAATGCTCCGTCACCATGACGTGCAGTCTGATATCCGGAAACCTCTTCCGAAACAACGGTAACCTGAACGACAGCCACAGGGCCGAGAAGGTATGCGAGACGCAAATAGTCAGCGCATGCTTGTCGGACCGACGCACCGCCTCGGCCGCCTCCGCAATATTCATAATCGAGAGGTATGAGGCGTTGTAGAGAATGCGCCCAGCGTCAGTGAGCGCAATGTGCCTCCCGGTGCGCTCAAATAGGGCTACATCAAGGGAATCCTCAAGTTCCTTGATTTGCCTGCTGATTGCCGCCTGGGTTACGCACAGCACCTCCGCCGCCTGAGTGAAGCTTTCGTAGCGGGCCGCAGTGACAAAGCATCTCAGCGCCCTTAACGACGGCATCTGGGCGAGGAGTCTGTCAGCAAATAACTGCTTCTTTTGCATCGTTGTCACCTTTCAGGCGGAAGCGTGCGATTCAGTCCGAGGACTACCTGACGGTCGCCGCAACCACACCCCTCGGCAGCGGCGGCTGTCGCGCCATGAGACGAGACCACCTCAGGCAAAAATAGTTTGCGATTCCCGCGGCTCACTGGCAAGAGAGGTTCACCCGAGGCCGGGTCGCCTCCGCCACCTCTCGCGGGCGCGTAGCGCCGTGCCCGCAGCCGTTGCCTGAGCGATGCGCGGCCCAAATAGCATAGGTTAACGAGCCCATCCCCGCGCCGCCTGCTACACGCGACCTTCAATCCTCATCAACACTCGGTCGAGGGCGTCGCCGAATTGTGAATAGGTACCGCGCTTCGAGAGCTCCCCGTGAACCTGTTCGTTGATGCCACCCGGTGTCATGCAATGCTCAATCAGCTCTGTGAACGGCTTCCCGGTTCTGGTCGTTTCGTGCGCGAGGCCGACACAGTAGCCCGACAGAAATGAGCGGGCGGCATCGTAATCGAGCCCTTGCCGGACGAGCCATGACGCCTGGGCTTCCAGCACCGCAAAGAAGCTCGCCATGGTCGCGGTCACGGCCGAAAGTGCGCCGAACTTGCCCTCGTCGTCGACTTCAACCGCCTCACCCAACGCCGAGAACAGAGACTTCGCAACACGGTCTGCAGGACAAATTGCCGTACTTCCCATGCCCTCGGCGACTGCCGGCAACGGTATGGCGCGAACGACCTTGCTTACTATGCCGACAAGCCGGTGCACTTCATCTATTGAAATCCCCGCGATGAAGCTGATGACATGATGGCGTGAGTCAAAACGAAGCTCGCCCAAAACGTCAGTAGCAAATTGCGGTACGACTGCAAGACAAACAATGTCGGACGTCTCCAGCACTTCCTGATTGTTTGAGCAGACCCGCACCCGTCCGGCAAGAGCAGCGAGCCCAGCGGCAGTCTCTGCATTGCGGGGCGACAGTGAAATGTGGTCGAACGCAACGCCAAATCGAAGCAAGCCGGTAACGACTGCCTGCGTGATGGTGCCGGTCCCGATGAATCCAAGTCGCATTTGGCCTCACATGTGATTAAAGCAGACATCGTCAAGCGGAGCCGCGGCCGAAGGGTCAATAGCCCGCCCCCTGATTGGGTCGAATTATTTAGTCGAGCTTCAGCCACGTGGTCTTCAGCTCACAATACTGGTCGTGGGCGTAGACCGATTTGTCACGGCCACCGAAGCCCGATTGCCTGAAGCCGCCGAACGGCGTCGTCAGGTCGCCCTCGCCGAAGCAGTTCACCGTCACCGTACCCGCCCGGATTCGGGCGGCGATCTTGTGGGCGTTATTGACGTTGTCAGTCCATAGCGATGCGGCCAGTCCGTAGCAGGTGTCGTTGGCAATCCGGACAGCCTCATCGACATCGGCGTATTCGATAAAGCAGACGACAGGACCAAATACTTCCTCGCGGGCAATACTCATCTCCGGGGTGACGTTGTCGAAGATGGTCGGCTCGACAAACCATCCCCCCGTTTCGGTGCGCGTGGCCTTGCCGCCGCACACCAGGCGTGCTCCTTCCGCCTTAGCTTTCTCGATGTGGGCGAGTACCTTTTCAAAGTGCTTCTCTTCAATCAGAGAACCGAGCTTGACCTCAGGGTCCAGCGGGTCGCCCGTTTTCCATCCTTCCAGAACTGCCTGAACCTTTTGGAGCAACTTATCCTTCGTGGTCGAGGGGACCAGAATACGAGAGCCCGCGCTGCAGTTCTCTCCCATGTTCCAGAATGCGGCAGCGACAG
This sequence comes from Trinickia mobilis, assembly GCF_017315705.1. Lineage (GTDB taxonomy): Bacteria > Pseudomonadota > Gammaproteobacteria > Burkholderiales > Burkholderiaceae > Trinickia_A > Trinickia_A mobilis. The sequence continues at coordinate 18,495 of NZ_JAFLRF010000027.1, read as the reverse complement.
CTTGCTCTGCGACAGCGTCAAGATTCGCGACGTCGGGAAGCACGACTTGAGGGTTCTTGCCGCCACATTCCAGCAAGACCCGCTTCAGGTTCGTGTCTGCCGAGTAATGGAGGAATCGTTTTCCGGTTTCCGTCGAGCCCGTGAAAGCAACCATGTCGACGTCGGAATGTCGGCCCAAGGCCTGGCCCGCGCTTTCCCCATAGCCGGTAACGACACTGAAAACGCCTGCGGGCACGCCGGCTTCCATTGCCAGGTCGGCGATGCGCAGCGTCGAAAGCGACGTCTGCTCGGCAGGTTTCACAATGACACTGTTGCCAACAGAAAGCGCCGGGCCGATTTTCCAGGCAAGCATGAGCGCCGGGAAGTTCCACGGCAGGATTGCGCCCACGACACCAATCGGCTCTCGGGTAATCATGCTCACGACGCTCGCGCCCGACGGCGACAGGGCGTCGTATCGCTTGTCGGTGACCTCCGCATGCCAGCGGATACAGGCCGCCGACTCGGGGATGTCCAGCGCCATGCACTCACTGATTGGCTTGCCCGCCTCGAGCGCTTCGAGGAGCGCCAGTTCCTCGGCGTTGTCCTCAATAAGTTGCGCCAGCCTCAAAAGCACTGCTTTTCGCTGGGCCGGTGCTGCCTTTGACCATACACCGGACTCGAACGCATCTCTCGCCGCCACGACCGCCCGGTCGATGTCTCTCGTATCGCACTTTGCAATATCTGCCAGTAGTTTTCCCGTCGAAGGATTCAGGGTCTGGAAGGTCTCGTTCGAGGCTGCCGGACATCGTTGTCCGGCGATGAACGCTCTTCCGTCGAGTGGCAAGGCTTTTGCTTTGTGTTTCCATTCTTGATAGGTCGTCATGTCATGTCCTTACGAATTTATAGCTCGGCCCCAGCCGAAAATTCCTTGACCCATATAGCCGCAGACACAGCGACGTCGGCAATCGGACGGACCGGCAGCGAGCGTGGATGCGGCTGACTCAAAAGCTGGCGAATGAGGTCGTTGTCGTGACCGAGCGCATATTCAGCGATTAGCTTCCCTGAAGCCGACCCTCTGCTTAGGCCAAGGCCATTGCATCCGACGGCTTCAAACACACCATCGTCACGGCGCCCAAAAAGTGCCCCGTTGTTGACAGACAGACACAAAGGGCCGCCCCACGTGTATTCGAGCTCGACGTCTTTCAGCATCGGAAAGCGTCGGTCGAACGACCGTTGATGCAGACTCTTTGCCTTCGCCAGGTCGGCCTGGGACACTTCGAGACTGGGTCGAAACGCGAAGTGGTTGCGAACGCAGATGCGGTCGGTAATCAGACGTCGAACGGTCGAGCCCATCGGGTCGGCCGGAATCAGTGCCCACGACCGCGTGCCGCCGAGCCGGCGTACTTCATCCGGACTCATCACGCGGGTCATCGATGCAAACGTGTACACGGGCAGCAGGCCGTTCGGATGTCCCCCGAATGTCGCCGCATAGGCATTTGTGCATAGAATCACGCGCTTCGCCGCAATCTTGCCGCTAGTAAAGGTCAGAATCCTGTTTGGACCCTGGTCCTCAATTCCCTTTACCGCGCTAAGCTCGAAGACCTTCACATTCTGCGGCAAGGTCGCAGCAAGACCACGCATGAGGGCTGCCGGATGGACCGTGCTGCATCCTGGCGTAAAGAGCGCGCCCTGATAGAAGCTCGTGCCGGTGACATTCGCGATTGCAGCTTCGTCAAGCCACTCAAAGGCTTCGTCGATGCGAGCGAGTCCTTCGGCGAAGTGAGCAAGTCCTGCGTGCCCCTTCTTGTTCACCGAAGCATGAAACTTGCCGTCGTCCCGCCAGTCGCAGTCGATGCTGTGCCGCTTTACCACTGAACGCACGTAGTCGATGCCGTGGCGTTGAAACCGGACATCTGCCTTGTCCGCTTCCACACTGCGCGAGTAGCTTTCACTGCTTATGTCGTGTGGCAAATCGACAAAGAATCCGGAATTTCGTCCGGCTGTGGTGCGGCCGATTCGGTCCGCCTCGACCAGTGCTATCGAGGCATCAGGTGCAAGTTCAGCCAGGCGTCGGGCAGCACACAGCCCCGTAATACCGCCCCCGACAACGACCCAGTCATAATGTCGTTCGGAAGACACCATATCGGCGGGCGGAGGCGGTGGCAGGGTTTCCCACCATCCGTTCACACCGTCCGGAGCGGGAAACCGCACGAATTCCAGTTTCGAGGCCATGCAAGTTACTGCGCGTTGCACAACAAAGGTTGAACGAGCCTGGCAAACGTGCTGCGCTCTTCTTCAGTGAGCGTGCCGAGCGGCGCCCGGGCAACACCGACAGGCGTGCCCGCAAGCTCACAGCCGTACCGGACGTATTGAATGAATTTGCCGCTGCGTTCCAGCAGTTCGAGCACTGGCAGCAGTTGCGCCATCAGCTTGCGGCCGGTATCGAAGTCACCTCGCTTGACGCACGCATCGAAGAGCGCGGTGTGCGCTTCCGGCAAGAAGTTGGAAGCACCCCCGACCCAGCTCTTTGCACCCCACACGAAGAACTCGAGCGCCTGGTCATCCATCCCGCAGCTCAGCACCAGCTTGTCGCGGAAGTGTGTTGCAAGGTGATGCAGACGCGAAATGTCGCCGGTGCTTTCCTTCATCGCAATGAAGTTCGGCCGCTCAAGCAGCTTTTCCAGAACGCCATCACTGATTTCCGTCCCGGTGCGTGCCGGGAAGTTGTACAGCATGATGGGCATGTCGAGGTTGTCGTCCACCTTCAGCAGATGGGTCAGAAGCTCTTCCTGCGTGGGTTGGGCATAGTACGGAGCGGCAACCAGCAAGGCCGACAGGCCGGCATGTTTCGCCTCGTGCCCCAGGCGAATCACTTCTTTCGTCGTGGTCGCATTGATGCCGGCGGTAAGATACGTCTTGCCGCCTGCCGCTTCGGCTACGGTATTAAACGTCTGAACCCGCTCGTCGAAACTCAGCGCATAGTATTCGCCCGTGGTCCCGCCGACCCCGAGACCCGAAACACGTCCTGCGAGATTAGCGGCGTGCTTGCCCAGCAAATCATGGTCAATTTCGCCGTCCGGCTTGAACGGGGTGACCAGCGGTGTATGTACTCCCTCGAAGCTCATCGTCGTTCTCTCTCAATAAAAGAAGCCAAATTTCTTCAACGACTCGTAGAAGTAGTCGTTAAACGTCCTTGTAGTTCAAGCAAGGGCATCCGCGTGTGAGTAAATCGGGAACTGGCCGCAGAGGTCTCGCACCCGGCTACGCACTGCACGCTCGAACTGTTCGTCGCCGTCGGGCTGTGTTTCGAGCGCAGACAGGACTTCCAGAATCATGTGTCCAACCTGCTCGAACTGAGCGGTGCCGAAGCCTCGCGTGGTTCCTGCGGGAGTGCCAAGGCGGATTCCGGAAGTCACTGTTGGGTTTTCGGTATCGAACGGGATACCGTTCTTGTTGCAGGTGATGCCCGCACGCTCCAGCGCTCTCTCAGCCTGGGTACCGGTCAGTCGCTTCGAGCGCAAATCGACCAGCAGCAGATGGTTGTCGGTGCCGCCAGTGACGAGGTTCAAGCCGCCCGACTTCAGGATGTTGCCAAGCGCCTGCGCATTACGCAGCACCTGGTCGATATACACGGTGAACTCCGGACGAAGCGCTTCTCCAAATGCAACCGCTTTACCAGCGATGACGTGCATGAGTGGGCCACCCTGCAGACCCGGGAACACGGCCGAATTGATTTTCTTCGCAATGTCGCCGTTGTTGGTCAGGATGAAGCCACCGCGTGGGCCACGAAGCGTCTTGTGGGTGGTGGACGTCACCACATCGGCGAACGGCACAGGGTTCTCGTGTCTGCCTGCCGCGACAATGCCCGCGATGTGTGCCATGTCAACCATCAACAAGGCACCTACGCTATCCGCAATGTCGCGGAACGCGGCAAAATCCAGAGCACGCGGATAGGCCGAATAGCCCGCGATGATGAGCTTGGGACGATGCTCCTCGGCGAGCCGACGGACCTGCTCGTAGTCAATGCGGTACGTTTCGGGACTTACGCCGTACTGGATAGCGTTGAACCACTTTCCAGAGAGGGCGGGACGTGCACCGTGCGTCAGGTGACCTCCAGCATCAAGCGCCATTCCCATGACCGTCTCGCCCGGCTTCAAGAGCGCGAGCATCACTGCGCCGTTCGCCTGCGCTCCTGAATGCGGCTGCACGTTGGCGAATTCAGCTTCGAACAGGGCTTTCACGCGGTCAATCGCAAGCGCTTCGACCCTATCCACATGCTCGCAACCGCCGTAATAACGCTTCGAAGGGTACCCCTCGGCGTATTTGTTGGTCAGCACGGTACCTTGCGCTTCCATCACCGCCGCCGAGACGATGTTTTCGGAAGCAATCAGTTCAATCTGCGTTTGCTGGCGGCGCAACTCCAACGCAATCTCTGATGCGATAACGGGGTCACGGCTCTGAAGCGTTTCAGCAAAAAAGCGCGAGTTCTCGTTCAAGTGGTCACTCCGGAAGTAATCATGTAAAGCATGTCTTGCAAGACTGCAAAATCTATCGATGTGGGGCCGGCTTCTCGATTGCCCTTCAGGCAATGGACGATGCTCGGCTCCCTGTGAACAAAAAATACCCACCCGTTCACAATGAGCCCACCTTCGACTTATTGCTGCAACCAGACCTTTAACTTTTCCGGATGCGCGTCGACGAATTTCTTCGCTGCTGTCGCGTAATCGTTAGTGGCGTTGCCTTCGTACTCGATGGACTCGACGTCAGCGAGCGTCAGCTTGAAATGCTTGAAGAAAACGTCCGCCCGGGGAAACTTGGTTGCGAACTGTTTGGATGCAAAGGCATGAACCTGCTCCTCGCCGCCCAACGTGCCCTTGGGGTCCTTGAGGTAGCGCATCTGCCACTTCTGGAAGAGCCAGTGGGGGCTCCAGACCGTGGCAACAACCCATTGCTTTGATTGATAAGCTCGCGAAACGCCTGCGAGCATGCCGGCCTCGCTCGATGACTGCAGGTTGTACCCGTTCAGGTCATAGGCCTTGATGGTTTTTTCAGATGCCTGCATCAGACCGCCTCCCGGCTCGATACCGTCGATGGTCCCGTTCAACTTGCTCTTGACGTCCGGCTTGTTGAGGTCGGAAATCGATGACAGTTCTGACTCGGGAACGTATGCCGGCACTGCCCAGCCGTTCTTGCCGCCGGTGTAGATGATGCCGACATCATCCATATCGTTCTTGTACTTCGCGTAGTACGCTGCGTGGGTAACCGGCAGCCACCCGCCCACCATGATGTCAAGGTCGCCGCGTGCGACACCTTGATACTGAATACCAATATCGGCCTGCACAAACTTGACCGGCTGCTGGAGGTTGGTCTCGAGCACGTATTTGGCCACGTTAGCAACGGCCAGAACGTCTGCCCAGTTAGTTACTGCCATCTTGATAGATTCTGCCGCGACAGCAGACCCAACGCCGACACCCATGGCAACGACCGTCGATACCGCCAGTTTCACAACAAGCGACTTGAACAGATTGGTTTTCATGTAGCACTCCTATCTGAATATGAAAATCATTGGAAATTCGCCAGCCTCGGCCAATGTAGCGGCTCCGGTCTCCAAACTCTGTGCTGCTTTTTCTGATTGCACCGCGTCTGCGGCGCAATCACCACTAGTTGACGGTTATCTGCGCGGTCGCTTTTATGTCCGTCGGGTGCGCACGGTAGCGTCTGGGCCAGCCTTGCCGGTTCTAACGCTGCGTTTTACCTTCTTCGCCTTCATGCCGAAGCTTTCCGTGAGGCGGTCAAGCACGATGGCAAGCAATACGACGCCCAGCCCACCTTCGAAGCCAATCCCGATGTCGAGCCGCTGGATGCCGCTCAGCACATACTCACCCAGCCCGCCGGCGCCAATCATCGATGCGATTACAACCATCGAAAGCGCCATCATGATGGTCTGGTTCACACCTGCCATGATGGAAGGCAGGGCATTCGGCAACTGTATTTTCCAGAGAAGTTGCAGGTCTGTGCTGCCAAACGAGCGGCCCGCTTCCAGCAACTCTTCGCGCACCTGCCGGATACCCAAGGTGGTGAGGCGTACGACGGGCGGCATGGCAAAGACGACGGTTGCAATCACGGCTGGAACGCGGCCCAATCCGAACAGGATGACGGCCGGAATCAGATAAACAAATGCCGGCATGGTCTGCATGAAATCGAGCAGCGAGCGCAAAATCATTTCCACCCGCTTGTTCCTCGCCCCCCAGATGCCCAGTGGCACACCAACAACCAGACTGAAGAATGTTGCGGCAATAACGAGCGCGAGCGTGGAGACGGTTTGAGCCCACAGCCCCATGTAATGGATAGCCAGAAGCGCACCGCCCACGAACACCGAAAACACGATGCCACGCCGCCATAAAGCAAAGGTCACGAAGATGACGAGCATGGCGGCGAATGGAGTGGCGCCCAGCCCGTCCTCTAGCAGCTTGACCACCGCACCTAGCGCGGCAGAGAAAGCGTCGAAGCCGCCCCGGAAATGCTGGAAGAGAAAGTTGACGGCGTCTTCTGCCAGCTTGCCGATAATTGACGAATTCATGCTGCCCTCCGTTCCATAACCTGTTTGAGTATCGTCCGACAGGACACCACGCCTGCTAGTTTTCCGGTCGTGTCCGTGACGGGTACGTCGTGTTCCTGGCTCAGCGCGATGGAAGCAAGTTCATGCAAATCGGCGTCCAACGAAACGGCATTCACATCCCTGAGCAATGCGTCCCGGAGGGGGCGCGTGCCCATCTTGTGCAGCGATGCCGGTGTAACACAACCTTGGTAGTGCCCTGATTCGTCGCATACATAGCCGCATTCGACGCCACTATCGATGAGCTGATTGAGGTAACGCTCACAGGGTGAGCCGACGTCGCAGGTAATCAGCCCCCGGTCTGCCGTCGTCATGAGGCTGGAAGCCTTGAGAAAGCGGGACACGTCGACATTGCGGAAGAAGTCCCGCACGTACTTGTCGGCCGGTGACTGGATAAGCTCCGCAGGTGTGCCGACCTGAATCAGGCAACCATCCTTCATGATGCCGATTCGCCCGCCAATCTTGATAGCTTCTTCGATGTCGTGTGAAATGAAGACAATGGTCCGCTGCTCCTCCTTCTGCAACCGGAGCAGTTCGGTCTGCATTTCGAACCGAATCAGAGGGTCAAGAGCGGAGAATGCTTCGTCCATCAGAAGTACCGAGGGATTCACCGCCAGCGCACGGGCAAGACCGACTCGCTGCTGCATACCGCCCGACAGCTCGCTGGGAAGCAGCTTTTCATACGAGCCCAGACCGACTCGCGTCAGTGCAGAGCGCGCGATTTCGTAGCGCTCGGCTTTCTTCTCGCCAGCAACTTCCAGTCCGTAGGCAATGTTGTCGAGTACCGTGCGGTTCGGCAGAAGCGCGAACGACTGAAATACCATCGCCATCTTCCTGCGGCGGACTTCGCGCAATTCCGATGTGGACATGGGAGCAATATCGCGGCCTTCGAGGATGACCTGCCCGGACGTCGGTTCAATCAGCCGATTGAGCAAACGGACAAGCGTCGACTTGCCGGAACCCGAGAGCCCCATGACGACGAAAATCTCACCTGCCTTAACGCTGAGACTGACGTCATTGACTGCGACCATGTTGCCGGTCTGCTCGAAAATTTCGTTCCGGCCAAGTCCTCGCCTCACCAGTTCAGCGGCGCGCTCGGGCTTCGGCCCGAAGATTTTCGACAGATTCCTGACCGAAAGAATTTCGGTCCCGGAGACTGCGATGGGTTTCGATACGGCGGAAATATCTTCCGGGTTGATTGCGCCCGGATGGACTACGCCTTCTGGCGCGAACGTCAGGTGTGGGGCCATTCTGTCATCCCAACTGGCAAGTTCAAGAAATTGAAGCGCGCGACCTATTGGCCTTTACAGATCCTCTACGCATGAAGGTCTCGTTCGCTTTGGCCGCCCTCCAGCCTGTTTCATCTCGGAGCTGCGGATGCAAGAGTCGGAAGCAAACGTCGCAAGACATTAAAGTCGAACAAATCCCCATTCCTCGCGCGAAATGCAGAATAATCGTGCGCCGGTGTCTGGTGTTCAACGTTGCTTGATGCATTGATTGCAGAGTAGCAAGTCAAATTGCCCTACCCAGCTACATTTTCTGGGCACTTTCCCATACCTTTGGTAATGCAAGGCGTTTGTGTAGTGTTCGCAGAAGAGCGGCTCCGAACACGGAATTCTCCCAACGCCAGCGTGAGCGGGGGGTTGCGGCCGATGGCTACCGTTAGGAGTGGTTTTTCGGATATTCGATTCCTACAAAGCTTGGGCCTCCTTATAGGGAATGTCCTAGGTCTGTCGCCTTCCCACATAACCCTTCGTACCGCCTTGACCGCGCGGAAGCCAACGTCGGTTGAGCCTGAGGGAGCAAACCGTCGGCAAGCTGCATTCGGCACGACCTGTATCCCGACCGGAACAGTGTTTTCAGGATTCGATATCGACGCAGACCCTTCGGATGACGATACTGCGCGTATTGCAAGCCGCGCCGCTGATGTCGAGAGGGCTGCGAAGCTCCCCCAACACGCGAACCTTGCACAGACCTGCAATATGGCGTCACGGTGTTTGCGATATTGGCGCAATACCTTTGCCAGGTAAAAACCTTGAAGGGAAAGCAAATGGACGAGCGAAAACGCGAAAGTATGGTTGCGTATCTGCGCCGCCGCATGGCGCAGGTTGGCATTAAGGTGGCCGACCTCGCGGCTGCGCTTGCTGAAGACCGCATGCGAGCGAAATCGGTGCGCTATCGCAACGCTTTCGGGGATACGTGGGATGGCAAAGGCGCTATGCCGCAATGGCTTATGCAGGCCATAAGCGCTGGGCAGTCGTTGGAGCATTTCGCCGTCGCGGACTCATCAAAGTCGGCTAACAGCGGACGTGCGACTGTTGACTGGCGTCAGGACCCCTTCGCGGGCACGCGATTGGCGACTGTCGGACCGTCAAGCACCCACGCACGTTGACTGCGCAGTGCATACCGGCAGCACAGACTACTGCTGAGACAACCGAGACAAAGCTGGTCTGTGTGGCATTCGTCACAATCAGCAGCAATGCGACAGCTGCAATCATTTGCTCGCTCGTCCGGCCGGGTAGGCCTCGCCTCTGATTTCTGTTGGTCAGGTCGTGGCTTTGCTACACGCTTCCTTCAGACGCCGCCTCACGACGGCACCCTTGCGTTTCGCTAGTCCTTCACCACCATCAGGTTGGACAGGGGACTCGCAACCCCCGAGCTGTTGCGCATGCTCGGCGCACAAAAAAAGAAACCCGCCAAGCGGCGGGTTGAATCCATATCAGGAGGAGACATGGAGGAGACGAAATCAGTATAAACCCTATGTTCGCCGCCTGCAACCTGCCAAAATGTCTTTGCTGTTGTTTTCGTTTACCGGGGTAGGCGGGCTGAAGGCCGACAAGACTTTGCGAACCGCCCCTCTTTAAATATCCCTCAAAATCAGTCTGGCTGATGCCGCGCGATTGTTGGGCGGCCTAGTGAGCGGTTGCCTGCTTCAGCTTCGACTGGGACCCAGCGCTCGGCGTCCCGGGCCTCGGTTGCAGTCCGTTCCGCCGCTCGATGGTATAAATCGACGGCGCTCACCCTACACTCGCTTGGCAATAGACGGGCTCAACCGACAACGTTATCGCGAACGTGGAGGCTTGACGCCGTCCCTCGGCTCCCCAAAATTCAATCGCCCCATCCTGTCTGACGACAATGACCTCCTTGGCGCCGCCTTCCAGGTACGACGCGACTCTACGGCCCATCTCGCGCGGCGGGTCGCTATCGAGGAGCACTTCAACACAGAGGTCGGGGACAAACGGCACCGGGTCGTCGCGCTCGAGCCCCTCCCACTTTTCGGGCGGCATCCATACGACGTCCGGGACCCGGATGCCAAATGACGGCGTCACAACGGGCACTGACATGGCGGCCAGATGACCCATTTGGTCGGCCAACTGACAGTAGATGTCCGTGAAGGCCAACTGGCGCGTGCCCGACGGGCAACCATTCACCACCACCTCACCGAACGCGTTCAACTCGTACCGGTCGCGCATGACACCTTCCGATGTCGGGACGAGACGATGCCATGCAGCAAGCAATTCGTTGCAGTCCAGCACGACGGGTGTATCCATAGTCGCCTCACAGGGAATTTATCTAAGCGTATACCCTCCCTTTGTGATTTACCAACATGTAACACTTGTTATTCGTGGTGCCGCGCACAATTGGAGCCAGGCTCTGTGACGGCTAGCATCCGTCGTTGAGTATTGAGGACCCCACATGCATGCTGTCGGGTCGTTGCGTTGTAAGGCTCTTCTGCCTAGTGTTCAAGTAATTTCTCGGGTTCAGTGTGCACCGCAACAGGAGTAACGTAATGAAAGCCACTACCCGAGGTTTCGGGAGGGCATATGGCGGCGTCAATCGCACCCGTGGCTGCGGGACGTCGAGGGCGGTCGCGACACGGAATACAATGCGCTTGGCAGCGGTCGGGTGCGCTCTGCCCGCTGACCACAGGAGTTCCAACATGAAACTTGACGACGCCACTTTCCGGCTACTGCGCCGTCTCGCTCCGGTTCTCGATGACGTACTCAACGCAGGAGAGGTCGAACACGCAGACCAGGCGGTGGACCTGTCTTCACTTGCTCAGTTGTGCTCACAGTTGTTCGACGCGTACCACGACCACCACCCGAGCGAGATTGCCCAAGCGCGACTCGACGCCCTCGAGTCCCAGTAACGCACTCCGTCTGGACCGGCTGGTGGCTTCAGGTATCGGCGATACAATCGAGGGGCCCATCGCATTGACCATAGATCATGACCGCCGACCCCTGCGTACAAGACAAATTTCTAGAGACACTGGTCAAAGAACAGACCGCCGTAAATGTGTTCCTCGTGAACGGCATCAGACTGAGCGGTCAACTGGCCGCCTTTGACCAGTTTGCAGTTCTGCTGGAGTCTGGTCCAGGCGTGCAACTTGTTTTCAAACATGCCATTTCGACCGTGATGCCGGTCAATGGTAGGAGCCAGGTACGTGAGCCGACCTAGGTGCGGGTGAGTGGCGACAAGCCGAACCGCTTGCGAGCGCGTGGCCGATGAGAACTACCATGACATGCTGTGGCCTACGCTTGAGCCCCTTGTGCTTACGCCGGCTTGATGTTCGCCGCCTGTTTGCCCTTTGGTCCTTGCTTGACCTCGAAGGTTACCTTTTGCCCTTCCTGAAGAGATTTAAATCCCTCCGCCTTCACTTCCGAGAAGTGCGCAAACAGGTCTTCGCCGCCATCGTCCGGCGTAATGAAGCCAAAGCCCTTCGCATCGTTAAACCACTTCACAGTGCCGGTTGCCATAGTAGTCGTGTCCAGAATTGAAACAGGCGGGTTTATGTAGTCGTCAATCGCTCGTCGTAGCGGTTCCCACATGAAGTAGTGTTGAGCGACGCTATTGACGCACCGTCGGGCCGGTATGAAAGCAGCGCGGGAACGTTCACGTCCTCATCGATTTCCGGCCAGAAAAGTTGCTGGCGGTCCATCGAGATGGCGAAGTGTTCGCGCTCCGCTGCTGTCGCTGCTTCCAGGACAGGAAACCAGTCCAGTGGGAATTCAACCGTCTGGCCGCCGGACAGGTCAAGAAACAGGTGCGCGCTGTCGAAGTGCGCACCCACCGCAGCGCCTTCCATGGTCGTCTCCTGTATGAGAAGCCATTTAAAGATAGCCCGCCGCAGGGTGCCATACAAGCGCGAATGCTGCCAAGCAGGACGGCGCTAGGCGTTGGGACTGAAGCGATGCAAATCGACCTTCGCCGAAAACCAGGACATCACCGCCAGGGCTGTTTCGGCCAAAGACCCGCAGGAGCCGTTCGCGCTGCTGGCGAGCCAAGTGCAACCCGCCGTGGAAAAAACGCAGTCGTACTGGCGACACGTCTACGAAATCATGTCCGGCAGCCAAGCGGAATTCGCAGCAACCGCTGAAGTGCAGCTCAAGCACCAGCAGTACGACGCGCAAGCGTTTGTCGACAGCCCCGCGAAGAACGTGCCAGCAGGCGGGGAAGCCGTGTTTTCCGCATGGAAGTCCGCTCTCCAGCGTGCCAGCGAGACGGCCAGTTCAGCGTACGGCGCTGCCAAGGAAGCCGCGAAGCGGGCTGTGGAAATCACGGAATGCAATGTCAATGCCGCATCTTCCGCCTCGTCCAGGTCGACCAAACGGGCCGTTGGAGAAGCCGAAGCCGCCGAGAAAAATGAAGCCTGATAGCGACGACCATCGGCATAAGACGTTCAAAACGAGCGCTGCTCGCTTTGATTCGAGTAACCGCCCGATTCGGCCGTATATATGCAGCAAACGCAGCGCAGTCGGGCAGCGCGATTCGATGACCTTTCGTCGTCGCAGCCCGCATCCGGCGACGGCCGTCTCATTTATGAAGCGGTACACTACAAACACTTTCTAGGGTCCTCACGCCGCAAGCGTTCAGCGTATACGAATTGAATCGGCCGTTTGTGTACCGCCGCTGCGCAATCGTCGGTCCGTCGCCAGCGGCACATTTGGTTCCGGCGCGCCTCAAGCGTGTCGAACTTGCAGGAGACATATCATGAAGTACCTGACACTGAAGATCGCCTTGACCTGCGGCACCGTTGCTGCAATCTGTCTGACGGGTGCCGCCTTTGCTGCGGGTAGTGGAATGGGCAACGGTGGGAGTGGCGGAGGCAACGCGCATAGCGCGGCGACTGCCGGAATGACCTATCACGGAGACCCAGTCACAAGCCCGCTGGATACAATGCCCGGCAAAATGGAAAACGAAATGGGCAAGAGCCAGGGCAGCGCACACTCGATGTCGCCGGACGACGCCGTGGACCCTGCGAAGAACGGCCAATAAGGCGCCAAATCCGTCATGCGCCGGGCTTCGAGGAATCACGGTCCGGCGCCATCATTACGCTGATTCGGCTGCGCTCAAAGTCATTGCAGTCCGTCGACGCAGGCACTCCTTGCCGACCGCGAGGTGGAAATCATCGCGGTCCGCGGCATCCATGCAAAGGTAGCTGCAATGCACGCTTGCAATACTTTCCACTGTTCCACGAGCGAGCCGGGCTTGACGACCGCGAGAGCGCTACCCGTACCGAACCGGAAACCTGTGCGGTAGCGACGGGTCGCGCGGTCTCCAGTAAGCACGTTCGCACGCCCGACGACCGCGACCAGATTTGCTAGCAGGTCACGTTTGTCAGTGCGGACAGTCGACCTTGCCGCCGCTGCATCATGCACGGCATCACTCACTTTCTTACCTCTACGTCTGGAATCTACACTCTGTGAACACTGCGGCGACGCATCGACGCTCAATCACCGGTGCGGGTCGCCGCAGTCGACGACCAAAGTACGCGATATGTCCGGCGGTGTGGCCGGGGTCGTCCTTTATCTGACAGTGGAAATTCGGCGCGCTCATTGCGACCTCGGCACCGCCATGCAGCGTCACGGTCACATACTTGATGGGCTCGCTGGCTGGACCGTATACGGCGACATCGGCCGCTACAGGACCGTCCGACAAAAGTTCGGCGACACCGCCGACATGGTCGTCGTGGTGATGGGTGAGCAAGATCGCGGTAATCAACAACCCGTGCTGAGCACAATATGCTTTGACAGGCGAGGATCGCCCGGGTCAACAACGAGCGCGTGACGCCCGTCGGTCACGAGCCAGATGTAGTTTCGCGGAATGCGGGAATAGGAACGTACTGATAGCCCAGCATCTGCGTGCAGCAGTTGCCCTACAGCGCACGCCGAATTGCCTGCGAGGGCAGTTCCCCCGGCGGGCGGGTAGCGCCCTAATTGTCTGTTGACGCGCGATGTTTGATGACGGGTTGCTAGGGCGAGGCGAATAATCCCGTTAGTTCTGCGCTGCTCGATGGGTTGATAAGAAGACACGATGTGATGGCCGCCTACCGTTAAACAGCTGCTACATACTCGCTAACCTGCCAATGCACTGGCATGCAACTCGATTTGCACTGTCGTGCAAACTACGTCCTGCTCCCTGCGATATCGTTGTTTCATCCACAAACCTTGCCGAACTTGAATTCGGGTCGGCGAAATCAGGAGACGATGATGGAAATCAAGCCAAAGGTTCGCGAAGAAGCGGTACAAATCGATGAGATTCCGTGGAAGCGTTTCCCAGATGCTCTCTCGCAGGGAGGAATTCGCTGGAAGATGCTCCACGCCTCCCCCGAAATGGGCGCTTGGACCGCAATTTTTGATTGCCCTGCCGGTTCGTCCTTCAACGCGCACTTTCACGTCGGGCCGGGCGAATACCTCCTGACGAAGGGGCGAATGGATGTTCGTGGTGGTCGCGAACAGGGCGGTGACACGGTTGTTGCGCCGGCATATGGCTACGAGTCCGCCAATGCGCGGCACGACAAGACCAACTTCCCGGTCGATAGCGAGTTCTATATGACCTTCCTCGGACCGCTCGCTTTCATCAAGGAAGACGGGACGCCAATCGTAGTTGTGACATGGGACGAAGCGCAGCGTGCATACGCTGGGTGAACAGGCTCACGGCCTCGCCACGCGCCGGCAATGGCCAGCATTGCCGGCTCCCACCTGACTCTTGATGGATAACCACCATGTCAAATTCCTCTGAACAGGCAGAAGCAGCAACCAAGCAGGTCCTCGACCATCATCTCGGTGCATTTGCCCAAGGCCTCGATGAGATTCTCAAGGACTATGACGATGGCTCGACACTCATTACGCCCGACAAGACCTTCCGTGGTCGGGACGAGATAACGGGCTTCTTCAAGGCATTCCTGGATGGCGCCGACCCCGCCTTCTGGCCGGCGTTCAAAATCACGAGCCGCGGCACGGCTGGCGAAGTCGCCTATCTCGCATGGGAGGCGAAGCCGTGGGTCACCCTCGCAACGGACACGCTGTTCGTTAAAGACGGAAAGATAGCGGTTCAAACGTTCACGTCGTTTTCGGCGTAGCGGACCTGTCAGAGCACAACGCGCAGTCACAACATGGCGCCGTGATGCTATTTAGACGTACTATACAATGAGAAAAGTCATGACACGGAAACTTGAGAATCGTATCGCTGTAGTAACCGGCTCCAGTTCTGGTAACGGACGCGCCATCGCTCTGGCACTGGCGCGAGAGGGTGCCCACATCGTCTGCACCGACCTGAAGAAGTCGGCGCTGCAGGGTGGCTACGAGAAAGATATCGAAACCGATACCGACGCCGTCATCACGCAGGAAGGTGGAAAGGCGACGTTCATCGCGGCGGACGCAAGCAAAGCCAGCGACGTTCAGAAAGTCGTTGACCACGCGGTATCGACGTTTGGCCGTCTGGACATCATCGTCAATAACGCGGGCGTCTTCACCGGCCTGCACAACATCATCGACGAGACCGAAGAACAATACGACTTCACGATGAACGTGAACGCAAAGGGCGTCTGGCTGGGCTGCAAGTACGCTATCACGCAATTCATGAAGCAAGAGCCCTTGACGACGTCGACAGGTGCGAAGGTCCGTGGCCGCGTCGTCAACATCGCGTCTATCGGCGGCCTGGTCGGCCTCGCACTTGAACCGGCCTACTGTGCTTCAAAGGGAGCGGTCGTCAATCTGACTCGCGAACTTGCGCTCGACTTCGCGCCCGAGCGAATCAACGTGAACGCTGTCTGTCCAGGATTTCTAGCTACCGCGATGGTGCGCTCGTTCCTGGAAAACGACGATACCAACAAGCTGCTTCACGACCTCACTCCGTGGCCACGGGTCGGCACTGCAGAGGATGTCGCGAAGGCCGTGCTGTTTCTCGCGTCTGACGACGCGGAGTGGATGACGGGCTCGATGCTGACCGTCGACGGTGCCTTCACGGCTCGCTAAGCACCACGGGGCTGGCCAGCCTTTTGCGGCCGGCCACCACATCTAACAGGAGGGTTCATGGATAGGCTCAAAGGTAAGGTTGCCATTATCACCGGCGCGAGCTCGGGGTTCGGACGTGGCATCGCCATGGCGTATGCCGCCGAAGGCGCTAGCGTGGTGGTCAGTGATGTACACGAAGCGCCGAATCAGGGCGGCTTCGAAGGCAATCCACAGTTGATGACAGCGGCAGCCATCAACGAGGCAGGGGGCAAGGCTCAGTATGTCGCGTGCGACGTGACCAAACAGGACCAGGTCGCAAACCTGGTCGAAGAAACGGTCCGGCTCTACGGCGGTCTCGACGTCATGGTAAATAACGCCGGTATCTATCGGGCCGGAAAACTGGCCCACGAGTTCTCGGTCGAAGACCTCGACGCCTGCTTTGACGTGAACGTAAAAGGCACGTGGTTCGGTTGCCAGGAAGCAATCAAGACGTTTCTGAAACAAGGTCGAGGCGGAAATATCGTCAACATTGTCTCAACAGCTGGATTGCAGGGCCACCCCAAACAGTCCGTCTACAACATATCGAAGGGAGCGGCGGCGAATCTCACGCGCTGCCTCGCAATCGAGTACGGGCGCGACAAAATCCGGGTGAACGGCATCTGCCCGACGTACGCGAAAACGTCCCTGACTCGTGCGCTGTTTGACGACAAGGACTTCGACAAGGTGTTCACCGAAGCAATTCCGCTGAAACGCTGGGGCGAAGTTGAAGACATCGCAAATCTCGCGATATTCCTTGCGTCGGACGAGTCGAGCTACATCCACGGTGACCTCATCCGCATTGATGGCGGCGAGACGCTTTGTCGCTTCTCGGTTTAATTCGATGCTCGCGGCGCAGCGTGGCAGCTGCGTCGCGCATTACGCAACAAGGAAGTACAAATTGGCGAAAATCATTCACTCCATGGTGCGGGTTCACGACCTTGACCGTTCGCTGCAGTTCTACAAGGACGCGCTCGGGCTGTCGACAAGTCACCGCCTTGATTTTCCGGACTTCTCGCTTGTTTATCTTCGAAATGAAGAGAACGACTTCGAGATTGAGTTGACCTGGAATAAAGGCCGCGAGCCGGCATACACGCACGGCGACGGCTATGGCCACATCGCCGTGGCAGTTCCAGAGCTTGAAAATGAGCATGAGCGCATGACGCGGCTCGGTGTCCATCCGACGCCTGTGAAGGAATTCAAACGCGGCGAAGAGATGCTCGCCCGGTTCTTCTTTATTCAGGACCCGGATGGCTACAAAATCGAGGTTCTGGAGCGTTCAGGGCACTACGTATAAGTGCATGTAGGCAACAACGGCGGGCGCGGGGACTGGCCGGACAGGCTAGCTCCTGTCCGCTTTTGTCATGCAAACTCGTCCAAAGGACCGACGCCCACGGTCCTGCGAACATCACCCGGTGAGGCGCCGTACTTCTCCTTGAACGCCCGGCAGAAATGGCTGGTTGTATTGAAACCCCAGCGGAACGCTATCTCCGAGATACGTTGCCGGTTATAGGCTGGGTCCGTCAGCGCCTGCTTGCAGGCGTGCAGCCGCCTGTCCAGAACCCACCCGGAAACGGTCATGTCGCTGCGCTGAAACAGCATGTGCAGGTAACGCAGCGAAATGTGATTTGCCTCGGCAATTCGGGTCGGATTCAGGTCGTCTTCGTGCAGATGTTGCAGGATGAAGTCCTGCACGCGGCGCAGCATGGCCGCGCCCGCATCAAACGTCACGGACGGTTGCTGACCGGATAGTGCGACACCCAGCAGCTCGAGCGTGGACCTGCTGACAGAACCTTGAACGCTCTCGTCTAGCGTCGCGATTTCATTCGAAAGAGCCAGCAGGTGTACCGCCAGCAACGAGCCGACGCCTGTACGGCTCTCGATTTTTCCACCGGTGGGAGGTTGCTTTCGCTCCGGCAACCGTTCCCGCATCACCGACCATGGAATCATGAGTGTCACCTTATGCAGGCGCTCGAGAACCTCGAACTCGATGAACTGGTCGGTCGTCCAAACGACTACATCGCCAGACGCGACCTCTACTCCTGAATCGCCAATCTTGAACCGTTCGCGCCCGCCCGTCGTGAGTTGCACTCCAATATAGAGCTCGTCATCGTGGCGAACTTGCCCGCGCGTGCGTTGACCCATGCAGGGGTCGCATACCGTCTCGACAATCCCGGCTCCTGCGAAATCATGACGTTTGACGTGAGCGTAGAACGTAGCAGGTAGGCGACGGGGGACTTGCCACGCCCTGTAGCTGTTACTGAGCACTGACTGCCAGGCGTCTGTGCGGTCACCAACTGGGATGTCGCTGCTTGACCATTCGGTTGATTGATTTCGCACGTCGTGTCCCCTGTTCCTCGGCGCCAGTCCAGTGTGCTGCCAGATTTACGCCTTGATTATCACGTTACAACATAACGCATGATTCCCCGTACGAGGAGTGGGACGTACCCTGTCCGACTCTTACGTTCGGATTGGGCGCCTAGTCTGAGAGCCGCGGCGCGTTGGTCAGCTACCGGTGGGAGCAACTATTTCTCGCGATGTGCTCAATGACGGTAAGCGCTAGTTTTAGCACACCGAATGCAGATTTGATGGTCGGTGCGCGTTTGTCGTGTCAGCCGACGTTCGTTT
>NZ_JAFLRF010000026.1 GCF_017315705.1 Trinickia mobilis | reverse complement strand
GGCGTTCGGAGAGTTCTCCGTGCTGTACCAGGGCGCCGTCGACAACCCGAATCCGCTGTTCCGCCGGCGTGCCGCGGCTGCTGCGGCTGCGCAAAAGGCCTCCGCATGAGCACAGCGAATACGTCTGCTGTCATCGACGACGCGCTGGCCGCGAAGATCGAGCGCCTGAACGCGCTGATCGATTCGATCGCCGAGCGCCACGCAAAGGTCAAGCTCGCGAGCAGCCTCGCCGCGGAAGACATGCTGCTCACGCATGCGATCCTGTCGCGCGGTGCGAAGATCGGCATCTTCTCGCTGAACACGGGGCGCCTGCATGCCGAGACGCTAGGCATGATCGACCGCGTGCGCGAACGCTACGGCTACGAGATCGAGCAATTCCACCCGCAGGCGGATGCGGTCGATCAATACGTCGCCGAGCACGGCCTGAACGCGTTCTACGAGAGCATCGATTTGCGCAAGCGCTGCTGCGAAATCCGCAAGGTGGAGCCGCTCAATCGCGCGCTTGCCGGCGTCGAGGCCTGGGTGACGGGCCAGCGCCGCGAACAATCGGTAACGCGCGCCGAGCTGCACGAGGCAGAACAGGACGCCGCGCGTCAAATCGCCAAATACAATCCTTTGGCGGACTGGGCCGAGGCGGACGTGTGGGCGTACCTGAAGGCGTTCGACGTGCCGGTCAATCCGCTGCATGCGCGCGGCTACCCGAGCATCGGCTGCGAGCCCTGTACGCGCGCGATTCGCCCCGGCGAGGACAGCCGGGCCGGCCGCTGGTGGTGGGAGTCGCGCGACACGAAGGAATGCGGCTTGCACATCACGACGATTCCGATCGTCCCCGCTGCCGAAAACGCCGAGAACGCAGCCGCCCGATAGCCTCATCCGATGAATACTGCCGCAGCGCCGAGCCCACCACGCGAAGCCGCTTGCGACGTGACGCTAAGAAGGACCCAGAACATGAGCACGACGCTCGAACCCACTGCCGCCGCCCAACCGCTTTCCATCACGGCAAACCGTATGGACCACCTCGACTGGCTCGAAGCGGAGTCGATCCACATCCTGCGCGAACTGGTCGCCGAATGCAGCAAGCCCGCGCTGCTGTTCTCGGGCGGCAAGGACTCGGTCGTCGTGCTGCATCTGGCGCTGAAGGCGTTCGGCCTCGGCGCGAACCGCAAGACCTCGCTGCCGTTCCCGCTCGTGCACATCGACACGGGCCACAACTATGGCGAAGTGATCGACTTCCGCGATCGCCGTGCGGCCGAAATCGGCGCGGAGCTGGTGGTCGGCCACGTCGAGGACTCGATCAAGCGCGGCACGGTGCGTCTGCGCCGCGAGACCGATTCGCGCAATGCTGCGCAGGCGGTGACGTTGCTTGAAACGATCGAAGCGCACGGCTTCACCGCGATGATCGGCGGCGCGCGCCGCGACGAAGAGAAGGCCCGCGCAAAGGAGCGCATCTTCTCGTTTCGCGACGAGTTCGGCCAATGGGACCCGAAGGCGCAGCGCCCGGAACTGTGGAGCCTCTATAACGCGCGCCTGCACCACGGCGAGCACCTGCGCGTGTTCCCGATCTCGAACTGGACCGAACTCGACGTGTGGCAGTACATCGCGCGCGAAGGGCTCGAACTGCCGTCGATCTACTACGCGCACCGCCGCGAGATCGTGCGCCGCAACGGCCTCTTGGTGCCCGTCACGCCGCTCACGCCGATGCGCGAAGGCGAGACGAGCGAAACGGCGCTCGTGCGCTTCCGCACGGTGGGCGACATCAGCTGCACGTGCCCGGTCGAAAGCGACGCGGACGATCTCGAGAAGATCATCGCCGAAACCGCCGTGACCGAAATCACGGAGCGCGGCGCCACGCGGATGGACGACCAGACCTCCGAAGCCGCGATGGAACAGCGCAAGAAGCAAGGGTATTTCTAAGCACACGAACGAGGGCAGGACAATCATGAGCATTCATCAACCAGAAGACCTCGGCGTGTTGCGCTTCATCACCGCGGGCAGCGTCGACGACGGCAAGAGCACGCTGATCGGGCGCTTGCTGTACGACAGCAAGGCGGTGCTGTCGGATCAGCTGTCGGCGATCTCGCGCGCAAAGAACAAGCGCACGGCCGGCGACGAAATCGACCTCTCGCTTCTGACCGACGGCCTCGAAGCCGAGCGCGAGCAAGGCATCACGATCGACGTCGCGTACCGCTACTTCGCCACCGCCAAGCGCAAGTTCATCATCGCCGACACGCCGGGCCACGAGCAGTACACGCGCAACATGGTGACGGGCGCATCGACCGCGCACGCGGCGATCATCCTCGTCGACGCGACGCGCGTCACGTTCGAGAACGGCGCGGCCGTTCTCCTGCCGCAGACCAAGCGCCACAGCGCGATCGTCAAGCTGCTCGGCCTGCAGCACGTGATCGTCGCAATCAACAAGATGGACCTCGTCGAATTCAGCGAAACGCGCTTCAACGAGATCCGCGATGCGTACGTCGCGCTCGCGCGCCAGCTTGGGCTCACGGGCGTGCGCTTCGTGCCGGTGTCGGCATTGAAGGGCGACAACATCGTGACGGCGAGCGAGCGCATGCCGTGGTATGCGGGCGAGCCGCTGCTCGACTTGCTGGAAGCGCTGCCGGTCGAACCAGCCGCGAGCCATACGCTGCGCTTTCCGGTGCAGTGGGTCGCGCGCCAGGACGGCAGCCAGGCCGACGATTTCCGCGGCTACATGGGCCGCGTCGAAGCCGGCGAGGTGAAGGTGGGCGACGCGCTCGCCGTGCTGCCGGGGAACCGCGAAGCGACGGTCGAGGAAATCATCGCGCCGGTGCCGGGCGGCACCGCGCAGGTCGATCGCGCGTTCGCCGGCCAGACGGTGACGATTCGCCTCGCGCAAGACGTCGACGTGTCGCGCGGCGACACCTTCGTGCTGCGCGAGCACGCGCCCCAGCCCGCGAAGAAGCTCGACGCGGACCTGTGCTGGTTCGACGAGGAACCGCTTTCGACGCAGCGCAAGTATCTGCTCAAGCAAACGACGAACACCGTGTTCGCGCGGATCGGCGCGATCAAGGAAGTGCTCGACGTGCACACGCTGTCGCACACGGGCGACGTGCACAACCTCAAGATGAACGACATCGGCCGAGTCGCGCTGACGCTGCAAAAGCCGATCGTCTGCGATGCGTACGACTCGCATCCGGGCACGGGCGCGTTCGTGCTGATCGACGAGGCGACGCATCACACGGTGGCGGCCGGGATGATTCGCGCGTATGCCGCGTGAAGCGAAGCGATCGGATTGGCACACATTGGCAAACGTCGGCACAATTCGGGTTTAGACCGTAGACCAACGGGACGAATGCAAATGGGCAAGGTGTATCTGATCGGAGCAGGGCCGGGCGCGGCGGACCTCATCACCGTGCGCGGCGCGCGCCTTTTGGCGCAGGCGGACGTCGTGCTGCACGACGCGCTGGTCGAGCCCGAAATGCTCGGCTACGCCCCGCACGCGCGCAAGATTGCGGTCGGCAAGCGCTGCGGCCAGCGCTCGACCGCGCAGCAATTCATCAACAAGCAGATCGTCGATGCCGCGCGCGAGCACGCGGTGGTGGTGCGCTTGAAGGGCGGCGACCCGATGCTGTTCGGCCGCGCGGACGAGGAAATGCGGGCGCTGGAAGCGGCCGGCATCGACTATGAAATCGTCCCGGGCATCACGGCGGCGCTAGCGAGCGCGGCGGCGATCAGGCGTTCGCTGACATTGCGCGGCGTCTCGCGCAGCGTCGCGCTTGCCACGCACAGCCGGGCCGCCGATACCGACGCGATCCGCGAGCAGGTGAACGCCGATTCGCTCGTGTTCTACATGGGCCGCGACAGCGCGCCCGATATCGCGCAGCAATTGATCGACGCGGGCCGCGCGGGCTCGACGCCGGTTGCGATCGTCGAAGCATGCAGCACGCCGCGCGAACGCACGTTGACGCTTACGCTCGAAGCGCTCGCGATGGGCGAAGCGCAACTGTGGCTCGATCCGGCGCAGCCGAGCTTACTGATGATCGGCGATGCGTTCGCGGAGCGCGGAGGTGCTGCCAAGGCGGAAGACGAGGCGCCTCGCGCGGGGATGCTGAACGCAGCCTGAGCGAGCGCTTCCTATTCGAATTGAAGGGAGCGGGAATCTGCTGCCGCGGAAAGGGCGGCAGACGCGCCTAGACTGCCTCGCGCAGGCAATATTGGACGACGGCATCGAGCACGGCGTCGTCTTCACCCACCGCCACCGCGCAGCGGATCTCCACCCCCGGATGTGCCGCCCGGCACACGTCGATCGCGGCCGGCAGATCACGCCGGACATGTCCCCCTTGACCGAAGAACACCGGCACGACGGTGATCTCGGCG
Source organism: Trinickia mobilis (assembly GCF_017315705.1). GTDB lineage: Bacteria > Pseudomonadota > Gammaproteobacteria > Burkholderiales > Burkholderiaceae > Trinickia_A > Trinickia_A mobilis. The sequence goes on along the minus strand of NZ_JAFLRF010000026.1, from coordinate 79,336 downwards.
CAGCCGCCGGCAACCTGCTCGGCAATCGCGGCCGGCAAATCCGGCGTCATCAGTTCGAGAAACGCCAGCGACACCGGGCCCGCCGATGCGCCACGCGCCGCGCGGAGCTTGCCTGCGAGCCGCTCGAACGGTTCGGCCCAGCGCGGGTCGCGTGCGCCGTGGCCGAACAGGACGATGCCGTGCATGCTCATCATGTGTTCCTCGCGTTGCGTGCCGCGCCGGCGAGGCGCGCTAGTGACGATCGACCCATTTCAAGCCGACGAGCCCGAGCACGAGGTAAATGAGCCCGGGTGTCGCCGCCGTTATCGGCGCGGGCCATGTATTCAACGTGCCGATGTGCGAGAAGAGCGTGTTGAACAACTGGAAGCTCATGCCGAGCATGATGCCGCCGAACACCTTCACGCCGACCACGCCCGCGCGCGTGTGGAGGTAGGCGAACGGCAGCGACAGCACCAGCATCACGAGCACGGCGAACGGGTAGAGCAGCTTCTTCCAGAGAGCAATCTCGTAGCGCTGCGTATCCTGATGGTTCTCCGTCAAATGCTGGATGTAGCGGAACAGATTGAACATCGACATCCGATCCGGCGACACCAGCAGCACTGACAGAATCTGCGGGGTCAACTCGGAGCGCAGCGAGTATTCGGGCACCACGATCTGATTCGCGCGGTAGACCGGGTTGAGCGCATCGGCAGGCTTTCCGCTCTGCGGCGCAATATCGGTCAGCTGCGTATCCGTCACGCCGGTGAGCAGCCAATGCCCGGGCGACTGATAGCGGCCGCTCTGCGCGATCCGCACGTTCGCCAGCCGGAACTTCGAATCGAACTCGTAGATGCGCACGTTGCTGATCGTCGAATCGGGCATCAGCTTGCCGACGTTGACGAAGCGCGTGACCTGCTCGCCGTCTTCGCGCTTGGTCAGCGTGTCTTTCACCCAGACGCCGGATTCGAAGTTGGTCGACACCGCCGAGCCGAGCGCTTCGAGCCGCACGCGCTCGGAAAGCTGATCGGTGTAAGGGCCGACCACTTCGCCGATGAAATAGGTGACGGCCACGAGCGGAATGCCGATCTTCAGGAGCGAGCGCAGCGCCTGCCCGGTCGAGAGCCCCGATACGCGGAAGATCGTGTACTCCGAGTTCGCAGCCATCTGCGCGAACACGTAGATCGCGCTGATGAGCGCCGCGACCGGGATGATTTCATAGAAGCGCGACGGCGTTTGCAGGCCGACGCGCAGCACCGCGAAGCCGAACTTGTAGTTGCCCTGGCCGACCGTGTTCAGTTCGTTGATCAGGTCGAAAAAGAAGAACAGACCGGAGAACGCGAAGAGGATGAAGACGAACGCGAGATAGACCTGGCGTGCGAAGTACTTTTCGTAGATACGCATGCGTCAGGCTCCCTGCGAGCGCGTGAACATCTTACGCGAGATCAGCGGCCGGTTGCGCACACGCAGCCAGAACAGGAACACGACGAGCACCGCGATGACGACATGCAGCCCGGCGAGGCCCATCGCGAACGACAGCTTGCCCTGCTCGATATACGACTGAACGATGTTGAGCAGGTTCGAATACGTGAAGAAGATCAAGACGGCCATCACCAGATTGATCGTGCGGCCGCGGCGCGGGTTCTGATAGGCGAGCGGGATGCCGAGCAGCATCAGGTTGATCGCCATCAGCGGCAGCCCGGTGCGCCACGCGAATTCGGCGAGCTTGTCACGGTTGGGGTGACGCAAGAGTGCCGGTGTCGACATGCCTCGCGTTGTCTGCTGATTGATGACGGGCTGGCTCGTGATCTTCACGCCGTAGCGCTCGAATTCCATGATCCGGAAATCGGGCTTGCCCGGCTCGCCGTCATAGCGGCGGCCGTTTTCGAGCACGACGAAGCGGTCGCCGTCCTTCATCGTTTCCGTGTGGCCGCGCTTCGAGACCACCACGTTGACCTTGCCGTTCTCGGTGCTCGTCACGAACACGTTCTCGACGCGGCTTTGATCGGGCGTCATCTTCTCGACGAAGAATACGCGATGGCTGGCGGGCGATTCGCGGAATTGGCCGGGCGCGAGCAGCGAGACTTCGTCGCGCTGTTGAAAGCGCTCTCGAATCAGCTTGCTCTGCGCGTTCGACCACGGCCAGCCGACGTAGGCGAAGAACGCGACGAGCAGGATGATCGGCGCCGAGAACATCGCGATCGGCTTGATGAGGCGCGCAAGGCTCACGCCCGAGGCGAGCCAGACGACCATTTCGGAATCGCGATACCAGCGGGTCAGCACGAACAGGATCGAAACGAACAACGTGACGACGAGCATCACCGCCAGATAGCCGATGATCTGAAGGCCGATCAGCACGACGACGTCCTTCGGATCGACCTCTCCGGACGCGGCGAAGCCGACGATGCGGATCATCAGCGTCGTCAGGAAAATCGTGAGCAGCACCATGAATACGGCGCCGGCCGTATACGCGAGTTCGCGCTGCAGGGAGCGTTCGAAAATCATTGTTGATGGAGAGAGGGCGGGGTGCCAGAGGTTGCAATACAGGCGCCGGTTACGCTTCGCCAAGTTCCGCCGCGGGAAAAATAGCGGATAATTGCGGCTTTCATCCTAAGCCTAGATATTTTATCCGAGGACAAGCGCGATGGACTTTAGCATAAAAGCCTGTGATTGGACCAAGGGCACAACCCACGTGTTCCTGACCGGCAAATCCGACTGTATCGTGCTCGGGATCTTCGAGTCGCAGACCCTATCCGGCGCGGCGCTCGAGATCGACGCCGCGACCAAGGGCCTCGTCACGCGCATCATCAAGGCCGGCGACATGGATGGCAAGAGCGGTACCACGCTGTTTTTGCACGAAGTTTCCGGCATCGGCGCCTCGCGCGTCCTGCTGGTGGGCCTGGGCAAGCAGGATGCCTTCGGACAAAAGGCTTACGGCGAGGCCGTGCGCGCCGCGTGGCGCGCGCTGCTCGGCACCAAGGTCGTCCAGGTCACGTTCACGCTCGCGCAATTGCCGGTGCAGGAGCGTTCGGCCGACTGGGCCGTGCGCACCGCGATCCTCGCGCTGCGCGGCGAAACCTACAAGTTCACCCAGATGAAGAGCAAGCCCGATACGCAGCCGCGGGCTTTGAAGCGGATCATCTTCAGCATCGACACCGCCGACGAGAAGGCCGCCAAGGTCGCCGCGAAGCAGGGTGTGGCGCTCGCGAACGGCATGGACCTGACGCGCGATCTCGGCAACCTGCCGGGCAACGTCTGCACGCCGACCTACCTCGCGAACACCGCGAAGAAGCTCGCCAAAGACTGGAAGCTCAAGGCCGAAGTGCTCGGCGAGAAGCAGCTCGAGGCGCTGAAGATGGGCTCGTTCCTGTCGGTGACCAAAGGTTCGGTCGAGCCGGCACAGTTCATCGTCCTGCAGTACCAGGGCGGCGCGGCGAAGGCGGCGCCCGTGGTGCTGGTCGGCAAGGGCATCACGTTCGATACCGGCGGCATTTCGCTCAAGCCCGGCGAGGGCATGGACGAGATGAAGTACGACATGTGCGGCGCGGGTTCGGTGCTCGGCACGTTGCGCGCGGTCGCCGAAATGGGCCTCAAGATCAACGTGGTCGGCATCATCCCGACCTGCGAGAACATGCCGAACGGCAACGCGACGAAGCCGGGCGACATCGTCACGAGCATGTCCGGCCTCACAATCGAAGTCCTCAACACCGACGCCGAGGGCCGCCTGATCCTGTGCGATGCGCTGACCTACGCGGCGCGTTTCAAGCCGGCCGCCGTGATCGACATCGCGACGCTCACGGGCGCCTGCATCATCGCGCTCGGCCACCACAACAGCGGCCTGTACTCGAAGGACGACGCGCTCGCGGGCGAACTGCTCGATGCGTCGCGCGAGGCGTCGGACCCCGCCTGGCGGATGCCGCTCGACGAGGAATATCACGAGCAGCTGAAGTCGAATTTCGCGGACCTCGCGAACATCGGCGGCCGTCCGGCCGGCAGCGTGACGGCCGCGTGCTTCCTGTCGCGCTTCACCGAAGCGTACCCATGGGCGCACCTCGACATCGCCGGCACGGCGTGGAAGAGCGGTGCGGCGAAGGGCGCGACGGGGCGTCCGGTGCCCTTGCTCGCGCAGTTCCTGATCGACCGCGCCGCGCAATGATCGATCGCAGTACCGTCCGCCTGATCGCCGGCGGCGCTCGCGAGGCGCGCCGCCGAGCTTTGCATGGGGCCGGAGTAAGCGCTAAAAGCGCTAACTCCGGATCGACATGACGCGGATCGATTTTCATACGAATGTCGGCGATTCGCTGCTGTACGCGTGCCGGCTCGCCCGCAAGGCTTACCAGGCGGGCCAGCCGCTCGTGGTGCTCGCCGAGCCCGCGCGCCTGCGCGCGTTCGACGAGCGTCTGTGGACCTTCTCGCCGCTCGACTTCATCCCCCATTGCATGGCAGACACCGCGCTCGCCGAAGGGACGCCGGTCGTGCTGACGAGCGATCTCGAGCACGCGCCGCATCATCAAATCCTGCTGAACCTCGGCGCGACGGTGCCCGCGCAGTTCGCGCGCTTCGAACGCCTGCTCGAAGTGATCGGCAACGCACAAGACGAACTCGTTGCGGGCCGCGAACGCTATCGTTTCTATCGCGACCGCGGGTATGCTTTGAACAACTATAAGCAAGGCGCCTGACGCGCGAATCGTCTGCCTAATCGCCGGTTCGGGATGCGGCACGACGATTGCTGCATCTCCCGTCAGCGCAATCATCGACGGAGTTCACCCGTGCCCGATCCCAACGACGACAACGCGTTTCCCGTGCTGACCGACGTGCTCGTGCCGGGCAAGACGGAGCAAGAGCAACCCGAAGAGAAAAAAATACCGGCGGAAAGCAGCGATGCCGCAGCCGATGACGCGTCGATCCCCCTGCTTTCCGACGTGCTGACGCCCGGCGCCGCGGAACATGCCCAGGGCGAAGCCCCAAAGCCGGAGCGGCCTGCAGTCGAATTCGGAGCGCAGGCGCCTGCTGCGGCGAGCGCGCCGGCGCAGGCCGCCATGGCAGACGAGGATTCGATACCGGTATTGACCGACGTGGTCGCGCCGGGCCTTGCCGAATGGGCCGCGGACGTTGCGGCACTCGAAGCGGCGCCAGGCGGGTACGTTGCGGCAGCGAACGAGAGCGCGCCGTCTGTTTCGGCCGAGCCCGCTAAGCCCGCCGCTGCAACGGAGGCGAAGACGCCAGCTGCAAAATCCGAGGCGGGCGCATCGCACGGTGTGGCCGAAGCCTCGGCAGAATCGCATGCGGTGCAGGCTTCCGCCGGAACCAAGGACGAAAAAGCGCCTTCGGACGAACCCCCCGCTCATCACTCCGCGCGGCGCAGCAGTCATCACGCGAAGTCGCAAGCGCAGCACGAGGAGACGCCGGACGAACATGGGGACACCGACGCGCATCGCGCGAAGTCTCGCGCTGAATACGCGGCCGCCGACGAGCATCATGAAGACGTGCCCGCGCACCATCGTGCGAAGCCGCACCGCGCGGCGGCCCACTCCAAGGCCCATCACACCGCCGATGGGCAGGCGCAAGACGCGGCCGCAACAGCAATGGACGCCGACGTCATCGTGGAGCGCCTGCGCGGACGCTTTGCGAGCTATCTGATGGGCGAGGGGCGCAACGTCATCGAAGCGCGTTGCCGCGATGCGTTGCAGGATCACACGAACTGGCTCGTGAACCAGATCACGCGCGAGGTGGCGCTGGCGCTGGAAGTGGAAGTGGCCGGCTGGATCCGCGAGGCGGTGCGGGAAGCGCTCGCGAGGCACGCCGATAATGCCTGAGGCGAGGCGCGCGCGAGGAGACGGATGGTCTCACGCGCCCGAAGGACCCGGCGGCAGGCCGTTCGATGCCGCAACCTCACCGGCAAGGCTTATTTCAGCGTCAACACCCAGGTGGCGAGCGCGTGCGCGTCATCGGGCGTCAATTGCGTGTTTGCCGGCATCGGCACACGCCCCCAAACGCCCGAACCGCCTTCGCTGATCTTGCGGGTGAGGTAGGCGACGGCGTCGGGGCGCGACGCGTATTTCGCCGCGACGTCGTGGAATGCCGGGCCCATCAGCGGCCGTCTCTCCGCGTGGCAGCTCATGCAGTTGCGCTGCTGCGCCAATGCCAGTCCTGGCGCGGGCTCGGCCTGCGCGGGCCCGCCTAGCGTGAAGGCGCCGGCCGTGGCTAACGCCGCTGCACAATACCTCGATCGTTTCATTCTGGTCTCCGTCGGCTACATGGCTCGACTTGTGATGGGACGCATTATAGGCAGGGCGCAGCGTTTGCCACCGAAGGCGAGGCAGAAAACACAAGAGGCACGCGAGCGCTCGCGTGCCTCTTTTCATGTCGACCCGAGTTAGCGCTTCGGCGGTTACTCGGGTCCCATGCAGAGCGGTAGACCTGATTCGGCGGCGATTCGCGAGACGAGCGCCGTCAACCGGCGCGCTCGTCGCGCAAGACACCCTCAACCCGTCACTGCGCCCTTGTTCGCCGGGCCCGCCAATGCCGCATATTTCGCGAGCACGCCGCGCGTATAACGCGGCGCCGGCTGCTTCCACGCGGCGCGACGGCGCTCGAGTTCCGCATCGTCGATATTCAATTCCAGCAACAGCTTGTGCGCATCGATCGTGATCGAGTCGCCTTCCTGCACGAGACCGATCGTGCCGCCGACAAACGCTTCCGGCGCCACGTGGCCGACCACCATGCCCCAGGTGCCGCCCGAGAAACGGCCGTCGGTGATGAGGCCGACCGATTCGCCGAGCCCCTTGCCGATCAGCGCCGAAGTTGGCGCGAGCATTTCCGGCATGCCGGGGCCGCCTTGCGGGCCGAGGTAGCGCAGCACGAGCACGTCGCCTGCCTTGATCTTGTCGTCGAGGATCGCCTGCAGCGCGCTTTGCTCGTCGTCGAACACGCGCGCCGGACCTGTGATCGCCGGGTTCTTGAGGCCCGTGATCTTGGCGACCGCGCCTTCGGTAGCGAGATTGCCCTTCAGGATCGCGAGGTGGCCTTGCTTGTAGAGCGCCTTGTCGATCGGGAAAATCACTTGCTGATCCGCGCGCGGCTTGCTCGGCACGTCCTTCAGCTCTTCCGCGATCGTCTTGCCGGTGATCGTCATGCAATCGCCGTGCAGAAGGCCCGCGTCGAGCAGGATCTTCAACACTTGCGGGATGCCGCCGGCCTTGTGCAGATCGGTCGCAACGTAGTCGCCCGACGGCTTCAGGTTGCAGATGACCGGCACTTTCTTGCGCATGCGCTCGAAATCGTCGATGGTCCAGTCGACTTCGGCCGCGTGGGCGATCGCGAGGTAGTGGAGCACGGCGTTGGTCGAGCCGCCGGTCGCCATGATGACGGCCACGGCGTTCTCGATCGACTTCTTCGTGATGATGTCGCGCGGCTTCAAATCTTTCTTGACCGCCTCGACGAGCACGCGCGCCGATTCGGCAGCCGAATCGACCTTTTCGTCGTCCGGATTCGCCATCGTCGACGAGTACAGGAGCGACATGCCGAGCGCCTCGAACGACGAGCTCATCGTGTTCGCGGTGTACATGCCGCCGCACGAGCCCGTGCTCGGGCACGCGTTTTTCTCGACCCCTTCGAAATCTTCCTGCGACATGCGCCCGGCCGTGAATTCGCCGACGGCCTCGAACGACGACACGATCGTCAGGTCGCGGCCCTTCCAGTTGCCGGGGCGGATCGTGCCGCCGTACACGTAGATGCTCGGCACGTTGATGCGCGCGAGCGCCATCATGCCGCCGGGCATGTTCTTGTCGCAGCCGCCGATCACGACCACGCCGTCCATCCACTGGCCTTGCACGCAGGTCTCGATGCAGTCGGCGATCACTTCGCGCGACACGAGCGAGTACTTCATGCCTTCGGTGCCCATCGACATGCCGTCGGAGATCGTCGGCGTGCCGAAGACCTGCGGGTTCGCGTCGGCGCCCTTGACCGCGGCGACCGCCGCGTCGGCCAGGCGCTGCAGGCCGGCGTTGCAGGGCGTGATCGTCGAGTGGCCGTTGGCGACGCCGATCATCGGCTTGTCGAAATCTTCCTTCTGGTAGCCGAGCGCGTAGTACATCGAGCGGTTGGGCGAGCGCGCGACGCCCTGCGTGACGTTTTTCGAGCGACGGTTGTAAGGCATGGGGGGACTCCGGTTTGTTTTGATCCGGCGATCTGGTCTAGCGCTCGAACGAGCGGCCAGTGCGCGTCGGCAAAGAATGCAGTTTCTCTTGACGCGTGTCCAATATATTATTGATCGTCTATTAGGTCGAAAAACATATCAGAGGAGGGAGTCGTGACACCGGATCTGCGCCAGTTGCGCTACTTCGTTGCGGTCGCCGAGGAGCGGCACTTCGGGCGGGCCGCGGCGCGGCTGTCGATGACGCAGCCGCCGCTCTCGCAGGCGATTCGCGCGCTCGAGGAGACGCTCGGCGTGGAGCTTTTCGCGCGCACGAAGCGCTCGGTCGAGTTGACGGCGGTGGGCGCCGACCTGCTGCCCGAGGTCCGCAGGCTGCTCGCGAGCGCCGAGGGCTTGAGGCCGCTCGCGCAAAGTCTCGCGCGAGGCGAGGCGGGGGTGCTGTCGCTCGCGTTCGTTTCGACGGCCGATTACGGGCTGTTGCCGCGTCTCTTGCGCGATTTCGGCGCGCGCTATTCGCGCGTGCGGCTGCAGCTCGCCGAAGCGACGAGCGACGTGCAGATCGACGAGCTGGTGGCGGGCCGCATCGACGCCGGTCTCGTCATTCCGCCGCTGCCGCCGCGCCATGCCGCGCAGCTTTCTTATTTGCCGATCGCGCGCGAACCGCTCGTGATCGCGATGTCGACCGAAGCCGCCGAGCAGGCGGGCTGCCGGCTCGGCACCGGCCCGCTCGGCACCGGCCCGCTCGCCGACTGGGACGATGAGCCCGTAAGTTTGCACGCACTCGCCGGCGCACCGCTCGTCATTTTCCCGCGGCGTCTCGCGCCGGGCTTCTACGACATCATCATGGATTGCTACGACGCGGCCAAACTCACGCCGCGCATCGGACAAGAGGCGATCCAGATGCAGACGATCGTCAGTCTCGTGTCCGCGGGGATGGGGGTCGCGCTGGTGCCGCAATCGTTGCGTAATCTGCGGCGCACGGGGGTGGTGTACCGGCCGCTCGCGGAGGCGGTGCCGGTCGTCGAGACGGGGCTCGTGTGGCGGACTGCGGAGGTGAGCCCCGTGCTGGCCGGCTTCATCGACATCGTGCGCACCCATGCCGCAGTCGTCGAAGAACCGGGCGAGTCAAGGCGGCGTGCCCGCTCGCGTTAGCGGGTGAGTTGGTGCGATTGATGGTCCTGCTGCGCCTGACCGTGCCGGTGATGTAAGGGCTTTTATGACATCATTACGGGCGTCCCGCACCGATACCTCTCTGGTTCACACTGATTCATGTTCATCCATCCCAATTTCGATCCCGTTGCGATTCATCTCGGTCCGCTCGCCGTGCGCTGGTACGGCCTCATGTATCTGGTGGCGTTCATCATGGCGATCGTCGTCGGCCGGCTGCGGCTGCGCTTGCCGCACGTCGCCGCGCAAGGCTGGACCCGGAAGGACATCGACGACATGCTGTTCTACGGCGTGCTCGGCACGATACTCGGCGGCCGAATCGGCTATGTGCTGTTCTACAAGGCGAGCTACTACTTCGCGAATCCGCTCGATGTCTTCAAAGTCTGGGAAGGGGGCATGTCGTTTCACGGCGGCTTTCTCGGCGTGACGATCGCGATGATCTTGTTCGCGTACCGGCGCAAGCGCACGTGGCTGCAGGTCACCGATTTCGTCGCTCCAATGGTGCCGGCGGGGCTCGCCGCCGGACGTCTCGGCAACTTCATCAACGGCGAGCTGTGGGGCCGCGTGACCGATCCCCACGCGCCATGGGCGATGATGTTCCCGACTGCCGCGAACGAAGACGCCACGTGGCTCGCGACGCATCCGCAACTGGCGGCGAAATGGAGTCTGGCCGAGGTCTACGCGCACTACCACATGCTGCCGCGCCACCCGTCGGAGCTGTATGAGATCGCGCTCGAAGGCGTTGCGCTCTTTCTCGTGCTGTGGTTCTTCTCGAGGAAGCCGCGTCCGGTCGGGGCGGGATCGGCGGTGTTCCTGATCGGCTATGGTCTCGCGCGCTTCACCGTCGAATTCGCACGCGAGCCCGACGATTATCTCGGCCTCCTGGCGTTCGGGCTTTCGATGGGGCAGTGGCTGTCGCTGCCGATGATCATCGCGGGCGTGGGCCTGCTCGTCTGGTCGTATCGTCGTGGGCGGCGCCCGCAGTCGCAGCCTGTCAGCGCGAATTGAGTCGCGAATTGAGGCGCGGGCCGATCCGCGCCTGAATGCGAAAACGCCGGCATTTGCCGGCGTTTTTCATAGCGCGAGTGCTGCGAGAACGTGCGCTCAGCGCGTCATCTGCACCGAGCCGGACACGTTGACGGTCACCGTCGACGTGCCGCCTTCGATCGGTACCGGGGCGGCCGCCTTCGCATCGGCGCCCACCGGCGCGCGCATGCTCATCATCATGGGCCGCGGCGGGATGCCGTTTTGGCCGACCTTGACCTCGCGAATCGTATAGCCGCTGTAGCCGAACGCCTGTGCCGACGCAGTCGCCTGCTGGCGGAACGACGCAATCGCCTGGGCGCTCAGCTTTTCCTCCGCTGCGCGCTGGGCTTCCGGCGACAGCGAGAACGCCACGTTGCCGACCTGCATGTTCGAGCTCATCTGGCCCGCGAGCTTCGAGGCGGCGGCGAAATCGCGCGATTCGAGCACGACCTCGGTGCGGCCGCGCCACGCGGAGATGCGGCCGTCACGGTCTGTCGACGGATAGATCGAGAACGAGCCGGTGCGCGCCGTCACGCCGCTCACGCCTTTCGCCTGCTTCAATGCGGCGTCGGCGCGCTGGTTCAGCGCATCGGTGAGCGAGGCCGGGTCTTTCGCTTCCTGCTCGTAGAAGAGCGTGATGTTGACGACGTCTTGCGGCACGTCGGCGCTGGCTTGCGCGGAGAGCGACAGCACGCCGGCCGGCTGGTTTTGCATGACGACCGTATCGGCGTGCGCGGCGGGCGCGAGCGAGAGGGCGACGGGCAATGCAAAAGCGGCAGCGGCGAGCGCGACGGCGGTTTTCCTTTTCATTTTCATGGATGCCTCCTGCCGGGCCGCCCCAAGGGAGGCATCAGCCCCCTCGAGGGGAGCTTTGCATGGGACCGGAGTAAGCGCTAAAGCGCTAACTCCGGTCGACAGCGAACGAGTGTGAGCGTGGGGGTGGTTCATATCGACTCCTTCGAGAAGCGCTTGCGCGTTCGAACGCACTAGAAGCGAAGCGGTCTGGTGCCGCGGTGGATAGTGAGCGCTTGGTGAGCGCGTGGTGCAATCGCAGCGGCAGCGTACGGCTCAACGGCAATGCGTATGCATGTCGATGGTATGGCACGACGCTTGCGAGCCCGGTTAGTCGGGTGCGCCGCCGGCTTAGTTCCCTAATTGGAGTGTGCGCTCGACACAGTGCCGGCGCGTTAGGCGAGCCGCTTCGTGATGAAGCGCCATTCGGTGTCCGTTACCGGCGTGATCGACAGACGATTGCCCTTTGCGAGCACGCGCATATCGGCGAGTTCGAGATGTTCGCGCAGCGCCGCGAGCGAAATGAGCGGCGTCTTCTTGACGAAACGCACGTCGACGAGCATCCAGCGCGGCGTTTCCTGCGTCGACTTCGGATCGAAGTACGGGCTCTTTTTATCGAATTGCGTCGGGTCGGGATAGGCCGTCGAGACAACTTCGGCGAGGCCGGCGATGCCCGGTTCCGGGCAGCTCGAGTGATAGAACAGGACACCGTCACCGATCTGCATCGTGTCACGCATGAAGTTGCGCGCCTGATAGTTGCGCACCCCCGTCCACGGCAGCGTTTGCTTGGGGGCGTTGGCGAGATCGTCGATGCTTGCTTCTTCCGGTTCGGACTTCATCAGCCAGTAGCGCATGGTTCGTCCCTTCTTGGCTTGTCGGCTCGGCCTGGACAGTGCCCCCTAGGCGGGCCCCCTACGCGGGCGGCCCCAAATGAAAACGGCACCGGAGGACATCCGATGCCGTTGAATAGGTCCCCGCCTTAGCCGCTAGGCCGGCATCCTGAACCTGACGTTCAGAATTGGTCGCAGTTAGCAGCACTTCGGGTACATCAGACAGAGTGACGCGCACGCCCGTGCTACAAATTTCCGCAACCGTGCACATGGCATTGGTTCAAGGAATATATGACCTTGGCGAACCAGGCAGGGAAGCTGCTAAAACTTTTGCAATCCAGCGCCTTAACTTGCAACTCGCTTAAAACTCTCTTGAAACTCGCGAAAGACTTTCGCTCGATCGTTAAGACGCTTGCTGAATCGTGGCCGACGTTGCCGCCAGCTAGTGATCGAAACTTTATTGGATGCACCGCATGGTTGGCAAGCGTTTTAATTCGTCCGCATTGCGATGCCGCATGCTGCTTTCGACATTGTTTGACACTGCGGTTACTGCATTCCGTGCTGCTCGATGACTGCGTTGAGCTGCTCGTTCATCTGATGCATTGTACGCCGGATTTCCTCGGCGGGAAACGCTTCCCCGTGACGAACGCTCTCGTGCAGCTTAAGCAATTCCGATGCGAGCGACAGCGCTGCCATCACGGCGATGCGGTCGGTGCCGCGCACGGAACTGTTCGTGCGGATCTTCGTCATTTCCGAATCGACGCGTGCCACGGCATCGAGCAGCGCGGCTTCGGTTTCGGGCGAGCACGCAAGGCGATAGGGTTGGCCAAGAATCGAGACGTCGATCTGCTTGGTCGTCATGCGTTTTCTCCGTGTCGGGTGGATTCGCCGTGTTCTTCATCCTCCTGCTGCGAGGAGGCAAGGAGATCGAGCTGACTATCCGGTTCGTATTGCGCCTTTGCGCGCGGCAACTTTTCCAGAATGGCGTTCAAGCGCACCTGGGCGTCGTCGATCTTCGCGGACAGCGCATCGCGTTCCGCTTGCAGCGTGTTGCGCTCTTCGCGCAGCAGTGCAAGCTCCGCACGGGCCACTTCGTTTTCCGCGCGCAGTTGCGCGAGTTGTTCTTCAAGCGCGTGACGGGCCTGCAGATGGCGCTCATTGATCGCGATCAGCCGGCCTATATTCTGTGACAGTGTTTCGAGTTCGTTGAGCATGTGCTGCGTCCTCTAAAGACCCCGCATTTTAGCGCGGTTTAAAGGACTTTCCGATAATTGTCTCGTTTCTAGACGTAACAGCATCGCTTCTTGCCGCCAAAACGCGCGCGAGCGTCACCGCGCGCCGGTTTTCGCGGCGCCGTCGTCGCACGAAAAACCCCTGCGAAATGGGGGCTTGACGATTCTTGACGCTTCACGACCCCGCTCCTACACTTGCGGCACTTTGGTGCCCGCACGCGCCCGCCGGCGCGTGCAGTTAAACGGGAAACAGGACGCGCAGTCCGCCAGGACGAGCCAACCTGTGCTGCCCCCGCAACGGTAAGCGACCGCATCGCCGATTCTTGCAAGTCGATCCAGACGCCCTTCGAGAAGAGGGCGCAATGCCACTGCGCAATGCGCGGGAAGGCGGATCGATGTGTCGCCAGCCCGGATACCGGCCAAAGGGAGAGGGCAGTCGCCCGTGTCAGCCGCGCGCTCCGTACACCGGTGCGAGATCGGCCGGCCCGGCCAGCACTGCGCTCGTTATGCGTCGGCCTGCGGGGAAGCGGGCCGCGCACGTCATTTACCGGAAAACCACAAGATGTCCACGCCCATCGCGCGCGCGGCGCTGCTTGCCTTGGTCGGCTTGCCGCTGGCGGCGCTCGCCCAGCCCGCGTCAACCAGCATGGCCGCGGCTGCCGATTCGACGGCGAACGCGAACCCGCCGGCCGCCGAATCGAGCGGCCATTCGACCAACAACGGCGACGGCGCAGCAAGCGCTGATGTCACCGCCGAGACCACGCTCAACCCGGTGGTCGTCACCGCGCAGCGCGGACCGCAGCGGCTCGCCGACGCGCTTGCCCAGACCTCGAGCTTCGATCGGCAGGACATCGCCGACACGGCCGCCACCGATTTGCCCGGCTTGCTGCAGCTCGCGCCCGGCGCGCAGATCGTGCGCAACGGCGGGCCCGGTTCGACGGCGACGCTGATGCTGCGCGGCGCATCGTCGACGCAGTCGCTCGTGCTGGTCGACGGCGTGCGCGTCGATTCGGTGAGTCTCGCGCAGGCGCAGATCGCGCAGATTCCGCTCGGCCAGGTCGATCACGTCGAGGTGGTGAACGGCAATGTATCGGCGCTGTATGGATCGGGGGCGATCGGCGGCGTCGTGCAGGTGTTCACGAAGGATGGCGGCAATCATCCGCTGCGTTTCAATTTCTCGGTCGGCTACGGCAGCTATCACACGCAGACGCAGCAGGCCGGCGTCGACGGCGCGCTCGATAAAGACGGCAAGACGACCTTCAGCTTCACGGTCGCGCGCAGCAAGGACGACGGTTTCTCGTCGATCGACCCGGCGCTTGCACCCAACGCGAACCCGAACGCAAACGGCTACTTGAACGAGAGCGTATCGGCGTCGCTGCGCCACCAGTTCAACGACAAATGGGACGCGGGCGTGCGCTACTTCCAGTCGAACGGCAACGACAGCTTCGACAACGCGTTCGGGTTGCCGGCCGACATCAACAATCTGTACAGCAAGGTCCGTCAGGCGTCGGTGTTCGCGAACGGCAAGCTGACCGACTGGTGGACGACGCATTTCATCGTCGCCGAAGGCGACGACCGCGCGATCGACAAGACCAACGGCGTCTACAACGGCCGGTTCGACACGGACAATCGTCAGTACACCTTGCAAAACGATTTCCTCTTGGCTCGCGGCCAGACAGTGCAGCTCGGCTTCGAGCATCTCGATCAAAGCCTCGATTCGGACACGTTCGCGGCGCCCGATCGCCATGTGAACTCCGGTTTTCTCGGCTACGCGGGACGCTTCGGCAACAGCCAGATTCAAGCCGACATCCGGCGCGACCAGTATTCGGATTTCGGCGGCGCCAACAGCTACTATCTCGGCTACGGCTACGATTTGACCGAGCGCTGGAAGGTGAATGCAAGCTACTCGGACGCGTTTCGCGCGCCGAGCTTCGACGACCTGTATTTTCCGTTCAGCGGCAATCCGTCGCTCAGGCCGGAGCGCGCGCATGCTGTCGAGGCGGCGCTGCAATATGCGTCCGACGCGGTGGGCGTGATGCGCCTCACCGCATTCCAGACGCGCTACACGGATCTGATCGAGTATCCGCAGGTTTCGCCCGGCGTGTTTCTCGCGGAGAACGTCGGGCGCGCGAAGGTGCAGGGGCTCGAAGGATCGTGGAGCGGTCACGTCGGCAAGACCGGTCTGCGCGCCGCGTTTACCGTGCAGAACCCGATGGATGAGGACAACGATACCGACCTGGTGCGCCGCGCGCGCCGCTTCGCGTCGTTCACGGCGAATCGCACGATCGGCGGCTGGCGCGTCGGCGGCGAGTGGATCGTGAGCGGGCCGAGCACCGATATCGGCGGCGTGAAGCTCGGCGGCTATGGCGTCGTCAATCTGTCGGCGCGCTACACCATCACGAAAGCGTGGTACGTCAGCGCGAAAATCGACAACCTGTTGAACCAGAACTATGAAACTGCGTATACGTACAACACGCCGAAGCGCGGCGCGTATCTCACGGTGGGCTGGCAGCAGCAATGATGCGTCGGCTTCTGCCGGCGGCGGCATGGGCATGCGGCTGCGAGCGGCCTTGCGGTGTCGCGCGAGCGAAGCGCGATGAGCCGCGCGCGGCTCATGTCGCCGCATGGCATGACCGCGAAGCGAGCGGCGGCGATCTGGCTCGTGCTCGGCGCGCTCGCACTCGCGGTGTTCGTCGCGGCGCTCGGGCTCGGCAGCGTGGCTGTTTCGCCGCAGCGGGCGCTGTCGGCGCTGCTGCATTCTTCCGCCAGTGACGGCGACGTGGCCGGCGAGATCGTGCGGACGCTGCGCTTGCCGCGCGCGCTGGCGGGCTTCGCATGCGGCGCGCTGCTCGCGTTGGCGGGCGCGCTCTTGCAAGTGCTGCTGCGCAATCCGCTCGCGGAGCCCTATGTGCTCGGCGTCTCGGGCGGCGCGGCAACGTTCGCGGTGATCGCGATGATGGCGGGCTGGGCGTGGTGGTGGGTCGATGCCGCGTCGTTCGCGGGGGCGTTCGTGTCGATCCTGCTCGTGCTCGGTCTCGCGCGCCGCGAACTGTGGCGCGGCGAGCCGCAGGATGCGTCGCCGCGTTTGCTGTTGACCGGCGCCGTGATCGCGGCCGGGTGGTATGCGGGCATCACGTTGCTCTTGTCGCTCGCGCCGGAGAGCCATCTGCGCGGCATTCTTTTCTGGCTGACCGGAGACTTGAACGGCGTCGGCACGGCGTGGCCCGCGATGACCGCGCTGGCCATTGCGCTCGCCGCCGTCGTGCCGGTTGCGCCGCAGCTCAACGTGCTGTTGCGCGGCGATGCGGCCGCGCAGGCGCTCGGCGTTCCCGTCGTGCGGCTGCGCTTGCGCGTGTATCTGGTCGCGTCGCTAGCCGCGGCCGCGGCAGTGACGACCGCCGGCACCATCGGCTTCATCGGGCTCGTCGTGCCGCACGCGTTGCGGCTTTCCTGCGGCAACGATCAGCGCATGCTGCTGCCCGCGTCGGCGCTCGCGGGCGGGGTTGCCGTGATGGGCGCCGACCTCGTCGCGCGCACCGTCGTCGCGCCGGCGCAATTGCCGGTGGGCGTCATCACGGTGCTGATCGGCGTCCCGGTGTTTCTCTGGATGCTGCTCGCGAGGCCGCGATGACAGTGCGCGCTGCTTTGACTTCTGCTTTTCGCTTCGATGCGACCGGCCGCGCGCCGCAATTGTCGGCGCAGCGTCTGACGCTGCGCGCGGGCGCCCGCACGCTGCTCGACGATTTCACGCACACGTTCTATCCCGGCGAGATCTGGTGCATCGCCGGCCCGAACGGCGCCGGCAAGACGACGCTGATCTCGACGCTCGCAGGTTTGATGCGCGGCGCGCACGGGCATGTCGAAATGGATGGCGTGCGCCTCGCGGACTGGCCGGGCGTCAAGCTCGCGCAGCGCCGCGCGCTGATGCCGCAAAGCATTCGCGATGCGTTCAGCGCACGCGTGCTCGATATCGTGCTGCTCAATCGCTTCCCGCATCTGTCCGGCTGGGGCTGGGAGCGCGACGGCGATCGCGCCGCGGCACAGGCCGCGCTCGACGCGCTCGACCTCGCGCCCTTCGCTTCGCGCGACGTGCTCTCGCTGTCGGGCGGCGAGCGGCAGCGTGTCGCGCTCGCCGCCGCGCTGTGCCAGGACGCGCCGTTGCTGCTGCTCGACGAACCGCTCGCGCATCTGGATCTGCATCATCAGATCGACTGCCTCGAGATGCTCGGGCACTGGGTCGAGGCGCCGCCGCGCACGGTCATATTGTCGTGTCACGATTTGAATCTGGCGCGCCGCTTCGCCACGCATGCTCTGCTGATGGACGGCAACGGCGCCGCGCATGCGGGACCGGTGCGCGATGTCTTGACCCCGGTGCTCGCGAGCCGTGCGTTCGGCTATCCGCTCGTGCTCATCGAGGACGCCGGGCACGAGGCGCTGGTGCCGGCATTGCGAGCCGGGCCGCCGAGTGCGTCGAAACCTTTTTAAGGACGCTGCGCGCGCCGCATGCGGTTTTACCGAATTAACAGGCCGGGCAACTCCAGGTATGGTGGCCGCAGCGTGATACAAGGCCGCATGGGCGCTCGATGCATTAGGTCGCAGCGTCGTGCCGGCCAGATGCGAATTTATCCAGACATGACTATGAATGCTTCAATCCCTCTTCCCATTGTCGAGTCGCTCGACCTCGCATTGCGCGCCGAGCTGCAGCACCTCATCGACACCAAGACGAAGCCGCCCGGCAGCCTCGGCCTGCTCGAAGCGCTGGCGCGACAGATCGGTCTGATCCAGCAGACGACGCATCCGAGCGTCGAGCGTCCGGTGATGATCGTGTTCGCGGGCGATCACGGCATCGCGCACGAAGGTGTGAGTCCTTATCCGCAGGCCGTCACCGCGCAAATGGTCGCGAACTTTCTCGCCGGCGGTGCGGCGATCAACGTGTTCAGCCGCGTCGCCGGGCTCACGCTCGAAGTCGTCAATGCAGGCGTTGCGGCGCCGCTGCCGGATGCGCCGAACCTCGTCAACATTCCGATCGCGAACGGCACGCGCAACTTCGCGCACGAACCGGCGATGACGATCGACGAAGCCCGTGCCGCGCTCGCGGCAGGCGTTGCGCGCGTACGCCATCACGCCGCGCTCGGCACCAACGTGATCGGCTTCGGCGAGATGGGGATTGCGAATACCTCGTCCGCGGCGTGCGTGATGAGCCGGCTGTGCGGCGCGCCGATCGACGAATGCGTCGGGCGCGGCACCGGGCTCGACAACGCGGGGCTCGCCAAAAAGCGCAACGTGCTGGCTTCGGCGCTTGCCTACCATCCCGCAAGCGCAGATCCGCTCGACGTGCTCGCCACGTTCGGCGGTTTTGAGATCGCGATGATGGCGGGGGCCTACCTCGCCGCGGCCGAAGCGAAGATGACGATCCTCGTCGACGGCTTCATCGCGACGGCGGCGCTCGTCGTCGCCGATTCGCTCGAGCCGGCGGTGCGCCAGTATTGCGTGTTCGCACATGCGTCGAACGAAGCGGGCCATCGCCGCATGCTCGATCATTTCGGCGCGAAGCCGCTCCTCGCACTCGACATGCGGCTCGGCGAAGGCACGGGCGCGGCGCTCGCGCTGCCGGTCGTGCGTGCGGCGGTCGCGTTCCTCAACGAGATGGCGAGCTTCGAATCGGCTGGCGTCGCGAACCGCGATGCGCGATGACAGCGTGGAGCGGCGGGCCGATGCGCGCCCTGAAAATCGCAAGAGGCCGCCGGTGAACCCGTTCGCCGAAGTCCGCTACTTCTTCACGGCGCTCGGCTATTTCACGCGCGTTCCGGTGCCGCGCTGGGTCGGCTTCGAGGCGGGCTATCTGAGCGCGTCCGCGCGCTACTTTCCGCTCGTCGGCGTGCTGGTGGGCGGCGTGGGCGCGTTGACGTATCTCGCGGCGCTGCGCGTGTTTCCCGGCGGCATCGCGGTGATGCTGTCGATGGCGGCCACGCTCGCCGTCACCGGCGCACTTCACGAAGACGGTCTCGCGGACTGTTGCGACGCGTTCGGCGGCGGCTACGCGCGCGACGACGTGCTGCGCATCATGCACGACTCGCGCATCGGCGCGTTCGGCGCGATCGCGCTCGTCATCGCGCTCGGACTGAAATGGCAAGCGCTCGCTGCGCTGCCGCCGTCGCGCGCGGCGTGGCTGATGATTGCCGCGCACGCGGCGAGCCGCGTCACGGCAGTCAGCTATCTCGTGACGCTCGACTACGTGAGGCCGGAAGGGAAGGCGAAGCCGGTCGCGCAGCGCATGTCGCTGCCGGCGTTCGGATGCGCGGCGGCGTTCGGCCTGCCGTGGCTCTTCTGGCCCGACTGGCGCGCGGGCTGCGCCGCGTTTGGCGCACTCATCGTATTGCGCGTGCTGCTCGGCCGCTACTTCGTGCGGCGCATCGGCGGCTACACGGGCGATTGCCTCGGCTTCGCACAGCAAATCTTCGAACTCGCGGTCTACTTGGTCATGCTCGGATGGATCTCATCCTGATTCGCCATCCGGCGCCCGCGATCGACGCCGGCGTGTGCTACGGCAGGACCGACGTGCCGCTCGCGAGCGACGCCTCCACGTCGGCCGACGCGCTTGCCGCGCGCCTTGCGACGCTGGAGGCGCCGCGTCCGCAAGCGCTGTGGTCGAGTCCGTTGACGCGCTGTTCGACCGTTGCCGCGCTATTGGCGCAACGTTACGGCTGTGCGGAAACGCTCGACGCCCGCTTGCAGGAAATCGACTTCGGCGCTTGGGAAAGCAAGCGCTGGGACGACATCGACCGCGCGGAGCTCGACGAATGGGCGGGCAATTTGCAGCACGCGCGCGCGCACGGCGGCGAGAGCGTCGCGCAGTTCGATTTGCGGGTGCGCGCGTGGTTCGATACGTGCGTCGAGGGGCGCCTCGCGTCGTTCGCGACGACGGACGGCGCATCGTGTCATGTCGTGACACACGCGGGCGTCATGCGCGTGATCGCGTCATTCGCCTTGCGCGTGCCGCTCGAACAGTGCCTGCAATGGACGCTCGAGATGGCCGGCATCGTGTGGCTGCGGCGCGATCCGCTGTCGGGGCAGTGGGCGCTCGTGCGCTGGAATGCGTAGGGCCTGTTCTCGCCGATCCCAGGCTTGTCTATTCTCGACTCGAGCGGACGCCGTTATCGCCGGCCTGTCTCAGCGCGCCGCATTTTGCGGCCGTCGCGAGCGCGCCACCTCCAGGTCTTCGCAAAGCTGCGCCGCGCCTTGCGCGATGCGCGGCGCGGGCCGGTTGATGAGGTCGCCGTCGATGGCGAACAGGTTGTTGCGCGCGGCCGCCGTCAGGCTCGGCCACTTGCGCCATTTGTCGAGGCCCGGCAGTGGCTTGTCGGGTGCGGTTGCGCCTGCGCTCGCGGTCACGATCGCTTCCGGATCGGCCGCGAGGACGGCTTCCGTCGACACCGTCGGCACGAGCGGCGCAAGTTGCGCGAACACGTTGCGTCCGCCGCATAGGCTGATGACGTCGCTCACCATGTGCTCGCCGTTGAGCGTCATGAGCGGATCGTCCCAAACCTGATAGAACACGCTGACAGGCGCTCGCGCCGCGTAGCGCGCCCGGAGTTGCGCGATTTGCGCGCGATACGCGCGGGCCGCCGCGTTCGCGACTTGCGGCGTGCCCAGCAGCGCGCCGAGCCTGACGAGATCGGTCGCGACGTCGTCGAGCTTGCGCGGCTCGCTGACGAACATCGGCACGTGCAGCTCGCGCAGCTTGTCGAGCTGCTGCTGCGCATTGCCGTGCCGCCAGACGACGATCAAATCCGGTTTCGACGCGACGATGCGTTCGAGGTCGAGCGCCTTGTTGTCGCCGACGCGCGGCACTTGCTTGGCCTCGGGCGGGTAGTCGCTGTACGACACCGCGCCGACCAGCTTTGCGCCGCCGCCTGCCGCGTAGATCATCTCGGTGACGTGCGGCGCGAGGCTGATCACGCGTTCGGCGGGTGCGGCAAGGGTGACGGCGGCGCCGGCGTCGTCAGTGACGGTGATGGCGGCGTGCGCGTGCGATGCAAACGCCAGCGCCAGCGCGAGTGCGAACAGGAGCGGTTTGGCCGTGCGGCCGCGAGTAGCGACGCGGATCATGATTGGGCGTGCGGGTTGCCGGTGTTCTCGATTGCTTCGACGCATTCGCGCAGCGCAACGGCGAGGCACGTCCATTCGGCTTCGCTCGCAGGCAGGCCGAAGCGCACGCTCGACGGCGCCGCGAAATAGCGTGTCCAGATGCCGCGCCGCGCGAGCGCTTCGTGCAGCGCGTGGGCGCGCGAATCGGCAGTCCACGCGAAAAGCGGCGTCGCGTGCACGGTAAATCGTTGTTCGCGCAACAAATCGGCGAGACGGGCGCCATCGTCGGCGAGCCGCGAGCGCATCGCATGCTGCCAGTCACGGTCTGCGAACGCGGCCAACACCGCATGCCGTGACGGTCCGCCGACGGTCCACGCGCCGAGCGTATCGCGCAGGATGTCGATCCATCGGGGCTCGGCGAGCACGAACCCGGCGCGCACGCCGGCAAGCCCGAAGAATTTGCCGACCGAGCGCAGCACGACGAGGCCGCGCCGGTGAACATGGGGCGCCAGCGATTCAGCCGGCGTCGCATCCGCAAACGCTTCGTCGACGATCAGCGTGCCGCCGCGCGCAGCGAGTTGCGCATGCCAGCCGAGCAGTTGCGCCGTGCTCGAGCGTTCCGCCGTCGGGTTATTCGGATTCGCAACGATGACGTGGGTGAGATCCGCAGGCAGCGCCGCGCGGCCGATATCGAGCGGCATCACGCGATGGCCGTTGCGCTCGAAGGCCGGCGCGTACTCGCCGTAAGCGAGCGGCGCGACCCCGGCGCTCGCGCGCGGCAGCAGCGCCGGCAGCGCGCGAATCGCGGCCTGACTGCCGGCGACGGGCAGCACGTTTTCGACCCCGGGCGCACCGTAGTAACGCGCCGCACATCCGGCGAGCGCATCGCCTTCGTCGGGCAGCCGCCGCCACGCATCGGCGGGCACGGGCGGCACGGAATAGCCGTGCGGATTGATGCCGGTCGACAGGTCGAGCCAGGCTTCGTATGCGATGCCGTAGCGGCGCGCGGCTTCGTGCAGGTTGCCGCCGTGGACGATCGTGCGCGGCGCGGGTTGAAGGTTGCGTTCAGCCATGTATCGATACGCCAAGCAGCGCCATCACGATGAGCACCGCGAGCCAGAGAAAGACCGCGCGCTGCACGAGCATCAGCGCAGCGCCGACATGAGCGGGCGACGCGGGCCGTCCTTCACCGAGCGTCGGACGTTCCTCGATCGCGCCGTGGTAGACCGCCGGCCCGCCGATCAGCACGTTCAGACTGCCGGCGCCCGCGGCCATCACCGGCCCCGCGTTCGGGCTGTCCCACAGGCGGGCCTGGTTGCGCCAGCAGCGCCACGCGGCGAACGTATCGCCGAGCAGCGCGTAGCTCATGGCGGTGAGGCGGGCCGGAACCCAGTTCAGCACGTCGTCGAAGCGCGCGGCAGCCCAGCCGAAGCGCAGGTAGCGCGGCGTGCGGTAGCCCCACATTGCGTCGAGCGTATTCGCGAGGCGGAATGCGAGCGCGCCGGGGCCGCCCGCGATCGCGAACCAGAAGAGCGCGCCGAAGATCGCATCGTTGCCGTTTTCGAGCGCCGATTCGACGGCGGCGCGCGAGAGCGCTCCTGCGTCCGCGTGCTCGGTCTCGCGCGAGACGATCCGCGCGGTGAGCTTGCGCGCCTCGGGAAGATCACTTGCGATGAGGGCGCGCGCGATCGGCTCGATGTGGTCGCGCAGGCTGCGCGCGCCGAGCGCGAACCAGAGCAGCGCGATGTGCACCAGACACGCGAGCGCAAACGGCAGCACGGCGACGAGCCATGCGGCGACGGCCGCCGGCGGCACCACTGCCGCACACCACGCAATGATGCCGAACGGCCGGCCGCGCCGGCCCGTATTGAGGCGCGCTTCGAGCCGCTGCGCGACGCGCCCGAAGCCGACGAGCGGGTGCGCCGTGCGTGGTTCGCCGAGCCACTGGTCGAGCGCGACGGCGGCGGTCGCGAGGGTGGCGGTGAGCGGCAGCGAAAGCGTCAGCATGTCAGTACGCGCCGGGCCGCCCCAAGCGTGCTGACGGCCCCCTTGGGGGGCAGCGAACGCAGTGAGCGTGGGGGCTGTCTCATTTCGGGGCGCTCGACGGTTTGACGATCATCGGCAGGCCCGCGACCATCAGCGTGACCTGGGTCGACAGCGCCGCAATGCGTTGATTGAGGCGCCCGAGTTCGTCGACGTAGTGGCGGGTTTGCGCACCGAGCGGCACGACGCCGAGCCCGATCTCATTGCTGACCACGATCACCTTGCCGCGCGCTTCGGCAAGCGCGGCTTCGAACGCATTCAGGCGGGCTGCACAAGCGTCGCCGGAAAGCGCCGCGCCGTCCGGCGGACAGATGAGGCCCGCGAGCCACAGCGTCAGGCAATCGATGAGAATGCAACGGTCGTCGCCATCCGCGCCGCGCAATGCGCCCGCGAGATCGGCATCGGCTTCGATCAACTGCCAATGCTCAGGACGCCGCGCGCGATGTTGCTCGACGCGCTGCGCGAATTCGTCGTCGTCGGCGGCGATGCGGGCGGTGGCGATATAGGTGACGGGCCGCGCGTTCGAGGCCGCGAGCCGCTCGGCGTAGGCGCTCTTGCCCGAGCGGGCGCCGCCGAGAACGAAGGTGAGGTCGCGCGAATTCATCGCGTGATTGTACGGCGCGATGGGATAATGCGGGCTTCGATTCACCCGGCTGTCCCTCTTTGAAGTCTCCCGCCCGATGCCCGCCTTCCAGCCCGCCCCATCCGACGACGTTCTGCCGATGCCGCACGGCACGCTGATGATTCAAGGGACGACCTCCGACGCCGGCAAGAGCACGCTCGTGGCCGGCCTGTGCCGCCTCGTGCGGCGCGCGGGGCTGCGCGTCGCGCCGTTCAAGCCGCAGAACATGGCGCTCAACAGCGCGGTCACGGTCGACGGCGGCGAGATCGGCCGCGCGCAGGCCCTGCAGGCGGTCGCCGCCGGCATCGACGCGCACACCGACCTGAACCCCGTGCTGCTCAAGCCGACGAGCGACAAGGGCGCGCAGGTCATCATCCACGGCAAGGCGCGCATGAACCTCGATGCGCGCGCCTATCACGAGTACAAGCCGGTCGCGTTCGAAGCGGTGCTGCAGTCATACGCGCGCTTGCGAGCGGGGTTCGACGCGGTCGTCGTCGAAGGGGCGGGCAGTCCCGCCGAGATCAATCTGCGCGATCGCGATATCGCGAACATGGGGTTTGCCGAGGGCGTCGATTGTCCGGTCGTGCTCGTCGCCGATATCGACAAAGGCGGCGTGTTCGCGCATCTGATCGGGACGCTCGCGTGCCTGTCGGAGAGCGAGCAAAAGCGCGTGCGCGGCTTCGTCATCAACAAGTTTCGCGGCGACGTAAGCCTCCTGCAGCCGGGGCTCGACTGGCTCGAAGCGCAAACCGGCAAGCCCGTGTTCGGCGTCGTGCCGTATCTGCACGGCTTGACGCTCGACGCCGAGGACATGCTGCCGCGCGAGCTGCACGCGTCGTCATTGGCGGGGGGCGCGGCGCGCACGTTGCGCGTCGTCGTGCCGGCGCTGCCGCACGTGAGCAACCACACGGATTTCGACGCGCTGCGCGCGCACCGCCAAGTCGATTTCCACTATGTGCGCGGCGGCGCACTGCCGGCCGCCGATCTCGTGATCCTGCCGGGCTCGAAGAACGTGCAGGGCGATCTCGCGTGGCTGCGCTCGCACGGCTGGGACGACGCGCTCAAGCGCCATCTGCGCTACGGCGGGCGTGTGATCGGCATTTGCGGCGGAATGCAGATGCTCGGGCGCGAGGTGGCGGACCCGCATGGTGTCGAAGGGTCTCCGGGGACGATGCCAGGCTTCGGCCTGCTCGATTTTTCGACAACGCTCGCGCGCAAGAAGACCCTCGTGAACGTGAGGGGAAGCCTGTCGTTCGCGGGCGCGCCGCCGGTGGCCGGCTACGAGATCCATATGGGCGAAACGGACGGACCGGCGCTGGCGACACCGGCTCTGCGGCTCGCAACGCCCGACGGCGAACGAAACGGCGACGAGCGTCCGGACGGCGCGCTTTCCGCCGACGGACAGATTCTCGCGACCTACGTCCACGGCCTGTTCGACACGCCGCAAGCCTGCGCGGCGCTGCTCGGCTGGGCAGGGCTCGCCGATGCCGAAGCGCTCGACTACCCTGCGCTGCGCGAGGCCTCGCTCGAGCGGCTGGCCGATACGTTCGCCGAGCATCTGGATTTGCGGCGCCTGTTCGCCGAGTTCCGCTGAAATCCGGGTCACTCGGCTTTTTCCGCCCCGTGAGGCGGTATTCATTCCCATTAGGAAATAATTAAAGCTTTGCAGGCGATTTATCGCCGCCTGCGATTCGAATACAGTCCGTTCCACCTGGTGGCGCTGCTGCCATCCTTCTTACTTCAAGGGAACCGATCATGAACTCGAACCGCACGGCCGACTACGCCGCCACCCTCCTGCGCATCGCGCTAGGCGTGCTGTATCTCGCGCACAGCCTGCAAAAGATCTTCGTCTTCACGCTGCCGGGCACGGCGCAATTCTTCCAATCGCTCGGCTTGCCCGGCTGGCTAGGCTATGTGACGGCCTTCGTCGAACTGTTCGGCGGCATTGCGCTGCTGCTCGGCCTCCAGGTGCGCTGGGTGGCGCTCGTGCTGCTGCCGTTCATGCTCGGTGCGATGTCCGCGCACCTGCACAACGGCTGGGGCTTCGCGTCGCCGAACGGCGGCTGGGAGTACCCGGCGTATTGGGCGGTGACGCTCGTGGTCCAGTCGCTCCTCGGCGGCGGGGTGTTGGCGCTGGCGCAGAAGCCGGCCCCGCATGCGGCGGCTGCCTGACGTGGCGTGACCGGCGACTGCCGGCGAGGCCCGGTCGACAGAACCTGAGGCAAGGCCGGCACCCACTGGCCGAATAGAAAAAGGCGCGCGGACTTCGCTTCCGCGCGCCTTTTTTGTTATCTGCGCCTCGCCCCGCCGAGCCGGCGCAGCACGGCGTCAAGTCAGAATCATCTGCGTGCAGCGAAAGAGCGCCATCGTGCGCCCGGCCGGATCGAAGACGGTGGCGTCCCACACGTGCGTGCTGCGGCCCAGGTGGACAGCTGTCGCGACGGCCCGGATGGTGCCTTCGCGGCTCGTGCCGAGAAAGTTGCTCTTGAGCTCGATCGTCGTGAAGCCGCGGGCGTTCTCGGGCAGGTGGGCGATACAAGCGTAGCCGCAGCACGTATCCGCGAGGCCGATGACGGTGGCCGCGTGCAGGAAGCCGTTCGGCGCGAGCAATTCGCTCCGCACGGTGAGTTCGCCGGTCAGCGTGCCCTCTGCGAGGTCGGTGATGCGCACGCCGAGCAGGTCGGGCAGGGTGCCGCGCTGCCGTTCGTGCAGGCGCTCGAGGGTGAGTTCCGGGCGCAATTTGGACATGAGTTGGGCTCTTGCGAAGGGGGCGGCGGCCGAACTTCGCCGTACGGAAGGCTTCGACCAGGACGAATTTGCCGATATTATCAAGCGGTCGAAAGCGACGCACGGCAAACCGGCCGGCCGCGGCCTGTTCCGTCACTGGGAACGGGCCGCCTTGCTGGCCTTCTTACCGGGAGAGTTCATGACGGTGATTGTGGTGGCGAATCCGAAGGGCGGCGTGGGCAAGAGCACGCTATCGACGAATCTGGCGGGTTTTTTCGCGGCGAGTGGCGAGTGGGTGGCGCTCGCGGACCTCGACCGGCAGTTGTCGTCACATGCGTGGCTGGAACTGCGGCCGGCCGCGATGCCGCCCATCGAAGAGTGGCAGGTCGATTTGAATGCGCCCGTGAAGCCGCCTCGCGGGCTCGAGCACGCGGTGATCGACACACCTGCGGGCCTGCACGGCAATCGGTTCGACGTCGCGCTGGAACTGGCGGACAGGGTGATCGTGCCGCTGCAGCCGTCGATGTTCGACATTCTGGCTACGCAGCACTTTCTCGAGCGGCTGGCGAAGGAGAAGGCCGTTAGGAAGGGATCGATCGAAATCGGCGTGGTGGGGATGCGGGTCGATGCGCGCACGCGCTCCGCGGACCAACTGCATCGATTCGTCGAAGGATTGAAGCTGCCGGTGCTCGGTTTCCTGCGCGATACGCAGAACTACGTACAGCTTGCGGCACACGGCCTGACGCTGTGGGACGTCGCGCAAAGCCGCGTCGAAAAGGATCTGGAGCAGTGGGGGCCCATTATCGAATGGGCGAACAAGAAGGGATGACTTGGGCGAGGGGCGGGTGACCGCGGGTGACGGCGGGTGACAAGCGGGCGCCGTAACGCAGTTCGCGTGACGCCCGCGTGTCGCACCTCCGCCGCGTCAGGTCCAGTTCTGGACCGGCACGTGGCCGCGGCTTCCCTTGATCTTGTTGTTTTCGTCGACGAACACCAGGTCCGGCGTCCAGCCCGCCTTGAGTTCCGCTTCGTCGACCAGCGCGAACGCGGCGATGATCACGAGATCGCCGAGCTGCGCACGGCGCGCCGCTGAGCCGTTCAGCGAAATCATCCCGCTGCCGCGCTCGCCGCGGATCGCGTAGGTCGAAAAGCGCTCGCCGTTGTTGATGTTCCAGATGTCGATCCGTTCGTTCTCGACGATGTTCGCCGCTTCGAGCAGGTCTTCGTCGATGGCGCACGAGCCTTCGTAGTGCAGTTCGCAGTGCGTGACCGCGGCCCGGTGAATCTTCGATTTCAACATGTGGCGCTGCATGGTCTTTCCTTCGGACTTCGTTTGGCTTTAGGACCGCGGCGCGGCAGCGTGCGGGCGCCGCCCGTCAGATTTCGAGGTTGTCGATGAGGCGCGTCGCGCCGAGCTTCGCGGCGCTAAGCACGACGAGCGGCGCGCCGGTTTCGTGTGCGGCCGGCGGCAGCAGGTTCGAGCGCTTGCGCACCGCGATGTAATCCGGCTTCCAGCCGCGGGCGGCGAGGCTCGCCATCGCGTCTTTCTCGAGCGCCGCGAAATCGCGGTTGCCCGAGAGCACCGCCTCGCGGACGCGGCCGAGCGTGACCGCCAGCATCGGCGCCTCGGCCCGTTCCGTCTCGCTCAGAAACCGGTTGCGCGAGCTGAGCGCGAGGCCGTCGGTGTCGCGCACCGTTTCGGCGGCGACGATGTCGGTCGGCAGGGCGAACTGGCTGCACATCTGCCGCACGATCATCAGCTGCTGGTAGTCCTTCTTGCCGAACACCGCGACGCGCGGCTGCACGCACGACATCAGCTTCATCACGACCGTGCAGACGCCGGTGAAGAAGCCCGGCCGGAACTCGCCTTCGAGGATGTCGCCGAGGTCGTGCGGCGGGTGCAGGCGGTATTCCTGCGGCTCCGGGTACATGTCGCGCTCGGTCGGCGCGAACAGCACGTAGACGTTTTCCTTCTGAAGTTTCTCGATATCGGCTTCGAGCGTGCGCGGGTATTTGTCGAAATCCTCGTTCGGGCCGAATTGCAGGCGGTTCACGAAGATGCTCGCGACGACCGGGTCGCCGTGCTGGCGCGCGAGCCGCATCAGCGACAGATGCCCGTCATGGAGATTGCCCATCGTCGGCACGAACGCCGTGCGATTCTGGCCGCGCATCTGGTCGCGCAATTCTTGGATCGAGCTGATGACTTTCATGATGCCTCCCGCCGGGCCGCCCCAAGGGAGGCATCGGCCCCCTCGGGGGGAGCTTTGCATGGGACCGGAGTAAGCGCTAAAGCGCTAACTCCGGCCGACAGCGAACGAAAGTGAGCGTGGGGGTAGTTCATAGTCGGCTGTGTGTTCGTCGAGAGGTGACGCCAGCGGGCAAGGTCGCAGTTTTCGTCGTCCGTGCCGATGCAGGGCTCGGAGCGCGGGATTGTAGTGGATTTTCGCGCTTCAAGTGCCTTAAGGCCTGCAATTCACGCGACTGTCTCCTGGGCGGTCAACTAAGCGGGCAAATACGCGAGCCGCACGTAGATCGGCGCAAACGGCTCGGCTTGCGTGATTTCGATCAGCGATTCGCGCGACAGCTCCAGCATCGCGATGAAGTTGACGATCACGACCGGCACGCCGCGCGTGACGTCGAACAGCTCGGAAAATTCCACGAAGCGCACGTTCTGCAGGCGCCGCAGGATCACGCTCATGTGTTCGCGCACCGACAGCTCCTCGCGCGAGATCTTGTGGTGCTGGACGAGCTTCGCTCGCTTGATGACGTCGGCCCAGGCGGCGCGCAGGTCGTTGGTGTCGACGTCGGGAAAGCGCGGCGTGATGCTCTGCTCGATATACACCTCGGCGCGCAGGAAGTCGCGGCCGAGCTGCGGGAGCTGATCGAGCCGCTGAGCGGCGAGCTTCATGCGCTCGTATTCGAGCAGGCGCCGCACCAGCTCGGCGCGCGGGTCTTCCGCTTCGTCGCCGGTATCCGCTTTCTTCACCGGCAAGAGCATGCGCGACTTGATCTCGATCAGCATGGCCGCCATCAGCAGGTACTCGGACGCAAGCTCGAGATTCGTCTTGCGCAGTTGCTCGACATAGCCGAGATACTGCGCGGTCACATCCGCCATCGGGATGTCGAGCACGTTGAAGTTTTGCTTGCGGATCAGGTAGAGCAGCAGGTCCAGCGGGCCCTCGAACGTTTCGAGGAAGACCTCCAGCGCATCCGGCGGAATGTAGAGGTCCTGCGGCAGCTTGAAGAGCGGCTCGCCGTACAGGCGCGCGAACGCGATCCCGTCGACGGTGTCGGGCGTCGTGTCCGTGACGGGCGCGGCGAGCGCGGCGCTCGGTTCTTTCGCCCGACGGGCGTCGTCGGAAGGGGTCACGCTCAGAAATTCTGGTAGTAGACGTAGGGTGTCTGCTGCACGCGCGATTCTTGTTGCTCGGCGCGCTCTTCGAGATCGACCGGTTGCTTGTCCCACAGGAGCGAGCGGCCGCGGCGCTGCTCTTCTTCCAGCTTCGGCTTTTGTTGCTTGAGCTGGTTCAGGAATTGCGTGATGTCAGATTGATACATGGCTCGACGTTCTCGAAAATGGGGTGACAAGCCTTGGGGGGCTGCCGCCGTTTGATCAGCCGCAATTTTACCGCAAGCGCGCGGGCCTAGGCGTGCGGACGGAACGTCTCAAAATTAGAGCCGTCCAAGCCGGGCACGCAGGCTTACCCGAGGAGCGAACGCGTGGAATTTGCCCGGCGCGCGCTGCGCATAGACAGGCCGGCTCTTCCCGTATGTTCAAATATGCGGTTTTGGGACGGCTCGTTTGGGACGGCCCGTGGCAGTTCAACTCATCAACAAAAAAGGCCGGAGGTCCCGTTTGCCGGGGTATGTGTCCTACCCGTCGCGCGGCTCGCGCGCAGCTACCGATTGCGCGGGCAGCGCCCCGCCGCGTTCGCGCCGCCTTGCGCGCGTGCGGCGCGGCGTGCTACCGACGATCGCCGGCTGCTTGCTGCTCATTTTCACGATGCCGGCGAGCGCGAAATACGACGTCGATATCGACGCGCCGCGTTCGGTCAAGAAGCTGCTCAAGGATCATCTGGACATTTCCCGCTTCGCCAAGCGCGACGACATCAGCGACGACCAGTTCACCTTCCTCGTCACTGCCACGCCCCAGCAGGTCCGCGATCTCACCGCGACGGCCGGCTATTTTTCGCCGGTCGTGCGCACCGACGTGCGCACGGTCAGGGGGAAAAAGGATGTGAAGGTGAGCGTCGATCCGGGGCCGCGCACGACGATCGCGTCGGTCGCACTGTCGTTCAAGGGGCCGGTGCTGACGGAAGATCCGAAGCAGGAAATCGCGACGCGCTTTGCCTTCTCGCTGCGCGAAGGCGACCCGTTCACGCAGTCGGACTGGGACAGTGCGAAGGACGCAGCGCTCAAGCAATTGCAGTCGCGCCGCTATCTGGGCGCGAAAATCCAGCGCTCGGAAGCGCGGATCGATCCGCGCACGCATGGTGCCGCGCTGTCCGTCACGTTCGACAGCGGTCCCACGTTCACGCTCGGCCCGCTCGACGTGAGCGGCGTGCGGCGTTTTCCGGGCGATATCGTCACCAACGTGAACCCGCTCCACACCGGCGAAATCTACGACGCGCAGCGCATCGCCGAATTGCAGCGCCAGTTGCAGAACACGCCGTATTACGCGAGCGTTGCGATCGATGTCGGCGACGACGTCGGCAAGCCGCTCGATACGCCCGTGCACGTGAAGGTCAGCGAGTATCCGTACAACAGCGTGCGCGGGGGCGTCGGCTATGCGACGGACACCGGCGCGCACGTGCAAGGCTCGTACACCTACCTGAACACGTTCGGCGCGGCCTGGCCGCTTTCGGTCCAGGGGCGGCTCGACCAGATCCAGCAGTACGGCCAGATCACGCTCGCGATGCCGCCCGGCGCGCGCGGCTGGACCAACAGCGCGCTCGCGTCGTACACGAGCACCAACGTGTCGGGCACGACGATCTACAGTGCGCGCCTTGGCCTGCAGCGCGCCCGCACGAGCCAGAACATCGACTACACGTACGCGATCCTGTTCTACGACGACCGGCTCGATCAGAACGCGGTCGGTCCGCAGACGAGCCGGGCGCTCGTGCCGCAATGGTCGTGGACGCGCCGCAATACCGACGACCCGCTCTTCCCGCGCTCGGGTAACCTGATCCACGCCGAGGCCGGTTTCGCGGTGAAGAACGTCCTGGCCGACCAGACCTTCGGACGCGCGTACGCGCGCGGCCAGCAGTACCTGCCGGTCGGCAAGCGCGACCTGTTCGTGTTGCGCGCCGAACTGGGCGGCGTGTTCACGAGCGGTCCGTCGAGCGGCATCCCGGCGTCGCTGCTGTTTCGCGCGGGCGGCTCGAACTCGGTGCGCGGCTACAGCTTCCAGAGCATCGGTAACAACGTCGACGGCTCGGTGCTGCCGACCAAATACCTCATGACCGGCTCGGCCGAATACCAGCACTGGTTCAATCACGACTGGGGCGCGGCCGCGTTCTTCGATATCGGCACGGCCACCGATACCTGGGGCGAAAAGGTGTTCTTTCCGGGCTTGGGGTTCGGCGCACGGTGGCGCAGCCCGGTCGGCCCGGTCAACGTGGACCTTGCCTACGGCTTGCGTGACAAGAGCGTGCGGCCGTACCTGACGCTCGGCATTGCCTTTTAAACAAGATTACGCAGCATGACGACGGACGCCTCCGCCAACCCGCCCACGATGCCTCCTTCCGGCCCGCCCCCCGACGAGCCGGGCGGCGGCGCGCCGGGCTCGCCCGCGCCGCGCGGGACGCCGCCCGAGACGCCACCCAGGCGGCGCCGGCATCGGGTGCTGGCGGCGCTCGTCCGCACGCTCGTGTTCATCGTGTTTCTCGTCGTGTTGGCGGCCGGCCTTCTGTACGGCGCGATCACGACCGAGCGCGGCACGCGCCTCGCGTGGCAGGCCGCCGTTTCGCTGCTCGACGGGCGGCTCGCCGGCACGTTCGACGGCGGCTCGCTCGCCGCCGGCGTGCGCTTGAAGGACGTCGCGTGGCGCAGCGGCCTCGACGGCAAGGGCGACGAAATCAAGATCGACCGTATTTCGGGCCGCTGGGGGCTCGCGCGCTCGCCGTGGCGCTTTACGGTCGACTACCTGCATCTCGGCACGATCGACGCGCGCATCGTGCCGTCGCCGCCCAGCACCGAGCCGACCGTGCTCCCGCAAGACCTGCAGCTGCCGATGCAGCTCGAAGTGCGCGATCTGCGCGTCGAGAAGCTGGTGCTGCACGAAGGGACCTCGACGAGCGAATATTCCCGTCTGATCTTCCACGGACGCAGCGACGGCCGGCACCACGAGGCGTCGGTCGACCGGCTCGACACGCCGTTCGGCGCGGTGACCGCCGCGGCCAAGCTCGACGGCATGCGGCCGTTCGCGCTCAGCGGCAACGCGGGGTATTCCGGCAAGGTCGACGAGGAGCCCGTGCAGGTGCGCGCACGCGTGTCCGGCACGCTGGAGGCGCTGGTCGCCGATCTGGACGCGAGCGGGATGAAGCTCGCCGGCCAGGCGCGTGTCGAAGCCGCGCCGTTCTCCGACGTGCCGCTCACGCGCGCGATGCTCGCCTTCGATCACGTCAATCCGCAAGCCTTCAGCCCCGGCGCGCCGTTCGCGGATCTGGCGGTGCGCGCGGAGTTGGCGCCGGTCGCGGGGAAGGCGGCGGCGAGGGCGGGGGCTGGGGTGCCGGCGCCCGGCGCTTCGGCGGGCGCCGCGTCGTATGTCTCCGGGAAGCCCCCGGCTTCCGCGAGCGACTTCGTCGTCGCCGGCCAGGTATCGATCGTCAACGCGAAGCCCGGCATGATCGGCGAGCATCTGCTGCCTATCATCGACGCGCACGCCGACGTGCGGCTCGACGCCCACGCCCAACGCATCTCGACCCTGAACGTGCGCCTCGTCAAGAATGCGACGCTCAAGGGCGGCGGCGCGCTCGCGGGCGGCAAGGGCAAGTTCGACTTGCGCGTGGCCGGGCTCGATCTGAGCACGTTCGAAGCGAGCGTGCGGCCGACTGCCCTCGCCGGCCCGATCGGCATCGCGCTCGACGGCGCCAAGCAGGCGATCACGTTCGATCTGGCCGACCCGAAGGCCGCGCTGCGAGCTCAAGCGCAAGTGACGCAGGACCCGGCGCAGATCGCGTTCAACAACGTCCGCGTGAGTTCCGGCAAGGGCCGCATCGATGTGTCGGGCGCGCTCAAGCACGATGCGAATGCCAGTTACGACGTGAAGGCGGCGCTGACCGATTTCGATCCGCTGTCGTTGATGGCGGCGGCCAAGGCGGCCGCCAAACCCGCAGCCGGCGCGAAGCGCGCGATCGAAGCCCGCGTCAACGGCACGCTTGCCGCCAGCGGCGCACTCGGTCCCATGCTCACGGCGAAGGCGCAGTTCAAGCTCGGCGAGAGCGTCTACGACGGCATGCCGCTCACGGGCGCAGGCACCGTGCAGCTTGCCGGATCGCGCATTCTGCCGAGCCGCGTGAACTTGTCGATCGCGGGCAATCAGGTCGACCTGAACGGCAGCTTCGGCACGCCGCGCGACCGGCTGCAATTCCACGTCGACGCGCCGCAGCTCGACCGGCTCGGCTTCGGCCTCGCGGGCCTCGTCCGGGCAGACGGCGACATCACGGGCTCGTTCGCGCATCCGAACGTCGCGCTCGCCTACCAAGCGGACAGCGTCGTGTTCGGCGACAACCGCCTCGGCCACGCGGAAGGCCGCGCCGAGCTGCACGACGGCGCGCACGGCGCCCTCATGTTCACGACCGACGCGCGCGATCTGAGCAGCAACGGGGTCGAGCTCAAGACGCTCACCGCCCAGCTCACCGGCACGCGCGCGAAGCACGCGCTCCAAGCGGCGGCGGCGGGCAGCGTGCGCGGCCGTCCGGTGGACTTGACGCTCGCCGCCGGCGGCAGCCTCACCGACACCCGCGAAGGCACGCGCTGGGACGGCACGGTGACGCGTCTCGCCAACAAGGGCATGCCTGCGCTGAACCTCGAATCGCCGCTTACGGTCA
Organism: Trinickia mobilis; assembly: GCF_017315705.1. GTDB lineage: Bacteria > Pseudomonadota > Gammaproteobacteria > Burkholderiales > Burkholderiaceae > Trinickia_A > Trinickia_A mobilis. The sequence goes on along the minus strand of NZ_JAFLRF010000026.1, from coordinate 44,627 downwards.
GCGCCGGCCCAGAGCGCGCCGTGCTCGGCGCCACGCGGCTCACGCTCGAAGGCGCGACGCTCGACCTGAAGTCGTTCGCGCTCGATCACGGCAATATCCGCACCGCCGGGTCGCTGTCGAACGTATCGGTCGCGCGGCTTTTGGAAATCCAGCAAGAGCTGACCGGCCAGCGTCCTTCCGTCCGAACCGACCTCGTGTTCGACAGCGATTGGGATCTGAACGTCGGCCAAACGGCGAGCGGCTATTTGCAGATCAAGCGCCGCGTCGGCGACGTGACGCTGGACACCGGGCGCGGCGTCGCGTCGCTCGGCATCACCGATATCGCCGCGCGCGCCGAGTTCAGCGACGGCAGGCGGCTTGCCGCGAAAGTGCATGCGCAGGCGAGTCGCATCGGCACCGTCGACGCGAACGTCGCCGCACCGCTCGCCGTGCGCGACGGCTTCCTCACGATGAGCGAGGACGCGCCGCTTTCCGGCGCACTGAACGCCGACGTGCCGTCGCTGACCACGACGGGCGGCCTGTTCGGCCCGAGCTACCTGCTCGACGGCCATCTCGCGCTGAAGCTGACGATCGCCGGCACGGCCGCCAAGCCGATGCTGTCGGGGGCGTTGACGGGCGATGGGTTGTCCGCGACGCTTGTCGACCAGGGCGTCCAGTTGAAGAACGGCGTGATCCGCATCGCGTTGTCGGAGAATCTCGTCGACTTCCAGAACGTCGAATTCCGCGGCGGCGACGGCATCTTGCGCGCGACCGGACGCGTGCGCCTCGACAGCGCCGAGCCCGATCTGACCGCGAGCATCGTCGCCGACAAGCTGGAGCTGTTCGCGTCGCCCGACCGGCAGTTGTCGCTCTCCGGCAGCGCGACGGTCGCCAACGGCGGCACGGCGGGCATCGACATCAACGGCAAGTTCCGCGTGAATAAGGCGCTCTTCGATCTGCCCGAGCAGTCGACGCCGCATTTGGGCGACGACGTCGTGATCGTGCGCGCGGACGGTACCGTGCGCGGCCAGGCGCAGGAGGTCGATCCGACCAACAAGCCGGTCGGCCGCTTCGCGCCGCGCGCGAACGTCGACATCGACCTCGGCGACCACTTCCGCTTCCGCGGCCAGGGCGCCGACCTCGGCCTGCGCGGCACGATCACGGCGCTGTCCGCGCCGAACCTGCCGCTGCGCGCGATCGGCAACGTGCGCGTGACGGAGGGCTCGACCTATACGGCGTTCGGCCGCAAGCTCGCGATCGAGAACGGCTTCTTCACGTTCAATGGGCCGGTCGCGAACCCGGGCATCAACATCCTCGCGATGCGGCGCAACCAGGAGGTCGAGGCGGGCGTGCAGGTGACGGGGACGATTCAGGCGCCGGTCGCAAAGCTGGTGTCGCAGCCCAACGTGCCGGACAACGAAAAGCTCTCGTGGCTCCTGTTCGGCCACGGCACCGATCAGGGCAACAACCTGGGCCAGCAGAGCACGATGACGACCGCGCTCGCGCTGCTCGGCAGCGCGACGGGCAAGCGCGTCGCGCAGACCTTCGGGCTCGACGAGTTCACGGTCGGCCGCAGCGACGTGGGGCTGACTGATCCGCAAGTGGTGATGGTGTCGAAGGCGATCAACGAATGGCTCGTGCTCGGCTACGAGCAGGGGCTGCAAACGGCGAGCAACGCGTTCAAGGCGACGCTGAACCTGACGCGGTTTTGGGCGGTCTCCCTTTATACGGGGACGTTCCAGGGGCTCGATTTGAACTATACGAAGCGCTTTGACAGCTTGTTTGGGGGACGGTGAGCGTGTGCGGCGAGGGTTTCCGGGGCCGGCTTCGATTGCAGGCGCTTGCCGGTGCCGGCAAGCGCCGATAGGGGCGGTGGTTAAGCCGCCCGTTGGCGGTCCGATGCCGGGCGATAATCCTTCATCAGCCAGCGGGAGAGAAAGAACGTGCGGCGGAGTTCTTGAATCTTTTCGTAATCGGCGTTGACGAAGCAGCGGCCGGTTTGTTTTTCGTATTTGCGCAGCAGCCACAGGCAGGCGATTTTGGGGCCGAGTGTCTTAATGCTGAGATACGCAAATACGCCAATTATTAAAGGTACAGCAAGAAAGATTACGTTGTTCCTCGCGCCAGTGTAGATCTGGAATAGTATTGGAATGTTGGCTCCCATTGCCGCTGTGGACCAAATGGCCGCCGCTGAGTTACTTGTTTCACCGGTGCTTCCGTCGTGAAATTTATTTGGATTGATGGTGTACTCATTGAGATTGGCGCAATCTTTCATGAATTTTGTTTTATAGGTCTGTGATCTATTTTTCCTCGCTTGTTTTTTGAGGCTGCTTGATATTCCAAATAATAGGGGCAGCAAGATGGATGCTAGGTATAGAGAGAGTGCCATAAATATTTTGTTACCAGCTCCTGCCACTTCGGCGGCAATCAATGAGCCGGTGCCGCCAAACAATAGTGGAAATATGGCGAAAAAATAAATCATTGAGCACAAGGCGAATTTGACTGAAAACGAGGCTCGGTATTTTACAAAAATCCCGATGGCGAGGCCTATTGTTGTGGTTGTGGCTGCAATTAGTAAAATATCAGGCCCTTGCATTGTCCTGAAATTGAAGATGACCCCTGCTGACAGGCTTATGAAGCCGCCATTAAATCCCATGAAAAGAAGTGGCGCCTTGGGGAGTATTGATCGCGCATTATCAAAAGTTAATAGCAATTTATTTCTCCATCAATCGCTTTGCCGTAATCTCTGCTTCTTCTGGGGCGCCGGTCACGCCCCAAGCAATCTGAGCGACAAAGCATGCGCCCAGCCCAATGAGTATGGCGGGTGCACCTGTTGCTGCTATACCTAGAAAGGCCACAGCTAATGGCGTGGCTATTGCGGAGGCTCCAAGCCCAACCAAATTCCCGCTCTGGCTCCTCGCGGAAGCAATGGCGAAGCGCCGGGCATCGAATCGCAGTGCCCCTTTTGTATCTCGCCGAATGCTATCCGCTAAATCCAGCACTGCACTCGGCCCAAACGTCAGCACGCCATTGCCAAACCCGCCTCTGGCATAGGCACGCGCCAGCGACGAGGTTTTCGGAGCAAGCTTTTGCAGCTTGACCTCCTTGAGCGCCTCGGTGGCCGTCTGCATGCGAGTGTTGTATTTGAAATGCGTACCGAGCGTGGGCTGCACGATTTCAACCGGCATGCTCATGATTCGGATTTTGGGCCTGGGCCGTCCCCGGCCGCTGGTGTTGCCGTTATACAGCGTGATGTACGAGTTGATACGGACGCCTTTGCTAGCGCCAGATAGGATTCTCTGCGCCCCGGCCTGAATCGCCTTTTCGATTCTGGCCGCATGGGCGGCATGCGCGGCGGACACACTCGTATTGACGTTGCTCAATACGCTGCCTGGACCGAGTGCCACACTTTGGCTTTCCTCATTAAGCCGCGCTAAGGTGCCCGGGGCCTCCTTCGGGCTGCCGTAAAGATAAGTGTGCAACCACGACGAGCCAGGATCGATCTGGGTTACGCCAAACTCGGGAGCGGCCACTGTGCCGGCAATCAGTTGCCTGGCGAACACCGGGTCGAGCTCGAAATCGCCGCTCAGGCGTTCATTGCCGATCTGCCAGCCGTCGCCCCGACAAACGTCGTCGCGGTTGCGGGGCATCGTGTTGAGCGGCAACGTGCGGCGATAGTGCTGAAGCGATTGGCAAACGGTGCTGGCCTGCATACGGCCGATACTTGCGATGGAACTCGGCACGGTCTTCCCTCATCTCGAATGGAAACCGTCCAAGCTAGCTGTGCCGACCTGTCGCGATCTATCGGATAACTCCTAAAGTGCCGGCCCCATCCGGCACGTGCGCACACCTTCGTTACTTCACCCGCATCCCCGGCTTCGCGCCGCTATGCGGCTCGAGCACGTAAAGCCCCGGCTCGGCCTTCTCGTCCGCCGCCGACGCCGCGAGCACCATGCCCTCGGACAGCCCGAACTTCATCTTGCGCGGCGCGAGGTTCGCGACCATCACGGTCAGCTTGCCGATCAGATCCTCCGGCTGGTACGCCGACTTGATGCCCGAGAACACGTTGCGCGTCTTTTCTTCGCCGACATCGAGCGTCAGCTGCAGCAACTTGTCCGATCCCTCGACCGCCTTGCAGTCGACGATCTTCGCGACCCGCAGGTCGATCTTCGCGAAGTCGTCGATCGAGATGATGTCGGATGGATCGGCGCCGGCCTTTGCGTCGGCCGCCTTCGACTCGCCGTTCGCGGCGGCTGCCTTGGCCTTCTTCTTCGCATCGGCAGGCGCCGCGCCCTGCGTTGCTTGCAGCGAATCGCGGTTGGCGGCGAGCAGGGCTTCGAGCTGCTGGGGATCGACGCGGGTCATCAAGTGCTGGTACGCGTTGATGCGGTGCTCGGCGGCGAGCGGCACGTTCGCGTCGGCCCACGTGAGCGGCTCGATGCCGAGGAACGCCTCGACGCCTTGCGCGAGCTTCGGCAGCACCGGCTTCAACGCGAGCGACAGCAGGCGGAACGCCTCGATGCTGACGCTGCAGGTTTCGTGCAGCGCGACGGCGTTGGCCGGGTCTTTCGCCTGATCCCACGGCTTCGCAGTATCGACGTACGCGTTGACGGCATCGGCGAGCTCCATCGTCTGGCGCAGCGCACGGCCGTATTCGCGCGCCTCGTAGTGCGCGGCGATTTGCGGAATCGCCGCGCGCAGCGTGCCGAGCAGCGGGTGGTGCATCGCGCTTTCCTGGATGCGGCCGTCGAAGCGCTTGATCAAAAAGCCTGCCGCGCGGCTCGCGATGTTCACGTATTTGCCGATGAGGTCGCTGTTCACGCGCGCCTGGAAGTCCTCGAGGTTCAGGTCGATGTCCTCCATCGTGCTGTTCAGCTTCGCCGCGAAGTAGTAGCGCAGCCACTCGGGGTTCAGGCCGACGTCGACGAAGCTCTGCGCGGTGATGAACGTGCCGCGCGACTTCGACATCTTCGCGCCGTCCACCGTCAGGAAGCCGTGCGCGAACACGTTGGTCGGCGTGCGGTGGCCGGAGAACTCCAGCATCGCGGGCCAGAACAGCGTGTGGAAATAGAGGATGTCTTTGCCGATGAAGTGATATTGCTCGGCCGTCGAGCCTTGCTTGATCCACGCGTTGAAATCGAGGCCGAGGCGATCGGCGAGGTTCTTGAAGCTCGCGTAGTAGCCTACCGGCGCGTCGAGCCACACGTAGAAGTATTTGCCGGGCGCGCCAGGGATTTCGAAGCCGAAGTACGGCGCGTCGCGCGAGATGTCCCAGTCGGCGAGCTTCGCTTCGCCCGCGTCGCCGAGCCACTCGCGCATCTTGTTGGTCGCCTCCGGCTGCGCGAGGCCGCCCACCCAGCCGCGCAGGAAGTTCTCGCAGCGCGGGTCCGAGAGGCGGAAGAAGTAGTGCGTCGACGTCTTGCGCACGGGCGTCGCGCCCGACACCACGGAGTACGGGTTGACCAGCTCGGTCGGCTGATAGGTCGAGCCGCACACTTCGCAGTTGTCGCCGTATTGATCCTTCGCGCCGCATTTCGGACATTCGCCCTTGATGTAGCGGTCCGGCAGGAACATCTCCTTGATGGGGTCGTACGCCTGCTCGATGTCGCGCGCGTCGATCAATCCGGCTGCCTTGAGCGCCTCGTAGATCGATTCGGAAAGCACGCGGTTTTCTTCGGAATCCGTCGAGTAGTAGTTGTCGAACGAAATGCCGAAGCTGTCGAAATCGCGCTTGTGCTCTTTCCAGACGCGCTCGATCAGCGCCTTCGGCGTGATGCCCTCGCTTTCGGCGCGCAGCATGACCGGCGTGCCGTGCGTATCGTCGGCGCCGACGTAGTAGACCTCGTGACCATGCATTCGCAGCGCGCGCACCCAGATGTCCGTCTGGATGTACTCGACCAGGTGGCCGATGTGGATCTGTCCGTTCGCGTACGGCAGAGCGGACGTGACGAAGATCTGGCGGCGGCTGGCGGGGCTCGAGGCCGCGCCGGCTTGCGCGTGGGAATCGGTGGAGGCTGCTGGCATAGGGATTTCGTAGGACTGCGGGAGAAAAGAGTATTCGATTCTAGCAGGCGCGGGGCTCGCGGCGGGCCGGGGCCCGAGGGCGAGGCGGCGCTGGGCTCAAGACCCAAGGAGGAAGTGGAGGCGCCGGCCGAGCGGTGGGCACGGCGTTATTGAGAACAATTCTCATTGGTCGAGCGGAGAGGGGTGATCCGTCGGCCGTAGACAGGCTGGACTGCGGCGCATCGTCGAGCTGGACTTGGCCGGGCAGATGTCGCTCGCCGACGCAAAAGACGCGGGCAAAAAAACCGGGGCTACGGCCCCGGAGCAACAACGACAAGAGGAGAATGGTGACGCGGCCACATCTGCAGTCGCGTACCGTATAGAAAGACAGCGAATCTTCCGCCGAGTTCGAAATATTTTTGATTTGTTTACCAGAAGATTTCGGGCGGCTTGCCGAACGGGGCTCTGCGCGACGTCGCCGACGCCCGGCGGCAAGCGGTGCGAGCCGCCGGAAACGATCCCCGTCAAATCGTTATTGGTACCGCGGCGTCTGGCCGTGCTGCGCGGTAGCGCGCAGATAGATTTCGACGCGGCGGTTCTGCGCGCGGCCGGTATCGGTGTTGTTGTCGGCGATCGGGTTCGACGGGCCCATGCCTTGCGCCGTCAGGCGCGCCGGCACGACGCCGCGCTGGTTCAGGAACGTCACGACGCTCTGCGCGCGGTTTTGCGACAAAGTCATGTTGTATTGCTGGCTGCCGGTGCTGTCGGTATAGCCGATCACTTGCGCGATCAGCTCCGGGTTTTGCTGCAGCGTTTGCGCGACCGTGTCGAGCACGGGAGCGAACGACGACTTGATCGCGTAGCTATCCGTGTCGAACGAGATCGAGCTCGGGATGTTGACCTTGAGCGAGCCGTCCGGCTGCTCGCTGACCTGCGCGCCGGTGCCCTTGGTGGCGCCCGAGAGCTTCTCGTGGATCTTCTGCCAGTTGTAGCCCGTGATGCCGCCGACCGCCGCGCCTGCCGCCGCGCCGATCGCCGCGCCCTTGCCGCCGCCGAAGATCGCGCCGAGGCCGGCGCCCACGGCCGCGCCGGCGCCCGTGCCGACAGCCGTGTTGGTGCCCTGCTGGGTCGCGCAGCCGGCGAGCAGTGCACCGGCTACGGCGAAGACGGTCAGGTGGGTCATGACTTTTGCGTTCATATGCGTTTCCTCTTCAGTAACGTGTTGGACGACGGGGTGGACCGTCCTGGCTGGCCCATGCGGGGCGCTTTCGCGTGCGCTGCAAGCACCCGGGTGACAAAGGGTCTTCCGGCGGCACCGGGCACGAACCACTACAATAATGAATGGCAAGGCAGCGATGCGGCCCTATAGCTTGCAGCGGGCGAAGGGTGCCCGGCAAGTCGATTTTTGGCAATGGCAAGCAACAGATTCTTTCAATTTTAAAAGTTTGCAGGCAAGCGTTTCCGGCTCGTCAAGCCGGTCGCCCGCAGCCGCAGACGAATCCCCTCGGAGTATCGATGAGTATTGATCGGGCATTGGTCGACGCCGCCCTGGCCGCTGTCACCGACCCCAACACGGGCCGCCCGTTCGCGGCCGACAAAGGCGTGAAGAACGTGGCGATCGACGGCGCGACGGTCAGCGCCGACATCGTGCTCGGCTATCCGGCGCACAGCCAGTTCCTTGCCGTGCGCGCGCTCGTCGAGGATGCGCTGCGGCAGGTACCGGGCGTCGAGCAAGCGCGCGTCGCCGTGTCGCAATCGATCGCCGCTCACACCGTGCAGCGCGGCGTGAAACTGTTGCCGAATGTGAAGAACATCGTCGCCGTCGCATCGGGCAAGGGCGGCGTCGGCAAGAGCACCACGGCCGTCAATCTGGCGCTCGCGCTCGCAGGCGAGGGCGCGCGGGTCGGCATTCTCGACGCCGACATCTACGGCCCGTCGCTGCCGATGATGCTCGGCATCACCGGGCGTCCCGAATCGCCGGACGGTCAGTCGATGAACCCGCTTGCCGGCCACGGCGTGCAGGCGAACTCGATCGGCTTTCTGATCGAGCAGGACAACCCGATGGTCTGGCGCGGCCCGATGGCGACGTCCGCGCTCGAGCAGCTCCTGCGGCAGACCAACTGGAAGGATCTCGACTACCTGATCGTCGACATGCCGCCCGGCACCGGCGACATCCAGTTGACGCTCTCGCAGCGTGTGCCCGTAACGGGTGCGGTGATCGTCACGACCCCGCAGGACATCGCGCTCCTCGACGCGAAGAAGGGCCTCAAGATGTTCGAGAAGGTCGGCATTCCGATCCTCGGCATCGTCGAGAACATGAGCATCCATATCTGCTCGAACTGCGGCCACGAAGAGCACATCTTCGGTGCGGGCGGGGGCGATCGCATGGCGAAGGAGTACGGCGTCGAAGTGCTCGGCAGCCTGCCGCTCGATATCGCGATCCGCGAGCAGGCCGACGGCGGGCATCCGACGGTCGCCTCGGACCCGAACGGACGGATCGCCGAGATCTACCGTTCGATCGCGCGCAAGGTGGCGATCCACATCGCCGAGCGCGCGCGCGATATGACTTCGAAATTCCCCACCATCGTGGTTCAAAACACCTGAGACGAAACAGCCCCACGCTCTCTACTTGCTTTGCATGGGACCGGAGTAAGCGCTAAAGCGCTAACTCCGGGTCGACACGCTGCTCCCTCCCCCAATCCCCCAATCCCCCAATCCCCCAAGGCGACTTCCTCCGGGGCGAAGGTCTTCCTTCGGGGCGCGAGGGGGTGTCAGTACGCTTGGGACAGCCCGGCACGTACTGACAAGTGCCCAACGAAGTACCCGACGGCAGCGGAGTCGCCGTGTTTTTCGCGCGGCGGCTCGCGGTATCATGTCGGCTTCGCAAGGTCTGGCACGGCGGTCGCAGGGGCGGCCGCCGCCCGGCAAGAGGATCGCATGAGACAACGAATCGACGGGCAGGCGGTGCATCGCTTCATCGTCGTGGCTGCCGTCAGCCTGTTCGGCCTGTCGCTGAGCGGCTGCGCCGGCTTTTTCGGCCCCCACGAAAAACGCGCGGACGCGCAATTGGTGCCGACCGTGGGCAGTTCGGCGCGCGGCACGGTCACGTTCATCGAGCGCTCGGACGGCGTGCAGGTGACCTACAACGTGTCCGGTTTGCCGCCGAACAGCGACCATGCGCTGCAAATCCATGAACGCGGCGACTGCAACGCCGCCGACGGATCGAGCGCCGGCCGCGTCTTCGCCCCCGCCGCGGACGAGCTGAGATCGGGCGCGCGAGTGGAGGGCGACCTCGGCAACATCCACGCGGACGCAAACGGCGGGGCGACGGGCTTCATCGTGGCGCCGGACGTGTCGCTCGACGGCGTGCGCTCGGTCCTCTCGCGCTCCGTCCTGATCCTTCGCGACCCCAGCGATCCGTACGCGCTCACCGCGCACGGCGCCGGTCCCGCGCTCGCTTGCGGGCTGATCCGGCAATGAACCGGCTCGCTGGCTCGCGGCTTGCCGCGGCCGCCGGGCCGGACGGCCACCGCAGGCGCATCCGCGCGCTTTCACGGCAGCACCTTCACGATCGCGTAAAATAACCGCCTTTCGTCGAGCGGCCGGCGCCACATCCGCCGCGCACGCCGCCCTTCGGGCCTTTTCTCGTCACGCAGCGTTCTTCAGGTCCATTCATGGCCATCAAATCTGACAAATGGATTCGGCGCATGGCCGAACAGCACAAGATGATCGAGCCGTTCGTGCGCGATCAGGTCCGCGCTTCCGAGGACGGCCGCAAGATCGTCAGCTACGGCACGTCGAGCTACGGCTACGACATCCGCTGCGCCGACGAATTCAAGATCTTCACGAACATCAACTCGACGATCGTCGATCCGAAGAACTTTGACGAGAAGTCGTTTGTCGATTTCAGGGGCGACGTCTGCATCATCCCGCCGAACTCGTTCGCGCTCGCGCGCACCGTCGAGTACTTCCGCATCCCGCGCAACGTGCTCACCGTGTGCCTCGGCAAGTCGACCTACGCGCGCTGCGGGATCATCGTGAACGTCACGCCGTTCGAACCCGAGTGGGAAGGCTACGTCACCCTCGAATTCTCGAATACGACACCATTGCCTGCGAAAATCTACGCGAACGAAGGCGTAGCTCAAGTGCTCTTCTTCGAAAGCGATGAAGTGTGCGAAGTGTCGTACGCGGATCGCGGCGGCAAATACCAGGGGCAGCACGGCGTCACGCTGCCCAAGACGTAACGGACAACCGTTCTGTGAACAGCCCCCACGCTCACTGCGTTCGCTGCCCCCCGAGGGGGCGGTCAGTGCGCTTGGGGCGGCCCGGCGCACACTGACGTTCACCGGCCATTCGGGTGACCGCTGAGCAAAGGGAAGACAAGCCCAGGCCAGCGGTCCTTGTTTTTGGAGATTCGTCCCATGAAGTTTCGTTTTCCTGTCGTCATCATCGACGAAGACTTTCGCTCCGAGAACATCTCGGGTTCCGGCATCCGGGCGCTGGCGGAAGCGATCGAGAAGGAAGGCGTGGAAGTGGTCGGTCTCACGAGCTACGGCGACCTGACTTCGTTTGCGCAGCAGTCGAGCCGGGCGTCGTGCTTCATCCTGTCGCTCGACGACGACGAGCTGATGCTCGGCGAGGTCGGCCCCGACGGCGAGCTGCCCGAACTCGCGACCGCGATCATCGACCTGCGCGCGTTCGTCACCGAAGTGCGCCGCCGCAACGCCGACATCCCGATCTTCCTCTACGGCGAAACGCGCACCTCGCGCCACCTGCCGAACGACATCCTGCGCGAGCTGCACGGCTTCATCCACATGTTCGAGGACACGCCGGAGTTCGTCGCGCGCCACATCATCCGCGAGGCGCGCGTCTACCTGGATTCGCTCTCGCCGCCGTTCTTCAAGGAGCTCGTCAAGTATGCCGACGAAGGCTCGTACTCGTGGCACTGCCCGGGGCACTCGGGCGGCGTCGCGTTCCTGAAAAGCCCGCTCGGCCAGATGTTCCACCAGTTCTTCGGCGAGAACATGCTGCGCGCCGACGTCTGCAATGCCGTCGACGAGCTCGGCCAGCTGCTCGACCACATCGGTCCGGTGGCCGCGTCCGAGCGCAACGCCGCGCGCATCTTCAGCGCCGATCACCTGTTCTTCGTGACCAACGGTACGTCGACCTCGAACAAGATCGTCTGGCACGCGACGGTGGCGCCGGGCGACATCGTGCTCGTCGACCGCAACTGCCACAAGTCGATCCTGCACGCGATCATGATGACGGGCGCGATCCCCGTGTTCCTCACGCCGACGCGCAACAACTTCGGCATCATCGGCCCGATTCCGCGCGACGAGTTCAAGCCCGAGAACATTCGCAGGAAGATCGAGGCGAACCCGTTCGCGCGCGAAGCGCTCGCGAAGAACCCGAACCTGAAGCCGCGCATCCTGACGATCACGCAGAGCACGTACGACGGCGTGATCTACAACGTCGAGATGATCAAGGACCTGCTCGGCGACCTCCTCGATACGCTGCACTTTGACGAAGCGTGGCTGCCGCACGCCGAGTTCCACGAGTTCTACCAGGACATGCACGCCATCGGCGCGGGCCGTCCGCGCACCGGCGCACTCGTGTTCGCGACGCACTCGACGCACAAGCTGCTCGCGGGCATCTCGCAGGCCTCGCAGATCGTCGTGCAGGATTCGGAGCACCGCGCGTTCGACAAGGACCGCTTCAACGAGGCGTACCTGATGCACACGTCGACGAGCCCGCAGTACGCGATCATCGCGTCGTGCGACGTCGCCGCCGCGATGATGGAGCCGCCGGGCGGCACGGCGCTCGTCGAGGAATCGATTGCCGAGGCGCTCGACTTCCGCCGCGCGATGCGCAAGGTCGACGCCGAATACGGCGACGACTGGTTCTTCAAGGTGTGGGGTCCGGAGAACCTCGTCGACGAAGGCATCGGCTCGCGCGAAGACTGGATCTTGCGCGCCGAGGACAATTGGCACGGCTTCGGCCAGCTCGCCGCCGGCTTCAACATGCTCGACCCGATCAAGGCGACGATCGTCACGCCGGGGCTCGATCTCGCGGGCGACTTCGGCGAGACCGGCATCCCGGCTGCGATCGTGACGAAGTACCTGGCCGAGCACGGCATCATCGTCGAGAAGACCGGGCTCTATTCGTTCTTCATCATGTTCACGATCGGCATCACGAAGGGTCGCTGGAACTCGATGGTGACCGAGCTGCAGCAGTTCAAGGACGACTACGACAACAACCAGCCGCTGTGGCGCGTGCTGCCGAAATTCGTCGCGCAGCATCCGCAGTACGAGCGCGTCGGCCTTGCCGACCTCTGCCAGCAGATCCACAGCGTCTATCGTGCGAACGACATCGCGCGGCTCACGACGGAGATGTATCTGTCGAACATGGAGCCGGCGATGAAGCCGTCCGATGCGTTCGCGAAGCTCGCGCACCGCGAGGTCGACCGCGTGGCCATCGACGAGCTCGAAGGCCGTGTGACGAGCGTTCTGCTCACGCCGTATCCGCCCGGCATTCCGCTTCTGATTCCCGGCGAGCGCTTCAACAAGACGATCGTCAACTACCTGAAGTTCGCGCGCGATTTCAACGCGCGCTTCCCGGGTTTCTACACGGATATCCACGGTCTCGTCGCCGAGTCGGTCAATGGCCGCCTCGAGTACTACGTGGATTGCGTGCGCGGTTGATCTCGATGATGTCGCCGGGCTTCAAACGCGGTCTGGCCGGCGCGCTCTTCGCCGGCGCCTGCCTCGCGGGGTTGTTGTCGGCGGGGGCGGCGCGGGCCGAGGTCGCCGCCGCCGACCCGATCGATACCGCAATGCAGCAGTGTCTTGCGCGCGCCGACCGGTCGTCGACTGCGGGGCAGGTGCAGTGCACCGAGGCGGCAAACGACGCGTGGCAGACAGCGATCGATGCCGCCTTCCAGTCGGTGCTCGCGAATGCGCCTACCGACAAGGTGCGCCGCGGCTGGCAGGAGAGCCAGCGGCGCTGGCTCGCGTGGCGCAAGGATGAGGCGTATTTGCTGCATGCCGTGTTCGCGACCACGGCGGGTTCGTCGTACGCCATGAGCGCGGCGAACCTGCGCCTGCAGCCGGTGCGCGATCGCGCGCTGGCGTTGCGCAAGGCTGCCGCGCAGTACCAGCAATCTGCGCAGGCGAAGCTGACGGGCGATGCGCCGCCGGCCGCGCAGCGCGCGCGGCGCTGCGCCGACGATGCCGCATGTCTGCACGCGGACTTCGACTTGAATCGCTACTATCGGACGTTGCGTGCGAAGCTGCCGGTCCGCTCGCGGCCGGCGCTGGTGCACGCCGAGCGCACCTGGGTCGCGTTTCGCGACGCGACGGGGCCGCTCATCAGCGCACAAGACAGGTTCGATCTGATCGGCGCGCGGATCGCGACGATCAAGCGTTTTTCGGAGACGGTCGGGAACGATTGAGCGGCGGACCGGCGCGCGAGGTCTGCGCTTGAAACACAAACGGCGCGGGGTCAGTTCAGAAGTCCGCCGTTTTCCTTGGCAACGCTGCTGCGAGTGCGATCGGTCAGATCACCCCAGCGCTGCCCGCGCCGCCTTCGCCGCGGCCCGCACCTGCTCGGGCGCGGTGCCGCCCGGATGGTTGCGGCTCGCCACCGAACCTTCGAGCGTCAGGTAGTCGAACACGTCGTCGCCGATCAGGTGCGCGACGTTCGGCAACTCCTTGCGCATCTCGTCGAGCGCGAGGTCCGCCAAGTCGCATTGACGGTCCACGCAGATCCGCACTGCGTGCGCAACCGCTTCGTGCGCGTCGCGGAACGGCAGGCCGCGCTTGACGAGGTAGTCGGCGAGATCGGTGGCCGTCGAGAAGCCTTGCAGCGCTGCGGCGCGCATGGCCTGCGTCTTCACCGTGATGCCCGCGGCCATCTCCGCGAAAATGCGCAGCGTGTCCGCGACCGTATCGACGGTGTCGAAGAGCGGCTCTTTGTCTTCCTGGTTGTCTTTGTTGTACGCGAGCGGCTGGCCCTTCATCAGCGTGAGGAGCGCCAACAAGTGGCCGTTCACGCGGCCCGTCTTGCCGCGCGCGAGCTCCGGCACGTCCGGGTTCTTCTTCTGCGGCATGATCGACGAGCCCGTGCAGAAGCGGTCCGCGAGATCGATGAAGCCGACCCGCGGGCTCATCCACAGCACGAGTTCTTCCGAGAAGCGCGAGACGTGCGTCATCACGAGCGCCGCCGCGGCCGTGAATTCGATCGCGAAATCGCGGTCGGAGACCGCGTCGAGCGAGTTGGCGCAAATGCCGTCGAAGCCCAGCGTTTTCGCGACTGCGTGCCGGTCGATCGGGTAGCTCGTACCCGCGAGCGCCGCCGCGCCGAGCGGCAGGCGGTTCATGCGCGTGCGGCAGTCGCGCATGCGCTCGGCATCGCGCGTGAACATTTCGACATAGGCGAGCAGATGGTGGCCGAACGTGACCGGCTGCGCGACCTGCAAGTGCGTGAAGCCCGGCAGGATCGTCTCGGCGTTCTGTTCCGCGAGGTCGATCAGCGCGCCGCGCAAGTCCTTCAGCAAGCCGCCGATGCGGTCGATTTCGCCGCGCAGCCACAGGCGGATGTCGGTTGCGACCTGGTCGTTGCGCGAGCGGCCCGTGTGCAGGCGCTTGCCTGCATCGCCGATCAGCGCGGTCAGGCGCGCTTCGATGTTCAGGTGGACGTCCTCGAGGTCTAGCCGCCATTCGAATTCGCCGCGCTCGATCTCGCCCTTGATCTGCGCCATGCCGCGCTGGATCGCGGCGAGATCGTCCTCGCCGATGATCTCCTGCGCCGCGAGCATCGACGCGTGCGCGAGCGAGCCTTCGATATCGACGAGCGCGAGGCGCTTGTCGAAGAAAACCGACGACGTATAGCGTTTGACAAGCTCCGACATCGGCTCCGAGAAGCGAGCCGACCAGGCTTCGCCTTTTTTGTGCAGTTGGGACGTCATGGTGATGGCAGTGAACGTAGTGCCGTGGTACTACGGCGTGGGAAGCACGCGTTGGGCGTGCCGGGAGAGGAGACGATTCTAACATCGCAGCCCGGTGCGGCCGGGCTCGGCCGGTCGAGATAAGGCGCGCTATCCGGCGCGATGGTGCGCGCCCTGCGTCACGCCGTCGCCATCAGCTTGCCCACGCACATCACCGGCCCCGTCGGACCGTTCGGGTCGGGGGAGCCGCCTTGCGGCTCCTTCGATACCGCGAGCTTCAAGTACGCGTCCATTCCGTGCACCTTCATGCGGATCGTGCCACCCGGCGGAATCACCCCGAGCGATACCGGGTGGCCGTTCTGCGGCATCCCCCACAACTGCTCGGAATGGCCGGACGGGCCCGTGTCGCCGCCCATCCGATGGACGGTCATCATCGCGCTCTTCTGATCCCACATGACGACCATCATCGTCTTGTTCGTCTGTACATCGTTGAGGGCGGCCATATAGGCGACGCGCTCGATCCCCGGGCCGTCGGGCTGCTCGGCGACTTGTGCCGCAGGCGCTTGAGTCTGCGTTTGCGGCACGAGCGGCCGCAGTGCGACGGCGAGCGCAAGCACGGCGGCGGCCGTCGCGGCAACCGACCATCCGCGCCAGAACGACAGGCTTTCGAACCAGCGCGAGCCGCTCGCCTGGCGCGAAGCCGGCTGCCGCGGCGGCGCGGCGGCCCGCGCAGACGCCGCCCCAGGGGCCGGCGTCTCCCCACCCGCCAACGCTGCACTTCGGGCGGCGCTCAATTCGAGCCGCCGCGCGATTCCTTCCCACACCGACAGCGGCGGCGCGACGCACGGCCCCAGCTCGACCATCGCGCGCACGCGCGCCTGCCATTCCTCGACGGCAACGCGCACCGCCGCATCGCTTCGCGCAATGTGCTCGAAACGGCGGCGCGCCGCGCCCCGCAGCACGCCGAGCGCGTACTCGCCCGCGAGCCGGTCGACGAGTCCCGGATGCCGATGCAGATCCATCACGGACCTCCCATGCACGTCTTGAGTTTTTCGAGCCCGCGCCGGACCCATGACTTGACCGTGCCGAGCGGCACCTTCAAGACATCGGCGATCTCGCTATGGCTCTGGTCGCGAAGATAGGCGAGCGCGAGCGCCTGGCGCTGGTTCGCGTCGAGCCGTTCCATGCAGATCGCGAGCCGCCGGGCCTCCTGGCTCAGCAGCGCGGTGTCGGCGGGATCGGGGTCGGGTCCTGCCAAGATTTCATCCAAACTTTCGCTCCATTCGGTTTGCCCGGCGGCGCTCGTCTTTTGCCGGCGCAGACAGTCGAGCGCGCGGTTGCGGACGATCGCCGCCATCCAGGTCATCGGCGCGGCGAGGCTCTCGCGGTAGTCGCCCGCGTAGCGCCAGATGCTGACGAACGCGTCCTGCAGCGCCTCTTCGGCCCACTCGCGCTTCACCAATATACGGAGCGCGACGCCGAACAGTTTCGATGAGGTCAGATCGTAGAGGGAGCGCAGCGCCGCGGCGTCCTCGCCGGCGACGCGCGCGAGGAGGGCGGTAAGGGCGTCCGGCGTGGGCTCGGGAGGAAGAGGGGTCATGGCGTATTCTTATGGGCTCGCGCGGCTATCTTAATGGAGCCTATGAGCGCCGCACCAGCACCACGAGCTTCAAATCGTCCCGGTGCGCGGGCTTGAACGTGATCTGATCGTAGACGACGCGCCCAAGCCGCGGATGATCGAATTCGCGTGCGCCGCCCTCGCGCTCGCCGACGTCCTGCGACGCCCAGTAGTGCGCGAAAGCGTCGCTTTCGGCGGCGAGCGCATCGATGAGGCTGCGGGTCGGCGCATCGTTCAGGTGCCGGATCGAATCGGCGCGGAATTCCGCCGCGAGCCGCCGCGCGCGCGTCTCCCAGTCGACGATCAGCGTGCGCGCCGACGGCGCCGTGAAGGTGAAGCGCAGCAGGTTGCGGTCGCGCGTCTCGCCCGGCGCGTCGTCCAGCCAGCCGGCGAAAAGATCGGCGGCCGGCGCGTTCCACGCGAACGCGGTCCATTGGCGGTCGAGCACGTAGGCCGGGGATTGGATGAGCTGCACGGTTTCGATGAGGGCGGCGGGGGCGTCGGTGGCCGCCTGATCGGGCTCGGCCGGATCGCGCTCCTCGGCGAGCTCGAACAGGTACGCGCGCTCGGCGCGCGAGAGCTGCAGCGCGACCGCAATCCGCGCAAGCGCATCAGCGGATGCGGACACCGGCCGTCCTTGCTCGATCCACGTGTACCAGGTCGGGCTCACGCCGCACAGTTGCGCGACTTCCTCGCGCCGCAGGCCCGGCGTGCGGCGGCGCGGCCCCGGTGGCAGGCCGACCGCCATCGGCGACAGGCGTTCGCGATGCGCGCGGATGAAGTCGCCGAGCGCGCGGGCGGGCGTGGCGCTCGACGAGGAGGGGGGCGGATCGCCGGGGTGCGACGGGATGGTCATGTTCGGTCGACGGGTGACGCCAGAGATCAAGCGTAGGGGAGCAGCTTTTGTACCAGGATAATTGCTTAACTTGTACTGGTACAGGGCGGGCTCTATTGTAGCGGCACACACCGGGTCCGCGCACTGCGGCGCGGTGTCCTCAAGTCCCCTTCAAGGAGCTATCGATGAAACATCACGATCAGGTCGCCGAGGCGTTCGGTTCGACTGCCGCCGCTTATTTGACGAGTGCCGTGCATGCAAGCGGCGCCGATCTGCAAACGCTGGCGGCGGAAATCGGCGCGACGCCCGGTGCCGCCGTGCTGGATCTCGGCTGCGGGGCGGGGCATGCGAGCTTCGCGGTCGCGCCGCACGCGCAGCGCGTGGTCGCGTACGATCTCGCGCCGCAGATGCTGGCGACCGTCGCCGCGGCGGCGCGCGAGCGCGGTCTCGCGAATATCCGCACCGAGCAGGGCGCGGCCGAAGTGCTGCCGTTTGCCGACGCGTCGTTCGACTGGGCGATCAGCCGGATGAGCGCACACCACTGGCACGACGTGCCGCGCGCGCTCGCCGAAGTGCGCCGCGTGCTGAAGCCGGGCGGCCGGGTGCTGTTCATTGACGTCGCGGGCATCGACGCCCCCTTGCTGGACACCCACATCCAGGCGATCGAATTGCTGCGCGACGGGTCGCACATTCGCGACTATCGCGCCGACGAATGGCTCGCGCTGTTGGCGAACGCGGGTTTTACCGCGCAGATTCGCGAGCGCTGGCGTTTGCCGATCGAGTTTGCGTCGTGGGTCGCGCGGATGCGCACGCCCGAGGTGCGTGTCGCGGCGATCCGTTCGATGTGGGCGAGCGCGCCCGATGAGGTGCGCGAGTATTTCGATGTGCAGCCCGACGGATCATTCAAGCTGGACGTGTTGATGATCGAGGCGCGGTGACGGGGCAGGTGACGAGGCAGGTGATGAGGCAGGTGATGTGAAGCGGGCGTCACGCGACGCGGCAGGGCGTCGCGTGACGAGTGCGCCGTTGTCAGCCGGTATTGCGCAGCCCCGCGGCGATCCCGTTGATCGTCAGGTGAATCCCGCGCCGCAGCCGCGCGGTCGTATCGCCCGCGCGGTGGCGCTTGATCAGCTCGACCTGCAGGTGATTCAGCGGGTCGAGGTACGGGAATCGGTTCTTGATCGAGCGCGCGAGGAGCGGGTTGTCGGCGAGCCGCTCTTCCTTGCCGGTGATCTCGGAGAGCACCGTCGACGTGCGCTCCCACTCCGCCACGATGCGCTCGAACACGTGCTTGCGCAGCTTTTTGTCCGCGACGAGCTGCGCGTAGCGCGAGGCGACCGCGAGATCGGTCTTGGCGAGCACCATGTCCATGTTCGACAGCAGGGTCGAGAAGAACGGCCAGGTCTTGTACATCTTCCTGAGCGCCGAAAGCCGCCGGGCGCGCTCGGCGTCGCTGCCCGCGCCGTCCAGGTGCGCGGCGACCGCGCTGCCGAACCCGTACCAGCCCGTGAGCAGGAGCCGGCACTGCCCCCATGAGAAGCCCCAGGGAATCGCGCGCAGGTCTTCGATCTTGCGGTTTTTCGGGTCCTGCAGCTTGCGCGACGCGGGCCGGCTGCCGATGTTGAGCTCCGCGATTTCGGCGATCGGCGTCGACGAGAAGAAATACTCGGTGAAGCCGGGCGTCTCGTAGACGAGCGCGCGATAGGCGGCCATCGCCGCATCGGACAGCGTCTGCATCGTTTCTTCGAACGTGGCCAGGTTCGCGCCCGGCACGTGGCCAACATTCCCTTGCGGCAGGAGCGACGCTTCGAGCGTCGCCGCGACCACCGTCTCCAGGTTGCGCCGGCCGATCTCGGGATTGCTGAACTTGCTCGCGATCACCTCGCCTTGCTCGGTCAGGCGGATCTGGCCTTCGACGGTGCCGGGCGGCTGCGAGAGGATCGCCTGGTAGGTCGGGCCGCCGCCGCGCCCGACCGTGCCGCCGCGGCCGTGGAAGAGCCGCAGCGTGATGCCGCGCGCCTTGAACAGCGCGACGAGCGCCAGTTCCGCGCGGTAAAGCTCCCAGTTCGACGTGAGGAAGCCGCCGTCCTTGTTGCTGTCCGAGTAGCCGAGCATCACTTCCTGCTCGCCGTCCTGGTGCTCGACGATGGCGTCGACGCCGGGCAGCGCGAAGTAGTCGCGCATGATGTGCGGCGCGTTGCGCAAGTCGGCGATGGTTTCGAAGAGCGGGATCACCATCAGGCCGTTCCTCGCGCTCGCGTGCGGGCTGCCGAGCACGCCTTCGAGCAAGCCGGCTTCCTTCTGCAGCAACAGCACTTCGACGAGGTCGCTCACCGTTTCCGTGTGCGAGATGATGTAGTTGCGCACCGCGCGCGCGCCGAAGCGCTCGCGCGTCGTGCGGGCCGCCTCGAGCACGCCGAGCTCGCTCTTCGCGAGGTCCGAGTAGTCGAGGTACGGCGAGCGCAAAAGGCGCGGCTGAGAAAGTTCGGCGATGAGCACGCGCAGCTTGTCGGCCTCCGCAAGCGCCGCGTAGTCGGGCTCGACACCCGCTTTCTTGAGCAGCTCGGCGATCACCGCTTCGTGGATGTCGGAGCTTTGGCGCAGGTCGATGCTGGCCAGATGGAAGCCGAACACCTCGGACGCGCGCGCGAGCGGCGCGAGGCGCGGCGTCGCGAGCGATTCGCCGTGATGGCCGGCGAGCGAATCGATCAGCACGTGCAAGTCGCGCGTGAATTCGCTCGAGTCGGCGTACGGTTTCGCGCGCACTTGCGGCCCGCTGCGGCCCGCGCCGCGCACCGGGACGGCGCCTTCGCCGAGCCGCACGCGCGCGCTCGCCGCGAGCCGCGTGTACATGCCGATCAGCGCGCGGCGGTACGGCTCGTCGACGCGGTGCGGCGACTGGTCCGGCGACGCCGCGGCGAGTGCCTTCAGTTCATCGCTCGCGCTCGCGAGCATGTTCGACACGGAGAGTTCCGCGCCGAGCTTGTGCACCTCTTCGAGGTAGTGCTCCAAGATCACGGCGGCCTGCCGCGTGATCGCCTCTTCGAGCGTCGCGGCGGTCACGTTCGGATTGCCGTCGCGGTCGCCGCCGATCCAGCTGCCCATCTGCAAGAACGGCGGCAGGCGCGTGGCGAGGCCGTGCTCGGCGAGCTCGGCTTCGATATCGGCGTAGAGAGCGGGGATCTCGTTCAGGAACGTTGCGCGGTAGTACGACAGCGCGTTCTCGATTTCGTCGGCGACGGTGAGGCGCGAGTCGCGCAGCATGCGCGTCTGCCAGAGCGACGTGACGCGCGCGCGCAAGATGGCCTCGTTTTGCGCGCGTTCGCGCGCGGTCAGCGGCTGGTCGCGCTCGGCGAGCAGTCGCGCGATCGCGCGTCCCGCGTCGAGAATGCTCTTCCTCTGGACTTCGGTCGGGTGCGCGGTGAGCACGGGCACGATCAGCGCGCCGTGGAAGAACTGCTCGAGCACCGGCGTGGCGGCCGCGCCCGCTTGCGTCAGGCGCGCGAGCGCATAGGCGATCGTCCCCGCCTGCGGCGCGGAGCCCGCGAGCGCGTGGACGCGGCGGCGGCGGTTGTGGTGGCGGTCCTCGGCGATGTTCGCGAGATGCGAGAAGTAGCTGAACGCGCGCACGACGCTCACCGTCTGCTCGGGCGTGAGCGCGCGCAGCTTCTTGTCGAGCGTCTGCGCGGCGCTGCTGTCGTCTTCGCGGCGGAATTTGACGGCGCTCTGGCGAATTGCCTCGACGACTTCGAACACCGCGTCGCCTTCCTGCTCGCGCACGACGTCGCCGAGCAGGCGGCCGAGGTAGCGGATGTCCTGAAACAGCGGCTGATCCTTGTCCTCGCGGCTGCGGCCTTGCGCGCGCGGCGACGGCGCGGCGGCTTGGCTCGCGTCGTTGGCCGCGTTTTTCGCGCGGGTTTTGCCGGCGGCTTTCGCCTCGGCGAGCGGGGCGACGGCTTCGGTTTCGATGGCTTGCACGGCCTTTACCGCTTTGATGGCTTTGGCGCTCTTGGGCGATTGAGCCGCTTTCACGGTTCTCGCAGCTTTGACCGCTCGGGCCGCTTTGGCTGTTTTGGCTGCCTTCGTGGCAGATGCGGCCGGCGCGGCCGATTCGTGGGCGGGCGATGCAGCGTTGCGGCGGGCAGAGCGCGCCGATCCGGAAGACGTCACGATGATTTCCTCAGTGAAGCCAGAGTCTATGAATAGATAGATGGACTGCGGGTAAGGCAACTGCGGAACCTACGACAACCGCGCTGATTTCGAGGTGAGGCGCGTGAACTGCTGACCGCGGTACTGCTTCGCGTGCGGCAAGGGTTTCAGTCTTGCTCGTCCGAAAAATCGGCCAGGACGTGCGTGCTACCATTCTTGGTTATCCATCCCGTCATTCGAAGCCTTACGCAATGAACTCCGAGACGCTTTCCGCCACCTCGCCGCGCACGCTCGTGATTGCCTCGCGGGAAAGCCGCCTGGCGATGTGGCAGGCCGAACACGTGCGCGATGCGCTGCACAAATTATATCCATCTTGCGACGTAAAGATCCTCGGGATGACGACACGCGGGGATCAGATTCTCGATCGCACTTTGTCGAAAGTCGGTGGTAAGGGGCTCTTCGTGAAGGAACTGGAAATCGCGCTCGCCGACGGCCGCGCCGATCTCGCCGTGCACTCGCTGAAAGACGTGCCGATGGAGCTTCCCGAAGGCTTCTCGCTCGCCGCGGTGATGGAGCGCGAGGACCCGCGCGACGCGTTCGTTTCGAACGGCTACGCATCGCTTTCCGCGCTGCCCGCGGGCAGCGTCGTCGGCACCTCGAGCCTGCGCCGCGAAGCGATGTTGCGCGCGCGCTATCCGCAGCTCGTCGTGCGGCCGCTGCGCGGCAATCTGGATACGCGCCTCGCCAAGCTCGATCGGGGCGAGTACGCGGCGATCATTCTCGCGGCCGCCGGCTTGAAGCGCCTGGGCCTCGGCGCGCGCATCCGCGCGCTGCTCGATGCGGGCGACAGCCTTCCCGCGGCAGGCCAGGGCGCGCTCGGCATCGAGATTCGCGCGGGGCGCGCCGAGCTCGCCGCGTGGCTCGCGCCGCTTCATCACGAGGCGACCGCGCTCGCGGTCGAGGCGGAGCGGACGGTGTCGCGCGCGCTCGGCGGCAGCTGCGAGGTGCCGCTCGCCGCGCATGCGATGTGGCGCGACGGCGCGCTGCATTTGAAAGGCCGCGTGTCGACGCCCGACGGCACGCGCGTGCTCGCAGCCGAAGCGTCCGCGCCCGTGACGAGCCCCGAGCGGGCCCTCGCGCTCGGGCAGCAAGTCGCGGCGGCGCTCGAAGCGCAGGGCGCGCTCGAGATCGTCCGCTCGCTCGCCGGCAACGGCGGCCAGCCCGGCGCGTGATGACGGGCGGACTGGGCGGCGCGACGCCGGACGCCTTCACGGCAATCGTGACCCGACCGGCCGGACAGTCGGGCGAACTATCCGCGTGTCTCGCCGCCGAGGGCATCGAAACGCTCGAATTTCCTCTGATCGATATCGCGCCGGCCGAGGACGATGCGCCGTTGCGTGCCGCGTTCGCGTCGCTCGATAGCTATGCGCTCGTGGTGTTCGTGTCGCCGAACGCGATCGATCATGCGTTCGCGAAGTACGGCGCGATCTGGCCGCACGCGCTGCCGATCGGCGTGGTCGGCCCGGGCAGCGTCGCGGCGCTGGCCCGGCATGGGGTCGCCGCGCCTGGGCATCGCGTCGTGAGCCCGTCGTCTTGCGTCGATGACGACGGCGCGCGCTTCGACTCGGAAGCGCTCTATACCGCGCTCGAAGCCGAACTCGGCGAGGGCGCGTTCGAAGGCAAGCGCGTGTTGATCGTGCGCGGCGACGGCGGCCGCGAATGGCTCGCCGATCGCTTGCGCGAGGCCGGCGCGCAAGTCGAGGCGGCCGCCGCATACCGGCGCGTCGTGCCGGACCCGTCGATCGGCGCCTGGGAGCGCGTGCACGCGCTGCTCGCGGGCGCGCCGCACGCGTGGCTCGTGACGAGCTCCGAGGGCGTGCGCAATCTGAACGACCTCGCGCAAGAGCATTTGACCGCACCCGAAATCGCCGCGCTCAAGCGCGCGCCGCTTGTCGCACCGCATCCGCGCATCGCCGAGACTGCGCGCGGATTGGGTTTTGATAGCATTACGATGTCCGGCGCGGGCGATGAGCGCATCGTCCGCGCACTCGCCGCCTGCGCTCAGTCGCAGCGCGCCGCGCCCAACGCAGGGGCGCCCGGCGCCTCCCTCAATCAACCGGCTTCGACTCACCCGGCCCCGACACGCATGAGCGATACGAACGATACCAACAACGTGACTCCCCAGCCGGCCGTGGCGCCTCCGCCGTTGCCGCCGAACCCGCCGTTTACGCCCTACGAAGCGCATAGGCGCGGCGGCATGGGCATCGCGCTCCTGTGGTTCGTCGTGATCGTGTTCCTCGCTGCGGCGGCTGTCGGCGGCTTCGCGCTGAACCGCAAGGTCGTGCGGATGGATGCGCGGCTCGCGCAGCGCCAGCAGGCCAACGATGCACAAGTGGCCGAGTTGCGCGTGAAGACCGATCAGGCGCTTGCGACCGTGCACCAGGTCGATTCGCAGTTCTCGCAGCTCGAAGGCAAGCTCGCCGACGCGCAGAACGCCCAGCAGGCGCTGCAGCAGCAATACGCTGACCTCGCGCGCAATCGTGACGACTGGACGCTCGCCGAAGTCCAGCAGATGCTGTCGAGCGCAAGCGAACAACTGGCGCTTACGGGCAACACGCAACTCGCGCTCTTCGCGCTGCAAAGCGCGGATTCGCGGCTCGCGGCTTCGGATAGCCCGCAAGCGCTAGTCGTGCGCAAGGCGATCGCGCAGGACATCGACAAGCTCAAGGCCGCGCCGTCCACCGATTTGACCGGCCTCGCCATCAAGCTCGACAACGCGATCGAACAGGTCGACACGCTGCCGCTCGCGGGCGAAGCGCCGATTGCGCACGCCACGCCGCACGCGAGCACGCCGGCCGATACCGCGAAGGTGGCGGCCGCTACCGGAGAGCCGCGCTGGAAGGTCTGGTGGCAGGAATTCACGGCGGGCATCGGCCAGCAGCTGACGAGCCTCGTGCAGGTGCGCCGCATCGATAACGCCGATGCGATGCTGAACTCGCCCGAGCAGGGCTATTTCATTCGCGAGAATCTGAAGCTGCGCCTGTTGTCGGCGCGCCTTGCGCTGCTCTCGCGCAATCAGACGACCCTCAAGTCGGACCTCGCCGCCGCCGAGGCTGCGCTCGCGCGCTACTGCGACGCGTCGTCGAAGCGCACGCAGACCGTGCAGGACCTCGTGAAGGAAGTGGACCAGGGCTCCGCGGCGGTCGTTGTGCCGAACATCGACACGAGCCTGCAGGCTGTCCACCAATACAAGAGCCGGGGCTGACGATGGCGATCCGAGGACTCTTGTGGCTCGCGCTTCTCTTCGTCATCGCGGTCGTGCTCGCGACGGTGGGGCGCTTCGACGCCGGCCAGGTGCTGCTCGTCTATCCGCCGTATCGCGTGGATATCTCGCTGAACCTGTTTGTCGTCGCGATCGTGGTGCTGTTCATCCTGATGTACGCGGTGATGCGCATCGTGCGCAACGTCTGGAAGATGCCGCAGCGCGTCGCCGCGTATCGCGCGCGTTCGCGCGAGGCGAAGGCGCAAGCCGCGTTGCGTGAAGCCGTCGGCAACCTGTTCGCGGGCCGCTTCCCGCGCGCGGAAAAAGCGGCTCGCGATTCGCTGACGAACAACGCGAACAAGGGCGCTGCCGGCTTGATCGCGGCGGCGGCCGCGCACCGGATGCACGAATTTGCGCGCCGCGACGAGTGGCTTGCGCAGATCGACGCCGCCGACTGGCAGGACGCGCGCCTGATGGCGAGCGCCGACATGCGCGCGGACGGCCGCGATGCCGGCGGCGCGCTTGCCGCGCTCACCGAAATGCAATCACAGGGTGGCCGCCGCATTCACGCACAGCAGATCGCGCTGCGCGCGCAGCAGCAGTTGAAGAACTGGGCGGAAGTGCTGAAGCTCGTGAAGTCGCTTGAAAAGCGCGAGGCGATCCACCCGGCCGCGGCTGTCCGCTTGCGTCAACAGGCAGCCGAAAACCTGCTGCGCGACCGCCGCCACGACGCGGATGAGCTGCTCGCGCTGTGGAACTCGCTGCCGGCGAGCGAGCGTCAATCCCCGCGGCTCGCCGACTTGGCGGCGGAACTGTTGGTCGCGTTGAACAAACACCAGGCCGCGCGCAAGATCGTCGAGGATGCGCTTGCGAACAACTGGGACGCGCGCTTGTTGCGACGCTATCCGGATACTGCTGGCGGCGATGCGCTGCCGCTGATCCAGAAGGCCGAGGCGTGGCACAAGGAGCGCCCTGAAGACGCGGATTTGCTGTTCTCGCTCGGCCGCTTGTGCCTGCACCAACAGCTCTGGGGCAAGGCGCAGTCGTTCCTCGAACAGGCATTGAAGATGGCGGGGGACAACGAAGCGCTGACGATCCGTACGCACCGCGCGCTCGCGCGGCTTTTCGAGCAGCTTGGCGATGCGGGGCGTGCGAATCAGCACTACCGTGCCAGTGCGTTGGCGATGAATGTGGTTTGACGAGGCGGCGGCCAGCGGCGCTACTCTGGTGAGATTGTCGCCACGGCCGTCGAGACGGACGATGCGCTTAGCCGCTCGCCTTTCATTGCTTGAGCATTCCGCACGAAGTCACCGTGCGATCTGGCAGCGCGGAATGCTTCCAATCCGGCACTTCCCGTTTCTCATACGCCTCAACGGACGGATAACCTTTGACGTCCCAGACGTTTCCATCGTAGTGGCTAAGCGCGATGACTGCGCTCCGGCATTGCTTTGAGCGTTCGAGCAAACGATATGCGATCCTAGGCTGCTCACCAGCCAAGTCTTGATCGAGTATTTCGTAGCGAACTGGGCCGCACTTGCTGAAGCTGGAATTCCATTCGATCGTTTTTGAGCGTACGAACAGGCCGCCGAAGCACGCGCGGCCCTCGCCATAAAAGACCCCGGTCAACGGCGCACCCGCGCCGATCGACAGAGCAGGCATCGCAGCGGCGGCCAAGAGCAGTGTGAAAGTCACGGCGCGCATGCAGCTTCCTTTTGTTTAAACATCACCGACAGCGCGTAATCCAGCTTTGCGGCGTACATGGCATCGCCGACGTTGCAGTAGATGGCGATATTTCTTGTCGTCATCGGCTTCCAGCCGACAGTAACCTTGCGGATGGCCCCGCGGCGATACTTGAGGACTTGGCCGGGACGCAGCACGTGGGCGCGAGGGTTGAATTGCCGAAGCAATTCCAACGTGGAGCCTTTGCTCCTGGCGATCCTGTCCAGGCTATCCCCCGCTTTGACGGTCACTTCGTAGACTGTGGGGTCGGCTTCCGGCACGCTTGCCAGGCCGAAATTCGCCAAACGCATGAGCAGGTAGCCGATGCCGGCCCGAATGTTGTAGGAAGGATGGTGGTAGCCGTCATCGAATTCAGTGCCCCCTCCTTTCGAACAAGTGAAATCGAATTGAAATGGAAGTGGGCTTGCTGCGACATTGTTGCAATGAATTCCGTGCAATCCGTGAGCGAGACTGTCGTTCAGTTCGTCGACGCCAGCGACCCGTTATTGCACCTCGGAGCTTGCTTTACGAAACTGCCGCCCGCGAACGAACGGCAGTTTCAGCCACGCTACTTATTCACAATCCTCCCCGGCACGCTCAACGCCAACAGTCCGCCGAGCACCATGAACGCCGCCAGCATATACATGCCGGAGTCGTTCGCGCCCGTGGCTTGTTTGAGCCAGCCCACCGCGTAAGGGCTGAGGAAGCCGGCGAGGTTGCCGATCGAGTTGACCATCGCGATACCGGCCGCCGCCCCCGCGCCCGCGAGGAAGGACGTCGGCAGACTCCAGAAAAGCGGCAGCGTCGTGATGATCCCGGCCGTTGCAACCGTGAGCGCAGTCATCGCGAGCAGCGTGTTGTGCGCCCAGGTCACCGACAGCACCAGCCCCAGCGCGCCCGCCGCCGCCGGCAGCGCGACGTGCCAGCGGCGTTCGCGCATGCGGTCGGCGCTGCGGGCGATCAGCAGCATCGCGATCACCGCCGCCGCAAACGGAATCGCGGACAAGAGGCCGATCGCGAACGCGTCGGTCACGCCGGTCGCCTTGATGATCGTCGGCAGCCAGAAGCTCACGCCGTACAGCCCCATCACGAACGAAAAGTAGATCAGGCTCATCAGCAACACGCGCGGGCTCGTCAGCACGGCGCCGAGCGTCGGGTCCTCCTTCTGGGCGTCCTCCGCCTCGATGTTGCGCTCGAGCAGTTGCTTTTCCTCGCCGCTCAGCCACTTTGCCCTGCTGATCCGGTCATCGAGCATCACGAACACGAGCACGCCGACGATGATCGACGGCAGGCCTTCGAGCAGATACAGCCACTGCCAGCCATGCCAGCCGTTCATGCCGTTGAAGCTCTTGAGGATGTACCCGGAAATCGGTCCGCCGATCACGCCGGAGAGGGCGATCGCGGTCATGAACCAGGTCGTCATGCGCCCGCGCCGGTTAGCCGGATACCAGTAGGTGAGGTAGAGGATGATGCCGGGGAAGAAGCCCGCTTCCGCGAGACCGAGCAGGAAGCGCATCACGTAGAACATCGTCGCCGTCGTGACGAACATCGTCAGCGCGGAAATGATGCCCCAAGTGATCATGATCCGCGCGATCCAGATGCGCGCGCCGACGCGGTGCAGGATCAGGTTGCTCGGCACTTCGAAGAAGAAGTACCCGATGAAGAAGATGCCCGCGCCGAGTCCGTAGACGGTATCGCTCAATTGCAGGTCGGCGGCCATTTGCAGCTTCGCAAAGCCGACGTTGACGCGGTCCAGATACGCGACCACGTAGCACAGCAACAGGAGCGGCGTGAGCCGGCGCGCGACTTTCCGGTAGGTCGCTTCTTCGAACGTCGACGGCGCGCCGGCGCCGGGAAGCGGAAGCTGGTCTGCTGAACTTGCCATGTTGTCCCCTTGTTTTCGTGTCGAAAACCGGCCGCCGGATCAGCGGCTCGGGTACAGCGCATCGAACGTGCCGGAGCAGCGAAAACGCCGTTGTCCCCGGCACCTCCAATCTTGCTTCGGGCATTGCGCGCTGCGCGGCCCCATCAGACGCAGCGCCCGCCGTCCACTTCGAGGCAGACGCCGGTCACGAATTCGGCTTCGTCCGAAGCCAGAAAGAGCGCGGCGTTCGCGATGTCCTGCGGCGTCGAAAAGCGCCCGAGCGGAATGCTCGCGAGAAAGCGCTGGCGATTCTCGGGCGTATCCTCCATGCCCATGAACTCGGTCATGAGGCCCGTCTCGCCGAGGACCGGATTCACGCAGTTCACGCGAATCCGGTCGGGACCGAGTTCGGCGGCGAGCGCCTTGCTCGCGACGATCATCGCGCCCTTGCTGCCGTTGTACCAGACGAGGCCCGGGCGCGGCCGCACGCCGGCCGTCGACGCGATGTTGACGAACACGCCGCCGCCGTGCTCGCGGAAATACGGCACGAATTCCTGCACGCTCCAGTAGAGGCCTTTCACGTTCACGGCATAGACGCGGTCGAATTCGCCTTCCGTCACGTCGAGCACGGGCTTGTTCCGATGCGTGACGCCCGCGTTGTTGACGACGATCTGCACGCTGCCGAAGTCTTCGATCGCGGCGGCGCGCAGCGCGTGCCAATCGGCTTGCTTCGTGATGTCGCCGGCTACCGCGATCGCCTTGCCGCCCGCGAGCGCGATCTCGCTCGCGACGCGTTCGGCCGCGGCGCCGTTCAGATCGTTGACGACGACGTTGGCGCCTTCACGCGCATAAGTCTTGGCGATGCCCTCGCCGAAGCCCGAGCCTCCGCCTGTGATCACTGCCGTTTTGCCTTTCAAGCGCATGTTGCCTCCCGCTGGGCCGCCCCGAGGGAGGCAACCGCCCCCTCGGGGGGCAGCGAACGTAAGTGAGCGTGGGGGTCGTTCATTTTCTCCCGCTGGGCCGCCCCCTCGGGGGCAGCGAACGAAAGTGAGCGTGGGGGTGGTTCATTCTTTCCCTATAGGGCGCTACCTTCGCTCACCCGTGCTTGATCGCGATCGTTTTCAGCACCGTGAAGCCATACAGCGCCTCGAAGCCTTTTTCGCGCCCGTGACCCGAATGGCCGACGCCGCCGAACGGCAATTCGACGCCGCCGCCCGCGCCGTAGTTGTTGATGAACACCTGGCCGGAACGCACGCGCCGCGCGAGGCGCAGCTGCCGCGCGCCGTCGCGCGTCCAGATGCCGGCGACGAGCCCATAAGGCGTGCCGTTCGCGAGCGCGACGGCTTCGTTTTCGTCGTCGAACGGCAAGGCGGCGAGCACCGGCCCGAAGACCTCTTCGCGCGCGAGGCGATGGCCCGGCGGCACGTCGCGCAAGAGCGCGGGCGCCTGATAAAAGCCGCGTTCGGGCGCATCGGCGACCACTTCGCCGTGCGCCGCCATCGGAATGCCGTCGTGCTGCGCATCGGACAGGAAATCCCACACGCGCCGCTGCTGCTTCGCGCTGATGAGCGGCCCGCAATCGAGATCGGCGCGGCTCGGGCCCACGCGCAACTCGCGAAACTGCGCGGCGAGCCGCTCGAGCAGCGGCTCATACGCGGCGCGTTCGATCAACACGCGGCTGCCCGCCGAGCAGGTTTGACCGGCGTTCTGCACGATCGCCGAGACGAGACTCGGCAGCGCGGCGTCGAGATCGGCATCGGCAAACACGATTTGCGGCGACTTGCCGCCCAGTTCGAGCGTGACCGGCACGTGGTTTTCCGCGGCCATCTGCGCGACGAGCTTGCCGGTCTCGGGCGAACCGGTGAACGAGATGTGATCGATGCCGGGATGGCGCGCGAGCGCGGCACCCGCTTCGTGCCCGAAGCCGGTGACGATGTTGAGGGCGCCGGGCGGCAGTCCGGCCTCGGCGGCGAGCGCCGCGACGCGCAGCACCGACAGGCAGGCGTCCTCCGCGGGCTTCACGACGCAGGCGTTGCCCGCCGCGAGCGCGGCGCCGACGCTGCGTCCGAAGATCTGCATCGGATAGTTCCACGGCACGATGTGACCCGTCACGCCGTGCGGCTCGCGGATCGTCAGCACGGTGTAGCCGGATTGATAGGGCAGGGTTTCGCCATGGAGCTTGTCCGCGGCGCCCGCGTAGAACTCGAAGTAGCGGGCGAGGGCGGCGGCGTCGGCGTGCGCTTGCTTGAGCGGCTTGCCGGTGTCGCGCGCCTCGATCTGCGCGAGCTCTTCGTGGCACGCGGCGACGAGCATCGAGAGCCGGTACAGCAAGCGTCCGCGCTCGGCGGCGCTCGATTGACCCCATGCGCCGCCGAACGCGGCGCGCGCGGCGGCGACTGCGCTGTCGATGTCCGCTGCCGTGCCGCGCGCGAGTTGCGCAAACGTCTCGCCGTCGGACGGGTCGATCACGGCGATCGTCTCGCCGCCGGAAGCGGCAGCCCAGCCGCCCCCGATGAAATGCTTCGCTTCTTCCATGCAAACTCCTCGCCGGCCAGGTGTCTGATTCCAATGCGGAGAATCGATCGAAACGGAAATGCGCGGAAATGCGCGGAAATGCGACGAAACGCGCGTCGATTATCGCGCCAATCGGCCAAGTGCGTATGGCCGATTGGCTATAATGGCGCATTCTTCCTGTCTGGCCCGCCCGGCGCGAGGCACAGCGGTTTTCGCTCGCGATCGGGCGGAAGAGCCGTGTGTTACGAATTCCTTCCTCTTTCTTCAGAGAACGTCATGAGCTTCAATCACGTCCCCGCAGGCAAAGACATCCCGAACGACTTCAACGTCATCATCGAAATCCCGGCGCAAAGCGATCCGGTGAAATACGAGGCGGACAAGGACCTCGGCTTGCTCGTCGTCGACCGCTTCATCGGCACGGGCATGCGCTATCCGGCGAACTACGGCTTCATTCCGCAGACGCTGTCGGGTGACGGCGACCCCGTCGACGTGCTCGTCGTCACGCCGTTCCCGCTGGTCCACGGCTGCGTGGTGCGCTGCCGCGCGCTCGGCATGCTGCAGATGACCGACGAATCGGGCGTCGACGCGAAGCTGATCGCCGTGCCGCAAGACAAGCTGTGCCCGATGACGGCGCACATGAAGTCGGTCGACGACGTGCCCGAATACCTGAAGGACCAGATCAAGCACTTCTTCGAGCACTACAAGGCGCTCGAAAAGGGCAAGTGGGTGAAGGTCGACGGCTGGGTTGGCCTGGAAGCCGCGCAGAAGGAAATTACCGAGGGCGTCGCGAACTTCAAGAAGTAAGCGGCGGCACCACCGATTCGAGCGTGCGCGCGCCCGCCGCCAGCGCGCGCTTTTCAGCGGGCGCGAGACGCTTCACCCAATATTCGGCGCGCAATGCGCTGGAACGATCGGCAAGTTCGAACGACGCCAGCAGCGCCACCGGTTTGCGCGAGCGCGTATAGCGCGCGCCCCTGCCGCTCGCGTGCTTGTCGAAGCGCGCGGCGACGTCGGTGGCGATACCGGTATAGACGCTGCCGTCCGAGCATTCGATCAGATAGAGAAACCAGGACATCGTCGAGTAGAGGGGGAAGCGTGCGCGGATGTGCGGGCAGCCTTGCGCGAGCGCCGCATTATCGCCCGCGGCAGCCTTGTTGCGGCATCAAGTCCTGAACGGATTGTGCTCGCGCAATTCGTCGATGTGCGCGTGGATCAGATTGGCCTCGTTCGAGAGAAAGCGCCCGACCGCATCCTCGAACGCCGGATGCGCGAGCCAGTGCGCGGAGCGCGTGATCGTCGGCAGAAAGCCGCGCGCCATCTTGTGCTCGCCCTGCGCGCCGCCTTCGAAGCGGTCGAGCTTTTCTTCGATGCAGAATTCGAGCGGCTGGTAGTACGCGGTCTCGAAGTGCAGGCACGGCACATGTTCGAGCGCGCCCCAGTAGCGGCCGTAGAGCGTGCCGCCCGTCGCTTCGTTGCGCTCGTAGACGACGAGCGAGCTCGCAATCGGCTTGCCCTCATATTCGGCGATGACGATGAGCAGGTTCTCCGGCATGGTTTCGCCGATCCGCCTGAAGAAGTCCAGATTCAGATACGGCGACGAATAGTGTTCGCGATACGTCTGCCGGTAGCATTTGCTGAAAAAACGCCAGTCGGAATCGGTGGCGTCTTCGCCGCGCACGCGCCGGAACGTGATGCCGGCTTCGCGCACCTTGCGGCGCTCCGCGCGAATGTTCTTGCGTTTTTTTTGTTCGAGCGTCGATAGGAAATCGTCGAAATCGCGGTAGCCGTCGTTCAGCCAATGAAATTGGATACCCTCGCGCTGCATCATGCCGAGGTCCGTCAGCGCGCGCGTTTCGGTTTCCGTCGGGAACAGCACGTGCAGCGACGACACGTCCATCTGCTTGGCCAGCGCGACGAGCGTGGCCGCGAGCTGGCGCCGCGCGGTGTCGTCGGCGGCGAGCATCCGGCTGCCCTGCACCGGCGTGAACGGCACCGCGCAGACGAGCTTCGGATAGTACGCAAGCCCGTTGCGCTGGTACGCGTCGGCCCAGGCCCAGTCGAACACGTACTCGCCGTACGAGTGGCTCTTCAGATAAAGCGGTGACGCCGCCGCGAGCCGCCCGGTGCGCGTGTCCGTCAGCGTGACGAAGCGCGGCGCCCAGCCCGCGTGCTCGCTCGCGCACTGCGTCGTGGTCAGCGCGCTCAGGAATTCGTGCCTGAGGAACGGTGTGGGCTGCGGCTGAAGCGCGAGCAGGCCGTTCCATTCCGCCGCGTCGACCTCGAGAGGAGACGCGAGAAGGCCCATGCGATAATCGAAGCGTTCTTGTTTCAACGGTGTGACTGTTCCACGTGGTCCGGCGACGCGGCTCCGGGTTGTTGTCTTTGGGGCTGGCCTCGGGCGGGCCAGTTCGAATGGCGCAATCCGCAAGAGACGCAGCGCCGCTTGCCTCTCATGTTGCGTGCTGTCATCGCGTTTCGCAATGACGTGCGCTCTCCGGCTAGCCGGGCCCAGCTATCGACCTGAAATGAAACCGCCCCCACGCTCACTTCTTGCTTTGCATGGGACCGGAGTCAGCGCTAAAGCGCTTACTCCCGATCGACACGCTGCCCCTCGAGGGGGTGTCAGCACACTGGGGGCGGCCCTGCGAGTACTGACATGAAAACCCGAATTGCACTTGCTCAAATCAACGTCACTGTCGGCGACTTCGCCGGCAACGTCGCGAAGATCGTCGCCGCCGCGCGCGCGGCCCACGACGACGGCGCGAAGCTGCTCGTCGCGCCGGAGCTCGCGCTCTCCGGCTATCCGCCGGAAGACCTGCTGCTGCGCCCCGCGTTCTACGCCGCGAGCGCCGCGGCACTGGCCGACCTCGCCGAACAGCTCAAGCCTTTCGCCGGCTTGCACGTGATCGTCGGCCATCCGCATCGCGACGACACGAACGGCCATGGTAATGCAAACCGGCCCATCGAGCGCGGGCTGCCGCCCGTCGATACCTACAATGCGGCGTCGCTGATCGTCGACGGCAAAGTTGCGGGTACCTACGTGAAGCAGGAGTTGCCGAACACCGAGGTATTCGACGAAAAGCGCTACTTCGCCGCCAACCCGACGCCGTTCGTCTTCACGCTCGACGGCGTCAAGTACGGCGTCGTGATCTGCGAGGACGCGTGGCACGCGTCGGCGGCGCAACTCGCGAAGGCGGCGGGCGCGCAGGTGCTCGTGATCCCGAACGGCTCGCCGTATCACTTGAACAAGGAGGCGGTGCGCGTCGATATTCTCCGCGCGCGGATCGCCGAGACCGGCTTGGCCGTGATCTACGTGAACATGGTCGGCGCGCAGGACGAACTCGTGTTCGACGGCGGCTCGTTCGTGCTCGACGCGAAGGGCGCGGTGGCCGCGAAGATGCCGCAGTTCGTCGAAGGCCATGCGATCGTCGAGTTCGACGGCGCCACGCCGATAGAAGGCGAGATCGCGCCCGAAGCGCCGCTCGAGGCGCAGGTCTACGCGGCGCTCGTCATGGGCGTGCGCGACTATATCGGCAAGAACGGTTTTCCGGGGGCGATCATCGGCCTCTCGGGCGGGGTCGATTCGGCGCTCGTGCTGGCCGTGGCCTGCGACGCGCTGGGCGCGGACCGCGTGCGCGCCGTGATGATGCCGTCGCGCTACACGGCCGATATCTCGACGACCGACGCGGCCGACATGGCCCGGCGCGTCGGCGTGCGCTACGACGAAATCGCGATCGCGCCGATGTTCGACGCGTTCCGCGGCTCGCTCGCGAAGGAGTTCGAAGGCCGCGCCGAAGACGCGACCGAAGAGAACATTCAAGCGCGCATTCGCGGCACGCTCTTGATGGCGCTGTCGAACAAATTCGGCTCGATCGTGCTGACGACGGGCAACAAGAGCGAGATGGCGGTCGGCTACTGCACGCTGTACGGCGACATGGCGGGCGGCTTCGCGGTCATCAAGGACATCGCGAAGACGCTCGTTTACCGCCTGTGCCGCTACCGCAACGCAGCGACCGCGTTCGACACGCGCGACATCATCCCCGAGCGGATCCTGACGCGCGCGCCGTCGGCCGAACTGCGCGAGAACCAGACTGACCAAGACAGCCTGCCGCCATACGACGTCCTCGACGAAATCATGCGCCTGTACATGGAAGAGGACAAATCGCTCGGCGAGATCGTCGCGGCAGGCTTCGCTGCCGACGACGTGAAGCGCGTCACGCGCCTCATCAAGGTCAACGAATACAAGCGCCGCCAGGCACCGATCGGCATTCGCGTCACACACCGCGCGTTCGGCCGCGACTGGCGCTATCCGATCACGTCGCGCTACAACGAACCCATCGAATAACCGAACCGGCAGCACGCGCCGTGTGCATTTGCGCGCATCGCGCGGCACACGGCGCGGCGTAGAATCGAACCCATCTCATTCTTTCCAAACGCTTGCGAGGCACGCCATGAAACGCATCACCGCCATCATCAAACCGTTCAAGCTCGACGAAGTGCGCGAGGCGCTCGCAGAAGTCGGGCTGACCGGGCTGACCGTCACCGAAGTCAAGGGCTTCGGACGCCAGAAGGGTCACACGGAGCTGTACCGGGGCGCCGAATATGTCGTCGACTTCCTGCCGAAGGTGAAGATCGAAGTGGTAGTGGGGAGCGCGCAGTGCGATCAGGTGATCGACGCGATCGTCGGCGCGGCGCGCACCGGCAAGATCGGCGACGGGAAGATCTTCGTGACGGACGTGGAACGCGTGATCCGCATCCGGACCGGCGAAGAAAACGAAGCGGCGGTGTGAGGCTGGAACACGCGGTCGCGCTGCCGTTGCGCGGCGCGGCCGCTGCTTGGACATTGCGCCGGCGTCGCCTCGGGTATTCGGCGCTCAAAATGAAAAAACGGTGCGACGCCCTTGCGGACACCGCACCGATACGCGCCTCTCGCAGCAGCGTGAAACTTGTGTTGAAACTGTTCGGGTTACACCGTTCGCTTAGAACGAGTGCTGAATACCTGCGTACACGCCCGATTGGCTGTGGCCTGCAAGCGGGTTCTCGTTGAAGCTCGAGCTGGTGACCGTGCCGCCGGGGCCAGGGTTGTTCGCATCGAGGCCGAAGTTGGCCGTCTTGCTGTTGCGCACCGTGGCGATCTGGATGTCGAGCAGCGTGCGCTTCGACAGGTTGTACGAGCCGCCGATCGTGTAGATCGTCGCGTTGCCGGCACCGTTGTTGCCGTTCACGTGGTACGCCGCTGCGATCACAGCAGCAGCCGGCGTGGCTTGCCACGTGACGCCGCCCCATTCCTGATCGAGCGAGGTCGGCGTGCCGAGCCCGGCGTTCGTCACGCCTGACGTGCGGATCGCTTCATACACACCCTGAATCTTGAACTGACCGAGGAACACGTTGACGCCCGCGACGTAATCGCGCGAAGCCGTGAACGCGCCGTTCAGTGCGCTGCTGGCTTGACCGTTCAGCTGGCCGCTGTTCGGGTCGCGAATTTCGTCGTACAAGCCGCGAACCTGGAAGAGCGCCGTCGTGTAGGTCAACTGGAGACCGTCTTCACGGCCTTGCGACGTCGTGCCGTTGCCGTTCCAGCTCGTCGAGTTCGACAGCGAGTACTGGCCGTACACGTCAAAGCCGTTCCACTTCGGCGACTGATACGACACGTTGTTGCTCGATTGCGGCCAGT
This sequence comes from Trinickia mobilis, assembly GCF_017315705.1. GTDB lineage: Bacteria > Pseudomonadota > Gammaproteobacteria > Burkholderiales > Burkholderiaceae > Trinickia_A > Trinickia_A mobilis. Next base: position 8,066 of record NZ_JAFLRF010000026.1, on the reverse strand, counting down.
TGCGGCCACGCACCAGCGATGCCGACGACCAGTTCGATTGGCCGAACGGATCGAAATCCCACACGCCGTTCGAGATGAAAAGCTCGCGACCCATCAAGAAGGTACCGAACTGATCGTTCGCGATACCGACGGTTGCCCAGCGATTCCATATCGAGCCGGCCGAGCCGAGAGCACCCGTTGCCGTGCTGAAGCTGCCTTCCAATTGGAACACTGCCTTGTTGCCGCCGCCAAGGTCTTCAGCGCCCTTCAAGCCCCACAGGCTCGTGCCCCAGTCACCGCTTTCCAGGCGCCAGCGCGAGGTCGTACCGGTGTAGCTGTTGTTCGGCAGGCCGCTGATGTATTCGAGGCCTGCGTCTAGGCGCCCGTACAGCGTAACGCTGCTTTGTGCGTGTGCGACTACGCCAGCAGACATAAGCGCCGCGGCGAGCAAAGCTTTCTTCATCATCTCCTCCATTACCCTGTCAAGAATGAAGCCACTACTGCCAATAGCGCCCGGCGTGGAGACGCCCGGCGGGAATTTTTATCCAGGGAGACCTGCGAGAGGCCGACGCGCGGTGCCGTGTGGCGGTTGTCCCCGAGCAGGGCGCGTGTAGTGGGCCAGCTGTCTGTCGCAGTCCCGATCCCCTCGTTGACCGGTGTCTCCTCTGCGTTTTGAAGTAAAACTACTTTTCGAGAACTTTGTTTTGCTACTTTGGTTACTAATTTAGCAAAAATACACTTCAGTGGCGAAGAAAATCGTAGTTCAGCTAGCCGCTGTCTCTAAATTGCAATACCAGTGTGGCCGGCACGCATCGGCCGGAACCGTAAGGATGCCGAAAATCCTTGTCTGACAAGGGAAGCGCGATTCCTGGACACGTGGGTCAAGGAATTTCACTATTGACGCTGAAATTAGGCGGGAGTAAGCGCCTAATTCCGCTTGATTGGCGAGAGCGGGCCGACTAAAAATCGGCTTTAACGGGGAGATGAAAGAAAAACAAAAGGCGTCGAAAGCGCCTTGTAAAAATATCATTAAGCCCGACTCGATGCTGCGTTTATTTCAGGCTGCCTGACAGGAATTGCTTGAGCCGTTCGCTCTTCGTGTTTTGAAAGACTTCGCCTGGGTGGCCTTCTTCCTCGATGCGCCCCTGATGGAGGAACACGACGTGGTTCGACACATTGCGCGCGAAGCCCATCTCGTGCGTCACGACGATCATCGTGCGGCCTTCCTCGGCGAGCTTCTGCATCACCTTGAGCACTTCGCCGACGAGTTCCGGATCGAGCGCCGAAGTCGGCTCGTCGAACAGCATCACGTCGGGGTTCATCGCGAGCGCGCGCGCAATCGCGACGCGCTGCTGCTGGCCGCCCGACAAATGCGACGGATACTGCTTCTCGACGCGCGGCGCGAGCCCCACCTTTTCCAAATAGTGGCGCGCACGTTCCTCGGCTTCGCGGCGCGCGAGGCCGAGCACGTGAACCGGCGCTTCGATCACGTTCTCGAGCACGTTCATGTGCGCCCACAGGTTGAAGTGCTGGAACACCATCGAAAGCTTGGTGCGCATGCGCTGCAGTTGCTTGTGGTCGGCCACGCGCAGCGCGCCGGCCTTGTCTTTCTGCGTGCGGACTTCCTCGCCGTCCAAGACGATGCGCCCCGCATTCGGCTGCTCGAGAAAGTTGATACAGCGCAGGAACGTGCTTTTGCCCGAGCCGGACGAGCCGATGATACTGATCACGTCGCCGGCGTTCGCTTTGAGTGAAACGCCTTTGAGGACCTCGTGGCTGCCGAATTGTTTGTGCAGATCGTCGACGAAAAGCTTGTGCATTGGGGAATTCAAGTTACTTGCCTTGCGGACGCAGATACGCGAGCCAGTGCTTCTCCGCGCGGCGGAACAGCGCGACGAGCGCAAACGAAATGATGAGGTAGAGCAGGGCGGCAAGGCCGAACGCCTGGAACGACATATAGGTGGCCGAGTTCACATCGCGCGCGATCTTGAGGATGTCGGGGACGGTCGCCGTGAATGCGACGGTCGTCGCGTGCAGCATCAAGATCACTTCGTTGCTGTAGAGCGGCAGCGAGCGCCGCAATGCCGACGGCACGATCACGCGCCGATACAGCGTGAACGACGACATCCCATACGCGCGTGCCGCTTCGATCTCGCCATAGGCGGTCGACTTGATCGCACCCGCGAAAATCTCGGTGGTGTACGCGCAGGTGTTCAGCGTGAACGCGAGCAGTGTGCAGTGCATGCCGTCTCGGAAGAACGTGTTGAGCAGCTCGTTGCCGCGCACGACTTCGAGGCTGTAGAGGCCCGTGTAGCAGAGCAGCAGCTGCACGTAGAGCGGCGTGCCGCGAAAGATATACGTATAGAGCCACACCGCGCTCGAAAGCCACTTCTTCTTCGATACCCGCGCCACCGCGAGCGGCACCGAAAGACAGAAGCCGAGGCCGATCGACACGACCAGCAGCCACAGCGTGATCACGACGCCCGTCAAACGGTAGCCGTCGCTATAGAGATAGTTGCGCCAATATTCTTGAATCAGCTCGATCATAGTTCCGCCTGCTGTTGCGCTTAGAGGTCCGCTTTCCGCACGCCGATCGAATAGCGCTTCTCGAGCCGGAGCAGCACCAGATTCGAAATCGTCGTGATGGCGAGATAGATCGCGCCTGCCAGCAGCGTGAAGAAGAAAAAGCGCAGCGTGCCCTTGCCGGCGTCCTGCGACGCCTTGACCACGTCGGCGAGGCCGATGATCGAGACGAGCGCCGTCGCCTTCACCATCACCTGCCAGTTGTTGCCGATGCCGGGCAGCGCGAAGCGCATCATCTGCGGGAACATGATGCGCGAGAACGTCTGCCAGCCCGTCATGCCGTAGGCGGCGCCCGCTTCGAGCTGGCCGCGCGGCACCGACAGGAACGCGCCGCGGAACGTTTCGGTGAAGTACGCGCCGTAGATGAAGCCGAGGACGATCACGCCGGCCACGAACGGGTCGATGTCGATCTGGTCCCAGCCGAGCAGGTCGGTGAGGTTGTTCAGCCAGATCTGGATGCTGTAGAAGAGCAGGAGCATCAGCACGAGATCGGGGACGCCGCGAACGAGCGTCGTATACAGCGCGCCGGCGCCGTAGGCGATGCGGTTCTTCGACAGCTTCGCCGCCGCGCCGAGCAGGCCCAGCACGAATGCGAACGCGAGCGAAAGGACCGCCAGCTTGACGGTCTGCCAAGTGCCCGCGAGGATCAGCGGGCCGTAGCCTTGAAGGAACATAGGAAGTCCTTGACGGCGCGCCGGGCGCACCGCGAAAGACGCGATTCCCGACAGCATGGCGCCTTCGCGTGTGAAGCGGGCGCGCGATGCTGTCGCGCATCGCCGTGAAATACCTGACCGTCTCGCCGTGCAGCCGGTGCGGGGCTGCAGAGAAGGCGCACAAAGCGTGTGAGGCGCTTGCTACGCCGTACTTCGGCAAGACGGCGCGTTTTCCGACCGTACTGCTTGTCGTGTTGCTCTTGTGCCGGGGCCGAAAATCGGGCTCCGGCTCTTCGCAGCAGACCGCGCGGGCGGCGTACTCGGAGCGTGCTTTTTCGCGCGCTGTCCGGTGGCCGTGCCGGCCGCTATTCTAGGCTGACAAAAAACACGCCGGGCTTGAGGCACTGCTCCGGGTCCGCAAGGACGCGCGGGCGAAAAGGGCGGTATTTTACCCGAAGCCGCGCGCGGCGCTACTGCGGCGAACCCCGAGCAGCGACGGCAAGCGAAAACGAAGGACCGTGTAGTCGATCGACAAGCGAAGCCAATGCGCCGGTCTTCAGCGGCGAACGGCCAGCTCCGCATGGGACCCGAGTAACCGCTAAAGCGCTAACTCGGGTCGACAAAAAACGCCACGTGGCGCAGCTCATGCGCACGTGGCGTTTTCCTCAATGCGGTGCCGGCGAGGGCAGACCGCCGCCAAGGCATCGCTCCGGCGCGGCGAGCGCCGGAACCGCCCGGCTTACTGCGCAGGCGCCGCGTCCGACGCTGCGCCCTTCTCATGCTGTTCCCAGCGCTGATGCATCTTGTCGCGGAACTGCTCCATCTTTGCGAAGTGCTGTTTGAGCGCCGTGCTCACGATGGTCTTTTGCTGGCCGTTCAAGCCGTTGTAGAAGGCGAGCCACGCCTGGGCAGTCTGCTCGCGCAGCTGCTGATCTTGCTGCTCGGCTTTCACGTGAGCGTCATGCAGTGCGTTCAGATCGAGGATCGGCTGCTGCTCCATCGACTTGAATTGCGCGTGCATCTGTTCGTGATTCGCGCGCGCAGCCTGGCGGTTTTGCTTCATCGTGTTGAGCGCGTCCTGCCACTGCTTTTCCTGATCCGGCGTGAGCTTCAGTTGCGCGTGCAATTGATTCAACTGCTTTTCGAAGCCGCCATGGTGCCAGCCTCCATGGTCGCCCATCGGCATGCCGCCCTCGGCGGCGTAAGCGGCGCCGAACGTCACGGCGAGCGATGCGGCAGCAACGGCGAGATAGCGAGAGATCTTGTTTTTCATCGAAGACTCCTAAGAATAAATAAGCCGACGATGCGACTGCCGCTTGCGTAGAACACGGCGCGCCATCGGTTAGGGATAGGCTAGACATCCGGCGCCCGCGTCGTGTTACGCAGTGCAGAGGGCGTATTACGCTACATTACGTGTGACTTTCGCAGTAATACCTCGTAACCCTTTAGCGTGTTTGCTTGCCGAAAGCGCGGGCGGTGCGCGTTAAACTTCGTCCCATGGCTACTCAAATTCTTGTCGTCGACGACGACTCCGAACTGCGCGATCTGCTGCGCGACTACCTCGTCAAACAGGGCATCGAGGTCTCGGTGCTGCACGACGCCGGCTCGCTCGAGCGGCGCCTCGAGCGCGAGCGTCCCGACCTGATCGTGCTCGACCTGATGATGCCGGGCGTCGACGGCCTCACCGCGCTGCGCAAGCTGCGCGCGGCGGGCGACGACATCCCCGTGATCATGCTGACTGCGCGCGCCGACGACGTCGATCGCATCGTCGGCCTCGAGCTCGGCGCGGACGACTACCTCGGCAAGCCGTTCAATCCGCGCGAGCTGCTCGCGCGCGTGCAGGCGGTGTTGCGGCGCCGGCGCACCGTGCCGTCGGCGGCGCCCGAGCAGCGCGAGCCGTTCTCGTTCGGCCGCTTCCAGCTCGACTTCCAATCGCGCACGCTGAATATGGAAGGCAAGCCGCTCACGCTGTCGGGCAGCGAGTTCGCGCTCTTGAAGATCTTCGTGAATCATCCGATGCGCACGCTCACGCGCGAGCGCCTGCTCGAATTGCTGCACGGGCCGGAGTACGACGGCACCGATCGCGGCATCGACGTGCAGGTATGGCGCCTGCGCCGCATTCTCGAGACCGACCCGTCGACGCCGCGTTTCATCCAGACCGTGCGCGGCCGCGGCTATGTCTTCGTGCCCGACGGCGAGCAAAATGCGCCGGCCAATTGATTCGCTGTTCGGACGGCTGGCGCTGCTCGTCATCGCTGTCCTGCTGTTGTCGCATTTTGCTTGGTTCCTGCTGATCCGCTTCGAGCGCACCCAGTTCCAGGCGCGCTATGCGGTGGAGGAGGCGACGTTCCTGGTCGACGCCGTGCGCCAGCGCGTCAAGCTCACGCCGAACCAGCCGCTGCCGTCGCGCGTGCGCCTCGTCGATCCGACGAGCGCCGACATCCCGCCCGAGAATCCAGACTTGCCCGGCTCGCTCAAGCGCTTTGTCGACGACGTGCGCGACCGGATGCCGCCGGGCTCCGATGTCCGTATCGGCGTGCCGGGCCACCCGCCCACGCTGTGGGTGCACGAGGCCGGCGACCGCGATTGGATCGTCGTGCCGGTGCAGCCGCTGCGCTCGCCACGGCCGTTCGACCAGATGCTGATCTGGCTCTCGTCGATCTTTTCGCTGGCGGTGATGTGCGCGCTTTTTGTCGCGTGGCGGCTGCAGAAGCCGTTGACGTCGCTCGCGCAGGCGGTCACCCGGTTCGGCCGCGGGCAGCCGGTGCCGCCCTTGAAGGAGCGCGGGCCGCGCGAACTGCGCCAATTGACGCACGGCTTTAATCAGATGGTTCAGGAAGTGTCGCGCACGGAGAACGACCGCGCGGTGATGCTGGCCGGTGTCGCGCACGATCTCAGGACGCCGCTCGCACGCCTGCGGCTGCGCGCGGAAATGATGGAAGAGGCGAAGATGCGCGATGGCGTCGTGCGCGACGTCGATTCGATGACGCACATCGTCGATCAATTCCTCGTGTTTGCGCACGGCGGCATCGACCGCAGCGAGCCGGTCGAAGTCGACGAGCAGTGCGAGCGCCTTGCCCGCAGCTATCGCGCGGCATCGACCGGCGAGCGGAGCGTGCAAACCGCGCTCGCCGCCGGGCCGGGTTTCCGGCTGCCCGCCGCGACGCTCGACCGGATCCTGTCGAACCTGCTCGAGAACGCTCACACGTATGGCGCGCCGCCCGTCCACATCGAGACCGTGCGCACGCCAGCCGGCTGGACGCTTTCGGTCAGCGATCATGGGCACGGGATCGCGCCGCAGGATTTGGTCAATGCGAGCCGCCCGTTCGTGCGGCTCGATCCGGCGCGCGGCGGCAACGGGCACAGCGGTCTCGGGCTGGCGATCGTCGAGCGGCTCGTGCGCCGCGCGGGCGGTGCGTGCGAGATCGGCAATCAGGAAGGACGCGGCTTGCGCGTGCTGATGACATTCCCGTTCGAAGCGCTGCCGCGCGCAGCAGCGGAATCCGAAGCGGTCTGGTAGGAGCGGACGCAGCGGCGCCCGTGCAGGCGGACGTTTATTCGGCGAACAGCGTGTTGAGCGCCGCCGCAGCTTCGCTGTCGACCGTGTTGTACGTGACGCTGTTGGCCTCGAAGATGTAGTGCGTCGTGTACTTGCCGAGCTTCTCCAGAATTTCCTCCTGGATCGTTTCGGGCGCGACGTTGAGTTTCAGGTACCACGCCGTCGACGACAGCCGGCTCTGAAACGCGCCGTATTCGGCAAGCAGATGGTCGAACGCGTTGGCGTCGTGATCCCGGCAGACGATGACCAGATTCCCTTTCATCCACACCTCCGAGGTTCGATCGATGACTTTCGTATGAAAGTGGATGATACCTTGCCGTTGCCGCATGCCGATCTAATGGCTGTTTTCAGCGGATGTGCCGGGCTGCCGCGCGGAAATGGGTTGCGTCGAGCAAGCCGCGTAAGCCGCCCAAGACGTCGCGAACGCGGTGCGGCGCGCGGGGCTTTCGAGAGCGCGCCGCGCAGCTCGGGTTCCATGCCGGGGCGCTTCGCGGCATAATTCTGCGCCTGGGCCAGCGCGCGCTGAATCATGCGTATTTCGGCGATGGTTTCGGGAATTGCGCGTGCCATCGCCAGATCGCTTGCAATCATCTGCGCCATGTTGTCGGCAGCCGCCGCCGAAATCCGGCGCTGCGTGACGATGGCGTCGTCGAGTTCGCGTTCCGCCATGTTATCGGCCACCAGACCCGCGACGATCCAGCAGGCGAGCGTGACCATCATGAAGCTCGACAGCGCAATCGCCCGGAGCAGGGAGGGCCGGCCCATCTGCGGCCAGGGCCGGCTGGAGCGGAACGGGCGCAGCATTTTTGCATCATCCGGCGCCGAAAGGTTGTGTCTGAAACCTAGGTTGTAGTAGTGTCGTGCCGTCAAAAAGCACGAGAGCTAGTCAGCCTTCGAGCGCATTCGGAATGCGCCGCCGCCGGGGGGTAGCGCATGCTGACTACAGCGCCTTAGCAGTCAACGAAATTCCGCACTCATGCGTCTTGTCATGTCCTCATATCGCTTTCCGAATCGACCTTTTGACTGGCTTGACGCTCGCGCCGCACGCCATTCGCATGCGATCTGCCGCCTCGGCGCCGGCTCGCCGGCAGCGGACCTTTTACCGTATCGTGCCGCGGAGGGCGCCTGATGGACTTCGGCTTCAACCTGAATCGCACCGCCAACGCTTCAGCGTGGCGGCTGCTCCCCAATCGCTGGGATTTTGTGGCGTTCCCGCTGATCATCGGCCTCATTGCGATGGCGGCGATCGGCTTCCATCAGACGATGGCGCCGATCTCGGCGCTCAAGACCCA
>NZ_JAFLRF010000025.1:51028-85748 GCF_017315705.1 Trinickia mobilis | reverse complement strand
TTCGCGCCGAGCCCCGCGCAAAAGAATCAACTGAAACTATGGTCAGCCGTTTTTGCACAACTTGACGCACACAACTACCGGGCACGTCCTGCACGAGCTGCGATGGTACCTGCACGATGAATGCGTCGGGCTCGCTCTTCAGGCTGTGTTCGTAACTGACTCGGTAGTCCATGGTCTTGAGCAACGCCGAGGGGGATCGTGGGTGTCATGTCGCACGCTCCGGTCCGGAAACGGGTGGAAACAGCGCGAACGTAGTCAGGAGCGGTCTTTGCCGGTCGCCGTCAATCCCAATGCTGGCGCGGCAGGCCGCCGATTTGGGTGTGTTGAAGAGGCCGGTTGCTGGAGGCGCGACGGTATACCTGTCGCAGAAATCGACGGTATACCGTCACTGAACCGCAGATTTGGCTGGTTTTGGTGAGACGACGGTAGACAGTCGCCTTGCCAAAAACCGAGTTACTTCAACTAGTTAGAGCCGTCCTGAGACGCCCCGAGCATCCGCTCCACATACCGCGCAATCAAATCGATCTCGAGATTGACTTTCACGCCCGGCGCGAGGTGCTTGAGCGTCGTGACTTCGACGGTGTGCGGAATCAGGTTGATCGAGAACTCGCTGCCGTCGTCGCGATCGTTCACCGAGTTCACCGTAAGGCTTACGCCGTTCACGGTAATCGAGCCCTTGTATGCGAGATAGCGGCCGATCTCGCGCGGCGCGAGCACGCGCAATTCGTGCGACTCGCCGACCGGCGCGAAATGCGTGACCGTGCCGAGCCCGTCGACATGCCCCGACACGATGTGCCCGCCCAGACGATCGTGCGCGCGCAGCGCTTTCTCCAGATTCACATCGCCCGTCTGCCCGAGACCCGCCGTGCAATCGAGGCTTTCGCGCGACACGTCGACGTCGAACGTCTGCGCCGTTTTTGCGATCACGGTCATGCACGCGCCCTGGATCGCGATGCTGTCGCCGAGCGCGACGTCGTCGAGGCCGAGCGAGCCGGCGTTCACCGTCAGGCGCACGCCCGCGTCCGGTGCGCCGCCGAGCGGCTTGATCGATTCGATGCGGCCGACCGCCGCGACGATTCCTGTAAACATCGAGTGGATTCCTAAGAGTTAGTGAGTGGCGTCGCGCGAAGCCTCGGCCGGCGCGAAGCGCGCGAGCACGCGCAAGTCCTCGCCGATTCGCTCGATCGAGTGGAAGGAGAGGCGCTTGCGCGCGTCCAGCGTCGCGGGCGCGGCCAGGTCGAACATGCCCGCCGATTCGGCGCCGAGCAGGCTCGGCGCGACATAAACGAGCAATTCGTCCACGCAGCCTTCGCGCAACAGCGATCCGTTCAGCTTGTGGCCCGCCTCGACATGCAATTCGTTGATGCCGCGCGAGCCGAGAATCTTGAGCATCGACGGCAGGTCGACCTTGCCATGCGCGTTCGCGATCGGCACGATCTCCGCGCCGCGCGCGGCGAGCGACACGGCGTGATCGGCGTTCTGCTTGTCGATCGACGCGCAGAAGATGAGCGGCGGCGCGCCTTCCAGGATGCGCGCCGTCAGCGGCACTTCGAGGCGGCTGTCGATCAGGACGCGCAGCGGCTGGCGCGTCGTCGCGACCGCGCGCACGGTCAATTGCGGATCGTCCTCGCGCACCGTGCCGATGCCGGTCAGGATCGCGCACGCGCGCGCGCGCCAGGCGTGGCCGTCCGCGCGCGCGGCTTCGCCCGTGAGCCACTGGCTGTCGCCCGAGGGCAGGGCAGTGCGGCCGTCGAGCGAGCTCGCGATCTTCATGCGCACCCATGGCTGGCCGCGCGTCATGCGCGACACGAAGCCGATGTTCATCTCATGCGCCTCGTTTGCGAGCAGCCCGCAGCGCACGTCGATGCCGGCTTCGCGCAGCATCGCGAGGCCGCGCCCCGACACTTGCGGATTCGGGTCTTCCATCGCCGCGATCACGCGCTCGACCTGCGCGTCGATCAGCGCGTGCACGCACGGCGGCGTGCGGCCGAAGTGGCTGCACGGTTCGAGCGTCACATAGGCGGTCGCGCCGCGCGGATCGTGGCCGCGCGCGCGGGCGTCTTTGAGCGCGCGCACTTCGGCGTGGTCCTGGCCGGCGGGCTGTGTGAAGCCTTCGCCGATCACGACGCCGCCTTTCACGAGCACGCAGCCGACGCGCGGATTCGGCGTCGTCGTGTACATGCCGCGCGCCGCGAGGGCGAGCGCGCGCTGCATATGGATGAAGTCGGTTTCGGAGAACATCGCGGCCCGTGCCTTGGTTTGGGTGGGTTTGCCTGGGTTGCTTCAGGCGGACAGCGCGGCGAACGCGCCGCGCGCGGCATCGACGGTGGCGTCGATCACGGCGTCGTCGTGCGCGATCGACACGAAGCCCGCTTCGTACGCGGACGGCGCGAAGTACACGCCCGCATCGAGCATCTTGTGGAAGAACGCGTTGAAGCGCGCGATGTCGCAGCGCGTGACGTCGGTGAAGCTCGCGGGGATTTGCTCGGTGAAGTAGAGGCCGAACATGCCGCCGAGCGCGTCGGCGACGAACGGCACTTGGGTGTCGCGCGCCACGGCCGTCAGTCCGTTTACGAGCCGCGCCGTTTGCGCCGAGAGTCGCTCATAGAAGCCCGGCGCCTGGATCAATTGCAGCGTCTTCAAGCCCGCGGCAACGGCGATCGGGTTGCCCGACAGCGTGCCCGCCTGATAGACGCCGCCCGCCGGCGCGAGATGGGCCATGATGTCGCGCCGTCCGCCGAACGCGGCCGCCGGCATGCCGCCGCCGATCACCTTGCCGAGACACGTGAGGTCGGGCGTGATGCCGTAGAGCGCCTGCGCGCCGCCGAGCGCGACGCGAAAGCCGCACATCACTTCGTCGAAGATCAGCACGGCGCCGTGCCGCGTGCACAGGCGCCGCAGCGCTTCCAGGAACTCGGGCGTCGCGCGCACGAGATTCATGTTGCCCGCGACCGGCTCGACGATCACCGACGCGATCTCGCCGCCGAACGCCGCGAACGCTTCTTCGAGCGCGGCGACGTTGTTGTACTCGAGCACGGTGGTGTGCTTCGCGATGTCGGCCGGCACGCCTGCCGACGTCGGGTTGCCGAACGTGAGGAGGCCCGAGCCGGCCTTCACGAGCAGGCTGTCCGCGTGGCCGTGATAGCAGCCTTCGAACTTCACGATGCGGCTGCGGTTCGTAAAGCCGCGCGCAAGACGCAGCGCGCTCATCGTCGCCTCGGTGCCGCTCGAGACGAGCCGCACCTGTTCGATCGACGGCACCAGCTTGCAGATTTCCTCGGCGATCTCGATTTCGGCTTCGGTCGGCGCGCCGAACGAGAAGCCGTTCGCGAGCACGCGCTGCACGGCTTCGAGCACTTCGGGGTGGACGTGGCCAAGAATCATCGGGCCCCACGAGCCGATGTAGTCGATGTAGCGGGTGCCCTCGGCGTCCCAGAAGTACGGGCCTTGGGCGCGTTCGACGAAGCGCGGCGTGCCGCCGACCGAGCGGAATGCGCGCACCGGCGAATTCACGCCGCCGGGGATGGTGAGCTGGGCGCGTTCGAACAGAGCTTGATTCTTGGACATGAGATGAAATCTGCTGGATGAGAGGCGGAGCGCTTGCAAGCGGCTCGAAAGAAAGGTGCAAAGCGCGCGCAATGAGATGGCTCAAATTGTACCGGAGTCGTGCCGCATTGCCGGGCTGAGGCGCTTGCCGGTCACTGCATCTCGCGCCGTCTCCGGCCGCCGCCGGCCGGTAATTTGTACCGTCGAGTACAATGCCGGCTTGTCGTGGGCGTTTCGCAAGGCTCGCCCGCCGGGCCGCTTCTCTTGGATTCCCCATGTCTCACGTCGCCAGACGCCGGCCGGATGGCCGGCTGATCCTGCTGCTCGGCGCGCTCGCCGCGTGCGGGCCGATTTCCACCGATATGTATCTGCCGAGCCTGCCGTCGATCGCGCAGTCGTTCGCGGTCAGCGCGTCCGCGGCACAGGCCACGCTCACGAGCTTCATGTTCGGCTTCTCGTTCGGCATGCTGCTCTACGGGCCGCTCTCGGACACCTGGGGGCGGCGCCCGGTGCTGCTCGGCGGGATCGCGCTCTTTACGCTCGCGAGCATTGGCTGCGTCGTGTCGTGGTCGATCGACATGCTCGTCGCCGTGCGCTTCCTGCAGGCGCTCGGGGCGGGGGCGGCGTCGGTGCTCGCTCGCGCGATCGCGCGCGACGCGCACGAGCCGACCGACGCGGCGCGCGTGCTGTCGATGGTCGCGATCGTCACGGCGATCGGGCCGCTCGTGGCGCCGCTGCTCGGCGGGCAAGTGCTGCTTCTCGGCGGCTGGCGCGCGGTATTCGTGTTCCTCACGCTGTTCGGCGCGCTCTGCGCCGCGCTCGCGTTCTTCCGAGTGCCCGAGACGTGGCCGCGCGAAAAGCGCAAGAGCGCCGCGGTGCTGAAGTCGTTCGCGGTCTACGGGCACCTGCTCACCGATCCCGTTGCGCTCGGCCACATCCTGTGCGGCGGGATGGCGTTCGCGTCGATGTTCGCGTACATCACGGCGACGCCGTTCGTCTATATCGACTACTTCCATGTGAAACCGCAGCACTACGGCTTTCTGTTCGGGCTGAACATCGTCGGCATCATGCTTGCGAACTACCTGAATACGCATCTGGTGGGGCGCGTGGGGTCGCTCGCGATCATCAAGGCGGCGGCGCTCGTCAGTTGCGTCGCGTCGTTTGCGGTCGCGCTCGTGTGCCTGACGGGGTGGGGCGGGTTGTGGTCGATCGTCGTGTGCCTGTTCTTCGTGGTCGGCGTCGTGGGGCTGTTGTCGGCCAACTGCACGACCGACCTGATGCATCGCTATCCGCACAATGCCGGCGCTGCCGCGGCCGTGTTCGGCGCGATGCAGCTCGCGCTCGGCGGGCTCGCGAGCGTTGCGATCGGCGCGTTTCATGACGGCTCGCCGAGGGGCATGGGGGCCACGATTGCGGTGACGGGCGCGCTTTGCTTCGTCGGGCGAATCCTCGTCGTGCGCTGGCATGGGTGGCCGGTGCGGACGATGGTGGCGGCCAAACGGATGGAAGATGCGTAGTGGCGCAAAGAACGGGAGCGGCGCTTTCGTAAATTGCGGCCGGCAATAAAAAAAAACCCCGCGCAATGCGGGGCTTTTGCAATCGGAACAGGATCCGGCAAACGCTCGCGCCGCCGGATCTCGCCGAACAGATACTGCTTTTAGAACTTGTGACGGATACCCACGCGTGCGGCGAGTTGGTTTTTCGTCGAGCTCGCGCCTGTCGTACCACCGAACTGCGCTGCGTAAATGTCGGCCGTGACGCCGCCGCCCATCGCGTGCTGGTAGATGCCCATCAGGGAGACGTCGGTGCGCTTCGACAGGTGGTAGTCGATGATCGCATTGAGTTGACCGTACTTCGGTTTTTTGTCCGTGAGGTCGACCTTGCCTTGCGTGTACGTGTAGCCGAGACCGCCCGTCAAAGCCGGGGTAATGTTGTATTGACCCCAGAGTTCGGCGCTGTTGAAGTACACGGTGTTGCCCACCACGTTGTTCGAATTCTCGAAGCGCACGTTCGACCAGTTGGCGCCGAACAGCGCCGCGCCGAGCGCGTACGTGGCACCCACGCTGATGCTTTGCATGCTGGTGGGTTGGCCGACGAGGCCCCAGATGCCGTTGAGCTGGTTGGGGTTCGCCGCGTTAGCCTGGTTCCCGACGAAGTTGCCGTCGTTGAACTGGGTACCCGGGTTCTTCGCGAAGAAGTAGCCTGCGCCGATGTACAGCGGACCGCCCTGATAGTTCAGGCCGCCGCCGATCGTGCTGCTCTGGCTGAACTGGCCAGCCACGCCGCCGAACGCGTACATGCCTTCAGCTTGCACGCCGTAGAAGCGCGGCGAGACGTACTTGACGGCGTTGTTGATACGGAAGCCGTTGTCGGTGTTGTCGATATCGGCCGGGTGCGAGAAGTAGGCGCCCCACTGGCCGTTGAACGTCGTCGGCTGTGCGTTGTCGACCACCGGGTCATATTGACGGCCGAGCGTCAGGGTACCGTAGTTGTCGTTCGTCAGGCCGACATAGGCTTGACGGCCGAACTCGCGGCCACCTTGGGCGAGCGTGCCGGTGCCGACGTTGAAGCCGTCTTCCAACTGGAAGATGGCCTTCGTGCCGCCGCCGAGATCCTCCACGCCCTTCAGGCCCCAGCGGCTGCCTTGGATGACGCCGCTCGACATTTTGAATTGATGGGCACCGCCGGTGTTGTTCACGTACGTGATACCGGTGTCGATGATGCCGTAAAGCGTGACGCTGCTCTGCGCGAATGCCGGTACCGCAACGGCGCTCGTCACTGCAAGTGCGATGAGCGATTTCTTCATTAAGTGGTCTCCGAGACGGAATTGCAAGTTGTGAACACCCGGGTGGGGTGAAGAGTTGCAGCGGATAGGCATGCCTAATGAACGACCCGGTCCCCGCCGCGGTTTTCAGGGAACGGTCGGATACTAGGCGTCGTAAATTCACCGACTCATTGGTAGAAACACTAGTTGTTACGAGTTATTGCGGATTTCGCAATAACTTATTGCAGAACCTGGTTTAGTAAGACTGGCTCTGTATGCGGCTTTCAATGAAAGCGTTTGCTTAAATGCGGCCGAACTGTGTTTTTTGGACAACACCGTCTGCGATGTCAGCGACCGTTGTAAAAGCGCTGAAAAATTGGGATATGTAGAGAGCGCTTAATAAAGTGCGGCGCGGCGAATGGCGGGTCGACAGCTGTGCATGGGACCCGAGTAACCGCTAAAGCGCTAACTCGGGTCGACAGCTGTGCATGGGACCCGAGTAACCGCTAAAGCGCTAACTCGGGTCGACAAAAAAAAGACCCGCGCCGTTGTTACCGGGCGGGTCGAGCTTAGATGAAAGCCGGCGCGTCGCTAACTTGCCGGCGGCACCAATATAACCTCGCGCCTATTTTTTTTCAGAATGAGGGAAAGCGCGGCGAGGGTTTTCGCCAGGGCGGGGAGCCGCCCGGTTGACCGCTCGCGTGCCGGCCGGTCAATCGGACGACGGTCAGTGCACCGATCAATCAGCCGCCGACGACGCCGCCCCATGACTCAGCCAATCGAGCACCGCGACCGCATCGTCGGTGCTTTCCGAGCGCGCCTTCGCCACCGCTTCGGTCATCTCCGCGCTCGGCACGGCGCGCCGGATCGCGACGCCCACCGCGAGGATGTCGATCATCACGAGGTGCAGGATCCGCGAAATCATCGACAACTGCGATTCGCGAATTTCGATGTGATCGGTCTCGAGCGCGACCGTCGCGCGTTTCGCGAGCGGCGTGTTGCTCGACGTGATCGCGATCACCTGCGCGCCGGCCTGCATCGCGACCTCGAGCACGCGCAGCAACTCGGGCGCGCGGCCCGACTTCGACACGGCGACGATCACGTCGCCCTTGCCCAAGAGCGCCGCCGACGCCGCCTGCATGTACAAATCGCCGTATGCGATCGTCGGGATGCCGAAGCGGAAGAACTTGTAATGCGCGTCCTGCGCGACGATGTTCGAGTTGCCGAGGCCGTAGAACTCGATGCGCCGTGCGCCGTTCAGGACGTCGATCGCGCGCTCGACGTTTTCGAAGTTCAAGTGCTCGCGCAATTGCAGGATCGCCGACACGGTGTTGTCGAGGACCTTCGCGCCGAAGTCAGTCGCGGCATCGCCCAGATGCACCTGGCTGTGGCTCACCGGGATCGTGCCCGTGAGGCCCGTCGCGAGTTTGAGCTTGAAGTCGGAGAGACCCTGGCAGCCGAGCGAGCGGCAAAAGCGGATCACGGTCGGCTGGCTCACGTCGGCCTTGCGCGCGATGTCGACGATCGGGTCGTTGATGATCGAGCGCGGGTGATTGAGCGCGAGGTCGGCGACGCGCCGCTCGGCGGGCGTGAGCGCATCGCGCATTTGGCGGATGCGCTCGAACACCGCCGACGAGCCCGCGCCCGTGCGGTTCGACAGCTGCTCGGCGAGGATCGCCGAGACGCCGAGGAACGCCGGATATTCGGCGGTGATCACGTAGGTCGGCACGTTCGCGAGATACGCTTCGAAGCGGCCCTTCGCTTCGAAGCGCTGACGGAAGGACGAACGCGCGAAGACTTCGCCGAGCCGCGGCACGACGCCGCCGCCGATATAGATGCCGCCGAGCGCGCCGAGCGTCACCGCGATATTGCCGGCAAACGTGCCGAGAATCCCGCAGAAGCAATCGACGACTTCGGCCGCGAGCGCTTCGCCCTCGAGCGCGCGGTTCACGACGTCGGCCGGATCGAGCGTGGCGGGCACGCGCTTCTTGTCGCGCGCGGCGAGCGCGCGGTAGATCAGCTCGAGCCCCGGGCCCGCGGCCACGCGCTCGAACGACACGTGCGGCCACTTCTTGCGCGCGTACTGGAGGACGAGGTCTTCGCGCTCGTCGGCCGGCGCGAAGGTTGTATGGCCGCCTTCGCTGCCGAGCGCGATCCAGCGGTCGTCGGCGGGAATCAGGCCCGACACGCCAAGCCCCGTGCCCGGCCCGAGCAGGCCGATCACGCTGTTCTGCCGGCGCGCGCCGCCGCCCACCTGCACGCGTTGCGCGTCGGTGAGGCCGGGCAGCGCCATCGCCAGCGCAGTGAAGTCGTTGACGACGAGCAGCGTATCGAAGCCGAGCGAGCGGCGCGTCGCTTCGATCGAGAACGTCCAGTTGTGGTTGGTCATGCTGACCTGGTCGCCGTCGACCGGGTTCGCGATCGCGATCGCCGCGTGGTTGACGCGGCCGATCTTGATGTCCTTCAGGTACTTCTTGAGCACTTCGGCGACGCCGGGGTATTCCGCGCATGGATAAACACGGATCTGCGTAATCTCGCCGCGCGCCATTTCGAGCGCGAAGCGCGCGTTGGTGCCGCCGATGTCGGCCAATAGGCGCGGCCCATCGGCGTGCTGGCCCACCCCGGGGACAGCCTTAGTTTGCACACCAGTAGACATCGAGTCTGACTCCCTTGTCGTTTGCCAGCTTCGAGATGGCGTTTTTTTGGGCGGCCGCCGCGGCGGCATTGAGCACGCCGAGTTTGCGCGGGCCGGCAATGAGCAGGAAGAGGCGCTCGGTCTGCTTGAGCGCGGATAGCGACCAGCTCACGCGCGCATGCGGCGCGGCGCCGGGATGCACGGCGACGAAGCGGTCCGCCGTCGTGATCGCGAAGTCCCATTCGGGTGCGTCGGCGAAGATCGACGCGGTGTGGCCGTCCTCGCCCATGCCGAGCACGGCGACCTGCGGCAGGGCGCGCGCTGCATCGCCGTTCAGCGCGGCGACGTGCGCGTCGAGCGTCTGCGAAATGTCGACGAGCGGATGAAAGCGCGCTTGGCTCGCGGCGTGCTTGAGCAAGGTTTCGCGCACGAGGCGCGCGTTGCTGGCGGTATCGGTTTCCGGCACCCAGCGGTCGTCGACGAGCGTGACGTCGATGCGGCTCCAGTCGAGCGGCTCGTGCGAGAGCGTCTCGAGGAACGGGCGCGGGCTGGTGCCGCCGGATACGGCGAGCGTCGGGCGGGCGGCGCTCGACGCGCCCGCGCTGCCATGGGCGGCGAGCGACGCTTGTAGCGCGTCGCGCACCGCTTTCGCCAGCGCGTCGGATTGGGCGCGCGGGTCGTCGAAAGCGTGAAGCTCGATCACTTCTCCTCCAGGCTGCTTTTTGTAGGTTTCGTCGATTCGGTGCGGATCGCCGGCGCGCGCGGCGTTTCAGCCGCGCGCAAACCGCCAATCATAAATAAACCTTCAATTTTCTTCCTCGAGCCAGCAGGTGCCGTGCTGCGCGAGCATCGCGCTCGCGGCGGCCGGCCCCCAGGTGCCCGAAGCATACGGTTTCGGCGGCTTGTTCGCCGCCTTCCATTCGTTCAGGATCGGCTCGACCCAGGTCCACGCGGCCTCCTGCTCGTCGCGCCGCACGAAGAGCGCGAGGCGGCCGTTGATGACGTCGAGGAGGAGCCGCTGGTACGCCTCCATCTGGCCTTCCTTGAAGAACTGGTCGAACGCGAGATCCAGATGCACGCTCGACAGGTTCATCCCCTCGCCCGGCTGCTTCGCGAGGCAATAGAGGCGGATCGACTCGTTCGGCTGCAAGCGGATCACCAGACGGTTCGCGCCGGGGCGCAGCGCCGTGGGCCCGAGCGCCGAATGCGGCACCGGACGGAAATTCACGACGATCTCGGCGACCCGGTCGGCGAGGCGCTTGCCGGTGCGAAGGAAGAACGGCACGCCGGACCAGCGCCAGTTTTCGATCTCCACTTTCAGCGCGACGAAAGTCTCGGTGGTGCTGTCGGGCTTCACGCCGTGCTCGGTCGCGTAGGCCGGCACCGACGTGCCCTTGATCACGCCCGCATGATACTGGCCGCGCACCGCGATTTTGCTGATGTCGCGCGGATCGATCGGCTTCAATGCCCGCAGCACGCGCAATTTCTCGTCGCGGACCGAGTCGGAATCCATCGAGTGCGGCGGCTCCATCGCGACGATCGAGAGCAGCTGCAGCAGGTGGTTCTGCACCATGTCGCGCAGCGCGCCGGTATTGTCGTAGAAGTCGCCGCGGCCTTCGACGCCAAGCTCCTCGGCGATCGTGATCTGGATGCTTTCGACCCATTCGCGGCGCCACAGCGGCTCGAACAGCGCATTGCCGAAGCGCAGCGCAAGCAGATTCTGCACCGGCTCTTTGCCGAGGTAGTGGTCGATCCGGTAGATCTGGTCTTCCGCGAAGATTTCGCCGACGGCGTCGTTGATCGCGTTCGACGAACGCAGATCGTAGCCGAGCGGCTTCTCGAGCACGATGCGCGAATTCTGGTTCAGTCCCACCGAGGCCAGCGCGCGGCAGATCGGCACGAAGAGCGATGGGCCCGTGGCGAGGTAGAACACGCGAATGCCCGGCTGATCCGCGACGGCGTCGCGCAGCATCGCGAAGTCCTCGGGCTTGCCGAGGTCCATGTGCAGATACGCGAAGCGCTGCAGAAAGCTCTTCCAGCAGGCCTCGTCGAGGCCCTTCTTCGAGACGTATTCTCGGACGTTTTCTTCGACCCACTTGAGGTAGCCGTTCAAGTCGGTCTCGAGGCGCGCGACCGCCATGATCTTGCCTTGCTCGGAAAGCATCCCTGCACGGTGCGCTTCATACAGTGCGGGCAGGATCTTTCGCATCGACAGATCGCCGGTTCCGCCAAAGAGAACGAAGGTGAAGCTCGAGTCGGTTTGCATGTGTCTCCGCGAAAATCAGAGGGTTGTAGCCCGATAAAATTTTTTTTGACACTGAATTGTAGTTTAACTACAATCCAAATCAAGAGGTAACGTCAAATCGAGGAAAAAAGCGTTGGCGCCAGGTGTGGCGCGGTGTCTTTTCCCCGGTCTGACGGCAGCGCGGGCAGCATGATTCGCCACGTGCGTGCCATGCCTCCCGAGCCTGCACCGCGCGACGCGGCGCAAGCCAAAATCAAAAGAGGAGACTCGTTGTTGCTTCCCATGTCAACTAACTCTTGAGAGCCCAGCGGCCGAACACCGGCGCGCTGGCGCACGTGCGCACGCGCAAGTCCGAAGCTCGACCGTCCAGTGTTTTGCCTGTTTTTCAAACCACCGCTTCCCGGCGGCATCGGGAGCCAATCGTTTCTTGTTCAGGTGTCTGGAGGAGATAAATAATGAAATTTCGCGCGATCATGGGTGCGCTTTGCGCCGCAGGTCTCATGTGCAGTGTGTCGGCCGTGCAGGCGGCAGAATCCCTCGAAGTGCTGCACTGGTGGACTTCGGGCGGTGAATCGAAGGCCGTCGGCGTCCTCAAGGACGACATGCAGAAACAAGGCTACACGTGGAAAGACTTCGCGGTGGCAGGCGGCGCAGGCGCCGCGGCCATGACCGCGCTGAAGACGCAGGTGATTTCGGGCAACGCGCCCGCCGCCGCGCAAATCAAGGGTCCGCTGATCCAGGAATGGGCGTCGCAAGGCGTGCTCGTGAACGTCGACTCGGTCGCCGGCGACTGGAAGAAGAACCTGCCGCCCGAAATCGACAAGATCATGCACGCGGAGGGTCACTACGTCGCCGCGCCGTTCTCGGTGCACCGCGTGAACTGGGTCTGGTACAACAAGGCCGCGCTCGACAAGGTCGGCGCGAAAGTGCCGGCCACCTGGCCCGAGTTCTTCGCCGTCGCCGACAAGCTGAAGGCCGCGGGCATCCAGCCGGTCGCGGCAGGCGGCCAGCCGTGGCAGGACCTGACGCTGTGGGAAGACGTCGTGCTGTCGCAAGGCGCGGACTTCTACAAGAAGTCGCTCGTCGACCTCGACCAGAAGACGCTGACCTCCGACAAGATGGTCCAGGTGTTCGACACGGTCCGCAAGATCGAGTCCTACATGGATAACAGCCGCACGGGCCGCGACTGGAACCTCGCCACGGCGATGGTCATCAACGGCAAGGCCGGCATGCAGTTCATGGGCGACTGGGCGAAGGGCGAGTTCGCGAACGCGAACAAGAAGCCGGGCTCGGACTACATCTGCGCCGCGGTGCCGGGTACGGCGAAGGGCTACACCTTCAACGTCGACTCGTTCGTGTTCTTCCAGCAGAAGGGCCAGTCGGCCGCATCGCCGGGTCAGCTCGCGCTCGCCAAGACGATCATGAGTCCGGGCTTCCAGGAGCAGTTCAGCCTCTACAAGGGTTCGATCCCGGTGCGCCTCGGCGTGTCGATGGAAAAGTTCGACGACTGCGCGAAGAAGTCGTATGCGGATGAGCAGACGGCGATCAAGTCGGGCGGCTACGTGCCGTCGCTCGCGCACGGCATGGCTCAGCCGGACGCGACCGCTGGCGCGATCACCGACGTCGTGACGAAGTTCATGAACTCGGACCAGGACTCGAAGAGCGCGGTTGCGGCACTCGCGAAGGCCGCTCAAACGAAGTAAGCGCAGCAAGCGAAGTGGCAGGGCGCTCGCTGCCCGTCCCCGACGGGCGGCGAGCGCAGAACGACCAAGAGCATTCAGTTTCAGGAGTCGAGTAGTGACTGCTTCTCTTAGCGGCAACGGGAAAACGGCAACGGCCGCCCGCCGCACGTCGCCTTTGTCGGCGCTCGCCGACCGCTGGATGCCGAAGCTGGTGCTTTCGCCCAGCATCGCGATCAGCCTGATTTTCGTCTATGGCTTCATTCTGGTTACGGGCTATCTGTCGCTCAGTAACTCGACATTGATGCCGCGCTACACGTTCGTCGGGCTCGATCGCTATCGCGAGCTGTTCGCCAACGACGTGTGGTGGACTTCCGCCAAGAACCTCGGCTGGTTCGGCATTCCGTTTATTGCGATCTGCGTGGGCCTCGGGCTCTTCCTCGCAATCCTGCTCGACCAGAAGATTCGCAACGAAGGCGCGTTGCGCGCGCTGTTCCTGTATCCGATGGCGCTTTCGTACATCGTGACCGGCACGGCCTGGCAGTGGGTCCTGAATCCCGATCTCGGCGTGCAGAAGGTGCTGAACGACTGGGGCTGGACGAGCTTCCATTTCAACTGGCTGAACGACGCGGACAAGGCGATCTTCTGCATCGTGATCGCGGCAGTCTGGCAATCCACGGGTTTCGTGATGGCGCTTTTCCTCGCCGGCCTGCGCGGCGTCGACAGCGAAATCTTCAAGGCGGCGCAGGTGGACGGCGCGAGCTTGCCGACCATCTACCGCAAGATCGTGATTCCGAGCATGCGTCCGGTGTTCTTCTCGGTGCTGCTGATCCTGTGCCACATCACGATCAAGACCTTCGACCTCGTCGTCGCGCTGACGGCGGGCGGGCCGGGCACGTCGTCGTCGCTGCCGGCCATCTTCATGTACACGTTTTCGTTCAACCGCGGGCAGCTCGGCGTCGGCGCAGCGTCGTCGATGATGATGCTCGCAACCGTCGTGGCCGTGCTCGTGCCGCTCATGTATCTGGAATCGAGGAGCACCCGCAATGCAGCCTGATAAACGGCCCCCACGCTCTCTGCGTTCGCTGCTCCCCGGGGGGGCGCCCGGTACGCTTGGGGGCGGCCCGGCGCGCACCGGGATGACGATCAGCCGTGCCGTCATTTACGCGGCCTTGATTCTGTTTGCGCTGTACTTCCTGTTCCCGATCTACGTGATGGTGTCGACGTCCTTCAAGGATCTCGACCAGATGCGCGCGGGCGACTTGCTCACGCCGCCGAGCCACTGGACCTTTGCGCCGTGGATCAAGGCGTGGAGCCAGGCTTGCACCGGCGTGCGCTGCGACGGGATGCAGCCGTTCTTCATGAACTCGGTGAAGATGGTGATTCCCGCCGTGCTGATCTCGTCGATCATCGGCGCGTTCAACGGTTACGTGCTCACGCACTGGCGCTTCCGCGGCGCCGACGCGCTCTTCACGATGCTGCTCGTCGGCTGTTTCATCCCGTTCCAGGCGATCCTGCTGCCGATGGCGCGCCTGCAAGGCTTCTTCGGCATCTCCAATACGATCGGCGGCCTCGTGTTCGTGCACGTGGTCTACGGAATCGCATTCACGACGATGTTCTTCCGCAACTTCTACGTGAGCATTCCGGCCGAACTCGTGAAGGCGGCGCGCATCGACGGCGCGGGCTTCTTCATGATCTTCACGCGTATCCTGCTGCCGGTGTCGCTGCCGATCTTCATGGTGTGCCTGATCTGGCAATTCACACAGATCTGGAACGACTTCCTGTTCGGGATCGTGTTCTCGGGCGTCGATTCGATGCCGATCACGGTGGCGCTGAACAATCTCGTCAACACCTCGACGGGCGTGAAGGAATACAACGTCGACATGGCGGGCGCGATCATCGCCGCGCTGCCGACGTTGCTCGTCTACGTGATCGCCGGCCGCTACTTCGTGCGCGGCTTGACGGCGGGCGCGGTGAAGGGTTGACGACGCATTGGCGTTGATGCGGCAGCGCGCATTCAAAGCGGGCGCTTTTTCGATCGATATCAGCATCCGCGCAGCCGTTCGACATGACGGCGCGCGGATTCGAAAGCAGTAACAGCGACTAGAGGATTCACAGCATGGCAAGCCTTTCCATCCGTGACGTGTACAAGACCTACCCGAACGGAGTGCCGGTTCTGAAGGGTGTCAACATCGACATCGAGGACGGCCAGTTCCTGATTCTCGTCGGCGGCTCGGGCTGCGGGAAATCGACGCTGCTCAACATGATCGCCGGTCTCGAGACGGTGACGAAGGGCGAGATCCAGATCGACGGCAAGATGGTGAACAACCTCTCGCCGAAAGATCGCGACATCGCGATGGTGTTCCAGTCGTACGCGCTGTATCCGTCGATGACGGTGCGCGAGAACATCTCGTTCGGCCTGAACATCCGCAAAGTGCCGAAGAGCGAGCAGACGCAGATCGTCGATCGCGTCTCGAACATGCTGCAGATCTCGCACCTGCTCGACCGCAAGCCGGGGCAGCTCTCCGGCGGCCAGCGGCAGCGCGTCGCAATGGGCCGCGCGCTGGCGCGCGATCCGGTGATGTTCCTGTTCGACGAGCCGCTTTCGAACCTCGACGCGAAGCTGCGCATCGAAATGCGCTCGGAAATCAAGCTGCTGCACCAGCGCCTCGGCACGACGATCGTCTACGTGACGCACGATCAGATCGAAGCGATGACGCTCGGCGATCGGATCGCGGTGATGAAGGACGGTATCGTTCAGCAATTCGGCGCGCCGCAGGAGATCTACGATTCGCCGTCGAACCTGTTCGTCGCGGGCTTCATCGGCGCGCCGCCGATGAACTTCATCCAGGGCAAGCTCGTGGAGCAGGGCGCGGGCGCCGGCGTCGAGATCGACACGGGCATCAAGCGCGGCGTGCTGAACCTGCCGTTCGACGGCGCGAAACTGAAGAGCCGCGTCGGCCAGGAAGTGATTCTCGGCTTGCGCCCCGAGCGCATCACCGATGCGCGCAGCGCGCACGACGTGCAAAGCGGGCTCTTGCAGCCGGTCGAAGTGAAGGTCGACGTGATCGAGCCGACCGGGCCGGATACGCTCGTGTTCGCGCAGGTGAACGGGAAGCGGATCGTGAGCCGCGTGCACCCGGCTTCGAACCCGCAACCGTTGCAGAACATGAATCTGTTGTTCGACGTGTCCAAGGCGGTACTGTTCGATCCGAGCAACGAGGCGCGCATTGCCTGACGCGCGTGACGGGTTGCGCCGAAGGATGAGATTGCGCTCGTGGGTCTGAAGGATGTCCCAGCGGTCAGGTAGCGGTTGTGATTCCGCGCCTGACCGTCTTTTTTTTGCGTCAGTGCGGCAAGCGCACGTCGAATTTGTAGGTGACGAGGCGGGCCACGAGGATGAAGCCGGTCGCGATCAGCACGCTATAAATCGGATCGAAATCGAGCCGATTGAGGAGCAGATATAGCCAGCACCCGACAAACGCGCAAGTCGCGTACGGGCGCGAATCGCGCAGGATGAGCGGCACGTCGTTGCACAGCACGTCGCGGATGATCCCGCCGAACACGCCGGTCGTCACGCCCATCAGCACCGCGATGAACGCGGGCATTTGCGCGTCGAGCGCAATCGACGTGCCGGCGACGCTGAAGAGCCCGAGTCCGATGGCGTCCGCAATCAAGAGCGCGCGCTCGGAGATCACGTGCGAGATCAGGCGCAGGACGTACGGCGCAAAGAACGACGCCACGAAAATGACGATCACGTATTCCTGGTGCTCGACCCAATAGAACGGACGGCGTTCGAGCATGAGGTCGCGCACGGTGCCGCCGCCGAACGCGGTGGCGAGCGCGACGAGAAACGTGCCGATCGCGTCGAGCCGGCGCTTGCGCGCTTCGATGAAGCCGGAGGCGGCGTAAGCGAGGATGGCGATGGTCTCCATGATGGAGAGGGCAAGTGTCAGCCTAGGATGTACCACGCGTCCCCCGGTCGGAGCGGGCGGCGCCCGGGGCATTGCCCGTTGCGCTGGCCGGCTGCAGCAGCACGAGCACCGCGCCCGCGCCGCCGTCGTGCGGCCGCGCCTGGCAGAACGCGATCACCTCGGCCTTCTGCACGAGCCAGGCGCGCACCTTGCCCTTCAACACCGGCTCCTTGCCGATCGAGCCCAGGCCCTTGCCGTGGATCACGCGCAGGCACCTAAGGCCGCGCTTGCCCGATTCGCGAATGAATTCCGCCAGCGCCTCGCGCGCCTCGTCGCGGCGCATGCCGTGCAAATCGAGCTGCGCCTGCACGATCCAGTCGCCGCGCCGCAGCTTCTTCACGACGTCTTGGCTCACGCCGGGACGGCAGTATGAGAGGGTTTCGTCGGTCTCGAGCAGGACGTCCGGATCGAATTCGTCGGAGATCGCTTCGTGCAGCACGGCTTCTTCGTCGCGCTGCGTCTGGACGGGAAGCGGGGGCGGCGGCGTGCGCGCGCTCGGCGTGCGCGGCGGCGCTTTCAGCGGCGCGACTTCGCCGACTTCGCGGCGAAAGAGGTTGGCGTCCGAGGCGGCCTCGCGCGCGGCCTGGGCCGTCGAGGCCCGTTCGCGCTCGCGCCGGGCGGCGTCGCCCTTGAGCGCGTCGCGCAAGGCGCCGAGGCCGGCGAGGCCGCTGCCGCGCTCGGGCGTTGGCGCAGGCGGTTGCGGGGCGGGTGGCGCAGCGGCCGTTTCGACGGCCGCGCGCTGCTTCTTCGGCTCGCTCGGGTGGGGTAGGTTCTTGGCCATGACGATGACATGCACTGCTAGTGAACGGCGGCAAGCGCCTTCACCGAACCGCACTTCGATTTCTCGTTGCGGCTCGCCTAGGCGGACTCACCTGTCGCGCTTTGCGCCTCGAACGTAAAAGGGGCCGCCGGCGTCTGGCCGCGGCCCCTGTGATGCGATGGTTCGGCTTCGAGGGCTAAGCGTCGCGCTTGCCCGTCATTTTACCGGTCGGCCTCGTGGCTCATCACGTGTTCCTGCGTCATCTCGTGGACGCTCTCGAGGTAGCGCTGTGCGTCGAGCGCGGCCATGCAGCCGGTGCCGGCGCTAGTAATGGCTTGGCGGTACACGTGGTCCTGCACGTCGCCCGCGGCGAACACGCCCGGCACGCTCGTCGCCGTCGCGTTGCCGTTGAAACCGCCGTTCGTGATGATGTAGCCGTTCTTCATCTCGAGCTGGCCGGCGAAGATATCGGTGTTCGGCTTGTGGCCGATCGCCACGAAGAGGCCCTGCAAGTCGATATCGGCCGTCTCGCCCGATTTCGCGTTCTTGATGCGCAGGCCGTTCACGCCCGAATCGTCGCCCTTCACTTCGTCGAGCACGTGGTTCCACTTGATCTCGACGACGCCTTCCTTCTCCTTTTCGAGCAGGCGGTCGATCAGGATCGGCTCGGCGCGGAACTTGTCGCGGCGGTGGATCACCGTGACCTTCTTCGCGATGCCGGCCAGATAGAGCGCTTCTTCGACGGCCGTATTGCCGCCGCCGACGACCGCCACGTGCTGGTTCTTGTAGAAGAAGCCGTCGCAGGTCGCGCAGGCCGACACGCCGCGGCCCATGAACTGCTCTTCGGATGGCAGGCCGAGATACTGCGCCGACGCGCCGGTCGCGATGATCAGCGAATCGCAGGTGTACTCGCCGGAGTCGCCGATCAGGCGGATCGGCTTTTCGTCGAGCTTGGCGGTGTGGATGTGATCGAAGATGATTTCCGTGTTGAAGCGCTCCGCGTGGTCGAGGAAGCGCTGCATCAGCTCGGGGCCTTGCACGCCGTTCGCGTCCGCGGGCCAGTTTTCGACGTCGGTCGTCGTCATCAGCTGGCCGCCCTGCGCGAGGCCCGTGACGAGCACCGGCGACAGGTTGGCGCGCGCCGCATAGACGGCGGCGGTGTAGCCGGCGGGGCCGGAACCGAGAATCAGGACTTTGGCGTGTTTGCGGGTGGACATGATGGGGCTTCAATCCGTAAAAAAAGTCGGCTGGCGGATGCGCGGTTCGATCCGTTCGAGCCGATGCAACCGGGGTTGCAAGAGCAGATGGGTACGAGCCTCGCATTATAAAGGCCCGCTTACGGCGCTGCTCAGTGAACGTTTCAATCGCTGCGATAGCCCAGGCGGCCCGTTTCGGCCCGTTTCGGCCCGTTTCGGCCCGTTTCGGCCCGAAACGCACGACCCACGCCCGGAAGTTGCACGACTGTCGCGAGTTACCGTCATTTACAGCCTGCCGTGCAACACAGCGTTTACAATAGCCCGCATCGAACGACTGGCGGCTTTCGCGTGCGAATGCCGCAGGATGCACTACGGATTCAATGGCCAAAGCTCCCTATTCCGCGAACGCGCAGGCATTGCCGCATCGCATGTCGCGCCTCTTCACCGAAATTCGCTGGATATTGCAGGTCGCGCTCGGCGTGTTCCTGCTGATGGCGCTCGTCAGCTACAGCCGCCACGACCCGAGCTGGACGCACGCGGCGCAGGTCGACCGCATCGGCAACTGGGCCGGGCGCGTCGGCGCCTGGACGTCCGACATCCTGCTCCTGCTGTTCGGGCTGTCCGCCTACTGGTGGGTCGTGCTGCTCGCCCGCCACATTTCCGCGAACTATCGCCGCATCACGCGCAGCGAGGCGCCCGACGAGGACGCGCCGCGCGATTCGACCTGGATCACCGAAGGCTTCGCGTTCGTGCTCGTGCTGCTCGCCTGCGACGGCATCGAGGCGCTGCGGATGTGGTCGCTGAAAGTGCAGTTGCCGCGCGCGCCGGGCGGCGTGGTCGGCGAGGCGGTCGCGCGCGGCGTGTCGCATGCGCTCGGCTTCACGGGCGGCACGCTCGCGCTTCTGGTGGCGCTCGCGATCGGCTTGTCGCTGTATTTCCGGTTTTCGTGGCTGTCGGTGGCCGAGAAGGTCGGCGACGCGATCATTTCGGCGGTCACGCTCGCGAAGCTGCGCCGCGAGACGGTGCGCGACCGCAAGCTCGGTGAAGCCGCCGCGGTCAAGCGCGAGGGCAAGGTCGAGCAGGGCCGTGTGCGGATCGAAGAGCACGAGCCCGTCACGATCGTGCCGCCGGTCGTCACGCCGGCGAAGTCGGAGCGCGTCGAGAAAGAGAAGCAGGTGCCGCTCTTCACCGACCTGCCCGGCGATTCGACGCTGCCGCCCGTCGCGCTCCTCGACCCCGCACCGCCCGCGCAGGAAACGATTTCCGCCGATACGCTCGAGTTCACGTCGCGTCTGATCGAAAAGAAGCTCAAGGATTTCGGCGTCGAAGTGAGCGTCGTCGCGGCGTATCCGGGGCCGGTCGTCACGCGCTACGAGATCGAGCCGGCCACCGGCGTCAAGGGCAGCCAGATCGTCAATCTCGCGAAGGACTTGGCCCGGTCGCTGTCGCTCGTGTCGGTCCGCGTCGTCGAGACGATTCCCGGCAAGAACTACATGGCACTCGAGCTGCCGAACCAGCGGCGGCAGACGGTGCGCCTCTCCGAAATTCTCGGCTCCGAGGTGTACGCGGCGGCGCCGTCCGCGCTCACGATGGGCCTCGGCAAGGACATCGGCGGCAAGCCGGTGTGCGCCGATCTCGCGAAGATGCCGCACTTGCTCGTCGCGGGCACGACCGGTTCGGGCAAGTCGGTCGGCATCAACGCGATGATTCTCTCGCTGCTCTACAAGGCGAGCGCCGAGCAGGTGCGGATGATCCTGATCGATCCGAAGATGCTCGAAATGAGCGTCTACGAAGGCATTCCGCATTTGCTGTGCCCCGTCGTCACCGACATGCGCCAGGCCGGCCACGCGCTCAACTGGGCGGTCGCCGAGATGGAGCGCCGCTACAAGCTGATGAGCAAGCTCGGCGTGCGCAATCTCGCGGGCTACAACAACAAGATCGACGAGGCGGCCAAGCGTGAAGAGAAGATCCCGAATCCGTTCAGCCTGACGCCGGACGAGCCGGAGCCGCTCACGCGCCTGCCGAACATCGTCGTCGTGATCGACGAGCTGGCCGACCTGATGATGGTCGTCGGCAAGAAGGTCGAAGAGCTGATCGCGCGCATCGCGCAGAAGGCGCGCGCGGCCGGCATCCATCTGATTCTCGCGACGCAGCGTCCGTCGGTCGACGTGATCACCGGCCTCATCAAGGCCAACGTGCCGACGCGCATGGCGTTCCAGGTGTCGTCGAAGATCGATTCGCGCACGATCCTCGACCAGCAGGGCGCCGAGTCGCTGCTCGGCATGGGCGACATGCTGTATCTGCCGCCGGGCTCGGGCCTGCCGGTGCGCGTGCACGGCGCGTTCGTGTCGGACGAGGAGGTGCATCGCGTCGTCGAGAAGTTGAAGGAGCACGGCGAGCCGAATTACATCGAAGGCATTCTTGAAGGCGGGCTCGCCGGCGACGGCGACGAGGGCTCGGCGGGCGCCGCCGGGGCTGGCGCGGGCGGCGAGGAGTCGGACCCGCTCTACGATCAGGCGGTCGAAGTCGTCGTCAAGAATCGCCGTGCGTCGATCTCGCTCGTGCAGCGGCACTTGCGCATCGGCTATAACCGCGCGGCACGGCTGCTCGAGCAGATGGAGCAGTCGGGGCTCGTTTCGGCGATGTCGTCGAACGGCAACCGCGAAATTCTCGTGCCGGCGCGCGAAACCGATTAAGCGGCAGGCCTTGCCGCGCCGCCACGCGTCGCGCGGTTTGCCGCCGCCGGGTCAACCCTGTTAGAGCCGGTCTGAGCCACATCTACGGAGAACCACCTCATGCTGCAATTCTTCGGGCGCGATGCCCGTTCGTCCCATTCCGTTTCGAATGCCGCGCGCCGTCCGCTGCTGCGCTCGGCGGCACGCCTCGCGAGCATCGCTGTCATCGGCGCGTCGATGTTCGCCGCGCCGCAGGCGTTCGCGAGCGGCATCGAGCAGCTGAAGGCGTTCGTGTCGCAAGTCAAATCCGCGCGCGGCGATTTCGTGCAGAAGCAGGTGAAGGCGCCGAGCAAGGCGCAGGGGGCAAGCAGCGACATGGCGATGCCGAACATCGAGACCACGTCGAGCGGCACGTTCCTGTTCGCGCGTCCCGGCAAGTTCATCTGGTCGTACGAGAAGCCGTATGAGCAGGTGCTGCAGGCCGACGGCGACAACCTCTACGTTTACGACAAGGACCTGAACCAGGTCACCGTGCGCAAGCTCGGCGGCTCACTCGGCGCAAGCCCGGCGGCGATCCTGTTCGGCAGCAACGATCTCGACAAGAACTTCACGTTGAAGGACGCCGGCGTGAAGGACGGCATCGACTGGCTCGAGCTCACGCCGAAGGCAAAGGACACGCAATTCCAGCGCGTGGGCATCGGCTTTCGCGACGGCAACCTCGAAGCGATGGAGCTGCACGACGTGTTCGGCAACGTGACGCTGCTCACGTTCTCGAACATCCAGAAGAACCCGCCGCTCAAGGCCGATACGTTCAAGTTCGTCGTGCCGAAGGGCGCGGATGTGTTGAACGGCTGAGCGTCATGCGCGGCCCGCTCGCCGGGCCACGCATCCAGGGAGGACAGCGCATGTCGGTACGTGCCGGGCCGCCCCAAACGTACTGACACCCCCTCGGGGGGCAGCGAACGAAGAGAGCGTGGGGGCTGTTTCATATTTCAGTACGTGCCGGGCCGCCCCAAACGTACCGACACCCCCTCGGGGGGCAGCGAACGAAGAGAGCGGGGGGCTGTTTCATATTTCAGTACGTGCCGGGCTGCCCCAAACGTACTGACACCCCCTCGGGGGGGCAGCGAACGAAGTGAGCGTGGGGGCTATTTCATGTCAGATCTCTTCCAAGTCGAGCCGCGCCGGCCGCTAGCAGAGGCATTGCGGCCGAAGACGCTCGATGAGGTCATCGGTCAAACCCATTTGCTCGGCGAGGGCAAGCCGCTGCAATTGGCGTTCGCCTCGGGCAAGCCGCATTCGATGATCCTGTGGGGGCCGCCGGGCGTCGGCAAGACGACCTTGGCGCGGCTCACCGCGCTCGCGTTCGATTGCGAGTTCATCGCGATATCGGCAGTGCTCGGCGGGGTCAAGGACATCCGCGAAGCGATGGACCGCGCGCAGCAGAATCTGAACACGCGCGGCAAGCATACGATCTTGTTCGTCGACGAGATCCACCGCTTCAACAAAGGGCAGCAGGACGCGCTGCTGCCGTTCGTCGAATCGGGTCTGGTGACCTTCATCGGTGCGACGACTGAGAATCCGAGTTTCGAGGTCAATTCGGCGCTGCTGTCGCGCGCGCAGGTTTATGTGCTCAAGTCGCTGTCCGACGACGAACTGCGGCAGTTGCTGCGGCGCGCGCAGGAAGCGGCGCTGACGGATCTCGTCTTCGACGAGCAGGCGGTCGATACGCTGATCGGTTACGCCGACGGCGATGCACGGCGCTTCCTGAACCTGCTCGAGCAGGCGCAGACGGCGGCGCTTTCGTCGAAGAAGATGCATATCGACGCCGACTTCGTCGCGAACGCGATGACGCTGAACGTGCGGCGCTTCGACAAGGGCGGAGAGCACTTCTACGACCAGATCTCGGCGCTTCACAAGTCGGTGCGCGGCTCGCATCCGGATGCGGCGCTCTACTGGTTCTGCCGGATGATCGACGGCGGGGCTGATCTCAAGTACCTCTCGCGGCGCATCGTCAGGATGGCGTGGGAGGACATCGGCCTTGCCGACCCGCGCGCGATGCAGATCGCGAACGATGCGGCCGCGACCTTCGAGCGGCTCGGCTCGCCCGAGGGCGAGCTGGCGCTCGGCCAGGCCGTGATCTACCTCGCGTGCGCGGCGAAGAGCAACGCCGGGTACAAGGCGTTCAATCAGGCGATGGCGTTCGTGAAGCAGGACAAGTCGCGCGAAGTGCCGGTCCATTTGCGCAATGCGCCGACTCGCTTGATGAAGGAGCTCGGTTACGGCCGCGAATACCGCTACGCGCACGACGAGCCGAATGCGTATGCAGCCGGGGAGACGTATCTGCCCGAAGGCATGCGCGAGCCCGGCTGGTATGAGCCGGTGCCGCGAGGGCTGGAAACGAAGATCGCGGAAAAGCTCGCTTGGTTGCGGGACCTCGACAAGAAGGCGGGGGAGTCCGAGTAGGAGGCCTGTCCGTCGTCGAGAAGTATTGCTGCAAGCGCCCCGAGCGCACCGGCCGATGCGCCTGAGCACCGTGCCGGTGCGCTAAAATCCCCCCTTCATACAACGAAGACTGTTCCCTCCCATGCTCGACATCCAGTTGCTGCGCAAAGACCTCGACGGCGTCGCCAGGCGCCTCGCCGACCGCGGTTACACCCTCGACGCCGCTGCGTTCTCCGCGCTCGAAGCGGAACGCCGCGCCATCCAGACCCGCACCGAAGAATTGCAGTCGCGCCGCAACAGCTTGTCGAAGCAGATCGGCGCGATGAAGGGGCGCGGCGAGGACACGTCGGCGGTGATGGCGGAAGTGAGCGGCATCGGCGACGAGATGAAGGCGTCCGCTGCCCAGCTCGAAGACGTGCAGGCGCGCGTGTCGGACCTGATGCTCGGTATGCCGAATCTTCCGCACGAAAGCGTGCCGCTCGGCGACGACGAATCCGCCAACGTGGAAGTGCGCCGCTGGGGCACGCCGCGCCAATTCGATTTCGAGGTGAAGGACCATGTCGACGTGGGCACGCCGCTTGGCCTCGACTTCGAGACCGGCGCAAAGCTCGCGGGTGCGCGTTTCACGATGCTGCGCGGACAGATCGCGCGGCTGCATCGCGCGCTCGCGCAGTTCATGATCGATACCCACACGCTGCAGCACGGCTATACGGAAATCTATACGCCGTACATCGTCAATCCCGAGATCCTGTACGGAACGGGCCAGCTGCCGAAGTTCGCCGACGATATGTTCCGCGTCGAGAAGGGCGGCGGCGAGAACGTTGTGACGCAATACCTGATTTCGACGTCGGAGATTTCGCTGACGAACACGGTGCGCGACAGCATCGTCGAAGGCAGCGCGCTGCCGATCAAGCTGACAGCGCATTCGCCGTGCTTCCGATCGGAAGCCGGTTCGTACGGCCGCGATACGCGCGGGATGATTCGTCAGCATCAGTTCGACAAGGTCGAGATGGTGCAGATCGTCGCACCCGAGACTTCGTACGACGCGCTCGAACAGATGGTCCTGCATGCGGAGACGATTCTGCAGAAGCTCGAGCTGCCGTATCGCGTGATTACGCTTTGCACCGGCGACATGGGCTTTTCCGCGGCGAAGACTTACGACCTCGAAGTGTGGCTGCCGGCGCAGAACACCTATCGCGAGATTTCGAGCTGCTCGAATACCGAAGCGTTCCAGGCGCGCCGCATGCAGGCTCGCTACCGCAATGCGCAGGGCAAGCCGGAACTTGTGCATACGCTGAACGGTTCGGGCCTCGCGGTGGGGCGCACGCTGGTCGCGGTGCTCGAGAATTTCCAGAACGCGGATGGATCGGTGACGGTGCCGGCGGTGCTGCGTCCGTATCTTGGCGGCGTCGCGCGGCTCGACGCTACGTCGGCGACTTGATGACGCACGAATCGCGTTGCCGGTATTTTCGTCGCTGTTGTCGTGCAAAAGGGCTTGGAATTCGATCGTGGATGTACTACAATCTTCGCTTCGCCGAGCAGCGACCAGCTTGGTGAAGGTTGTAGAAACCGGAAAGGTGGCAGAGTGGTCGAATGCGCCGGACTCGAAATCCGGTATACGGTTATACCGTATCGTGGGTTCGAATCCCACCCTTTCCGCCAGCATTCAAAAAGCCCGCAAAAAGCGGGCATTTTTTTCGCCTTCGAATTGTCGTTGCAGCGAGTGCGCGGGATCAACGGTGGCCTAGACGCTGACTGTCGCCGGCAACACGTACAATCCGTCCCTGCCTTCTCGCTCAATACCGAAATGCTGCTTGAGCGCCGCCCACCCGAGCGGCGTGACGACGACAGTCCGCTTTCCAGGCACGCGGCGTATCCAATCCCATGCGAAAAACGCGTTCATCAGCCGCGCGGCGAAAGGACCGGCAACGTGATATTGGCGCTCGGTCCAGTCGAGGCACTGACGGGCGGCGCCCGGTTCATCGAACTCGATTCCACTGACGTCGAGCCCGAGCGAGCGCAGCCAATTCACACCGGACGGCGTCAAGCCATAGTCCCGCTCGCCGCCTTCGAAGATGAAGCCGCGCTCGAGCATGCCTCGCGTGACGGCGACGCCAATTTGCCCCGCAAGGTGGTCATAGCAGCAGCGCGCAAAACGCAATTCCTTTGCCGCACGGGTAGGGGGACTGCGCCAGGCCGGCGTCACCGGGCCGACCGACGCGAGGCTTTCCAGCGCGAGCGCCACATGCGGGCCGGCAATCCGGTAATAGCGATTCCGACCTTTGGCTTCGACGGTCACGAGGCCGCCTGTCAATAGCTTCGCGAGGTGGGAGCTGGCCGTCTGCGGCGTGACACCCGCGGCGTCGGCGAGCGCGCCCGCGGGAAGCGCGCTGCCGTCTGTGAGCGTGATCAGCATCGCGGCGCGTACCGGCTCGGCGATCAGGTAGGCAACGGACGAGATGGTGAGCTGGTTCATTCCCGCGCTCCATTAAAGGTCGACGAGCGAACTCAGGTTCGCGCGCACGCGGCGCAGCATCGCAATCAACTGTTCGACTTCCTCCGCGCTGAATCCCGCGAGCGCCTCGGCCGCGACTTCGTCGCCGACGCGGCGCGCGGTTCCCATCGCATTCTCTGCTTTCTCGGTGAGCCGCACCTGCCGCTCGCGGCGGTCGTTCGGATTGGCGGGACGCTCGACCCAGCCGCCTTCCTCCATCCGGTCGAGGAGCCGCCCTGCCGAGATCGGCGCGACTTCGAGCAGATCGGCGAGGCGCGCCTGATTCACATTGCCAAAGTGCGAGAGATAGGCGAGCGCGCGGCATTGCGCGCGCGTGAGTTCCACGGACGACTTCGCGAGATCGTCGAACCGCTTGCCGCAAAGGCGGCCGACGTCGGAGATCAAGAAGCCGAAGCGTTTGTCGAGATCGGTGGTCATCGGGCGATTATACGGAACGCAGGGGGGGGCGCCGTGGTGTGCTGCCGGAGGCGCGGCGCTCGACGATAACGCTGGGAAAGCCCCGATTGCCGAGTGGGCGCCCGGCTATATAATAAGCATGCTTATTATTAACGACCCTCTCCTCGACAATGTCCGCAAATTTGGCGCGCGAAGGCGCCGCCGCGCCGCTCAACCGCGGCATGATCACGCTCTCGATCATGCTCGCGACGCTGCTCCAGACACTCGACAGCACTATCGCGAACGTTGCGCTGCCGCATATGCAGGGCACGCTGTCGGCGTCGCAGGACGAGATCACCTGGGTGCTGACGTCCTATATCGTCGCCGCGGCGATCGCGACCCCGCTCACCGGCTGGCTCTCCGACCGCTTCGGCGTGAAGCGCCTGCTTGCGATGTCGATTGCCGGGTTCACGCTCGTGTCGGCGCTGTGCGGGCTGTCGGAGACGCTCACGCAGATCGTCGCGTCGCGCCTCTTGCAGGGCGTGTTCGGCGCGTCGCTCGTGCCGCTGTCGCAATCGATTCTGCTCGACATCAATCCGCGCGAGCGGCAAGGGCAAGCGATGGCCGTTTGGGGCATGGGCGTGATGGTCGGACCGATCCTCGGGCCGACGCTCGGCGGCTGGCTTACCGACAGCTATAACTGGCGCTGGGTGTTCTTCATCAACGTGCCGATCGGCGCGTTCGCGCTCTTCGGCGTGCTCACGTTCCTGCCGCAGCGCGCGCCGCGGCCCGACGCCAAGTTCGACCTGTTCGGCTTCGCGACGCTGGGCCTCGCGATCGGCGCGCTGCAGGCGCTGCTCGATCGCGGCGAACAGCTCGACTGGTTCGGCTCGCTCGAAATCGTCACGGAGGCGCTGCTCGCCGGGATCAGCTTCGCGTTCTTCATCGTGCACACCGCGACCTCCGGCCCGAACACGTTCTTTCGCTATCAATTGCTCAAGGACCGCAACTTTGCGACGGGCACGTTCTTCATCTTCGTGATCGGCGCGGTGATGTACGCGACGCGCGCGCTCTTGCCGCCGATGCTGCAGAACCTGATGGGCTATCCGGTCGCGACGACGGGGCTCGTCACCGCGCCGAGCGGCGTCGGCACGATGGTGTCGATGATGCTGGCGGGCCGGCTTCTGCGGCGCATCGATGCGCGCCTGCTGCTGCTCGCGGGCTTTCTGATCTCCGCATTCGCACTGTGGCAGATGATGCAGTACACGATCGTGCTGTCGGCGTCCGATATCGTGTGGCCGGGCACGATCCAGGGTTTCGGCCTCGGGCTCGTGTTCGTGCCGCTTTCCGCGCTGGCGTTCTCGACGCTGACACCCGAGCTGCGCGCCGACGGCACCGCGACGTACAGCCTGATGCGCAACATCGGCAGCAGCATCGGCATTTCGATCGTGCAGACTTTGATGACGCGCGGCACGCAGGTCGCTCACGCGGATCTTGCCGCCAACATCAACGCGTTCAACCCGGCCGTGCAGCCCATGATTGCCGACGGGTCGCGCGCGAGCGCGCTTGCGCTCATGAACCTGAACATCACGCAGCAGGCGCAGATGATCGGCTATCTCAACGATTTCAAGCTGATGTTCGTTGCGACGCTTTTTGTGATTCCGCTCGTG
This sequence comes from Trinickia mobilis, assembly GCF_017315705.1. Classification (GTDB taxonomy): domain Bacteria; phylum Pseudomonadota; class Gammaproteobacteria; order Burkholderiales; family Burkholderiaceae; genus Trinickia_A; species Trinickia_A mobilis. The sequence goes on along the minus strand of NZ_JAFLRF010000025.1, from coordinate 57,269 downwards.
CTGTTGATCCGGCCGGCCGCCAAGTCGTCGGACAACAGCCTCGCGCACGCGGCCGCCGACTGAAAGCGGCGCCGATGGCCGCGTCTGTACAATGCCGGATGCTCGCGCCGGTTCGCGGACCGGGCATGCCGCCTGCACGACGGAATACGACATCGATGACCCTCACCTACAAGACCCCCGCCGACATCGAGAAGCTGCGCATTTCCGGCCGTCTCGCTGCCGACGTGCTCGCGATGATCGGCGAACACATGCGCGCCGGCGTCACCACCGAGCAGCTCGACGCGATCTGCAACGACTACATCGTCGACACGTTGAAGGCGATTCCGGCAAACGTCGGCTACCTGGGCTTTCCGAAGACGGTTTGCGCGTCGGTGAATCATGTCGTGTGCCACGGCATTCCGAATCGCAACGAAGTCCTGCGCGACGGCGACATCGTCAACCTCGATGTGGCCGTGATCAAGGACGGCTACTTCGGCGATACGAGCCGCATGTATTGCGTCGGCGAGCCGAGCCCGGTCGCGCGGCATCTCGTCGATACGACGTACGAAGCGATGGTCGCGGGCATCCGGCAAGTTCGGCCGGGCGCGACGCTCGGCGACGTCGGTCACGCGATCCAGCGCGTCGCGCAGCGCGAGGGCTATTCGATCGTGCGCGACTATTGCGGACACGGTATCGGCAAGGTCTATCACGAGGATCCGCAAGTGCTGCACTACGGGCAGCCGGGGCAGGGCCTGAAGCTCAAGCCCGGCATGGTATTTACGATCGAGCCGATGGTCAACGCGGGGCGGGCGGGTACCGCCGTGCTGCGCGACGGCTGGACCGTCGTCACCAAGGACCGTTCGCTGTCCGCGCAGTGGGAGCACATGGTCGCCGTCACCGGCGACGGCTTCGAACTCCTGACGCCCTGGCCCGATGGCACGGGTGCTTATGAAGCGCCGTGACCGGCCGGTGATCCGGCACCTATGAACCGCCGCATTGACGCGGCATTTTTGGCGTGCCATTTCGTTGCGCCTGCGCGAGCGGTAAGGCCCGTCATCGAAATAACGATTTGACTCGCACGCCGGTTCGGTTGAAGCTACGCGTTAGCCTGTCCCCACTCAAACCAAGCCGCATGAGTTCATCGCTGACTGTCCGCCGTATTGCCGCTGATCAGGGCGAAACCTACCGCGAGCTGCGCACCGCATCCCTGCGCGAAGCGCCGTACGCGTTCGGCGAGACGCTGGAAGAAGCCTTGTCCGCCGACGCAGCGACGTTCGACGAGACTGCCGCGAGCCATGCCGTTTCCGATATTTCCACGACCTTCATCCTTTACACCGAAGGGCACCCTGCCGGCCTGATCTGCGCGTTTTTCGAGCAAACGCCGGCGCATCACGCATTCGTCTGCGAATTGTGGGTGGCGCCGGCGGTACGGCATTTGCGCGGAGGCGAGCTGCTCGTCAACACGGCGAGCGAGTGGCTCGCGAAGCAAGGCGCGCCCGAGGTCTACGCGTGGGTCGCGGACGCCAACCGCAACGCGATGCGCTTTTATCAGCGGCTCGGCTTCGGGCCGGCCGGCGAACATGCGCCCAGCACTCGCGCGCCGCATGAATGGCAAACGTTGCTCGTGCGCCGCGTGAGGCACGAAAACGCTGCACTGCAAGGCTGATTTACGATTTCTTCCGCTGGTGCGGCTCGTGCTTGCCGCCGACGCGGCCGCGTTTCAATGCCTGTGCCGCATAGGCTTCGCGATGTTCCTCGCGCAGAATGGCATGGCGAATCCAAAAATTCTTTCTGCCCGCATGGACGCCTGTAAAATACGCAAAATTTTTTGCGGAACGCCATGTCGCTGAAAAAATCGCCATTCTTCGAACTTCGTAGCGGCTCCGTCGACACGCTTATCTTCGTCGTCAAGACGACCGACCTCGACGCGCTCGCCAACGAACTCACGCGGCGCTTCGAGGCGACTCCCGAATTCTTCGCGGGCGACGTCGTCGCGATCGATTTGCGCCGCCTCGCGGAAAACGAGCGCGTGCCGCTCGCCGATATCGCCAAGCTGCTCGATAGCGTGCGCATGCGTCCGGTCGGCATCGTCGCCGACGCCGCGCAGCACGCGTGGGCCGCCGATGCGGGCCTGCCGTTTCTCGAAGCGCGCGACCGCCGCGCAGGCACATCGAAGGGCGCGGGCGAAGACACTGCATCCGCCGCACCGGCGGCCGTGCCGCAAGTGCAGCAATCGGAGCAACCGGCCGAAACCATCCCGCCCGCCGCCGCACCTCAGTCCGAATCCGCCGCACGCCCCGTCGCGCCGAGCCAGACGCTCGTGATCGACAAGCCGTTGCGCTCGGGCCAGCAGATCTATGCGAAGGGCGACCTCGTGGTGCTCGGCCTCGTGAGCTACGGCGCGGAAGTGATCGCGGAAGGCAACATCCATATTTACGCGCCGCTGCGCGGGCGAGCGCTCGCCGGCGTGCACGGCAATCACGACGCGCGCATTTTCTGCACGTGTCTAGAGCCGGAACTGATTTCGATCGCAGGCATCTATCGGACGACTGAGAACCCGCTGCCGGCCGACGTGCTCGGCAAGGCGGTGCAGATCCGGCTCGAACAAGAGAAATTGATGATTGAACCGTTGCGGCTCACGTAAGTCGCGCGCGCATCCGTTGCGCGCCGCTTGCGCAGGGCTGTATCGAACATGATTGACGAACGCAGGGTAAGGATAAATGGCAAAAATCATTGTGGTGACTTCGGGCAAGGGCGGTGTGGGCAAGACGACCACGAGCGCGAGTTTTGCATCGGGCCTCGCGTTGCGCGGCAGCAAGACGGCCGTGATCGACTTCGACGTCGGCCTGCGCAATCTTGATCTCATCATGGGCTGCGAGCGCCGCGTGGTGTACGACCTGATCAACGTGATCCAGGGCGAAGCGAACCTGAACCAGACGCTGATCAAGGACAAGAAGTGCGAGAACCTCTTCATCCTGCCGGCCTCGCAGACGCGCGATAAAGACGCGCTGACGATGGAAGGCGTCGAGAAGGTCATCAACGACCTGATCAAGATGGACTTCGAATACATCATCTGCGATTCGCCGGCCGGCATCGAGTCGGGCGCGCTCCTGGCGATGCATTTCGCCGACGAAGCGCTGATCGTGACGAATCCGGAAGTGTCGTCCGTGCGCGATTCGGACCGTATCCTCGGCATTCTGTCGTCGAAGACGAAGCGTGCGATCGAAGGCAAGGATCCGATCAAGGAGCACCTGCTCATCACCCGCTACAGCCCGAAGCGCGTGAGCGAAGGCGAGATGCTGTCGCTTCAGGACATTCAGGAAATCCTGCGTATCGACTTGATCGGCGTCGTGCCGGAATCGGAAGCCGTGCTGCACGCGTCGAACCAGGGTCTGCCCGCGGTGCACCTCGACGGCACCGACGTCGCCGAAGCCTACAAAGATGTCGTCGCGCGCTTTCTCGGCGAAAAGAAGGAACTGCGCTTCACCGATTATCAGAAGCCAGGCCTGTTGCAGCGCCTCTTCGGCACCAAGTAAGGGAGGCGCACGTCATGTCGATTCTTTCGTTTTTGCTGGGCGAGAAGAAAAAATCCGCGGCGGTTGCGAAGGAACGCTTGCAGTTGATCATCGCGCACGAGCGCGCGGGCGGCCATCCGCCCGCCGATTATCTGCCGGCGTTGCAGCGCGAGCTGGTGGCCGTCATTTCCAAGTACGTGAAGATCTCGGATGACGACATCCGAGTGAGCCTCGAGCGGCAGGACGACCTCGAAGTGCTCGAAGTGAAGATCGAGATTCCGCAGGCTTAAGGCTGTCGCAGTCGGTTTCCGGCTGCCGTTTCTTGCTCCGCATCGTCCCCCGTGTTGTTTCCCTCTGCGCGGCGCTACGCCGCCGCGCGTCAGAGAAAATATCCCGTTGCACTTTCAAGTGCGCCGTCATACGGCGCGTGTCGGCGAAACCGTGACCTCGCTCATTAATGGGATAGCGCCAAGATGGCGTCACCCTAATCAAGAGGTCGATATGAAAACACCCGTTCGTTTGCTGATCGCTCAGTTGGCCATCGTGGCCGCCGGTGCCATGGCCGCCGCTTCGGCATCCGCCGAGGAAATCGCGGTGGTCGCGCCGAACGCGCCGGCGCCGGTCGTGATTTACTGACGCGGCATCTCTTCCTGCGGCGCGCTTTCGGCCGCAACTTCGTCCTCGGCCGGATCTTCCGGCTCGGGGACGCCCCCCGGTCCTGCTGTTTCCGCCGCCGGCGCGAGCGGCTTCATATAGCGGTGCGCGAGCGTCTCGTAGAGCGGCGGTGCGAAGAACCGCGAGACGCGGCTCGAAATCAGCGCAGTCGCCATCAGCGAGATCACGAGCGCATGCCCGTCGATCATCTCCACCACGATCACGAACGACGTAATCGGCGATTGCGTGACGGCCGCCAGATAGCCGACCATCGCGAGCGCGATCAGCATTTGCAACTGCATGCTGCCGAACACGAGGTGCAGCAGGTTGCCGAAGCCCGCGCCGATCGACAGCGACGGTGCAAAGATGCCACCCGGAATGCCCGGCAAATACGAGCCGACCATCGAGATCATCTTCAGGAACGGATAGAACACCGACAGTTGCTCATGCCCGTCGAGGAGGCCGCGCGCTTCCGCGTAGCCGCTGCCGAACGTGTTGCCGCCCGACACCAGGCCGACGACCGCGATGATGAACCCGCACAGCGCTGCGAATTGCACCGGCTTTTCACGCTGCAGATGCGCGAGCTGCGGCGGAATCCAGCGCGACGTATTGAGCAGCAGCCAGGAAAAGAAGCCGCCCGCGAGGCCGGTCACGATCCCGGTCAGCAGCACGGCCACGGCGAGCAGATCCGGAAAGTGGGCGCCGACCTGGATCATGCCGAAATAGGTGTAGTTGCCGTTCAGGCCAAGTGCGATCACGCCGGCGATGATGATCGCGGTGATCAACACGCCGCTCGCGCGCGCCTCGAAACTGCGCGTCAATTCCTCGATCGCAAAGACGATCCCCGCGAGCGGCGTGTTGAACGCCGCCGACAAGCCCGCCGCCGCGCCCGCCAGCACGAGCTGCCGCTCGATTTGCGCGTTCGAGCGCGGATATAAGCGCCGCAAATTGAACATCATCGCCGCACCGATCTGGACGGTCGGACCTTCGCGGCCGATCGTGAAGCCGCCGAGGATGCCGAGAAACGAAACGGCGATCTTGCCGAGCAGGAGCTTGAGCGTGAGAAGGCGCGGGCCGAGCGTGGTCGTGCCCCCGTGCAGTGTGGCAATCACTTGCGGAATCCCGCTGCCTTCGGCGCCGCGAAAGAATTTGCGTGTGAGCCAGACCGCGAGGGCGGCCACGGCGGGCGTCACGATGAGCGGCAGCCACGTGTGCTCATGCTGCATCGAACGGAACGCGCCATATCCCCAATCGATGAGTTTCGCGTACAGGACGGCGGTGAGACCGACCGCGATCGCGCCGAGCCAGAAGATGCCGTAGCGGCGCCAGATTTGCCGGGCGTGCCGGATCGACAAGGAGTGGGTGACGATAGCCCGGGCCATGGCATGCCTGAGATTTCAAAGCGTCGATTATACCTGGGCATATGCACGCCCCGCTGTGCTCGACGCCATGCATCGGTCGCACGTGCGATGCACGGCTCGCGCTGCCGTCGCCGATCTGTGTCGCATTACACGGTTGTTAAAACTGTCGCCATTCGTTGGAGATGCCGTCCCGAGGCGCCTGCCGCGTCGCACTCGGCACGGTGTACGGGCCATTTCGTGTAATGGACGGCGAGTCTTCACTTACAACTTGCAACGGATGCGGCGTGCCATCTCATATTTAATCGGAATCGTTCGGGGGCACTCGGACCCATACCGACACGACAGGAGAAAGATGTGAAACGTCATATGACACTGATTGCAGGCGTGCTGCTTGCGGCAGCGCTCGGGGGCTGCGTGGTGGCTCCGTACCCGGGCTACTACTACGGGGGGTATTACGGCCACGGATACTACTATCGCTGAACGGGGGTTCGGCGCATGCAGGCGGCCGGGGCTTGCCGAGCGTGTATGAGGCCCTGGCGGACCATGACGAGCGTAGTCAGGAGACGATGGCTTCGAACGCAACGACGGCGGCAATCGCCGCCGCATTCGCGAGCACGGCCTCGACGACGATTCCGCGCCACGTCATCGGCCGAAAGCGGATTGCAAGAAGCAAGGCGCCCAAGAGCGCCAGCGCAATGATGGCCACGATGTCCGCGTTGTGAAGATGAATGT